>JAKVAX010000009.1 GCA_022447625.1 Flavobacteriales bacterium | reverse complement strand
GACGACGTTGCTGATGGTAACTGTCCACAGGAGTACACAATCACACGTACGTTCACTGCAGAAGATGAGTGTGGTAACGCAAGTACAGCAACACAGACAATCAACGTGGTTGATACCACTGCACCGGTATTCGATGAGTACCCAATCCAAGTAGACGTTCCTTGTGATGAAGTAGATGTAATGACGATCACGGCAACAGACAACTGTGGTGAAGTAACAGTCACTTACACGGAATTTATGATCTCAGGTGGATGCGCTGGAAGTATGATTCGCGACTACGTTGCAGTAGATGAGTGTGGGAATGAAGCTTATGCTCAGCAAATTATCAGCCTTGTTGATGAAGTTGCTCCAGAAGCTGAAAACGTTCCTGTAGATACCACGTTTGAATGTGATGAAGAGATCATCCTCAGTGAGCCAACCTTCACTGATAACTGTGATGATGACTTGGAAATCACTTACAACGAAGTAACGGAAGAACTTGATTGTTTCTACCAGATCATTCGCACTTGGACTGCTATTGATCACTGTGATAATGAAACAACTGTTTCTCAAGTTATTACGGTAACAGATACAACAGCTCCTTCTATTGAAGCAGGAGATGATCTAACTATCGAGTGCACAGCGATCAT
The DNA here is from genome assembly GCA_022447625.1 of Flavobacteriales bacterium. Lineage (GTDB taxonomy): Bacteria > Bacteroidota > Bacteroidia > Flavobacteriales_D > Sanyastnellaceae > Sanyastnella. The sequence continues at coordinate 143,130 of JAKVAX010000009.1, read as the reverse complement.
CCCTGATCCATCATTCGAGGTATCTGACAACTGTGATGAAGACGTAATGGTTGACATCACTTCTGAAATGTTCGATGGTGATTGTCCGCAAGAGTACACGATGGTTCGCACGTACACTGCAACAGATGATTGTGGTAACGTTTCTGTAGATACTCAGACAATCACAGTAGTTGATACGACTGCACCTGTATTCACTGAAGTAGCGGAAGATGTTACTGTTGAGTGTGATGAAGAGCTTCCTGCTCCTTTCGCTAGCGCGGAAGACAACTGTGGTGAAGTGACAATTGATGTATCGCCAGAGATTATCGACGGTGATTGTGGAAATGAATACACGATGGTTCGCACTTACACTGCAACTGATGAGTGTGGAAACGCAAGCACTGCCACACAAACAATCACAGTAGTTGATACAACTGCTCCTGAATTCACGAACGTACCATCAAGCATGACAGTTGAATGTCTGAGTGATGTGCCGGACATGATGACATTGGCAGCTACGGATAACTGTGGAGATGCAGAAGTAGTTTGTAATGAAGTAAGTGACCTTGACGATTGTGGTAACGGTGTGATCATCCGCACTTGCACGGCAACTGATGCTTGTGGAAACACAACTCAAGTGAGCTACTCAATCACAATCAACGATACAACTGCTCCTGCACTCAATGATCTTCCAGAAGAGAACCTAGTGATCGATTGTGAGGATGATGTACCTGCACCTGCAGATGTAACAGCAACTGACAACTGTGACAATGATCTTGAAGTGATCTTCACTGAAGAGATCATTGGAGACCTTCCTGCAGAAGGAAGTTCAGCAGACTGTGTAGCCACAACGCCAGAAGCTTACTTCGAAGGTGAAACGTGTGGTGGAACTGATCCTTGGAGCTTGGTACTATTCAACTTCGGAGGAGAAGAAGCTGCATTGTACAACACAATCGAAGCGAACTGGGTTGAATACCCTGATGGTACAGCAACACTTACAGGTTCTGTATTCTGTAATGACAATCCTGATGCAGGATGGGAGATTAACGTAGCCTTCGAAAATGGCATGCCGTGGACAGAGTGGTCTACCCAAGGCTTCCCAACTGGATACAAAGATGATTGTGACATCGCAGGAGATAACTTCCTTGATTGGATGTACTACATCATGTCTGAAGGAGCGACACTCACCGGGTGGGGTGATTACGAAGGAGCAACGCTCAACTTGGATCACGCACCTAGCAACCTATACTACGGTTACCAAGTAGGTGTTGCTGCAAACAACGTGAACGAGAACTACGGATCCGGAGGATGGTTCACTTACAGTGGAGAATTCAACGGAGATGAAGTGTACGGTTCAGGTGACTTTGCCTTCGATCACGATTGTTGTCCTCAATACTCTGTAGAGCGCACTTGGTGTGTTACTGATTGTTCTGGAAATGAGACTTGCTTCACGCAAATGATCTCATTCGATGACTTGAGCGATGACAACCCATTGGTTGATCTAGACTTCGAAGAGATGGCAGCTGAGCGCGGTGATTTCGAGATTGTTCGTCTTTCTCCAAACCCAGCAGAAAGCTACGCTCGTGTTGAAGTCATGGCTTACAAAGGAACGCCAGTTCGCATCGAGTTGGTGGATCTGAACGGTAAGGTAGTTGACGTGATCTTCGAAGGTGACCTTTCAAGAGGTCAGACTTTCAGAACGATTGTCAATACAAACAACCTATACAACGGCGTTTACACAGTGAGAGCTTACTCTCAAATGCACGCTGATGTAACGAAGCTTGTCATCCAGAAATAAGGATGAAAAACATATCTAATAAAGGCCTCGCAGATTGCGGGGCCTTTTTCTTTGCACCAATTGTGATGAGCTTTTATCCACACCTTGGGTAATGCATGAAATCTGGTGTAATTTCGAAGTTCGATTATGTCAGGACTCGCTACCTTCATCGATGTCGTAATTCCGATTGCGATCCCTAATCTTCTCACGTACCGCGTACCTAGAGAACTAGAGGGGTACGTCCAATTCGGTCAACGAGTGGTGGTCCAACTCGGTAGGTCAAAACTGTACACTGCAGTGGTTCATCGTGTACACGATCAACCCCCGCAAGCATATGAAGCCAAGTACATCGAGTCGCTGCTCGATGAAGTACCGATTGTGACCAAGAAGCAGATGCGTCTGTGGGAATGGATGGCGGAATACTACATGTGTACCTTGGGTGAAGTACTTGGTTCAGCACTACCTTCAAGCTTGAAGCTAGCTAGTGAGACCAAGATTGTTGCTCACCCAGATATCGAGGAGTTGGATGCTAGTTCACTGACCGATCGAGAGTTCTTATTGATGGAGGCCCTCGAGCTTCGCAAGGTGTTAGAAATCGCCGAGGTCGCTGAGATCTTGGAGATTAAGACGGTTCAGCCCATCATCAAATCATTGATTGAAAAAGGTTTTGCAACCACAGAAGAAGAACTAAAGCATCGCTATAAACCGAAGACAGAGGAACGCCTTTCCTTACACCCACGACTTGAGAATGAAGACTTATTGAGTGAGGTGTTTGATCAGCTCGAAAAGCGAGCAAGAAAGCAGTCAGAGCTTTTGCTTTGTTACCTCAGAGAACGAGAAACACAAGGTCATTCGATTGGCAAGGTGGCCTTGCAGAAAATGGCTGGTGCTGATTCAACGGTAGCCAAGAAGCTCATTGAAAAGGAGGTTTTCGTTACCGAGACCGTCGAAATCGATCGAATTGGTCCGTTCAAAGGAGAACACCAAGAGATTAAGGACCTTTCTGAAGATCAGCAACGAGCACTTCAAGAGATCAAAGATCACTACGAAGACAAGGATGTAGTCTTGCTCCATGGTGTTACCGGTTCAGGTAAAACAGAGGTTTACGTAAAGCTTATTGAAGAGTGCATAGCACGCGGAGAACAGGTGCTCTATCTCTTACCTGAGATTGCGTTGACAACGCAACTGATTCAACGACTGCAAAAATACTTCGGTGACCAAATCGGCGTCTTCCACTCCAAGTTCAATCAACAAGAAAGAGCTGAGACCTGGAAGAGAACCATGTCTGGGGAAGCGAACAGCTACTCCATTATCATGGGGGCACGTTCTTCGGTGTTTTTGCCTTTTAGGAAATTGGGCTTGGTCATCGTGGATGAAGAACATGAAAGTAGCTTCAAGCAATACGATCCAGCGCCGCGTTACAACGGACGAGATGCCGGGGTGGTGCTAGGGATGCTTCACAAAGCAAAAGTGCTCCTTGGAAGCGCGACACCTTCCATTGAAAGCTACTTCAATACTACAGAGGGTCGATATGGCTTGGTGGAGATGAAGCACAGATTTGGTGGTGTGGTCTTACCAGAGATCCTGACAGCGAATATTCGCAAAGAGCTTCAGCGTAAAACCATGAAGTCTCATTTCACTTCATTCCTCCTAGAAGAAATGAAGGAAGCATTGGAACGCGACGAACAAATCATTCTCTTCCAAAACCGACGAGGGTACTCTCCGTTTTGGCAGTGTCATACTTGTGGTTGGGTTCCAGAGTGTGATCGATGTGATGTGAGTTTGACTTACCACAAACACGTTCATCACCTCAATTGCCATTACTGCGGTTACACCTCAAGCCCGCCCCTCAAATGTCAAGCATGCGGAAGCCATGACCTCCGAAGCGTTGGTTTTGGAACCGAGAAGATCGAAGAAGACTTAAAAGAGCTCTTTCCTGAGGCTCGTGTAGCCAGAATGGACTTGGACACCACTCGAAGCAAGAACGCTTATCAGAACATCCTTAGAAGCTTTGATCAGCATGAGATTGATATTCTCGTGGGGACACAGATGGTGACGAAGGGGCTTGACTTCGAGCGCGTCTCGTTAGTAGGCGTTTTGAACGCTGATCAAATGCTCAAGTTCCCAGACTTCAGAGCCTATGAACGCGCCTTCCAGTTGATGACGCAGGTAGCAGGACGTGCCGGCCGAAAGCACAAGCGCGGAAAGGTGATCATCCAAACCTATGATCCGGAACACTGGGTGATTCATCAAGTGATCGACAACGATTATGATGCGATGTATCGCAGGGAAGTGATCGAACGCAAGGAATACAAGTATCCTCCGCATACAAGATTGATCAAGCTAAATATGCGCCATCGAAACGAGGGCTTTTTACGTGCTTCAGCGCACGAGTTGGCAGCACAGCTGCGACAGCATCTCGGCGATCGTGTCGTGGGGCCGGAGGCTCCTTATGTGGCACGTATCAATAATCAGTACCATCAGAATATCTTGCTGAAGGTGGAACGCACAGCCTCACCGGCACAATTCAAAAAAGTGCTGCAAGACACCATTGACAACTTCCGTCAAGACAAAGAAAAAAGAGCGATCCGTTTTGTTCCTGATGTGGATCCCGCTTAGCTCTGTTTCTTGGTGAGGTCCTTCACCACAATCCAATATAGAATAGAGAATGCCGCGGCAATGACCAGGGAATAGATCAGTCCTGTTGCATCTGTTTTCACCTCCATGTCGTTTTCAGCGAGTTGCTGCGCTCGGAGACGAATTCGTCCTGTGATGTAGTATGACACCCCCACAACAATCGGGAGTAAGACGAGGTATATTTTGAGATAGCGATCGTTCACCCGTAATGACGTTGACCAAATATGCTAGAACCCACTCTGACCATCGTACTTCCTTCCGCGATAGCGATAGAATAATCACCACTCATACCCATAGACAAGGTGTCAAATTGAGTCAAGCTCGCCAGACCTTTCGCTTGAACCGCATCAAACCGCACTTTCAAACTTTGGAATTCTTGAGCCACCTGAGACTCATCATCCGTGAAGGTTGCCATCCCCATCAACCCTCGAACGCGCACGTTTTCATAAGTAGAAATCACTTCAAGTAGCTGATTCAGTTCATCATCGTTCATTCCGAACTTGGTAGATTCCTGAGCAATGTGCAGTTGAAGAAGCACATCAATCACTCGGTCGTTGGCCTTTGCGCGTTTGTTAATCTCGGAAAGAAGCTTCTCACTATCTACCGCGTGAATCATGGATACGAAAGGGGCGATGTACTTCACCTTATTCGTCTGCAGGTGTCCGATGAGATGCCACTGAATATCCTTCGCCATGGTCTCATATTTGGCCACCATGTCTTGCACCTTGTTCTCACCGAAAATGCGCTGACCCGTGGCATAAGCCGCCTCAATTGCGTCAACGGGATGAGTCTTTGAAACCGCGACCAAGGTCACATGCTCAGGCAAACTGTCTTTAATCTGAGTTAGGTTCGATTGAATATCCTTGGCTACTGCTGTCATGAATTTTGGTCTGAGAAATCGTAAATAGTAAGTCCGCTGCGTAATTTTGGTTCGATCCATGTGCTTTTTGGAGGCATGCATTGATTCAGATCTGACACCATCTTCAATTGATCGAACGGAACAGGGTGGAGGATGAATGCACAAGCGAATCTTCCATCATCGACCATTGATGCCAACGTCTCAATCCCAGAAGTTTCTGGTTCGAAAGCGATTCTCGAATCGCTGCGTAGGTCTCCAATGCCTAAAATTGGCTTAAAGATATGTGAGGTTAACCAGGCGCTGTCAGGGGTTGATAGGTCTATCTGGTCTGAGAAATCAAGTCGGTACCAACGTTCATGAACGTACATGTCGATGGTTCCAACTTTTGGTAGTTGCTCTTTTTCCTCAAGTGGTGTGACTTTCGTTAGCGCGGAAATGGCACTCACGAATTCTTCAGGCTGCAGGCCATTTAAATCACGTACCAATCGGTGATATCCATGAATGACCAAAGCTGAAGCAGGAATCATGTAGCTCATGAAGTAATCACTTCCGAGTTCATCTTCTGTTGAAGCCTGAGCTCTTCGGCGTTCAGCCAAAAGAACAGCAGAAGCGCTGCGGTGATGCCCATCAGCAATGTAGAGCGATTCAATTCTAGAAAACGCGTCTGTCAAGAAAGTCACTTCTTTCGGGTCATCAATCAACCAGAACTGATGTTCAACACGGTCAGTGGTCATGTAATCATACTCGCAAGGTCGTTGCATTACCTCTTGATAGAAGGCGTTGACCTCAGGAAGATCTTCATGACTCATCAAGGTTGGCTCAGCATTAAAGCTTGTAGCGTCCAAGTAATTCGCAAAGAGCTCTTCACGAGCGGAAAGGGTTGGTTCGTGAATCTTAATGGTGCCGTTGCGGTAATCGTCAGCGTGAACAACGGAGATCACTCCGATGCAATCTAAATCGTGCTTACTCTGGCGGTAGATATAGTAAGACGGTTGGTCGTCTTGAACGAAAAACTCTTCATCAATAAACTCCTCATAACGCTGACGCACTTTCTGAAAACGTTCTTGAGAGGCCGGTTCAGATGGCTGTTCTTCGTTATAATCTGGATTGATGATATGGATGAAAGTGAACGGATTATTCTCGAGCTTATCGCGAAGCTGCCACTCGGAATAGGTCACATAACTACGCGATGCTACAAGGTGCACTTTGTTCGGCGTAGGACGAAATGCTTTGAAAGGTCTAACTCTTGCCATAGTCATTGATGGAAAGGAATACGAAGTACGGAAAAAGCACTGTCATTGCGACAAGTCGTGAATAAAATCAACGGGTCGATTCTGCCTGAATCGCTGCTGGCTTTTGCTTGAAAAAGTACATGATCAATACCGGGAGCAACAACAAGTCAGCAAAGACAGCAAAGACAAGCGTCATACTCACCATGAGTCCGATATAGAATGTTCCAAGAAAGTCAGACAGAATCAATGTCATGAACCCACCACAAAGGATGATACTGGTTACGATGATTGCCTTACCTGTATCAAGGTAAGTGCGCTTCAATGCGTATCCAACAGTTCTTCCTTTAGATAACTCCAGCCTGAATTTCGACATGAAGTGTATGGTATCGTCGACGGCGATACCAAAGGCGATGGTGAAGATGATTGAGGTAGAAACTTTCAAGTCAATCCCGTTAAAGCCCATAAAGGCCGCGATGAGCAAGAGAGGAAGGAAGTTCGGGATCAAGCAAATTAAGACCATCTTGACATTTCGGAACATCAAGCCCACAATCAACGCCACCACAAGGAAAGCGATGATAAGTCCGCCTGTCATATCCACAGCCAGTGTGCGGTTGTTCATGTCGATCAACATCGGTGTTCCTGTCACGCGCAATTCGAACGGAGCGTTAGGTATTTCGGAAGCTAAGAACTGCTCGAGTTCAGCATTGCGTGCCTCGAAGTGTTTCGCACCTAAGTCACCAACCTTTCCGCTGATTCTAGCCACACCTGCCTCTTGATTGACATACAACGACATCAGACTGTCTTTATCATATCTACTTGCTAGCGTGACCAGACGATCAATTTGTCCTTGGTTATCAGGAATGACATTGAATCGCATATTTCCACCGTTCATTTGGCGGTAACCTAGCTTGATAAAACGAGCCGGCGAGAATACGGTTCCAACGCCATAAACCTCTTCAAGGAAGGTATCTACCTGGTCAAGCTGGTTCAGCACATCCTTATCAAAGATGTCTGTCGAGTCTTCCAACAAAATCGCCATTTCGAACGGGCGAGCACCAGAAAAGTTCTCTTCGAAATAGGTGAACTCCTTCTTCAATTCGTCACCTTCTCTGAGGTCTTCAAGGATGAAGTTGTTCACTTGAATACGGCTCATTCCGAAGATGGAAATCGCAATCAACACCACCGATCCAATGATGATGGAAAGCTTGTGCTTGATAGTCCAGCGGAAACTCTTTCTGAGTTGACGTGTCCAGAAGATCTTATTCTCTTTCTGGTCGTTCAGCTTCGGAGCTTTCGATAGAATAAGCACTGCTGGTAGCAGCGTATAAGCTAGGATGTAGGCAAGGAACACACCAACAGCAGTGGTTTGACCAAACTGAGCAATCGGACGAATGCTTGAAGTCATCAAGGTCAGGAACCCGATAGCCGTAGTTAATGAAGTCAAGAAAGTAGCAATACCGATCTCACGGAACGACACTTTGATGGCTTCTATCTTCGGTTTGCCTCGGCGTAGTTCATCATAGTATTTCGTGAGCACGTGTACAACATCACTCATCCCAACCACGAAGATGATGGTTGGTAATACGATCAACATCAAGTCAATCGATTTGCCGGTTAGTTTCATGAACCCGAGGATCCAGAGCACACTCAGCATGACCACTGTCACAGGCACCCAAATTCCCCAAGCAGAGCGAAATGAGATCCAAAGGAAAATGATGATGAGAATGAGTCCGAGGGAGATAAATATTGCTACCTCCATCTGCATAACCCCTACGTAGTAAGTCTGGCCTATCGCGCGACCAACCACGTGGGCTTCGTCAAAAGAAGAGTTGTATACCAAGTCTTGCATGACGATGGAAAGGGTATCACATGCTTCTTTGGAGAGGTACTGCGTATGCTTAATTTGAAAAGCAATCGACTTTCCGTCCTCAGCGAAAAGCGTACCAATCATTTCACCGCGATCCCAAATGCGCGTGCTATCGATTTGTAGCATAGCATTGTCATCAATTCGAAGTAGCGGTTTCTGGAAAACCGTTCCTATGAGCGGATCACGCAAGGCCTCAGTAAGACGCGTAGGGGAGATGACCGTGTCAATGTGCGCTACTTTTTCAATCTCTCTCGCGAGGGAATCAGCGCGTTTTAAGAAGTCAGACTGGAAAACACCCTCATCATTCTTGAGTCCAACGATCATAAAGTCGTTGTCGTTCTCAAAGTAGCTTCGGTATTCAAAGAAAAACTCTGTTTCAGGTTCTCCGTGCGGAAGAAAGTTTTCGAAATTGTAATCGAAACCGAGTTGTGAACTCAGCCAGATACAGAGGACAGAGATAGCCATGATGGCTATTAATCCGATACGTGCTATCCGTTTCAACTTGTGTTCTTCCCACATTTCAGGAGGCTAACATTTGCAGCGCAATTTAGTTCAGAACTTGCGGAGGGTTGTATCAGAAACGTCACAAAAAAGGGAATACCGTGAAGTATTCCCTTTTGGTTCGAAAACCATGGGTTTTCGCTTATTTCTTGAGAAGGTCGCGAATCTCTCCAAGAAGCACTTCTTCGTTTGAAGGTGCTGGAGGAGCTGCAGGGGCTTCTTCTTCTTTCTTTTGCATGTTGTTGTATGCCTTAATAACAAGGAAAATGGCGAGTGCAACAATGATGAAAGTAATAATAGTATTAATAAAGGTTCCCCAATTAATGTATACAGCATTTAGGGTCCCATCGTCAGCTGTATTCTCGGCTATTTTAAGTTTAAGTTCGTTGAAGTCAACATTCCCAATTGCCCGGCCAATTGGTGGCATAAGGATGTCGTTCACGAACGACTTCACAATAGCTCCAAAGTAAGTTGCCATGATCAGACCTACGGCCATATCAAGCACGTTTCCTTTGCTAATAAAACTCTTGAATTCTTTTAACATATCTGCAGTGTTTCGATTAAGGTTTCTCAATCAATATTAAGTGATTTTTACCCTTGTGACGTAAAAATCTCAAGAAGTTACATCCGTAGTTATTCACAAAGAAAAAGTCCCGCATAAAGCGGGACTTACTTCTTCTTATGTGTGCGACGATTACTTATCGTCGTTGACTTCTTCGAAATCGACGTCTGTTACTTCTTCGTCGCTTCCTCCGTCTGCTGCTGGTTCCTCAGCTCCGCCTTGCGCTTGTCCTTGGTCTGCTTGCGCAGCGTTGTACATGTCTTGGCTAGCTGCTTGGAATGCAGTGTTGAGCTTTTCAGTGGCAGGCTTGATCTGATCTGGATCTTTCGTTTCGTAAGCTGTTTTCAGCTCCGCCAACGCATCTTCGATCGGCTGCTTCTTGTCTGCAGGGATCTTATCACCGTACTCTTTCAACTGCTTCTCCGTTTGGAAAATCAAGCTGTCAGCTTGGTTGATGATATCTGCTTGCTCTTTTGCTTTGCGATCAGACTCAGCATTCGCTTCCGCTTCATTCTTCATGCGTTCAATTTCATCATCAGTCAATCCTGAAGATGCCTCGATGCGGATGCTCTGCTCTTTGTTTGTCGCTTTGTCTTTCGCGCTTACGTTGATGATTCCGTTCGCATCAATATCGAATGTCACTTCGATCTGAGGGATACCTCGTGGTGCTGGTGGAAGTCCATCCAAGTGGAATCGTCCGATTGTGCGGTTGTGCGCAGCCATTGAACGTTCTCCTTGAAGCACGTGAATCTCAACAGAAGGTTGATTGTCAGAAGCAGTAGAGAAGGTCTCTGACTTCTTCGTTGGGATGGTTGTGTTTGCGTCGATCAATTTCGTGAATACTCCACCCATTGTTTCGATACCCAATGAAAGTGGCGTTACGTCAAGAAGAAGAACGTCTTTTACTTCACCAGTCAATACACCCCCTTGGATTGCAGCTCCTACAGCTACTACCTCATCTGGGTTTACTCCTTTTGAAGGCTCTTTTCCGAAGTACTTCTGTACTGCCTCTTGAACCGAAGGAATACGTGTAGAACCACCAACCAAGATGACTTCGTCGATATCTGACTTGCTCAATCCAGCGTTCTTCAATGCTGTTTCACAAGGCTCGATAGTACGCTTGATCAATGAATCAGCCAACTGCTCGAACTTTGCACGAGACATAGAACGAACCAAGTGCTTAGGCACACCGTCAACTGGCATGATGTATGGAAGGTTGATCTCAGTTGAAGAAGTGCTCGACAACTCGATCTTCGCTTTCTCAGCTGCTTCTTTTAGACGTTGAAGGGCCATCGGATCTTTAGTTAGATCGAGGTTTCCATTCTCGTCTTTGAACTCTTGTACCAACCAATCGATGATCACCTGGTCGAAGTCGTCACCACCGAGGTGCGTGTCTCCGTCTGTAGATAGTACTTCGAATACTCCGTCTCCTAGTTCAAGGATAGAAACATCGTGTGTACCTCCACCAAGGTCAAATACAACGATCTTCTGATCTACTGTCTTCTTGTCAAGACCGTAGGCCAAAGCTGCTGCTGTAGGCTCGTTGATGATACGTTTTACTTTCAATCCAGCAATCTCACCGGCTTCTACTGTCGCTTGGCGCTGTGCATCGTTGAAGTATGCAGGAACGGTAATCACTGCCTCAGATACGTCAGTACCTAGGTAGTCTTCCGCTGTCTTTTTCATTTTCTGTAGAACGATCGCAGAAATCTCCTGTGGAGTGTACATGCGATCGTCAATCTTAACACGAGGTGTGTTGTTGTCTCCCTTCACTACTTCGTAAGGAACTCGTCCTGTCTCTATCGTAGTCTCGGCGAAAGACTGCCCCATGAAACGCTTAATCGAGAAGATCGTCTTCGTTGGGTTAGTGATCGCCTGACGCTTCGCCGGGTCACCTACTTTACGCTCTCCACCATCAACGAAGGCTACCATAGAAGGGGTAGTGCGTTTTCCTTCGCTATTTGCAATGACCACTGGCTCATTACCTTCCATCACTGCTACACAGGAGTTGGTTGTTCCTAGGTCGATTCCAATAATTTTACTCATTGTTATTGCGTTTGTTCCGAATTTTCGTTGTTCGATCTCTCTTACTCAATCCGCATGCCATTAGCTTCAAGCGCTGAAATGGTGAAAATTTGGCAGAAATAGTCTGACATGTCCTGTCATATGTCATTCAGCAACTGACAAGGTGACCAAACAACTTACTGCCACAGATGTTACCTTAGGCACATGACCGGATTACTTTCATACAAAGCCCAAGGAATCTATTGCGAAGCGGGTGATTTCTTCATTGATCCTTGGAGGCCGGTAGACAAAGCACTGATTACCCACGCCCATGCAGATCATTCTCGCTGGGGCATGAAACGGTACCTCGCTCATCACCGAAGCATTCCTGTTATGCGTCATCGCCTTGGCGAAATCAATGTGAGCGGTGTTGAATATGAAGAAGAAGTCAACATCAACGGTGTCAAGGTTTCTTTTCATCCCGCTGGACATATCATTGGTTCCTCTCAAATCAGGGTGGAACACAAAGGAGAGGTATGGGTCGTTTCAGGAGACTACCGCACCGGTGAAAGTGATCATACCTGTGCTCCTTTTGAACCGGTCAAATGCCATGCGTTCATTACGGAAAGCACTTTTGGGTTGCCCATCTTTCGTTGGCAGACAAATGAATCGCTATTTGCTGACATGAATGCATGGTGGTCTTCGCTAGCGCGGAATAAGAAGAATGCCGTGCTTTTCGCCTACAGTTTGGGCAAGGCTCAGCGTGTTCTCGCTGGAGTAGATCCAAGTATTGGTCCAATATTTACGCACGGTGCTGTAGAGAATACCAACGAAGTGCTCCGCACTGACGGGATGATTCTTCCCGAAACCACACGAATTACGCAAGAACATAAATCAGGCGACATCAAGGGTGCCCTGATCATTGCACCTCCTTCAGCAATGGGAACGCCATGGATGAAACGACTTCAACCTTATGAAACCGCCATTGCCAGTGGTTGGATGCAAGTGCGAGGAATGCGCCGTAGAAGAAACGCCGATAAGGGGTTTGTACTGAGCGATCATGCTGACTGGGAAGGTTTGAATCACGCTATCGCGGAAACGGGAGCAGAACGTATCTACGTCACACACGGGTATAGTGATATCTACAGCAAATACCTTTCAGAACAAGGGTACGACGCACGTGTGGTAGAGACGGAATACGGCGAGGAACATGAAGAAAAAGAGGCAAACACATGAAAAGATTTGCCGAACTCATCTCTGAACTCGATAGCACGACCAAGACAACCAAACGCCTGGCAGCACTAAAACGCTACTTCGTCGAAGTTCCGGATCAAGATAAACTATGGTGTATCGCGTTGATGACGCATCGTCGTCCGAAGCGCCCAGTGAAAACAACACTCCTCCGAGAATGGGCTGCGGAAGAAGCAGGCATTGCCACCTGGTTATTTGAAGATACCTACCACATTGTAGGTGACTTGGCGGAAACCATCGCACTGGTTCTTCCAAATGCTACGGATCAATCATCAAAGAGTTTAACTCAAACCATTCAAGACCTCATCGCCATCACAGGCGCTAAAGAAGAAGAGAAAGAGCGCTTTGTCAAAGCGTCTTGGCGCCAGTTAGACAAAAACGGACGATTCGTTTTCAATAAACTCATTACCGGAGGATTCAGAATTGGTGTCAGCAGTAAGAACCTCACCAAGGCCTTAGCAGACTACACCGGACAAGATGTCAACGTACTCGCCCATCGCCTGATGGGCAATTGGACCCCTGACACTACCACTTTCGAGGAGCTCATTCTTCAAGAGGATCCTGACGGAGATGCCAGTAAACCTTACCCATTCTATTTGGCCTACGCAGTAAATGATGAGGTGAGTGAATTGGGGGCGATTGAAGACTGGATCGTTGAAGATAAATGGGACGGCATCCGAGGACAGGTCATCCGAAGAAAGGGCGAAATATTCGTTTGGAGCAGAGGAGAAGAACTCGTGACCGATAAGTATCCCGAATTTCAGAGCTTCATGGATTCAGTTCCAGATGGTACGGTCATCGATGGTGAAATCATCTGCCATGATGGCGACAAACCTATGTCTTTTGGCGTTCTTCAAACTCGAATTGGTCGGAAAGCAGTTTCCAAGAAAACTCTGAAGGAGGCTCCTGTCAAGCTCATCGCCTATGATATTCTCGAACACGAAGGGAAGGATGTGCGCGATCTACCTCAAGCTGAGCGAAGAAAGCTACTGGAATCAGTAGTTGAAGAAGCAGATGACCCTACACTGTTAATCTCAGCAGTCATCCAGATGCAGAGTTGGGAAGAACTTGCGTCGTTCCGAGCGTTAGCGAGAGAAAGACACAGCGAAGGACTCATGCTCAAAAGAGCTAATAAACCCTATAAAATCGGACGAAAACGAGGAGATTGGTGGAAGTGGAAGTTAGATCCGCTAACCATAGACGCCGTGCTCATCTACGCCATGCGCGGACATGGACGAAGGGCCAACCTCTACACAGACTACACCTTCGCCGTATGGAACGGAGAGCAATTAGTGCCATTTACTAAGGCGTACAGCGGGTTGACTGACAAAGAATTCGCGAGGGTAGACGCCTTTGTCAAGAAGAATACCCTCGAACGTTTTGGTCCGGTGAGAAGCGTGCAGCCCGAATTGGTATTCGAAATAGCCTTTGAAGGAATTCGAGCTTCCACCAGACATAAAAGTGGGATCGCACTCCGATTCCCGCGCATGGCGCGCTGGCGAGAGGATAAAAAGGCCGATGAAGCGAATACCTTGGATGACCTCAAGGAAATGTTAGATCTATATGGTTAACCTTGCAGATAGATGCAGTTCACAGACCACATAGGACATGTCATTGAGTTACCGAAGGCGCCCACTCGAATCATTTCACTTGTCCCAAGCCAGACAGAATTACTCTTTTCACTTGGGTTGGATCATGAGGTAGTAGGGCTCACTAAATTCTGCATCCATCCAGAAGAGAAATGGAGAAGCGTCACTCGCGTTGGCGGGACCAAGAATGTCAACCATCAGCGCATTGCCGAGTTAGCGCCTGATTTGATCATTGCGAACAAGGAAGAGAATACGAAGGAGGACATTCTGCATCTTCAAGATCAATATCCAGTCTGGACGAGCGATATAGAGAACTTGGAGGATGCCTTCCACATGATTCGTGATGTCGGAGAATTGGTTGGTAAAGCCCAAGAAGCTTCGACCATAGCTGATGACATTGCAGCTTCGCTTCAATCCATCAAAGGAAGATGCCGAGGCAAAGTCGCTTACTTGATTTGGGAAAACCCCAAAATGCTCGCGGGTCCAAAAACGTTCATTCATGAAATGCTCAATTTTTGTGGCTGGGAAAATGCTGTAGACCAAGAGCGTTACCCAGAACTGACGATAGAGCAGCTTCAAGATTTACAGCCTGACCTGATCATGTTGAGCAGCGAACCCTATCCGTTTAAGCAGAAACATTTGGATGAATTCATGCAACTATTCCCCAACTCAACGGTCTCTTTGGTGGATGGTGAAATGTTCAGCTGGTACGGTTCACGAATGATGCTAACGGCCGACTATATCCGCAAGGAATTCTTGGTTGATTGATCGTTCACACGACTCTTTTGACAATTCAGTACAAATAATGTGGTACTTAGGGCTAGAGAATAGCACCTTTGTATTAACTGGAAACCGCTCTAATGCGAACAATAGCTTACAGCTTTCTCACAGCTCTGCTTCTTTTGACCTGCCATATTGGCTATGGTCAACGCGTGGGTATTGTGCTAAGTGGAGGAGGGGCAAAGGCCGCAGCTCACGTAGGTTTCCTGAAGGCATTAGAAGAAAATGGTGTCCCAGTTAATTACATCGCTGGAGCCAGCATGGGGTCTATCGTAGGCGCGATGTATGCCTCGGGTTATACCATCCAAGAAATTGATTCTATTCTCCGATCTGATGAATACCTGCGTATGGCAAGGGGTGAGGTGGATCGAGAACTGAAGTACTACTACAAAGAGTACAATGACGATGCAGGCATGGGAACACTCAAGTTCTCCAAGGGAAACCTGATCAACCCAACGCTTCCAACCAACCTGGTGAACACCGCCTTGCTGGATTTCAACTTCATGGAAGGCTTTGGCCAAGCCTCTGCCGCTGCGCACTATGATTTTGACAGCTTGATGATTCCATTCCGATGCGTGGCATCAGACGTGGTAAACAAAGAGCAAGTAGTCTTTCGAAATGGAAACCTGAGTACTGCCGTTCGGGCTTCTATGACTTACCCCTTTTATGTTTCCCCAATTCGCGTAGATGGTCAGCTCTTGTTCGACGGAGGTTTGTACAACAACTTCCCGTCGAATGTGGTTTATGATGACTTCCTGCCCGATGTGATCATTGGAAGCAATGTGAGTTCAAACGAAGAGCCACCGGTTGAAGATGATCTGTTCTCGCAACTGCGCAGCATGGTGATCTATGACACCAACTTCGAAACACTGTGTGAGCAAATGATCATCGTGGAGCCTAAGATGGATGTCGGTACTTTTGATTTCGATGACATTGATCTCGCTATCGCGGAAGGCTACAGAGCAGCCATGGAACAAATGGATAGCATCCTTATCATGGTAGGCGATCGTGCATCAAAAGAGGAACTCGCAAAGAAGCGCCAAGCTTTCCGCTCCAAGTGGAAACCACTTGTCTTCGATGAAATCACGATCAGCGGAATGGAACGTTCAGAACGTGGTTATGTCCGCCGTTTCATCAATCGAAAGAAAGGTTCAATTGGCATCAAGGAGCTGGAAAAAACCTACTTCCGTGTATATGCTGATGAAAAGATCAAAGCGATTCGTCCAACGGCAACTTTCAACGAACAAACAGGCTACTACCGCTTGAACATGGATGTTCAAAAGGAGAAGGACATCTTCCTATCTGTGGGTGGGAACTTCTCATCTCGTCCGCTGAACATGGGGTACGTAAACGTCCGATATAATCTATTCGGACGAGTTAGCACCACCATTAATGGTAACAGCTACTTCGGAAAGTTCTATGGTTCGGCTCACTTGAGTTCACGTTTTGATTTCCCAACGCGTATTCCGTTTTCAATCGAGCCTTATATCACCTTGAATCGTTGGGATTACTTCCGAAGCTTTGCCACATTCTTTGAAGAAGTTCGTCCATCATTTATCGTAATCAATGAGCGTTATGCTGGCTTACGTTTTAGAATCCCAGTTGGAAATAAAGGACGTATTGACCTCTTGGCGAATGCCGCTGAAATCCGTGACGATTATTACCAAACAACGAGCTTCCTTGCTACAGATACAGCAGACCGTACACGCATGTACGCTGGTATTTATGACTTGATGTACGAACGTTCGACCTTGAATCGTAAGCAATTCGCCAACAGTGGAACTTTCCTCAAGTTTCAATTGAAGTACACGAATGGGGAAGAACAAACCATTCCTGGTTCTACCAGTGCGAATCGCGATACGATCAAGACGCGGAGAGAGTGGTTCATGTTTAAAGCCAAGTACACCAATTACTTTACCCACCTTGGACCAGTAAAGATTGGGATGACCTTGGAGGGAGTGGCAAGCTCTCAACCTTTATTCCAGAACACAACAGCTTCACAAATTGCGGCACAGCGCTTCCAGCCGATACCAGAAAGCACGGCCTTCTTCATGCCCCAGTTCCGTGCCCACAACTATGCGGCAGGAGGGTTGATGTTTGTGACTCAATTCACGCCGTCACTAGATCTACGTTTGGAAGGATATAGCTTCGTCGCATCCGGAAGAATTATGTCAGATGTTGATGGAACACCGATATACAATCGAGAAGTTCAACCATTTTACATTGGATCCGCAAGTTTTGTATACCACAGTCCGGTAGGCCCACTCAGTCTATCAGCGAATTATTACGCCCAGAAAGAGGTTCCATGGAGCTTTGTCTTTAACTTCGGATACCTGATCTTCAATCGCTCGGTAAGACATAACTAAGTGCCAGTCTGAAACCTTACCTTTGCCCAAATTTCCTCCATGACTAAAATTCGATTCGGTGTAATAGGTGCCGGCCACATTGGAAAGCGCCACGCAGAAATGGTTCTTCGTCACGACGCTGCAGAGCTCGTTGCTATGTGCGATAGACGAGGTAAAGAAGAGTGCGGTGTATCTTGGGAAGGCCCATTTTACGCAACTCCTCAGGAGATGCTTGACGCACACCCTGACATCGATGTAGTGAATGTGTGTACACCTAATGGTTTGCACGCTGAGCACGCCATCGTTGCACTCGACAATTCGAAGCACGTAGTGATCGAGAAGCCAATGGCCTTAAGTAAGGCTGATTGTGAAAAGATCATTTACTCAGCACTGAACAAGTCTCGCCAGGTTTTCGGAGTCATGCAGAACCGCTACTCACCACCTTCTGAGTGGATCAAAGGAGTCGTTGATTCAGGTGTCTTGGGAGAAATTTACATGGTTCAGATCAACTGTTTCTGGAACCGAGACGACAACAACTACGGCAAAATTCCTTGGAAAGGAGATCTTGAGCTTGACGGTGGAACGCTGTTCACACAGTTCTCGCACTTCATTGACATCATGTACTGGTTATTCGGTGACATCGATAACATTCAATCGCGCTTCCGTGATTTCCGCCACCAACACAATACTGACTTCGAAGATTCAGGTTTTGTGAGCTTTGATTTTGTGAACGGTGGACTCGGTTCAATCAGCTTCTCAACAGCTGTAGATCGCAAGAACTACGAATCGTCGATGACGATTGTTGCAGAGAAAGGAACAGTGAAGATTGGCGGGCAGTACATGAATGAAGTAGAGTACTGCGACATTCGCGACTACGAAATGCCTGAACTTCCTGAAGCGAATCCAGCCAATGACTATGGTGCATACAAAGGTTCTGCTGCGAACCACGGTTATGTGATTGAAAACGTAGTTGACACTATCAATGGTCATAAGCAGATTACCACAAATGCCCTTGAAGGCTTGAAGGTGGTTGAGATTATTGAACGTATTTACGCTAGCGCGGAACGCATTGTGAAAGAGAGAGAAAGCGATTCTCACTCGACGGTTTCATAAGTTTTGTCTCAGCTAAAAAGATCCGAATTCGTTAAGAATGTATTGACCTTGCTCACCGGCACGGCGCTCGGTCAGGTCATTGCGCTCGTCCTTTCGGTGATCGTCACCAGGATCTACGATCCAGAGATGTTCGCTTCATTGGAGCATTTCGCGATGTTCATTGGAATTCTTGGTGTCATTGCCGGTGGCAAGTACGAAGCCGCTATCATGCTCCCGAAAACGGAAGAAGAAGCGAAGCACTTACTCGCCCTCACGCTTCGGATTGGTCTGTTCTCAGGTATCGGTTTGACGGCTGTTTTCTTCTTACTCAGTGACGGAATCGGAAACTTGATAGGGAACGAGGATATCAAGCCATACCTATGGTTGGTAGGACCAACAGTCTTCTTCTTCGTGGTGCGTACTGCCATGGGATATTGGTTCAGTCGTCAGAAGAACTACAAACCAGCATCAGCAGCCAAGGTGTTTTTCTCAGCAGTATCCGAACCACTTAAGATTGGAGCGGGTGCCGCTGGAATCAAACCAGGTGGATTGATTTATGGAGTCGTCGGTGGACATCTTGTCGCGGCTTCATTCCTTTGGTGGCGATTCAAACAGCAGGTAGCTGACGGATTTAAAGGGGTAACAAAAGCCCAACGCGCCGAACAGGGAAAAGTATTCTCTGATTACCCACGATACAGCATTCTAGGGAGTTTATTGAATCGATTAGCCCAATGGCTGCACATTGCCTTGTTTGGTCTGCTCTTCGGTGAAGCTGGTCTGATTGCCGTTGGATTTATGGGTTTGTCTCGACGAATTGTACTCGCCCCTATGAATATGTTAGCGACGAGCTTCTCGCAAGTATACTTCCAACGCTTGACTGAGATTCCTGATGGATCCCAATTGCGATCTTTCTACTTGACGAGCCTCAAACGTTTCTCAGTATTTGCCCTTTTCGTCATAGCCGTGATCTGGATCCTCCCAGACCAAACAACGACTTGGATCTTTGGCGAGGAATGGGATGGAGTGATGCGATACTTGCGTATCCTGGTGTTTTGGTTTGCCTGCAATTTTGCTGTGGCTTCTTTGGGCTTTGTCCTGCACCGTATTCGAAAGCAGAAGCAAATGCTAGGACTTGATGCATTCCATTTCTTCATTGTACTGAGCGGACTTTTGATCGCGTACTATTCTGGTTTGGATGCATTTGGTGCCTTGACCTATTTTGTAATTGCCAAGGTGATCTACTTCATTGTAAATGTTATCGTAACCTTGCAACTTCTTAAAAAGGAAGCATGAGTAAACTTCGTGTAGCGAATATTGTACTGAACAATTTCACCAACGATAATCGGGTGTATAAAACCTCGCGCAGTTTGCGTGATGCGGGCTTTGACGTTCAGATCGTTGGACTCAAGAAAGGAGACGTGAAAGAGCGAGATGAAGCGGATGGAATTCCTGTTCATCGTGTGGCTATTTCTACCATGAAGCTTCCTGAGGGCTTGATTTGGGGGGCGATCAAATACCTTGAAATCATTTGGCGCATTGTTTGGGGATACCGCAAAGCAGATATCTGGCATTGTAATGACTTCGAGATCTTCTTCATGGGTGTGCTCGCCAAAATGACGCGTCCAAAGCTCAAGTTGATTTACGACAGCCACGAGTACCAAAGTGAACGCTACGGAAAAGGAGGCTTCGAGAAGGCTTTCATTTCTCGAATGGAGAAACTATTCATTCATCGTGCTGAACACTTCATTACAGTATCAGCCGGAATCGCAGAAGAGTACAAGCGTCGTTTCGGAGTCAAGAACCCAACGGTTATTTACAATTCTCCTCACTTCACCCCGGTAGACCGCAGCAACGTCCTAAGAGAAGAACTAGGAATTCCGGAAGACGTCAAAATCTTCCTCTACCAAGGAGGTTTGGCCGTTAGTCGAGGAATTGAACTCCTGCTCGAGACTTTCGGTGCCATGAACGATCCTAAAATTCACTTGGTATTGATGGGGAGTGGGACGCACCGTGCCATGTGTGAAGAAGCAGCCGCGAAATCTGATTCTATTCATTACCGAGAGCCTGTTCCTTACCATGACTTGATTAGGTATACGGCTAGTGCAGACGTTGGGGTAATCTCGACTCAGAATCTTTGCTTGAACAATTGGTTCTGCATGCCAAACAAGCTGTTCGAATACATTCAAGCTGGCGTACCTGTCCTCTGTAATAGCCTTCACGACTGTAAAGACGTGATTGAATCGCGGGGCATTGGAGAGATCATTCCTGAGTACACGAAAGATTCATTGGAAGAAACCGTTAGAATGATGGCATCGAAAGACCTGTCAACTTACCAGGCTGGTTTGAAGAAGGCGGCTGATGAATTCCAATGGGACAAAGAAGAGATCAAGTTAAAGAAGATATACGCAGACCTTTTAGAGCGCAAGTAAGATGGCTGAAATGACCATCCGTCAATATAACCCCGATAATGATGAATTGGATTTTCTCCAGTCGAATGGGGGTGTTTTCTTTCAGAAGTCGCTAGCGCGGAATGATGGAAAACTAATGCGATTGGTGCTCCTCGATGAAGATGATCGACTTTTCGGAGGCTTGCTTCTTGAGAAGCTCACTTTAAAAGGAGTACCGTGTTTGGCCGCTCCAGAGCTACATCCGCATTGTTCTTTGTTCACCCTCCCAATGGAAGGAGGGACCTACTCAGTTCAAAGCCGAAGGAAGCGCGTCATGAGAGCTTTGGCCACTTTCTTAAAGAGTCGTTCTGAGCGTATTCATTCCATTCCATTTCCTTTCTCTTGGATCGATTTACAGCCGTTAATTTGGGAGAACTACAAGTGCACGGTTCGTTACACCTTCAGACTAGACCTTTCCGCTGAAGGCGAAGCAAGTAGTCAATTCAATCCCAAGCTTCGAAATTCGATTAAGAAAGCGAAGAACGACGGGATGACCATGCGTGAAGGTGATATGGAAGATTTGATCTATTGCGCTAGACATACTGCGGAAGCGCAAGGTTATGAACTACCAGAAGAGCGCATGCGAATGATGGGAAGTGTACTTCACCCACTGAATGGGAAAGTACAACTCGCCGTTAAAGATGGTGAACCTGTAGCCGCAGCCCTCTTTGTATACGACCGTGAAACAGTGTATTACTTGATTGGAGGTACAAGACGAGATCTCAAGGTTCGCGGTGGACTAGATTTCTTGTTGGGAGAAATGATTGCAGATTCAAAGGCCAACGGAATGAAAACCTTCGATTTCGAAGGCACCATGCTTGAATCAGTTGAACCAGTCTTTAGATCCTTTGGGGGAGTAATGACCCCATACTACCTGGCTTCGAAAGCACCGAAATTGCTGGTTCCTCTATTTCGCTTACGCGGAAGAAATGAGTTCTAGGTTCGGATACCCATTACTAGAATATCATCAATTTGCTCAGTAGGTCCTTTCCAGTCTTGGAAAGCACTTTTAATCACCATTTCTTGATCGTACATGTTCTCGCTATCGACACTTTTCAGCAATTCAATGAATCGTCTGCGAGTGAACTTCTTGTCTTTCAACCCGCCAAACTGATCTACAAAACCGTCAGATGACATGTAGAAACAATCTCCTTCCTTGAAAGGCATAGTATGTACTGTGAATGACTTGTCGGCGTGCTTATATGTACCTCCTAGAGAGCGACGGTCTCCAGCATAAGTACGGAGTCCGTTTTCATCTTTGGCATAGAGGATTTGGTAGGCTCCAGAGAATGAAAGTTCCATCTTTTTGTAATCGAACTTACACAGGGAGATGTCCATTCCAGTGCTGATAATGGTGCTGGCATCGTGTTGCTTCAACTCTTTGACTACATACTCATTCAAGTTGCTCAACACTTGACCTGGATCTGTAATGTCGTTTTCAATCACTGCTTGATTCAGCATCTTAGAGCTAATCATACTCATAAATGCTCCAGGAACACCGTGTCCTGTACAGTCAACACAAGCTACCCAGCGTACATCTCCTTCTTCATGGTACCAATAGAAGTCACCACTTACAATGTCTTTCGGTCGCATATACACAAATGCGTCAGCGAAGCCATTGGCGATTTGACTATGACTAGGCAGCAAGAGCTGCTGAATTCGTTTCGCAGCGATAATACTTTCGGTCATCGCGATATAGTTATCGCGCATGACACGGGTAATCTTTTCACGTTCTTCAGCGTCAATCCGAAGCTTTTCGTTGAGTTGAGAAAGCTCCAACATACGCTCAGCCACTGTATCTTCTAGACGTTCGGTCATTTTGATCGTACGCTTTTCGGCTTCTACAGTATCGGTCATGTCAACAAAACTCGCTGTAAAGAAACTCGGGCGATGAGGATCGCATACTACCTTGGTCTTTACAAAGCGCTTGTGCCCTTTCCAAGTGCGTACAGGAATGAGTTGCTCCACGGCTGTGGAACCAGCACTAAATCGCTGAATTGCTTGGAATAGAATGCGTATTGCTGAACGTTCGAATAATTGAGGGAAAGAATCAACGAGTGCATTGAAGTCAGGAGCATCGAAGAGTTTGACTGCGGCTTTATTTCCAGCAGTCACAACTAAGGTATTAAGTAGATTCTTGATGGTATTCTTCATCACCTGATTCTCTAGTTTCCCTTTGAGAAGCGGTTTGATCTCTACTGCACTCGAGCATTCAACGAGAGCAACACCAGCGTGATCGAAGATAGATTTGAATCGCTCCTCACTGGCTTGTAGCTGTTCCGCGATAGCGCGTTTAGCGATCTCAGAAGCCTTACGTTGAATCGCTTTCTGAATCGCTACATCTAGACGAAGAAGTGATGATTTAATGATATAATCATCGATTCCTTCTTTGATACATTCAATTGCAGTTTCTTCAGGAAGATCTCCCGTGACGATGATAAATGGAATTTCAAGTCCTAGTTCTTTAACCTGGAGGAAAGCTTCCATTCCGGTGAACTGTGGCATTGAATAATCACTGAGTACGATGTCTGGATGACGATCTTCAAGGTAGTCTACAAATGCTTCCTTGGTTTTGACGTGATCTACACGCCAATCTGGATGTGTCTTACGGATATGACGTTTGACTAGCTCTGCATCCAGCGCGTAATCTTCAAGAAGAAGAATACTTAGATCGTCGTTATGTTGATATCCCTGTGTGGTCACTTTCGTTCGGTGTTTTATGGCTTTACAAATCTATTGCAGAACCACAGGGAGCTTTGAAGTCCACAAGCCGACAAGCTTGTAGGAAAGGAGGGAAGTTACCCTCCGCGTAGGATTACGCAGAAGGTAACAGGTTGTGCAATAGGATATACTTGATGATATCGGAGTTGTTGTCCATATTCATCTTTGTCAAGATACGTGAGCGGTAGGTTGAGATTGTCTTAGCGCTCAACATCAATTGACTCGCAATCTGATTATTTGCTTTTCCTTCACCAATCGCTAGGAATACCTCGTATTCGCGATCTGAAAGTTGTTTGTGCGGGAGGTCCTGGTTCTTGTTGTTCATCTCGCGGTAGAGCAACTTCGTAATTGCAGGACTTAGATATTCGCCACCTTCCTGTACCGTACGGATCGCATCGATCAATACTTCTGGAGCGGAGTCTTTGTGAAGGTAACCAGACGCACCTGCCTTCAGCATGCGGATGGCAAACTGATCTTCAGGATACATACTTAGTACTAGCACTTTGATCTCTGGGTAGAAGATCTTCACTTGCTTGAGTACCTCAAGACCACTTCTTCCAGGAAGTGAGACATCTAATACAATTACGTCAGGTTGTTCTTTGCGCAGACGTTGAAGGAGTTCTTCACCGCTAGCGATATCATCCGAAAGGATCTTGATATCAGGGAAATTTGAAATGATCTTACTTAGACCTTCTCTGACGATCTTGTGATCATCACAAATAACAACATCAATCATGGCAAACAATTTTTGGTTGATTTCTTGACCAAATGTATTGGCACCAAACTGTCAGCCTTATAGGATGCAATCTTTACACCGTGTAGGACGTTTCTGACATTGAAAAATGTTGCAGTATTTTGTCTGACACTATTGTCAGTCTAGCTCTGTGATAGATCGTGCAACATGATGTATTTGACAAGGTCTGAATTGTTGTCAAGGTGCATCTTCTCCAGAATGCGTGTTCGGTAGGTTGAGATGGTCTTCACACTGAGCGAAAGTTGATTGGCAATCTCTGAGATTGATTTTCCTTCTCCTATATATAGAAGTACTTCATACTCGCGATCACTCAATGCCTGGTGAGGAAGTTCATTCCCCTCGTTATTCATTTCGCGGAAGAGGAGTTGTGTGATCTTTGGGCTCAAATACTCTCAGCCTCGAGAGATCTTAGTTAGGGCATCAAGTAAGATCCCCGCTTCTGAATCTTTGTGGAGATAACCTGAAGCGCCTGCCTTGAGCATGCGAATGGCGAATTGATCTTCCGGATACATGCTAAGAACGAGAACCTTGATATCAGGATTCATGATCTTAAGTTGCTTTAATACTTCCAAACCGCTTCTTCCTGGGAGAGAGACATCAAGAATGATAATATCAGGAGTGTGGTTACGGAGTACATGGAAAAGCGCTTCTCCACTTTCCACATCGGCGACGACTTCGAAGTCATTAAATACGGAGATGATTTGCTTGAGTCCTTCCCGGACTATCTTATGATCATCGCAGATGGCAACTTTGTTCATAGGAGAGAGATGTTTTTCAGATGTTTTAGCATTACAAATTAGCCAGCAATTCACAGGCTACAAAATAATTGCTCCAGATTTTGACAGATGTTCCATATCGAACTGTAAACGTATCGTTGTGCCCTTTCCTTTTTCAGATTCAAGATCGAACTGCCCATTCCAGGCTTTAATACGTTCTCTCATTCCGAAGAGTCCAAGACTTTTTGATTTCAGGGCTTTATCGATCTCTAGACCTTTACCATTATCGCGAATCTCCAATACGAGTTCATCGCCAGCGATTAGGAAGTCAACCCAAGACTGTGAAGCTTCTGAATGTCGGTTGATATTTGTAAGCCCTTCTTGCATAATCCTATATATAGCAGTCGAAAATTCCTTCTCGAACATTGCATCATTGACGTCGATATGGAGGCGGCATTGAATAGAATGGTGTTTGTTATAATTGTCAACGTGCCACTCCATCGCAGCTATTAGTCCCATGTTGTCAAGTACTACAGGGCGGAGCTCATGCGCAATACGACGTACCGTTTGAATGGTGGTTGTAGTCAAGTCAACGAGGTAGTCAACCTTATCAATAGCCGCAGCCTTGTCTTCTGCTTTTAATTCGTCTTTTTCAAGTATTTGCTTAATCCAGAAAAGTCCAAGTTTATTCCCCGTCAGTTCTTGACCAAGCTGGTCATGAATCTCCATCGCAATCTTTTCTTTCTCTTCATCACGGATGTTCTCTAGGTGTTGGGTCAAGGCTTGAAGCTTCTCATTCAATTCCTTCATTTCACGTTCGGCCTGAACACGGGCAGTGATATTTGATGGAATGAATACCGCGGAATCAATTTGTCCGTCAGCCACTACCGGGGCCAGACGGCATAAATACCACTGCGATTCGGGGTCGTTCGGATTCCCTTCAATATCGATAGCTGCGATTTGACCATCATTAAAAACGTCTTTCATAGCATCTTCAAGACGTTTTTTATTCGGTTCGCTCAAGAAGTCATAGATCGACTTGCCTATTACTTGGTCACGTTCTACTCCGTCAACAGATCGACTCACATAGTGAATGGTTCCGTTGCGGTCAAGCTTGTAAATATTATCAGGTGCATTTTCGGCTAGCGCACGGAAGTTGGCTTCGCTGCTTTCTAGGTTGGAAATCGCCCGCTCTTTTTCGACGAGGTTCGTTTTCGCTTGAATAGCGTTTTCCACTGCACTGCTCAAACGACCCATGGAATCTTTCAAGACATAGTCATCTGCACCTGCCTTGATACACGCTACCGCCGTTTCTTCGTTTACCGAACCGGTACAAATGATGAAAGGGATGTAAGGATTCCGTTCACGAACGAACAGAAGGGCTTCCATTCCAGTGAATTGCGGAAGGGCATAATCGGAGAGTATCATTTGCGGCTTGTACTCATCAAAGGCCTTGATAAAGTCTTCCTTATTGGTGACGTGCAGAATCTCTTTCTCCTGGTTCACCTTGCGCAGCTGTAGTTGAAGTAATTGCGCATCCGTATCCAAGTCTTCTAGAATAAGAATTCTGATTTTGGTGTCTTCTCTTCCCGCGTAAATAAAGTCTTGATCCACCTGATCAAGCTTGAGAATCGTAGTTTCCATAGTTACCGACATGAGCGATTGATTGTAGTCCAATATTTCGTGGCTTCAGAAATATCCTTGCCGTGTTGAGCGTAATCAATAGGCTTCACTATGTAGCTGTTTGCTCCAAGTTTGTACGCCTGTTCTACATCGGATTCAATTCCGGAAGAGGTCAAAATAACCACGGGAATCCCGATAAATTCTCCACTGGTTTTGATCCGTTCAAGCACCTCAAATCCACTTCGCTTAGGAAGTTTTAGGTCGAGGTAAATCAATTTCAGTGCTGAGAATTCGTCGTCGCGAGTATGTCCGGATTCGAGTAGATAATCAATCGCTTCAGCTCCATCACGCATGACTTTGACCCCATGGTCAAGTCCTGCTTTATTTAGAGCCATCAAGGTCAATTCGGCGTCGTTGGCATTATCTTCAACCAAGACGATGTTTACTGCACTTTCATTCATAGCTAACCATTGTTATCTAAAATTAGACAATGGAAAGCATGAAAAAAGGGGGACACACCCCCTTTATTAACTAAAAATGTTGGATAGCGTTTACCCCACGATGGTGCGGTAAACCACGCTAAATTCTTTGTCGTCGGCAAAGTACTCTTGGGTCATTTCGAGCCACTCTTTCGCCTGTCCGCGCTCACCGAGTTCGTCAAGCATCTCCGCGTTGCGAATCACAGTTTGCTTCAACAACTCAAGCTGCTCTTCAGCTAAGTGATCAACACCTTGCTCATTCAGAATCTTCTTTGCTTCGTCCCATGCAAGTCCTGCATCTTTACGTGACTTCATCATGTAGAATGAATGTGCGAGTGCCATCCAAGCTCCAGGATCATTCACATCAATTTGAGTGAGGTACTTGTAAAGTCCTTTCGAACGTGTGAACTTCTCTTGTTCCACCTCACGCTCTGCCTCAAGCATCGTCTCTAGACGAACTTCACTAATGAACTCTTGATGCTCAGCAAAGAACTCATCTTGCTTGTCCTTTTTACGGTGCTTCACCAAGTACTTCAAAGAGTTCTTGAAAGCCTTTGGGAAACGCTCCTCAAGCTTAGGATCATCTGATTGGTGAATTCTATAGTATGACATACTCGCGTAGAGGTATGGCATTGGATCTTTCTTCGTGTCTTCTCCATCCATGTATTTGAAACACTTTTGGAGGCAACGCTCATATTTTTCATCCACTACTAATTCAAGTAGATCATCGTAGTTACGCTGTGCAGTTAGTTGAGCGGTAGAAAGTACTAGCAATACTAAGGGTAGTAAATACTTCATAAGGTCTTTTTCAAATTCACTTTGTTGTTATACAAAGTTGATGCCTAAAATTACTTTGATTCTTTTTTTCAGCAAAAGAATCGCCCAAACTTATTGCTTGTAGAGTTGTTGATTCTCTTAATTTTAGTTCGTGAATGAGGTGGTCGCTAGCGCGGAAAAATGGTTCGGTTCTAGAGGGTGGAAAGCTTTTCCTTTTCAAAAAGAAGCTTGGGAAGCCTACGTAGACGGGAAAGACGGCATCGTAAACGCCCCTACGGGAAGCGGAAAGACCTACTCACTCCTCGTGCCAATTGTAGCACAAGGAATGCGCGACACCAAGAAAAAAGGACTTCGCGCCATCTGGATTACTCCGATCAGGGCACTTTCAAAAGAGATAGAGATTTCAGCAAATCGTTTGATTAAAGGACTAAATGCCGATTGGTCAGTGGGTATTCGTACCGGTGACACCCCAACAAAGGTCAGGCAACAGCAGATGAGGAGGATGCCCGAAATCCTCATTACCACACCGGAAAGCCTGCATCTCTTATTGGCGTCTAAAGATCACCCTCGAATATTCAAACACCTGGAGGCCGTCGTGGTTGATGAATGGCATGACCTCATTGGTTCGAAACGAGGTGTGCAAGTAGAGTTGGGATTGTCGCGACTGAAAGCTTTCGTACCAAACGCCCGCATTTGGGGAATCTCTGCGACGATTGGGAACATGGATGAAGCCAAAGAAGTTCTGCTCGGAACAGATCGAACTGAAACAGGTGTCTTCATTCGCGCTGGAATTAAGAAAGACTTGCAGATGACCAGCCTCATGCCAGAGGAGGTGGAAAAGATGCCTTGGGCCGGGCATATCGGGTTGAAGCTGCTGGATAAGGTGGCAAAGATTATCGAAGAGAACGGTTCAACACTCATTTTCACCAACACCAGAGGTCAATGTGAGATTTGGTATCAGGCCATCTTGGACCAGAAACCGGAACTCGCTGGAATCATCGCCATGCACCACAGCGCCATTTCCAAAGAGCTCAGGTACTGGGTAGAAGATGCCCTTTATGATGGAAGATTAAAAGCAGTAGTCTGTACCTCAACGCTAGACCTAGGAGTTGACTTTCGACCGGTGGTTGCCATCGTTCAAATTGGTGGACCAAAAGGTGTGGCGCGTTTCATGCAACGTGCAGGTAGATCAGGACATCAACCTGGAGCCACCAGTAAGATCTATTTCTTGCCAACGCATTCGCTAGAACTCATTGAGGCAGCAGCTCTGAGAGAAGCCATCAACCTAGAGTTTCTGGAGAATAGATCACCTCATTACCGGTCTTTCGATGTCCTCATTCAATACCTCACCACGCTGGCGGTGGGAGGTGGGTTCACTCCTGACGAGATAGAGCAAGAAGTACTCAAGACGTTTTGCTTCAATTCCATGAGTAAAGAGGAGTGGCAATGGTGCTTGAGCTTCATCACCACCGGTGGTCATTCGCTTCAGGCCTATCCAGAGTACCGTAAGATTGTCATTGAAGAGGGAATCTTCAAAGTGGCCAACCAGCGCGTCGCTCGACGTCATCGGATGTCGATTGGTACAATTGTGGGCGACACCATGATGAAAGTAAAATACTCCAGAGGCGGTCTAATAGGGCATGTAGAAGAATACTTCGCTGCGAGTATGCGTCCTGGGGATGCTTTTTGGTTCGCTGGTAGAAGTCTCGAAGTGGTAAAGATTCGAGAGCTGGTGCTTGAAGTGGTCAACTCAAAAAAGAAATCCGGACGCATCGCCAGTTGGCAAGGAGGGAGACTTCCCCTGACTTCGAAGATGTCTGAAATGCTCCGTCAGAAAATTGATGATTACGCTTCAGGTAAACTGAAAGACCCGGAGATGATTAAGGTTAAACCGCTACTTGATCTGCAGTCGAGGCGATCGCATACGCCTCGATCGAACGAACTGCTCATAGAACAAATTAAGACTCGGGAAGGGTACCATGTTTTCGTGTATCCATTTGAAGGAAGACTGGTTCATGAAGGCTTGGCGTCCCTTGTGGCTTATCGTATTTCTCTCCTTAAGCCAATGTCCTTCTCTTTGGCTTTTAATGATTACGGCTTCGAAATGTTGAGTGATCAACCCATTCCGTTGGATCAGGCATTCGATAACGAAATCTTCTCAACCGATCACTTGATGGATGATCTCGAGGATTCTATCAATTCTGCTGAAATGGCTCGGAAGAAGTTCAATGATATCGCCATTATTTCAGGTTTGGTATTCCAAGGCTATCCTGGTGAAGGGGTGAAAGAAAGGCACCTCAAAGCTTCGTCATCATTGGTCTTTGACGTGTTCTCTGATTACGATTCGAGCAACTTATTACTGCGTCAGGCTTTTAACGAAATGATTGATCATCAGCTTGAAATAGAGCGCTTTCGGATGATGCTCAAGCGCATCAATTCGCAGAAACTAGTGATCACCCATCCGAGTAAACCGACTCCTTTGTCGTTCCCAATTATGGTAGACCGACTGCGCGAGAAATTGACTTCTGAGAAGATCAGTGATCGCATCCAAAAGATGAAACGAGCTTACGACGAAGTCTAAATCTCCTTGTAGAAATGTGATCAAAGGTCATTATTGGTTGCCAAGGGTCGATCGTTAGAGAAATGAAAATGGTACTTTTGGGCTTCTGTAAACCAAGCATACGTGGAACGATTTTTAAAAGGACTGCTCTTTGTGCTCTGCATGACATTCGCAGGAAGTGCATTTTCTCAGGGTATTATTAAAGGGTTTGTGAAAGACGGAAGTACAGGTGAGCCTGCACTTTTTGTGACAGTTGTGTTGGAAGGCACAAGCTTCGGTGTGACTACCGATGTTACGGGTTACTACTCTCTCACTAAGATACCGGCAGGTACTTACACCATCCTGATTAACTCAATTGAATACGAGGAGATCCGCAAGGAAATTGTCATTGAAGACGGAAAAGTTTACAGTCGAAACTTCCAGTTGGAGCCGAAGGTGATCCAGTTAGGTGGTGCTGAAATCTCAGCTGATTCCGAAGAACAGAAGAACCAAGTACGTATGTCAGTCGAGACGATTCGTCCCAACGACATCAAACGTGTTCCAACATTCGGTGGGCAAGCAGATATCGTTCAAGTATTGACAACCCTCCCTGGATTCGTTTCTACGGGTGACCAAGGGGGACAAATTTACATTCGTGGTGGATCGCCTGTGCAGAACAAGGTGATGCTCGATGGTATGATTGTTTATAATGCATTCCACTCTATTGGTTTGTTCTCGGTATTCGATACAGACATCATCTCAAACGCGGATATCTATACTGGTGGTTTCTCAGGTGAGTTCGGTGGACGTGTATCGTCAATCATGGATATCACCACTCGTGACGGAAACAAGAAGCGAGTTTCAGGTAAAATTGGCGCTAGCCCATTCGGCGCGAAGGTGCTCGTGGAAGGACCACTCAAGAAGCTTGGAGAGAACGGTTCTGGAATCAGCTACGTATTCTCAGCAAAACGATCATACCTTGAGGAGAGCTCGAAGCTCTTCTACTCATATATCGATGATGATGGCCTTCCATTCAACTTCACAGATATCTACGGTAAGCTATCATTCGGTGGAGCAAACGGATCGAAGTTTAACATCTTCGGATTTAGCTTCAATGACGACGTTCGTTACCAGGCCCTGTCTGACCTCAACTGGTCAAACAACGGGGGGGGAGGTAACTTCGTGGTTGTACCTCCTGGATCGGCGGTGCTTATCAAAGGTAACTTCGCTTACTCTGAGTATAACATCAACCTTCGTGAAGAAGGTCTTCCGGATCGCAGCAGTACGATTGGTGGCTTCAACTTTGGACTTGACTTTAAATATGTCTTGAACGATGACGACGTGCGCTGGGGTATTCAAGTAGTGGGTGTGAACACCGATTACGAAACCTTCAACTCACTTGGAGTTCAGGTTGAACAACAAGAAAGCACCAACGAATTGGCGGGCTATGTAGACATCAAGAAGTCTGCAGGTAAATTCCTCTTCCAGCCAAGTCTTCGTCTACAGTATTACAGCTCTCTGTCAAAGCTTTCACCTGAACCACGTCTTGGTATCAAGTACAAAGTGAATGAAGTGTTCCGTTTGAAAGCAGCTGCTGGAATCTATACACAGAACTTGATTCAAGCGAATAGTGACCGTGACGTAGTAAACCTCTTCTACGGATTCATTACTGCGCCAACAGATATTCAAGATGAACTCGTACTTCCTGATGGAGAAGTTCGCGATATCAACAATGATCCATTGCAGCGTGCTCGTCACTTGATTGCTGGATTCGAGTTCGATATTACAGAGCGTTGGAACTTGAATGTTGAAGGATACATTAAAGACTTCAACCAAGTCACGAACGTGAACCGTAACAAGCTGTTCCCAACAAATACAGCTGATGTTCCTGACGTACTCCGTTTGGATTACATCATTGAGACTGGGATCGCACGAGGTGTAGATGTTGTATTGAAGTATGAGGACAAGCGTCGTTCAGTATGGTTTGTGTACTCATTGGCTGATGTAGACCGCTGGGATGGATTCACTTGGTATGACCCAGTGTTTGACCGCCGTCATAACATCAACTTCGTAGCATCGCATTCCTTTGGAGAAGATGATTCATGGAACGCAAGCCTTCGTTGGAACCTAGGTACTGGACTTCCTTTCACTCAAACACAAGGCTATTACCAAGCACCAAACATTACAGATGGTATTGGTAGTGATCCAGTAGTGTTGAACTCTGATGAACTCGGAATCTTCTACGCTGACTTGAACGGCGGACGTCTTTCGGATTACCACCGTCTAGACCTTTCTGTGAGCAAGACATGGAAGTTCTCAGATCGCATCGGATTGGATATGAATGCAAGTGTGACAAACATCTACAGCCGTGAGAACGTATTCTACGTGAACCGTGTAACTGGAGAAACAGTTTACCAGCTTCCATTCCTTCCAAGTATCGGATTCGATTTGACGTTCTAGGCGAGGAACCTAGCTTCTCTTCAAGAGGCTTCGCGCTTGCTCTCTAGCCGCTTCAGTTACCTCTGTGCCTGAAAGCATTGAGGCGAGCTCATCTTCTCTTTCTGCCTCATTGAGCATCTTGATTTCCGAGAATGTTTCTTCGCCTTGAACCACCTTGAAGACTTTAAAGTGTTGATTCGCGGCGGCGGTTACCTGCGGTAGGTGACTAATATTGATGACTTGCATGTGCGAAGCCATCTTGCTCATTTCCTGAGCCATTTTTGCAGCTACTTCACCTGAAACTCCGGTGTCAATCTCGTCTAAAACAAGCGTAGGTAAAGACAACGAATCAGAAACTGAAGATTTGATAGCGAGCATCACACGCGAAAGCTCTCCACCACTTGCCACCTTTTCTAGGTCTTGGAATTGACCACCTTTATTGGCTTTAAAAAGCAATGACAGTTTCGTGGTTCCAAAGGCATTGAGCTCTCCAGTCTCTTGAAGTTCAAAGCGCAACTCCGCATGCTCCATTTTCAACTCGCTGAGAATTTCTTTGACACGATTAACAAGCAAAACCGAAGCCTTCTCTCTTTTCTTATTCAACTTGTGCGCTGCAGCCATCAGTTCTTGACGCGCTGTTTCGATATCGTTAGAAAGGTCTTCGATACGCGATTCTAGACTGCTAGCATTTTGAATCTTTCCATCAAGTTCATCTCGCAATACACGCAGCGACTCAAGGTCTGATACGCGGTGTTTATTTTGCAAGGCATATAAGCCGTCAAGTTGGTCTTGCAATTCTTGCAACACTTGCGGATCAATCGCGATGTCTTCGCTTTTCGATTCAGCTTCCGAAGAAATATCATTGATTTCAATCACTGTGCTTTGCAAACGCTCCAAGAGTTGCTCAGCAGGGGAGTACACTCCGCTGATACGTTCCATAGCCAAAATCGCATTGCGTAACTGATCGGTAACACCGCTTTCTGAACCATCCAAAATGCCATGAACTTCACTCATTGAACGAATGATCTCTTCTGCATTTCGCTGAGCGTTCACCTCATTCTCTAATTGTTCCTGATCAATGTTGTCAAGATCTAATGCCATCAGCTCATTGAACTGGAACTGCATGTAGTCAAGTTCTCTTGCCGCTCGGGCTTCGGCCTCTTTGAGTTCCAGTAGCTCTTGTTCTTTCTTACGGAAGCTTAGAAGTTGCTCTTTCCATGCTTTGAATGAATCTTGTTGTCCGGCAGTGGCATCAAGCAACTGGTAGCGGAAAGAAGACTCTTTGAGTCGTGAAGTCTCCATTTGCGAATGAACATCAATCAAACGCTGACCGATGGCTTTGAGCGACTTGAGATGCACAGGTGTATCATTCACAAATGCTCGCGACTTACCACTCGGAGTGATCTCACGTCGGAAGATACTTTCTGATTCAAAGTCTAGGTCTGCCTCTTGAAATAGAGGCTTTAATCGTTCGTCAAGACGGAAGATGGCTTCCACAATACACTTACTCTCTGGTGAACGGAGTGCTTGCATGTCAGCTCGTTCACCGAGCACTAATCCAAGTGCACCAAGTAAGATAGATTTACCACTACCAGTTTCTCCAGTGATGGCTGTCATGCCTTGCTCGAAATTCAGGTCAACCTGATCGATCAATGCATAATTACGAACGTGAAGTTTAAGAAGCATGGTTATCCAAGGGCCTGCTCGTAACGTGAGATGTTACCTGGGTCAAGCTCTTTTAATACAGGAAGTATGCGCTGAATCTCTGGATCGGGAGCTATCTCAAAAAGCTTCACAAGCTCTACGTTTTTCGCTGCAAAGAACAGCTGAACGTTGTAGCTACTTGGCTTGATTCGGTGAATATTACGCATATCGATAATCGCATCAGAAATCGCTTTACGTCCACCGTCAGGGTCGCTGTAAAGCTTGTCAAATCCATCTCGGTGGTATTTATAAAGACAAGCGCGCAACGGACGGAAAGTTTGCGATAAAATGTTTTCTACCAACCAATAACGGTTACGCTGACCTTCACTTGCTTTCCATCCAGCATCACCTGCGTTTTGCGCATTGGCTACAATGGTCTGTGCCTTTAGGAAGTGCTCTGTACCTCCTTCAGGAGAGAAGGTGTCGTAGTCCATTCCAATGATCATGTAAGCGTAGTAGGCCAGGGTAGACGACAAGTTGTCGCGGTGCTGGTCAATACTGAACTGGATCAATGCGTTGTCAAGGAAAGTGAAAGCGAAGTCACCGTCATTCACAGTGAAGACGGGTGCTTTATAATCTGAGTTGTATACAGGACGACTGCTCTGAATTTGAATGGAACCGCTGAAACTGTTCTGGTTCGCTGCGCTATTGATAGTAATGAGGATATTGCACTCAATGCGCTCTTCGAGTTCGAAGTAGTCATTGGTCCATTTACGTGAGTTCATGAAATCACGCACAGACTCTTCCAAGGTCTGGAAACGACTTGGATCTACGTTGTTTACCTGTGGTGCTTGTACTTGGACTTGACAGTTCAACTCTTGTGCTTGAACTCCTCCAATAAATGCTGCCAACAGCAGGCTAAGCGCGACTATTCTTTTCATCCAATTAATTCAGTAATCCGGGCTACGATGTCTTTGGCAACATCTACCTTCGATTTCAACTCAAAGCTAGCTATTTTATTGCGTTTGTCGATCAGCGTGACCTTGTTCGTATCATGTCCGAATCCTGCTCCGGGATCCTTCAATGAGTTCAATACAATGAGGTCGAGATTCTTGCGCTCTAGCTTGCCTTGTGCGTTTTCTAGTTCGTTATCTGTTTCCAGGGCGAAACCAACCAATAACTGTTCCGGTTTCTTTTGGCTTCCCAATGTTTTCAAGACATCCGTCGTCGGTTCGAGTTCGATCTTGAGCTCGTTTTCCGATTTCTTCATTTTGCGATTCACTACTGTTTTTGGTCGGTAATCAGCTACGGCAGCTGACATGACGGTGATATCAGAAGAAGCGAAGCGTTCCGTGCTAGCGGAGAAAAGATCCTCAGCAGATACAATACGTACCACCTCCACAGCAGGGTTGTCATAAGGGACATTGGTCGGCCCTAAGATCAAGGTAACTTCAGCGCCCTGAGCAGCCAATTCGTTAGCAACGGCCATACCCATTTTACCTGAGCTGTGATTTCCGATGAAGCGCACAGCATCAATGGATTCGTAGGTGGGGCCGGCGGTTACCATGGCTTTCTTACCTGCGAGTGGGGCACGATCGCCAAAAAACTTTTCGAGTGCCGAAACAATAGCTTCGGGCTCTTCCATTCTTCCTTTGCCTTCGAGGCCGCTTGCTAATTCACCCGTACCCGGTTCAATTACAGTGACCTCTCGCTTGCGAAGCACCTCTAAGTTATGTTGGGTAGCTTCGTGCGTGAACATGTCAAGGTCCATCGCCGGGGCGACCATTACTGGACAACGCGCGCTTAAGAGCACGGCCATGAGCAAATTGTCGCATTCACCGCTGACCATTTTTGCCAATGTATTCGCAGTAGCAGGAGCAATCAGCATGACATCAGCCCATAAACCGAGTTCAACATGATTCGTCCACTCCCCGGTGTGCTTGTCTTCTGTGAAGTCAGAATGCACGGGGTTTTTGGCTAAGGTTGCCAAGGTGAGTGGAGTAATGAACTCTTCAGAACCTGGCGACATCACCACTTTCACTTCTGCTCCAGCCTTGCGTAAAAGGCGGACCAAGAAGGCTGCTTTGTAAGCCGCGATACTACCGGTAATACCGATCAGTACATTTTTGTCTCTGAGAATATGTGGAATCCAAGACATGAAGTAAAGGTCTGGCTTTCTGATCGAACCCCCTAATTTGGAGCTGGGAATAAACGTTTATTGACAGCAGCAAAAAGCCCCGCAATTGCGAGGCTTTCATATTATAATCGTCAGGTGAAGCTTATGCTCCAAGCTCTGGACGACGGAAGTACACTTTGTCTTCGAGTAATTCATCAATCGCTACGCTATGCGGCTTAGGTAGGCGCTCGTAGAACTTCGAGATCTCGATCTGCTCTCGGTTTTCAAAAACCTCTTCCAAGTTATCTTGAGTAGTGGCAAATTCTTCCAGCTTCGCAGTCAACTCTTCTTTGATGTCTTTCTGGATCTGGTTTGCACGCTTCGAGATCACTACCAATGCTTCGAATAGGTTTCCTTCTACCTTGGCATCAATGGCATTTGTGTTGCGCGTTACTGTTGTGCGCTCTGCTTTTGAGTTCTTAATGCTACTCATGGATTCGATACTTTTTTCAAACGCTCTATTTCCTTTTGGCTATCGTCAAAGTAGTTTTCTGCTTCGCGCAGGTACCCACTTTCCGGGAAATAGGCTACAAAGTTAAGATAATGATTGACGCAGTCAGCGAAACGATCCATTTTCTTCTCTTCGATACTTTGGGCTGCTAGCAAATAGCTTGATTTCACTAGCATGTACATCATTTCTTCGCGATACTTCGTGTTCGGGTAGTCACGTAGTGCATAGTCTAGCACGAGTACGGCACTCTTAAAGTTCTCCGTCTTCACATAAAGCTTCGCCACCTCGAAATTCTTGCGTTCCAGTTTCGCGTTCAGCTGATCAATCATCGTCGTACAGCTGTCGCGTAAAGTTGAACCAGGATACTTATCTAAGAATAGTTGCATCTCATTGATAGCAAGCTTCGTATCTGTTTGGTCGAGGCTGAATTCTGGAGAGAGATTGTAGCTGCACATAGCTGCCAAGAACTGACATTCTTCAGCGCGTTCTGAGTAGCTAAAGGTCTTGGTGAAATTACTAAGGTAGTAGTTGGCTAAGTAGTAGTCTTCCACGCAGTAGTGTGCTCTGGCGTGGTAGTAATAAACATCCTCAGCCTTTTGCGTACCTCGTGTCAAGCCGATCAACTCTTCGAAAATCGGAATAGACTGGTAGCAACGGCCATCATCAAAATACTCAATGGCCTTCTCAAGTTTGTAGTCTACATCAGTGCTTTTGAGCACTTTGTTATACTCTCCACAGGAAGAAAGGACCAGCGCCAATACAGAAAATGCAAGCAGAATTCTCTTCATCAGGGGCGCAAAGATATCATATTGAACGGATCAACATTACTAGTAGTACGTTTGAGAAGCGCATTTAACTACAATTAGGTTCTCAAAGAAGTCAGATCAAGTGGTCCTGGAGATTTGATCTCTTTCATAATGAAGAAGCTCTGCACGTTTCCAATGTTACCTAGGCCGGCCAATTTCGAGGCAATGAAATCGTGATAGGCTTCCATATTTCGACAACGGACTTCGATCATGTAGTCAAACATTCCTGCGGTGTGGTAAGCTGCAACCACTTGGGGGAATTCTTTGATCTCATCTTCGAAGTTGCGCAAGAACTCATGGGCGTGTTCTTTTAAGCTCACATTACAAAAAGCGTGTAGTTGCAATCCACTTGTTTGGGGGTCAATGCGTGCGTTGTAGCTTTTGATGACTCCATTTGCTTCGAGCTTCTTCATGCGCTCGTATACAGGTGTGCGTGACAAGCCACAGGCCTCGGCCAATTCTGAAACGGTCAACTTGGCGTTTTCCTGTAAGAGTTCGATCAATTTTAGATCATAGTTGTCGAGTTTCATAGAATAGGTGTTCTGTTTTTTCGCTAGCGCGGAATGCTCATCGGATAAATATACTGCAAAGGTATTTTTTGTTGGTTATTTATTCTTAGTTATGGGTTCATAGCGGAATGGATTAGTTGGTGAGTTAACTTTGTGAGTATGAAAGAACGAGATATCCGCAACATGCGTCCGGAGTCATTAATGATGTCTCACGGCTACAATCCAGAATGGTCTGAAGGGGCGATCAAGTGTCCGATCTTCCAAACTTCGACCTTTGTATTTAAGACAGCAGAAGAAGGAAAACGCTTCTTTGAAGTGGCCTACGGGTTAAGAGACAAAGAACCAGAAGAGGAGATGGGCTTGATCTACAGTCGTCTTAATAATCCTGACCTGGAGATTCTTGAAGATCGTTTGTGTCTGTGGGATGGCGCAGATGAAGCTTTGGTGTTCGAAAGTGGAATGTCTGCCATTTCTACAATGCTATTGGCGCACTTGAACCCAGGGGATATCGTTCTTCACAGCAATCCGCTGTACGGAGGTACAGATCACTTCATGAATAAGGTCTTGACGCGTTTCGGAATTAACTCTTTCGGCGTTGCTAGTTGGGATGATATGGATGCAGTTCGTGCAAAGATCGAAGAGCACGGAGCAGATAAGCTCAAGATGATCTACATTGAGACTCCAGCGAACCCAACAAACCACCTATTTGACATTGAGGCCTACGCGGAACTCGCAAAAGAATACTCGACACCTGATAGAAAGGTACTTGTTGCGGTTGACAACACCTACATGGGACCAATCTGGCAGCACCCCCTAAAAGCCGGAGCTGACCTGGTGCTCTATTCAGCTACGAAATATATAGGCGGACACTCAGACTTGATCGCCGGAGCGTGTCTTGGGTCAACTGAGGTTATGACACCAATCCGCGGTATGCGAACCTTTATGGGAAGTATGGCTGGACCATGGACAGGCTGGTTGCTCATGAGAAGTCTAGAAACTTTGAAGGTTCGTATGGATCAACAAGCGCGAAATGCGGAGAAGGTGGCTGACTACCTCAGAGATCATCCAAAAGTAGATAAGGTTCACTATCTGGGGCATTTAACAGAGGCAGATGGAGAACAGTATAAGATCTACAAAAAGCAATATACTTCTGGCGGAGCGATGCTCGCTTTCACAGTGAAGGGGGGGGAGCCTGAAGCATTCCGCTTCTTTAATGCATTGAATTTGGTACACTTAGCGGTGAGCCTTGGATCTACGGAAAGCTTAGCAGAGCACCCAGCAACAATGACCCACGCCGACGTAGACCATGTACTCAAAGAGCGCATGGGCATCAATGGAAGCCTTGTCCGTTTGTCCGTTGGAGTAGAGTATCATGAAGATCTTATCGAGGACCTTGCTCAAGCCCTAGAGAAAGTGTAAATTATACACTTATCACATAAGTCAAGCGCTAAATGTTGATATAAATCGCCCCCACAAAGCTGGGAAACAAGCGATTCAGATTAACTTCGCACCGTGGAGCTGTTGGTGGTTCTAGATAATACCATTAATTTTGCGCCCGTTTTAACCGGGTACGGTATGTTACCGCACCTCAAAAAAATACTACGATTTGGACATTTTTGAACGAATCAAAAACAACCGCGGGCCGCTAGGGCAGCACGCGAAAGAGTCTCATGGCTACTTTACTTTCCCTAAGTTGGAAGGGCCTATTTCTAACCGCATGCAGTTCCGTGGGAAGGATGTACTCGTATGGAGTATCAACAACTACCTCGGACTTGCAAACCACCCAGAAGTGCGCAAGGCGGATGCCGATGCAGCTGCTGAGTGGGGTATGGCGTACCCAATGGGTGCCCGTATGATGTCAGGTCAGACAAAGTACCACGAGCAACTAGAATCTCAGATCGCTGAGTTCATGCAAAAAGATGATGCATTCTTGTTGAACTACGGTTACCAAGGATGTATGAGTGCTATCGAAGCTCTTGTAGATCGTCACGACGTTATTGTTTACGATTCAGAATCTCACGCATGTATGGTGGATGGTGTTCGCCTTCACCAAGGAAAGCGTTTCGTTTTCCAACACAACGACATGGAGAGCTTTGTAAAGCAGCTTGATCGCGCTAAGAATCTAACTGAGCAAACGGGAGGTGGAATTCTCGTTGTGACTGAAGGTGTCTTCGGTATGGCAGGTGACCAAGGAAAGTTAGCTGAAATCGTAGCATTCAAACAAGAATACGGTTTCCGTCTCTTCGTTGATGATGCGCACGGGTTCGGTACTATCGGTGAGAATGGACGTGGAGCAGGAGATGCTCAAGGTGTTCAGGATGAAATCGACGTGTACTTCGGAACGTTTGCGAAGTCGATGGCAACAGTAGGTGCCTTCGTTGCAGGTGACGAGCATGTGATTGATTACCTACGCTACAATATGCGTTCTCAAACATTCGCGAAGTCATTGCCAATGCCAATCGTTATCGGTGCAATGAAGCGTTTGGAGATGATCACAACGCAATCTCAGTTCAAAGACAACCTTTGGAAGATCGCGAACGCACTTCAAGGTGGTCTGAAAGAAGCAGGATTCAACATCGGTGAGACAAACTCTGCGGTGACTCCAGTATTCCTTTCAGGAGGACTAGGAGAAGCAACAAACTTGACACTAGACCTTCGTGAGAATCACGGAATCTTCTGTTCAATCGTTGTTTACCCAGTGGTACCGAAAGACACGATCATGCTTCGCTTGATCCCTACAGCAGTTCACACACTTGAAGACGTGGAATACACGATCGAAACTTTCAAGAAGGTTCAAACCAAATTGAAGGCAGGTGAGTACGTGAGCGAAGGGATCGCTAGCTGGACATAAAGAACTGACCTGCGAAAGCTATAACTTGCAGGCATGCGCTACTTCCTTCGACTCGCTTACCGCGGAACCAACTATGTTGGTTGGCAGATCCAACCCAACGGAGAAACCGTCCAGGGAACCATTGAGAAGGCGCTACAGACATACTTAAGAATGGAGGTAAAAACCATGGGCTGTGGCCGCACTGATACCGGTGTCCACGCTAGTGAGTTTTACCTCCATTTTGATTTTGAGTCCTTGGAAGACCCAGCACAGTTGGTCTACAAGCTCAATCACCTCCTCCCTGAAGACATCGCGATCTTCAACTGTATCCCAGTTGGTGATGATGACCATGCCCGATTCGGCGCTAGCCAACGTACCTACCATTATTTTTTGCATCGCAGAAAAGACCCCTTCCTAAAAGGACAGTCTACCTACACCATTTATGACTTCGATCTCGACCTCATGAATCAGGAGGCGGAGTGGTTAAAAAGTGTGAAGGATTTTGGCGCTTTTTGCAAGGCAGGAGGGAGTCAACATACCACGATTTGTGACCTCACAGAATGCGTTTGGAAGCAAGAAAATCACCGCTTCATTTTCACCGTCAGCGCCGATAGATTCCTGAGAAACATGGTTCGTAGCATGGTCGGTACCTTCATCGATCTCGGACGTGGAAAGATCACTTCTGAAGAGTTCAGAGCGATCGTGAATTCGGGTGAAAGAAAGAATGCAGGAACATCTGTCTCACCTGATGGTTTATTTCTTGCGCGGGTCAAGTACCCGTTTTTGTAATTTCGCCATTCGATAGCGAGCATTTTGAGTCAACCCTCTGCCCAAGGCAACATTTTCGACGCAGGCATTCTTCGTAGAATCCTGAAACAAGTAGGACCTTACCGCTTCTGGTTCCGCCTTACCGCGTCGCTCGTTATTCTACTCGCAGCGCTGGTTTGGATTCGTCCGGCTTTAATTGGCTTTGCCATCGATGCCTTTGTCGCAAGTGTCCCTGCAGAAGCATTGCAAGGCCTGAAGAGTTGGTTGTACCATACCACAGACGGTTGGTTTAGCTCCAACGGTGAAGGATTGCTTTATACGTTCCTCGTCGTAGTTGGACTGCTCATACTTGAAGCGATTCTTCAATTCTATCAGACGTACTTGGCCAATTGGGTAGCGCAGAGTGTAACCCTCGATATGCGTTCGCGACTTTACAAACACATCCTTGGTTTCCGTTTGAAATACTTCGATAAAAACCCTGTTGGAACCTTTGTTACGCGTTTGGTCTCTGATATCGATGGGGTGGCGAATGTATTCTCCAACGGGATCTTGAGCGTTATTGGCGATTTGCTGAAGCTCTTCGTGGTGATTGCATACATGCTATACACCAACTGGTTGTTAACCCTGATTGTATTGGTACCAATCCCGATTCTGTTGGTGGCAACGCGCATCTTCCAAAAGGCTATTAAGAAGGCCTTCATCAAGGTGCGTAATCAGGTAAACAAGATCAATGTCTTCGTGCAGGAGCACGTCACCGGGATGAACATCGTTCAGATTTTCCATCGAGAGAATAAGGAGAAGGAGCGATTCGAAGAAATCAATCGCGAGCACCGTGATGCGAACATCGCCTCCATCTGGGCCTTCAGTATTTTCTTTCCGATCGTTGAACTGCTTTCGGCAAGCAGTGTCGCTTTATTGCTGTGGTGGGGAATGCGTCGCGCTGTGGAAGGAACGGTTTCATTGGGTACACTCCTTGAGTTTATTCTTTATGTCTTCATGTTGTATCGTCCGATTCGTCAGTTGGCAGATCGTTTCAACGTGCTGCAAATGGGAATCGTGAACGCTGAGCGTGTGTTCAACCTTTTTGATTCCGAAGAGGCTATCGCCGAAACGCAAACACCTTCTCTGGTAGATACGTTTAAAGGCCACATCAAATTCGAAGATGTGTGGTTCGCCTACAACGACGAAGATTGGGTACTCAAAGGCGTTTCGTTCGAAGTGAAGCCAGGAGAGACCTTGGCATTCGTAGGAGCAACAGGAGCCGGTAAATCATCTGTGATTAATTTGATTTCTCGATTCTACGAATTCCAGAAAGGTAAGATCACGATTGACGGGGTTGACATTCGCGAACTTCCGTTGGCGACTATTCGCCGTACGGTAGCCGTAGTACTTCAAGACGTCTTTTTGTTCAGTGATTCGATCCGAAACAACATCACACTCTACGATGCCCGTATCAGTGAATCAGACATCGTTGAATCCGGCAAAGCAGTGGGAGCACACGATTTCATCCAGCGCCTCCCAGGGAAATATGACTACGACGTTAAAGAAAGAGGTGGAATGTTGAGCGTTGGTCAACGTCAGTTGCTGGCATTTATGCGGGCCTACGTTTATAAGCCAAGCATTCTCGTTCTTGACGAAGCCACATCAAGTATCGATACCGAAAGTGAAGAGCTTATCCAGAAAGCAACGGAAAAATTGACCGAAGGACGAACTTCTATTGTCATTGCACACCGTCTTTCTACCATTCAAAATGCCGATAGAATTCTGGTGATGGAGAAAGGAAATGTGGTGCAACAAGGCACTCATGCCTCGCTTCTTAAAGAGGAAGGTCCATACAAGCGACTCTTTGAAATGCAATTCGCGTAGAAAGAACTTCCTTCAATGGTTGCAACCATCTGGTATTATTCCGAGTTTTATAGGTAAAACAACTTACTATGTCGTGGTAAACAGACTGATCATCTGTGTATTTCTAATGTTGGCTTTCGCTGGCGCGGAACGCCTAGCGGCTCAAACAGGATGTCCGAGCATTGATGCTTTGACGCTTGATGGGCAAGATGCGCTTACCATCGATTGTGATCAACCCTGTGCCACTATAGAGGCAGAAGTATTCGAAACAGGAAGCACTGACGAGTACGTTGTAGAGAGTGTTCCTTTTGATCCCCCTTACCCATTCAATGACGGAACGTCGCTTTTCATCGGTATTGATGATACCTGGAGTGGTGCGATTGATCTTCCCTTTGAGTTTTGCTTTTTTGGAATCAACTATGATCAGATTGTCTTAGGGTCAAACGGTGTCATCACTTTCGATGCAGGTGAGGCGAATGGTTATTGCCCTTGGGCTTTTAATGAAACAGCTCCAGATCCTGGATTGCCTACCAATGCGATTTTTGGAGTGTACTACGATATCAACCC
Organism: Flavobacteriales bacterium; assembly: GCA_022447625.1. Classification (GTDB taxonomy): domain Bacteria; phylum Bacteroidota; class Bacteroidia; order Flavobacteriales_D; family Sanyastnellaceae; genus Sanyastnella. Next base: position 98,564 of record JAKVAX010000009.1, on the reverse strand, counting down.
GGCAACCTGTGGTGCGGTGCGCTACGAGATCCTGGGAGAGGAACCTTGTAGAACCTTCGTGGTGAACTACGACGGGGTATGTCACTTCTCGTGTTCGTCACTGCAAACCACTACGCAGATCGTATTCTACGAGACCACCAATGCCATTGATATCTACATTGATGACAAACCAACCTGTTCTGGCTGGAATGGTGGAAGCTCATTACTTGGAATTCAGAATAACACAGGAACCGTGGCCTATGTCCCTCCAGGCAGAAATACTGGTGCATGGACAGCCAACTCTGAAGCATGGCGATTCACACCTTCAGGAGGTGCGCCTTCTTACACGGTGACTTGGTTCGAAGACGGAAATGAAATTGGGACTGGTGATTCCATTGAGGTTTGTCCTAGCGAAACAACGACTTACACGGCAACCGCAGTTTACGATGGTTGTGGAGGGAGCTCGATTGAAGTAACTGATGATTTCACAATCACGGTTGATTATAACGTTGATGAACTGCCTGATCCAACCATTACCAACCCTGTAACTGATCTATGTATTAGCGATGTCAATTATCAGGTCGAAGTATTAGAAGACGGCGGAACCTTCAGTTCGAATTGTATTGGCTGCATTGGTGCTGATGGTATGTTTGATGTGCTTGGAGCCGGCGCAGGTACCTACGATATCATTTATACTCAGGCGAGTGATTGCGGCGATATCACCGACCAATTTACGGTAAACGTCATCATGGATGCCGACGCGAGTATCACTTCGGTAGATCCTTTATGTACCTCTGCCGCAGCAATCAATATGGTTGGGGCCAACCCAGGTGGAACTTGGACTACCGAAGATTGTGCAGACTGTTTGACTGCGGACGGAACCTTTGACCCAGCCTTGGCTAATCCAGGAAACGTTGATGTAACTTATACCATTGATGGTATTTGTCCTGATAACGATCAGTTTACTGTTGAAGTAGTTTCTCAGGATGACGCCACGGTTATTATGCCAGCATTTATTTGTGAGAATGGGGGAGAAGCCTTGATTCCTGCAGTGCAAGCGGGTGGAGATTGGTCGGCCGATTGTAATGACTGTATTGATCAAAATGGAAACTTTGATCCCCTCGTTTCCGGACCTGGGATCTTTACCATTGAATACGGCTTTGATACCTTCTGTCCGGATAACTCTGTGCAAACCCTAGAGGTTGTGGCTGTGACAGAACCTGAAATTAATCCAGTTAATGATTTGTGTACCTCAAGTGATCCGGTTGCTCTTGTCGCTAACGCGGAAGGTGGAGCTTGGTCTGCAGATTGTGGGAACTGCCTTAATGGACAAGGAAGCTTCGATCCTTCCATAGGAGCAGGAGACTTCACTGTAACCTATATGATTGACGGATTGTGTCCGGTTTCGACCACTGAATCAGTGACCGTGCTCGATCAACAAGATGCGACCATCACAGCCGTCGATACCTTATGTACGGCTGGGGCCGTGGAGTTCTTAACCGCGGTTGATCCAAACGGAACATGGACGGCAGACTGTGTTGGATGTATTGATCCCGTCAGCGGAGCCTTCGATCCTTCATCTGTATTCCCTGGAGATTACACAGTAACCTACACCATAACTGGCCTATGTGGAGACGCCTCGTCAGAGACCATCAACGTAGACTTCTCTGATGATGCGACCATGATTCCACCAACGGATTACTGTCTTGGTTGGGGAGATGTTCAAATTGATTCCAATCAGGATGGCGGACATTGGACAGCGACATGTGGTGATTGCATTCATGCAGCTTCAGGCGTCTTCAATACAGAGGTGGCAGGCGTTGGAACACATACCATTACATACAACTTCAGTGGACTGTGTGGTGCTCAGGATCAAACAGAAATTACGATCACTCCAAATGACGATAGCACCATCCAAGAAGAATTTGGATTCTGTATTGATGCCGGTGGTCAGCAGCTTGTGGCAGCTACACCTGGTGGGTTCTGGACAGCATCTTGCGATAACTGTGTGACAGCTCAAGGGCTATTCTCACCATCGATTGCTGGAATTGGAACACATACGGTCACTTACTCTATCCCTGGTCCTTGTGGAACAGAGAGTACCGAAGACATTGAGATCTTCCCGTTACCTGTACCTACCTTCTCTGCGTTGGAGACTTCGGGATGTGCTCCGTTCACTGCCGGATTTGTGCAAGATTCACTTCAGAACGTTACTTGCCAGTGGGACTTCGGTGACGGCACTTTTGGGACTGATTGTGGGTTTACGGCCCACACTTATAACAACCCCGGTTGTTACGATGTCGGTCTCACCATGACCAGCTTTGAAGGATGCGTGAATAGCGTACAATACAACAACATTGTATGCGGACTAGATCATCCAGAAGCTGCGTATATCTATTCTCCCGCCAATCCAACTACTGATGACCCAATTATTAGTCTTGAGGAAATGGCTATCGGAGAAGTATCCTATGAGTGGACCATTGACGGAATGGTACTTTCCAACGAAGATGACTTCGAGTATAATTTGTTAGACGCAGGAACAAACATCGTAGATCTATGCCTGACAGCTATAGACGAGAATGGCTGTATCGATGTCTTCTGTAGGAATATCGAAATGATCGAGAAGCTTCGTGTGTATGTGCCGAATGCCTTTACACCGGATGGCGATGGCGTGAATGAAGTTTGGCTACCAAGCGTGATTGGAGCAGTGGAATATCAAGTAATTGTCTTTGACCGTTGGGGAGATATCGTCTTCCAAAGTAATACGGTGGGTGAACCTTGGCTAGGTAACCGCCAACAAGGAGAATACTTCGTGCCTGATGGCCTCTATTATTACCTCCTAACAGCAGTGGGACAAGACCTGGAGACAGTTGAATATTCAGGTTATGTGATCATTTTGCGTTGATCTCTTTCAACTTCTTGTAGAGCTGAGGAATGTTGATTGGCTTGGTGAGAAAAGAAGTTACCCCAGCCTTCAATAATGCATCTCTTGTTTCAGTGAATACATCCGCAGTTAGTCCAACGATAGGAATGTCCTTCTGTTTCACTTTTCCAGCACGAATATTTGTGGCCGTTTCAAGCCCATCCATTTCAGGCATGTGCATATCCAAAAGCAGAATATCGTATTCTGCGCTAGCCATTTTTTCTAGAACCACGAGACCATTCTCAGCAATGTCAGGTACAATGTTCCATTGAGAGAAAATCTGCTTCATCAGGTATTGATTCATTTCAATATCCTCAGCAAGAAGTATTCTTAAGCCGTTAATGTCAGTTTCCGTATTGATTACCTCACTGGAAGCATCTGTAATGGTACTTCCCTGACCTATTTTGTATCCAAGCTCAAACCCGAAAGTGGAGCCTTTACCATAAGTGCTCTCTACCCAGATCTTTCCGCCTTGGAGTTCAATGAGTTCTTTGGTGATTGCAAGTCCAAGACCTGTTCCTCCGAACTTTCGTTTGGTGGAGGATTCAGCTTGCTCAAATTTCTGGAAGATCGAGTCAACACGGTCTTCTGGAATACCCACTCCTGAGTCAGTTACCTCGATTTGAATTCGTACCGTGTCATCTGTTTTCTCAATGAGTTCAGCATCCATGCGAATCTTACCCACATCGGTAAACTTCAATGCATTTCCGATCAGGTTGATTAATACCTGATTGAGTTTGGTAGGATCTCCAATGAGTTGTTGCGGAATATCGTCGTCAATGGTGAGTACGAACTTGAGACCCTTCTCACTCGCTTGGTGGCGGAAAGTCTCTTTCAAACGACGACAGATATAAGGGAAGTCAAAGTTGGTTTCTTCGAAGCTGATTTTTCCAGATTCAATGGCAGAGAAATCAAGGATGTCGTTGATCAAAGACATCAGTGTATCTGCGCTGTGCTTGACGTTCTGAACGAGTTCAGCGCCCTTGTCTGGGAGCTCTTGCATGCGCAAGATTTCAGTAAGACCCACAATCGCATTCAAAGGCGTGCGGATCTCATGGCTCATGTTTGAGAGGAACTCTGATTTCGCTCTCGATGAAGCTTCGGTAGCTTCCATGGCTTCTTGCAGTTCGTGCGTACGTTCCTTGATCTTGATTTCTAAGGAGTCATTGATTTCCTGAAGCTCTTGGTTCAGAGCAAACAACTCCCGAGATTTTTCTTCAATGATCAACTCGGCATTCTTACGTGCCTGACGTTCCCGTCGGATGATATTTTTTAGTGACTCGAGGTCGCTCATGAACGGCTGATGGTGAATCGAACGACCTTACCGCTATCCTCCATATTCTCTTTACTGATATCGTAAGTCTCCTTGAAGTGTGTTGCACATCCTTCAATAAGACCTTCGGCGAAGTCGCCCATGCGACGCTCTGAGGTGTAAATCATTTCAAGAGTATTGTCGTCAATACGTTTGGTCTCAAAACTCGGGAGCTCAGCATCAGGATATAGTTTGCGTACCTCTACGTGGATGTATCCTTCAATTTGTTCTAGGAATATGAAGCCATCGGTAACGCCGTCGAAGAATTGCCCATAACCAGAAGCGAACCGGGCGAATAGGTGATTCCCGTATGCGTTTAGAAGTTGAGGTATGCTCAGACCAGATTCACCACTGAGATTGGTAACCAACTGCGCCATTTCATTGTGATCGTATGTTCCTACGGCAGTATAGACACCACCACTTGGTAGGTCGGCGTTGTTAATGATTTTGTCAGCAATGTCAAAGCCGAATTTATCTTCGACCATCTCTAAGAACTCGGTAAAAACTACTCCTTTCATTTATTTGATTTTGTTCAAATTTAACATGGTCACAAGGGAATTGAAATCGGATAACTTCCTATATTCTGAGTAGGAATCCACTGACACAATTTACAGCTTTCCGATATGTCAACTGAGTCTCCGACATTAAAACTTTCAGAACTAACGAACGCACTGGATGACTTCTTCCAGAAGCGCTTTAGTGGGCGAACATTTTGGGTGATTGGAGAGGTAAGCGGTCACAAAGCATACCCCAACCGAAGTTGGCACTTTTTTGACTTAATCGAGAAAGAAGAAGGAGCTGATCGCTTGAAAGCGAAAATGCAGGTGGTGGCATGGAGTCCTGGTTTTGAAGCCATCTCGAGATTTGAGCGAGAAACCGGACAACGATTCACCAGTGGGTTGGAGGTCATGATCAAAGCAGAGGTTTCATTCCATCAGCAATATGGATTGAAGCTGACAGTGATTGACATGAATGAAGCCTTCACCATGGGACAAATGGAGCGCAAGCGACGTGAGACCCTTAACAAATTGGTGAAACGCTATCCTGATTTCATTCAGAAAGTCGGCGATACTTTCCACACTCAGAACCAAGATCTTGCGCTTCCTCGAATCATCAAGCGGATGGCGGTGATCACTTCACCAGGTGCAGCCGGTTACGAAGACTTCATGCACAGCCTAGAAGGGAACCCTTATGGCTACACCTTCCATGTTGATTTGTATTTCAGCCGTGTACAAGGCTTAGAGGCAGGTGTTACCTTGAGCAGGCGCATGCACGAGATTTCTTCGAACCCTGATCCTTATGACCTTGCAGTTATGATTCGAGGGGGAGGTGCTCAAACTGATCTCTTTGTTTTTGACGATTTCGGGTTGAATAGAGAGGTAGCGAAAAGCCAGGTTCCCTTGTGGGCCGGAATAGGACACCAGCGAGATCAAACCATTGTTGATTTGTTCTGCCATACATCTCACAAGACACCAACGAAAGTAGCTGAAGCCATTTTACTTCATAACCGACGTTCAGAAGAACATGTAGCAGGATTGCGTGAGGCATTGATGATCAGTGGAAAGGAACTCATAGATCAGAACACGTCTGAATTGAGACAGGCTTCATTGAGTATTTCTGCTTTGGTGCCACGCATTTTACATCGGCAACAGCGATCGATTGCTGGGTTTTCGAATGTCATTCAACGTTATGGTGTGAAGAATATTTCTTCTCGAAAGAACGCGCTGAATGTGTTGTTTGCCTCGATTAAACCAACACTTCGTGCCCGTATTCTCCATGAGAACAGGCAAGTATTCGAGAAGCAAAGCAAGTTGATTCAATTGCAAGAGCACCAACTTGATAGAGAGCACATGAAGTTGGAACAAATTCAACAGATCATTCGCTTGAGTGACCCTAGAAAGCTGTTGAAGAAGGGCTACACATTGCTTTCTGTTGATGGTAAGATTGTAAAAGACGCTTCTGAATTGAAGACTGGAGATGCGATTGAAATTGAAACACACGCGGAGAAGATTGCTGCAGAAGTGAAGAAAATCAGTCCTAAAAACTGACATTTCCCAGACAATAAGCATTAGGGAAGCAGTACTTTTGCGTCCATGTCTACACCGAGCAAGAACTATTGGAAGAAGTTGACACATGACCAGATCAAGGAGCGTGTGTTTGAAGCGCTAGACGCGAATGTAAATTTCTATAACGAAGAAGTCATTGGAGTGCCTGGTTCGCATCTTGACCCGAAGGTTTTTCGTGGCGATTTGCCTTTCCTAAAGGATGCACCATTTTTGAGTGCATTGGTTCGCAACCCCAATCACATTGGATGCCATACGAGCGGGAATTCTGAATCTTTCTTCCGCGGAACACATAGCATTGAAGCGGAGTTGATTGAGCTGTGTGCAAAGAAGATCTTGAATGGAGACGAAGCGGAAGATTTTGATGGGTATGTTAGCTCTGGTGGAACCGAAGCCAACGTTCAAGCCGCGTGGATTTACCGCAATGAATTCATGGAACGGTTCGGCGCTAGCCAAAAAGAGATTGCCATTCTATGTTCAAGTGATAGCCACTACTCGCAGCATAAAGCCTCGAATTTGCTGTCGATTGACATTGCACAGGTGGAAGTAGATGAGCAAACGCGTCAGGTGAACATAGCAGAGCTAGAGCGCACGCTGGATGGTTTTGAAGCAAAGGGCATTAAGTATGTGATTCTCTATGTCAACATGATGACCACCATGTTTGGTTCTGTTGATGACCTCGATACTTATTTGAAAGCGTTGAACAAACGCTCCTTCGAATTTCGCGTTCATGTGGACGGCGCATACGGAGGCTTCTTCTATCCCTTCACACAAAGCCAACAACATCTAGATTTCAGTCGACCTGAGATTAATTCTGTGACGCTCGACGCCCACAAGATGGTTCAAGCACCCTACGGAACTGGGATTTTCTTGATTCGTAAGAACTACATGCACTACACGTATACCAGTGAAGCGAGTTATGTAGAAGGTGAAGATTCAACGTTGATTGGAAGTCGCTCTGGAGCAAATGCCATTGCCATTTGGATGATCTTGATGACTTATGGAAGGTTCGGATGGGAAGAGAAAGTCAATATCCTACAACAGCGTGCAGCTCGCTTTGCCGCGCAATTGGAGCAGAAAGGGATCGCATTTTTCCGCCAACCTTATTCCAATATAGTCACGATTGATGCGAAGGCTGTTGCACCAGAAGTAGCAGAAGAGTTCGGCTTGGTACCAGATAATCACCACGATCCGAAGTGGGTGAAGGTGGTAGTAATGGATCACGTTACTCTCGATCGTCTTGTAGTTCTTCTTGACCGCATTGAATCAAGCAGTATCAACGCTGAATGATTACCTTCGGGGTATGGCGAAAAAAGAAGATTTGACCTATGAAGCGGCCTTCGAGGAGCTCAATGATATTGTAGCCATGATCGAAGACGAAGAAGTCTCTGTGGATCAGTTGGCAGATAAGATGAAGCGTGCGAGTTTCTTAATCAATTTCTGCAATGAGAAATTGCGTGACACTGAAGACGCGGTCAATCAGATCATTCGCAAAATGGAGGATCCTGGATCACCAACACCTGACGAAGCAGACGATGACGCCCTCTGAGATTATTGACAAGATGTACAACAATGATCCATTCTCACAATGGTTGGGACTGGAGCGGGTTGAAGAAGGTGCAGGCTTTTGCGTCTTGAAGCTTACGGTGCGCAAAGAGATGTTGAACGGATTCAGCATAGCCCATGGTGGCATCACCTATGCATTGGCTGATAGTGCTCTTGCATTCGCGGCAAATGCGCATGGTCGCAAGTGTGTTTCAGTTGAAACGAGTATCTCACATGTTCAGCCGGTGATGGAGGGTGATGTTTTGACCACTAGCGTGGAAGAGGTTTCACTTACGAACCGAATTGGGATTTACCATATCACGGTTTCGAATCAACACGATGTGGATGTGGCTGTATTCAAAGGCAGTGTCTACCGTCGCTCTGAATCTTGGGAGTGATTATATGTCGCCCAGGTAGCGTTTTTCCATCTGTTCTTGTGTCTCTACCGGGTCGTTATGGCCTATTTGATCTTTGATCATTTGTCCCATTGTAGGCAATTCAGTACGCTCAATCTTCGCCTCTTCGTTCCAGAGTTTTGAACGCATGAATGCTTTGGCGCAATGTAAGAATACCGTCTCTACTTGCACGTGAATACATGTCTTTGGAGGATTCTGTTCTTCATCTAATTGAGCGAGTAGCGCAGGATCGTTCGAGACTATCGCTTTACCTCGAATACGAAGCGTTTCATTAACACCGGGGATCATACCGAGCATGGCAAACTTGCCTGTCTCCACGATGTTGCTCAGGCTATCTACGCGGTTGTTTCCTTTCGAATCTGGGATGATCAATTCGCTATCGTTCAGAACTTTGATGAATCCGGGTGCTCCACCTCGGGGAGAAGCATCAAGGTAATCTCCACCATCTGTTGAAATGACGGCAAAAGGGCACAGCGCTAAAAATCGTTGGCTATGTTGTTCAAGGGCAGAAAGCTCTTTTAACATTGTTCTTTCTTTTGGTTCTCCGTAGATCTCGCGGAGTTGAGCGCCTTGATCGATATTCATACTACGAAGGTCGTGAAATCCGCTAAGACTCTCTACCAAAGAATACGTTCGCGCTCTTCAGGAGCAGGCATACGACAGCTTTCTTTTTTGCCGAACCAAGTGTAACGGTTCTTAGAGATCCAGCGGTAAATGGCGTTTCTGATGAAGGGTGGAATGATCAATAGAATGATCGCGAAGCGCCACATACCCCCCATACCTGTTACAGATTTAATGACCGCAGTTGATTCGATGAACACCTTTCCGTCTTTGTAGAGTACCAAAGTATTCATGGGGCCTCCTAAAATTTCAGGGATGAGCTTTTTGGCAACATCACTTTGCAACGGGGCGAATTGTAGACTCTTTTCTTCATCTGTTTGCATGAACCAATCAACGGATGAATTACACAAACCGCACACACCGTCAAAGAAGAGCACAGCTTTCTCTTTGGCATAGATGGGTTTGAACCATCGTCCGTCAAAAGTAAAAACGTGGATCATTAGCATGCCAATTGTCAAGTCAGCGAAGTCAACGATACAAAGAATTCCAAGGTGCATGGCGATCATTCCTATCCAAGCCCATTTCCGCGTTTTAGCGAAAAGAGATAGGGGACCAAAAAGAATCTCGAGTCCAAGAATTCCCCAAGTCATGCCATGGATCACCGACATAGGTAATGAGACCATGGCTTCTCTTAAACTTGTAGCTCGCGCTAAAGGATTCTCTAGGAGATGAAGGATGGCTGTTCCGTCTCGCCAGCTTGGGCTCATCCATTTATCGATTCCGCTGATGGTATAACTCACGGCCATAATCACCCATGCTCCAATCCATATCCAGGATGGGATTTTCCATCCTTCCCGTTTCCGCGCTAGCGAAAAAGGCTCACCCTTTGGAATAACAGCAGAAGCTAATAGCAGCCAACCGATGAAGGGCAGGCCTGGATTGGCGATAAGGTTGTTGCGGTCAAAAAGGCAAACCCAACCATACCAGAGGATGAGGCTGATGAGGTTGCGTTGAACGCCGAGCATGTAGAGTATGGCGAACGCTGCCATGACTATTAAAAACGCAGTAATACCAACGGGCGAATCAATGAGGAAAAGGATATTCGGGACAACGCCATGCGTGAAGTTCAAGCTTGGGTCTGCGAACATTCCGCGATCGCTCCATACTTCAGCGCTGTGACTGATGAGATCAACAAAGTGAATGGCCAGATAAGCTCCAAGGATAATCCTGAAGAGCGAAAACTGATATGGACTTTGTCCTTTCATGAATCGCAATCAGTGGTTAAAATCCATTCGTCGTTTCGGCCGGCCGTACGTGATTTAATTCGGATCTGGACGTTTTCTGCTTGAGCGGGAATGCCGAGCTCTTCTAAAAGCGAACCGTTACATACACCGTAATTCAATACGGCAGACCAAATAGAATCTGGTAGAACGGGGCCATAGGAAATCGCGGCGTCATAGACGTTTCTGCGGTTGTATGGGCCTTCGAGTACAATAAACCCGAGCCCGATCAAGGCAACGATATAAATCATAGCTGTAGATTAATGTTAGCCTCGAAATTAGGTGATTGACTTCTGAAAGGAAGTGAAGAGCTGTGAATCATCGTTAATTGAGTAGATCGATAATCTCTTTATTACTCAGGAATTCATTGGCTTCAGTATTGCCAACTCCAACTTCGAACATGGCATCTCCTAGCTGATGCGAGCCGATCATTCCGGAGGCCCCAATTATTGCTACTTTCATTTCACTAAGTTGCTTAAAAGAGTTGACTTCACGAATGAGACATAAGTTACAGACAAATACTGTGCTGTTTTTGTTACTTGCTGCTTGGTTCGAAACCTGAAACATGAGAAAACGAAAGATTGGGATCCATCAATTGTATGCCGAAGACCCCCAACAGGCAGATGAGCTGTTATGGGGCAGACGCACAGATGAAAGCAGACGAGGCTTTTTGAAAAAAGCGGGCTTGGCTGCCATGGCTGCTGCCGTTGGAGGCAAGATCGTTTTTGCCGATCAAATGCCCAGTGGAATAATCCCGGCGATATTGGCTCGTCCAGAACAGGATTTCTCTATTCCAGGTAAACATCCAGACCTCGTTGTTTTGAACGATAAGCCATGGAATGTGGAGACACCTCCTCATCTCCTTGACGACGAGATTACCCCAGCCGATCGCTTCTTTATTCGAAACAACGGACTTGTTCCTGAAGATATCGATGTGGGTGCATGGACGCTGACTATTGACGGCGAATCCATTCCAGAACCGATTACCTTATCGGTTGATGAGCTCAAAAGTAATTTCGAACATCATACGTATCGTCTGACCCTTGAATGTGGCGGGAATGGAAGATCTGAATTCAATCCACCAGCCAAAGGAAACCAATGGTCAACAGGTGCTGTTGCCTGTGCCGAATGGACCGGTGTTCGTTTAAAAGATGTCTTGAATTACGCTAAGGTGAAATCTGATGCAGTGTACGTTGGCTACTATGGTAAGGACGTCCACTTGAGTCGTAATCCCAATAAAGTGACCATTTCAAGAGGAGTTCCTATAGCGAAGGCGATGGAAGATGAGTCGCTGATTGCTTGGGCTATGAATGGTGAAGATATTCCTGTGATGAACGGACATCCACTACGAATGGTGATTGGTGGTTGGCCGGCTTCGGTGAGCGGGAAATGGCTTTCTAGACTGAGTGTGAGGAACAAAGTGCATGACGGTCCGAAGATGGAAGCACCGTCATATCGTGTTCCATGCGAGAAGGTAGCCCCTGGTCAAGAGGTGAAGGCAGAAGACATGTGTATTATCGAAAGTATGCCTGTCAAGTCGTTGATTACCTACCCAAAAACGGGAGCTGTACTCAAAGGCAAAAAGAGTTTGACACTTAGAGGACATGCGTGGGCTGGTGACCTCAGTGTGAGCCAAATGCATATTTCGATCAACTTTGGATCAACTTGGCAGAAAGCATCTTTGAATCCGGCTGCCAATCGATTGGCTTGGCAGCGATGGGAGGCATCCGTAAATTTCCCAGAGAAAGGATATTATGAAGTTTGGGCCAAGGCAACGGATAGCGAAGGAAAGAGCCAGCCCATGGTTGTTCCTGGATGGAACCCGAAAGGATATTTGAACAATGCAACGCATCGGATAGCGGTGAAAGTAGAATGAGCGAAGAGCGACTTCCCATACAAGATGAGATCATAGAGAAGGTGGTGAAGCGAACCAATGTTTTGGTGTATGCTTCAACATTTATCGTGATTGTTGCTATGTTTAATATTATGGCACCAGACACTGCTGAACGCTTTTTTGGTGAAACTGAAGAATTGATGGAACCCGAGATTATTCCCATGGCGGAAGACATTCCGGATGATCTCATCGAGAATGGCATCCACATGCGTACAGGGTTGATCGTTGATGATGGTTTCGAACAAGTGAAGGTGACCTGTTTGGCTTGTCATTCAGCGAAATTGGTAACGCAAAATCGTGCAGATCGCGATGGCTGGAAAAAAATGATTCGCTGGATGCAAGAGACTCAAAATCTCTGGGATCTTGGTCCAAATGAAGATATTATCTTGGATTACTTGGCGAAGAACTATGCCCCAGTACAGGAGGGAAGAAGAGCAAATCTGAAAGACATCGAATGGTACGTTTTGGAGGAATAGTCATACTCGGATTGCTGCTTTTTAGTTGCGTTGAACCTTCGACTCCTGCAGTGACAGTAGAGACTGTTGAACAACCGGTTGACAGTACAGCGGTTGATTCGAATCAATCTTCGTTGCTTTCCCTTGAGGTGTATTCAGGCTTGATCCATTCTGAACAACGTGTATTGTTGATTGACATGCGCAAGCCTGATGATTTCGAAGAGGGACACATACCAGGTGCGCATCGCATTTGGCGTAATCACATTCAAAGCGCTGATTACGACTATGGTGGGATGGCCGCTGATCGCGAACGTATGGAGTCGTTACTGGATTCTTTAGGCGCTACCGCAGAAACGATGGTGGTTGTATACGACGCCAAAGGAGGATGTGATGCTGCTCGATTTTGGTGGCTGTTGAAAATGTACGGACACCCAGATGTCGCCCTCCTTGATGGTGGATGGCAAGCTTGGAAGCAATCAGGCAAGTATGCTGAAACAGGAACTCCGAAGGCTCCAATTCGTGAAGGCTTTAGCTTTAGAAATGAAGTAGATCGATCGTCATATGTCGGTTTGAACAGACTAATCCACGCTACTGTAGATTCGACTGTCATTTTAGTTGATACCCGCACACTAGATGAATTCACAGGGGCCTTTATGAAAAAGGGAGCGGTTAGAGCCGGACATATCCCAGGAGCTATTCACTACGATTGGGGGAATGCCGTTGAAATGGGACAAAGTTGGATGTTGAAGCCTCTAGATGATATCCAGCATGACCTCACGGAATTAGGAATTACGCCTGAGAAGCAGATCATCACCTACTGTCACACTGGAGTGCGTTCTGCGCACACCACCTTTGTGCTTAGTGAACTTCTCGGTTACGAAAATGTCAAGAACTATGACGGTTCATGGACAGAGTGGAGCCATATGGATCTCTTACCCATAGCCATGGACGTCGAACAAGAATAATATGAGTTCAGCAATTCAAGTCATGAAAGATGCCTTCATGGGCACTGTGGATTGGACATGGAAGTCGATCATCATGGATAGCAGTGTACCATGGTACCAGAACTACTTCTATGGATTGATCGCGATTTCAGTAGCCGTTTACTTGCTCGAACTCGCCTTTCCTTGGAGAAAGGAGCAAAAAGCCATCCGAAAGGATTTCTGGTTGGATGGGTTTTACATGTTCTTCAACTTCTTCATTTTCTCAATTGCGATTGCTGGCGTTTACGCACTTCTCGAACTGGGCTTCCAGTCGGTAGGCATTTCCATGAAGAGCATTGCACTGATTGACATGTCGGCTTGGCCTATGGCGCTGCAGCTGCTCGTCTTCTTCATTGTGATTGACTTTGTGCAATGGGCTACCCACGTGGCTCTTCACCGGTTCGAATTTCTGTGGCGATTCCACCAAGTGCATCATTCGGTAGAAGAGATGGGCTTCGCGGCTCACCTCCGCTATCACTGGATGGAGAACATCTTCTACAAGCCACTCAAGACCATTGGGGTCATGCTCCTAGGAGGTTTTGAACCAGAGCAAGCATACATCGTTCACTTCGTAGCTATTTCTATTGGACACCTCAACCACGCGAACATTCACATAACATGGGGGCCATTGCGCTATGTCTTTAACAACCCAGTAATGCACCTCTGGCATCACGTGTACCACCTCCCAGAAGGAAGAACCCATGGTATCAATTTCGGCATCAGTTTAAGCCTATGGGATTACCTATTCGGAACCGCATCTATCCCCAAAGATGATGCCCACATCAAACTTGGTTACCCGGGAGTAGAGGATATGCCGAAAGGTTTTTGGGGGCAATTATTCTATGGTTTCAGGCGTAAGGCAAACCTCGATCAATAATCGAAAAACGATAAACAATAACTTATCGGTAGGGCACGGATGGGATTCATGAAGACATAACCTGCATTCCACGTTCCACATTCCACATTCCACCTCTTTCTTGACGAACGTCAATGAATTGAGCCTTCTCTTCGTTGGATCTTTGCTTCATCAACTAAAAGCAAGAAATGATGAATACAACAATGCAAGCGGTGAGGGTTACTGAATATGGTGGTCCTGAAGTACTTAAGGTAGAGACTTTCAAGAAGCCAGCACCGAAGCCGAATCAAATTCTAATTCGCAATCACGCGGCGGCTGTGACAGCAGCTGATACTTTCTTACGCATGGGAACCCCGAGATTAGGAAGGCTCTTTCTCGGGCTTCGACGTCCGAAGAACCCCATTCCCGGGACTGGTTTTGCTGGGGTTGTTGAGGCGGTTGTGTCTGAGGTGACTGATTACCTTCCTGGTGATCGAGTATGTGGCGAGTCGCTGTTTGGATTTAGCTCTTATGCTGAATATCTCGTAGTTGAACAAGATGCAGTCATCACGCACATGCCTGAATTGATGAGTTATGATGAAGGTGCCGTGTTCTGTGATGGTGCGGTGACTTCATGGAACTTCATTCGCGATGTAGCCAATATGAAAAGCGATCAGCGATTGATGATTATTGGAGCTTCCGGTGCCTTAGGTACTGCGGCCATTCAAATTGGTAAGGAGATGGATCTTCATGTTACGGCGGTTTGTTCTAGCGCTAACGCGGAATTGGTCACTTCACTTGGAGCAGACGCATTCATTGATTACAAAACAACAGACTACACGAAGCTCAACGAACGTTTCGATGTGATCTATGATACTGTCGGGAAATCGAGCTTCAGAGCTTGTAAGGCGATCCTCAAAGAGCAAGGACAGTATGTATGTCCGGTATTGAAGGGCGAGTTGTTTGTAGATATGTTCTTCCGTTCACAGAAGCACGGGAAGAAGGCGAAGTTCGCGGCTACTGGCACCAGAAAAGTAGTTGAACTTCGAGCGATGTTACTTGAGTTGATGGAGATGTACCGCAACCGTGAAATCAGAATGGTGATGGACCGCACCTATGCCATGAACGAAGTAGTCCAAGCTCATCAATACGTTGATTCAGGAAGAAAGCGAGGGAATATCGTGTTGTCAATGGAGCTCTAAGACTTTTCCTTCTTTACAAGTCGTTTACGCAATCGACTTAAAGACTCAGGGGTAATCCCAAGGTAGCTTGCTAGTTGATGTTGAGGAACGCGTTGCAACAAATCCGGACGTTCCTCCATCACACGCAGGTACCTTTCTTCAGGAGTAGAGGTCATGAAACGAGCAAAGGCTTCTTGTCCTTCGGCCGTTACTTTCTCCACTTCAACTCGAATCACGCTTTCCAACCTTGGAATTCGAGCACACATCTCGTCTTCTAGCGTCTTCGTACCTACGGTGAGAATGCTATCTTCGCCACAAACCAAGTAGCTAGGTGAAGGAGTTTCAGTATTGAAGCTCATGAAAGAAGTTACTGGCATCCCTTCAGAGTAGAAGGCTGTTGACTTCTCTTCTCCATTCACGATTCGGTACTCGCGTACGAGTCCTTTCAACACGAAGAAACACTCCTTTGACATCTGTCCTTCTGAAAGCAGCACAGACCCTTTTTTGAATGCCTGCACGTTCGAGTTGTCGACGATGAGGTCGACTTCGTGCGGTTCGAGGGCTTCGAAGGCAGAGATCATATTTCGGAGGAGGTTTTTCATATATCTAAGATAGGGTGTTTTTGGGTAGAGTAGCTCAGCCTTAGTTGGTCTGTCCGCGGACTGAATCTATTCTATTTTGCAGAAATTCTCAGCCCTCGCGGGCCCGCCCGCCCCCACCGTCCTAACCGGCACGAGCCAAAGTTCAGGCGATTTACAACGCTTGTCAAGAGCTAGTTTACGAGCGTTGCAGAAAAGTTTATATGTGCTTAAATGTTCGGTCTTAGTTCCATTCCAATAGAGCAATTTATCAGTTGAGACCTCCCCACAAGTGGGTTTCGTTTCAATTTGGTTATGTAAAACTCGAAGTTTCCCGAATGCTTGTCAATAGGTAGTTTGTGGACGTTCGTGGAAAGTTTGTGTGCGTTACTTTCTTCGATTCAGACTTAAGAACCACTTCACCAACTCCTCCTGATCCACAATCGACCAACTATGCGGATGACGCATGCCGTCTGGACGATATCCTTTGCCTGTGGTAGTGATCAGTTGAACTTCAAAACCTTCTGACTTTAAAAGAGACGCGAGCCCTTCGAGCTGATAGGCGTTGATGTCCTCGTAGGTTGTTCCTCTATTCTCACGATGCCATGCGGTGTCAGGCTCTGTGTAGAGTCTTAAGGAGGTCGACTTGAGGTCTTCTAGAAGATGAGCGTTTGAACTTCTTCTATACAGCGAGAAGTCATTAAAGAAATCATCACGGTTGCCATTGCCTATGGAGTCATTGATGATCTGAGTAATCATTTGACTCTCTCCAATCGCCCATGGATGAAAGTTGCGTTCAATATTCTCTTCCGCATTCAGATAAAGCTGTTCAAGGTCAATCGGGTTGTCAACCGTGAACACACCGAGTACCTGATCATCGCCTTGACGTGAGAGGCGATTAGCAAGTTGCAAGGCATGGTTTCCACCACTAGAAAAACCTCCTAAGAAGAGTTGATTCGTAATGAGCGCATGCGCTGATCTCGTTTGTACAATCGCCTCTTGTATCGATGTTAATTCATCAGCATTCAGCCAAATCCGGTTCAGTTGTTTTACATAGATCACCGCAATGTTTTGGTCTCTAAGCTTTGATTCGATAGGAAAGGCTAGCAAGACGTCGTTGGGCTTTTGTCCGTAGCCGCCAAAAAGAATCAGGATAGATTCGACAGGTCCGTCTGGAAGGGAGATTTGAAAGTTCGTATCGTGAACTGTCTCATTACTTGGGTGTACAGCTGGTTGTTCGTTGTTGAAAGCCAAGGCAGCGAATGCCATTGACATCACAAGACTAAACACCATTATTCTAACCTTTTTCATTGCGAAACGACTATGATCAATGCAGCCAATCTAAGTCTAGCGAATAGACTTTGCCTCTTATTTGTGATCATTTATATGTTCTCCTGCCGCCCCGAAGCGAGTATCGAACCTTCCATTGAAGGTAAATGGGAAGTGAAGGATTTCCTCATCGAGTCTCATTTTACTGGTGAAGACCTTGAAGCCAAAATCAGAAACAAAAGCATTGGCGTGCGATATAACTTTTGGGAGAACGGTATCTATACCTGCCGCGGACTAATAGATGCGGAGCTCATCTTTGGGAAATATGAACTCACTGGTGATCAACTCGAAATGAACATCAATCAGGGGAATCGTCATCTAAATCAGACTTGCACCATTATCCATTCCGGTGATGATTATGTTTCGTTAGTCACAAGGCTAAACGAATTCACAACGTATACTTATCTGCTTAAGAAATACGAATGATGATTGGATGGATTTCATCCATCCCTACGATTGGGCCATGGCGATTCAGACGCTGAAGACCTATCAATTCGCCATAAAAGAACGAATGAAAATCGGATTCAATCTCTCTGATCTTTCGAAAGGTCTCCATTCATTTCGACAGATATAAAATCAAACCCACTAACGCCTAAAGCCCAACGCCCCCTAAATGCATTTAAAATAATCAAACGGCTCCAAACAATCAGAGCACTTGTAGTGTGCTTTGCAGCTGGTACTGCCGAATTCCGAAACAAGAGTGGTGTTTTCAGAGCCACACTTTGGACAAGCGATCACCTTAGGTTCGGCGAAGAGTTGTGATTTATCGTGGCTTTTGCCTTCAGGTGGGGCGATGCCGTATTCACGTAATTTCTCGCGTGCTTCGTCGGTAATCCAATCGGTAGTCCAGGCAGGGGAGAGTTGGGAAACGACTTCTGCGTCTTCTCCGAAGGCACGCTTGAGGGTAGCCTTTACGTTCATGGAGATGACGTCCATTGCTGGACAGCCACTGTAGGTTGGGGTGATGGTGACTACGATGTGGTCATCATTGAGATCTACCTTTCTGATGACGCCCATGTCAACAACGTTGAGAACGGGAATCTCAGGATCTTTGACCGCGGTCAATAATTCAAGGATGTGTGCTTCGTTTCTTTCCACCGATTACCACTGTGCGTCAGGGTAGGTGCGTGGAATGTGCTGCATTTCTGCAAGCATGTATCCAAGGTGTTCTGAATGGATTCCCTTCTTTCCACCTTTCTGCATCCACCCGTCTTCAGGTACATTAAGCGTAGCTTGACGAAGAACGCCGGCTACATTTTGTTTCCAATATTCTGAAAGTTGAACAAGATCAACTCCATATCCATC
This sequence comes from Flavobacteriales bacterium, assembly GCA_022447625.1. Lineage (GTDB taxonomy): Bacteria > Bacteroidota > Bacteroidia > Flavobacteriales_D > Sanyastnellaceae > Sanyastnella. The sequence continues at coordinate 79,925 of JAKVAX010000009.1, read as the reverse complement.
AGCAAGTGCCTGTTGGTCTAGCTTGTCTGGAGTATACATTTCTCCAGTGAAGGCCCACAGCTCGTTGATGCTTTCCTGAATCTTCGAGTGACTCTCTTCAGTTCCGTCTCCTAGGCGAATGATCCATTCGCTGCTGTGTCGACGGTGGTAGGTCACTTCTTTGATCGACTTTTCCGCGATAGCGCGAAGGGTGTCATCATTACTCTTCAACAACGCATCGTAGAACAGCCATGAAAAGTGATCAAACAAAAACTGACGTGCAATGGTGTCTCCAAAGTGTCCGTTCTTCTGCTCAACCAACAATACGTTTCGGAAGTCGTGTGCATCACGGAAGAAAGCCATCTTGTCTTCGTCGCGACCGTTTCCTTCGAGCTCCCCAGCATAGGTGAGGAGGGAACGCGCCTGACCGATCAAGTCTAATGAAATATTCGTCAAGGCAATGTCTTCTTCCAGTGCTGGACCATGTCCGCACCATTCTCCTAGGCGTTGACCTAGAATCAATGCATTGTCAGCAATGCGTAGGGTATATTCGAGTTTTGCCTCCATTACATGTGTTTCACCGCGTCAGGTAAATCGTAGAAGGTTGGGTGACGGTACACCTTATCATCAGACGGTGTGTACAAAGCATCTTTCTCGTCCGGAGAAGAAGCAGTGATTTCGTCTGCAGGAACAACCCAGATGCTATCGCCTTCTTGACGACGTGTATACACGTCGCGTGCGTTAGTAATCGCCATTTGTGCATCAGCTGCATGCAAAGAACCAACGTGTTTATGGCTCAAGCCTTGACGGCTACGGATGAATACCTCCCAAAGAGGCCAATTCTTTTTACTCATGTTCGTAAGGTGATGTCGTTCTTAAGCGGCCGCTTCTTTCCTGCGTGCCTCGCGTTTTTCAGCGTGTGCAATGGCAGCTTCACGTACCCAAGCACCTTTATCATAGGCGTTGCGACGTGTTTCAACTCGTTGCTTATTGCACGGACCGTTTCCTTTGATCACATTGTAGAATTCTTCCCAATTGATCTCACCGAAATCGTAGTGTCCACGCTCTTCGTTCCATTTGAGGTCTGGATCTGGAATAGTAAGACCCAATACTTCTGCTTGAGGAACGGTCATATCAATGAAACGCTGACGAAGCTCGTCGTTCGAGAACAACTTAATCTTCCACTTCATGCTCTTCGCTGAGTTTGGAGAGTTGTCATCAGTGGGACCAAACATCATCAATGATGGCCACCACCAGCGGTTAAGCGCATCTTGTGCCATCGCCTTTTGCTCAGGAGTTCCTTTCGCCATGGTCAACATGATCTGGAATCCTTGACGTTGGTGGAAGCTTTCTTCCTTACATACACGAACCATAGCACGAGCGTAAGGACCATAAGAACACTTACACAATGGCACCTGATTCATAATCGCTGCGCCATCAACCAACCAACCAATAGCACCAATATCAGCCCAGCTTACTGTGGGGTAATTGAATATGCTTGAATACTTGGCTTTTCCGCTGTGGAGGTCTTCCAGAGTGTCATCACGTTCGACACCTAATGTTTCACAAGCTGAGTAAAGATAAAGGCCATGGCCTGCCTCGTCTTGTACTTTGGCTAAAAGAATCGCCTTGCGCTGCAACGATGGTGCACGAGTAATCCAATTACCTTCAGGCAGCATTCCTACGATTTCAGAATGGGCATGCTGACTGATCTGACGGATCAGCGTCTTGCGGTAATCATCTGGCATCCAGTCTTTCGGCTCGATCTTTTTGTTTGCCGCTACATACGCTTCAAAGCGTTCAAGTAAGTTTTTCTCTTCCATAATCAGGAACGTGTCATTGACGTCACTACAATTTTACGAAAATGTGTGCTTTTAGGGGGTAACCTTGATTAATCTCATTGTGTTCATCGTTGGACGTGGAATGTTGAATGTGGAACGTGGAACGTGGAACGTGAGACTCTGATCGCGGAACGCGGAATGCGGAACGCGGTTGTTGGTGTTTGGTTCTGAGTTATAGGTTATAGATTCTAGTTTCGTAGAACCACGAACAGAGCTCAGCGCTACCTAGCTATCCCTCGGAAGGCTTCCTTTGAGCGTTCCAGATATAGAAGATCCTCTAAGACCGTGAATTGTGAACGGTCGTAGCAATTGGCGTAAGAGGCGTTTAGGAATTCTAGGCGTTTATTTTCATCGTCGATGTAAGCGCAAAGTTGGCGAATTTGAGAAGTGGTAAGACAAACCTCTTGACGTGTCAGATTCTCTAAGTATTTGAGACGCTGACGTTCAAAATCCATTTTTTCGAGTTCTCCGATCCAACGAGAAAGTTGGGCTGGTGTTGCCGGTGGAGCACAAGCCGCACCATCAAGAGCGAAGACCTGTACATTAATCTCACTGCTTCGAGTAGCGACAGGAGAAGTGTAATCTACTGTTGCCAGCACTTTTGGATTGAGTACTTCAAGGCGGATTCCTAATGAGTCATTGCGTAGCTGTAACTCCGGAGTCCAGCTGGTATCTACATTCAGGTCAGTGCGCAGATGGACGTTCAAGCTGTCTATAACAATGATGTCGAGCAGGCACATTCCGCAATCAACAGAATCGATGGCCATCATCTCTGTGATCTCCGTTTCAACGGAAGCACCACCAATAAATAGTCGGAATTCTAGGGAGTCAGGATTGTTGATCTTCAAATCACATTGCGCGAAGCTTTGCGTTCCGCCCGATAGGGCGAAAAACATCACCAAAAAAACACCTACGATTCTAAAATTTTCCCTCATGTCTCATGCCCTACGAGGAGCGAGGCGCGAAGTTACGATTTCCTTCCCCAACGTGCTTTCAATGCTTTTACCGGAATGCGTTCGGCGATGGTTTGAAGCACGTTATCCTTGCCCTGTTTGAATAACCAAGGCAGATACCATGCCATGATCAGCACAATTCCGCCATTGATGATTAAAGCGATGAACAGTCTCAACAGGCGCATATCATCGATGTTCATGTTGATGAGTTTCGCTAGCGCGGAAGCGATGACTACGAATATTCCAAGGATGATACCTGGAATGACTTTTTTGATCAGTCGTTTCCAACTCAAGTCAACCAACTTCAAACTTAAGGTCATCATCATGACGAATTGAATCGCCACAGATCCCTCAAGCGCCCATGCCACGCCTTTTAGTCCGGCAGGGAGTGCGAAGAAGGTACCTAATCCGACCAATACAAAGAAGATCGCTTTGATGCCGCTGGCTGTGTAAACTCGGTCAAGTGCGCGAACGACAGAATCAGCAATCTTAATCAATGAACGGAAGGCCACTGAAATAAATAGAATCTCAACAATTGGAATGGCGTCAAAGTACTGATCACCGAGGAAGAGAATGGTGATTTCTTCCGCGAAGAAGACCATGAAAATCGCTCCTGGAATGACCAACAATGCAATGTGATAAATGGCGCTTAAGAACGCGCGTTGAAGCTTGGGTTTGTCGTCTTGCAGTTGTGACAAGCCGCTGAACATGACGCTATCACTCAATTTACCCAAGACCGTAATCGGCAGGCTCATCAAGTAAGCGGAACGATCATAAATACCGGTAGTTGACCAGCGGTCATAGGCTCTTCCATCCGCTGCATCCGCTCCTGTAGAACCAAACTTACCTACAATTAAGACATCGATCTTCGTTGCGGCGTAGTTAAACATGTTGAACAAGGTGCTACCACCGCCGTAGCGAATCATGTCTTTCGTCGTCTCCCAATTCCAGCTAGTCCCGATTTTCACCGGATGAAAAATCCAGTAAGTAATGGTCATCAAGGTGTTTTGAGCCAACAAAGCGAATACATAAGCCCAAATATCATAGCCTGAATAAGCAAGCGTCAAACCCACCCCAAGGTTTCCAATGGTCATGGCTGTTCCTGAACAGAAGAAGAGCTTCTTAAAGCTCATTTCTTTGATAATCAAGCTTTTTGGAACAATCGCTAACGCGGAAATCAAGAAACTCAATCCAATCCAACGCAAGACAGAAGTCAAGACTTCGTCCTCGTAAAAGGCTGCCACCAGAGGAGCCACGAGGTAAAGGGCGATGGTGACCCCGATACCCAACAGTAAGCTGATGAAGAAGGCGCCATTGATATGCTCCTTGGTCAACTCTTTCCGCTGAATCAACGCCGGACCAATCCCAATCTGCGAAAATATCTCAATAAAGCCAACCACAAAGAGGGCAATGGCCATGACCCCAAAAGCATCTTTGGTAATCAAACGCGCTAAGATCGAGATGAAGATCAACTGCAAGATGACCTGGGAAAACACGTTCAGTGCTTGCCATCCAAAAGACGCTATGAATTTTTCTCGGGTACTCACTGTTCCTAACAACGCAAATTACGCTGAAAGCTGCACCACATTCTCGGATACGTCAGGAGTTTTGAATTACACGCGGTTGATAGGAGGGAGGAACGCGGAATGTGGAACGCGGAACGCGGTGCAACCCTGGATAGTGTCGACTGTTTGCCTGGCTGACTATTAAATCACAAAATTGAGGAGTCCCCAAATGATTATCACAACTATTGTGACTACCCCGAGATTGTATGGCACTTTTGCTCCAAATGGATTTCTATCGAAGGGTTTCTTACCACTCCGAAAGAAATTGCGATTCATGATGAAACCACACATTCCCAAAGAAACTACCAAACATGCGGAAACGATGTAAAATACGATTTTCAACATTACAGCTAAAGGTAGGAAGGAACGCGGAATGTGGAACGCGGAACGCAGTTCTATGAAAGCCACCTACTAAATCAAGCTAAAGCCTAAAGCCTAACGCCTAGTATTAACGATTCTGAACCCCTCAGCCCACACAGACCCCGTTCCATCCCAAAACATTGTATCTCCACTCAGTGTCACCTTCCAATGGCTATCATCTTCTGGACCAGCATCACTGTCGAGAAACAAGGTCATGGCTTCGGCGTCGAAAGAATACTTTCCACTGTTCTCCCCAAACGGACGTCCACCACTGTTAAAGGTGCTGTCAGCATGCATGATCACATAACGTTCATCATGTGGATCGTGCTCAGAGGTAACGTCTTCTCCTTGTTGGATTACATGGTACATCGACCATTCACCGGTGATGGATGGGGGCTTTTCAGGTTGACTGCATGCTAATAGGATGAGAGGGATGAACAGATAAAATCTCATGGTGGGGGGCTTTAGGCTATGGGCTTTAGGCGTTAGAACCGAAGTGGTGAAACTATTGAGAAATGGTCTTTTAAAGCTAAAGAAGTTCGTCAAAATTCACTGAAAATCTCGATTCAAGAAAGCAGCCAAGAAGCAGCATACCGCATACAGCCTACTGCCAACAAAAAAGGGAGCAACCGCCCCCTTTAAAATTCCCTAAGACCTAAAGCCTATCGCCTAATCAACGAGCGTAATTTACTGATCGCTTCTCACGAATCACCGTGATCTTCACTTGACCTGGGTAGGTCATTTCATTCTGAATCTTTTGAGAGATATCGAATGACAGCTGATCTGCGCGTTCATCGCTTACCTTCTCGCTTTCTACGATAACACGTAGCTCACGACCGGCTTGGATGGCGTATGACTTGGTTACCCCGTCGTATTCAAGGGCAAGGTTTTCAAGATCTTTCAAACGTTGAATGTAGCTTTCAACTACTTCACGACGAGCTCCAGGACGTGCACCAGAGATGGCATCACAAACCTGAATGATAGGAGAGATGAGGGTCGTCATCTCAATCTCATCGTGGTGAGCACCGATGGCATTACACACGTCTTTCTTCTCACCGTATTTCTCAGCGAGTTTCATCCCCAAGATTGCGTGTGGAAGTTCAGACTCTTCGTCTGACACCTTACCGATATCGTGGAGAAGACCTGCACGTTTCGCAGCCTTCGCGTTTAGACCAAGCTCCGCTGCCATTACTGCACAAAGGTTCGCTACTTCACGCGAGTGCTTGAGAAGGTTTTGTCCGTAAGAAGAACGGTACTTCATACGTCCAACCATGCGAATCAAGGCTGAATTCAAGTTGTGGATTCCGAGGTCAATAGCGGCACGTTTACCTACCTCCATGATCTCTTCTTCGATGTTCTTGCGTGTCTTGTTTACCACCTCCTCAATACGCGCAGGGTGGATACGACCATCGCTCACCAACTGGTGCATCGCAAGGCGAGCTACCTCTCGGCGAACTGGGTCAAAACAAGAAAGGATGATTGCTTCTGGAGTATCATCTACAATGATCTCAACTCCAGTAGCTGCCTCAAGCGCGCGAATGTTTCGTCCTTCACGTCCAATGATGCGTCCTTTAATATCGTCGTTCTCGATATTGAAAACCGAAACAGAGTTCTCAATCGCATGCTCTGTAGCTACACGTTGAATCGATTGAATAACGATACGCTTCGCGTCTTGATTTGCTTTGAGTTTTGCTTCGTCAAGAATCTCTTGAACTTGTACAGAAGCCATGCTTCGTGCTTCTTCTTTCAGCTCTTCCATCAAAGACTTCTTAGCGTCATCTGCGCTTAGTCCGCTGATGTCTTCGAGAAGGGCTACTGATTTCTGGTGTGATTTTTCAAGATCTGCTTGTTTCTTGGAAACGACTTGAAGCTGATTGTCAAGGTTCTGCTTGATCTTGTCTACCTCTTGTTGTTTGCGCTTGTTAGATTCTAGCTGCTTTGAAAGCTGAGCCTCCTTGCTCTTTACTTTGTCCTTTGCAGACTGCAGCTCTCGGTTTTTCTTTTTGATTTCTTTCGAGTGCTCCTCTTTGAGTGCAAGGAATTTCTCTTTGGCTTGAAGAAGTTTTTGTTGTTTGATCGTTTCACCTTTTTCTTCGGCTTCTTCGACGATCACTTCAGCACGTTTCTGAAGCAACTTTGTGTAGAGGAGGTAGGCTAGTCCGGCGCCAATAATGACACCCGCTACTCCAACTACAATAGTCATAATATCCATTGTTTTTTTCTATGTGGCGCGAAGACAAACTCAGGAGAGGGCATCGGAAAGCATATCGCTGATCTCTTGTAACTCGTCAGTCTGTGCAGGGTCTTCGGAGTTCTGTTTCGCCTTGACGGCGGAAGTAGCCATCTGCAGTGCCACCATGGCAAGCAGGTCAGCTCGGTCTTGCACGGCGTAGTTCTCGGTAAAGAACCGGAACTGCTCGTCAACCATCTTGGCAGCCTTGCGCACCATCTCTTCCTCCTCACGTGGTATCGTGAGTGGGAACTGGCGGCCGGCGATCTTCACCTTGATTGACAATTCACTCATGCAGGGTGTTTATTTATTCAGTAATGCGATACACTTGTCGATCTCTCTCACCAACTCATTGATCTTCTGCTTGGCTTCCGTATTATCTTCGGCGCCGGTCAACGATTTAGCGATTTTAAGGGTGTGGTTAACTTTCTCTAACTCATCGATCTGCTGCTGGGTCTGGTCAAGTTGGTGTTGGAGCGCGTTCAACGCTTCATCTTTCTGCTTCATTTCTTCAGCCATTCGAGAACGCTCTTCGAGCAGTTGCCCGACCTTTTTCCGAATATCACCAATGACGTTTTCCATAGTTATCGATCAGTAGGATCTGCCCCTACCTCCCCAAACAAAAGTAAGAATGTTAACGGAAGTCTAAGGCTTAAACACGCGAATGTTCTCTTCAACGTCGTGCTAACAACTTGTAGTGTGCTTCCCCGTTAGATCTTAAAGGCTTTGCGAACTTCGTAATCCATGTTGCAGTGCCGCGCTTTTCTATCTGTGATTTTCTGTGTCTTGTTTTTTGCCTTAACGGCGGAAGCCCAACATAGTACGCGCTCCGGATTTCGTTCTCCACTTGATATTCCACTGAATCTTTCAGGGAACTTCGGTGAGTTCCGTTCGAATCACTTTCACACGGGTCTTGACATTAAAACACAAGGTCGTACAGGCTTGCCTATTTACGCTATCGCGGAAGGGCATATCAGCCGAATCAAGATCTCCTCCTATGGGTACGGAACGGTGATCTATGTCGATCACCCCAATGGCTACACTTCGGTTTATGCCCACCTTAGCAAGCTGAATGATAAGATTGAAAACTTTCTCCGCGATGCACAGTACGAACTAGAATCGTGGGAAGTAGATCTGTACCCTGGTGTCGGACTCATCCCTATTGACTCTTCTGAGGTCATCGCATGGTCTGGCAACAGCGGCTCTTCTGGTGGACCTCACCTTCATTTCGAGATTCGCGAGACGGACTCCGAGTTTCCAGTCAATCCCTTGCTCTGGGATTTTCCAGTAGCTGATTCGAGAGCGCCAGCCTTGAGAGGTATTCAGGTGGTTCCGCTTGAGGATTCAAGTCAGGTTATGGGAACGCATCGTTCGCAGTTGATTGCTACCAACGGCACTTCTGGTAAGGTCTCGCTAACGCGGAAAGGCCCCATTCCTGTCTATGGGCCAGTGGGAGTCGGGGTGCACACCATAGATCAACTTGATAACAACAGCAACATCTGCGGAATCTTCCGCCTCGAAGTCTTCCTAGACGATGAACTGCTCTTCGAAGAAAAGCTCGAGCAACTCGATTTTGCCACCAACCGCTTCATGAATGCACACATGGATTTCGCTACCATGAAGCAAGAAAAGAAGAGTATTCACCGAACGTTCCGTTTACCATACAACCGTCTGCCTATCTACCGTACGGTCAAGAACAACGGACGAATAGAACTACCAGATAATCAAATTCACTCAGTTCTAGTGAAGGTCTATGATGTTCATGGTAATACGAGCGAAGTAAGCTTCGATCTTCAACAAGTTGATGAGCCCAACGCTAGCGCGGAATCGGGTAGTTTGAAACCATCAGGCGCGCGAAGGTGTGCATTCGATAAGGTCAATACGATTCGCACTGAAGGCTGTAATCTGTTCATCCCAGAAGGCAGACTCTACGACGACGCCTATGTGTGGATCAATGAAGTTCGCGGAGGTCCGCTTTCTGTCAAGTCACCTTACTTCGAAGTAGGGAACCGCTTTGAACCTGTTCACGAAGAAATGATTCTCAAAATTGACGCTGAAGACGTACCCGATTCCCTTGTGGACAAACTAATGATACTTCAATACAACCCAGGGAAGAAACGTTATTACAACCGTGGCGGCAGCTACAAACTCGGTTGGGTTAATGCTCGCGTAAAAGCTTTTGGTACCTACGTGGTTGGAATGGATACCGTTCCTCCAGTCATCAAAACACGCAAAGCCACGCGCAAAGAACTTTCGTTCACCATCACAGACGATCTCTCCGGCATCGATCACTGGGAAGCCCGCGTAGACGGCAAGTGGATTCGCATGCACTTCGACCACAAAAAAGCCCGACTCTGGTACAAAGCAGAAGACGGAATGATTGATGAAGAGTCAAAATACCTGCTGTTGCGTGTGTGGGATGAACGGGGGAATGTGGCGGAGATTGGAATTTCTTTTTAGGCGTATGGCCTAAGTTCTTTAATGAATAGGGCGAAATGGCGAAAGGTACTTAGCCAGTTATTAACTAAACGGAGAAAACGGACGCCGGACGCCAGAATCAGCATGATTAGTCCGCTTTCGGAGCTAGCATGATTAGTCTGTCCACGGTCCACGGTCCACAGTCCATGATGAAGTCCCTTCTTCTTGTATTAATACTTGGCTACCTTGTACTTCCCTCTAACCAACAATTTGCGGTCTTCTTCGAGGAGTTCGTTTCTCCAACCAATCATGTATTAATTCAAAGTGCTCACATCGAGGCTATCGATGGAACGATGAGCAAAGGCCATGATCTCATTCGGGAAGCGCTCCATAGCAACTTGCTTGCGCTTACGACTGGCTTTCCCTCGATCGAAAGGTGAAATGTAAAGATCGATAGCACCGAAGAGATGGAGGTATTCGTGAGCGATTGTACCGGGGTTCTTGTACGAAACGATCGCGTATTCTGGAGTTGACGTTGCAGAAGTATGCATCGCCAGCGAGATCTCGTTAGTGTAGTAGTTGTTGATGAAATACACTAGCCCTGCATTGTCGCACCCATGGATGTCGCGTAACCGCGCAATGAGCTTATCACGGTCTTTTGGTTTCAGTTTAGTTGCTGCCAAGTCTATCGTATCAGGACCATAGGTCTTCAGAGCGTCCTTGGCGATTTTGTCTGCCCACTTATCGAGTAGACGAGGGCCATTCCTACTGAACAAAGTTGCTGACAAGGTTTTCCGGGTGAAATTAGATTCGAGAGGAAGGGTCCCGTCGTCATTGTGAAAGTCAATCACGACATCTAAGTTGACCCCACGTTACCTGGCCTGATCTTCTATCCAAGTTATGGCTTTTTGGAATCCGCAATCGGTAACGCGGCATGTCAACATCGAACAGGAGAGGAGTAATACGAAAGCAAGGGCAATGCGTGAGCGCATACTGTTAGTGTTTAGTTTGATGGTAGACAGGCAAGAGTCATACCAATATCGCAACTAAACAGGAGAAATTCTACTTGACGATCAGCACTAGCGTCATCATTACACGCAAACCATTCACGCTAGTCCATTTAGGAACCTCACCCAATTCGAACCTTGGGTCATTTTTGATGGCATCAAAGATCTCAGCATCAATTAAGAATCGATCGCTTTCATCCGGCAAATTGTACCATCCATCTCCGATGGGTTTGACAGTATTTTCCACACCAAAAATGCAGTTCGTGCGTATGAAGATACTTCCCCCTGATCGACATACCCGCACCAATTGATCGAACATCTGGTCAAAATGCTTTCGATCCCTCGCAAAGTGCAATACAGCATTACAAATGACATGATCAACCGAATTACTCTTCAACGATAGCTCAGAAAGCTCTTCGGTCATCCATCGATACTTCGCTTCAGGATATTTCTCCCGCACCTGAAGCTCACGCTCGGGATCAATATCTTGAATGATCACTTCAAACCCCTTCTGCAAAAACCACTTGAGGTTTCGTCCGCCACCACCTCCGGCATCCAAAATGGTCTCACCTGGAGTGTAACGATCTTTCAGGATTTGATCGATGAGGTAGATGTCGATGCCTTTCATGGATGTCTTTAGTCTAGGGCCTAGGGTCTAGTGACGAGAGTCTTTAAACGATAAACTGTGATCGATAAACTATAACATGAACCAAGTAACGATAAATCATGATATGTGCCTTTAGCTGAAAGCAATGATCAAAAAAGCCGTGGTTAGGTATGTCCAAAGGATGGTGAATATGACATGGACTGTCGATTCCATTGTTTTTTCTCTCCAGAGTTTTGGGCTGTAGACGAAGAGTTGAAATAGGAGTCGGAGGAGCCAGAAGATACCTATGGTAAGACAAATGTCTCGGCCAAGTGGTGTATTGATTAAGCTTTCCGTCCTGACCAAGGAGAGAATTCCCATTCCCAACACGGTGAGTGCGACGAAGAATGTATGAACGTAAAAGATCTGTCTTTCTAATAAGGGCAGAGGCTTCAACACTTCTTTCCAATGGAAGTAACGAGGGAATACTACATGCACAGATGCCAGTATGATCAGGAGAATTCCAATTATTTGAAGATGAAGTAGACTTATCTGCATAGCGTAAAGTTGTGGACGAACGGAGTAATGCGAAGGTGCTTGACTAGTGTCAATTCGCTTCGCACAAAGGTTTGATTCCAAGTCTTCTGAGAGAGAAAGTGAAGTGCTCCATGTGCGTAGATTGCGTAGTTGTTTACATCTCTCAAATGTTCGGTGACGAAGAGTTTTCCTTCCGGCGCCATGACTTCTTTCAGTGCACTGAAAAGACGGATGCGCGTGTTCTCTTCTCTGATTTCATGCGCTGCGAAGAAGAAGAAGATATGTGTGTAACCAGTAGAGGGAAATTCAGGACTTTCAAGCTGCAAGGTGGTGCTATGATCAGAGGGATAGATTTTCCTCGCTCTAGCGATTGACGGTTCTGGGTTTTCTATAGGGTCGTAGAAGTCAACGATGTCTAGTTCTTTGGGTTTGAACTTCGAATCAATGATGGTACTCAGTTCGTCGAAACCAGAATGTATGACAAGCACCCTCGCGTTTTGATCAAGACCATGTTCTAGCCATTCTAACTCATATAACGGTGAACGATCATAAATGTACCATGTAGCGAAAAGCGTGAGGGCAGTAAAGGAGACTCCAAACAATGCCATGGCAAAAAATAATTGCTGCCATGAGTCTATTGCGAACCCAAGTATTGTTAGAAGTAAGACGGAACCCACGCTTGCGATGTACACAGGCCAATTAAATCGAACCACGTTTGAAACGCCTTGGAATGGTCTTCGTTCTACCATGATTCAGAACGATTCTTTTTCCAATGATAAGGGACATCCTCTACGACAAAACCACTTGAAAGCACACCATTGAAGAGTCCTAACTTCTCAAGCATGGGTATTTCTGAGGTGACAACGGATGCGTGTTTTGGTTGCCAGTTCTGTCTGACTCCTTCTACGATATTCACCTTATGTTGATTTACCGAAAAAGTAAATGGCATCGGACCAGCGAAACGACGAGCGGTTTTCCAGTCGGGGAAAACGCTTCCCTCCGGTAATACTGGATCATCTGTAATGAAAGAAACATCGTTTCCAGATTCTCTATCAAAAAAGCGAAATGAGGATTCCGCAAATTCAGTGCTCAGATCTGACCACTGATATGCATAATTTGAGAGCCGATTTCCGAGTCGAACCATCGTTGAACTATTAGTTTCAGAACCCAATATATAGAGACCACGGAGCCTCTTACCTCTCTTGTCTGTATAATCAACGAAGATGCGGTACCCTGCAAGAATAAAATCTCGTCCGAAAATTGAAGGAAAACCTTTCGGCCGAAGGTTCTTCGTATCAACAAAGGCTGCCGCTACAAAGCTATATCCTTGATACGCTTCAATCACCAACGGAGCCGGAACCAAGGGTTTAAGTTGTTCAGTAGGAAAAGCGAAAGTTGCCACACACGAAGCTCTGAAATGGGCTTCCATTGCAAATTGATTCGCCTTGAACAGTCTACTCATATTCTCTCCTCTTTCTGAATTCGTTCCAGAGAATCAAGATAGAGAACAGTACAGCGAACAATAAGTTAAATCGGCCCCACAGCAACAACTCATTGGCAAGGAAGAATTCAATGAAATTCATGGTGAGAATGATGAGCACTTGGAACAAAGTCACCAATCGGGCATACTTACCACTCCATATGAGAATGGCAAGGAGAATCTCGCTTACACCAATAGCTATGGAGAACTCGAATGCATATTCTGCTCCAAGAATTTTAGCCACAATCGCTTCATGTCGTGGAACCATCCTAAGAACCTTTGCAAATAGCCCATTGGCTATCCAAACAATCCCGATGAGTGCAGAAACAATGCGATAAGAATTCATAAAGCACTAAGGTAGTCCGAAAATGATGTCTACACACATGTGTCGAGAGCCTAGGGTCCAGTGACGAGAGTCTTTAAACGATAAACTATAATCGATGACAAATAACGAGAAAAACTTAAGCCTTAAGCCTAAGAAAGCACGTCTCGTATAGACTCATCCTTATCAAACCGACTCTTCGCGAACGGACAAAGCGGCAAGATCTTAAACTCTTCTTTCCTGGCTTTCTCTACAATCGCAATGAGCATAATTCTTCCTACACCTTTACCTTGAAAGCCGTCCATGACGTCGGTGTGATCGATGATGATGAGTTCAGGGCCAGCTACCGAATAAGTCATTTCTCCGGCCTTAGTCCCTTCCGATTCAGCGATAGCGAAACCTTTCGTCTCACGTTGAATGATACGTACTGAAATATCCATGATCAAAGTTAACCAGGATGTGGTGGGATGGGGTTGTTGTAGGTTAAGAAAAATTACATACGCCTTAGGCCTAAAGAACTAGTTTTCAATAAACTTCTCTTTCCTCGTGAAATTCAAGTAATCAATGAAGTACAGCAGTCGAATCGAGATGCTGTTGCCTTGAGGGAGCTCGAACAAACGATCAACGTTGCTCTCGAATGAGCTTGGGATGAATTGATCAGCGTCTTCAATCTGGTTCTTCCAAACGATGCGAAGTTCTGAACCTGGGGAGAAGACCCAGGTGTAGATCATGTCGATATTAAAGGCGTTGTAGCTCAAATCACGGGTGGTACCAATGTCTTGAATCCCTTGTGGGTTTTCACTTGTGGCGTCCCACTCTACGATGTCTCCGTGGAGGTCACCGTCACGACCGAGTTGCATGAAGCTGTCGTAGGCAACCGTTCGCCAGTAGTGACGAAGTCGGAATGACAGTCCCATGCGATTCGTGAAGATGTAGTTCATCGTCAAGACATTCGTGCGCGTAACCACGTCGCGCTGACCGAAGATGATGTCTCCATTGTCTGCAATGTCTGTGAACCCTTGTTCGTTAATAGCATTTTGATGGCTGTAGACATAGATGAACTGAAGGTTGTCACTCACACGGTAACGCGGACTAACACGCCAGTTGAAGTTGTACCAGTCCATGTTTGGACGACGAGTGTTCCACGTTCCAATGTCCAAGGCTACTTTCCGACGATAGTCAGAAGAAATCCAACCACCAAAAAAGTAGTTTTCAGGCCGGTTAAAGAACCAACCATCTGTTCTAGGCTCGAAGTAATCAACGCTTCCTACCGGATCGTAACTGAATTCAAGTCCGAAAGCATCAAATGACTTTGTAGAGAAACCTACGTCTGCGAAAGCGCTAGCACCGGTAAAGGCATTCGGTTGATGCAGGTGGCTGTAGTTCAAGTACAGACTAGACCACATGCGATTGAACCACCAGAATGGCTCGTAAATATCGTAACTCGCCCATGCGCCACCCCACACTTCGTTGGCATTTGTCAAGAAGCCTAAGTCATTGTGGTCATAGTGCTTGGTCATAATCGAATGATCTGCACCAAAGTTGAAGTTTCCGCTAATCTTAGATACCCCTAGACTGTAACGGTGTCCGTCATCGGTATCTTCATCGAAGTTGAACTTTTTGCTGTATGCTCCACCTCCGGTGAAACTCACGGCGTTGTTCTTGTCGCGAATATCAAATTCTACGGCCGTAACGTTGGCATCGTAGGTATCCCCAGCCCGCATAACGTTGGTGTTGATGATTGTTGCGTAACTGTTGTTGCCTAAATTCTGATCGGCAACAAGCACACTGTAATTGGTTAAAGGAGAGATCTCCACCTCGCGTTCTTCTCCTGTTTCAGTATCTCGAAGTGTCGCATTTGTCTCAGCAGCCACCGCATTGAAAACGCCTAGTCCGAGTCCGCTTGGCGTTCTTCCTGAGATCTTAGTGGCGTTCAGAAGTCGTGTCTCAATTGGAAGATTAACGATTTCTTCTGTCTCTCGTTGTTCGTCATATACACGTCCAAAGTTGATCGGGAAACCTCCCACACGACGCGAATAGAAGAGGTCTCCTTTATTGAAGAGTTCGGTTCCTTCGGTGAAAAATTGCCGTTGTTCAGCAAAGAATACTTCAAAAGGAGAGAGGTTCAAGACGCGGTTATCGGATCGGGCCTGCCCAAAGTCAGGGATTAGGGTCATATCTAAAGTAAAGGCGTCGCTAATTCCATACTTCACATCCATACCACCGTTAAGGCGCGTTCCAACTTCTGTCTCGCCGTCCGTGTTTCGGTTTACTTCAGCGTAACCGATAGCATAAGGGTAGAAGAATAGTCGAATTGGTGGCTTGATGTTTTGAAGATCGTTCAGCACACCACTTTGATTAGCAGTCCCGGCAACTGTAGGATCCACAAATTGCCAAAAGCTCTGCTCACGCAGTCGACGGATGCGACGGAAGAAGTTAATATCCCAACTTTGTTTTTCCTTATCAGGGAATCGAATAGCGCTATATGGAATCTTGAATTCAGCGATCCATCCGTCTGCTACTTTTTGTGTGTTACACTGCCAAACGGCATTCCAGTTGCTGTCTTCTCCGAAAGCTGAAATCTGGGCATCGAATTGAACCCCATCAGGAGTGACGATGAACTCAAAAGCATTGATGCCATCTTGGAAAGTACTGATCCAGAACCCAAAGAAGTCAGTATTCCCTAAATCATCACGTTCAGTGAGTTGAGAGAGAATAGAATCTGGGTTGTCATACATGTACGCACCGACATAAATCGACTCATCATCGTACAGGATTCGTACTTCTGATTTCGCAGAGGCAGGGTCGCCAGGATTCGGGCGATTTTGTATAAAACCAGTGGCGATTTCAGCATTCTCCCATACAGGTTCATCAAGAAGACCATCAACCTTGATACTTTCCTCTAGTCTGAAAGCAGTCAGGGCTTTTTTCGTGGTTGGTCCTCCCGAAAACGCCTGTGTCGAGAACAAGATACAGATGATAGCGAACAGTCTTGGCATTCAATTCCGGCTTTGCGGCAAGCTAAATTTTCCCTTCAACTCAGTTTGTTAACAGCCCGTTAATTCCTGTTAATACCCCTGAGGTTTTCTTGTCGAGAAAGCTTGTCACTTTCGTAATTTCGCCGCAAAGATACGACCATTCCCATGCAACGACTGATCCTACTCGCAGTTTTTATTTGTTCATTCTTGGCTTGCTCAGACGTTCGTCCGACGGCAGTCAATGAAGATGATAGCTCTATCAGTCTGATGTTCTATAACGTAGAGAACCTATTCGATACCGTTGATGATCCAGATACTTACGATGAGGAATTCACGCCTACTGGTTCCAAAGAGTGGACTGCAGAGCGTTACCAGCATAAGTTGAGTCAGCTAGGTAAGGTTATCGCTAGCGCGGATTCGCACATGCCTGATATCTTGGGTTTGTGTGAGGTTGAGAACGCCTTAGTCGTTCAAGACTTAATCGAATCTGCCTGGTTCAAAAAAGCAGGCTATGATTTCCTTCATGTTGATTCCCCTGATGGAAGAGGTATCGACGTCGCATTGATCTACAACCCAAACCGAATTCAGTTGAGCCTTGCTAGCACGATTCAGTCGAAGTTACCTGTGGGTGATCGTCCGAATACACGCCTGGTCATGCACGCTGAAGGTGAATTTGATGGGAAGGCCCTACATGTATTTGTCAACCACTGGCCTTCGCGTCATGGAGGGCAAGAGCATTCGGAGCCAAACCGACTTACTGTCGCTTATAATGTACGTCAGAAAATTGACGAGATTTTGGAAAAGAATCCTGAAGCCCAGATCGTTATGATGGGAGATTTCAATGATTACCCAAACAACAAAAGCCTCATGGAGGTCCTCAGCGCAGGGAAGAAAGGAGACGGAAAACTGCTCGTGAATCTCATGTGGGAGAAGCACAAGTCAGGCCTAGGTTCATACAACTACAAAGGCGATTGGGGTGCACTTGATCAATTCATCGTATCACAGAACCTTGTTGATGATGAAGGAGCAGATGTTGATGAATCAACCGTAGAATTCGTGAAACATGATTGGATGATGTACGTGAACGACAAAGGTGAAGCCTACCCAAGCAGAACCTATGGAGGTAAGAACTACTACGCGGGTTTCTCAGATCACCTCCCGATCTTCATGAAAATCAATCATTAGTCTCAGCGTCAAGCATTCGTCTTCCTTCTGCAATCTCTTCTGCAATGTTTGGGGCGGTTGAAGGGTAGTCTAAGTTGAGCTTTTCCATTTCTTGACGTACGATGGTGGTTACCGCCGCACGCATGTAGTCCTTGTCGTCAGCTGGAATGATAAACCATGGCGCATGTGGACGAGCAGTCTCATCAATGGCTTCTTCGTAGGCGTTCATATACGCCGACCAGTAGGCTCTTTCCTTGACATCTCCTAGGTTGAATTTCCAGTGTTTATCTGGGCGATCCATGCGCTTTAGGAGACGTTTCTTTTGTTCGTCTTTAGATACGTTCAAGAAGAACTTCAAGATGCGTGTTCCGCTGTTGGCGAGGTGTTGTTCCCATTCGCGAATCGCTTCGTAACGTCCTTCCCAGAAATCTTTGTCGAGAGATTCAACGGTGTTCTTCCCAGGTATTCCTTGGTATACCACATATTCAGGATGAACCTTACAGACCAATACCTCTTCATAGTGACTGCGGTTGAATAGACCGATCATTCCTTTTGCCGGTAGTTTTTTAGCTACACGCCAAAGAAAGTCATGTGAGATTTCTTCTGGCGTCGGCTTCTTGAAATTGCTGATCACGCAGCCTTGAGGGTTGATTCCACTGAGCAAACGACGTAACGTTCCATCCTTCCCCGCAGCGTCCATTGCTTGAAAAACAATGAGCAAGGCGTGTGAAGAACTAGCGTAGAGCTTTTCTTGCATTTCAGCCATGGCACGCACATTCTCAGCAATGATAGGAAGCGCTTCTTCTTCCTTCATGCGGTCTTTTGGTTCCGTACCATGGTGCTTCAATTTGAGTTTACCTTCACCCTCATAGCGGTGCTTTTCAACGTTCAATTCCATATCCGAAAGGTAATTGTTCTCGGTAATTGTAAGTCCTTATAGCTCTGCTTACCTTTACGCAACTTAATACCTCGCCTCCGCCCATGGTACCTTCACTTTTTGCGCTTTTTACCGTTGCTGGTTTTACTATTACGTGGTGGATGATTTTGCTCTTTTTAATCTTAATCGTCTTCATTCATGACGTCTTCATTAACCGTAAACACACCATCCTGCGTAATTTTCCAGTGGTAGGACATGTTCGTTATCTACTAGAAAGAGTGGGACCTGAGTTGCGTCAGTACATTGTGGCGAATAACCGAGAAGAGCTTCCATTTAACCATTCTCAGCGCAGCTGGATTTATGCCAGTGCGAAGAAGGAAAATAACTACGAAGGATTCGGTTCAGACCAAGATCAATCAGCTACCAATTACCTTTTTGTTAAGCCTGATCTCTTTCCTCACGCTATCGCGGAAGGGCACCCGAACAAAGAGGAGAAAGACTTCCTACCCTGTGCAAAAGTGATCGGGCCAAAGCGCAAGCGTCCGTTTCGTCCGCGTTCAGTCATTAATATTTCGGCGATGAGCTACGGTAGCCTTTCGGCGCCAGCCATAGAATCACTCAATCGTGGAGCTGGAATTGCTGGATGCTATCACAACACAGGTGAAGGAGGGTTGTCACCTTATCATTCTACTGGAAGTGATGTATGCTTCCATTTCGGAACAGGATACTTCGGGGTAAGAACAGAAGACGGAAACTTCTCTATGGAGAAGATGAAGCAATTAGTGACGGACAGCCCCTTCGTTCGCATGATCGAAGTCAAACTCAGCCAGGGAGCAAAGCCGGGAAAAGGCGGGGTACTCCCGGGCAAGAAGATTGATGCAGAAATAGCAGCGATTCGAGGAGTAGAGATGGGGAAAGATGTCATTTCTCCGGCCTATCACAAAGCCTTTGAAGGTGTTCAAGGTTTGATTGACTTCGTAGAAAAGATCGCCGAAGAAACCGGACTGCCAGTTGGTATCAAAAGTGCTGTTGGAAAGCTTGAAATGTGGGATGAACTCGCTCGTCTCATGGCAGAACAAGGAAAAGGCCCGGACTTCATTTCAGTAGATGGAGGAGAAGGTGGAACAGGAGCGGCACCTCCGGCATTTGCACACCATGTGAGTTTGCCTTTCCTATATGCTTTCAGTGAGATCTACAGAATCTTCCAAGAACACGGATTGGAGAAAGATGTTGTATTCATTGGTTCAGGAAAACTGGGCTTTCCGAGTAAAGCAGCAATGGCCTTTGCATTGGGAGTAGACATGATTCACGTAGCTCGTGAAGCTATGTTGAGCATCGGATGCATCCAAGCACAGAAATGCCACGACAATTCTTGTCCGGCTGGAGTAGCCACTCAGAAGAAATGGTTGCAACGCGGCTTGGATGTAAACGACAAGTCGCACCGGGCAGCGAACTATTTTATGGTGTTTAGAAAAGAGCTGTTGGAGATTACTCATGCCGCAGGATACGAGCACCCTAGCCAGTTCACGATGCAAGACATTAAGATGAACACCAGTGACTACTACCAGTCAAAAAATCTTAACGAGATATTCGGGTACCGGAAAACTAGTGTACCTTTCAGTAGTATGGCGGCTCTACAGGCGTGTAAGTACTTAGGAACTGCAAAAAAAGACGTGTAATGGAGACAATTGGAATGAACCAGTTCGGAATGATATTAGTAGCTTTCAGTGGAGGCTACATGGGCCTTTACCTGATTGGTATTGTATTCGCAGGAATCAGCATGTTCGTGAGCAACAGACTGAAGTCTAAATTCCGAAAATACAGCCAGATGCCGCTTGAATCAGGCATGTCTGGAAAAGAGGTAGCTGAGAAGATGCTTGCTGATAATGGAATCTTCGATGTAAAAGTAATTAGCGTGGCAGGTCAGTTGACTGATCACTACAACCCAATGAAGAAGACCGTCAACCTTAGTGAGGCTGTTTATATGCAACGTAATGCAGCAGCAGCAGCAGTAGCTGCGCACGAAGTGGGTCACGCAGTACAGCATGCCTATGGATATGCTTGGTTACAAATGCGCTCACGTTTGGTGCCGATTATAAGTGTGACATCGCGCTTTCAGAACTTCGTACTACTCGCAGGCTTCATTTTTATTGGAAGTTTTCCAAGTTTATTATGGATTGGAATCGGACTTTTTGCGATGACTACTTTGTTTAGTATCATTACATTACCTGTTGAGTATGATGCCTCAAATCGTGCCTTGGCATGGATTGATGAAAAAAATATTGTGACTCAAACCGAGTTTGCTGCGTCAAAAGATGCGTTGAAGTGGGCCGCACGTACCTACCTCGTTTCGGCGATAGCCAGCATTGCGACCTTACTCTACCTCATTGCAGCAGCAATGAGCAGAAGATAACTTGTAAATAACCACTCAATGAAAACTGTTAAATACCTACTACTACTCCCAATGTTTGCGCTATTCACTGCGTGTGGAGGAGAAGAGGCAGCTGCAGATGCAGCTGCCGAAGTAACGAAAGAAGTTTCAGCGGAAGCTGAGAAAGCAGCAGAAGCTGTAGCCATAGAATTAGAAAACGCGGTTGAAGCGATCGAAAAACGTGAAGCTCAACTAGACGAAGCACTAAACGACCTTTAATCAGATGAGAGTACTACTACTAACCCTGTGCCTAGCCATCGGAACTGCTGGTTTCGCACAATCAAAAGACGCTGCCAACCTTAAGAATTCTGCGAAGCAAACGGAGAAGTCGATGAAAGACGATGCCAAAAAAGCAGAAATGGACGCGAATGATGCTGCAAACCAAGCGAAAGGTACTGCAGAGCAAATGGAGCGTGATGCAAAGAGCGCTGCTGATCAAGGCGAAGCCATGGCTAAAGATGCTGCGAAGGAAGCAGGATCAATGGCAGATGAGGCGCAGTCAAAGACAGAAGAAGTCATCGATATGAATATGGATGAGGCTCGAGCAGCTGCAGAAAAGGAACGTGAAGAGATTGCTAACCGCTACGGAACTGAATTGGGTAAGACCAAAGAAGAGATGAACCGCATTATGGACATGTCTAGAGACGAAGTGCATAACCTTCCTGCAGTTGAACGCAGCGAAGCAATGCAGGCGCGCGCAGCAGCACGTGTTTCTCAAACGAACCAAAAGGTGGAGAACGCGAAGCTTAAAATTAAAGCTGCAGAGGTCAAGCTTCTACAAGACATGGATGCAGGCACGATTAGCGAAGAAGAGATTGCTGATAAGAAGCAACGTATTGCGAAGGCAAAGCAGGCAGTGATGGATCTTGAAGCAGAAGCTGCAAAGGTGAAGGGTAGCCTGCAGAATGCTAACAAATAATCACAATCTTTTCGATCATGATCGACGATCTATTAAACTCACTTAAAGGCCAAGTTGGTGATTCCATTTCGGACGAAGGACTTGGTATGGATAAACTTGACGACGTACTTAAGCTTTCAGGAGATTCTGTGAAAAACGGAGTAATGTCAGAAGTTACAGGTGGAAACCTCGACGGAGTGATCAGCCTTTTTAAAGGTGATTCAGACACTTCATCTTCAAACCCAATTATTTCGGGTATCGTTTCTAACCTCACTGAAAAACTAACTTCCTCTCTCGGTCTAGGGGATGGTATCGCTGGATCTATCGCTGATAAGGTAGTTCCAATGATCATCAGTGCCGCAGTGAGTAAGTTCTCTGGTTCAGATAATGGCGCTAGCGCGGAAGGAATTGCTTCTTTCTTCGGAGGAGGTGATGGTCTTCTTGACCAAGCAAAAGGGATGCTAGGCGGACTTTTTAGTTAATGTGAAAACCACAAAATCAATTTACAATGGGATACTACAAAACAATCGACGGTAAGAAGTACGATGGTGAGATCATCGAACTTGCAGAAAAATTGACTTCAGGAGCTGGTGACGGACGCATCTCCAAAGATGATGCAGCACAGCTACTAGACGCAGTGAAAGACGGTGATTCTTACACTGATATCGAAAAGGATACTATGTCTTACGTTCGCGAAAACTTTAAGTGGACTGAGGCTGCTGACGAGTGGTTCCGCACTGAGATCCGCAAGTGGGCTGCTTCTAAGTAAGCAATCGCTTTTAACTAAAAAACCCCGGGCCTCCCGGGGTTTTTTGTTGCATGAATTCCCGAAATTGCAGCGCATTCATTCCAAGACCCATGTCGAATAAAGAAGAATTCGCACAATATGTCATTGAAGGAAACACCTTCAAGAGAGATAGCTTGCTGCTCGGTGTAGCTATGCTTGATGGAGAACCTGTAGAAGGCGCTCAAGTGAAGATTCCATTGAAGACCCTGAACCGTCACGGCCTAATCGCCGGAGCCACGGGAACCGGTAAGACGAAAACATTGCAGGTAATGGCTGAACGCCTCTCTTTAAAAGGAATTCCATGTCTTTTGATGGACCTTAAGGGAGACCTGTCTGGACTTGCCCAGCCAGGGGAAAACAATGACCACATTGTTTGGCGTCAAGGCGCAATTGGAGAGGAATATAACCCCGGAGCAATGCCAATCGAACTCCTTTCCATTTCAGGAGAGCCCGGAGCAAAAATGCGGGCAACTGTCTCTGAATTCGGACCTGTTTTGTTCTCGAAGATCCTTGATCTGAATGACACACAGTCTGGTGTTATGGCGGTGGTCTTCAAGTATTGCGATGACAACAACATGCCACTGGTTGACCTCAAAGATGTCAAGCAAACGCTCAAGTATGTCATGGAAGATGGTAAGAAAGAATTTACCTCAGAATATGGATTCATTTCTCCTGCTTCTATAGGTGCCATCAGCCGAAAGATCGTCGAGATCGAGCAACAAGGGGCAGATACCTTCTTTGGGGAACGTTCGTTTGAGGTCAAAGACCTTTGTCGCAAAGCTGGTGATCGCGGTATGATCTCCATCTTACGATTGACAGATATTCAAGATCGTCCGAAACTTTTCTCAACCTTTATGTTGAGCTTGTTAGCTGAGGTGTATAATACCTTCCCTGAACAAGGAGATAAAGACGAACCTGAACTCTGCATCTTCATTGATGAGGCTCACTTGGTATTCAAAGAAGCGAGTGATGCGCTCTTGGAACAAATCGAAGCGATCATCAAACTCATTCGTTCAAAAGGAGTGGGAGTATACTTCTGTACCCAAGACCCAACAGACATTCCAGATGCTGTTCTAGGACAGCTCGGTTTGAAAGTTCAACATGCACTTCGTGCATTCACGGCGAAAGACCGTAAAGCCATCAAGAAAACTGCAGAGAACTACCCCATATCTAATTTCTATAATACTGACGAAACCCTGACTTCTCTGGGTATTGGAGAAGCGTTCATTACGGCATTGAATGAAAAGGGTATTCCAACTCCGCTGGCCGCGACGCTCCTATGTGCACCAAAAACGAGAATGGATGTTTTGACCAAGACTGAAATCAAAGACATCGTCAATAGCTCTGATATCATTCGCTACTACAACGAAGAAATTGACAAGGAGTCAGCTTACGAAATCTTGACAGAAAAGATGAAGAATGCGGCTGAGAAAGCGAAAGTAGAGGAGGCAAAAAAGGAAGAAGAGCGCAAGTCGGGAGGTTCAAGACGTAGAAGCAGTATGAAAGAGAAGAGCTTCGTAGAGGAGATGTCAAAGAATACCATGGTACGCCAGCTAGGTCGCACGATCGTTCGTGAAATCACTCGAGGACTCCTCGGAATTCTGAAGAAGTAATGAGCTGGGATTTCACCGTAGCTTTCTATAACGTCGAGAATTTCTTCGACGTCAAAAACAACCCTCGTAAGAACGATGAGGCGTTTACTCCACACGGTGAAATGAAGTGGGATGAATACCGCTACCACGATAAAATCGAAAACTTAGCGGAGGTCATCAAGGGTATGGGACTTCGCCATACACTTCCAGCGTTTATCGGTTTTGCTGAAGTGGAGAACCGAAAGGTGATAGAAGACCTACTTGAGCATCGAGATCTAGACCATGAAGAGTATGGCATCGTGCACGCAGAGTCAAGAGACGTGCGCGGTATCGATGTCGCCTTGGCTTACAGCAAAAACGCATTTGAATACGATGGGCACCGAATGATCAACTTCGAACGCCTCACTGGCGAGGAATTCAATGCCCGAGACATCATGTACGTCTGGGGAAGAATGATCAATGGTGACAAGGTTCACCTCTTCATAAATCATTGGCCTTCTCGAAGAGCTGGAAAAGAAAAGACGGAATACAAACGTCTAGCAGCGGCAACAGCACTGCGTGAAGAGATCAATAATATTCAATACAAAGAGCCCGATGCTCGTATCATCATCATGGGAGATTTCAATGATCAACCACATGATGCTAGCCTACGCCATGTGCTTAAGGCAGGGGAGAACGGGCACGGAGATCAAGCCCTAGTGAATCTCGGTTGGCCCATAAGCAAGCGTCAATGGGGAAGCGTTTCCCATGAAGACGAATGGTTCCTCTTTGACATGTTCATCGTGACTGGGAACCTATTGAACAAAGGGGCGCTGCAAGTGTACAAAGAGCGTATGCGCCTCTTTGATGAGGGGGATACCATTTACAAGATGGCAAGAAGCAATAAAGTCAAACCCAATCGCACCTACGTTGGAAGAAGGTATGTAGGAGGGTATAGTGACCACCTTGCTGTATTCATGCGAATTAAGGTGGAAGAACTACCGAATTCCGAGCAATAACTCTCCGTTTGAGTTCACCCCAATTGCCGGGGCTGGAATCTTCACAAACCCAATCACTCTTCGAAAAGCACGGAACCAACTGCGCTGCGCAGGAAGCTCGTTTAAGTCGATATCTAGCGATAGATAGAATTGACGTGTTCGTTGAAAGTCGGGAGTGGGCTCTCCCTCAGGAATCGACGGGAACACATTTTCAAAGCCTCCTGTCATACCATCTGCACTGTATCCAAACGCTAGATCGAACCATTTTGGCCATCGGTCACTCATATTCCATTTTGCGGGATTCGTGGTGATCCAATAAGCCTGACCGTTGTAGTCTTTGAGTGACTGTTCAATGAAGGAGCTGCCTAAAACATTCGGGCGATAGTCGGGATACTCCGTAGGGAGGAAATTATACTTCAGTTTCAGCCGTTGTTCTTTCCAGATGCCTTGCTGCGCAATGAACAATGCACTTCCTCCCACATTGGCCATCATATCTCCGGTGCTGAATCCCCAACCTGCTGAAAATCCGTCCATGACTTCCACGGCGGTGAGATAGCCTACTCCGATTGCACCACTGGTAATGAGCGCTTTTTTTTCCTCTACACCGCTCCATTTGAGCGAATGATAACTAAGTGAGCTGATGTAGTAGGTGGAGATTGAATGTCCCACCTTATCCATCTGCAACCATTCAGCATTATCATTGAAGAAATGAAACTTTTGTTGCTCATAATCGCTATACCATAACACATACAGTCCTGATAGCGAACCAACCACCAATGATCCACCCGTTGCCGCTAGCGGATAGAAACGCTTCGGTTGAAACGAAGGTTCTTGGACGTCAAGCTGTGCGCTAGTGCTACTCTGTAGTACTGTGATAAGTGCCAGCGTAAGACAAATCCGAAATGCCCTTAGATGCATGCATTTCATTGGTGTAGCCTGGATATATGAGGTACTATTGTTTTTTCGACTTCGGGGAACAAGTTACCTCGAGACTGGTGAAAAACGAAATGTAATGCAAGGCATGCTCGCCTCATATCGAAGAGCTGGTAGTGGGATTTCCTTCTACCGTATGATGAGCCTCATCGGGATCGTGATCTCTGTGATGTTCGGAGTGATATTTCTTTATATCTACCCCGGAAAGAACGAGCTGATCTGGGACCGTGCAGTGGTATTCGTTACCTCTATCGTCGTTTACCTTATAAGCTTCAATAAACGCCTTCGACCGAAAGTGCTGTATGTCGCAGCCAGTGGTTTGTTTTACCTTGTTACCGCACAAACTCTCTTTGTCGCAGCGCAGCACAACCTTGAATTCAATTATGTTATTGCATTGTTCCTGACTCTTCAGGCCATTGCGATTTCATTTAGATCAGTGAAACAAGCGATCTATTATTTGAGTTTTTCGAATTCCTTGTTGATTCTTCTTTGTGCAACGATTGTGGATGAATCGACCAATAGCGTTATGATCATCTCGGCGATGATGGGGAGTTCAATATTGATTCTGGCCATTGTTCGCTCGAAAACTGCCTTTCAGCGGAGTATGAAGTTCCAGAAGGAGCTACTTCAAACCATTGTGTCAAAAACAGAAGACGCCATCTTCTTGACAGATTGGGAAGGGATCATCCACGAAGCAACTGATAAGGCCGAAGAACTCTTTGGATATACTCCAGAAGAGCTTCCAGGATTGGATATTTCTGATTTACGTAAACACCGTTTGACGGAAGAAGAAGATCAAGAAGGTATTGGTCACCTTGTCCGTGATCGTTTCTGGAATGATGAAATTACCATGAAGCGCAAAAACGGAACAGAGTTCGATGCCGTCATTCAAATTAGTTATATCCATCGTTTCGAGAAAGATTACCTAGTTTACCGTATTCGTGATATTTCTGACGACTTCGCAGCGAAACAAGAGATGATTCGAGCGAAGGAAGAAGCAGAGCAAGCAGCGATTGCAAAGAGTGAGTTCCTGGCCACGATGAGCCACGAGATTCGTACACCGATGAATGGTGTGATTGGGATGACAGAACTGCTGTCGCAGACTCGTCTTACTAACGAGCAAAACGAATTTGTAGATACCATTAAGACCAGTGGTGAAAACCTCTTGGTCATTATTAATGATATTCTCGATTTCTCAAAGATTGAAAGTGGTAAGGTTGAGCTCGAACAAGAGAATTTCGATCTCCATGAGATGGTACGTGATGTGATGCGCATTTTGGCACCAATGGCGGAAACGAAGAGCTTGAGCTTGAATAGCATTATTCGGAAAGACATCCCTCGCTTCCTCAAAGGTGACTCTACGCGAATTAGACAGGTTCTGATCAATCTCCTTGGAAACGCAGTCAAGTTCACTGAAACAGGAAGCGTCTCTATTACTGCCGAACTTCGAGGAAAGCGGGGAGATGTTTACGACCTTCGATTCAAAGTGCAAGACACTGGGATTGGTATTGCCAACGATAAACTTGAGAAGCTATTTGAGTCATTCTCTCAAGTGGATTCAAGTACCACACGAAAGTATGGAGGAACTGGTCTTGGACTAGCGATTTCGAAACGATTGGTCAACCTGATGTCAGGTGACATCACGGTAAAATCAACCGTAGAACACGGATCAACCTTCGCGTTTCAAATTCCACTCAAGGAAGGTGAGGACACTGATTCCGCGCTAGCAAAAAAAGCACCCAATAAAGTAGTCAACGTCGACCAATTGAGAGTCTTGGTGGCGGAAGATAACTTGGTGAATCAACAAGTGATTTCATTGATGCTCCAGAATTTCGGAATCAAGCCATTAATGGCCAATAACGGGGTAGAGGCGCTAGAAATCTTGGCTGAGAACGAAGTGGATATCGTCTTCATGGATCTCCAAATGCCTGAAATGGATGGACTGGAAACAACACGTCATATACTCACGGGTGAGAACATCCTTGGATCGATTCCAGAAGTCATTGCAATGACTGCTAATGCCCTAAAAGAAGACGAAGAACGTTGTCTTGAGGTGGGAATGACTGGATTTATCACTAAGCCGATTCAGCTCGATATCTTGAGACAAACGCTCAGCTCTCGCGTCGAAGAATCCTTGTAGGCATATAAACCACAAAAACTCGGTACATTTGCATTTACCGGGATTTGGAACACATGTCGCAGCGGGTTAACTATTCAAGAAACTATATATTATTTCTGTCGTCGGTCATCATCTTGATCTTGACGTCTCAGTTGATCTTTCATAGTCACCTTTCAGATCAAGAACACTCTGGGATGGAGATTAACATCGCCGGTAGACAACGAACGTACGTTCAACAAATCGCTAAGCTTTCCCTCGAAATCCGATACCAATCTGAAGCTGGAGAAGTAACTCAAGATGAGGTTAATGAACTCCGAACGGTTTCAAAACATTGGGAAGATAGTCACCGTGCACTGCTGCAAGGTTCAGAGCTCTTCGATATCGATGGGGAAAATAGCACTGAAATTAAGGCGCTCTTTAATGAAGTTCGTCCGGTGTTCTTTGAGCTTAAAGACAATGTGCGCACTATCTTAGACAACAATGGTCAGGATTGTGACTCAGCCATTACCAATATCCTTCGCAAAGACGATCAGTACCAAGACCTGATGAATCGCGTGGTGTATCAATACACAAGCGAATCAGCAGGACAAATTTCTCGATTGAGAACACTAAGTTGGACCTTGGCGATTACCACGCTGATGGTTCTCTTCTTGGCCTTCATGTTCATTATTCGTCCAGTGCTGAATAAGCTGGGAATGCAAAACGACGAGCTGTTAGAGCTGAACCGAAACTTGGAAAAGGTGAGCCAGATCAAGTCAGATTTCTTGGCGAATATGAGCCACGAGGTGCGCACGCCAATGAACGGGATTCTGGGAATGGCTGACTTGCTCGAGAATACGAAGCTGGATAAGGATCAACGAGATTATGTTCAGACGATTCGAAACAGCTCGGAGAATCTGTTGGTCATCATCAACGATATTCTTGACTACTCGAAGATTGAGAGTGGTAAGATGGAACTGGAGCAAGAGAACTTTGATCTCCATCACGCCATTGAAGAAGTGGTTGACTTGCTTCGTCCAACGGCATATGAAAAGAGGCTTGAGCTCATGATGTACTTCGAGCCAGAAGTACCAAATATCATCCGTGGTGATGTGACTCGATTGAAGCAGGTTTTGATCAATCTGTTGAATAACGCCATTAAATTTACCGATAAAGGCGAGATTCTTCTGCGTGTAGAGCACGTGACGACTGAACACGATTTCATGCAGATTCAGTTCTCTGTGAAAGACACCGGAATCGGTATTGATCCAGAAAACATCAACCACCTTTTCCAGTCGTTTACGCAAGCAGATACTTCAACCACTCGTCAGTACGGTGGAACGGGTCTTGGATAGGCCATTTGCAAACGCATCGTACAATTAATGGGTGGTCGTATTTGGGTGAATAGTATACCAGGGAAGGGCTCTACCTTCTTCTTTACAATCATTACAGAAAAGGCAGGTGAAGACGGTGCTACTTCGGAAATCGGAGGGCTGCAAGGGTTAAAAGCCTTAATCGTTGATGATAACACTACCAACCTGAAGATTCTGGTAAAACAACTCAGCAATTGGGGCATCCAAGCCACGCCATTCAATAGCCCAGAACTGGTACTTGAGATCCTTGATAATCTCAAGAAATTCGACTTCTGTATCCTTGATATGCAGATGCCTGGAATCGATGGTAAACAGCTGACCAAAGAGATTCGAAAGCACTATAGCCCTGAAGAATTGCCTGTAATCGTGTTGTCTTCTATTGGCACGGGAATTCTCGATGATCAATCAGGATTGTGGAATCGCTACCTCACGAAGCCGGTAAAGCCAATGAAGTTGCTGACCACCATCAAAAAGGTCAGCGGTTTGGCTGAGGAAGAACGTGAGATGAATACGGCCCCTCTGGCCAATAATAATGAGGTGAAAGAGATTCCTGTAAAAGATTTGAACATCTTGGTGGCTGAAGACAATGAGATTCATCAAGCAGTTGTTTCCAGAACCCTTTCTGTGCTTGGGTACCGGGCTGAGAAGGCATATAACGGCTATGAAGTGTTAGAAAAGATTTCGGGCGGAGACTATGACATGATTTTGATGGACTTAGAAATGCCGGTCATGGATGGTCTTGAAGCGACTCGCAAGATTAAGACCATGTTGAATCGCCGTGAATCGCCAGTGATCATCGGGATGTCGGCCTCGTCAGATGCCAAAGAAAAGAAGTCTTGCCTCTCCGCAGGAATGGATGACTACATGAACAAACCCTTGGATCCAGACAAGCTCAATGACATGATCAATGAGTGGTTCCCTAACCTCAATAATTACTAAGGGTTTTCCCTGATTTTTCCCCTTCCTAGTTTTCGCGTAGAAATTTACCTTGCAGTTCCTTGACCTTGCACTGGTAATTTGATGGCGCGCTATGACAACTAGAATTCTTCTATTTCTTCTTTTTCTTTCGCCTAGCGGCGGAACGCTAATCGCTTCTGACGGAGACTTTAATAGCAAAGATCTGCTCGGGGTGCAGCATTTATTACCTGAAGGATCCCTGAAACAATTAGACGCCTTACCTGAAGATTCAACCAAGGTCGATTTCTTGGTGGATCTGGCCTATGCCTTGGAATACCCTTCACCTGATTCTGCGATTTGGCTCTATGATCAAGCGCTGGTGTTGGCAGAGAAAGTGAATTATCAAATTGCGAAGGGAAGGTGCATGTTGTACGCGGGAATCGTGAACAGTGATCAGGGAAACTATGATGAAGCCTTCAAGCGTTATGCGGAATCGAGTATGCATTTCGAAAAGATTGGATACAGCACAGGTGTGGCGGCAGCTGCAACGAATGAAGGGGTGATCTACAATTACCTTGGGCAGTTCGACAAGGCCGCTTCAAAATATATGATCGCGATTGAGGTATATGAAAAAGACGATGACAAGCAGCGCTTGAGTTATGCTCTGGGGAACTATGCCTCTGTCCTCATGGAACTTGGTCAACAAGATCAGGCGCTCATTTATTTCAATCGCGTTTATGACCTCTCAATGGAAGTGGGGTCAGAGTCAGACATCAGCTCAGCTTTGCTCAATGTAGGTCATGCCTACGCCGTGATCGAAGGAAAGATTGATTCTGCTTTTGTTGCCTACTACGAAGCGGAACGTCTGGCCATCTCGAGTGGGAATTACAACGTGCTTTACCTGAGCAATAATAACCTCGCCCAGGCTTTTTTCTTTGCTGGTAAGGGAGACAGCGCTATGTTCCGAGCGCGTAAAACACTGAACTACGCAGAACTCACTGGTAACCCCTACAATGTGGTGAATGCGAAACAAAACCTAGGGTGTCGTGAGTTAGAATTCGGGTCTCTCGACGCAGCTGAAGTATTGCTTAAATCCGCATACGAGCAGTCGGTAGAGATGAACATGCTGGAGCAAGCCAACAATGCATTGGAATGTTTAGCAGAAACTATGGCAGGATTGGGGAAGTATGAAGAAGCCTACGAGTATAAGTTCCTTCATTTGACATACAGAGATTCTGTACTGAATACAGAAAAGACGCGGCAGATCAATGATTTAGAGGTGAAGTATCAAAGCGCTATTAAGGACCGAGAAATCGCAGAAACGAGATTAGATCTTGCTTCTGAGGCTCAAGGCAAACGCCAAGCATGGATTGGAATTGGGATCTTGTTTTTGGTGGTCATCTTCTTAGTAATCAGCTACACCCAGCGAAAGAAACTGCATGAACGTAAGGTGGCCAACTTGCGCAATGAGCAGCAAATTGCTTCCTACAAATCAATGATCCTTGGTGAGGAAAAGGAGCGCATCCGAATCGCTAAAGACCTTCATGATGGATTGTCTGGAATGTTAGCGGCATTGAAAATGCGCATGAGTAAAGCAGAAAGCCATGAGGGATTAATTGCCAGCATGGATGAAGTTTCAGGCGAGGTGAGACGAATCAGTCACAACCTCATGCCAGGTTCGTTGGAGCGCTATGGCTTGATTGATGCCTTGAATTCATGGATCACTGACATCAACAGTGCGAAGCAACTGGAAGTTTCATTCGAGCACATGGGTATGGAGCAACGCTTTGAGCCGCACCTTGAACGTATGGTTTATCGCATTGTGATGGAGTTGGTCAACAACATCATTAAACACGCTCAAGCGAAAGAGACCATGGTGCAATTAGTGAGAAGAGAGAATCTGTTGACTATCACTATTGAAGACGATGGAAGAGGGTTTGATACTTCCAAAGAGTACGAAGGTCTGGGAATGAAAAGCATTCGTAGTCGCGTTGATGCCATCAATGGTGAGATTGATATCCAGAGTCAAGAAGGACGTGGAACGTCTGTCTACATTGAAATCCAGCTATGATATCAGGGAATTCCCTGAAGTATTGAAATCAAGGATTCCGCGCTAGCGAGATGAGAAGCACAGAGGTAGCTTGCATTAAAATTCAAGCCATGACAGCAGCAAATACCTCAATCATCAAAACTGTTCTTTCCATTATCACCTTGATGCCGATGCTTATGCTTGGTCAAAGCGAACTCCAAGCGGGTGTGGTTTATCAAGGAGGAGAACGCATCAGTATTTCACAAATAGGACTCACATTTCAGGTGCCAGTTGGCTGGATTGGTGCCTTACCTGAAGCCAGCGAAGCTTTCATTCTTGAGCCAAGCAATGGCGGTTCCACGGCATTCATTTTGATTGATGATTACAGCTATGAATCATTGACCACAGATTTGAATAATCCTCTTCCGATTGAGGCGTGGAGTGGGATTCAGCCTAAAGGAAAAGCACAACGGAAAGGGGATATGGTTTGCAATAATTTCAGCACCTACGGACTGGGTGATTTTGATGCCTATGCGTCAGCTAAACCGGGAAGCCATGGTACTGGTTTCGGTGTAGTGTTGATTGCCCCTCCATCGTCAATTCAATCGCAGGTTCCAGCCATGGATCAAATGGTAGCTCAAGCCCAATTGAATGCTCCCGCAACGAACTCAACAACTTCAAACGCTAACACAACCACCGCTGCTGGAAGCGGAGAGTGGTACAACTATATGAGAGGTCAATACCTGCGCTATATGAAGACGGCGAATGGGTATTCTGAATCTTGCCATATGTGGTTATGTCCGGATGGAAGCTTCGCATACAGCGGCAGCGATAGTTACCTCTCTGGAGGTTACGCAGATTTCAGCTACGCCGGTGACTCAGGCGAACAATACGGACGATGGACGGTGCAAGGAGCTGTACTGACCCTGAACTTCGAAGATGGTCGTCAATGGAACTACCAATTGTCAATGGATGATGAGGGTCTCTACCTTGACGGATACCGTTGGTTTAGAGTAGATAATGAACGCTGCCAATAACCGTTCATCCCTGCTCATCTTCCGTTAACAAAAATTACCCTCGCAAACACTTGGGAGTGCAGCGAAGAAAGTACCTTTAGCCTGAACAATAGCTGCATGATCAACCTCCAAAACATTACCAAATCCTACAAAATGGGCATTAGCGAGCTGCAAGTTTTGAAAGGAATCGACCTCAACATTGCGGAAGGTGAATTGGTTTCGATCATGGGATCTTCAGGGTCAGGTAAGTCAACCTTGCTGAATATCTTAGGCCTCCTCGATATCGCTGATGGAGGAACCTACACCCTGGATGGTATATCGATGGATAAGCTTTCAGAGACTCAGGCGGCGAAATACCGCAGTCAGTTTCTAGGCTTTGTGTTCCAAAGCTTTAACCTGATCAGTTTCAAGACTGAGGTGGAAAACGTGGCGCTGCCACTTTACTACCAAAAAGTCAATCGTAAGGAACGCAACAAGATGGCAATGGAGTACCTAGATAAAGTAGGCCTTGCCGATTGGGCAAATCACTTGCCAAATGAGATGAGTGGTGGACAAAAACAACGTGTGGCCATTGCACGCTCGTTGATCTCCAAGCCTCGTTTGATCTTGGCCGATGAGCCAACAGGAGCGCTGGATACCAAGACAAGTGAAGAGGTGATGGAAGTGCTCGACCGGGTGAACAAAGAAGGCATCACGATAGTCATCGTGACGCATGAAAATGAAATCGCAGAGTTAACCGATCGCGTGATTCGTTTGCGCGATGGTTTGATCGAATCTACCGGACGTGAGTCTGAAATCTTGACTAATAGTTAAGCCATGTTCGATCGCGATAAATGGCTTGAAATATTCCACACCATTGTTCAGAACCCTCTTAGAACTTTTCTCACGGGCGTGTCTGTTGCTTTGGGAATTTTCATCTTGGTCGTGATGCAAGGACTCGGTTTTGGGTTGCAAAATGGGGTGTACACTCAAATTCAGGATGACGCTATCAATTCTCTATGGATTCGAAGTGGGCGAACGTCGCGTCCTTTCCGAGGATTGAACTCTGGTCGACGCATTCAATATGACAATGATGACCTCAATTGGACCTTGGATAACATCGAAGGCGTAGGGGATTATTCTGCGCGTTTAGCTTTCTGGGGCGCTTCAATGAACTCTGGTCGGAAAACGATGAGTTTCCCGCTAAGAGGTATTCATCCAGGGCATCAAGGAATTGAACGCACAGACATTGCCAATGGAAGATATATCAACGAATCAGATTTGATTGGGTTCCGCAAGGTATGCGTGGTGGGTCAGGTCATCGTTGATGATCTTTTCGAGGGAGCAGACCCCATTGGGGAATACCTCATGATACGTGGGGTCCAATTCAAAGTCGTTGGGACCTTCAACGACCCGAACAGTCGCTGGGAAAACCGATTGGCATATGTGCCTATTTCCACGGCCCAGAAGCTCTTTGGTAAGAGTGAAGACATCGATATGTACATGATCTCCACGGGTACAGCCAACCTCGAGGAATCGATTGAAATGGCCAATGAGATTGAAGCGTACCTGAAAGAACATCACCGAGTCAATCCAAACGATAATCGCGCAGTAAGGGTGCGTAACAACAATGAAGAGTTCAGGGAATTCATGATGATTTTCTTAGGAATTCGACTCTTCATCTGGGCCATAGGTAGCTTGACGTTGTTAGCCGGAATGATTGGTGTGGCCAATATCATGTCGATTGTGGTGGCAGAACGTACCAAAGAAATTGGAATTCGAAAAGCGCTTGGGGCGACGCCGCGAACGATCTTAAGTTTGATTGTTCAAGAGAGTATCTTTCTTTCGCTTGTTGCTGGATGTTGTGGATTGGTAGCGGGTATAGGCCTGTTGGAACTAATCGCCAGTTTTGTTGATCATGACTTCTTCAAGAACCCAAGCGTAGATTTCACCGTGTGTGTCATTGCCCTGGGATTACTTGTAGTTTCTGGAGCCATATCCGGACTAATACCCGCATTAAGAGCGGTATCGATAAAACCTGTTGAAGCCTTAAGAGATGAGTAATGTTCGATAAGGATAAGTGGTTAGAAATATTGCAGATCGTACTCCGGAACCCTATCCGAGCCTTTTTGTCGGGCCTTGGTGTGAGTTGGGGTATCATCATGTTGATCATTACCATCGGAAGCGTTAACGGGCTGCAAAACGGTATTCGAGCAGACTCTGAGAATAGAGCGGCCAACAGTATGTTCCTCTGGACGCAACAGACGAGTATGCCACATAAAGGATTCAAGTCTGGGCGTTACTTTCAGCTAAATAACAGCGATGTAGAATACCTACGACGTAATCTGACCACAGTAGATCTAGTTTCTCCACGTATTCAATTGGGAGGTTATAATGGATCGAATAACGTGACGAGGGGCGTTGAAACAGGGGCCTTCAACATCTATGGTGATACCCCTGACTACATAGATATTGAGCCCAATGATATCTATCAAGGACGCTATATCAATCAACGTGACATTGAAGAGGAACGGAAGGTTTGTGTGATTGGTAAGCGAGTCTATGAAGTCTTGTTCCCTGATGGGAGTGAGGCCGTTGGTGAGTATATCCGTATCAACGGAGTGAATTTCTTGGTGGTGGGGATGTACCGCTCATTCCGAACAGGGGAAGACGCTGAAGAAGCGACACAGTCGATTTTCGTTCCAATAACTACCTTCCAAAAAGCTTTTCACTTCGGAGATTACGTGGGGTGGTTATCGATTCTCATTAAGGAAGGTGTGAATGCCAATGATGGCGCTGATGAGGTTGTCGCAGCGTTGAAAGCCAGAAAAAGTGTCCACCCAGATGACCCAAGAGCCTTTGGATTCTGGACGATGGCCGAGGAGCTGGAAGAGATTGAATTGGTTTTCACTGGATTCAATATTGTCGGTTTCTTTTTCGGTGGATTGGTGCTACTCGCTGGTATCATTGGAATCGTCAATATTATGCTTATCACCGTAAAAGAACGGACCAAAGAAATCGGGATCAGAAGGGGGCTAGGAGCCACACCACGGAAAGTGATTGAGCAAATTATCCTTGAGACAATCTTCTTAACCACGATTGCTGGATTGGGAGGTATGGTTTTCGGTGTACTGTTGATAGACATTGTAGCTGAAGTACTTTCAATGTCTGGGGAGTCGGGTTCATTCCGAAACCCAGGAGTGAAACTTGTGATCGTTGTATCGATCCTTGCATTTATGATCATTATGGGGGCATTTGCGGGCTTACTACCTGCACTGCGCGCCGTAAGTATAAAACCTGTTGACGCCCTGAGGGCAGACTAAACAATTAACAACATGAACAAAGGTTGCCTATACGTACTAATCACTTTTGTGGTCTTGATCCTCGCTGGAGCCGGAGGAACGCTATACTACCTAAAGGAGAAGGAATCGACTGGTCCTGAAACCTTTGACACCAAGAAAGCTGAGAAAACTGATATCGTTTTGAAAACGGTAGCCAATGGTTCAGTTCAGCCACGTCAAGAAATTGAAATCAAACCACAGATCAGCGGCATTATCAGCGAGATCTATGTCCAGGCTGGTGATATCGTGAAGGAAGG
Source organism: Flavobacteriales bacterium (assembly GCA_022447625.1). Lineage (GTDB taxonomy): Bacteria > Bacteroidota > Bacteroidia > Flavobacteriales_D > Sanyastnellaceae > Sanyastnella. Next base: position 43,020 of record JAKVAX010000009.1, on the reverse strand, counting down.
TGATCTCCTGGCGAAGGTGAAAGTGATTCCAGACATGGTAAGTATGAGCAATGCGGAGAACCGTTTGGAACGTGCGCGTATTGCCCTTGATAATGCTGACATGGACTATGAGCGCAACAAACAGTTGCTCGATAAAGGAGTGATTGCGCCAGCTGATTTCCAGCAGTTCGAAATTGCTCGGAGACAAGCGAACGAAGAGTTCAAAGCGGCCCAAGACAACCTCCAAATCGTGCGCGAAGGGGTGGCTAAACGTTCAGGCGGCGCTACGCTAACGAAGGTGCGATCTACAATCTCAGGGATGATCCTTGATGTGCCGATTAAGAAAGGAAACTCAGTAATTGAGGCGAATAACTTCAATGACGGCACAACCATCGCTTCAGTTGCGGCTATGGATGATTTGATCTTCCTCGGAAAGTTGGATGAGTCGGAGGTAGAGAAGCTTTCTCCTGGAATGGAGTTGATTCTAACCATTGGTGCGATCGAAGACAAGACGTACAAGGCAGAGCTCGAATACATTTCTCCAAAAGGAGTGGAGGAGAATGGTGCGATTCAATTTGAGATTAAGGCAGCTGTTAAGCTTGATTCAACTGATTTCATTCGTGCGGGTTATAGCGCTAACGCGGATGTGGTCTTGGATAGAAGAGATCAAGTGATGGCAGTGCCAGAAGCGGTCATTCAGTTTGACGAAGAACAGAATACTTACGTTGAAGTTCCAGATGGAAACGGTGGCTGGACGCGTAAAGACGTTGAGCTTGGGTTGTCTGACGGAATCATGGTTGAGATCTTAAGTGGCATCACTGAAGAAGACGAGATTAAGGTCTGGAATCAACCACGCTTCGAATAATTTATCCCTGAGTTAAGTACAATCACTCGAATTCCTACTTTTGCCGCATGGCAATGGTCGAAGAATTAGAGAAGAGCGGAAACTGGCTCTTCCGTTGGAGGAGTTTTCTACCCCTCGTATTATATGTCATGGCGCTTATCGTCATGTTGTTCGGTTGGGATGATCAAATGAATCATCGCGACTTAACATGGATCCTCGTTTGTCTTGGAGTGAGTTTCCTTGGACTGATCGTACGAGCTTTCACGGTAGGATACACCCCAAAAGGAACTTCTGGAAGAAATACTGCAGAAGGACAAGTGGCTGAGGTGCTCAACACCAAAGGAATCTACTCCATGGTGCGCCACCCACTCTACCTTGGAAACTTCTTCATGTGGGTTGGAATCATTATGTACGTTGGTAACTGGTGGTTCACTGCACTTTGCACCCTCATGTTCTGGCTGTACTACGAGCGCATCATGTTCGCAGAAGAAGCTTTCTTGACCCGCAAGTTTGGGTCTAGCTACAAGAAATGGGCTGAAATAACACCGCCATTCCTTCCTCGCTTTTCGAACTACGAAGCGGCAGGTATGATGTTCTCAATGAAGAATGTACTTAAACGTGAATACAACGGATTCTTCGCTGTTTTTATCAGCTTCCTTTTCCTCGATGTCATCAAGAACTACCTCGACTTCGAACGCTTCGAACTCGACTTCTTGATCGATCCGTTCTGGATGTACGCTGTTCCAGTTTCTTTCGTCATCTTCATTACGCTTCGTACGCTGAAGAAAAAGACATCGGCGCTTGACGTGAAGGGAAGGGAGTACGAGAAGTAGGAGGTTTTTCGTTTTAATCTACCACGAACCACGAACCACGAACCACGAACCACTCCTAGAACACCACGTTCGAAGGTTCCTCAGTCAACATCAACAATTTCCACTCCGTAGAACGAAGCTTGAGTTGTGTCTCAATTCGCTTCAACTCAGCTTCGATGTAGCTGTTTTCTCGACGGTTCAAGAGGAATATGGTGCTTTCCCCAATCCGTAGCTTTTGCTCCTCCATAGACAATAGTCTGCGAGCGTTGACTGCGTTTTCTTCGACCAATGATAGGCTTTGATTTAGCAGCGAGGTTTGCGTTGAGAGCTGATCGTACTTCTGCATCAGGTCTCGTTCTGCCTGAGACAGCTTCAAACTTACCTGTTCCATTTTAATCTTCGTCGCATTGAACTTGGCGCGTTCTTTACGGCTGATGATTGGCACTTTTGCGCTAACGCCGAATATCGTACTGTTACTAGAAATACTAAGATTTCTTGGATCAGAAAGCGCCTGTGCTTTGAAGTCAATCTTAGGACGAAGATTTTCTCTGGCTAATCTGAAATCAAGGTCAGCTACACCGGCGTCAAATCGGATCATGCCCATCTTCGGGTGGAGCAACAGCTGATCATTGGTTGGGATCTGCTGTGAAAGGGTGGTAGTCCATGTGGTGTCTGGTTGCACACCGCCACGTCTGTAAGCTGGGATGAGTTGTTGATCCCAAATCATACCCCCCACAGTACGATACCAGAACTCCCGTTCTGCCTGTGAAGTCACTAACTCGACTTTACGCTTGACCACTTGGTTGTACGCTTCAAGCGTATCCATGGCTGTTGCCGCTCCTTTATTGTAGCGTTGAACGGTCTGCTCATATCGGAGTTGAGAGAGGGCTGTAATCTGCTCGCGCATAGATACCACTTCCTCCAATGCTTTCCAGCTCCAGTAAGCTTCAGCGGCAATAATGAGCCACTCTCGCTGTGCTAATTCGAGGTTTAGAATACTCCGTTCGTTGAGCAGTCGAGCGCGCTGAAGGTAGGTATTGAATTCATCTCTCAATAAACCCTGACCGAGAGGTACTTTCAATTCTGCGAAAGCGAGGCCTTCTGAAGGGGTGAAACGTTCAGGATTAATGAAATCTCCACGGTTCACATCGGTACCAGCCCGAAGTTGGAAACCCGGAGGGAGGTTCCATTCAACGGATGAATGATTGTAACTGTAATAATCTTTGCCTTCGAGCACTTTATTCCCGAATTCGCCATACCAAATAGGGTCAAAGGCGGCACGTGCATTTTCAACCTCTAATTCGGCGATAACCACATTACGCTCAGCCACTTGAAGCAAAGGGTAGGAGGTCAGGAACTGCTGGAGAAAACGCTGTTCGCTGATTATCAGACTATCCTGAGCATGCAAATATGATGTCGACAGGATACCAACTAACAGGAGGACAGCGCTATTTTTTCTCATCCCCCTCTTTTCTTTCTTCGGCATCTTTCCCTTTGTAGAACTCAGGAGGGAAGCCGTTGATTTGTCGCCAAAGTTCATATCCGAGCGGTACATCTTTCAAGAGTACCATTCCGTATACACCTGATCCAATACTCAAAGGACGAGGCCATGATTCTCCTTCCTCAGGGATAATTATGACGCGGTACTTTCCTCTGGCGTTAATCACCTGATCAACGCTCACTACGCGTCCTCCGAAGGTTCCGACAGAGGCACTTGGCCAGCCTGAAAATACCAATGCGGGCCATCCATCAAACTGAAGTCGAACGTTTTCTCCTGGATGAATCAAAGGTACATCCATGGCGTTGACGTAGAGTTCTGCAGCTTCTTGGAAGTCGAGTGGTTGTACGGTACAAACAGAAGCTCCGGCCCTGATGATTTCACCCACACCACCTTGCATTGTGCTCACTATTCGTCCGCCTTGAGGTGCAAGGATCACTTGGCCTGTTTGACGTGTGCGGTAGTTGGCCAAGGTGTTTTCTAATTTGGTCTTTTCCGCGATAGCGTCTTGCTTCGCAGCACCAGTTGAAGCTTGGTCGCTCTGGTTATTTGCAATTTTATCGTTGTATTCAGCGCGTTTGCTGCGAACATCTAATCGAGCCACGCTTAAGGATTGACGCGTCGTGCTCAAGGTGTTCTCAGCCTTGACAAATTTTGCTTGAGCTTCCTGCTTTTTCAAGATGCGTGACTCAAGGTCTGTTTGTGTGATCAACCCATCTTCGAACAGTTGATACGCACGTTTCTCACGTTCATTGGCGATATCGCGATCAATTCTAGCCTGAACAGCTGCAGCGCTATCCGCTGCTACCTTCTGAATGGACTGCTGAATTTTAAGTTTCGCCTGTTGAATAGCCAACTCACGTCGCTCTTCTAGAATAACTTCTTGATTAGATAAAGCCTCCAGCTTGTTCGTATATAGCACGATGGCCTCTTCCTTCGCACGAACCAAAGCCTGCGTTCTTGGAATGAGGTCCTCATCTAGGAATTCTGGCTTGACTTCCGTCAAGGTGACAATCGTATCTCCAGCGTTAATATTCTGCCCTTCAAATGCGTACCATTTTTTGATACGGCCATCGATCAGAGAATTGATCTGCTGCGGTTTTTTATCAGGGAACCGAGAAATGACCTCACCCGGAGCATTCAGGTTCTGTGTCCAAGGCAAGAGCATGAGGATGACTAGGATACCGAAGCTGATTCCTAACATTCGCAGGAACTTAGTCTGCTCGCCCTTACCCTCCAGTCTTTCGAGACTTTTTGAGTGCAGGTGCTTCTCGCGTTCAGGTGTTGTATTTGGACTAATGTTCAGCATAATCTATCAGCTTTCTTTACGGAGAACACCGTCGTCATATTTTCATCGCAAATCGAAGAACTCAGACCCTGGATCCGTTTCTCCAAGGAATATCAAAGCCCAAGGATGGATTGGATCAAGTAGGTAATTCAACAACTGCTTCTTTCGCACAGGATCAGAAGGCAATTGCTCAGCATCGACGATTAGAATATCTGGTTTATCAACCACCATACGAGCTAAGAGAATTCCTTTCGTCAATGAGTTGGACAGCAGGTTCGAGAAGGGCAGTACCATCGTGTTTTCTCCCTCTGGAAGGAAGCGCACATCTTTGATGAGTCCCATTTCGTTCAAGACCTTGTCAACAGACTCATCCGGGATATCGCGTCCCATACGGATGTTTTCAAACACCGTATCAGTGAACAGAGTGTCACGCCCCCAAATTTCACCTACAGAAATTCGGTAGAGGTCTTTGTTGAAGGTCTTCAACGATTTCCCACGATAGTGGACATGCCCTTGGAAATTGCAGTCACGCGCCGTGATAAGCTGCACCATGGTACGTACCAAGAAGGGGTGCTCATAGCTGATAAAGACTCGATCCCCTTCATTTATCTGAAGTTCCTCGATCTCAAGTTGAGAAGTGTAATTGTCTTCTTGGATAATGACATCCTCCATTTTCAAGAGCGGAGCATTCGACGATTGGTTCTTTATGCTTCCTCCTGGTTCCAGTTTCAAATCAGTAACTGACCCTACCTTCTCAAGGGCAGTAAGGACATCATACACTGTCTCAAGGTTCAACATCACCTTCTCTACCGAAGAACTAATCAAGAGGATAACGATCTCGGCTGCTACGAACTGACCAATTCCAATTTGGTTGTTGATTACAAGCAGGGAACCGAGAAGTAGGAGACCTGCTGCAATGATCAGCTTAAAGACGAGGAGAGCGATGTAGTGTCGAACAAGTACCTTGAAGTGCTCTGTGCGGGCATCGAGGTACTTATCAGTGAGATTATCCGTCTGCTTTTCTGCCATGGTTGTGGCAGGTGTCATTCTGAATGATTCAAGGTTCAGTGCCACCTCTTCAAGCCATCGAACAACAGAGTATTTCCAAGTACTTTCTTGGATACTCGTGTTGAGTCCTCGCCTCATGGCCATTCTAAAGAGGAAGAACATGAGGATGATAAGCGCGAAATCGAAGAGGATAAAGAAGGGGTGGTACAAGCCCAGAAGGATCAATCCGAAGAAGATCTGAAGTACGGCTGTAGAAAAATCAATAATCAATTTACTGATCCCTTTCTGCAACGTCAAGACGTCGAAGAAACGGTTCATCAACTCAGCAGGATTTCTTTTTTCAAGCTCTCTGAACAAGAGTTTAGGAAGGCGTACAGAGAATTCAATGCTGGCTTTACTGAAGATTCTTTGTTGCAGATACTCCGTTAGCCACTGCTGTCGAATTTGAAGCCATCCACTAAAGAAGATTCCGAGAAGTACAAAGGATATCAGAACGATCCAAGAGGTGCTGACACGACCTGCTTGAATGAAGTTGATGATAGCCTGAATACCGAGGGGAAGAGAGAGACCAATAAGACCTCCAAAAGCTGCGATAAGAAAGATCTTACCAAGTAGTTTTCGCTCGCCGTTGAGTAGTCTCCATAAACGTTGCCAAGGAGACAGTAAAGAGTTCGTTAGGTTGTTTCTCATAAATCGGACTCTGTAGCGTGTTGCGCTGAAGCTGCAAATTTACGGGATGAAACAACGTTAAGGTAGAATTGTTCCTACCAAGGCGGGGTTATGTGACCGCTGCTTTTCTTATAATTCGGCGCAATACACCTGGCATCCAACGCTTTAAATAAATTGCCAAAATTTCCTTTTTTCCGACATAAATTTCAGGCTTGCGTTTGCTAATGGCTTTAGCCATTCGTTGCGCACATTGCTCAGGGGTCAATCCCTTGTCGGTGGCTTGGTCCATAGTCTCTTGTTTTGACCCATCTCCGACCAGTGCATTCTTAGAAATCTCTGTGCGAATAAAGCCTGGACAAATAATCGAGACGTAAATGTTATCCTCGTGATGTTCAGCACGTAAGGCATCGAAAAATCCATGGAGGGCATGTTTTGCAGCGCAGTAGCCTGATCTCATTGGAGAAGAGAAGACTCCCATCAAGCTTGTCACTACAGCGAAGTGTCCGCTTTGATTCTCTAAAAAGTGAGGTAATAGCGCTTTGGTGAGTGCGACCGTCCCAAAATAGTCTATCTCCATGACCTTACGGTCAACGGAGATATCAGTATCCTTCACCAAGGAACGTTGACTGATTCCGCCGTTGTGGACCATCATGTCAATCTGTCCTCCAGCCATGCCGATAGCGATCGCGACTTTTTCAGGTAGCGAATCTCCATCTGCTAAATCAAGTGGGAGAATGCCAATTTTTTCGGGGAAGGCACATGTCTCTCTTACTTCCTTCAACGCTTCTTCACGACGTGACGAGATAATGAGCCGGGCACCGTATGATGACAATGTCTGCGTCAGTGCTTTTCCAATTCCAGAAGAGGCACCAGTGATCCAGACGTGTTTGTTTTCGTAGAAAGATTTCATATTGGTGTCGCAAGGTACAGCAAAAGAAAAAGGGCAGGAAAACCCGCCCTTCTTCATGAATCATTTATCGAATTACGCGTCGATATTCGCGTACTTTGCATTCTCTTCGATGAAGGCACGACGTGGAGGCACGTCATCACCCATCAACATTGAGAAGATGTGATCACACTCTGCGGCGTTTTCGATGGTCACTCGACGAAGCGTTCTGAACTCTGGGTTCATAGTAGTGTCCCAAAGTTGTTCCGCGTTCATCTCTCCAAGACCCTTGTAACGCTGAATGTTTACGCTACTTTCTGTTCCGCTACCGCGGAGTTTTTCAATCCACTCATCACGTTCTTGATCGTTCCAGGCGTATTCTTGCTTTGCACCTTTCTTTACTAAGTAAAGTGGTGGCGTAGCAATGTATACGTATCCGTTTTCAATCAACTCTTTCATGTGACGGAAGAAGAAAGTCAAAATCAGTGTTTCGATGTGTGAACCATCGACGTCGGCATCACACATGATGACAATCTTGTGGTAACGAAGCTTAGTCATGTTCAAGGCCTTGCTGTCTTCCTCGGTACCGAGGGTCACTCCAAGTGCCGTGTAGATGTTTTTAATTTCTTCGTTATCAAAAATCTTGTGATGCATGGCTTTCTCCACGTTCAAGATCTTACCACGGAGCGGCATAATTGCCTGAAAGTTACGGTCACGTCCTTGTTTTGCAGTACCACCTGCCGAGTCTCCCTCGACAAGGAATAGCTCACAAAGTGTAGGGTCTTTTTCAGAACAGTCAGCCAGTTTACCTGGTAGACCACTTCCGCTCATGACTGTCTTACGCTGTACCATTTCACGCGCTTTGCGTGCAGCGTGACGCGCTTGTGCAGCCAAGATTACCTTCTGAACGATTTGCTTCGCATCGTTCGGGTGCTCTTCCAAATAGTTGGATACCATTTCGCTTACTGCCTGTGATACAGACGCCGTTACTTCACGGTTACCCAGTTTTGTTTTTGTCTGACCTTCGAACTGAGGTTCAGCCACCTTCACGGAGATGATAGCTGTTAATCCTTCACGGAAGTCGTCACCGGCGATTTCGAACTTGAGTTTATCAAGCATTCCTGATTGCTCAGCGTACTTCTTTAGAGTATTGGTCAATCCACGACGGAAACCTGAAAGGTGTGTACCACCTTCGTGAGTGTTGATGTTATTCACATACGAGTGGATATTCTCGTTGAATGATGTGTTGTATACCATCGCAACTTCGACAGGTACACCATTCTTTTCTCCTTCAACGTGAATCACCTCTTCGATTAGCTGCTCACGGTTCTCATCGATGTATTGAACGAATTCAACTAATCCTGTTTGTGAGTGGAAAATCTCAGAGATGAAATTTCCTTCTTCGTCTTTTTCGCGCTCATCGGTAATCGTGAGGTGAATTCCTTTGTTTAGGTAAGCCAACTCGCGTAGACGTTTAGAAAGTGTCTCGTAGTTGTATTCCAGTGCTTCGAAGATGGTGTCATCCGGCTGGAATGTCACTTTTGTACCGGTGGTGTCGGTTGTCCCAATCTCACGTGCTGGGTACTTTGCTTTACCAATGGAATATTCCTGCTCCCATATTTTTCCATCGCGATGCACTTCGGCGCGCAGCGCTGTAGAAAGTGCATTCACACATGAAACTCCCACACCGTGAAGACCTCCTGATACCTTGTATGAGCCCTTATCGAACTTACCACCGGCACCGATCTTGGTCATCACTACCTCGAGGGCAGAAACACCTTCCTTCTTGTGAATATCCACTGGGATACCACGTCCGTTATCAGTAACAGTGATCGAATTTCCTTCATGAATGGTCACAGCGATGGTATCACAGTGGCCGGCAAGGGCCTCATCGATAGAGTTATCTACCACCTCGTAAACCAAGTGGTGAAGACCACGAACGCCAACATCTCCAATGTACATTGAAGGACGCTTACGCACGTGTTCCATTCCCTCTAACGACTGGATACTATCAGCGCTATATTGCTTCTGATTCTCTTCGCTCATTTCTAACGTTTTCTGTTTCTCTAAAATCAACCTGTAACCCTTGTTTTTCCTAGGTTTTAGGCATCTTTCAAAGATACGAAATTTTAACCCCAAATCAGCCTCAAAGCCGCGTCAATTCTGGCATTTTTCAACATTTTTGGCACACTTTTCCACGCTTATGTGTAAGTCGGTGTCTGATAGTTGAGTAACTCTTGAAAAAATTGGCAAATCCAAGGTCATTTTGCCTATTTTCGAAGCGCTATGCCACATCGTGAGATTAAGCATTCGGCCGAACAACTTGAGGAGCACTTAAAGGTAATTGAGTATTTCGCAGTATCAATATTTCAGCAGAATTCCGTTGATGATATACTATGGGACATTGCGGAGAACTGTGTACACCGTTTGGGCTTCGTTGATTGTGTGCTCTATATTGTAGACGAACAATGCGGAATGCTTGTTCAGAAAGCGGCATTCGGTAACAAACGCCAAGATTATCGAAAGGTTTTTCAGCCGATCGAAATCCCTATTGGAAAAGGTATTGTTGGTTCTGTTGCTCTGACAGGTAAACCAGAGCTCGTTCAAGATGTAAGCCAAGACAAGCGTTACATCGTTGACGACCTCGCGCGTGCATCCGAATTGGCGGTGCCTATTATTTCTGAAGGAAAGGTGATTGGGGTTATTGATAGCGAACATCCAGACCCCGGGTTCTTTACCTCGCATCATGAACGTGTGGTGCGTAACATTGCAATCATCTCGGCACAGAAAATTGCACGCAATTTGGTGGAGGAAGAAAACCGCGAAAATGCCAGACTTCACACTGAGAATCCGAACCCCGTTTTCAAGATTAGTTACGAAGGTGAGCTTCTCCTTGCCAATGATGAGTCAAAACAACTGCTCGAAGCCATATTGATTTCAGATGACCCGAGTCAATTCGACAAGGTCAAATCGTTAGTTAAAAACTCCATTGACGAGAGAAACCGAAAAGAAACGGTGATTATCGCAGGCAAAAAGCAGTACCAGGTCATCATAGTGCCCATTGCTGAACGAAGAGTCGTGAATGTTTATGCAACGGATGTAACCGATCTCCAGAAGGCAAAGCAACAAGCAGAGAAAGCGAACAAGGCGAAAGACGAGTTTTTGTCGGTGATGAGTCATGAGATTCGCACACCTATACATGCAGTGGTATCTCTGGCGCGCTTGATGCAGTCAACAGAACTAAGCGAGAAACAGAAAGAGTTCATTTCAATGATCGATTTCAGTGCGAATAATCTCCTAGGTCTGGTGAACGATATTCTCGATTTCGAGAAAATTGAGGCAGAGCGATTTGCCTTTAAATCACTTCCATTTAACCTACTTGACCAGGTTCAGAATATCAAGGCAACTCACGGTCCAAAGGCAATGGAAAAAGGGATTGACTGTGCTTGTCATGTAGATTTCCCTCAAGATTTGGTTGTGATCGGAGACGAACTTCGTCTGCAGCAGATCTTGAATAACCTGATCAGTAATGCCTTGAAGTTTACACACCGGGGTTCGGTTAGTCTCAGCGTCGGAATTGAATATGCTACAGATGAAACAGCCCTCATCCGATTGGTTGTTTCTGACACCGGAGAAGGAATTCCCCCTGAAGATCTGCATTCTATCTTTGACGCCTTTGAACAAGTCAATAGGAATGTTTATCGTCCTGAAGGTGGAACTGGTTTAGGTCTTTCGATTACAAAGCGATTGGTTGAACTCCAGGGTGGAAATATTGAGGTAGAAAGCCAAGTAGGTATGGGATCTGTTTTCACAGTTCGAATTCCTTTTAAAATATCAGAACAGGAGCTCGAAGTTCCCACAGACCAGCAACCGCATCAATTTGATTTAAATGGTGTAGACATTCTGATCGTCGATGATAACGAGATTAACCTCAAAGTGGCTGAAGCCTTCCTTAAACAATGGGGAGCCGTTACGCGCTCAGCAAGTAACGGAAAGGAAGCTGTAGAGGAAGTCATCAAGCACACACCTAGAATTGTTTTGATGGATATCCAAATGCCTTTTATGGATGGATTCGAGGCAACTCAGCACCTCAGGAATCACGGTGCCTATGATGATCTTCCAATCCTAGGATTCACTGCTGATGTTTCAGACCGAACAGAACAAAAGGCCTACGAGGTTGGAATGAACAAGATCATCACCAAGCCTTTTAAGCCTCTAGTCCTAGCGGAACTTATCCGCAGTTATCTCTAATTAGAACGAATAGCTCGCTCCAAGCATCGCATTGAATCGCTGTACATTGTACGGAGACCATTGCTGGTATCTTGCGGCGAACATGTTGTTGAATCGAACCCAAGCACTCAAGCGCTTCGAGTAACGGTATTCAACGCCAAGATTCACATCAGCGTATCCTTTCAGATCTACTGTGTAGCTGCCGTCACTTTCAAGCGTGCCGTCTTGATGTTGTACAAGTGACTTCGCCTTACGCTGTCCTTCAGTGAAGATATCGAGGTTCAATACCAGTTTATCTACCAAATTATACGAAGTAGTCACTGTAACACGCGTAGTTGGCTGGTACCATGGGTGTTCTTCTTCATCGGTGCTGTACAAGAAGTAATCTCCTCGCAATTGCATATGAAGCTTTTCGCCATTGTTGATGCTCACTTCTCCACGAAGGTTGAATACGGTTAGATCGTCGTACAGCGCGAAGAAACGTGATCCTGGGCTGTAGGTTGAGTCATTCACGAAGTACATGTAGTCTTCAAAACGTGTCGTAGATAGTCGTGCATTGAAGCTTGTTGTCGAAGACAGGGTTCCGCGAATTCCTCCGAAGAGTTCAAGACGACGGTTCGTATTCTTGATTTCAATATCATTCAATACGAATGGGTTGTCATCTGTGATGCTGCGGTAGGTGTTCTGTTCTACACGTCCTTGAACCCCAACATAAGGAATGAAGAGGTCATCAAGAAGGCTGTAGCTCGCCTCAGCAAGAGGGTAGAAGTGGAACGGACGCTCACTCTGTGCATCGATCCAAATCCCGGCTCCTACATTTACCATGAAATTCCCAATACGGGTCTGAATTTGAGGTGCCACCTGAATCAATACTTGATCTTGGTTGCCTTCGGTACTGTCATTCAGATTCGTGAAGGTGTAGTCATTGTAATTGATGGAGATATCACCGTGGTATGTCTCAGTTCCTTTTGTAGTTCTGAGGTGGGTGCGGACATCTACATTGTTTTCCACTCCGTCATCCAAATCTCTGAAATTGCGGAACTTAATACCACCGTGGTAATTCACTTGGCTTGAATCGCGATGGTAGCTAATCAATTGCAGGTCTCCCTGAATGTTATTGAATCGCTGTTTTGTGTCCGAGATATCAGCATCCCAGTTCAGGTAAGGATCGAAGCCGTAGTAGTTCACCACATCACGGTCCCATTCGAAAGCGCCTTCAATCGCATGTTTCTTGAGGAATTTACGTCCCCAAAGACGCACTGAGTTCGTTGAGAAACTATCTGGAATCGAATCTTCGAGAGCAACCCCACCGGCACTACTCAAGTGGTAGTAGTTTACTCCCCACACTCCGTTTCGTGATCGTCCATCCATGTAGTGGAGATCAAGAAGGGGCGTGGTATACAAACCAAACCCAGCGCGGACATGTCCTTTGTACAGCTTCGTCAACTTCGATTCTACCAAGACCTTCGCAGGTTCAATCAATTTGGGTTGAATCGAAACTTGCTGTTTGTTTGGAATCAAAGTATACTTGATCGATGGAATCTCCACCACTGATTCTTTGATTTTGGGCCAAGCTTGTTGCTTGGCAGCATTCTTCAAAAACAGTTCTTGAGTACCTGTGAAGGTCACGTCCATGCTCAAGGTATCTTCTTGAGCCCAGGCTCCGGTTCCACAAATGATGGCTAGAGCAACGGTGAGGCTATATGTGATATACTTCTTCATGGCCGTACTATTTATTGTCTTCGTTGAGGTCGATCTCAATTTCTTCTTCCGGTTCTTCAGCTCCTCGGGTTTCCTGGTTCTCCAATGCTTCGAGGGCTTGTAGTTTATTCTCTGCCTCCATGACAACCCAACTCTCAGAGACATTGTCTAGGATGGTTTCGAGTGTCACTCTAGCCTGGAATAGATCTTCCAAACCGATGTATACGTCTGAAAGAAGGAGGAAGCCTTTGAACTTCCATTCCGCATAAGCAGAGAAGTTTTCAATCAATTCGAAAATCTCTGTTTCCGCTGCTTTATAAGCTTCTTTCGCGTAAGCGATTTCAGCCATGTGAAATTTCGCTTCGGCACCTTGTTTGCCTCCGCGCTTCACTACTTCGACATAGTCGTAGTATGCGTCGTCAAATTTCCCTTGCTCCTGAAGGATACGCCCTTTCCATAGGTGAGCAGTAGTGAGGATTTCATCTGGTGTTCCTTCATTCAGGATCACTTTCTCAGCATATTGAAGAGCGTAGTCAACTTGTCCGAGAAGGTAGTGACAGCGCATTTGACCAATCTGAGCTTCGAGTTCGTTTTTCTCGAGTGAAGCGACGCCTTCAAGTTCGATGTAGTGGTTCAACGCTTGCTGATAGTTACGATTGTTGTAGTTGATCGTTGCTGCAGCAATGAGTGATTCTTCGGTGAAGTCGCTCACCGGTTGAGTGATGACATAGTTGTAACTGTTCAATGCCTGTTCAGTATTCCCTTGCTCGAAGTAGCAGCTTGCGATGTAGTAATTCGCAGGTGTAGCGTAGATGCCAGGCTGGTACTTTCTCAAGTACTCTTCGAGTTTGGAAATAGCTGTAGCGCAATCGCCAGAAATGGCGAAGTCTGCCGCTGCATTGTATATTTTCTTCTCAATGTCTGCATCCGTCAAACCAAGGTTATCAGGAAGCTCGTCCATCAAGCCTTCTTCAAGTAGGATATTCTCCACCAAGTTGAATGCATCAATGGTCACCTCATCATTCGGATAGGTGGTCTTGATTTGGTTCCAAAGCTCAACCACTTTCTGATTGTTGCCTAGCTTGAGATAAACAAGACACAGATCCAGGAGACTATTCTTCACATAAGCACTGTTCGGGTGTTCCTGAAGAATGTTCTCAAACCAAAAGCGGGCTTCGCCCGGATTGTTAGCTTCTAGGTAACTCTTTCCAAGCTGGTACTTCGCTGCTTCTGTGAATTTTGAATCAGTCTGAGTATCGATGATTTTCTTCAAGGTCGCGATCTCGCTTCCATTGTCGTCTTTCAAGCCGTAACAGATGGCTTTCTGATACATGGCATAGTCTTCATTGAACTGAGCTTCCGCGATAGCGCGATCATAATATTCAATAGCTAAGTCATACTGCTTGTTAACGTAATAGCAATCACCCACACGAAGCAACGCATCATTCTTACGCTTCATATCATCGCCTTTGAATTGATCAACGTATTTTCTGAAAGAAGAAGCAGCTGATACGTATTTGCGCTGATTGAAAAGGCTGTAACCGGCACCGTAGTTGGCTTCGTTGTAGTACGGACTTTGGTATCCACCAGGCTCTTTTAAGAACTGATTGTACAACCCGGTAGCTTTTGTGTACGCCTTTTCGTTGTAAGCAATTTCTGCAAGCCAGAACATAGATTCAGCGGTCAGCGCTGCATTCACAGGATAGGTGTTCACCTTCGAGAAGAATGACTCGGCTTGGGTGTAGTTACCTGCTTTGAAAAGTTCCACGCCCTGATTGAAAGCTACTACTTGGTAAGCTTCTTTCGTGCGTGTGTCTTTGTTTTCAATTCGGTCAAGCGACTCAAGTGCCTTAGCATAGGCCTTAGTCTTCATATAAACATTCAACAAGAACTCGTAAGCCTCTTCACGACGAGGAGACTCAGGGTATTCAACCAAGTAGGATTCGAAGGCAGTAATGGCTTCGTCAAATGGGTTGTATGAAAGCTCAAAAGCCAGCTTCGCGTAGTTGAACAGGGCGTCTTCTTTAATCTCAAAGTTGTGATTCATTTCTGACGCTTCGCGGAATGCCGTTCGAGCGTATGGCTTTTGATCAAGTTTCAAGTAACAATCCGCCATATGGTAGATAGAGCTCTGTCCGAGTTCGTCATCTTCTTTTGACGATTCATTTAAGTACTCTAGCGCTTCTTGGAATTTCCCTGTCTGATAGAAGCAGTAACCCATCTGGAAGAAATCCTCTCGGCTTTTGTCCTTCTTGTTAATCTCGTTGTGATACAACTCTAGGTATGGAATGGCTTCTTCATACTGTGATTCGCGGTAGTAAGAATCTCCGATCAGTCGTGAAATCTCAGGAAGTCTCTTCGTATTCGATACGTTCGAAGAATCAAGGAAAGTAGGAGCGTAGGTCAATACTTCATCGTATCTCCCTTGTTTGTACAAGATCTGTGTGATGTAGTATGGAACAATCGGGGCGAAGTTCGGATCCTTCTCCAACTTCTTGAAGCCATCGAGTGCTGTTTCGTAATCACCTTGCTTGTAGACAATGTGGCTGTAGTAGTAGGTTGATGGAACACCAAAGTCTCCTTCAGTGTCTTTTACTTCATAGAAGTCTTGACGCGCTGCTTCGAGCTGCTCCTGCTCGAAGTATGAATGTCCGCGCTTGAATTTGAATTCGGTTTGCTTGCTTGCCGGAAGTACACGAGGATCGGTTTGCTCAAACCAGTCCAAGGCCTTTTTGTAGCGCTTTCGACGATAGTTATAACTCGCGAGCTCGTAGAACACCTGACGAACCCAAGGACTCTCAGGATGATCAGCTACGAAAGTTTCGAGGCGGTACTCAGCATCTTTATGAAAGAGATACATCGCACAAAGACCGGCATAGTATTCTGCATTGATTGAACGTTCAGAATGTTCATTCGGATCGTCTGCAATGTATTGCTCAAATTTATCTTGAGCCGCTGCGTATTTCTCTTTATCAAAGAGATCTACAGCATCCCGGTACATTCGATCAGGTGCTACATAAGTAGCCGTCTTCTGAGCGAAGGATGTCATACTAAAAAGCAGAGCGACAGTCAGTATCCCGATGGATGGATTCTTGCGCATGAGGCGTTGGTTTTCAATACATAGGCAACTACTGTACCAACGCGGTACAGTGTTCCTAAAACTATAGTTCACAGAACATTTAAAGGTAGCGATACAGCGATGCTTGCAGGTTTCGTGGTCGCTTATTTATCAACGCTATTCTGTGGACGTTATTACACCGCAAAAACCTTGAGATAAGGGCAATAAAAAAGGGCTACCTAACCGGCAGCCCTTTTTCGAAATATTGTGTTCAGCTTAGTGAGAAGCTGCTTCTCCTTCGTGCTCATGGTCGTGGTCACCTTCGTGATCGTGATCATGCTCATGGCTTTCACCATCATGGTCATGCTCGTGATCGTGGTCTCCTTCCATTTCAGCTGGAGCTTCGTATCCTTCAATCATTACACCAGTAGCTGTGAATGCCATTTCGTACTTCTCTTCTGTGATCGCATCGATCTCTTCTTGAGGAGCATTGGCATCTTCTAGAAGGTGCTTCTGGAAGTCTACAGAAAGTGTATCGTAGTATGCATTTCCTGCGATGTAGCAGTCAAGCCCGTCAACACCTGTCTTCGGTACGAAGAACTCATGGTCACCCATGTATACCATCATTGGCTGTCCTTCAGCATCTTCTACTGACATCCAGCATCCCATTTTCTGGCAGCTCTCAACGATTTTCGCTTTGTAAACACCGTTCGTGTTTCCAGCTTCAACGTTCGATGCCATCATAGCAACTCCAGCAGCGCCAGTTGTATCGAAGTCTGCACCGTACATAGCAACTGCCATGGCTGGTGTTTCTTCCATTGTTTCTTGTTCGTGGTTGTGATCTGCGTGATCACCGTGGTCATGACCGTCATGGTCGTGCGATCCGCCGCATGCATATAGTCCTGCAGCCAACGCGATAAAGAGTAACTTTTTCATTTTCGTCGCAAAAGATTTGCGGCAAATATAGAACAATGAACTTTCCTGAAACCTGTGGAATCGCAGGAATTACATGCGGGTAATGGTGAATTCGGTTCTGCGGTTCTTCGCACGCCCTTCTTCGGTTGAATTGTCTTCAATCGGACGGGTCTCTCCATAGCCTTGGGCAGAGATTCTTTTTCCTGGAACTCCTTTCGATTCTAAGTATCCCTTGACCTCAAAGGCACGGTCCATAGAAAGTGCGAGATTATCAGAATCTCCACCTCGGTCGTCGGTGTGTCCGCCAATCTCAATCGAGATATTCGGATTCTCAATCAGGTACTGCGCAAAGGAGTCAAGAACAAGCTTAGATCCGCGGTTGATGTCTGAGCTATTCGTGGCATAGAAAATATCAGGAATGATGAAGGGCTTAGAACGTTTCACTTCTTCCGTTTTAACCTCCAGCTTCACCACACTTGGCGGAATCGGTTCGTCTTGATCAACCACGATGTGGGTGTTGAACGCAGCGTCTTTGGCCTTTACCTGTACCAAAACATCCTCGGCACGATCAACATTGACAATGGTAGCGTAGGCACCGTCGTCGTTATTGACTTCCCCCACATCAACTTCTTTGCTTTGCACGTAGTTGATTTCGATGCGGGCATCTTCTGGAACACCCCCATTTTCATCTTCGACCTTTCCTTTAAGGATGACTACTTTTTCAGGACGTGCATCTTCAGGTAGTGGGAAGGAGTAGATGTCGAGACCTCGCGATCCTCGCATTCTTCGGGAAGCGAAGTAGGCTTCTTCACCGTCTGAACTCACAATCATTCCGTGCTCATCGTCGTCTGAGTTGATTGGGGCACCAATATTTCTCGGTGAAGACCAGCTTCCATCGCCTTGTTGACGTGTGTACCAGATGTCATACCCACCACCGCTCGGTTTGCGATCGCTGGCAAAGTATAGCGTATGACTATCTGAGTGCATGAAGGGAGCTTTGTCGTTGTATTCAGTGTTTATCTCACCTTTGATTGGTTTCGCTGGTCCCCAAGAGCCGTCTGGCATACGAGAACTGTAGTAGATGTCGGTTGAAGGGTTCCCGTTGCGATCAGGTTTACTATCCGCTCTCACTGTGGCGAAGTAGAGGGTCTTTCCATCACCACTTAATGAGGGCTGACTTTCCCAACCGCTTTCGGTATTGATGTTTTCTCCTAAGTCTTCTAGCGGTGCCCATTTGTAGACATTTTTGCCTTGGGTTTCATCAAATGTATACTCGTATCGAGTTCTGAAAATGTCAATGTTTTCTGGGTTCTCTGGAGCAGGATTACGCTTCGCGATGTACAATTCACGGTTGTCAACGGAGATACTTGCACCTCCGTAGTTATCTCCCATATTGAAGGGTTGAGGCAGCGCATCACCACCATCAAAATCAGTATTAATGTTCGTTCGGTGACTCCAGGTGAATTCTTCCACTTGACGACTCACAAGATCACCTTTCGCCTTTTTCATGAACTTCCGAGTGTAGAACATGATTTCGCCATCTGGCGATAGGGCAGGGAGGTAGTCGTCATTTACCGAAGAAACGCCATCAACGGCCACAATGTCGAGTTCTCCATCGTTTCTGTAGTAATCGTTGTAGAACTGAACATACGGCAGCGCTCCTTGTACTTCCTCGTATTTCTTGTCGTAATCACGATCAAATTTCGAGGGGTCATCGTCAGGGAAGTGAATGAATCTGTCAAAGGCATCCAGGGCCTCTTCATAGCGCTGTTCGGCGTAGTAAATCGCTCCAAGGAAATACCAAAGTTCACTGTGGTATTCATCACAGCGTTCTTTTACGCGTTCAAAGTATGATTCAGCTTGACCAAAGCTTGCGTTTCCGCGTTTAGCGATTTTAAAAGCCGATTCTCCTAAACGCATTAGACAAGGCAGACAATTCTCGTCTTCTTCTAAGGCTTCTTCCATGAAACCTCGTCGCTTATCACTGTCGTACTTTTTTTTGTCTTGTGACTTTTCAATCAGCTTCTGGACTTTTGGTCCGGGGTCATAATCACATTCATCTTGTCCGGAAACTCCGGTTGTGACGAGGAAAAAGGATAGTGCTAGGAAAAGTGTTGCTTTCATCATCTCAAATACAAACGCAAGATTGGTGCCATTACTGTGCTTCAGCAGCTGCAATTTTTGCATCTGCTTGTTCTTGGGCTTTTTGCAGAATTCCATCTGCCTTTTTCTGTGCTTCTTCTAAGGCTTTCGTATGTGCCTTGTCAGCTTCTTGGCGCAATTTATCTGCCGCGAGCTTTTTAGCCGCCTTTTCGAAAGGATTTTTTGCACTGTCTTCTACTTTTTGTGCCTCTTCGTATGCTTTCGCCTTGAGTTCATCAGCGGTTTTTTTAGCATCGGCTAAGATCTGATCAGCTTGGGCTTGTACATCAGCCATCAACTGGTCTGCTTCTTCTTTGGCCTTGGCAATAGCTTCTTCCTTTGCATTGTCAACTTGCTCTTCGACTGCTTCCTCCACAGCTTCAATCACCTGTTCCTTGATCTCTTCCTTTTGCTCTTGGATCAAATCACCGTAATTCCCTTCAACCTTTGGTTTGTCCATGGTCCCGGTAATCTTCATGCTGACTGGAATGGTGGTGCCCACGTTGATGTTACTACCCACTTTGTCATTGATCGATTGTAGGAGGCTTGAAGCTTGGTTCCCCAAGTTTCCAGGTAATTTATCCTCGGGGACATCCATTTTCATACGGTAGTCCAGTTCCTGTGAGAAGCTCATACTACCTTCAATCTCTGTTGGAATTCCTTCGAGTTTGATGGTAAACGGATCAGCGAATACGCGTCCGTTTTCGAAACGGTAAGAGATGTTGACATCATCTATGGTTTGTTTTGCCAGACGATCGATTCCCAATTCACCTGCCACCTTATTTAGTGGTTCGAATTTTTCCACGTAAACACTGGTCGTTTGCATACCGCCACCTCCATTGATGGTTTCTTCAATAGGCTCCATGGCTGCATTTAATGCGCAATCGAGATGCATGTTGGTACTAAAGCTTCCGAGGCAGCTTTTTGCGATAGGAGCGAGTTTCTCGATGGTTCCAAAGGCCTCAGCGGTCTCTTTGATGTTGAAATTTTTGATGCCGAAATCCATATTCATGAGGACATCCGCTGGTTTTGAATCATAACTACCATCGAGCACAACGCTTCCTCCAAGCATGTCGAGCTCAACTCCAGACATGTAAGCTACTTGGTCTCTAAGTTTCATTTTCCCCGAACCATTCGAAATCTCAATGTCGTCATACAACACATTGTCAAAGGCGAGATCCAATTCAAAATCAATATTTCCTGGTAACTCAATCTTGCCAACCTCTGTTTTTGATTCTCCTTCTGATTCTAACTCTTCTCCTTCTTCGCTCATGAATTCATTCAGATCCATCATGCTACAACGGACATCAAAGTCTCCGGTGAGCATCGAGTCACGAAGTGCATAATCAAGGTAATTGGTGATCTGACCCTCCGCTTTCATGTCTGTTTTTCCGACCATAGCATTAAAGCCACTTAACTCAATATATTGCGGCGAGAAGTTGAAATAGGCGCTTCTAATATCCATGTCGTATGGTAAGCTATCGCTGGAATAGATGAGGTTCAATAAGACCATTTCTCCTGAAGCGGTGAAATCATTGTATCGCTCTTCTTCAATGGCAGACATACGTCCTTTGAGTTGAACATCAGCGTTAACAGAACCAGTGAGTTCATCACCTTTTTCCAATGGAATAACCTCGCTTAAGGATTCAAAATTGACTTTTGCTGTCACATCACAATCAACCAAGGGGTCAGTGTATGGGTTGGCTACATGAAGCTTAAGGTCAACAGGATTATTGGCCATTTCCATGTAAAATTGATTGATGTCAAGGGTAAGTGCGTCGTGATCAATTCCTTGAGTGGCATCAATGACAGCATCGATGACAATGTTTTCTACACCTTGTGGCATGTCAGGGTAGTTGAAGCTACCATCTGCAACGCTCAAATTCAATCCAAACCCTGGCATAGAGGTATCACTGAGTATCCCGCGAATAAATCCATTGAGATCCATCCTACCTGCAGCTTGAACCCCCGCCAAATCATGAGCGAATTCTGCTGGTACCATTGATAAAAGGTGGATGATTTCAGCCCCAGGAGCCGCGAAGTCGATGTCCATCTCGATATCGTTTGTGGGCATGGCCACATATCCATCTGCTTGAAGAGTGAGCTCGTTGATTTTTAGCTCGTTCTCCTTAAAGGTGTATTTGCTGTTCGCGTTATCGATCTCTAGATCAGCCTTTAGGTCAAGTGGAGCACTGTTGATGTACCTACTTCCGTCGTAGACAAGATCAAGCTTTTCAATAGTAGTGTTTGTTGCCAACGTAAAAAGTACATCGGAGAAATTTCCGCTTCCTTCGTGGTCAAGATCTACCACTTGAATATTCATGGGTAGCATATGATCTACGTACGAGATACTTCCATTTTCAATGGTGTAAGCGGTGAGCTCAAGTCCAAATCCACCACTTTCTGTAGACTCAGTATCTTCATTATTTTCCGAATCCTCACCAGGTTTTGCGATGTCATAGTTCGCACTACCATCGGCCAGAACCAAGACATTAATTTTAGGATCAATTAGGGAGATTTCTTTGACGGCAATCGTATCTCCGAAAAGGCTCATGACATCCACCGTAGCGGTGATTTGCTTTGCATCAACCAGCTTTCGTCCTGCGAATTCTTCTAATCCAGTAATGGAAAGGCCTTCGAGATCGACGGTTAGGTTCGGGAAATCACTGATGAGTGAGAGTGAAACGTCACTAAATGCGAGCTCAGCAGTGAGATTGTCATTCGCAAGATTGATGACCTCTTCTTGGATTCGACCTTTGAAGATCACTGGTAAGGCCATGATCGCAACAATCAACAGAAGGAAGACTATGAGTACAATGCGCAGGATTTTTTTCATAGGATAGATCTTACTTCAAAGGTAAAGTTTCGGAGAGGGATATACGTTTAAAATTCTTGAAAAAGACAAGCGAATAACAGCTGATTATATTCAGGCTTTTGTGGATGTTAAAAGCTTTAGGTAAGAATTAAGTTCTTGTAGAAACCCTATATTGCAAATACCAAAAAACTGCGAGCTTGAGACATCTGATAGCGGGAACACTTTGCCTTGTTCTTTTCTTAGGAAGCGTGTTTACTTCCAACGCCCAGCAACATTTTGAATACACTCCTTTGGCTTCCAGTGGTGAACTCCCTGAGGAGTTGATTATGGGCTACACAGAAATTCTCGCTAAGCGAGAAGAAGCTCAAGCGGGTATTGCAGGTGAGAATCTTCATCGATCAACGGAAAAGTTCATTGAGCGTTCAACATTCTCAACGACCTCGCTACTAGGTAGCGGATTTGTGTTGTTCAACGATCCGATCTCGAACTACCTGAATGAGATTAAAGATCATTTGCTAAAGGATACCCCGGAAGACCAGGAACGAATCCAGATTTACTTAATGCGTCAGACGGAGGCGAACGCCTTCGCGACAGAGATTGGTGCTATTTTTGTTACGACAGGTCTGGTAGCAGAAGTGGAGAATGAAGCGCAGCTTGCCTTCATCATTGCTCACGAAATTACTCACGTTAAACGCAATCACATTGTCAACTCGTTCAGAAACGAGAACCAGAAACTAAAGCGAAGCAATCGTATCTATACACAAGTACTAGACGAACTTTCTGCATATAGCAAGGAGCTAGAACTGGAGTCCGATGGATTGGGTTTTGAGTTGTTTGCTAATGCTGGGTATGATTTGGAAGAAGCAGTGAACACGATGGATGTTCTGCAATTTTCATACTTGCCCTTGGATGAGATTCCCTTTCATTTGAATGACTTCAGCGGAGACCTTCGTGTTCCAGATATCCTTTATCCTGATTCTATCAAGGAGATTGACCTTGACGGTGACCTTGCAGATGATTCACGTAGTACGCACCCCAACCTATCTACGCGTCGTGACGCCCTCTATGACTTGATGGATTACGAAGAGAATTCGAACGAAGGGGTGATCTATCAATTTGACCAAAGTCGTTTCAATGAGCTTCGTTACCAAGCACGAATGGAGTCACTGAAGATGATGCTTGGAGATGCACGGTACACTGAGGTTTATCATGAAACGTGCGTGCTTGAAAACATTTATGGGAATAACAAAGACATCCAGCGATTCCGTGCAAAATCACTTTATGGAATGGCGAAATACAAACTACATGATTTGTGGTACACGAGCAGGCTTGATTACCATGATGCTCAAGGCGAACTATCAGTTTCGGCATTCTTCTTCGATGAGATGAATGAAGAAGCAGCCCTGAGCTTAGCGGCGTACGACGTGTACAATTACATGACTAAATACCCTGATGATGAATTCATGGTGACCCTTGCTGAGGATATCATGATCGAATATCGTTTGAATGGACCTTCTTTGGATGATGCTCTGACCTTGTCTGCTTTTGATGAGCCGGAAGAGGAAGAAAGAGAAGGAGAAGGAGAAGAGGAGAAAGTAGAGGAAATAGAGCGAGAGATGACTAAGTTAGAACGTCTGCGCGCGGAACGCGAGGCGAAGCGTAGTGCGGGAGTCTCAGAAGACTCTACGGGTACGAAATCTGCCGCGCTCAATGAAGATAACTTTTACCTGGCCTTATTTGGCAGACTTTCGCTTGATTCGGCTTTCGTTTCATTTTATGACAGCCTAGAAGAACGTGCTAACGAGGAAGCAGAAGAGCGTGATGATCGCGAAAACTTCTTTGAGAACGATTGGTATACCTTTAAGGCAAATCAAAATCGACAAATAGCGAGAAAAGGTCTTCAACGAAATCTTGAAAATCCTGTCTTCGTGAACCCATTTTTCTACAAGTACAACAAGGATTTTGACAGTGATGCCCATAACTCAGGTGTTTATGAAGAGCGCGTGCACGCTTCTTATCAGCGAATGAATGATGAGTTTGGACTGAAGCATACGCTTCTTTCAGAACATCAGATTGATATAGACGTGACCACAATGAATCGAATCAGCCTACTAAACGACTGGTTCTTCGAAAGACTCAATCATGGAAACATTCCGATGATTCCGTTGAATGCTGAATACGTATGGGATTATCCAGATACCTTTGAAACGGAAGCCTTTGTTTTCACCGGAGTATTGTCTTACCGTCAACCACAGCAAATTGATCCATTGACATGGGTGTACAGTACACTGTTGTACCCACTACTTCCATTAACAATTCTAGCAGCTTCTCGTCCAAGGTGGACTGTAGAAGTGCCTACCATGGCATTTGATTTGCGCAGCGGAGATTGCCTGCTTAATCAAAACTTCACTTACCAACAGAGACTGAATGACATTGGCGTGACCAGGATTGTTCATGATAGCATGAGTCAGCTAATCGCCAAATAGAAGAAGGATGAAAAGTGTAGAAACGCATAGCAAGCTATTTAGGGTGGTGGCGCTAATGGTGTTGGTGTTGTTGATGGCATCAACAGCTCAGAGTCAAGTTACCGGATACATCGGAAAGCGATTTTGTACTGGTGTCTCAGTTGCTTGGACGCCTACGGATGGTGGTGACTTCTTTGAAGGTAGTACCCTGCCATTGGAACTAGATCTTGCTTATTGTATCAATAGAAGATCTGAAGTTGCGATGTTCTATCGACGAATGAAATACAACACCGCGATGACTGATTTCGGGGATGTAAGAGAAGATGTTGTTTCTCGTGGTCAGGACATTGGGCTTGAAGTTCGAACTTACTTTTCGCGATTTAATGCACCCATAGGTTGGGGAATCGCATACGGTATAAGTCGCTTCTCAGCATCTTACCAAACAGAAAGTGGAGGTACTACCGTTGATATCAGGAGAGATCAAAACTCTGAGTGGGCCGAATACACCCTCGCGAATATCGAAATGAAAGGAACAAGCGTTCATGCAGGACTGCATTGTTCTTTCCCTATCTCAGAACGAATATTTGCGGCGATTCGCACCATGGTTCGCTTAGACGTGAGTAACGAAACCCAAATCGGAGCGCAATCTTCTGATGTTCGAGAAACGGTAGGGTCACGGTCTTTCAACTACAGTGACAACTACAGACGTGCAAACTTCGCAACACTTGGTTTCAGTGCACGCTACGCGTTCTAGGATAAAGAGGGAATCAAAGAACCAAGCATACTGAAGTTCGGATCAGAACCGCTGGTCTCATTTGTTCTGTTCGATGAAGAATCGGCTTGCAATACCGTCTCTTCTCCATTCGATTGATAGAAGGAAAGCTCCCATTCTTTAAGCACGGGGGCCTGAGAAGTCAAGTGAGTGAGGTCTTCGGCTGATTGCTGATCGCCTTCACCATTTATGCTGAGTTTGTACGTCACTTTTTTACCGACCTCTAAAATAGGAGTTACGTGTTCGCTGACCTTACCCAGTTGGATAAGCAGTGATTTGTAAACTTGGATGTCTGGGGCATCAGAATCGATAAAATCTTCCAGAGACTTCTGATTTAGTTGAAACCAGTTCCAGAACTCGGCTACAGCACGACGTTTTCTTCTCTTCGCGAACATGGCAGTTGATGTTAATGGTCAAGGTTTGCTAAGTTACAAATAACAATAGGATTCTCTTTTTGGGAATTATCAACATCACCTTCCTCGAATTTCTTGCAAAAGGAGGATTGATCTTTTCTCTCTAGTTTTGCACACATGTCTCGCGAATGCACCGTACGTCTGGCTCCAGAGCATTTGAATCATGAAGCATTGCTCTTCAAGTGTGCCGCCGAACGCCTTGGGATTGAACCAGATGAAGTATCTGATGTACACATTCGGAAGCGTTCGATTGACGCTAGAAAAAAACCGGTGTATCAACTTCTGCTCGAGGTATTCACCCATGGAGAGAAGTACGAAGCTCCCAACTTCAATGTAGAATACCCAAATGTTCTGGAAGCACGGGAGGTGCACATCATCGGGATGGGACCTGCGGGTATGTTCGCTGCATTGCGCTTGATTGAGCTTGGCTTCAAGCCAATCATCTTAGAACGCGGAAAGCCTGTTCGTGAACGTCGACGCGATTTGGTAAAGATTATTCGAGAACAACAGGTTGATCCTGATTCCAACTATTGTTTCGGAGAAGGAGGGGCTGGAACTTACTCGGATGGCAAGCTCTATACGCGTTCAGGAAAAAGAGGCAGCATCAAAGATGTCTTGAAAACATTGGTTTCACACGGTGCTGAGCATGACATCCTAGTTGATGCACATCCACACATCGGAACCAATAAGCTGCCGAAGATTATTGAGAACATGCGAGAGCAAATACTCGCTTCAGGGGGAGAGATTCATTTCGATGCTCGCGTAGAAGATATTGTGGTAGAAGAAGGGAAAGTCACCACGCTCAAAGTCAATCAGACGTTGATGACTGCGAGTCAAGTGATTGTAGCGACTGGACATTCAGCAAGAGACATTTTTCACATGTTCCATCGCAATGGATGGAAAATTGAAGCCAAGACATTCGCACTTGGAGTGCGCATCGAACACCCACAACCTCTAATTGATCGGATTCAATACAAACGCGACAGAGGAGAGGTCCTTCCTCCAGCATCTTATTCCCTGGTTTGTCAAGTTGATGGCAAAGGAGTTTACTCTTTCTGCATGTGTCCGGGGGGTATCATTGCTCCTTGTGCAACAGCAGATGGAGAAGTCGTCACCAACGGATGGTCACCTTCAAAGCGCAACAATCCTTACGCGAACTCGGGAATGGTGGTCAGTGTAGAGCCAGAAGAAATTGAAGCGCTTGGTTTTTCAGGAGACCTTGGAGCGCTGGAATTTCAGGCTTCAATAGAAAAAGCATGCTGTGATGTTGCCGGAGGAAAACAGTTGGCACCAGCGCAGCGCTTGATCGATTTTATTGAAGGAAGAAAGAGTAAAGATCTTCCAGGTTGCTCTTATCAACCAGGAGTGGTCTCGGTGAATTTGCGAGAAGTTCTTCCAGCTTTCATTGCTGATCGACTAGCAGAAGGGTTCAAGGAATTTGGAAAACGAATGAAGGGTTTCATGACCAATGATGCGATCTTAGTTGGTCCGGAAAGTAGAACCTCAAGCCCCGTGCGTATTCCGAGACAAGAACAAACCCTAGAACATCCAGAGGTGATGGGCCTATTCCCTTGTGGAGAAGGCGCAGGGTATGCTGGAGGAATCGTATCTGCAGCAATAGACGGACAGCGCGTAGCTGCCGCCATTGCTGAGATCCATCAATCTTCTAAATAAACTTGGGTATCGTCGTCGCCTTTCATCTTCATCGCCTCGTCTACTGTGATCAACTTGTGGTTGAATTCACCTACGAGCGTGGCTGAATTGATCCCTAGGCCAAGTGCCTTGTCGAGAAGTGCATTGGCCTCTTGAAGGTCTTCGCAGGATGCGCTGAGGAAGTAGGTCTTGCCATCAGACTCGCGACGTGGCTTCACGTTTCCGAATCCTAAGAGCTTGTCAAGTGTTTCTGTCGGAATATCTCCGTCGAAGCTTCCCAGCTGAACAACGTACTTCACCTTTGAAACGTCGATTGAGTTGTTCTCCACATCAACCGTAACGTCTTTTGATTCATCAACTACAGTCATTCCTGCTTCTGAAAGGGTGATGCGATCTCCACCTTCGTAGGCTGTAATAAATGCACCGTCAAAGCCCATGAGAAGAAGCTCAACTCTTCGGTTGGCGGCGTCTTTCATACTATCATAGCTACGAGTCATATAGCGGGTAAGCTTATCGCCACCTTTCACAGCGATCACATCTCCCATATCAGCGAAGATATTTTGATTCAACTGGTACCTAAAGGCACCCACCTGTACTCGGTAGTGCAAACCTTGATCTCCGTCCAATTTGCTCGCTAAATCAGCTGCAAAATCTTCTTCGGCTTGAGCCCTCATTTCGTCTGAAGGAGTGACATCTTCATAGTCTCCCTGTTCTCCAGATTGTACAAGGTTGGTCTCGATGCCGTCGGAAGCGAGTTGAAGTTTTCGTTGAATAGCAAGTGGCAATTCACTGAAGCTGCCAATGACGAGGTACTCACCATCAGGACCGACAATCTCATGGACGTCTTTAAATGACATCAGCAAGTTGATTTCATCCTGTGTCATGGCTTCCACTTCTGAACGAGCAATGCGAACACCATAAATTTTACCTCCACCTTGACTTGGGTCACTCATGACCTTAGCGAAGTTTTCGGTTAATGGATCCGTTCCTTTCCATGCGATTGAATCGTGCCACATGAGGTAACGGTTATAAATATCATCATCAATCATTGCCACCCCTTCACCGTCTACGTAAGCGTGCGGCGAGTTTGGCTCTGCATCTCTGTAATCAGGGAAACCATCTTTGTCTGAATCAACCGGACAACCGTCACGGTCTACTTCAACGCCTTCTGGGGTGCCAGGACATTTGTCGCCTACATCGGGAACTCCATCTTTATCCGTGTCTTCAAGATTGGCAAGGAAGTTTCCATTCTCATCCATGATGAGTGGATCGAATTGCTCCTTCTTGATTTGCATTGGATTCAGGTCGTAGTTCAACGATACCGAAGTAAACATGAAGCGATCATTGCGTTGATCACCCTGACGCACACCTGTACTTTCAGCCGTCATGTTGTCAACCAAATCGGTCATCCCGAAAGAATAAGTAAAGGCCATTCTCGCTCGGAAGCGATCTGTCATCTTGAATTGAATTCCCGCTCCAACCGGAATAGCGAAGCTACGTTCGAGGTAGCGCCCATTGCCATCTAGATTCAACTCACGAAGGTCTGTTTCATAGACGTAATCTCGCTGAAGCATAATTGCGTTCTGTGCATTCTCAGCATTCTCTGACAAGCTGCGAATGGTTCCGTCAGACCAATAGTGGTAACGGTAACCATTGGCATCGTAGAGGTCTGTTTTTGATAAGAACTCAAATGCTTCAAATCCGACCGTGACGAAGGGGTCAATGTCGCGATTCGAAGGCAAGAAGTGATCAAAATTGTAGGAAAGTGCAAATCCACCAGTTCTGATTTGAGACTGGAGATTCATCGCACGTTCATACGTTAATTCGTCGATGTTGATGGTCCCGAATACGCTATACAAGCGCAAATCAAGGTAACTCGTGAGCTCATTGGTCACACTCAAGGTGTAAGCCAAATCGGCAGAACCAGGGTGGTACCCTCGGTTATCACGGCCAATATCACCAAGGAACACAAGAGTTCCCATGCCCAACCCGAGTCTCGGTTTGAGTTGAATTCCTTTCGAGGAGCTGTACGCCGGAGGCGTTGGAGTCTCCTGCACAGTGGTGTCGGTTTGCGCACTAAGTGCGGTACAAACCAGGGTGGAAAGGAACACCAGTATGTACAGTAGGTATCGCATGACGCGGTTTTTTCTTCTACCAGATACGGGAAATGGCGATAAAGGTTTCATCTCTAAGGTGGACCGTGGACCGTGGACCGTGGACCGGAAGAAGAATAAATAATGAATATGATTAATGAATGGTAAATGTGCTCAGAGCCCGAGTTCATCATTCACATTCATTAATCTTTATTTATTATTCAAAAGTCAGCATACCGCCTACCGCTTACGGTTGGATTGCCCACGGGGCAATCCCTACAAATGGGCCGGTATAAAAAGAAGGCAGCGCAAGGCGCAGCCAAATTCGGACGCCGGATGCCGGACGCCGGAATAAACCATGCCTTAAGCCCTAGGCCTTAGGCCATAAGCCCAATTCCCATTTCGCCATTTAGCCTTTTCGCCATTTCGCCCTAAAAGATCCGTTACCTTCTACAATTCCCGCATTACCCCTACATGGGAAAGACAATCACACTTTACATTTTCGCTTGCCTACTTCTAGGTAGTGGGGTTCAAGCGCAAGATCGAATTGACTCGTTGTTGAAAGCGACCGTTCCGAATGATGAACACCCTGGGGTGATTATTGGAGTGGTGAAGTCTGGAGAGCTGATTTATCATGGGTTTCGGGGCAGTATGAATAGGGCATATCAGGTGCCCTTTAATGATAGCACCGTATTTGGATTGGCTTCCGTGACCAAGCAGTTTACGGCGGCTGGGATTGGGGTGCTGGTGCATCAAGGTCGTCTTTCGGTGGAGGATGATATTCGGGTGTGGGTGCCTGAGATGAAGGATTATGGGGAGACCATTCGGATCAAACATTTGTTGAATCATACGAGTGGGATTCGAAACCATAATGTATTGCTTGACTTGTCGGGGTTTGACTACGAGCATCGTGGGTATACGAACGCAATGATTCAGGAATTGATGTTCCAACAGGAAGGCATCAACAATGCTCCTGGAGAGAAAATGCTGTACTCGAATACCAATTATGTACTGCTCGCCCTCATCATCGAACGTGCATCTGGTTTGGATTACCACCAGTTCTTGAAGCGTGAGATTTTTAATCCCTTAGGAATGAAAGACTCCTTCATCCAGAGTGACCTTCATCGGATTATTGAAAATGTCGCCGTACCCCACTACATCGACAACGACCAATTCAAAACCCCAAAGTCGCTTACACTTTGTGTGGGAGCAGGTGGCATGGGAAGTACCGTGGAAGATCTGGCCAACTGGTCGCAGGTGCTGTTGGCACCATCACACCCCATGTCATACCTGGGAAGCTTCTTAACCGAACAAGACCAACTACCCAACGGACAAATCATGGCCAATGCCCGCGGTCTCTTCATCGCAGACTACCAAGGGTACAAAACCATCCACCACGGCGGACGAGACCTCGGGATGCGTTCCCAGTTCATTTGTATCCCCCAACTCGATTTAGCGGTCATTGTATACACCAACTCAGAAGACATCAACGCCAATGCGTTGTCATATGAGGTCATCGATTGCTTCATCAACCCCGCTCAAAAGAACACCGAGGAACAAACATCAACATTCACTCATTCAGGAAACTTCGACTCGTTCATCGGCACCTACCAAGAGCTCAACAGTGACCTACGGATGAACACTTTTGAAGAGCAAGACACCCTCAAGGCCATCAGCTCCTTCGGACGTGAACCCAACACACTCGTCGCCGTTTCAGAAACCAACTTCCAACGATCTGGAAGCGCGTCCGTCCACTACAACTTCGCCCCAGACCCCATCACCCAAGCCGATCTCCTCGTTGATTTCGGCGGCGCCACTTTCTATTTCGAACGTATTGAACTGAACCCGCAACCCACCACACAACTTAAAGACTTCACTGGCACCTTCCACTCCAAAGAACTAAACACCACCTACCAACTCCACATAGAAGAAGGACAACTCATCCTCCAGATCCCCAACAGATCACCCATGGCACTAAAAGAAGGCCAAAAAGACGAATTCGGCGCCAACCGCCGCACGCGATACACCTTCCACCGAAACGAAAACGGTGAGGTAGTTTCGTTTGAGGTAGCTTCGGAAGGGACGGTGAAGGGGATTTTGTTTTACAGGTAGACCGTGGACCGTGGACCGTGGACCGAAAGAATAATAAATAATGAATCGTAAATAATAAATAGTGAATGGGATGCTATGGCTGATGAGACTACCTCCAACCACCCCCCCCGAGAGGGACGGATAAAATCCGTCCAACCCCAAGACCCCCATAACCGTTAAGGGCACGCATGCGTGCCCCTAAAAGACGGATCCCTCATGATCGGATTGCCCGCGGGCAATCCCTACCAAAGAGCGCGTATAAAGAGAAGGCTGCGCTTTTGCGCAGCTTAAACGGATAACGGATATCGACACTCCCTAGACCCAGATGGATTTCATCCATCTCTACAAATCTTACTTTCTAATTCCGATGCAAAGGCGCATAAATGCGCCGCTAAAGGACTATAAGAGTAATAAATTGTGAATCCCCTCAGAGCCTGAGTTCATTATTCACATTCATTAATCATTATTCATTATTCAAAAGACAGCATACCGCATACCGCATACAGCCTACGTTCGGATTACCCCTTCCCCACTAGCGCCTAAAGCCTAAAGCCTAAAGCCTCCCTACATTTCGCCATTTAGCCTTTTCACCAGTTCGCCCTTAAGAAAAAACGGACGCCGGACGCCGGACGCCGGAACACCCCAGGCCGTCAGCCATAGGTGTCGTTAAACCGAAAAACCTATCTTCACCCCTACACCAAAACGAAACCAATGGCCTTCTCTTATACCAAAGCACTGACCGCTTTGCAGAAACTCTCTGAAGTTCATGACATTGAAACCTTATTGCAGAAACTGAATCCGACGGAGACGCCTGAAGTGGTTCGTTCTGGATTCCCTTCTCGTGAACTATTGAACCTGCATGCGATGGATGCACGGGTGGAGTTTTTAGAACAAAATACCGGTGCTAAGTTGGATCTATTGGCTCGAAATAAGCCGATGGATGACCTGAATGTACTCGAAGGGAATATCGAAAACTACATCGGGATGAGCCGTGTTCCGACCGGGGTGATTGGTCCGATTAAAGTGATCGGTTCTGCGGCGGATGGCGATTTCTTCGTGCCGTTAGCTACAAGTGAAGGAGCCTTGGTTGCGAGCTATCACCGCGGAGCGAAAGCTACCTTCTTGGCTGGCGGAGTGCGTTCTGTATGTTTGACTCAAGGGGTTCAACGCGCGCCTTTGTTCCGATTTAAGAACCTTGGTGAACTGGGTACCTTCCTGCTTTGGTTGCTGCCGTTGGAAGATAAATTCCGCGAAATCGTTTCGCAGACGAGTCGTTACGCGCAACTGGATGACCTCAGCACGAATATCGAAGGGAACCAACTGACCCTTTTGTTCAACTATATCACGGGTGACGCTTCAGGACAAAACATGGTGACCATCTGTACGGATGCGATTTGCCAGTGGATCATTCAAAACTGTCCGGTTCAACCGGAATGTTGGTATGTGGAAGGAAACTTCTCGGGTGATAAAAAAGCTACAGCACAGTCTTTCCTCAATGTGCGGGGAAAAAAGGTGACTGCTGAGACTGAATTACCGAAAGAGGTGATCGAAGGGGTATTGAAAACCAGTGCCGATAAGATTGCTCAGTACTGTCAATCGTCGACCTTAGGAACGATTCAAAGTGGGAGTATTGGAGCGCAAGGACATTACGCCAACGGACTCGCCGCACTATTCATTGCCACAGGCCAAGATGCCGCTTGTGTCTCGGAAGCCGCTGTGGGGATTACTCGTATGGAAGCACGAAAAGACGGCAGTTTGTACGCTGCAGTGACACTACCAAACCTCATCGTTGGAACCGTTGGTGGAGGAACCGCCCTCCCAACGCAACGAGAGTGTCTCGAACTG
This sequence comes from Flavobacteriales bacterium, assembly GCA_022447625.1. Lineage (GTDB taxonomy): Bacteria > Bacteroidota > Bacteroidia > Flavobacteriales_D > Sanyastnellaceae > Sanyastnella. The sequence continues at coordinate 9,843 of JAKVAX010000009.1, read as the reverse complement.
ATGGATTGTTACGGACCAGACAAGGCACGAAAGTTCGCGGAAATTGCGGCTGCGATGGTCTTGGCTGGTGAGTTATCCATCGCCTCAGCATTGAGTGTCGGACATTTCACCAGTGCACACGAACGTCTTGGACGAAAGAAATGAGCAATGAAAAACCACTGATCGGTCGATTCCTCACCTATCAAAAGGAAAGGTTCCCCTTCCTGACGCATGGGATCCTGATTGGTGCGTTTACTTTTAGTGCCATTGCCTATGCCCGACTGAGCGCCGGTTTCGATGACTTTATTGAATGGAAACGTTTCGCCGTTTGCCTCTTCAATACGATCGGAATTTTCTTCCTCCTGAGAGTCTTTGACGAACATAAAGACCTCGAAGATGACCAGCGCTATCGTCCTGATTTACCTGTATCACGTGGGTTGATCTCACTACCTGAACTACGCATCTTTGGAATCTCCTTTTTCGTATTGATGGTGGCGATTGACTTGTGGCTCTATCCGAAAATCTTGCTGCCCCTCGGCTTAGTCATGGTGTGGATGGTGCTTATGGGCAAAGAGTTCTTCGTGGCGGAATGGCTGAAAGCGCGGCAATTCTGGTACGTGGTTTCGCATATGCTCATCATCCCTTTTGTAGACGTGTTCGCGAGTAGTTTTGATTGGTATATCGATGGACGTCAAGCACCCATCGGACTCGCCATTTTCTTCGCAGTGTCTTTCATGAATGGTATTGTGCTGGAAGTAGGAAGAAAATTACGCGCACCCGACGAAGAACGCGAAGGAGTACTCACCTACTCTTCTATGCTCGGAGCGCGAAAAGCCATTCACTTATGGATTGTTTGTCTCTTTGCCACCGCGACGCTGGCGGCATTTGCATGCATCTATGGTGGTTTTCATCCGGCCTGCTTGATAGTGTTGACTATGAATCTGCTGCTTTGTTTGGTTGTTGGACTTCGCTATCGCGGAAATCAAAGCTCCAAGAATGCGAAGACTATGGAAGTGATCTCTGGAATCTGGAGCATCATGATGTACCTCACGATCGGTGGACTACCTTTTCTCTTAACTTGATAAGAAATGGGTAGTCAGGCTCCAAAGACAGATATCGGCGGTAAGGCTTGGCATCTTCAACAGATGAAGGATGCCGGACTTCCTGTACCCGATTTCATGGTCATCGCGGCAGATGACTTTTTGAATCCGGAAACGCTTGACGCGAAGATTCAAGAAGTTCAAACCCACTTTCAAGGAACTTCTTGGTTAGCCGTGCGCTCTTCGGCAGCTGATGAAGACGGCAGTGACCACTCGTTTGCCGGTCTCTTTGAGACCTTGCTCTTTGTCGCACCCAATGACTTAAAGGAAGCCATTCAAAAGGTTCACCGTTCCGCGAACAGCGAAAGAATCAATACCTACCTAAAAGAAAAAGGCATTACTCAGGGAATGCGCATGGCCGTGATCATCCAAGAAATGATCGACGCGCGAAGTGCCGGGGTGGCCTTTGGTATTGACCCGGTTTCGGGAGAAGAACACACAGTGATTAATGCCGTATATGGCGTTGGTGAAGGACTGGTCAGCGGCGCATTGAATGCCGATTCTTTTGTGGTAAACAATGGTGATGTCAAGGCACAACTCACGCAGAAAACCCATGCGTTTAAACTTGATCACGAGAACGGAGGCGTAATCGAACAAGCTGTAGATGCACCACTACAGGAAGCAGCTTCGATCTCCGATCAAGAAGTACAAGACATTGCGAACCAAACAGCCAAGTTAGAAGCGCTCTTCGGTTCGCCCCAAGACGTAGAATGGGCGATCGCAAACGCTCAGCTGTATATTCTGCAATCGAGACCCATCACCGGTGTGCGCAAAAGAGACCGCACCAAAATGATTGTGTGGGACAACAGCAACATCATCGAATCCTATCCCGGGTTGAGTAGTCCGCTCACCTTTTCTTTCATCAAGAAGATGTACTCCGCGGTGTATCGCGAAATGAGTTTGATCATGGGGGTCACCGCAAAGGAAATCGACGCGAACGCCTTCGTGTTCGACAACATGCTCGGGCTCCTGAAAGGACGTGTGTACTACAACCTGCTCTCGTGGTACAAAGCCTTGGCCTTACTCCCGGGATATGATCTCAACGCTGAGTTCATGGAACGCATGATGGGGGTCAAGGAACGCTTTGAACTGCAGGGTCATGTGCAGACATCAAAGTGGAAGGCCTATCTAAGGGTAGCTCGTTTAGGGGTCATCATGCTCCGTAACTACCGCCGACTTCCGCGCGAGCGAAAAGCATTTCAGACACACTTTCAACGTGTGCTATCAAGCTACCATGCCCTCCCATTGGATGAACTTTCGGATACTGCATTGATGCATCACTATTTGGCATTTGAGGAACGATTGACCAAAAACTGGCAAGCGCCGCTGGTCAACGATTTCTTCGCCATGATCTTCTTTGGCGTAACGCAGAAGTTAACGGAGAAATACGAGCTCCCTGAAGGCATTCACAATGATCTGTTGAGTGGGTCGAATGACATTATCAGCACAGAGCATGTCAAACGAAGCATGGAGATCATTCAAGCGATGGATGACTTCCCTGAACTACCCAAGCATTTCGCGTCGTTACCAGCGGAAGAGGGAATGGAACACCTCGAGAAGTACCCGAAAATCAAAGCGCTCGTCAACGATTTTCTGCGTGATTTTGGTGACCGCACCGTCGGCGAACTGAAGTTGGAGACGATCACCTTGAAGCAAGCGCCAGAAAAATACATCCGCATCCTTCAGAATTACTTGCGCTCTCAGGTTGACCCCACTGATCAGCTCGTGCATGGTGAACGATTGCGGAAAGAAGCCGAGAAGAAACTCGCGCTGGCCTTGAAAGGAAAGTGGTGGAAGCGCAAGGTATACCGATACTTCCTCAAGCGCGCGCGTACCCTGGTGAGTGAACGAGAGAACCTCCGCTTCGAACGTACCCGTGGATTTGGGAAGGTTCGAGAGTTGTTCCTAGCCATCGGAAAACGGTGGGAAGAGCAAGGACATCTCCATGAACAACGTGACATCTTTTACTTGAAAATGGAAGAAGTGTTTGACTTCATCAACGGTACCGGACATTCTCCAGAGCTGAAGGTGCTCATAGATCAACGCAAGAGAGATTACGAAGTTTATGACTCTCTGTATTTACCAGAACGCATTGTCACTTATGGGGCCGTGCACGAGAATCAACTGAGTCAATCGCCACCCGTCATTGCGGAAGAAGGAGACCTTCAGGGCATTGGATGTTGTCCGGGAGTGGTGAAAGCGCGAGTGCAAGTGATTCATGACCCGTCAGAAGTAGACAGTTTAAATGGAGACATCTTAGTCACTAGCAGCACCGACCCAGGATGGATTACCTTGTTCCCTGGAGCCTCTGCTATCATTGTAGAACGTGGGTCGTTGCTATCCCACTCGGCGATTGTAAGCCGGGAAATGGGGAAGCCCTGTATTGTCGCCGTCACCGGTTTATTAAACACGCTGAAGACTGGAGACATGGTTGAAATGGATGGCTCCACGGGAGTGATAAAACGAATTCAATAATGCTAGCTCAATATTATGCAGAGTCATTCTATGCTCCCCAATTCAAATGGGTGTGTCTTACGCTCTTGATATTTTTCGTCATTGGCGCGATGGGTCTTTGGCATGTGAACAAACGCAAGAGCGACGAAGACAAGAGAGAAGCTTGGAAAAAGTACTTCTTGTATCTTTTGATTGTCTGGCCCTTGTTGCTCCTGTTTAGGCACTGGGAATCAACGCAGATGATCATGCTAGGATTCAAAATCGCTCTGGCGATTGGGGCCGTGATTGAGGTGATAATGGTAACCAAAGGCAAGCCTCAATTAAGAACCATCTCCCTTATTTTCTTACTCCTCGTTCTTACTTTATTCGTCGGTAGTAGTTCACTCTATTTTGGCTTTGCTGTTATCTTCTTCGGGGTGGTCATCTTTGATGGCTTCTCTCAGCTGACTGGTCAACTGGTAGGTGGACCAAAGATTCTACCCAAAATCAGTCCGAAAAAAACCATTGGAGGCACCATCGGGGGTACCGTCATTACCTGTACTACCTTATACTTCATCATCGGAGACATTCTTCCATTGACATGGATGTTATACCTCTGTGTCTCTGCTTTCTTTGGCGATTTCTTCACCTCACTTCTAAAGCGCAAGGCCGAAGTCAAAGACTTCAACAACTTGATTCCCGGACATGGTGGCCTTCTCGATAGATTTGACAGCTTCATCTTCAGCGTTGCGGCATCGAATTTGCTCCTAATCATTCAATCGACACTGAGCACACCATGAAATGGACCATTCCCAACATACTGTCTTTGTACCGCTTGTTGATGTTCCCTGTGTTGCTCTGGATCATCTATTTGGGAAAAGAAGACCTCTTCGCCATCCTCTTTGTGGTGAGCTTGATCACCGATATTCTCGATGGTTTTATCGCGCGTCGATTTAACATGGGCAGTGAAATCGGCATCATGTTGGACTCTTGGGCAGATTTCGGCGTGATGATTCTTGCGGTCGTTGGCATGGTGGTGTTTCACCCCGTCATACATGAAACCCACGCGATTTGGCTCTGGCTGTTTGTCGGGCTTTACTTGATCCAGCTTGTTATTGCCAAAGTCAAATTGGGCCTATGGGTAGCGGGGTGGCACGCCTACAGCACAAAAGTAGCCGGATATACACAAGGAATCTTTTTCGCCGTGCTCTTCGGAATCGGCTTTTTCCCGTGGCTCTTCAAGTTGGCCGTGATTCTGGGTATCATTACCCAACTCGAACTCATTGCTTTGTGCTTCATCGTACCCGAACCAACGCACAACGTCAAAGGCGTTTACTGGTACTTAAAGCGTAATAAAGAACAGTAATGGCATCCATCACCAAACGTGCTGACTTTAACTTCCTGCGTTACGCGAACGTTTGGGAAGATGCGGATGTCTTAATGCACGCCTTAGGAGGAGCTCCAGACAGAAAATTCTTGAGCATTGCGAGCGCAGGTGATAATTCCCTGAGCTTGTTGACCCTCGACCCATCCCTTGTGGTGGCAGTAGATGTGAGTCCGATCCAACTTGCACTGACCGAATTGAAGGCCGTGGCAATCAAAACGCTTTCGCGAGAAGAGTGCATGGCATTCCTTGGATTCCGCGCTAGCGAGAAAAGAGAACAGACCTATCAACATTTAAGAGGCGCTCTATCTCCACCGGCGCAAGAGCTGTTTGACGCGCACATCCCCTCAATTGAAAGCGGGATTGTACACCGAGGCAAATTCGAAGAGTATTTCCGCATCTTCTCTTCCACTGTTCTGCCCTTGATTCATCGAAAGAAAACGGTGCGGCAATTACTCGAAGAAAAGTCGGCAGAGGACCAAGAACGCTTTTACAACGAGCGTTGGCATAATCGAAGATGGGAATGGCTTTTCCGCATCTTCTTTTCGAAATGGGTCATGGGAAGATTAGGTCGAGACCCTGAATTCATGAAGGAAGTAGACATTTCTGTCAATCGCTTTATCTTGGATCAAGCAAAGCAGCACTTGAGCACTCCGGCGTGCCAGCACAATGGAATGCTTCGTTACCAATTGACAGGAAACTTTGGTCATGAGCTCCCTCATTATCTGCAGGAAGCGAATTACGCCAACATTCAAGCGCGCATTGATCGTTTGAAATTCTATCAAGGGTATGCCGAAGATGCCATTTCAGAATTTGGCACCTTCCACGGAATGAACTTGAGCAACATTTTCGAATACATGCCCTTGCCGGTCTTCGAAAGTAGCGCTAAAGCCCTCTCTGACGGACTCAGCGAAGGCGGCAAACTGTGCTATTGGAACCTCATGGTAACGCGTCATGTGCATCGAATTGTTGACTCCATTGAATACGATGAAGCCACCACCAATGCACAACGAAAAGTTGACAAGGGCTTCTTCTACAAAGGGGTTGTGATAGAACAAAAAAAGAATGAGCACTGATCTGATCCATTGTCTTCTCCTATCGGGTGCATTCCTGACCCTCTTTCTCGTGGGGGAGATCATGTATCATCGCTTTCAGGTGAAAGTCGAACTCACCCGCAAGTGGTCGCACTTCGGCACTGGAATTCTTTCCTTGCTTTTCCCCATCCTCTTAAGCAGTCATTGGTACGTACTTTTCTTGTGCAGCAGTTTTGCCCTGCTGCTCTTGACCAGCCTACGCTTCAATTTCCTGAAATCAATCAACGCCATCGAACGGAAATCGCATGGCAGCCTGCTTTATCCATTGGCAGTTTACCTCTGCTTCTTCGCCTTTGAATACAAGGAAGTTCAGTACGCCTATTTCTACATCCCCATTCTGACCTTGGCCATTTCAGATCCACTCGCTGCCCTTGTGGGTAAGCGTTTCGGGAAAACCAAGTATCACCTTTGGGGACATGAAAAAAGCTACCTCGGTTCCCTTGCCTTCTTCTTGTCTGCATGTTGCATTGCTGCCATCGGAATCGCGCAGATGAATCTTGAATGGACATCCATCATCATGATCACTTTGCTCTTTGCGCTGGTCACCACGATCGTGGAAGCCATGAGCGGCAATGGCTGGGACAATCTGACCATTCCCCTGAGCGGATTACTCATCTTGCTTATCCTGTAGCGTGTATGAAGCTGGAGTGGATCTATGACATAGCAACGATTGAAACGGTTCGACAACAACTGGTTGAAGATCCTCACGGAACGCGATTAAGTGCTGGGTATGAAGCTGATCTTCTTCATGGCGCCTTGGTGGCATTGAACGCTAGCGCGGAAGCCGTGGGTATGGTTTGTTTGTACAAGGGTGGACAAATGAAATACCACAACAAACGGGTTTGGTCTTTGGGGAACTACGAATGGCTTCATGATGAGTCGCCTTCTCAGCTTTTTGATTTCGCTAGCGCGGAAGCGAAAAAACACGGTGCGGAAGTCTTGGTTGGTCCTCTCAATGGCAGCACGTGGAAGTCGTATCGTTTTAGGGATCAGTCGCAGGAGGAAGTCCCACTATTTGCCGGCGAAAAGATTCATGAATCCCAGTATAACGAGCAATGGAGAAGCTACTTCCAGCAGCATTTCCGCTATTACTCTGCCTTAGACACCGCGTTCAATACCTCTGCCATCCTCAGCGATCAGGAGATTGCCACGATCCAGGAACGCTATGAGCTTCGAAACATCAACTTGAACGAATGGGAGGCTCAATTGGATGCGCTATATGACTTCAACCAACGATCCTTCCAAACGAATTTCCTCTTTACTGAGATCAGCCGAAAGAGCTTCCACGATCAATACAATCAGGTCAAGCCCATCATTGACCCACGATTCACCTTGCTCGCTTATGACGACGACCAACTGGTCGGGTTCATCTTTGCTTATCCTGACTTCTCAATGACCGAGTCAAAACGTGCCATTCTAAAAACCGTAGCACGAGACCCTGACCCTAAGCATGCTCGGCTGGGAACATGGCTCGTTTACTCCTTGAATCAGGTACTGAAAGCCCAAGGATTTCAAGAAGTTATTCATGCCTTCATCTACGCGAAGGGCACAAGCACGAAGCACACGCAAAAGATGGGAATCTCTACCTATACTACCTACTCGCTTTACCTGAATGAACTCTGATGAAGTTATTGAAGTCCATATTGAAATGGCTATTCATAGCGGGTATAACACTCCTCATTTTGGCAGTGGTATTGAGTCCATACCAACACTACCCCGGTGAGACGCAACGAGCCATTATCTGCTCGATAGAAATTGACGCTCCGGTAGAAACCGTCTTCACGTATCTCGGAAATAGCGACCACGCCAAAGAGTGGTCCGTCTTCGTAGATCACATCACTCCTTTGAATGCCACAAGCTACCCCGATGGCGCCGTTGGTTCTGTACGCAGGGCCTTCTGCAACCCAGATGAAAGTGGAATGCGCTGGGACGAGCTGACGACCGAGGTGGTACCCCATGAACTTCGTCGGCTTGACGTTTATGACTTTGTAGATTTCCCGATGACTGCCGAGGGGCTATTTACCGAACAACGGTATACCTCCCTTCCCGATGGAAAAACACAGCTCGCATTTACCTTGGAATTTAAGGAGAGTCCGAGTCTTTGGGTTCAATTGAAAACCTCCTTGGGTGCGCATCGAATCGCCTCCATTTTCGACGATAACCTGGAGAATATCAAACGACTGATTGAAGCTGAAAACCCATGAAAGACACTTTGAATATCGTTTCGTTGTTTTTCGCTGAGGCCAAGGCTCACCCCGACCGACTCGCCATTGCTGACGTCCGCGAAACCATCACTTACCACGAACTCGCTTCGCGCGTTCGCGCTCGGGCAGCCCAGTTCAAAGCAAAGGGCATTCAAAGCGGTGATCGCGTGTTGGTGTTTGTCCCGATGAGCATCGGCCTCTACATCGACAGTCTGGCGCTCTTTACTATGGGAGCTACCGCGGTATTCCTCGACGAGTGGGTCAACTTGAAGCGACTCGATCTCTGTTGTCGCATTGCCCAATGCCGGGCATTCATCGCTCCAACGAAGTTTCGCCTTCCTGGAATCATCCTTTCCTCAGCGATCCGACAGATTCCGATCAAGATTGGCACCCGTCGCGCGACTGAAAGCAACACCACTCTGGAGCCTGTTTCCATCGATGAAACAAACGTAACCGCCCTCATTACCTTCACCACTGGAAGCACGGGCACCCCAAAAGCAGCGAAACGCACCCATGCCTTCCTTCACGAGCAGTTCAAAGCGCTCCTGGAAAAGATTGACCCTCAAGATGACGAGATCGACATGCCTGCCTTGCCCATCGTCTTAATGATCAACCTCGCCTGCGGAATTCCATCCATCATCCCCAATTGGAAACCCTCCAAGCCAGCCAAGATGGAACCTTCGAAAATCTGGGATCAGATTGAGCGATTCCAGGTGAATCGTTTAACCTCCTCACCCTATTTCTTGGAGCGACTTTCCGCACACATCCTTGAAGAAAAACGAGACACTTCCAACTTTCGAAAACTATTCACTGGCGGGGCTCCTGTATTCCCAACCCAGGCATCCCTCTTCAATGATGCCTTCCCAAAGGCCGCAGTCAACATCATTTTTGGATCAACCGAAGCGGAACCCATTTCGGCCATCAACGCGAAAGAATTGATCACCCACAGCACAACCAAAGAAGGATTAAACGTGGGTTTCCCCCACCGAACCACCCAAGTGCGCATTATCCAATGGCGTGACGAAACCATCTCAGCTGAAACCGAAGCTGACCTAGACTGCCTCACGCTGCCACCAGGCGAAGTAGGCGAAATCACCGTAGCTGGAGATCACGTCTTACGCGAATACTACAACAACCAAGAAGCCCTCCTCCGCAACAAAATCTTCATAGCAAACCAATGCTGGCACCGCACCGGCGACGGCGGATACATCGCCCCCGACGGCACCCTCAGACTCATGGGCCGCTGTTCCCAATTCATCAACACCCCAGAAGGAACCATCTACCCCTTCCTCATCGAACACGAACTCTCCAATCTCAACGGCATCATCATCGGCACCCTACTCGAAATCAACCACCAACTCACCTTCGCCATCGAAGCCACCCCTGAAGGCGATCAACAATCCATTCGCGAGTCACTTCAATCGATGGTCCCAAACTCCAAAGTCATCTTCACCGCCATCCCCAGAGACAAGCGACACCACTCGAAGATTGATTATGGGAAGTTGGGGGAGGCGCTTTTACGGTAGACCGTGGACCGTGGACCGTGGACCGTGGACCGAGAGAATAATAAATAACGCGTTGTGCTATTGAAATTGTGAATTAAAAAAGCAAAAAGGGGTCGTGCACTTGATTGATGGTCAGTATCTTAA
>JAKVAX010000008.1 GCA_022447625.1 Flavobacteriales bacterium | reverse complement strand
AGGGTTAATTTGTGGCGCCGGTAGGCGCCTCTTCTTTCCCCAGAGATGCTTTGGTAGGGACGGATGAAATCCGTCCATCTCTTTAGAACCCCTCTGGGGTACTGGGTTCTCACCTTGATCTTTAGGCAACAAGGTAGAATCCCTACGGGATATTGAGAAGGAACCTATGTGTTCATGGGAGATTTTGTGGCGCCGTTAGGCGCCTTTTCTTCACCCAAAGGTAATGTGGTAGGGTCGGATAAAATCCGTCCACCAAACACCATGAATGTTCCAATAAATTCAACAATACCTACCCCAGTCAACCTTCGATTGGCAAGCCCTTGACTTAATGCGAAATAATCACCTTCTGAGTACTCACAGTTTCACCTTTTGAGAACTGAAGGAAATACAATCCATTCGGAAGGTCTGCTACATTCAGTTGGTTATTGACCACATTATCTACGATCTGGCCATAGCTGCTGACCAATCGGATGTCTGTGAAATCCTGTAGGTTGTTTTGAATGGTGATGATGCTGTTTGCAGGGTTAGGGTAGAACACGATGTCTTGATCGTTCTGGGCATTCTCAACGCTCACTATTTGATTCAACGGGAAGCGCATCATGTCGTGTTCCAATTGGTCAATGCTTTCACCGCAGGTGAAATACACGTACTCGTCGATCACAAAGCTTCCTGGTGCCCATCGGCTGCTGTTTCCAGGGTGCGATGGTAGTTGGGTCCATGAGTCGCTACTTGTGTCGTATTCCCAAAACTCGCCTTCTTCCATAAAGGAGTGATCATCTCCATCTCCGCTCAGGATGTACCCTTTGCCTTCAAAGTCAAATTGCGTTCCCGCTACGCGTGCCTCCCCGGGGAAATCGTTGAGCTGTGTCCATTGCTCCGTAGCTGGATCATACTCATACCAGTCGGTGTAAATCTGCAAGACGCCGTTGATACTGCTTCCATGTCCTAGCCCAGTGTACGCTTTGCCGTTCACTCCAAAGTAAAAAGGGTGATGACGTGGTGGTCCAGGGAGATCGTCTTTTTGAGACCACGAATCGGTAGCAATATCGTACTCCCACCAATCGTCAAGATTGTTGTCGTTGTTTCCTTGGCCCATGAAGATCTTTCCATCCAGTTGAATAAACGTAGGGTGGTAACGACCATCACACGGACAACTTGAAAGCTCCGTCCATGTTTCCGTTTCCGAATCGTACTCCCAGAGGTCGTTGAATGCCTGTCCTGTAATCCCTCCAAAACCTACATAAGCTTTGGTTCCTCTACTTGTTCCGTACGAGAAACTTCTCGCTGCTCCAGGGAAATCAGGCAGTGCCTCCCACGTATCGCTTACAGGGTCATAGCGCATAAAGTCATTCGAAGGAGTGGTTCCAACGGTTCCCGTAAGGAGGTATCCTATTCCGTCAATAGAGAAGGTCACTGGATGGTGTCGTGCATCCGAAGTCCCACCAGGTAGCGGCGCGACAAATTCCCAATCTTGAGCGATGATTAGACTTGAAAGAAGGAAAAACGTAGAGAATAGTAAAAACTGTTTCATTGCAGGTGGTTTTCTATGTCGAAAGGAAACGCATTTACCTGTAGCAACAACTACCAATAAAGGCCCATCCTTGGTAAGACAACAGGAAATGGGGGAATGTTCATTGTTTGGATGAATGGGGGTGGTAGGGACGGATGAAATCCGTCCGGATCTGTTGAACCCCTCTGGGGTACTGGGTTTTCTGCCTAATCTTTAGGCAACGAGGTAGAATCCCTACGGGATATTGAGGTGGGCAATCTATGTGATGCAGGGTTAATTTGTGGCGCCGGTAGGCGCCTCTTCTTTCCCCAGAGATGCTTTGGTAGGGACGGATGAAATCCGTCCAAACCCAATACATGATACCCCATAAACCCTAGACCCTAGACCCTCGTCTCTCGACAAAAAACCCACGAACCACGAACCACGAACTACGCACCGCCTCACCCTTCCATGACGAGGCAATACTCACAATACTTCGCCTTCTCATTGTGCACCGCCGGCGTCACATCTAAGCCCATTTGTACAATTAGATCACTCAACCAATCTTCCATACTGTCTGCAAGAGATTGGTCCATGATCAGTTCCTTTTTGTTATTGACTACCGAGAGGAAACCGGAGCTGTGGCTGCGGGAGGAGAGGATGCCGGCCATGGCGTTTTCGCCGTATTTATTGAAAGCGAGCCAAGCGTAGATCATCGTTTGCAGGGCTTTGCCTTTGTCGCCCTTCATGAGTTGTTCTTGCCATTGGCCGCGGAGGGAAAGCTCGGGTTGGGTCACCTTTCCACTTTTGTAGTCGACCACGCGTAGGGTTCCGTTGAAGCGGTCAATGCGGTCGGCTTTTCCGAAGATGGTGACTCCGGGTGAGAGGGATTGGGTGAGGTCACCTTCGAGGTCTTTGATTTCGATTTGATTGTCTTTCAAACTGGCGATCTCGTTGTCTATGAGCTTGCGGACATATCTTCTAACAACCGACTTTGAGAGGTAATTCAAACCGCTGGCGGTCAACTCCCGACTGTAGTGTTTTTCGATGGCTTCATCTAAGAGGGTATCGAGACGTGGCTTCAAAGCTTCAATGTCTGAGGCGTGAATGACCCTGCCTTTCAGGTGTTCGTAACCACGCTCCAGAATTTCATGGACCAGCGTACCCAGGGTGTTCGCCTCCATGGATTCTTCTACCTCGTCTTGCTCGCGCAGTCCTAAGATGTAACGGTAGAAAAAGTCTGCCGTGCATTGCGTCCATTTGTTAATGGCTGATGGCGAAAGTCCCTTATCGAGGAGGGCCTGCCAGCGTTCTTCTGTCCATTCACTCGCAGTGATAGGTGCTACCTGTGGCGCGCCTTTAGGCGCGGCTGCCATAAGCTGGTGTTGGTGGACTTTTATCTCTGACTGCGCAATGGTTTCAGAAGTTTCGAGTTGCTGAACGTAACGACTTTTCTCTCCCACTTTGTGGTCAGATCCATGTCCGTTATACAACACATGCACTTCGCTTGCTCGTTGCAGGAGGCGGTAGAAATAGTAGGCGAAGATGGCGTCACGTTCATGCGAGTTCGGAAGGCCATAACCTGCTCTGATCTCTGCCGGTAAGAAGCTTTCATGCATTTGCTGCTTTGGCAGAATGCCCTCATTCGCATTCAGAATAAAGACCCGTTCGAAGTCAAGCGCACGCGACTCCAATAACCCCATGATCTGCAGACCCGTCAGGGGTTCACCAATCAAGTCAACCTGCAATCGCGAGAACAATTTCATGGTGATGCGCTCCAACTCCCGTACATCTTCAATTACTGGATAGCGTTGCATCAAGCGATCTAAACGCTGCAGCAAATCATTCAAAATGCGCCAGCGCTGGAAGGCTTCGCTGCGTGCCTCGTCTTCTTTCAATACCGGACGAACGACCTTCAGCAAGGTCTTTAACGATTGAACTAAGTCTTGCGGTGTTCTTGTCTTCACTGCCGCGTAGAGGTCGATCAAGACACCGGTCACTCCGGCATGATCCGCCGGCTTACCCGAGTTCCATGTCGCAAGATCTTCTAGTCCAACGAATACCCGGTTATGTCGCACCATTTGCTGATGAATGGAGCGGAATATTTTGGACGCTGGTGTTTGTCCACCCCCGAGGTAAGGGTGCAGCAACAAGTTCGTAAACGCTTGGTGACGAATCTTCGGTCCGCGCATATCGAAGATGCGGAAGAAGGCGTGCAAGAGGCTTTTATAGGGCGTGTGCGACAACGACTTCCCCATGGTCACGTTGATGCCATCGTAGTTCTCAGGAACGGCATGCAGCAACGGTGGCAAGACACTATTATCAGGCAACACCACCGCAGTATTCAAGGCCTTTATTGGATCAAGTTTCTCCAAGGCCCCATGTACGTATTGCATTTGTGCAATGGTCGTACTACACGAAACCAGGTGGATGTTTTGGAGTCGCTGAAGCATCTTCGAAGGCAAGCTCTGCGCATTCCCCAGGAAATCCATTTCGCGAATGAAATGTCCGGCCTCGAGTCGTTCTTTGCGGACGAAGTAATCATCCGCATCAAAGACCACGGTCGCCCGATCGGTCTGTTCCAAGCGTTTGATCACCGCTTGCTCCGCTGGCGTCAAGGCATTCAATCCCGCAAAAATCACGTGGTCAATTCCGAGCGCAGCGAGCGGAGTAATCGGATCTTTAGCCACTGCTCGAGCTACCTTCCCTCCTTGAAAACGTCCTTCTTTTTCTTGATGCGCCGCAAAGGCTTCATACAAGGGAAGCAGCTTCCCCCAGAAGTTGGCAAAGTCTTTCTGCTCTTTCGACCACAACTCTTCGTCTTCACCAAAACTCCAATCATCCAAGTCTTTATACGCCTTCAGGTTCCGGTACACTTGCTGCGCATCTAACAGGTGATGATCCACCTCATTAAAGTCAGCCAACACGGTACTTCCCCACTGCAGGAAATCGATAAACTTCTCTCCAGTATTAAAGTGCTTTCGCCAAACCAAAAAGAGTTCGAAAACCAAGTCCATGGAATCTAAGCGGGTCTTCCCGCTCATCCGTTCAAACAGTTCCGAAAGGGTAATAATCTGCGGCAGCCAACCGATATGTCCGCTGCGTTCTTTAATAGCTCGAATCAGGAATTGCCCCGAACGTTTACCTGGCAACACAACGGCCAACTGCGCAAAGCGGCCCTCGTGTTTTTCTATAATGTGATCTGCAAGGTCTTGTATGAAGCTATTCACGTTCATCCTGGTTCGGGTCGTCTAATTTAAACCCGTTCCTGATGAATCGGAAGAATTCCTTCAAAGAACTACGTGATCTAAATACAGATCCCGCCTCTTTCAAAATCGAGCCCTCATCTTCATTTAGGTCCGAACCCCTCTCGGTCTCCCCTTGCAAAGGTGAGATCGAGAGGGGTTCAGATTCTAACTCTCTCAGTGTCTTCCTCTCCGGACTCTCATCCTCCGCCCGATCCCGACCCTTCGCGACATCCGCCGGATCAATGTTATTCTCATTGAGAATCCCCATCAGCTCATCAGCCACCTTGTAGCGGTCTTGTGCTTCTTTGAAGTAGCCCATCTGTTCTTCCAGCAAGCCGAGGTTGTTCAAAGCAATGGCATCTTCCGGATCCAGCTCGATGGCCTTCTTGTAATCTTCCAAGGCCCCTTGCACATCCTTCATCGCTGCCTTCATAAAGGCGCGCGAAGAGTAGCGGTAGCTGTAGTCGGGCTGAAGTAGTTGTGCCTTATCCAGCTCTGCAATCGCTTCATGCTTGCGGTCAAGGTTAAACAGAGCTACTGCGCGGTCATGAATGAGGTCAGGATGATCACCCACTTCTTTCATCGCTTGATCGAAAGCTACCAGCGCTTCCTGCCAGTTGCGGTCTTGTGACAACTTCGTGCCGTTTATCCAATGCTTATTCTCCATCTTTGGCAAAATTACACGCTGTGAGCGAAATTCAGTTCCCCATCTTCTGCCAACTCAAAGGAGGCAACTCCTTTTACCGGGTCGACAGTCATACTCATATGACAGAATACCAACGAATAGGTTCACGCTACACGGTATATACCTTGGAGGCAAAGATTCTGCCTGAGCGCAATATGATTATGGATTTGATCGAGGATGTAGAGAGGTATGAGCGGATGAGTGAGGAGGAGTTTGAGGGGTTGGTGAAGGAGTTGAAGAGCAGGATTTAGACCCCTCCCGGCCTCCCCTTTGCAAAGGGGAGGTGCGCTTTGAGCCAGAGAAGTAGTTATAGATTATAGTTTATCGATTATAGTTTCAGAGTACATTTGCGCATGCCCAAAATCAAACCATCCCACGACCTTCAGCCTTTTCATACGTTTGGTACTTCTGCGACGGCCGAGTTTTTGGCTGAGGCTGGAACCATCGAAGACGTTATTGAGCTTTCTGAGCATGCGTCTGCGGAGCAGTTGAAGTTGACCATACTTGGAGGAGGGAGCAATGTGTTGTTTACGAAGGATGTTCGTGGATTGGTGCTATTGAATCGCATTACTGGGATTGATTTGGTGGGGGAAGATGACCACCACTTTTATGTCCGCGCGGGTGCGGGTGAGGTGTGGCATGACCTTGTAGAGAAGTGCATTTCTGAGGGATGGGCTGGGGTTGAGAACCTCGCCTTGATTCCAGGGATGGTGGGTGCCAGTCCGATGCAGAATATTGGGGCTTATGGGATTGAGATTGAATCGGTCTTTGATCATTTGATTGCGGTGCATTTGCCTACCGGCGAACTCCATCAATTTGATCAACGCGACTGTCAGTTCGGTTACCGCGAAAGTGTATTCAAGCGGAAGTTTAAGGGGCAATATGTCATTTGCTACGTCCAGTACAAGTTGCGCAAGCAACCCGATTTCAACACCAGTTACGGTGCCATCCAACAAGAACTAGAGAAGCAAGGCGTAAGTGATCTTTCCCTTCGTGCTGTTGCCGATGCGGTGATCGCCATTCGCCAAAGCAAGCTTCCAGATCCGAAAGAAATTGGGAATGCAGGTTCTTTCTTCAAGAATCCGGTGGTTGATCAAGATACTTTTAACGCTATCGCGGAAAAGCATCCAGAGCTCCCGAACTACCCTGCTTCGAAAGGAAAAGTTAAACTCGCCGCTGGCTGGCTCATCGACCAAAGTGGCTGGAAAGGTTTCCGCGAAGGCGACTTCGGTGTTCATGACCGTCAGGCGCTCGTCCTCGTCAACCACGGCAACGCACACGGAAGAGAGATCTTCGACCTAAGCAAGCGGATATTGAAGGATGTGGAGGAGAAGTTTGGGGTGAAGCTGGAGCGTGAGGTAAACATTCTCTAGGCGGTAGGCAGTATGCTGTAACTTGACACTCACACTCAGTTTATTATTCATTAATTACTAATCATTATTTATTATTCCTCCTGTCGTAAGAGGCTTCTCTGTTCATTGTCCAAACTCGCAGGAGCGGATTGCCTGCGAGGCAATCCCTACAGAATCACGCAAGTCCAAATGGCATTCCGCATTCGCGGAATGATTACCTTCCATTCGAGATGAAGAAAGATCCATTCAAGAAGACCTTTATCATTACGTTGTTGATTCTGACACCGTTTTTCCTGATGAATACGATTCTAATTGCAAATGGAAACGGTTCTTTTAGACTTGGAGATACCGAACTGACCGGGACTGCTGGGATCGTTGCGAATTGCATCGCCCTACCTCTTTCAGCATTGGGAATTGCCATGGTTTTCAATTGGGTCTGGTTAATTCGAAAAAACCTCTAGAAAAAATTGATTGCGCCAGAATATTGAATGGCCTGAGGTATCGGGTTGCCTACGAGGCAATCTCTACGGAATCGCACAGGGTCAAATGGCATTCCGCATTCGCGGAATGATTTAATTAAAAAACAAGATCATCAACTACACTTCCTCCAGTCCTTTAGCGGCGCATTTATGCGCTGAACATTGGGAGCATCTTGAATAATTCAGGGCCCTAATTAAGCGCAACCCGCACCATCGCCTCCAACTCCTCCATCTGATAAGATTTAGGAATGAAGTAATCTACATGTCCTTTCTCGATGAGTTCTGGGATGACTACGGGGTCCACGTAGCCGCTGAGGAGGATGACGGGGATGTCTGGATGTGTTGATTTGAGCTCTTTGATAAAATCTAAGCCGAGCTCTTTTTGCAACATCAAATCGGAAATAACGAGGTGTACATCGCCTTGACCCATGACTGATTTCGCCTGGGCGATAGATCCCACCGTTTCAACATCGTAGTCGCGACGAAGGGCCGCTTTGACGATGAGACGGTTGGTCTCTTCATCTTCAATGTACAGTATGCGTAGCTTCAAATGTGGTTGTTGAGCGACGCAAAGATAACACGGAGATATATACAGGTGTATGTATATTGTGCCACTCTTGGATTGGAAGGAACTGATAGACCATTCAGAATGCTTTCGGTCTGCGTTGAATAATTTGAATAGGACGGATTTTATCCGTCCCTCTCGGGGGTATTCATTAATAATTATTCCTTCCCTATTCCTTCACCACTCGATGCACTCTCCGCTCTTCTCCATCACCGATCGTTACAGAATAAATTCCCGGAGCCAACGAAGCCAAATCAACTGTGAGCTGCGTTCTTGAATTGACTGATTCTTCGAACACCAATCGTCCTTGGGTGTCGTGGATGCGGATAAAGTCTGCAGGGGTGCCTAGGCTTACGTTGAGGTGCTGTGATACTGGGTTCGGAGAAAGAAGGTCTAGCGACGCGAGTTGTTCTCCGATGTTGTTGATGATGATACCACAGTCTGTGACCACCACCGTGTCTGTTGCGAAACATGGAGTGCTGGTGGTGACCCAGTAGGTTCCAGCTTCGTAGACTGTATAGGTCGGACCTGTCCAGCCGTCTTGCCAGACGTAGTCTAGGAAATCATTGCCCGCGTTGAGCACGATGGCTTCTTCGCAAATGTCTTGGTCTGGACCAAGATCAATCACAGGATCGATAAAGGCTTCAAACGCAATTTCATCAGTGACCTCACAAACACCATTGGAAACAGTACACGTGTAGATTCCTGTGGCGTTAACTTCGAAGGTTTGTTCCTCACTTCCATCTTGCCACTCATAGCTTTCGAATCCTGGGCCTGCGTCACGTGTGACGGTGCTTCCATCAGCACACAACGACATATCAGGACCTAAATCAAGATCAATCGCGGCGCCCACCGAGATGTAGGTAGTGTCAATGATGGCACCACAGAACAGTTCTACTTCAGCCACTAGGGCAATTTCTCCTTCGCTGTTGAATGTGACATCCACCATACCTGGCGCTGTTTCCATAAAGGATGCATCCCCTTCGATGCTCCACGTAATTGGTGAGGTCACACAGTCAGGTGCGAATACATTGTAGCTTTCGGTCACACCGGCACAAACCGTTTCTTCTCCTTCGACAAACAACTGGGGTCCGTAGATATATCCGTGGTGGAAGTTGGCGAATCCATTCACCGTTCCTTCGATAAACTCCGCATTGTCATTGAAGATGACTTCATTCGCTGGCGCATCAGGGTTCTCGATAATCGAGAGCCACCCACCGAAGGTTTCTTCTTGATAGATTTTACCGTCAGAACCTAAAGACATACCGATACCTAAATCAGTTGCACTCAGTTCATCAATTACCGTGAGCGACTCTTGCCATTGATCCAGAGGTAAGCTGAGATCAGCTTGGAACAAGTCAATAAATATGTCTCCAATCTGGAAGTAGGCCTTTGTTCCACTCAAAGAAAGGGCGTACGAAAAGACCAGTTCAGTATCAAAGGTGAACACATGTTCTGCTTCTCCCGTTGAGGGGTCAAAATTATAGACAGCCGGACCTTGCAACAGCAAGTCACCAGGTCCATTCGCCTTCAGTGGATAAATGTAGCCCTGATCAATCGGGAAGACAGGCACATCAGACACCACCGGCGTATCCGCTACACCGTTTTCATTGACCAGGTAACTCTTGATGGTATTGTCTTCACCATCGTAGAACGCCACCCAGAAGTCGACGAGATTACAGTGACGAATGGTGGTAATGCTCTCCCAGTCGTTCGTCTCTATTAAAATGTTCTTCTGTCCCTCAATCACTCCGCCTAAGCCCCCATTCAGCGTCTCGTCGATCACATGGTAACGAATACCGTTCGCGAAGTTGTTCTCTTCTGAATCGCAGGTAAAGAGATAGATCTCTGTATCAGATCCTGGTTTACGGATAAACACCGAACCCCAGTGTGACGATTGGTTCGAAAGCAAGCCGCCGCCATTTTGAATCTCATTTCCTTCTGGATCAAATATGGCTTCACCGTTGGTAGAGTACATCAGATTCCCTGCGCCATCACAGAAGGTTGATTTGTTATGCCCGAGTGGACCAGGCAATGGTGGTTGCTCTTCAATAAGGAAGTCTTCTCCGGGGTTAAAGTCCAGACCAAAGAAATTCTCAGAGCTGTTCTGGAAGTACCAAACGTTGGCTTCACGTCCGGTAGCGCAATTCCCAATCGCGACATTCAACACATAGGCATCGATGCAAAGTCCATTGGTGACGTCCAATTGAATGGTGAAAACACCGCCTTGATCGAAGGTATAGTTCAACGTCGCTTCGGACCCTACTTCTTCTCCATTGATCGTCCAGGTATATTCTGTGACTCCTTCAGAATCGTTCACGAATTCCAAGGTGGTTCCCACCGGCCATGTTCCTCCTTCTCCGGAGAACACTGCAGAAACCCCGCAGGTCACTGTTATGAGATACTCGAACTCTTGGGTACATCCCGGCTCATCATTGAAGACCTCTGCCGCCAATTCGAATTCCCCTTCCGCGCTAGCGTCAAAAATGAAGGTCGTCTCATCAGAAACAAACTCATTATCGATGTACCAATTGATGCCGGTAAAGTCTGTGGCATCCAATACGAATGGCTCATTGTCACCCACTTCCAACTCGGTACTTCCAGCCAAAATCTCAGCCGGGAAAGGCGTCTCACAAGGGGTTGAACAACGGTCACCGTCAAGCAAAGAAGAACGCACCTCGAGCAACGCCGCGACCATGCGATCGCTTTGTCCTTGTGTAAATTGATTGAAGCAGTAGAGGTTGGTGTAGTCCATGTAATTGTCGGCCTCATCGAGCTGATCTCCTAGTCCGCCAAGCTCCACCGCGCGGAATGGATTATTCTCAGAAGTATCATCTTCATCGGTAGTACAGCTGTTCGTACCGTCGTAACAGAAGTAGTTGAAGCCCACTTGGTCTGGCGGGGTATCACAAACCCAATCGCCGCTGGTTTGGCAATCGTCGTTCGGACAAAGATCTTGGAAGGTGTGGTAGAGTCCTAGGTAATGTCCGATCTCGTGAATGTGCACCTTACTGTAATCTTCCTGTGGCGTTCCGAAGAATTCCGCCTCACACACGATGCCGTCGATATCCATTCCATGCGCATCCGGGAAGGTCGCGTAACCGACCACACCGGAGTTATTCTCTTCACGCGTGATTTGCTTCACCAGCCAGATATTCAAATACTGTTCTGGATTCCAACGGCTCAGGTCTTTCAGGTCAAGGTCTTGCGAAGGCACCAACATGTCTGTCAATGGATCTTCTACTCGATTGATCCCGGTAGTAAACTCACCGTTTGGATCCGTCCCAGCCAAACAAAAACGAATCGGAACCGGAATTCCATCGGGGTTCCCAAATGGACCTTCTTCATTGGCAAAGGCCGCATTCAAATGCTCAATCGCCGTTTCAATTTGAAGGTCAGAAAGGTTCTCTGGTCCATTCTCATGGATGACATGCACCACACATGGAATGACATATTCGCCATCGCGTTCCGCATCAGATAACTGGAGCGAACGTTCCAAGATTTGGTAATTCATGTCGATAAGCTGCTGCTGATCCCCTTCATGGGTATGCAACATCTCCATCAGTGGATCGAAGCCACATAATTTTTGAGAATAAAGCGAACTACATAGCAAAATTGCTACGAGGAGGGTGGATAAGAATCTCATAGCTAGTACGTTGGTATAGGTTAAAGTACGAAAATGTGGGGATAGTTCGTGGTGCGTGGTGCGTGGAACGTGGAACGTGGAACGTGGAACGAAGATCGCGGATCGCGGAATTGTTTATTGGTATCTAGAGACTAATCATGCTATCCGCCAGAGGCGGACTAATCACGCTATCCGCCAGAGGCGGACTAATCACGCTATCCGCCAGAGGCGGACTAATCATGCTATCCGCCAGAGGAGGACTAATCACGCTATCCCCCTAAAGCGAACGGACTAACTAAACGGACGCCGGACGCCGGAATTCCCTACCTTTCAGTTTAAACCTTCTACTCCTTATGCGAACCCAACTACTGCTAACCCTTTCTTTTCTTGCCTGTGGGCACCTATTGAATGCTCAAACGATTAAAGTGGAGCCTTATCTGCAGGATGTGGAGCCGCATTCCATTTACATTATGTGGGAGACCGATATGAACCCCGAGAGTATTGTGGAGTGGGGGTTGACTGAAGCATTGGGAAACTCAACTGAGGGTACGGCGGAGAACTCTGAAGGGGATGCGATGATTCACGAGGTGCAATTGGTCGACTTGGAACGATGGACGAAGTACTACTACCGCGTGAAGACTGGAGATGCGACCTCTGAAATTTATCATTTCAAAACGCCTCCTTTTGCGACTGATCACCAGCCTTTCCGAATCATTGCGATGAGCGACATGCAGCGTGATGGGGCTTTTCCAGATAAGTTTAATGAGATTGTTCACGATGGAATCATTGACTACTTGGATGATGAAGTGGGAGGTGATTTGGTCGACAACTTGGCACTCGTGATGATTCCTGGTGACCTTGTTGTGACTGGAACGAACTACTCACAGTGGGAAAATCACTTCTTTGACCCATCGCATGATCTGTTCAATCATGTGCCGGTGTATCCCGTTCCGGGGAACCACGAGTACAACGCGACCTATTTCTTTCAGTATTTCAAGATGCCTGAGAACGGGACGGAAGGTTTCGAAGAGCATTGGTGGTACAAGGATTACGGAAATGTGCGCATCATCGGACTCGATTCGAATAGTCCATTTGATAACGAGGAACAGATTGGATGGCTCGACGCGTTGCTTAACAATACCTGTCAAGCTGATTCCATTGACTTTGTATTTGCACAACTGCACCATCCACACAAGTCTGAGCTTTGGACACCAGGAGAATCTGATTATACGGGTGAGGTCATTGCCTTGCTAGAGGAGTTTAGCTCAACGTGCAATAAACCGAGCATCCATTTCTTCGGACATACCCATGGGTATTCACGTGGCCACTCGCGCGATCACCGTCACCTTTGGATCAACGCTGCTACGGCAGGTGGGGCGATTGACAACTGGGGAGAATTCCCAAACTTCGATTACGATGAGTTCTCTGTTTCACAAGATGAATATGGCTTCGTATCTGTAGAGGTCAGTGATGATCCTGAACCTAAGATTGTCGTGAAACGCATTAGTCGTGGCGACCAAGACGGGGCGCTAGAGAATGTATTGACCGACAGCTTAACCATTCGACTCGAGCCTTCACCAGTAGACGTACCTGTTCCGGTATTCCCTGTGGAGGAAGTTGTAGCTCCTGAATGTGTGGTGCTTGAAGCGGAAGCTTTTTCTTCGCCTAACGAACTATCGGTGCACGGTCAAAGTCATTGGCAAGTATCAACAGATGAGAATGACTTCGCCAATCTGGTAGCAGAAAGCTGGAAAAACTTCGAGAACTGGTACTTCGAAGTTGACACCCAAGCGGAAGACGATCTCACCGACGAAGTAATCCTTGGCTTGGAAGAGAATACGACCTATTGGTGGAGAGTTCGCTACCGAGACCGAGAATTGAACTGGAGTGAATGGTCTGCGCCTGTCACCTTCGATACAGGTGAGTCGATTGCGCTACCAAACCTCATCCAAAACCCAGGTGCTGAAGAAGACTTAGCCAACTGGACAACGGTAGAGGGAATTGTAGAAACCTTGACGGATGGGGAGTGCAATGGTGTCTCACCTTTTGCTGGAGACCGTTACTTCGCCGTGGGCGGATTATGTCAGGAAAGCGAAGTAGGCATTTGCACGCAAGACATTGACGTTACTGCCTACATCGATTCGATTGATGCTGGCGACTTCCCGGTACATTTCGGTGGACATCTTTCCAACTTTGGCGGGTCAGATCTACCAGAGATGCGCTTGATCTACTTGAATCAAAACGGCGGTGAACTTGGAACAAGTAGCACCCTGTCTACGCTCAACAGTTCATGGACACTCTTTAATGAAACTGAAAGTTTGCCGCTATTGACGAGAACGATTCGTGTTGAACTAAAGGGCACACGAAATGCGGGAACAGATAACGACTCCTACTTCGATGAAGTCTTCCTTCGTCTTGGAACCAATCTTGGATGCGACCCGATTGTCTCAGTGGTGAACTGGCCAATGCAAGCAGATGCGCTGCGTATATACCCTAACCCTGTGGCCAATACCGCGACCATCCAACTACCAGGTAACAACCATCAAAACGTCAGCTTACTCTTACTTGATATCAATGGTGCCAAGATTGAATGTCCTACCCGCTATGAAAACGGAGTGATTTATTTCGAAAAGGGAGATTTAGCTCCAGGACTATACATCTTCTCTGTTCGAGATAACGAGGGCGTGATTGGTTCTGGGAAGGTGGTTTTGCAGTAGGATGCTCTAATAGACTGCTACCTCACCAACAACGACCCATCCCCATAACTCAAAAACCGATACCCGTTCTCTAAGGCGTGCGTATATATCTTTCTCCAATCTTCTCCAACGAGAGCTGAAACCAAGAGCAAGAGCGTTGACTTGGGAAGGTGGAAGTTCGTAAACAAGCCGTCGATGGATCGGATGGTATAGCCTGGTCTGATCATGATGGAGGTTCTGAATACCAGGTGTGACTCTGGCATTTGATCTAACAGGAACTGCATGGCTGCTTCGTAGGATGCAAAAGGGTCATCATAACTGCAGGGCATCTCTTGATCTATCAATGCCGGCATGCTCCCCTCCTGCTTCCAAACTACTGCTAGCCAATACAAGCTTTCCAGAGTACGTAAGGAGGTAGTACCAATAGCTAATCGGAATTGGGGTTTAGCCAAAGAAACAAGGGCTTCGCGCTTGACGACGCACTCTTCATCGTGCATCTTATGTTCGCTGACCTTGTCGGTTGACACCGGACGAAAGGTACCTGCACCTACATGCAAGGTTAGGTGCACCCATTCTGCCGGGAGCGCTTGCATGATTTCTTCTGAGAAATGGAGTCCGGCCGTTGGAGCGGCGACACTCCCTGGGTGGCTGGCGTAACTGGTCTGGTAGCGGTCATTGTCTTCTTCTTCCGCATCGCGCTGCATGTACGGAGGCAAGGGAATCTTACCCAAGTGATCAAGCAACTCGGCCAAAGGGAGATGGGGTGTCCAGCTGAGGTCAATCAAAAAAGCAGGGCCGTCTCGTCCTACCCGGCGAGCTTCCATAGTTAGCTCACCTTCTTGAATGATGACGGGTCCTTCTTTCCATTTCTTCGCCCCTCCTACCATGCACCACCATTGGCTAGCTCCGGTATGCGTCATCGCTTCTTCCACTGTAGCCCCTTCTGGGTTTAAGAGAAAGAGCTCCACTTTTCCGCCGGTAGGCTTCTGCATAAATACCCGCGCATGAATCACCTTGGTATCATTTAAGACAATCTGTACGGGTTCCTTGAGAATAGAAGGCAGGTCTTTAAACGAATGGTCAGTGATGGTACCTTGATCGTAATGCAGCAGCTTAGCCGCATCACGTTCTTCCGCAGGGAAATGAGGAATGCGATCCTCCGGAAGGGTGTAGTCGAAATCAGAAATGGAGATGTCTTCCATGCCGCAAAAATAGGGCACAAAAAAAGACATCCTCGAACGTTTTCGAGGATGCCTTAAACCTTAACTAAAACTAACTATACTATTGATGACGATTCAGAGCGAATCGTACTTCATGTGGTACAAAAATCATAAATGATACAGTTGAATCGAGCGTTACCCTACCCAAGTTTTCACAATTCTTGGTCAGCAACTGCTTTTAATTCCTAAGCTACTGTACCTGAACAGCTAACGGCTGTCCGTAGTTATTCTCTACGTAAAGAGAAACTACTTTTAGTGCTTCTTCAGCACCTACTTCAGGAATAGAACCCGTGTATTCAACACCAGCTATCTCTGAATTAACGGCGATTTCCACGTTGTAGTACGCGGCGATGTCGTCAATAACACGCGATAAGTCTGCGCTGTAATACTGGAATCCTGAGCTCATCCAGTTTGGTCCTGACGAACGAATTCGAAAGGCTGGCTTAGCTCTCCATTCTGAACTTTCACTGATTGACCTGGAGTGATGATGTGCGACACGCCATTGTGTGACACTTTCACTTTTCCAGTGTAACAGTCAACATGGTAAAGGTCTCCGCTCTCGTATACATTAAATGATGTACCGAGTACTTCAACTACTCCTTGTTCTGTTACTACAGAGAACTTCTCTCCTTTCGTTACCTCAAAGAAAGCTTCTCCTTGCAATTTCACTTCGCGGTTATCCCAATCGCCATCGTAAGCGAGGGTAGCGCCATTATTGAGGTGAGCTACTGAACCATCAGGAAGAGCAACCTCCTGCTTTACGTCAGCAACAACCTCTTCTGTTCCTGAAGGACCAAGCACGAGGATAGAGGCAACAAGTACCACCACCGCGGCAGCCGCCACCCAACCAAAGTTGCGTCGGCGATTGATCGATACCACCGGCGTATCTTCCATCTGGGAGATCTTCGCCTGGATGGCATTCCAGGATTCTTCTTCTGTGTGTGTTGCAGGAACTTTCCAGGACTGCAACACGTCATTCAACATCTTTTCTTTCTTCACAATAGTCTAATTGTAGCGTTGATCGGCAATGAATACAAGCAACTTTCTTCTTCCCCTACCACTTTATCACATTTTTATTGCAAAAGTTCCAGATCGATCGAATTTAGGCAGGCTCCCGTCAGGTAACCCACACCCCCATCAATGTTCTCTGGCCCGCCATCTATAATGTTTCCAGCGTCTCCGGGTTGGTAAAAATACAGCGCATCGTACGCGGCATCAATCGTGTAAATTTCTAGCGTATGGTTTCCGTAATAGGTGAAATCGGTATCAAATAAGGTCACCCCATTACTAGTTACCGGCACCGCATATTGACTCGCAAAGAACCCAGAGTTCACATCAAATGGAATCTCCAAGGGCGTCTCTTCATTCACGCGTAAAACCAACACATGGGTCAGGTTCTCTTCATTGCTCCAAAGCACCGAGAAGATCGGTTGCCCCGAAGAGCCCGAATCAATCGGAATCGTGGTACTACTCAATTGGTCAATACTCGTCTGCACAGGGATCACCGTTTCCGCGCTAGCGAAAAAAGAATCATAAGTCACTTCTAAACGATAACGAGCCCCCGCACTGATCACAAAGTCCCCATCAAGGTCAGCATAGCTACCGGCCGTAGCTTCACTCAGCTGCACGCTTTCACCCGCCTCATTGAATAAGCGAACCGTAGCTCCTGAAACAGGTACTTGTCCTGACTCACTAATCACCGCCACCTGCACACCGCTCACCGCTTCACCTTCAATCAGCACCGCCTGCACAAACAACGACTGCTCGTCGTTGGCCTTTTCGCAAGACACGAACAAGATGAGTGCTATGACGAAGAAGCGCATTACCATTCGAAACTGAATTGAATTGACGGAACCGTGCCTAAGAACAATTGATCTCGCAAGGCGACCTCAATCGATTCTTCCTGGGTTCCTAACAAATAATAATAACGATTGCGGACGTTCGTACGGTTATATACGTTGTACAAAGAGAGGCCGATACTTGCATTCCCTTCTCCTAGGGTGAAGTCGTAGAAGCCGCTGAGATCAAGACGATGATAGTCTGGTAATCGTCCGGAATGAATCTCTGCAAAGGCCAACAGCTGTTCGGTCTCACCATTGATCAAGGTGATATCATACACCCCAGCTGCCGGGGTATACGGCAAACCGGTGGCATAAACGAATACCGCATTGACACGGAAACGTCCCGGACGGAACTGATACACGGTCTTCAGCTCATGACTGCGATCATACCATGCGGGAATCTGATCTCCTTGCAATTCAGCGAAAGTGTTTTCTGTCGAGCTCAAAGTATAGGCGATCCATCCGCTGTGCACCCCTAATTCTTTGCGCGCGAGCAATTCGATACCACGCGACTTACCGTCACCATTTAATAGGTTCTGTTCGAAAGTACCTGCAGGCAAGGAGGTAAAGCGCAAGGCATCCTCTGTCACACCGGATGCGGTCTTATACCAAGCATCTGCACTGAAAGAGAAGAGTCCTTTGGTGATGGAGAAACCGGCCGTGAGCTGTTCGGTCTGCAAGACAGGAATGCGCGACTCCCCCGCCAAACGCCACTCATCGCTGGTATTCAAGAATAGGTCTTGACGACGCACATTGCGAATGAATTGGTGATTGGCTCCAGCTCCTACATGTAAGGTTAACGACGGAGTGGCTTTAAAATCCATCAAGAAGCGCGGCTCTGGGTAAAGCGAACGGTTGCGATCAAAATACACCGCACGGAAGCCGGCCTCAAAGAAGAAACGTTCGTTCAATTTCCATTGGTCACCCACATACACCGCAGCAATACTCGCCGCTGCCGTATCTGAATCGTTCTCGCCATTACTTGCCAACTGGCTGTTCGATACATTGATGGCCGTGAGCTCAGCGCCCATATTAATAAGGTGTCCAGGCAAACTGATTTCGTGATCAAGGCGCAAAGTACCATCAGCGATGCGTGTATCGCGATCGAAGAAAAGCGTATCGGTGGTTCCAATCAACAAGTTCTCTCGGCTATCAAAACCAAAGAGCTCAGAAGAGAAGACTGACCGACCAAAGGTCACGCTCGAGAAATGTTGGGCATTCCATTGGTTGGTCCATTTCGCACCGTAACCCAAATTACCCCACTCGCTGCGATCATTGTAGCCCACGAAGAATCTTCCGTCAGTCGTGCTATCTGAATAGGCAATCGACAAACGATCTCTTCCTGAATAAAGTGAGAACGACAAGTCGCCGCGCTCTCCTACCTCGAGGGCTAACTTTCCGGTGATGTCATAGAAATGAAAATCAGGAGAGCTCTCATTGGTGAAGGCATTGACCTCATCATTGGCTCCTGGCAAGACGCTGTTATTGAAGACGCCGTTGAATAGTTCTTGATAGGCCGGACTAAACACCACATCCGTAAATGAACGTCGGGCAGACAACATGAGGGTAGCACGGTCTGCGAGAATCGGAGATTCAATATGTGCCGCTGCGCTAAGTAAGTTCAAGTCGGTTTTGATTACCGGCTTATTCTTGTTTCCAGTGCGTCCGGTAATCTCTAAAACCGACGACCCTCTTCCTCCAAACTTCGGACTGAACACGCCTTTGTGCAGACGCACACTTTGAATGGAGTTCGTATTGAAGGCCGAGAACAACCCGTAGAAGTGATCGAGGTAATAGATGGTGAATCCATCATAGGTTACCAGGTTTTCATCTCCAGCCCCTCCCCTCACGTGAATGAAGGCCGAGTTTTCGAGCGCCCCACTTACCCCGGGCAGTAGCTGAATGGTACGTACGATATCGGGTTCACCAATACTCGGAAGTTCGTTGGCCAGTTCACCATCGACTAAGGTGAGCGAAGGACGTTCTACATTAATGGTAGATCCTTGGCGGTAAGTCGTGACCTGCGCGGTAGGCAACAAAGCCCGTGATCTAGAGAGGTAGATCTCTACGTTCTCTAGATCGGTGGAAGGCGTCAACTGCAAACGGAAGGGGTCGTACCCCACGTAAGTGCAAACCAAGACCACGGTATCTGCCGTGACATTATTTAAGGTGAAATACCCCTGCAGGTTTGAGTTGTTCGCATTGCTGGTGCCCTCTTCGGCCACGGTAGCATAAGGTAAGGGCTCTCCATTGTCGAGGTCCATGACACGTCCGAACACCGAGATTTCAAACCTCGTGGGTTTGTTCTGTGCCAGTCGTTCATTCTGTGGGTAGATCACGAAGGTGCCGTAGATCAACTCGTAGGTAAAACCGATGGGGATTAACCACTTACGCAGCAGGGCTTCGGGCGACATCCATTCACCTGTTCCTGTAACACGGTAATTGCGCAGCTGGCGGTTATCGTAGGCAAGTGGGAGGTTAAATTCTTTTCGAAGATCGAGCAGCGCACGGTTGAGCTTCACTTCCTTACCATCAAAACGCACGCTATCAGGGAGGTCTTGACCTTGGATCGAAAGTGCCAGAAAGATCAGGGGTAGTATTAGGAAGATCTTGCTAAGGCGTTGCATCACACCTCAATATTCAGCTTTTCTCTGAGAATGTGAAGCGCTTTGCTCATTCGTTTTTCGACGGCCTTCACTGTGATTCCAAGACGTTCGGCAATTTCACGGTACTTCAAATCCTCTAATCGGTTCATCAAGAAGACTTCACGGCTTCCTTCAGGCATTTCACCAATGACTTTTTGAAGCTTCGCTTCGAACTCTTTCATGGCCAGCAAGTAATCAGGATCGCGATTGTCTTGATGAATCTCTACCTGATTCTGGAATTTGTATTGAAGTTGCTGTCTCTTCAGCTGATTGATCGCCAAATTCCCTGCAATGGTGTAGAGGTATGATTTCACCGTCTTTCGTTCAATCTTATGACGGTTTTCCCACAACTTAATGAAGGTATCTTGGGCGATATCTTCGGCCATACCCTCATCTCCCGTCTTGAAATACAGGTAGTTACGAATAGGCGTGAAGTACTGTTCGAAGTACGACCGGTATTCGTCTGGTGAGAGGGGTTGATCGCTCTTTCCGCTTCCTGAAAGGCTAAGGATCACTGGCAGGTCATTTGTTGCGACCGAAGGTAGAAAAAATGATGCGAACCTTCCGCTTGGCGTTGGCCGAGACCGCTCCCCATTTTCAACAATGGCAAAAAGTTGAGATGAATTATCTTCCACCTGTCATGAAATCGAACCTTATGCGCTCACTTCTTTCCCTATTGGTGCTTGGCCTGACTTTTTCGTCGGCTAACGCTCAAGATATCACTGGTTTCTGGAATGGAAAGGCCTCCTTAATGGGGCAGGTCATTCGCGCTGAATTCATTATTCAAGGAAACAATGACGCCATCAAAGGCAAGTTCCAAAGCCCTGATCAAGGCGGTGGCAGCACTCCAATTACTGACGGATACTTTCGCAATGACTCGCTGGTTCTCGAGGTCGAACAACTCAAGTTGACCTTCGAAGGAGTCTACATGAAAGGACTTAATCAAATTGCCGGACGCATGCTCCAGCAAGGACAAGAATACCCCATCATTCTTCAACGCGAACAGCTTCAGAAAGAGGAGGCGCGTCGTCCGCAAGAACCACTTCCTCCCTACCCTTACGCTATGGTGGAGAGCGAATTCAAAACCCCAACTGCGGGTTATACTTTGAAGGGTACGGAGTATCGTCCGTACAACGACATCAAGGCGGCTGTGATTCTCATCTCTGGTTCAGGTCCGCAAGACCGCAACAGCGAATTGCTTGGCCACAAGCCTTTCCTCGTCTGGGCAGATCACCTGGCGCGTCAAGGCATTGCCTCATTGCGCTATGATGAGCGTGGCATTGGAGAATCAGAAGGAAACTTTGCCATGGCTACGAGTCGTGATTTTGCCGAAGATGCTTTGGCCGCGCTCCGTTGGTTGCGCACGCAAGAGGGTTATGAGAATGTACCTATTGGTCTCATGGGACACAGCGAAGGAGGTCTGGTAGCAGCGATTGCAGCCGCAGGAAACGACGAAGTTGATTTCGTGGTTTCGCTCGCTGGCCTCGGCGTTTCAGGTAAAGAAGTATTGGTGACGCAGGCGGCTGATATCGCTATCGCGGAAGGGATGACACTTGAAGCGGCCATTGAGACCCAAGAGGTGATGGAGAACCACACCAACATTGTCATCGAAGCCAAAGGCGACAGCGTGTTGATTCGTAAGAACTTGACGGAATACACCGAAGAGCGACTCAAAGGCCAAGCTACGGGCATGCCGGGTGAAGACATGGTCAAGTTGATCTGCGACCAATTCAGTCAGCGCTGGATGATAGAACTGATTGAACTCGACGCCCGCACTTTTTACGAGCAAGTAACCTGTCCGATCCTCGCCATCAATGGAGATAAAGACGTTCAGGTTGACTTTGGAAACAACCTACGCTCGATTGAATTTGCGGCACGTCGTGCAAACAACGAAGACGTAACCACCGTGACTCTGAAGAACCACAACCACTTGTTGCAGGAGTCAGAAAGCGGAGCGGTTTCGCAATATGGAAGCATCGAACAAACGGTATCACCTCAGGCCTTGAATACGGTCAGTGAATGGATCAATGCACGCTATGGAACTGAGTGAGCTAGGGCTAAATCTGATTCCGGCGGTCCTGAACTTGATCATTGTGGGGATCATGATCAAATTTCCCCCAAAGAAGATCAACCACACCTATGGCTACCGCACCAAACGTTCCATGCGCGACCAAGCACATTGGGATTACGCGAATGCACGAAGTGAGTATTGGTTTAAGATCGTCACCGCCCTCATGTTTGTAGCCGGTATTGCGGTTACCTTTTTGTTTGAATTGACCACTGCACAACTCATCGTATACATCCTCTGGTGTGTACTTTTGGTGGCAGCCATACCGATGATCGAAAACGAATTGAAAAAGAAATTTGGCACCTGAAGCAGTAGAAAATAGAAGTCCGTTCTGGGCCTTTCAACTCGGAGGATGGAGTTTATTCTTCCTCATCCTCCTAGGCATGAATTTCTTCCGGTCAGATGTTGACTGGACGGTCGTTGTCATGGCCTTAAGCGTCTACGGCTTCGGCATGTTCAGCACGGCCCTCTTCCGCTACTACGTCAAAAAGCGCGATTGGCTCAAAAGAGGTCCTTTCCGATTGATCCTCCCTGTGATGGTGGGAAGTGCCATCACTTCTCTTGTTTGGGGAATGAGCTACACGGGCGTACGATGGATTGTATCGCTCTACGCCCCACAAGTGAGTATGGATCTTCAGACCAAGACCATCTTGGTCACGGCACTGAACAACTACTTCATCGTCTTACTCTGGAGCTTAATTTACTTTGCCTTCCACTACTTCCGCATTGCTCAGATTTCTAGGGTTGAGCGTTACCGCTCGGAAGCGGCCATGCGTGACGCCCAGTTGAACACCTTGAAGGGGCAGATCAATCCGCACTTCATGTTCAACTCCTTGAATAACATCCGTGCTTTGATGTTGGAAGATGTTCCGCGATCGCGGGAAATGCTTACGAAGCTGAGTGACCTACTTCGCTACAGCATGACCATTTCGGAGCAGCGCGACGTGGCCTTAAAATATGAAATTGAAGTGGTTCAAGACTTCCTTGACCTCTGCAAGGTTCAGTACGAAAGCAGGCTGAGCTATGAGATTAAGGTAGACGACGCCTTGATGCATCACAAGATTCCGCCAATGGTGATTCAGATGTTGGTAGAGAACAGCGTCAAGCACGGTGTTTCTGCGAGTCGTGAAGGCGGCAAAGTCATGGTCACCGGAAGAGAAGAAAACAACCGCTTGATTCTAGAAATCAGCAACAGCGGACAATGGAATAACAACCCCAGAAAACAAGACAGCCACGGCATCGGACTGCCGAACATTCGTCGTCGACTACAGTTGATGTACGGTGAAGAGGCTTCCTTACACCTCAGCGAGGAAGACGAATTCGTGGTCGCAAGAATACAACTCCCCTTATGAGCAAGCACATTACCGCACTGATCGTTGAAGATTCACGTCTCGCACGATTGGAATTAAAGAGCATGTTAGAGGAACACGATCACGTAGAGTTGATCGGTGAGGCAGACAATGTAGATGACGCACTGCAAATCTTGAGCGAACAAGATCCAGATGTCTTGTTCCTAGACATTCACATGCCCGGCAAAGACGGCTTCCAACTTCTCGAAGAACTCGAGGTTGTACCGCACGTGATTTTCACCACGGCCTACGACGAATACGCCATTAAATCATTCGAATACAACGCCTTCGATTACCTACTCAAGCCGCTCAAACCAGAGCGTCTCGGCAAAGCCATCGAAAAGGTAACCCAGGCCATCGCCGATGAAGAGCAACGTGAAGTCAAGCGCCAAGAAGCCAGCGGTGACCACCTCGACATCGAAAAACGCGTCTTCGTCAAAGACGGCGACAAATGCTGGCTCGTCCGCCTAGGAGACATCCGCATGTTCGAAGTCTACGGCAACTACAGCCGCGTCTACTTCGAAAATTACAAGCCACTCATTCTCCGCTCCCTCAACCAACTCGAAGAACGCCTCGACCCAGAAGTGTTCTTCCGTGCCAATCGCCAACAAATCATCAACGTCAACTCAGTAGACAAAGTAGACTCGTGGTTCAACGGCCGCCTCAAAGTCACTATGCAAGGAGGCGCGGAGGTGGAGATTAGTAGGAGGCAGGCGGTGAGGTTTAAGGAGATGTTGTCTCTTTAGGTTATTAGTCCTTAGTCTTTGGTCATTGGTTTCTTCTCCGGCGTCCGGCATCCGGCGTCCGTAGGGGTTGCTTATCTATTACACCCTCAACTATTTAGGAGTAATCCCCTCCCCTCCGTGAGGGGAGTTCAGTAGGGGTGCCCGTCTTTTCCGTATATTCGCACCACTACGAAAAATGACTTCGTAGGAAGAACCTAGCGGGAATGCAACATACCATCGAACGATCACTTGTGATCGGAGCGTCGGGCCAAATTGGGGTCGAATTGCTCCTTGAGCTCGGAAGGATTCATGGTACCGAAAATGTGATCGGCGCCGATATTCGTCCTCCAGCACAAAAGGAACTCGAAGTATTCACTTTCGAGCACCTGAATATTCTGAATGAAGATCAACTCGAAGAAGTCCTTCGAAAGCATAATATTGATACAGTGTACAATCTAGCGGCCATGCTCAGCGCTACCGCGGAAAAGTACCCGGAAAAAGGATGGGACCTGAATATGACCGGACTGTTCAACACTTTGAACGCGGCAAAGAAGGGACTATTCAAGAAACTATTCTGGCCATCGAGCATCGCGGTGTTTGGGCCCACCACTCCCAAAGAAAACGTACCACAATCAACCATTACCGAGCCAACGACCGTTTACGGTATCTCGAAGCTCGCTGGTGAGCAGTGGTGTGCGTACTACCAAAAGCAATACGGAGTTGATGTGCGTAGCATCCGCTACCCCGGGTTGATCGGTCACCGATCTGAACCAGGCGGAGGAACGACTGACTACGCTGTAGACATATTCTTCAAAGCGATTCAAGAAGGGAAGTACACATCGTTCTTGGCAGAAGATATGCGTCTACCGATGATGTACATGGAAGATGCGATTCGCGCTACCATCGAATTGATGCAGGCAGATACCGAGAAAATTTCGGTGCGTACTTCGTACAACATTAATGGTGTTGACTTCACTCCGGCAGAATTGGCGGAACAGATTTGTCAGCGCATGCCTGAATTTGAAATCAGCTATGACCCAGACTTCCGTCAGCAAATTGCGGAAACATGGCCGTCAAGCATTGATGATAGCCAGGCTGCGAACGATTGGAACTGGCGCGCGAAGACCGATGTCAATTCCCTTGTGGACATTATGCTCACCGCAATTCAGAAAAAAAAAGAGCTAGCTGAAACCTGAGAAGCATTTGCCCGTATACACACGTGTAGCTTAACCAGCAAAACACGGCAAATGACTTCACTACATTCAACATTCAAGCTTTGGATCCTTCCGATCTTGCTGTTGGTCGCAATCAGCGCCACTGCAGGCGATGTGTCTGAACTCAACCAGGTCGACGATAAAGGCCTGCGTCAAGGGTATTGGATCATCAAAGGATACATGTCAGAAGAAATGGACTTCTCGGCGAATGCCACCGTTGAAGAAGGAAATTACATCAACAACTATAAAGAAGGTCTCTGGAAGAAGTACTATCCAGATGGAACCATTCACAGTGAGATTACTTACGTGAATGATCGTCCGTACGGACCTTATACCATCTACTATGATAACGGACAAGTGGAAGAGAAAAGCACTTGGCACCGTAATAAGAACGTAGGTGAGTTCAAACGATTCCACGAAAACGGAGAGCCGCAACAAGAATTCTTCTTTGCTGATAGCGGAAAGCGAAATGGCGTTCAACGCTACTTCCACGAGAACGGACAGCTTGCGCTGGAAGTGAATATCGTGAATGGTAAAGAAGAGGGGGCGATGCGCCGTTACTATGAAAACGGAAAGCTCAAAGAAGTGAAGACCCTCAACAACGGAGCCGTGAAGAAAGGGTCAACACGCACCTTCGGTGGAAACGCACCAAGAGAGAAAAAGACAACCACTCCTGAACAGGAAGAAGAGGTGATCGTATCCGCTTCACCTGAGGAAGACGAGCACACCAATGAAGCTCATAAGTTCGAACCGAACGGTCACAACATTCTGTACAACGCTTTACAACAGGTGACGCAGGTGGGTGACTTCAAGAACGGACGTCTATGGAACGGTAAGTGGTACCGTTACAACCAAGATGGAATTCTGGTTCGAATTGAGATCTACAAGAATGGAAAGTACATCGGTACGGGTGTGATCGACGAAGAAGAATAAGATCGATATCAACTACAACTATAAATAACCATGCGCGAAGGAACTGTCGGAAACGGCGGTTCTTTCTCATTTTAGAAACTATCTTTGTTCCGAATCTAAAGCACAATGGACAAAAATCGCTACCCAGAGCAAAAGCTTCAAGTATACAATTGCCTCAATCGTCAAAAGGAAGTATTTCAAGCATTGAACCCGCCATATGTAGGAATGTATGTGTGTGGCCCCACGGTATACAGCAATGTACATTTGGGAAATGTCAGAACCTTTCTTTCATTCGATGTGATCTACCGCTACTTGACATTCTTGGGGTACAAAGTGAGATACGTTCGTAATATCACCGATGTAGGTCACTTGACTGATGATGCCGACGATGGGGAAGATAAAATCAGCAAAAAGGCTCGACTAGAGAATTTAGAGCCTATGGAAGTGGCACAGAAGTATACGAATGACTTCCATGATGTGATGCGTATATTCGACATCCTGCCTCCTTCGATTGAGCCAACAGCTACGGGTCATATCATTGAGCAGATTGAGATGGTTCAAAAGATCATCAACAATGGCTATGGATATGAAGTAAATGGTTCTGTTTATTTCGACGTAAAGAAATTCAATGAAGAACACGGCTATGGAGATCTTTCAGGAAGGAAGATTGACGAGCTGATGAATAACACGCGTGCCCTTGACGGACAAAGTGAAAAGCGTGATCCGCTTGACTTTGCTATCTGGAAAAACGCGGACGATAGTCACATCATGCGTTGGCCTTCGCCTTGGGGACAAGGTTTCCCTGGTTGGCATTTGGAGTGTTCTGCTATGAGCACAAAATACCTCGGAGATCAATTTGATATTCATGGCGGAGGCATGGATCTAAAGTTCCCTCACCACGAATGTGAAATTGCTCAAAATAAAGGTGCAAATAGCGAGGCTTCGGTTACCTACTGGATGCATGGTAACATGCTTACAGTAAATGGCCGTAAGATGTCGAAGTCTGAAGGAAATGGATTTACTCCGGAAGAATTGATCACCGGAAACCATAAACTTCTTGACAAAGGCTACTCACCAATGACGGTGCGTTTCTTCATGCTACAAGGCCACTACGCGAGCACGCTCGATTTCTCGAATGAAGCGCTGCAAGCTTCGGAACGAGGATTCAAGAAGCTCTCAAATGCCATGGTTGCGATGGGATCACTCACTGCTGGTGCAGCTGGAGACTTTGATGTAGTCGCTTGGCGCCAGCGTTGTTTTGACGCCATGAACGACGACTTCAACACACCGATTTTGATCTCTGTGTTGTTCGAGGGAGTGAAGCAAATCAACTCGATCGCCGCTGGAACGGCTTCAATGGATGAAGCACAGTTGGAAGCGTTCAAGACAACCATGAATGAATTCGTTGGTTTCGTCCTCGGTCTGAAAATCGAAGAAGAAGCAGCTGGCGGAGACAATGACCTACTCGATAGTGTCATGGACCTTGTGATTGCATTGCGTGCTGATGCCAAAGCAGAAAAGAACTGGGGCATTGCCGATAAGATCAGAGACGAATTGAACAAAATCAACGTTCAAATTAAGGACGCCAAAGAAGGTACTACCTGGACACATGAAGCATAAGCTCCTCCACCTACTCTTTATTGCAACATTCCTTGTCACTGGCTTCTGGGCTTGTCAGCCCGAAGAGAACAAGGATCATCGTACGATTCAAGACAGCAAACCGAAGGTTGTTACCCCAACATTCAATGCTGATTCAGCCTACGCTTACATTCAGAAACAAGTTGATTTTGGTCCGCGTGTACCCAACACGCCGGAACACGCTGCTTGTGCTGATTGGCTCGCTGCTCAGCTCACTACTTTCGGTGCTGAGGTTATCGTACAAGAAGCCACAGTAGAAGCATGGGACGGCACGCCGCTCGCCATGAAAAACATCATTGGCCAATACGGAGTAGACAAGAAGAAGCGCATCATGCTCTACGCACACTGGGATACTCGTCCGTACGCTGACAAAGACAGCACACGTAAAAACGAACCCATCGCCGGAGCCAACGACGGTGGTTCAGGTGTAGGTGTACTCCTCGAAGTAGCACGCCAACTCAACCAACAAATGACCGACGTCGGCATCGACATTATCTTCTTTGACACCGAAGACTACGGTGCCCCAGAATGGGTAGAAGACGACGAAGAAAGCTACCTCGACTGGTGTCTGGGCTCACAGTACTGGTCAGCCAACAAGCACAAAATCGGCTACCGCGCCAGCTACGGCATCCTCCTCGACATGGTCGGCGGAAAAGACGCCGTATTCAACCGCGAAGGAACCTCTGTACAACTATCACCAAACGTGGTAGACAAAGTATGGCGCACCGCCCGTAAACTCGGACACACAAAGTACTTCCGCGCAGAAGAAACGCCCATCACCATTGACGACAACTACTTCGTCACTTCAGAAGGAGGTGTCCCAAGCGCCAACATCGTGGAATACCACATTGACGTCCTACCCATGGGCTACGGCGCCTTCCACCACACCCACAAAGACGACATGAGCGTGATCGATAAGGAGACGCTGCAAGCTGCTGGGGAGACGGTGATGGAGGTGATCTACCAGGAATAATTTCTCCCCTTCGGGCCTCCCCTCAACGAGGGGAGGGAAAAGTCCTTCTTTGAGGGGGGGGGTAAGCATACCCTATTTGATAAATTCCGTTGCTGAGCGCAGCGAAGCCGCAACTCAATAACGTTCGTAGGGATTGCCCCTCAGGCAATCCAACACGACCGCTCTGCCCTACAACGACCTCATTTCAAGAACTCCCCTTCCCCAAAACGCACCTCCCCTTGCAAAGGGGAGGCCGGGAGGGGTCCCGGGGAGGTTGGAGGGGTTTTCAACCACCCCCCCTTTATACTTCACCCCCACCCCCCACTACATCCCTATGCGTTACCCCTACATTTGATTAACCGGAAAACGCATGCAGCTAAATACTTCACTCCTCGCTACGATTTGCGAGACTCCAGGAGCGCCAGGGCACGAAGACTTGGTGCGTGACCTTGTCATCAAAGAAATTACCCCTCATGTTGACCACGTGGAAGTGGATGCTATGGGGAATGTGACCGCGATTAAGAAAGGACGTTCATCGAAGAAGGTCATGATCGCTGCGCATATGGATGAGATTGGGTTTATCGTAACCCATGTGGATGATAATGGCTTTTGCCGCATCCATACCCTCGGTGGATTTGATCCGAAGACCTTGACGGCGCAGCGAGTGATTGTGCACGGGAAGAAAGATGTGGTGGGTGTGATGGGCTCAAAGCCAATCCACATCATGTCGCCAGAGGAGCGTAATAAGGCACCGAAGATTTCAGATTACTTCATTGACCTCGGCATGAGTGCAGATGAAGTGCGCGAGTTGATTCCGATTGGAAGCACCGTGTCACGTGAACGTGGTCTGATTGAAATGGGTGATTGCGTGAACTGTAAGTCGATCGATAACCGCGTGAGTGTTTTCATCTTGATTGAAGCACTAAAGCAGCTGAAAGATCCAGCATACGATGTGTACGGGGTATTCACCGTTCAAGAAGAAGTAGGGATTCGCGGAGCCATGGTTGCGGCACATGCCATCCAACCAGACTTTGGTTTGGGACTAGACACCACGATTGCCTTCGATACGCCGGGAGCCCAAGCGCACGAGAAAGTCACTTCATTAGGAAAAGGAACAGCCATTAAGATCATGGACGCCAGTGCAATTTGTGATCCACGCATGGTGAAATTCTTGAAGAAGGTAGCCGATGAAAATGAAATTGCGTGGCAGCCAGAGATCCTGACTGCTGGGGGAACCGACACCTCTGGAATCCAGCGAATGACGGAAGGTGGCGTGATTAGCGGGGCGATTTCGATCCCTACGCGTCACATCCATAGTGTGATTGAAATGGCGCACAAACAAGACATCCAAGGAAGCATCGACCTACTGAAAGTAGCCCTCGAGCGCATGGATGAGCTAGCGTAGTGAATATCAGTCGATTCCTACAACGAATGAAAACAACTAAGTGTAATTTGTACATGTCCTAGCTTCTACCGTGTATTTGAAAACTGTCTCCATACTAGTGGTATTGTTGTGTAGCGTTTCCGCGCTAGCGCAATCAAACACCTTGCAAGAACGTGCCGAAGAAGCATGGCAAGTTGGAGACCATTTGCGTTTCGTTGAAATGGTAGACTCCCTCGAAACGAAGGGATTCCACGGCGAAGAAATGGCAGCCTACCTCCTCAAAAAAGGGAAGTCATTCATGCACCTCGATAAGCCGGTGCGCGCCATTCAAACCTTCAACAGCGTTCCTTATCACACCACGGATCCAGAACTTCTAGGAGAGAGTAGCTACTACGCGGGTGAAATCTATTTCGGACAGAACAGCTACACCAAAGCCCTCGAATACTACGCCAGTTCGCTTCAATACTTCGAAGAGGCTGACAACCACGATGAAGCAGTCAATGCACGTTTCAAAACAGCCATCATTCATTCCCGTAGCGGAGAAGCGGAAATGGCGGAGACGCTGCTAAAAATGCTGATTGACGATCCGAGCATTGATGATATGCGCCGAGCAGTGGCCATTGAAGAACTTGGGGTGGTCTACTTCAATATTGCGGAGTTCGATTCGAGCCGTAAGTACCTCGAAGCAGCCAATGAAATCTATGTCAGTTACGATATGGATGATGAGCGCTTGGAGAACTACGAATGGCTGATGCGCACCTACCAAGCAGAGCAAGACAATGCCGGTGCAAGAGCTGTAGCTGCTGAAGCAGTAGAAGTAGCGGAGAACCTCGATAGCCCAAATCAAAGCGCCTTCTTCTTGCAGCGCCTAGCTGATCTCTTCAAGCGCAATCGAGACATCCGACAGGCCATCATCTACCAAGAAAAAGCTGCTGAATTCATGGGTGGGCTGTCAGCGGCTGATGCCATTGAAGTTCATTTCAGACTAGCAGATTTATACGCCATTGGAAACCGCGATGCGGATGCCTTACTTGCT
Organism: Flavobacteriales bacterium; assembly: GCA_022447625.1. Lineage (GTDB taxonomy): Bacteria > Bacteroidota > Bacteroidia > Flavobacteriales_D > Sanyastnellaceae > Sanyastnella. Next base: position 121,398 of record JAKVAX010000008.1, on the reverse strand, counting down.
TTCCATGACGCGGAAGGATTGGCAGTCATCGAGAACGAGGTGTTCTGGCAAGAACGCATTGCGCGTAGAAAAGCTGAGTTCTTCCAGAAACGCAATCGATTCGAAGAAGCATATGTTGCCTTGGCTTTTGCCGACAGCATCTCTCTATTCAACCACAAAGCTGAAATCTCTGCCCTGAAAAGAGCCAGTGGAAGTAGCAAGTTCAACCCAGAACCGTACGCACGTGTTGAAACCGATACGCGCACGCAACATGAAGAGTCACGTTTCGCGCGAATGCGCAACATCATCATTATCGGACTGGTTTTTTTCACGATTGTCATCTTCCTTTTGCTTCGTGAATTCAGTCAGAAGCGCAAGCTGAGCAAGGTCTTAGAATGGAAAGTATACAAGCGTACACGCGAACTGCGAAAGGCCAATAAGGAACTGAATACCTACATCTACAAGTCGTCACACGACCTTCGTACACCGCTGACGAGTATCAAGAGTCTCTTGCGTCTGTTGGAGAAAGAAGAGCACAATGCCAGCACCAAGAAGTACCTCGGGTTGATCGCCTCATGTAGTGATCAAATGGACGACATCCTCGTGAATCTGTCGCGCGCGGTGGATTACAAGAAGGTAGATATTAAGGTAGAGCAGATCGACTTCAATAAGCTCAAGTACCAGCTTCAAGAGAAGGAATTGGTCGGAGTTCAGGGCATTCGCATGCTTTGGGACATTGAAGAGAACGGTGCCTTCTTTAGCGACTTCAAATTGATGAAGGTGATCTTGCAACAGACCATTCAAAATGCCATCTCTTACCGCAAAGGTACGCCTGAAGATTACTGTAAGATCTCTATCGTGACCGATTCAGACGGCGCGAAACTCCAGATAGAAGACAACGGTTTAGGTATCGCAGAAAAGGTGCGAGACAAAGTATTCGACATGTTTGTCAAAGGAACACACAAGTCAACGGGAGCGGGATTAGGATTGTACCTCGTAAAGATTGCCAGCGAAAAAATCCGTGCGAAGATTCACCTTGACTCTGAAGAGAATCAAGGCTGCACCGTAGTATTCGATCTACCGAATCTTAACTAACCGAGGTAAACTGCGATAGGAAACGCATGTCGTTCTCGAAGAACATGCGAAGATCACCGATCTGGTAACGCAGCATTGTAATACGTTCGATACCCATTCCGAAAGCGAACCCACTGTACACCTCAGGATCAATTCCAGAAGCCTTCAGAACATTCGGGTCAACCATTCCACAGCCCAATACTTCAAGCCATCCGGTTCCCTTCGTAATACGGTAATCCGTTTCTGTTTCTAGTCCCCAGTACACATCCATCTCAGCGCTTGGCTCAGTGAATGGGAAGTACGACGGACGCAAACGGATTTTCGCTTTCCCAAAGAACTCTTGTGCGAAGTACAACAAGGTTTGCTTCAAGTCAGCAAAAGAGACGTCTTTATCGATGTACAGTCCTTCGATCTGGTGGAAGGCGCAATGCGAACGCGCAGATACCGCTTCGTTACGGAAAACACGTCCTGGCATCACAATGCGGAATGGGGGATCTTTCTTTTCCATCTCACGCACCTGCACTGAAGAAGTGTGGGTACGCAACAGACGGTCATCGCCTTCAACGAAGAAGGTATCCTGCATATCACGCGCTGGGTGTTCTGGCGGGAAGTTCAACCCTGAGAACACGTGCCAATCGTCTTCGATTTCTGGTCCTTCAGCCACCGTAAATCCAATACGCGAAAAGATGTCTAGGATCTCAGAACGCACAATGGAGATCGGGTGACGTGCACCAGGAAGTTCTTGTCCGTGCGGACGCGTCATATCTTCCCCAGAAGCATCGGCAGCTGGTCCGGAAGAAACGGCAGACTTCAACGTTTCAATCTTCTCCTGCACGTCTGTCTTCAGACGGTTCAGCAATTGTCCGATCTCACGCTTCTGCTCATTCGGCACGGCTTTGAATTCCGCAGCGAGGTCTTTGAGCAGCCCTTTACGTCCTAGGAATTCAATACGGAACTTCTCGATCTCCTCTGCGCTATTCGGCGCAGCTTCCTTCACTTTCGCGAGAAGTCCTTCAATCTTATCTTTCATCACTTGAAGATTTCCATGGTCATCTTCACGTCTTCGAACGGACGGTTCGCACGGTCAGTTTTTACCACGGCAATAGAATCAATCACACTCAACCCTTCGATTACTTGTCCGAATACAGTGTACTCCTGATCGAGGTATGGGTAACCACCATTTTCCGTGTATGCCTTGATGATATCATCAGAGTAACGGAACTGGTTCGTGCTATCACGACGCATGTTGAAGCGGTTTTCCATCTGCATCAACATCTCTTGTGGAATCTGTGGCTTCCCATGTACGATGTAGAACTGGCTACCTGAAGAAGCTTTCTGCGGGTTCACCTGATCTGGCTGGCGTGCCGCAGCAAGCGCTCCTTTCACGTGAGCAAACTGATCGTTGAATTCTGCTTCTACGGTGTACCCGGGTCCGCCTCGTCCGAGCTGAACGTTTGGTGCCGCTCCTCGAGAATCTGGATCACCACCTTGAATCATGAATTCATTCATCACACGGTGGAAGAGAAGGTCATTGTAGAACCCGTCTTCAACCAGTTTGAGGAAATTGTCACGGTGCTTTGGTGTTTCATTGTAGAGTTCAATGATCATATCACCGTACTCGGTCATGATCTTCACCTGTGGTCTTTTCTTTTCCATAGTTGCATCAGGGGCTTGCTCGTCCCCACCTGTCATATCAGACTCGTTTCCAGTAACATTAACTGCTGAATCAACCTCGTTTTCGGTGCTTGAAGTTCCGTCATTACAGCCAGAAGCACTTCCAAGAATAACACAAGTTAGGAGGCCTACAATCAATAAAAGTGGGGATCTCATCGTAATTTTTTGTTTTTTTGTAATTGGCTCGGGTGTTTCCGAACCAGCGAAATTAAGAATTCTGACCCATGAAGGAAAGACAAACGATAGGATTGGGAGCAATCATGGTAATGCTATTTAGCGTAGCCATTCTCTCGTGTAACAAAGTAGAGGAGACGATTGCAACTGTTCAGGTGGTGAATTCATTCGGATCAGCAGTATCTGGAGCTGAAGTACGTTTGTACGCCGTAGGTACTCCGAGTGATGATCAGATTGGTGAGATTCGTTTTGATACCACACAAACGACGAATGCTTCAGGGAAGGTTTCTTTCAACTTCACTGACTTCTACAAGCAAGGACAAGCTGGTTTCGTAGTACTAGATATTGAAGCTGCTAAAGGAACACTTTACGGGCAAGGGATCATCAAGATCGAAGAAGAAGAAACAAATGAAGAGTCAGTAACGATCGAGTAGATCAAATCTCTTCCAGTTCTTCGAAGTACTGTACTATCGCACGTTTCATTAACATTTCCTGATCCTCGGAATTCAAGCCGGGCAATGCTTTTTGGCGTTTAAAATGCGGCCACCCATCTTCATCTTTTCCGATCAGTTCATAGTATCCGTACGGCTCTAACAAGGTGCAAATTGCAATGTGCATGAGGTCTACCTTTTCATCTTTCTTAAACTTCCGAAAGCCTTGTCCAAGCTCTTGTACACCTACCAGGTAAATGATCGATTGCAGGTCGATATCTTCTCCAAACTGCTCGGTCACGCGCTTCACTACCGACTGCCACTGCATTTCAAACTGGTAATCCATACCGCAAAGATACGCGCTCTCTCCACGCAAAAAACACCCACGCCACTACCACCGGATTGTTAATAACTAGGGCTGGTTTGTTAATAACCACAACTCTAAGGTGCTATTTTGCTACTTGAGAACCTTTACTCCATCACATGTGGTTGATCCAACGCATACTGTTTCTGGTCGTGGTGATCTTTTTCGCTAGCGCGGAATCGTTCGCTCAGTCGTCAGAACGCGAGTACCTCAGTAGCACCTACGAGCCCGTATCACACGATTCAATGGCGCAGTACTACCGCACCATCGTTTCCGAAGGTAACGGAGACAAAACCGTACGCATGTATTACATCTCGGGAAAACTGAAGATGCAAGGCACCTATGCCGACAAAGACCTATCCGTGGAAGACGGGCAGTTCAGCTACTACTATCGCAACGGACAAATAGAGTCAGAAGGCTACTTCTGCAAAGGACAGAAATGTGGCATCTGGAAACGTTGGGAGTGGAACGGTCAAGCGAAAGCTGATCGCGTATACCCTGATCCACAATCGATCTACAACAACAAAGTCACCGACAAGCCGGCTCAGTTCCCTGGAGGTTATTTAGAACTCGTGACCTTTATTCAAGAGAATACGCTCTACCCAAAAGAAGCGCTCAAAAAAGACATCTCGGGAACAGTAAAAGTCTCATTCCGCATCGATGAAGGCGGATTGGTACGCGACGTTGCCGTGTCCGAAAGTGCACACTACTTCCTCGATCAAGCGGCTTTGGAATGCGTTTGGGACAAGCCCCTTTGGACTCCAGCTGAGCGCAACGAGCAATCCATTGGAAGCAACTTCATCCTACCTGTGACCTTCGCCATTGTGAATGGAGAGGGGCGTGTGAGAGTGGGGAATTAAAGAGGAGAACTTTCGCCCTCCCCTTCTTGCTATTTGATACATAGCTTGAATTGACAGCGCCTGCAGTCAATGCTCAAATAAATCATCCTTCTGGAATGACCAACACTGGTTTGTTGGTATACATACTCAAAGAGCGACTCACACTCTTGTGGAAGATTCCTTCAAAGAAAGGCTGAGAGATGAGTTTATGGAATTCCTGTTTGGCCCGCTTCAGCATGAAGATGCCTTCAGCCGTATCTGGGACGTCATCGAAACGATCATTCGTTCCGTAATGCGGAATATCAAGTGCATGCAAAAGAAAGACGCGCGCGCCCGTTTGCTTCGCAATATCAGCTGCTACTTCAGCCGCGTAGTTCGCGTACTTGGAAAAATAGGTGGGTACCAGAATTCTTTCCATAACGGAAAAGTTGGTTACAAAGTTCGAAGGATAGATGCCGGGACACTATGATGTGCCCCAGTCATCAAACTGACATTTGTCAGGTTTTTTGCATCCACTTGCTGAGGAAGCGGTTGAAATCATTCTTCCACTCCTTCCATCACTCTTCAAATCGCTGCATGCGATCCGAGAGCTCAATGTGGTTTCTGAAATAGGTGTGTTCTACCGGCACAGAGTGATCTGTCGCATTCATCCACTTTCTCCGCAGCTGGGGAGCCTTCTCCAACGCCGTGAGGCTGAGTGAATAATTGAATGGATAGTCGAGGAAAGAGTTGATTGAACTGCTCTCGAAAGCCTCCGATGGTCTGGTCTGTATTCAATGCGAGTTTCATATTGAATCGGTAGTATTATGTTCGAAGGAATCGATACGCCAGCCAGGGAGCTGACTTCGGTCAGCTTTCTGTATAAGAGGGGATTAGCCTACCGGCTGACCACAGTATTGGCTCAGTACTTCAGGCTTGTTCACGGTGATCGATCTTCCTTCTACAGTAATCGTTCCGTCTTCTTTGAAATCACTCAAGGTGCGGATCAACGATTCCATTGCCGTCCCCACCATTGATGCTAGATCGTCACGAGAGATGCGAATCATCTCAGCGTTACCTTCTTTGACAAAGCGATTATAGAGCTCCAACAAGGCACACGCCGTGCGCTCGCGAACTGGCGCGTAAGCCAATTGAAGCAAACGAAGTTCTTGCTCATGAATAGATCCCGCCAACATGCGAATGAATCGCACCGCCACATCACGGTTACTTTCAATCAACGTCAAGAAATCAGCACGAGGAATCATCAGCACTTCGGCATTCTCTAATGCGATCGCTGTTTCCTTGTGGTCTTTTCCTTCTAGAATCGACATGAATCCGAAATAGTCACCCTGAGCTACGAGTTGAACAACCAACTCCTTCCCATAGTGATCTGTCTTAATGATCTTCGCCTTTCCTTTGCGAAGCAAGTAGAGGTAATTCGGAAAATCTCCTTCACGGAAGATGACTTCTTTAGCCAAGTACATGCGCGACTTTCGATCATTAGAAAGCTCTTCTAAGTCAGCTACCCCACGTGCATCTGACAAGAAGGCGTCGAAACCTTCTTCTGAAGGATCGTATTCACGTTGAATCGATTCCACTTTTCGCAAACGACTTTCAACCGCACTCAACAAGTCCATTTCTTCAAATGGTTTGGTGAGGTAGTCGTCAGCCCCCATGTTCATCCCTTTGCGCACTTCGCTAGCTTTCGCATTAGCGGTCAAGAAAATGAACGGAATCGCTGCTGTCGAAGGATCTTTACTTAGGTAATATAACACCCCGTAACCATCCAACTCTGGCATCATGATGTCGCAAATGATCAAGTCAGGAGAAACGCTCTTGGCTTTCTCCATACCTACCTTACCATTCTCTGCAGTCACCACTTCATAGTTCGCCAACTCCAGCATTTCTGCTGTGTTTTCGCGCATGGCCTCATTGTCTTTGATCAACAGTATCTTTTTCATAGATCTCGTATAGGAAGGGTTATCGTGAATCGTGATCCCGAATGCTCTTTACTTTCAAACGTTAGCTCTCCTTAAAGCAAATCGCGCTTCGATCCGACCCTCTCTCAAGGAAGCACTCAAGTCTTGAAGTGCAATTTCAGCGCGTTTTCGATCGCTGATATCAGTAACCAAGGCCATGACCACCAAGTCACCCTCTTCGTTTCGCATGTAGTTCAAGCTGATTTCTACTGGAAACTCTTCTCCGTCTTTCTTTACCGCCAACAGATCCATCCCCTTCCCCATCGAGCGCTTGTGCGGGTTGGCGTGATAGGCGTCGCGATGACCAACGTGTTGCTTGCGAATGCGTTGAGGCACCAATGCTTCGATCTTTTCTCCGATCAATTCATTGCCCTTGTACCCGAACATATCTTCAAGCTGTTGATTAACGATCAAGATTTCGCCTTCACCATTGACCAGCATCAATCCTTCTGCTGCGGTGTCAAAGAGAAGCTGACCAGCTCCTTCTTTTAAGGCGTCCTTTTTGTCGATATAACGATTCATCCTACGGTCTGTATGAGGCTAAGGTAGGAGATTTGCGCATTGAGTTGACCTCCGTCAGGCTAAGTGATTGGCCTTGTGATCACAGCGTATTTCCTCTAAGTTTCTCGCCTCGTTGAGCACAAATTTGAGGCACGAATAGCAATTCGTCTGGAACATTCATCACATTGGCAACTGACCTTCGTCAGGATTCCGCGCTAGCGAGGCCTCTCAGCCAGTTGAAATTAGTACTTTAGCAGACTTAAAAATTCAAGGTCGATGAAGATCTCGTACAAGTGGCTTAACGAACTTTTCGATTCAGGGCTGAACCCTGAAAAAACCAGTGAAATCCTAACCAACACCGGATTGGAAGTAGAGGGCTTAGATGCCTTTGAAAGCATCCCCGGCGGACTCGAAGGATTGGTGATTGGTGAGGTCAAAGAAAAATGGCAACACCCAAACGCTGATCGCTTAAGCTTGACGAAGGTGGATGTGGGTGGTGAAGAACTACTGCAGATTGTATGTGGTGCTCCCAACGTTGACGCTGGACAGAAAGTAGTGGTCGCTACGGTAGGTGCGAAGCTCTACCCATCTGAAGGGGAGCCTTTCGTTATCAAAAAAGGGAAGATTCGCGGTGAAGTGAGCTTGGGAATGATCTGTGCTGAAGATGAGATTGGCCTGGGTCAATCGCATGATGGCATTATGGTTTTAGACGCTAGCGCGGAAGTGGGAACTCCTGCGGCGAGCTACTTCAATATCGAAAACGACCACACGATTGAAATCGGACTTACACCTAACCGTACCGATGCGATTTCGCATTACGGTGTAGCTCGTGACCTGCGTGCTTCGATGATCCACACCGAAGACATTCGCATGAGCAATGTGGCTCCAATAAGTCTTCCAGACGTTTCCGCGTTTAGCGAAGGAACAGAAAACGGAAGCGCTATTGATGTAGTCGCATTAGCTGCTTGTCCGCGCTACGCTGGGGTGAATATTTCTGGTGTTACGGTAGCAGACTCTCCAGAGTGGCTGCAAAATCGCTTGAAAGCCATCGGTCTGGCACCGATCAACAATATTGTAGACATCACAAACTACGTGATGCACGAAATCGGACAACCACTGCACGCCTTTGATCGCGATCAAATTGCCGGTGACAAGGTGGTGGTTCGCATGGCCACTGAAGGCGAGAAATTCGTCACACTTGACGGAGAAGAACGCGAGCTAAGTGCTGAAGATCTTATGATTTGCGATACCGAGAAGCCCATGTGTATCGCTGGAGTATTCGGTGGAGAAAAGAGTGGAATCACTGAAGGAACCAAGAATGTATTCCTTGAAAGCGCCGTATTCGACGCGGTGCACGTGCGCAAGACCTCAAAGCGCCACCTACTCCACACCGATGCCGCTTACCGTTTTGAGCGTGGTGTTGATCCGACAACAACGATCTACGCACTTCAGCGTGCCGCACTGCTTATCGCAGAAATAGCTGGCGGAACAATTTCGAGCAAGGTCAACGATTACTACCCAGTAGCTATGGAACAGGCGACGATTGAAGTTGACCTGAACCGTGCAAACAAGTTGATCGGAAAAGAGATTCCGCGTGAGCGAGTAATCGACATCCTGAAAGACCTCGATTTTGACGTGAACGATTCCGGCGATAGCCAATTCAACGTCACCGCCCCACTTTATAGAAAAGATGTAACCCGCGAAGCTGATGTGGTTGAAGAGATTCTGCGCATCTATGGGTACAACAATATTGAACTGCCGGAGCGTTTGAACAGCACGCTGTCTTACGCACCCAACCCGGATCCTGAGAAATTGGTCAACAAGCTTTCTTCAGCCTTCGTAGCGCGAGGAATGCAGGAGATCATGAACAACTCGCTGACGAAATTGAGCTACACGGAGGTTCTTGACCTGCCAGAACTCAACGCGAGCACAGCAGTTCGCATGAAGAATCCGTTGAGTCAAGACTTGGCCCAAATGCGTCAAACGCTGCTTTACCAAGGACTTGAGGTGATCTCGAGAAATATCAATTTCCGTTACACAGATCAAAAGCTCTTCGAATTCGGACGTGTCTACCACGTAGATGGAGAAGGAACGCGCGAAACTCCGATGTTGGGTATTTGGATCACCGGAAAGAAGCTACCTGAAAGCTGGAATAACGCTGGCGACATGGTTGACTTCACTGACCTGCGTGTTGCCATTGACACCTTAGCTGCGTGTACTGGTCTCAACTTCAGCCATAGGGCGAATGAATATGACTTCTTTGTTGGCTCATTGAGCATTGAGACGAAGAAGAACAAACTGGGCCAGTTCGGGGCGGTTTCATCAGCGCTTTTGAAAAAATTCGACATCGATCAACCGGTTTACTTTGCGGAGATTGATTTCAACGCCTTGCTTCAAGCCAGTGCTCACGTTTCGGTGAGCTTCAAAGAGATTTCGAAATACCCTGCAGTACGTCGTGACCTCTCTATGGTGCTTGATCAAGGAGTGACTTTTGACTCGATTGAGAAGATTGCATTCCACACAGAGCGCAAGCTGTTGACAGAGGTAGATCTCTTCGACGTATACGAAGGAAAGAACATTGGAGCTGGCAAGAAGAGCTACGCCGTATCCTTCACATTGCAGGATCCAAATTCGACCTTGACCGATAAAAAGATCGACAAGACCATGCAACGTATTCAAGATGCCCTGTCTAAAGAATTGGGTGCTGAACTACGCAGCTAATCACCCATGAAGGTTCGTAAACAGTCACTTCTGTACGGCATTCTGAAGCCGTTTATCTACATCGCAGCTAGACTCCTCTACCGCCGTTGGTTGGTGATTGGTCGTCAGCGCTTCCCGTTGAATGGTAAGCCTGTGGTGATCGTTTCCAACCACCAGAATGCATTGATGGACCCCTTGCTTTGCTGTCTAACTGCTCCAAGGCAAGTGCACTTCTTGACACGTGCTGATGTATTCAAGAGCGCCTTGGCTCGACCTTTCGTTTTCGCCCTAAATATGATGCCAGTATATCGCTTCCGCGATAAGGTATCGGACATGGGTAAACGCAACGACAAGACCTTCCTGACTACCATTGGTCGTCTCAAACTAGGTGCTACCATCGGAATCTTCCCTGAAGGAAATCACGGTGCACGTAAGTTGCTTCGTCCGGTGAAGAAGGGAATCGCCTACCTCCTTGAACTAGGTGGGAATGAGCATAACCTTCGAGGGGTACAGATCGTTCCTGTAGGCGTTGATTATAGCCACTATCATATCGCCCGTGCCTCGTTGGTTGTTCATTACGGACAAGCATTTGAGGTGGATGATCTACTGTTCTCTGATGAAGACCGCATCACTCGTCACAAAGCGGTGATGGAGCGTATTCGCGAGAAGCTTTCCTGCACCATGCTTGATCTTGGTCCGGCCAAGCTCTACCCTGCCTTGCGCATTGCTGAAATGGTGATGATTGAAGGCAAAGGCTACAAAGAGTGGATTGGAATTCACGACAAACTGCATGCGTATAGAGATGAGTTGAAGTTGCGTGAGGTTGATCAATTGCTCGCTAACGCGGAAACGCTGATGGCTTGGACAGAAGAAGAAAAGGTAGATCCAAAAGCCTGTGTGCAGCACACCATGGAAGTGGTGCCGAAACACACCTTTGGAAGCATCCTTGAGTTGACCCTAGGACTTCCTGCCATTCTATTCTTCGCTCTGCCTTGGCAATTGGTATTAGCAACGGTGAAGAAGATTGTGATTGATCCTCACTTCAACCAGACCTTCAGACTAGTATTCGCCCTTTTGTACTTCCCTTTATTCTTAGCCGCTGGAGTCTGTACCCTTGTTTTCCTGACAGAAGGGAATTACTACCTCTACTTCTTGATTACCATGGTTGTCAGTGGTATTATTGCATTGCCTGGACTGGATGTTGCAGCAGACATCCGGAGATACAAGAAAGCAAGAGCCGCGATTGACAGGGCATCGAACCTAGCCAACTGGAAAAGCGTGGTATCGCATTTTCAAAACGAGTTGTTATAGACCACATGGATTATCGAATTAATGGCTTTCAGCACATCGGTGTAGCTGTGAGCGACATGGACGCTTCGTTGAAATTCTACCGAAAGTACTTCGGCTTAGATATTCCCTTCTTTGATTCTGTGGCCGCTGCGCCCTTAATGCAAGACCACACCCGTGGTGATGTGATTACCAAGCGCGCCTCAATGATCCTCAACTTAGCAGGTGGATGCGCCATGGAAGTAATTCGCGCCACTAGCTTTGGACCAGTAGGACCTAAAGAGCGTCCGGAAATGGGCGACCTCGGAATCTATGTGACTCAAGTGAAATGTCCGGATGTGGAAGCTGCCTACAACTACTGCAAATCACAAGATGGTCTGCGTATGAGCGATCTTCGCGACCGATTCGATGGTTCCAAGACCTTCTTCCTGCACGACCTTGATGACAATATCTTTCAGTATGTAGCCGGAGGCGATTGGTATACACCAAGTAAGCACATCTCTGGAGGTGTGGTTGGGTGTACTATCGGTGTTTCAGACATAGATAAAGCCATTCAGCTCTACTCTGACATTCTCGGTTACGACAAGGTAACGCTTGATGAAACAGGAGTGCATGCAGAATGGAAAGACATCCCAGGTGGACAACGTGCTCATCGTCGTGTGGTGCTCGAACAAACTCAACCCCCAGGGGGAGGATTTGCGAAGATTTCTGCACGCAATTTCATCGAGTTGGTGCAAGACACGGAGCGTAACGCAGAACGCATCTTCAAAGACCGTATATGGGCTGACCTCGGATTCGTTCACCTCGGACTGGATGTTCGCGGAATGAAATCGTTGGGCGAGGCGCTATCGAAGAAAGGCTTTGCTTTCCGTTGTGACAGTAATGACGCCCTAGATATGGGGAACACCAAGGTGCATTGTACTTACATCGATGACCCGGATGAAACATGGCTTGAGATGATTGAGGTGCACAAAGTGCCGATCGTAGAAAAGTGGGGAATCTACCTGAATGTAGCGAAAAGAGATCCGGAAAAGCCACTTCCTGACTTTATGTTGAAAGCTTTACGCTTCAGTAGAATCAAAGATTAGCGCAAGACTTCTTAGCTTAGGCAAAGCGAATGTAAATGGGTTCCGTAAAAGCCCGTTAACGTTCACTTAACGTCACCCCAGTAATTTTGAGGTGTATTTAGAAGGCATTGCCATGGATAAAGCGAAGATCCTACTTGTAGATGATGAACAAGACATCATCGATCTAGTCAAGTACAACCTAGAGAAAGAAAACTTCGAGGTTCACACTGCGAACAACGGTAAAGAAGCGATTCGTATCGCGCGAAAAGTGATGCCTGACCTCATCCTTCTTGATGTCATGATGCCAGAGATGGATGGCATGGAAACATGTCAGCAGATTCGAGAAATCCCTGAATTGAAAGGCACCTTGATTTCCTTCCTTACAGCACGTGGTGAAGACTACTCACAAATCGCAGGATTTGATGCTGGCGCCGATGATTACATCACCAAGCCGATCAAACCACGTGTACTCATTTCGCGCATCAAAGCCACGTTACGCAGACGTGCAGCAATGGACGAAAACAAGAAAAAGAAGAAGTCGAAAGGAATCTCAATTGACAAGGAGCGCTACATCGTAGTGAAGAATGGCGACGAGCTCACACTTCCTAAGAAAGAGTTTGAATTGCTTTCATTGCTCATGTCTCAGCCCGGACGTGTATTCACACGCGAAACCATTCTTTCAAGCGTTTGGGGTAATGACGTCATTGTAGGAGATCGTACAATCGACGTTCATATCCGTAAATTGCGCGAGAAACTCGGTGAACATTACTTCAAAACAGTAAAGGGAGTCGGGTACAAGTTCAACGATTAATCAGCTCAGTCCATGGCTGTTCAAACACCACGGGATGTCGCGGTGCGCATCAGTGTTTACATTACGCTGGTTGTCACCGTCATTCTCTTTCTATACGACCTAGCTAAAGGAGACAAGGCCAATTTTGGGCTCCTGACAATAGCAGCGGCACTGACCTTCGTTAGTTCCTTTGTGCTTTCTTCATGGGCGGTGGAGAAATTCATCTATCAAAAGGTCAAAATCATCTACAAGACCATTCACCGATTCAAAAGTCAGCGCGAAAAACGCAAAGACATTTCGATGAATGAAGATGTCATGACCAAGGTGAACAACGAGGTGATGGTTTGGGCTGAAGGCAAGATTGAAGAAATTTCTCAGCTCAAAGAGCAAGACTCGTTCCGAAGAGATTTCATCGGTAACCTCGCACACGAGATCAAGACTCCGGTCTTCAATATCCAGGGATACATTCTAACGCTTTTGGAAGGAGCCTTGGAAGACGAAGAGAACAATCGCAAGTTCTTGATGAAGGCGGCACGTAACGTAGACCGAATCGTAACACTGATTGAAGACCTCGATCAAATCACACGCATCGAAGGCGGGAGATACCAGCTGCATGAAACACGTTTCGACATTGTTGAACTTGCAAAAGAGGTCATCGAATCACTCGAGCAAAAGGCCAAAAAGGCCAATGTCCGTTTGCGTCTGAAGAACGCCAATGAAAAGCCTATTCAGGTGGTGGGCGATCGGCCGAAGATCGAGCAGGTATTCATCAACCTGGTTGCCAACAGTATCAACTACGGAGCCGAAGACGGTGAAACCAGAATCCGCTTCTATGATATGGAAGACAACATTCTGGTAGAGGTAGCCGACAACGGAATTGGAATTTCTGAGGACCACCTTCCTCGTATTTTCGAACGCTTTTATCGCGTAGACAAGTCGCGCTCACGCCATGGTGGTGGATCTGGATTGGGACTATCAATCGTCAAACACATCATCGACGTACACGATCAAACGATCAATGTGCGTAGTAGTCCTGACCTGGGAACTACCTTCTCTTTTACGCTTGAAAAAGCCTAATTAAAAGGCACTGAACCCTGGACGAACAAAGGGATTGCTCTGCTTTTCGATGCCGATCGTTGTTTCGGGACCATGTCCGCAGTAAACGATCATTTCATCCGGAAGGGCGTACATTTTCTCTTGAATGCTCTTAGCCAACAAAGGCGCATCACCTCCTGGGAGATCGACGCGGCCTACAGAACCTTGGAATAAGACATCTCCGGCGATTACTTTTTTCCCGTCATGATCTACGAAAGCGACATGGCCAGGGGCGTGACCCGGAACGAAGAGGACATCCATGCTACTGTTTCCGAAAGTGAGTTGTTCGCCTTCTTCAATAAATTCAGTGGGATCAGGACAGGTAGTGAATGGCAGCCCATACATCCGAGACACTTGTTCAGCCATACCAATTGTTGGCAGCGCCTTTTTGTGAGACACCAACGGAATACCGAATTTCTTCATGCAAAAATCAACGCCTAGGACGTGGTCGATGTGTCCGTGTGTGAGCACAACCTTCACAGGGTTTAACTCTTCTTCCGCGATAGCGTTCAACATCAAACGCTCTTCGCTGTTATCCATCATACCAGGATCAATAATGATCGCCTGCTTCGTTTCATCGTACAGCAAATACGTATTCTCTGCGAATGCATTGAAGGTGAATTTTCTTAGGGAGATCATGGCTGAACCTGTATTAGTTTGAAATGCCAAAGATATACCGCAAATTCGGGGATTCTGGCACAATCTTCGCGGTACTTTTAGTTATATTTAAGCTTCACTTTGAAAAGCCTCTCCACATATCTGATCGCCTTGCTGGCTGTCTTATTGGCACCTCTTGCTGTTCAAGGTCAATTCTACACGGGCTCCCAACAAGAATTTGGGAAGAACCGTGTGCAGTATCGTGACTTCTTTTGGCAGTACTATCCAGGGGAGAACTTCGAAGTTTACTACTATCAAGGAGGCAAGGAACTCGCAGGCTACACTGTGCTTTCAGCACAGCAAAACCTAGAATATTTAGAGACCTTGTTTGACTTTGCCCTCGAAGAGAAGATTCAAATCATTCTCTATAACAAACAAAGCGAATTCCGACAAAGCAACATTGGAATCACCGGAGAGGAATCCTACAATATTGGAGGTTCCACACGCATCATCGGCTCCAAGATTTTCCTTTATTTCAAAGGAGACTATATTCAATTTGAACGTCAACTACGCGAATCACTCGCCTTAGTAATGTTCAATCAAATGATGTTCTCTGGCGATTGGAAAGATGTCATCAAGAATTCTACGCTATTGACTATTCCTGCATGGTATCAAGACGGACTCCTGTCTTATGCCGCAGAGCCCTGGTCAGCAGATAAAGCAGCATACATTCGCGATGGAATTCTCAGCGGAAGCTACGAGAAGTTCAACCGCTTAGAAGGTGATCAAGCCACCTATGCAGGGCACGCTCTTTGGAAATACATATCAGACGTCTACGGTGAAAGTGTGATCCCGAACATTCTCTACATGACGAGGATTAGCCGCAGTATTGAAAGCGGCTTCCTTTTCGTACTAGGCACAAGCTTAGATACGATTACGGAAGAGTTCTTGGCTTATTACCAGCAGCAATTCGAACAAGACATACGCCGCAAATCCGGTCCGCAATTCGACCCGTTATTCTCGAAGAAGCAAAACAAACTCAAAGACGAGTTCATGCTCTCTGATCGTGACGGTCAGCAACTGTTCAAAGAAGAGAAGTGGAAGCGCCGCATTGGAGAACTACCTGTGAAGTGGCGAGGCAAGTACACTTACAGCGAGTTAGAATTGAGCCCGAACGGACAACAAGTCGCCTTTGTGACCAATGAGCTAGGGCAATACAAGATTTGGATTTACGACAAGACCACAGGAAAGAAGAAACGCATCCTGAAACAAGACCACAAACTCGACCGCATTGTCGATGACACCTACCCTATTCTAGCGTGGCACCCTTCAGGACAGATCTTGACTTATGTATTCGAAGATCGTGGACGTCCGTTCATCGGCAACTACAATACTATTGATAAGAAACACACAGTCAAGGAGCTCTTCCGTATTGATAAGGTGGTAGACATGTCGTACTCACCTGATGGAAGAAAAATGATCTTCACCGGAGTGAAAGGTGGGCGCTCAGACCTCTACCTCTACCAGGTGATTGGTAACAACCAAGAACAACTAACGACAGACATCTATGATGATTTGAATCCGCAGTTCCTTGCCGATGGGAATCGAGTGATCTTCGCGAGTAACCGTCCTGACGACACCCTCCGCGTGGATGTTCCAAACGAACCTTTCGAGCTCCAAACAGACATATACATCTTTGATCTGAATTCACGAAAGCTAGAGCGTGTCACCAACTCACCTGACATTTACGAGACGCATCCGTACGCCTTCGATGACGAGCACTACACCTTCCTTGGAGAAGATGCCGGTGCACGTAATCGCTACATGGCCTCAATTGATAGTGTGATTTCGCGTATTGATACGGTTATCCACTACCGCTTCTTCACGGTATCGAAGCAGCTTTCTGACTTTCCGAATCCTCCCGTAGATTATCAGTTTGACCATAAGACCGGCAATTGGCAATTAAGCTTCGTTGAAGACGGTAAGCTTGCTTATTATGAAGGTAACGGTGCGCAGGAGGTTACTTCTTCTGCTCAAAGTTCTGGGACCACGGCAACACCAGATGCTCCAAGTTCGAATCACGCTGATGTGCAGGTTTTTGAATACCGAGATCAAAAAGATCAGCAGGTCGACATCGATAATTACAAGTTTGAAGATGACCCAACAGACTTTGAATATGAGAAGGAGTCTATTCAATTAGATGAGAATACGGCTGTGGCTGAAAACGCTAGCGCGGAAGACAGTTTAGAGACACCATTCGTATTACCGAAACCCCGGAATTACCGTCTCAACTTCGCAACTGATTACGTATTGAGTCAGGTTGACAACACCTTCTCGAATCAGTTCTACCAGCCCTTTACGGGTCCTACCACAATGTTCCCAGGGATCTCTGGTGTAATTAGACTTGGGGTGAGCGATCTGTTTGAAGACTATAAGATCGTGGGTGGCTTCCGCTTGTCTGGTGGGCTCGATAACAATGACTATGGACTGTCATTCGAAGACCTCTCTGGTAGAATAGACAAGCGTTATGAATTCATGCGCCAGTCAACGCGTCGGGTGATCAACAACCTCTCGATTGTTCAAGTACATACGCACACCTTTGAGTACGAATTAAAGTATCCGATCAACGAATTGACGAGTATCCGTGCAACGGCGATTTACCGTCAAGACCGATCGGTTTACTTAAGTACAGACCCAACGAACCTGGATCGTCCGAACGAGTTCTTACATAATGTTGGGGTGCGTGGCGAATACGTCTTCGACAACACCATTTCTCGCGGACTGAATCTTCGCTGGGGAACACGCTACAAGCTTTGGGCTGAAGCCTACCTTGATGCGGAAGATCGTGTAAGTGACTTCATGGTATTTGGAGCTGACTTCAGACATTACGAACGTATCCACCGCGATATGATCTTCGCATTCCGCGCTGCGGGAAGCACGAGTATTGGAGCTCGTCGATTGGTGTACTACCTCGGTGGTGTAGATAATTGGCTATTCCAACGCATTGACGACGATACGCCGATTGCAGATGATCAGAATTACTTCTATCAAACACTTGCAGCACCTATGCGTGGTTTCTGGGTAAACGCACGTAACGGTAATAGCTTTGCTGGAATCAATGCTGAAGTGCGTTGGCCTGTGTTCAAGTACTTCTTGAACAAGCCGATCAAATCTGACTTCGTAGAGAACTTCCAGTTTGTACCTTTCACAGACGTAGGTTCTGCATGGACTGGACTCCACCCTTATTCAGATGACAACCGATTCAATCAGGTAGTCTACGAACAGAACCCGATTACGGTAACCGTGGACAACAACCGTGAACCAATTATTTGGTCATACGGATTTGGTTTTCGTTCACGAGTATTAGGCTACTTCGTGCGCGCTGATTGGGCATGGGGAGTAGATGACGGTATGATTCAAGACCGTGTCTTCCACTTATCGCTCTCGATGGACTTCTAAAGTCCTCTTCATAACCGCATGTTAATCGTTTCAAGTGAAGGGAGTCTATCTTTGGTAAACATTCATCATCTTCGCTGTAAATGCTGAGCAAATGGACATGTCACAACTGATCATACTTATTGGAATCGGTCTTTGTGCCGGAATTCTAAGTGGATTCATTGGAATTGGAGGTGGCGTTGTTATCGTTCCAGCCCTCATGTACTTCATGGGTATGAATCAATTGGGAGCGCAAGGAACCAGCTTGGCGATCATGCTTCCACCGGTAGGTATCTTGGCATTCATGAACTACTATAAGGCTGACCAGATGAATGTGAAATACGCGGCTGTCGTCGCCCTCACCTTCATCATTGGCGGTTATCTCGGCTCAAAAGTCGCCCTGAAGATCAATCCGAATATCGTTCGTTTCATCTTCGGAATTCTCATGCTTTATGTTTCAGCTCGTTTGATTTGGTCATCGGTATTTAAACTGTTCATCAACAATGGAGAGTAAGCGTATTAAAGACATAGCAGCACGCATTGCACCTGAGTTAATCGAGATTCGCCAGCATCTTCATCAACATCCTGAGCTGAGCTTTAAAGAAGAGCAGACTTCGGTTTTTATCAAATCTAAACTCGCTGATCGCGGAATTGCTTTTGATGACGGCTACGCCGGAACGGGCATTGTAGCGAAGGTCAAAGGGAAAGCCGGAGGCAAACAATTCGCACTGCGTGGTGACATGGATGCCCTTCCCATTCAAGAGATGAATGACGTAGCATATCGCTCAACCAATCCGGGTGTCATGCATGCTTGTGGTCATGATGTACATACGTCGTGTGCTTTAGGAGCTGCCTTCATTCTGCATGAATTAAGAAATGAATGGGCGGGTGAAGCTCACATTGTGTTCCAACCAGGAGAAGAAGTACTCCCAGGTGGGGCAAGTTTGATGATCAAAGAAGGAGCGCTTTCGAATGAACTTCAAGGAATCGTTGGTCAACACGTCTTCCCAGAATTAGAAGCAGGAAAAGTAGGATTCAGAAGCGGCATGTACATGGCGAGCTGCGACGAGCTCTATTTTACGGTCAAAGGAAGAGGTGGCCATGGCGCCTTGCCACATAAGAACAATGACCCTGTATATGCAACTGCTCAAATGGTGGTTGCGCTTCAGCAAATTACCAGTCGGAACGCTCCGCCTGAAGTCCCAACCGTCCTGTCTATTGGTCGCATTATCGCTGAAGGAGCAACCAATGTGATCCCCAACGAGGTGCAGGTTGCTGGAACCTTCAGAACCTTGGATGAAGAATGGAGAAGCAAAGCCCATAGACTCATTGAACAGGTAGCCAAAAGTACTTGTGCAGCCAACGGTGTAGAAGTAGAGGTAGACATTCGAAAAGGCTATCCTTTCTTGATCAACCAACCTGAACTCACAGCAAGAGCAAAAAAAGCAGCTAAAGACTACCTGGGCTCAGAGAATGTCATTGATCTTGACCTACGCATGACTGCTGAAGACTTTGCCTACTACAGCCAGCACATGGCCGGTTGTTTCTACAGACTAGGCACTGCTTCCGCCAACGGCGAAAATAGCTCAGCAGTACACACGCCAACATTCAACATCGATGAATCGGCGATTGCAGTAGGAACAGGATTAATGGCTTGGATCGCGCTAACAGAGCTTAGTTAGCCACCTCACTCATAAACTTGATACGCATTAGGCGAAGTTCTTCCTCTGTGAAGTCATCTTCGAACTCCTCAGTTGCTTCCTCTAACGAATCAGATTCTGCTTCCATGAAGTATTCGTAGATGTCTGCTTGAGAATCTTCATCCAGGATATCATTCAAGTAGTAGTCGATATTCACCTTCGTTCCAGAAGCAACGATGCGCTCTAGATCTTCGATGAGTTCATTCAACTCCTTCCCTACACCTTTCGCAATGTCATCCAATGGAAGTTTGCGATCGATGTTCTGAATGATATGCACTTTCGAACCACTCTTCTTCACCACAGACTTCACCACCATGTCTTGCGGACGGTCAATGTTGTTGTCTTCAACATAACTTTTAATCAAGGAGATGAACGGCTGGCCAAACTTCATGGCTTTACCTCGTCCTACCCCGCTGATCATCGTTAGTTCGTCAATCGACGTTGGGTAATGAGTGGCGATCTCTTCCAAGGAAGCATCTTGGAAGATCACGTATGGCGGAAGGTTCTTCGCTTTCGATTGCTTCTTGCGCTCATCTTTCAACATGCGCAGAAGTGTCTGATCCATGGCTCCAGAGCCAGCTTGACGCGTATTGGAAACAACTGCATCCTTATCATCAACATCAGAGAAATCACGTTCCGCAATCAAAGTCACACTGTGCGGATTGGCCATGAACTCCTCTCCTTTTGGAGTGACTTTTAACACCCCGTAAGACTCGATCTCTTTACGTAAGTAACCCATGACAACTGCTTGTCGGCCTACTGCATTCCAGAATTTCTCGTCTTTCTCCTCACCTGCTTTCCAGAACGCTGAGCTGCTCGCTCGATAAGTATCGGTTTCCGCAGATTCATGTCCAGTCAAAACGTTCGTAATGTATCTCCCTTTGTGGATCTCATCGCACCCTTTGACTGCTTTGAGGTAAAGGTCAAGGAATGGCTTCCCTTCGTAGCGTTCTTTAGGATAGCGACTATTGTCATCCATCTCAGCTCCTGGTCCGTTCACCTCATCAAACTCTTCACCAAAATAGTGGAGAATGAATTTGCGACGAGACATCGAAGTTTCCGCATACGCGACTACTTCTTGGATGAGTTGAAGTCCGACTTCTTGCTCTGCCACTGGTTTCCCTTGAAGGAACTTGGCGAGCTTTTCAATGTCTTTATAGCTGTAGAATGCGATGCACACCCCTTCTCCGCCGTCACGTCCGGCTCTACCCGTTTCTTGGTAGTAGCTTTCCAGTGACTTCGGCATGTCGTAGTGAATCACAAAGCGTACATCCGGCTTATCGATTCCCATACCGAAGGCAATCGTCGCCACGATCACATCCACATCTTGCATGAGGAATTGATCTTGACCGCTTGAACGTTGATTAGCGTCCATACCCGCGTGGTATGGTAGTGCCTTGATTCCGTTCACCTGAAGCATCTGCGCCAGTTCTTCTACTTTCTTTCGCGAAAGGCAGTAGATGATGCCGCTTTTACCTTCATGGTTGCGGATGTACTGGATGATTTGCTTGACGGCTTCCTTCTTAGGGCGTACCTCATAAAATAGATTTGGTCGATTGAAGGAGCTCTTGTACACCTTCGCATCGACCATTCCTAAGTTCTTTTGAATATCCTGTTGCACCTTAGGAGTGGCAGTGGCAGTGAGGGCAATCACCGGCACATCCGCAATTTCTCGAATGATGGGTTTGAGGCGTCGGTATTCCGGTCTGAAGTCATGACCCCACTCTGAAATACAATGGGCTTCATCAATAGCGACAAACGAAATGGTTACCGTGCGCAGGAAGTCAATATTATCTTGCTTCGTAAGTGACTCAGGCGCCACATAAAGCAGTTTTGTTCGTCCTTCTGTCAAGTCATTTTTGACTCGGGCGATCTCACTTTTATTAAGTGAAGAGTTGAGGAAATGGGCTACTCCCTCGTCTTCTGAGAATCCGCGAATCGCGTCTACCTGATTCTTCATCAGTGCGATAAGTGGAGAAACTACAATAGCAGTTCCTTCGCTCATCAGGGCCGGTAATTGATAGCATAAGCTCTTACCTCCGCCCGTAGGCATGATTACAAAGGTGTCGTGGCCGGCGAGCAGGCTATGAATTACTTTTTCCTGGTCTCCCTTAAACCCACTGAACCCGAAGAACTTTTTAAGCGCGTCTTTCGGCTCAAGTTCCATTGTGGTCATCTGATTTTTCTACTTTTGCTCTGTTAAATATAACGATTCTTTTCCTTGCAGAACGGGGAAAAACAGCGTTTCTGTCATTCATACCCGACCTTGAAAAATCACACGTCAATTACATCCTCTGCGAGAAAGACCCTACTTCTTGAAGCAGAAGCAGTAAGCGGACTTACAGCTTACATCAACGAAGCGTTCACGGAAATCGTGAATTTGATCCTCTCTTCCCCGGGAAGGGTGGTGTTCACCGGAATAGGTAAGAGCGCAAATATCGCGAATAAGCTGGTAGCAACCTTCAATTCTACTGGAACACCCGCATTATTTATGCACGCGGCTGATGCCATCCATGGCGACCTCGGTATCGTGCAGCCGGATGATGTGGTGATCTGTATTTCAAAAAGTGGAAATTCTCCAGAGATCAAAGCGCTCGCCCCACTGGTGAAGTCGATGGGAAACACCTTGATCGGAATGGTCGGGAATCTCGACTCTTTTTTAGCTCAGCGTGCTGACCACATCATCAACACAACGGTAGAAAAAGAAGCGTGTCCGAACAACCTCGCGCCAACCACAAGCACCACAGCACAGCTCGCGATGGGAGACGCGATCGCAGTAGCCCTGATGGAGCAGCGCGGTTTCACAGCGAACGATTTTGCTCAATACCACCCTGGAGGTGCACTCGGCAAACGTCTGTACACAACGGTAGCAGATGTTATGTCGAAGGAACAATCGCCAGTGGTTAGTCCACTAACACCTGTGCGAGAAGTCATCATTGAGATTTCAGAGAAGCGATTAGGTGCTACTGCCGTGGTCGATGGAAATGAACTACTCGGCATCGTGACTGATGGGGATGTGCGGAGAATGCTGCAAAAAGACCTTGATCTCAAGACCACTTTGGCTGCTGACATTATGAGCCGTTCACCGAAGACACTCGCGCATGACCAGCTAGCAGTAGATGCTTTCCACATGATGGAAGCAAATAGCATCACCCAAGTCTTAGTTTTAGAGGACGGGAAATACAAAGGCATCGTACATTTGCACGACATTCTGAGAGAAGGAATTTTCTGATCGCACCATGAGCGAAGACAAAAATGATATGAGTTTCCTCGAGCACCTCGAGGAGTTACGTTTTAGACTGATGCGTTCGGTGATCGCCATTTTCGTAATTGCGATCGTCTTCTTCATCTTCAAAGATTTTGTCTTCGATGAGATCATCTTTGGCCCAAGGCAACTAGACTTCCCTTCTTTTCGAGCTTGGTGCAAACTATCTGACCTTCTCGGACTTGGAGATCGCTTATGCGTTAAATCTATTGACTACAAGATCATCAACACCACGATGCTCGGGAAATTCACCGCGCACATCATGGTGTCGTTGATTGGTGGATTCATTACTGCCTTCCCTTATGTTTTCTGGGAATTCTGGCGATTCATCAAACCAGGATTACGTCAAACAGAGTCATCAGCAGTTCGTGGAGTAGTATTCTACACAGCCCTCCTGTTTTTCAGTGGCGTCCTCTTCGGATACTATGGAATTGTGCCTCTTTCGCTCCAATTCCTAGGAAACTACAAGCTCGCCGATGTAGAGTCTACGATCACCATCATGTCATATATGAAGCTGGTGGCGTCTATTACCCTGGCTACCGGAATCATCTTCCAGTTGCCGATTGCTGTGTACTTCCTATCGAAGGCCGGAATTGTGACACCGGAACTCTTAAAGAAGTTCCGCAGACACGCGCTGGTAGCAGTTCTTGTGCTTTCAGCTATCATTACACCTCCTGATCTCACAAGCCAAATCTTAGTAGCGATGCCAGTCTTGGTGCTCTATGAGTTGAGTATTTTGATATCTCGTCGGGTTTGGAAAAAGGCCCGCGAACGCGATCAAGAATTCGCGTAGCAATTTGACTTTTACGCCATTTAACACACCGAATTCGTTGGTAAGTGCGTTCTTTACTTGTGAAACAAAGCAAGGGAATCTCGTAAATTCGTTATAAGACAAGGCTACTAGCCTAATGAATCACTTGCGGAACACATACCGCCAGCTACTCCTATTGCCATTACTTTGTTTGTTGGCCCTGTCTTCGTTCGCCCAAAAAACAGTGGTTTCAGGTAAGGTTACCGACGCTGAAACGGGAGAAGCGCTTCCTTATGTGAATATCAGCTTCATTGGCACCAAAAGCGGTACGACTACCGACTTCAATGGGAATTATTTCCTCGAAACATATTACGCCAGTGACAGCATCCGCGCTAGCTTCATTGGATACAAGCCAAGCACAAAAGCGGTAAAGCTTGACCAAACCCAAGTCATCAACTTCGAATTAGGTGTTTCAAGTATCGCCCTCGAAGTGGCAGAGGTCACAGCGGGAGACGAAGAGAATCCGGCACACCCAATCATCCGTGCAGTTCAGAAGAACCGCAAGATCAATAACCGTGAGAAACTTGAGGCCTATGAGTACGAGCTCTACAACAAAGTAGAATTCGACCTTAACAACCTCACGGATGAATTCCGAGAGCGGAAAATCATGAAGCCTTTTGAATTCGTGTTCGATAACATTGACAGTACGGAAGAAAAGATCTACCTCCCGATTTTCATGACCGAGAATATCTCGGAGTTCTACTACCGGAAGAACCCGAAGACGGAAAAGGAAATCATCCTTGCCACTAAAGTCTCTGGTATTGAAAATAAGAGTGTTTCGCAGTTCTTGGGGGATATGTACCAGAACGTAAACATCTATGACAATAATATTATCGTTTTCGGCAAGAGTTTTGTCTCACCGATCTCTGGTCTTGGCTTCACCTTCTATGATTACTACCTCATGGATAGTACTTACATCGAAGGCAAATGGTGTTACCAGATCAAATTCCAACCGAAGCGTAAACAAGAATTGACCTTTACGGGTGATATGTGGGTAAACGACACCACCTACGCCGTGAAACAAGTTGAAGCATCGATTGCAGTAGACGCAAACATCAACTTCATCAATAAACTCAAGGTCCGCCAAGAGTATAACGAGGTACAAAAGGAAGTATGGATGCTCACACGAGATGAGCTTCTAGTTGACTTCAACCTGACGGAGAGAACGATGGGCTTCTACGGAAGAAAAACTACGACTTACAGAGACTTCCAGATCAACGAAGCCAGAGAAGGCGAATTCTATAAAGGCATCTCTGATATCATCGTCGAAGAAAATGCGACGGAACAAGGCGAAGAATTCTGGGACGATCGACGGCATATTGAGCTGACAGATAACGAGAAGAGCGTCTACCAAATGGTTGACTCCATCAAGACGGTCCCCCAGTTCCGAACCATTGCTGACGTGATTTCCCTCTTTGTCTCCGGCTACTATGTACGCGGAAACTTTGAGTATGGACCCTACTTCACCTTGTATAGTTTCAATCCGGTTGAAGGACATCGCTTCAGGTTGGGTGGACGAACAAGCAATGACTTTTCTAAGCGGGTATTGATTGAAGGATACGCAGCCTACGGCCTGCGAGATCGTCGATTCAAGTACGGCGGAGGCATCACCTGGATGCTATCCAAGCAACCGCGGATGGTCTTCGGTATCTCTGGAAAGGAAGATGTGGAACAATTAGGTCAAGCACCTGGGGCCTTCCAACAAGACAACGTACTCTCGAGTATCTTCCGGCGAAACCCAGCGAATAAGTTGACCAATGTGGTTGAAGCCAAGAGCTACTTCGAACGAGAGTGGTTCTACGGGTTATCCAATAAGATTGTGTTCACACACCGAACGCTTTCCCCTCTAGGTGCGCTGCGCTATGAGCGATTGAATGACATTCGACAAATTGAACCTGTAGACAACCTCACAACGGCAGAATTGACCTTCTACACACGATTCGCTTACAAGGAGAAATTCCTCAGTGGTGAATTTGAGCGTGTATCACTCGGTACGAAATACCCAACCCTCGAGGTAGCCTACACCCTCGGACTAAAAGATGTGATTAACAGTGACTACGAATACCAAAAATTGGTAGTCCGCGTGAAAGACAAGGTTCGATTTGGCCCACTTGGTTATGCCCGAATTTGGGCTGAGACAGGACGCTACTGGGGACAGCTACCTTATCCGCTATTGCAACTTCACCAAGGTAACGAGACCTTCTTCTACGACGAAACGGCATTCAACACCATGAACTTCTTCGAGTTCGTAAGTGACGAATGGGTAAGTGCTTCGATCACTTATCACGCCGATGGGCTCTTCCTGAACCGAATTCCGTTGATGCGAAAACTAAAGTGGCGTGAGGTTGCTACGGTTAAAGGAGTTGTAGGTAATTTTGACCCGAGCAATCAGGAAGAAATGGTACTTCCTCCTGAGACCAACGTGCTCACCAAACCCTACGTAGAAGCAGCCCTAGGGGTGGAGAATATTTTCAAGTTCCTCCGCGTTGATGGTCTGTGGCGATTGTCATACCTCGATAACCCAGACATTGTAAAGTTCGGTATTCGAGCCAAATTCCAGTTCGATTTCTAATGCAGCTGAGAGCAGAGAATATTGTCAAGCGATATGGGAAACGCACCGTTGTGAAGGGTGTTTCCATTGAAGTAAATCAAGGAGAAATCGTTGGCCTACTCGGACCAAACGGTGCCGGAAAAACGACAAGTTTCTATATGATCGTAGGCTTGATCAGACCCAACGAAGGCATGGTCTTCATGGACGATCAAGAAATCACTGACGAAGCGATGTACAAACGCGCCAAACTAGGTGTAGGTTACCTCCCTCAGGAAGCCAGTGTATTTCGTAAGCTGAGTGTTGAAGATAACATCATGGCCATCTTAGAAATGACTGAGCTAAACCGTCAAGAACGCAAAGACCGACTGGAACAACTCCTCAATGAATTTGGTCTGCAGCACGTACGCAAGAACCGTGGTGACTTCCTTTCCGGTGGAGAACGCCGTAGAACTGAGATTGCCCGCGCATTGGCTACTGACCCTAAATTCATCCTGCTCGATGAGCCGTTCGCTGGAGTTGATCCCATTGCAGTGGAAGACATTCAGAAGATCGTTGCTCAATTGAAAAGAAAGAACATCGGTATTCTGATCACAGACCACAACGTACAAGAAACGTTGTCAATCACGGATCGAGCTTACCTCCTTTTTGAAGGAAACATTCTGAAAGCAGGAACTGCAGAAGAACTAGCTGCAGACGAGCAAGTAAGAAAGGTATACTTGGGTCAGAACTTCGAGCTTAGGAAGCCGAAGGTGTTTGATTGATCGCAGCCATTCGCGCTACGTACTTCCCGATAATGTCGAACTCAAGGTTCACTTTTGTTCCCGCCTTGAAGGCGTGGAAATTAGTGTGTTCCCATGTGTAAGGAATGATCGCCACACTGAAATGGCCAGGTGAAGAGTCTACCACTGTCAGAGACACTCCGTTTACCGTAATACTCCCTTTAGGAACCGTAACATAGCCTTCGTCGACTTTAGTGACTTCGTGCTTTACGTATACGCGCCAACTCCCATCCTCTTCCTTCACATCGGTCACCTCACCAACCATGTCAACGTGGCCTTGAACGATATGTCCGTCTAACCTTCCTCCCATAATCATACAACGTTCGAGGTTCACCTTATCACCAGAGGCTAATTCACCAACGTTCGTACGAATGATGGTTTCATCAATGGCAGTCACTACGTATTCGTCACCGTCAATTTTCACCACAGTCAAACACGTGCCATTATGGGCAACACTTTGATCAATTTGCAGTTCGTCTGTAAAGGGAGATGAAATAGTAAAGTGAAGGTTATCACCTTCCTGTTCTACGCCTTTGACTTCACCAAGGGCCTCGATTATTCCTGTGAACATGTTACTCTTTAACTGGATTCAAACCGTCGAGCAAGGTAATTGTTCCGGAGAGTTCCTCCACAACAATTCCTTCGAGTCTAATTGTATTGACTCGTGCGGTATAATAATAGGTACCGTCGGCACAAATCTCACCTGTTTCTTGATCGGTTCCATCCCAAGAAACGAGCGGATCTCTGGTCTCAAAGACTTGTATTCCCCATCGATTGAAGACGAAGAACTCAACACTTTCAACAAACTTGAACGGGAAGGCCGTGAAGACATCGTTTGAGCCATCGTTGTTTGGTGAGAATACGTTTGGCAAGAAGTAAAGCGGGCAATTATCGATACATACAACATTGCTAAACTCGCTTTCATTGCGTCGGATATCTCCATTGAGGTCAGGTGTTAAACTATCAAGCGCAGTCACCGCGTAGCAACCAGCAATTGAGTTCAAATCACCTTCTTCATTCCAGATATACTCCGTCAATTCAGCCCCTGTCAAGGTGACCACAAATTCCAGGTCTTGATCGGTTGTTGGAGCGTAGTACAGGTTGTACAACTCTGTATCATCCGTTAATTCGCAGGACTCATTTGGATTCGTCCATGTCAAGAAGGCCTGTTCGAGTTCACAATCTGGTTCGATACTTAACTCAGGAGGACAAGGAGGTGTAAGATCTACAGCGAATCCACAGGCTTCTTGCGACTTGTTCAAGATTGGATCAATCGTTCCTGATTCTGGAACGGTGTACGCCCCTATGGATTGAACATAATAACAGATCTCGACGTTGTTCGGGAGTCCGATATCTTCATAGATTGGTTCATCAACCGTAGCAATGAGTGCGAAATCAGTTTCACCTGGATCCAATCGGTAAATCTCGTATTGAGTATTTGTCCATGGAGTAAGGTCGTTGACGAATAAGGTGATGGTCTCATCACCTGACTCGAGCTCAAGATAAAGGCTTGACGCCTGGAAGGCCGATCCAACAAAGTCTTCTCCAGAGAAAAGATTCACGCGGTAAGTATGCGCTGTTGTTTCAGTATCAATTCCCGTGTGGACAAAAGTGGTATCCTCATTAAAGAGGTTGGCGTTTGGGGTTGAAGTGAAAATCACATCGTTCGCACCGCCATAGCCTTCTCCATGCAGGAGCTCATAGTAGTAAGGCCCTGGGAAATTCTCTTGATCAAGTTGTGTGGCTGGTGACCACGCCACGTAAATCTCACCATTCGTCGCGTCAGTGACATTCACATCTGCATTGGTCATTACCGGTACTTCCTTGATGATAGAAGCACAGAATTCTTCACTCGCATAGCTTTCTGCCCCATCAGGAAAACAAGTGACAATCATGTAACAGAACTCACCACCGAAGAAGACGCCTTCAGTATCGATGTAGTTCGTGTTTTCTAATCCTTCAACCGTATCAATCAATTCGAAGCCCGTGTAGTCAGGCACCCCTGTTTCACAGAAATCAGGCTCAAAACCATAGCTTCCCTGACGACGGTAAATCTTATATACACTTTGTGACACCTGTAAATCAGTCAGGTGATCGATACAGATATTCGGGTCCCAGTTTAACACGAAGCTATTTCCATCAGGCTCTACCGTTGGGTTTTCTACCGCTGGAGCCACCACCGTAATGTTCACCGTCATGAAGTCTGAGAGGTCAACGGTTGTACTAAAATCAGTTGCCTTAAAGGTGACTTGATATGGATTCAATCGCACCTCCTCACATTCTGGCGTCCATGAGAAAACTCCTGTATCGTCGTTGTTATCCGTAAAGAACGCTTGGTTCTCCACCTCTGTCAGTGGTCCACCGAAAGCTTCCAAATCGATGGGATCTCCGTCGATGTCTGATGCTGCGATTTGGAGTGTCAGGTTCGTGAAGGCCTCTACACATGTATCAAGCACTTCTTCAATAATCGGTGGGTTGTTTGGACACTGCTCTACAAGAATTTGCATGTCACGAATCACATGTCCTACCTTGACTAGCTGTCCGGCTACCTCACGCCACTCTTCAATGAGAATCGCAATGTTGTATTCCCCAGGAGGCCACGAAGTCACATCCCAAGTAACAGTACCGTCGTTCGGGTCGATAAAGAAAATATCGTCTGGACTTTCAGTGTAATCATCTGGCAATTCATACCCAGGAACAGGATCGTTCCATCCGTCTTCGTCCAGATCTCTGCCTAATGGTGTAATCAGGCTGTAGGTAAGAATGTCACCATCGGGATCGTACGCTCCGGGATTGTGCTGCCATACACGCGCCAAACACGCTTCTTCTTTCGCTGGGTTCAAGAGTTGAACCGAGTTATTATGTCCGGCTTGCGGATTGATGATCAAAAGCGTTTGCACGCAGAATTCCTCTTCAACACTGTTCGGAATGTTGTGTACTCCTTCATTACGGTTCGGGTCAGCCATTTGAATCAAATACTGCCCTGGCCCACTGTAGGTGTGGGTTCCGCGGTAGATATTGATCTGGGCATCAGCGTCAGGGACAGGAGAGATAGACTCGCGTTCTAAGCTGTCAAGTGTTCCGCCGGTAGGCAAATCACCCCAGTTGATATTCAACCATTGACGGTCAGCAATAACCGAAGATTTGGTACATGTCGTAATGACAACCTCGTAAGTGAACCCGCTTATGTGCGTATAAGTAATCTCCCCTGCCCTGTTGTGAGTAGCCAAGGCGGCCATGCTTATGAAAGCAAAAATGAGGAGTGAAACGAGTTTTCGCATGAGTAAGATTAAAGGTACACTTTCACTTGGTAACGAACGAAAAGGCAATATGTTTAATTCCCTTTTTGTTTCTGTTCAAGCCACATAAACCTTGCCAATATTACAATCTCAAAAGGCTTTTCCCGAACGGAATAACGCAAGATTCCAGCAGATAGCTTATCGAATACAAAAGCTATCTTGCGCCCCAAATCAACGACCATGGGAATTACACTTAAAGTTTTGCGCAAAATACCATCGAATGCGATGGTATTTCATCTCCTCGACGGGAAGTCCGTTCCGAAGGAATTCAGCAAGGAGGCGACAAAGCAAGTGAAGAACGGATTGAAGAAGAAGCAATCGATGATCACCTTCGTTGAAGACGGTGACGTTCGTTATGCTTTTTCAGTGGGGTCGATCGATTCAGCGAATGAAAAAGAAGCCCTTCGTGTAACAGGGAGCTCCGCTTCGGCGCTAGCCATCAAACAAAAAGCTTCAAAACTGACCTTCGTGAACCACACGGGCGACGCTGAAGTATCATTGCTCCATGCCGAAGGTGCAAAATTAACGGCTTACCAATTCAATCGGCTCCTTTCAAATCCTGGCAAGAAAGATCACGAATTAAAGGAAATTGGATTGATCGATGGCGATTTGAACAGCAAAGAAGTCAAAGACCTCAACACCCTTACTGATAACGTTTTCTGGACACGCGACTTGGTCAATCGCCCGCTTTCACATTTGACAGCGACAGACCTCGCCGATGCTGTAGAGCAAGCCGGTAAGGAGAGCGGGTTTGACGTGAATGTATTGTCGAAGCGTAAGATTCAGTCGTTGAAAATGGGAGGTCTATTGGCCGTAAATAAAGGTTCGATTGACCCTCCAACTTTCACCATTGCAGAATACAAGCCCGCCAATGCCGTGAATAAGCAGCCGATTGTATTGGTTGGAAAAGGTGTGGTTTACGATACTGGTGGTATGAGCTTGAAGCCGACGCCAATGTCGATGGACTTCATGAAGAGTGACATGGCAGGGGCGGCTATGATGGCTGGTTCTATAAAGGCTATCGCCGAATTGGAACTCCCTGTTCATGTGATTGCTCTTTTACCTGCCACAGATAACCGTCCGGATGGAAACGCTTACGTACCTGGTGACGTGATTACGATGTACGATGGCACAACCGTAGAGGTGAAGAACACGGATGCTGAAGGACGTTTACTATTAGCCGATGCACTGGCATATGCTAAGAAATACGATCCAGAATTGGTGATGAACGCGGCTACCTTGACAGGAGCTTCTGTTCGTGCCATCGGCACCTACGCAACGAGCGTCATGGGAACAGCAGACGATGGTGAATTCAAGAAACTCGAGGCCGCTGCATACGATACTTACGAGCGCGTTGTGCGCTTCCCATTGTGGGATGAGTACGGGAAAGAGCTAGCCTCAGATGTTGCCGACATGTCAAATCTCGGACGAGGAGAAGCTGGTCATATCTCTGCAGGGAAATTCTTGCAGCACTTTACAGATTACCCATGGATTCACTTTGACATTGCTGGCCCATCATTCTTACACGCTCCTCAATCTTATCGCACCAAAGGTGGAACAGGAGTTGGGGTTCGCTTGTTAGTTGAATTCATTAAAGTGCGCTACGAGCTATGAGTAAAGTAGAGAATCAAGTACGTGTAGGGATAACGATCGGTGATCCAAATGGGATTGGAATTGAGACCATTCTAAAGGTCTTTGCTGATCAGCGCATGAACGAAATTGTTCTTCCGATCATATACGGAAATACGGATATCTTGCGTTTTCACCGCAAGGTACTCGACATGGGTGATGTGCGTCTAAATAGTACCTCCTCGGCTGAAGAGGTCAACCCAAAGAAAATCAACGTTGTCAATGTTTGGGACGATAAATGGGAGCCAACTTTAGGTTCACCAGACAAGGAAGCAGGCGCCTACGCGTTCAAAAGCTTGAAGGCTGCCGTTGAAGATTTAGCCTCGAATAAAATCGACGTTTTAGTTACCTGTCCGATTAATAAAGACACGATCCAAAGTGATGAATTCAACTTCCCAGGTCATACTGAGTACCTAGCGAGCATGGCGAATGTAGAAGAGAGCTTGATGTTCCTTGTTTCGGATCGCATGCGCATTGGAGTGGCTACCGGACACGTACCATTAAAAGATGTAAGTGCCAACTTGACAAAGGAATCTATCATCAAGAAGCTGCGCCTCATGCATGAAAGCCTGCAAAGAGATTTCGGAGTGAATCGTCCGAAAATTGCAGTACTCGGCTTGAATCCGCACGCTGGTGACAATGGTTTGTTGGGTACAGAAGAACTCGACATTATTCTTCCTGCGATTCGTGAAGTGGAGCATGAAATGTTCGTGAAAGGACCATATGGTGCCGATGGATTCTTCGGTACGGCAGCGTTCCAGCAGTTCGATGGAGTGTTGGCTATGTACCATGATCAAGGACTAGCACCATTTAAGGCTTTGGCTTTTGACAGTGGTGTAAATTATACAGCCGGCTTGCCAATTGTACGCACAAGTCCAGACCACGGCACGGGATATGAGATTGCTGGGAAAGGACAAGCAAACGAAGGGTCGTTGCGCGCAGCCATCTTCACAGCGATTGATGTATATAAGTACCGTAAGGTATATCGAGAGATGAAAGCAAATCCACTTCGCTAGTGGGTGTTTTTCCGACTTTACTTGGCCAAGCCAGAAAAGTCGTTGAAAACTTTTGATATCGAAGAGTTTCCACTATCTTTGCACTCCTAATTTTTGAAGGTATGAATCCTTTTACTGCCTATCATATTCCCTTCTTGGGTCTCAAGGCAGGTGTTCACACCTTTGATTTCGTGATAAACGAATCGTTCTTTGAAGAGTTTGAGTATTCTGAGATCAGTAAAGGAAACTTTACAGTTGATCTCAAGTTAGAGAAGCAAAGCACCATGATGGTTCTCGACTTTTCACTGGAAGGTAAGGTAGAAGACACCTGCGACCGATGTGGAATGCCAATTACCCTCGAGGTTACTCATGAAGACCGTCTTATTGTCAAGTATGGCGATGAAACGAAAATTACCGAAGATGAAATCTTAGTGGTGAGTCAAGCGGAGCACATTCTCGAATTGGAACAGTATCTCTATGAATATTCACACTTGGCACTCCCTTCACGTCGCGTTTGCGATAATGAAGATGATTGTGACCAAGACGCTCTTGACCTCTTGGATAGTCTCCAAGATGACGACGAAGACGATGACATTGACCCACGGTGGGAAGCATTAAAAGGATTGAAATAAAAAGGTTGAACGATGGCACATCCTAAACGAAAGCAATCGAAAGCACGTACGGCGAAGCGCCGCACACACTACAAGGCCGAAGCGCCTGAGATTTCAACTTGTCAAACGACAGGTCAACCACACCTACGTCACCAGGCGCACTGGTACGAAGGCAAGCTCTATTATAAGGGCCGCGTGGTTATGGAAAAAGAAGATTAAGAAAGATCTTTTCCCTCGAATATATTGGGAGCCTCATTGGCTCCCATTTTTTTTAAGCCATGATATCTGGAAAACCAAGAGCAGAAAGCTACATTTTCTCCTTGCCAGTATTATCAAAACGCTAACTTAGCGGCTTATCAATTAACCGACCAGTAGAAAACGCATGGCTAAAAATCACGCGGCAATTACAGCGGTAGCAGGGTATGTACCAGATGACATCCTGACAAACGCTGACCTGGAAAAGATGGTAGACACTTCTGACGAATGGATCCGTACACGGACCGGAGTCGAAGAACGTCACATTCTAAAAGGAGAAGGAAAAGGAACCTCTGTGATGGCGATTGAAGCTGTCAACAAGCTCCTCAAGAAGCGCGGCATTTCTGCCGATGAGATCGATTTGTTGATCTGCGCTACTGTAACCCCCGACATGGTATTCCCGGCAACTGCCAATATTATCGCAAACCACGTTGGAGCAACCAACGCGTACAGCTTTGATATCATGGCCGCTTGTTCCGGGTTTATTTATGCCTTGACTACAGGTGCCCAGTTCATTGAATCAGGAAAGCACAAGAAAGTAGTGGTTGTGGGAGCAGATAAGATGTCTGCGATCGTTGACTATGAAGACCGTAAAACGTGTGTCATCTTCGGTGACGGTGCTGGAGCAGTACTGCTGGAACCAGATTCAGAAGGACATGGAGTAATTGACTCTATTCTTCGTTCTGATGGTTCAGGTGAAGAGTTCTTGCATATGAAAGCAGGAGGTTCTCGTAAGCCAGCAAGCGCGGAATCAGTAGCGAACAAAGAACACTTTGTATACCAAGATGGCCAACCTGTATTTAAGGCAGCTGTGACAAGCATGGCTGACGTATCTGCAGAGATCATGGAGAAGAACAATTTGCAATCAGAAGATGTTGCTTGGCTGGTTCCTCACCAAGCTAACTTGCGCATCATCGATGCCACTGCTCGTCGCATGGGATTAACCAACGAAAGGGTGATGATCAACATTCAGCGCTACGGTAACACTACCGCAGCTACCATCCCATTGTGCCTGAATGATTGGGAAACCAAATTGAAGAAAGGAGAAAACATCGTACTCTCAGCCTTTGGTGGCGGATTCACCTGGGGCGCGGTCTACTTGAAGTGGGCATACGACGGTGCGAGTGTAAACCAATAAATCCGCAAGGAATTTCTAACTTTTGACAACCAAAAAAAGCTTAGGTATGAACCTTAACGAGATTCAAGACCTGATCAAATTCGTCGCGAAAGCTGGCGTAACTGAAGTTGAAATCGAACAGAAAGACTTCAAGATCACGATCAAGTCAGACATGCCAAATAAGAAAGGCCGCAAGCAAGAAGTTGAAGCGCAGATCATGCCTGTACAGATGCCTGTGCAAGGAATGCCAGCAATGGCGATGCCTGCTGCTCCAGTTCCACAACCTGTGGCAGCACCTGCGCCTTCAGCGGCGCCGACACCGGCTGCTGCTGAACCTGCAGCTGCTGAAGAGAATTCAAACTACATTACGATCAAATCTCCAATGATCGGTACGTTCTACCGCCGTCCTTCACCGGACAAAGAAAACTTCATTGAAGTTGGACAGACCATCAAACCTGGAGATTGTGTGTGCATCATCGAAGCGATGAAGCTCTTTAACGAGATCGAAGCTGAGGTTTCAGGTAAAGTAGTGAAGGTATTGGTAGATGATTCTACACCTGTAGAATACGACCAGCCTTTGATCGTTATTGATCCTTCGTGATCATTTCACTGAAAACGCCACATCATGTTTAACAAGATTCTGATCGCCAACCGCGGTGAGATTGCACTACGTGTAATCCGTACCTGCAAAGAGATGGGCATCAAGACCGTGGCAGTGTATTCAACTGCTGACGCTGATAGCCTTCACGTGCGCTTTGCAGACGAAGCTGTGTGTATTGGTCCAGCTCCAAGTGTGGATTCATACTTGAAGATCCCAAACATCATTGCCGCTGCAGAAATTACTAACTCGGATGCGATCCACCCAGGATACGGATTCCTTAGTGAGAACGCTACGTTCTCTCGCGCTTGCCAAGAGAACGGCATCAAATTCATCGGAGCAAGCCCAGAGAACATCGACTCGATGGGTGACAAAGCTTCGGCGAAGCAAACCATGAAAGATGCAGGTGTACCAACTATTCCTGGTTCTGAAGGACTGCTCGCTGACCTCGAGCAGGCCATCAAGAATGGAAATGAGATCGGTTACCCTGTCATCATGAAAGCTACTGCCGGTGGTGGTGGTAAAGGAATGCGTATTTGTCGTGATGATGATGAAGTAAAAGAAGCATGGGAAACAACTCGACGTGAAGCAGGCGCTGCCTTCGGTAACGACGGGATGTACATGGAGAAGTTCATTGAAGAACCTCGCCACATCGAAATCCAAATCGCTTCTGACCAGTCTGGAAAAGCATGTCACCTTTCTGAGCGTGACTGTTCGATCCAGCGTCGTCACCAAAAGCTAGTAGAAGAAACTCCTTCTCCTTTCATGACTGATGAGCTCCGTGAGCACATGGGTCAAGCAGCCATCCGCGCAGCAGAAGCGGTGAAGTACGAAGGAGTAGGTACCGTTGAGTTCTTGGTTGACAAGAACCGCAACTTCTACTTCATGGAGATGAATACACGTATCCAGGTAGAGCACACGATTACTGAAGAAGTAGTAAACTACGATTTGATCAAAGAACAGATCAAACTCGCAGCCGGACACCCAATTAGTGGACGTAACTACTACCCGAAGATGCACTCTATCCAGTGCCGTATTAATGCGGAAGACCCTACGAAAGGATTCATCCCTTCACCAGGTGGAATCACAGACTACCACGCTCCTAGCGGACACGGAGTTCGTGTTGATTCACACGCATACGCAGGATACCGTGTACCTCCATTCTATGATTCAATGATCTCGAAATTGATCACTGTAGCGCAAACGCGCGAAGAAGCGATCAAGAAAATGCAACGCGCACTCGACGAGTACATCATTGAGGGAATCAAAACAACGATTCCATTCCATCAGAAATTGATGAAAGACGAACAGTTCCGCGCCGGAAACTTCACCACGAAGTTCATGGACGATTTCGAGATCTGATCTTTCTTAGGATATTTAAAAAAGGGGGGCTTTTGCCCCTTTTTTTGTCTAGAGATAAAGGGTTCTCTTTATCAGGGGAATTTCCAGAAAGCGAAGTGACACCCTCGGTCCACCGTTCACAGTCCACGGTCTACTTGGCAGCCCTCATCTTCGAAACAATCCCCGTAGTAGAGAATCCTTCAACGAGAGGTATGGAAGCCACCGTTCCGCCTTTGGCGCGAACGACATCAGAACCTACCATATAACGCTTATCAGACCCGTCAGTACAGTCTGGGTCGTAATCCCCGCCCTTGACTAAGACATCGGGTTGGATGAGCTGAATGAGCTCGTAAGGAGTGTCTTCACCGAAAATAACCGCGTGATCTACACTCTTAAGTGAAGCGATGATCTTGGCGCGCGCATCTTCGGGGTTGATCGGACGTTCTGGCCCCTTATTTAAGCGACGAACACTATCATCGTCATTGACGCCAACGATGAGCACATCACCATGTTCTGCGGCTTTTTCGAGGTAGGTTACGTGACCCACGTGAAGAATATCGAAGACACCGTTGGTGAAGACAATCTTCTTTCCGCTCTCGCGGCAAGAATCAAGAAACTTTTCGAGACTATTCTGCAGCATTGGCTTGACGTTCTTTGCGGATGTTACCCCACATCAAAAGAAGGTAACCAATCCCACCAGTCACTACGATCATAACCGTTTGTGTCAGCCACATTACATTGGCCACAGCAAACCCAAGTGCTCCGCTCATGCCCAAGGCAATGAAGCCGAGTTTCACGGTCCAGTGGTAAGATCCGATTCCTCCCGGAGCAGGTAGAATCATACCGAAACCTCCAGCAACCATTACGAAAAGTGATTGTGTCACGGTCATGTGGCTGGTCGCATCAATGCTCATGTAGATAACGTAGGCCATCCCGAAGTACATGCCCCAGATAAAGAAGGTATGGAAGATAAAGGCCCCTCGGCGCTTCATTTTCAGTACGCTTTTGAGTCCGTCTCCAACACCACTCAGGAAGCCTTTGACTTTTCCGTAGAGCTTGCTCGACACAATGGAGCGACGGAACATGAACCCAAGTGCCACCACAAATCCGATCACAACTAGGCCAATTGTTACTAGTAAGTTTGAGTCTTCTTCGTTTACTTCTTCACCGCCTCCAATTGAAAGATCAAGCAAGGTTTGGAACGCATCAAGATTCGAAATCAGCGCTACCGACATAAAAATCACGAGCATCACCATGTCAACTACACGTTCAGAAATCACGGTTCCGAAGAGCTTGTCGACTGGTATATCGTCTGACTGATTCAAGGCAGCGCAACGGGCCAGCTCACCGCTGCGTGGGACGAAGGTATTGGCGAAGTAGGCAAATGCTACAGAGTTCACAGCATTGATCGTCTTTGGCTTGTAGCCCAATGGTTCCAAAAGGTACTGCCAGCGAATACCACGACTGACAATCGCGAGATATCCAAAGAGAAAGGAGAGCGCAATTCCAGGGATGGAAGCACGCTTCATATCATTGATCAATTGGTCCGTTAAGTCTACTCCTTGGATAGAGAAGCTATATTCTCCTTCGGGCGGTTCAGGAAGAACGAAGTTGTAATGTCCCGGTGACAAACACTCAGAAACATATTCCTTCTCATCCATTGCTTCATTTACAATGGCACCTGAGAGCACCACGTTTCCTAGTGTATCTGTGACTTCGTATGGGGTACCACGATGTGCTTTATCAGCAGCCGACACACGCAGTCCAGAAAGTCCACTGTCACAATCACCATGACCTGACCCCATTTCGAACCTTACAGAAGGAGACTCGACAAGTTGCGGTCCTCTGATTACACCTAGCATTGCTAGGTAAAACAAGAAGACCCCAATTCCGAGGAATAGGATATACTTAAAAATATTGACCAATCGCTTCAAAGGCGGTACTTAGACAAGTTTATTGGTTTCCGTATCAGGGAATACCAAGGTAGGCTTGTAGTCATTTGCCTCTTCTGGAGTCATGTATCCGTATGAGATCACAATCACCACATCACCCACTGCCACTTTACGTGCTGCCGGTCCGTTCAAGCAGATCATTCCTGACCCACGTTCTCCCTTGATCACGTATGTCTCCAGACGTTCTCCGTTCATCAGGTTTACAATCTGTACACGTTCTCCTTCGAGCAGATTACCTGCATCCATAAGGTCTTCGTCGATTGTAATACTTCCGATGTAGTTCAAGTCTGCCTGCGTGACTGTCACGCGGTGCAACTTGGATTTCATTACCTGTAGTAACATGCCGCAAAGATAGCTTTCTTTCTCAGAGCGATGGGTTAAAAAAATCCATCAACGGATGATGATTCGTATCTCTGTTCTTCGGTTCAAAGCGTGTTCGTCTTCCGAACATTCCACGCCGTCATCACAGCCATTCAACAACACCGTTTCGCCGTATCCTTTTGCTGTCATTCGAGCAATGGCGATGCCTTTCTTTTTCATATGCGCTAGCGCGGAAGCGGCTCTCCGCTCTGATAACTCTAGGTTGTAATCATCCTCTCCCCTGCAATCAGTGTGCGAACCCAACTCAATTCGAATTTCAGGATTCTTGATCATGATCTCAGCCAACTGATCTAGTTGGTATTTCGCTACCACATTCAACTCCGCCCTATTCAGCTCGTAGTAGATGTTTTGAATAACGAAGAGGTCATCTTGACGAATCACAATCTCGTCTCCATTCTCGTTCTTCAGCTGTATTTGCTCACCTTCCTGCACCCGTTCATACACCGCTTCATCATCAATCACCGGAATGACAATCTCTTGTCCTTTGTCGTAGATGATCATATTGAGCGCCGAGCTTTCTTCATCCAATTTGAAGGTGTAGCTCGCATTCGGACTCAACTCATCAAACCTAAACTTCCCTTTTTCGGTGGTGTAAGCCAAGGCCATGAGCTCGCCATTCTCATCCATGATATAGATGGGTTCACCTTTACCAATATCTCCAGGTTCGTTCTCGTAGACTTGTCCTTCAACAGCCACATTCAACAAGGTACTTTCATCAATATTGTCCATTGCTTGAAGTCCTTCACCATCTTCAAATGGCAACAACTCGAAATAAAAGCTTCCATCTCCTCCTGGGGTGAATACCATAATGCGATTTCCAACGGCATCAATGATATAGAGGTAACTCGCGCGTAATACTTCGGGTGCCACATCTTCGAATACCGCACGGTACTTTTGATTCAGCTCTAGCTTATCAATCGGAAACTTCCCTTCTTCCCCAGTGGTGCCATTGATGACAGTTTCACCCAAGGAATTCCGAATCCTCACCTTGGCTCCTTGCACAGGTGTTCCAGCACATTCCAGAAGCGCCGTTAGTTCATTCATGGGAGCTTGCTTAGGCACTGGTGCTAGACGATAGACGGCATCTTCTCCTTCGCGATCGCTATTGAACAGCGCCACCTCATCGCTTAACCATAAGAGCAAGAAATCATCTCCAAGGCTATTGATAGGTTCTTCAAAGCGCTCCATTTCCTTCCATTGGCTACTGCGATCACTGTAGTATAAATCAAAGCCACCGAGACCGGCGTGGGTATCGCTCGAAAAGCACAACCGGCTTCCATTCCAGCTTGGGAACACTTCGTTTCCTGAAGTATTAATCACGGGACCTAACGAAATAGGGTCACTCCAATTTCCGCCGCCCAGGCGATTCACATAGTAGAGATCAAAACCACCTAACCCGCCCGGCATATTGCTCGCAAACACAATCTGTGACCCATCAGGTGAAATGCTTGGGTGAATTGCTCTATACCCTGCTGGTGGCACAAAGACAGGCATCAAATTATCAACTGAACTACGCATCATACGCGCAGTAACCACAGTTCCTTCGTCCCACATCACTTTGAAGTCCATCAACGACATGACTACCAGCGTATCGCTGAAATAACAAACCGTTCCGAGGTCTGAATTACCAGTAAAACCAAAGCCAAAATCTTCCAGGTCTGCAGGAAAACTAGCCCATGTATCTCCTCTGCGTGCGAATTGTGTTTGCGCTCGGTAGTCAACATCTCCTTGGTCTGTGATCAATCCAAGGTCAGTAGCATTCACTTCCATGAAAATTCCCTGCGGGTGAATTCCGGTCATGAAACCATCCACTTTATCCAAGTCGTGAATGCGCTCTATGGTCACGTTTGATTGGGCGTGGCTTTTATTCGCTAGCGCGGAAACGCAACTCAGCAAAGCGAGTATATACAACACCTTTCTCATTGAAAGTATCTAATGCTTTGTACACTACGTTGCTTCTTTCCGAAGAGGAATCCGAGCATTACTTCATGATGTCCGTTAGAGACACTGCCCACACCTTCAGTAGGAACTCCAAAGCCATATGCCAGGCGTAGTTTTCTTTTAATTCGATACTCTACAAATCCATAGGCTTCTGATGACAGTCTGTAGCCTGCACCTATCCATAAAGTTTGTTTCCACCATAGCCCTACTTGTGCTTCTGGCAATAGGGCTCCATCAACATCGTATCGAGCAGCAATCATCGGACGCAATGACAACATAGAGTTCAAGCGGTGCTGAGTCCCGATCATGGCAAGTGACTCCATGCGTGTGTCGCTACCTGAAGCTCTGCGTTCCTGCGTTAGCAGATGACCCACTTCAATACCCGCAAAGAACCGTTTAGAACGATACAGCATGGCCCCCTCTAGAAGTGGTTTTGTAATGGCTTCTGAATTGATCAGTACATCAACATCTGTTGTAGAAACGGTAATCTCACTAACGTCTAATTGCTCATTTCGAATTCCACCTCCCAAGGCAAATGAAAGTTGTCCGGGTCCAACATCGAGTCGGTAAGCAAGGTGAAGCGCTACCATTGTTCGATCAAAAGCTCCAATGCTTTCTCTTTTCAAACGAAGGCCGCCATTCAATGATCCAAAAGATGTATTTGCCGAAAGGAATGCTGTGGTTGGCGAACCGCTGAACCCGCTAAATTGTTGACGGTAACGTAGATTGATGGATGCATGTTCGTACATCCCCGCTGCTGCGGCATTGCCATCATAAAGATTGAGTGCTTGCATCGAGTACACCCATTCTTGCTGTGCTTGAGAAGACAGGCCAAGGAGTAATGCGCATATGATCAACATCCCTCTCATCGCAGTAGATTGATGTGACCGTTTATATTTCCTGACCCGTAATCAAGGTTGTAATAATAGACGCCTTCAGGAAGCTCTTCTCCATCGAAATTCGTTCCATTGAACACCACATTGGTGTTGTCGTAGTTACTTCCATTCCAGACTTCAACTCCCCAACGATTGACAATTGTTACCGTATTCGTTGCGTATTCTTCATAGGCCAGCCAAAAGATATTCCAGTCGTCATTCACACCGTCTCCGTTGGGAGTGATGGTATTGGGTGCGACTAAATAACATGGGCCCAACCCAGGCAAGGCGATTTCAAATTCTTCTTCGAAGGTGCACCCACCACCTGCGGTAATACTCAAGGTATATAATCCAACTCCCAAGGAGCCTTGACTTTGCTCGACACCGTTTTGGGTAATTGAGATGTCATAATTTCCTCCACATCCGCTAAGGGTAGTGAAGATCAAGAATGCATTGCTGCCATTCCAGCATTCAGCGTATGAAATCTCGTACTCCACCAATAGCGGCGTGAGATCAGATGGTTGTTCAAAACCCTCTGTCAACGACACCGTAGATCCGGAAGGAGACCCCACGCGGGCCTCGCCAGTATTGGAGTTCACAGAAATGGTCGAGGTACTTCCATTCACCGCAGCTGAGCCGATGACTTGTCGGCCCAACACGATCTGCGCCCCTCCTGTGGAAACGAGGAATAACGAAAATAGGGTCAGGAGGAGGCGCATTAATTGATCGTTTCATTACTGAGTACCCACCAGTTGCTACCGTCAGAAATGAGTTTGACAACTTGTCCGTCAAACCCATCCATCAACCACTCTGTTTCAGTGTCGATCTCAGCTCCGTTAACCGGAACGATGGTTACAATGGAACTCAGGGGTGGATTCCCAAAACGTTTGAAAGTATAAATCCTTCCGGTGCAAGTAGATGCATCTGGAAGGGTGAAGGTGAGGTCACCATTGGTTACGTTAGCAAGAATAATATTGTGCGTGTCGTCAAGGGTCGCATTCACCGGACCTTGAAACTGAACAACGGCCATCCCAATAGAACCCTGCACTTCAAAATCAGAACTCGGCGTCGCCGTCCCAATTCCTACCGGACGATCATTTTGGTACACCGCTGTTTCGCTTTGCGACCAGTCTTCATCGTCTTGAAGGGAGCTCATATCAACAACGAAGGCGTCATCGCCTTCCACAATATTCAAATCGGTTTCCACCAGCTGGACAAGGTTGATGCTTTCACCAGCCAGCGCCTCATCGAGGATAGGGCCAATATCCAACCACCAGTCTTCTCCACCTTCAGTAATCAGAAGGGAATCATTCTCAAAGGAGAAGTCAGTGATCAGGGCATCTTCTACGTTGCCCGCTTCCTCGGCATAAAGAGCGTACGGAACACTCACCAATTGGGAGGTGCCGAGGGTTTCATATCCATTTCCACCATCTACTTCAACCTTGAGGAAGTAAATCGTTGCTCCCCAGTTGATGAGAGCAAAAGTGGGTGATAGTCCGTTTCCGGTCGAAGCTCCTTCTCCAATATTCAAGGTGAAGAGACCGAATCCGTCGGTCGTCACCACATGTTCTTCTTCCCACATCAAGTTCCCTCCAATAGAGGTCGCTTCAATTCCAATACGGACAAGTAGTTCTTCTTCAATAAGCGGTGCACCGTCGGTAGTGCGCGCCACCGCTTGATAGTTTATCGCTGCTGGAGCTTGGCCGAAAACAGCCAAATTCAAAAGCAACAGCGTTAATAGGATCAGGTTCTTCATGACTTAACGTCTTGAGGTTGAAATTACCAAGACCCTAGCCACCTAAGTGTTGAGCTTTAGGATTGTATCAACAAGGATTGTTTGATTAGTGTGACTAGGCTTTAGGCTTTAGTGTTTACTGACCGCCTTCTAACGCCTAACGCACTATCTTTGCCCCATGATCCAGATCGGGAGGACTATTATTTCGACGGAGCTGTTTGATGAGCAGTTCATGTGTGACCTTGCTGCATGCAAGGGTGCCTGTTGTGTAGAGGGAAGCAGCGGTGCGCCGCTAGAGGAAAGTGAACTGGATTTACTTGAGCAAGTATACCCTCACGTGAAGCCATACATGACAGAAGAAGGGATCAAAAGCATTGAAGAAAATGGTTTCTTCGTGGTGGATCAAGATGGTGATTACACCACCCCTCTCGTTAATGACGCTGAATGTGCTTACACCATCTTCGATGCAGATGGTACAGCAAAATGCGGTATTGAAGCGGCATATCTTGACAAGAAGATCGACTGGCACAAACCAATCAGCTGCCACCTCTACCCCATCCGCATCAAAGCCCTCAAAGACTTCGACGCCGTCAACTACCACAAATGGCACATCTGTAAACCTGCGTGCGACTGTGGAGCCAAACTCCAAATGCCCGTATTCCGATTCTGTAAGTCGTCAATCATCCGCAAATACGGGGAGGAGTATTACGAGGAGTTGGAGGCGGCGTATCGGTTGTGGAAGGCGGAGTCTTACTAGGCGCTAGGCTATAGGCTTTAGTGTTAATGCTTAAGTTGGTGGTACCATAGTATTAAACCCTAAACATTTTGCCTGTTCGCCATTTCGCCCTAGAAGATTCGGACGCCAGAAGCCAGACGCCGGAGCATATTCTCCCTTCACTTAAGAAGACACAAACCCAAG
This sequence comes from Flavobacteriales bacterium, assembly GCA_022447625.1. Taxonomy (GTDB): domain Bacteria; phylum Bacteroidota; class Bacteroidia; order Flavobacteriales_D; family Sanyastnellaceae; genus Sanyastnella. The sequence continues at coordinate 76,679 of JAKVAX010000008.1, read as the reverse complement.
ACTCAACTTAAAGGTCACATTGTCTAGAAACTCTCCTTCATTGTATGACCCATGGCGGTAAAAGGCACCGATACCGAAGGATGAGAACCCTGAAACGAGGAGGTGTTTGAGTTCTATGCCTGATTCAAAATAGCCTTGAGAGATTTCACCTGCGGCAAGGGGTGTTAGGTGATCGCGATCTCCGCTGTTTCCGATAGCCATGCTGTGTACTAGGACGAAATGCGGCTTCCACTTTGGTCTGCTGAATAACAAATCTCGGAAGCTATGTCGGATGTGAAGGGCCGCGTATTCATCCATGAAAACGCTCCCAGGGGCAATGGTTTCGAAGGCGCGAGGAGTAGCTACCGAGAAGTCATTTTGTGATCCGCGGATGGAGAATTGACGCAAGGCTGGGGCGTCTCCATAGATTCTTCCGGCGTGAGCGAAGAAAGACAGATCACCTAAAATCGGCATACGGAAGGTGTGGTCTAGTGAGACCTGAAGGCGCAAGTAATCACTCGTTTCATCCCCGGCTTCGTATTCACCAGCAATTAGTTGAGCGCCGACGAGTGGCCATTTCCGCGCTAGCGAAACACGACGATTCACCGTCTGAATCTGTTTCTCACGGAAGCTCCATCGGATATTCAACTCCGCTTCATTGATGGGTGCACGATCATGGAATAAGGTAACCTCATCGTTCGGAGTGGAAATCAGTTGCTGATTCAAATTATTAATCAGGTTACCCGTGCGCACTTTGGCGGTCACCTTAAGATAGCCCGGTAAGTTTGAAGTGATAGCGGCTTCCGCCACCTCTAAGCGATCCATTTGATTGATGAAGAGTTGATAGTAACCCGCGTCCGATAACCACGAGTTATCTCCCGGGAATTGACTTCCGCCGCGTTCAAAAACTTCTGAGTAATAGGCTACAGAAAGAGAAGTGTTCGACATTCGGCGAATCTTCCAAGTGATATCTCCCCCTCCTTTAAGTTCTCGGTCTTTGAAACCATAACCCACGAAACCACCCAAGTAAAGGTCTCGAATGAAATCATCGTTGGTCGCCAATCCACCTCCTAGTCTGAAACCTTCGTAATCGTTGAAACGCATTAGTCGGCTCAAATCGAAATCGACCTTGCCCATCTTCAGCTTCCCAGACATAAAGGCCTGGAACCAACGGTACTTCTGATCGAACTTGAATTCATTCGAGAGGCTGTCCATCCATTCGTAGGTCTGAAGCTCTCGGGAATCAAGGGAGTCATTTCGGTACTGATTCCAAAATTCTTCTGGTTGACGCACCGTCGCCGCTTCCATTCGGTAGGCAATCTCACCAACGTCTCGTCTTTTCAACTCTGGATCCAATAGAATATTGGAGTGATAAGATCTACCGATGCCAACAACCTCCATGAAACCCACTTCGATGTTATTGAAGGTGAGATCAGTGTTCAATTGTACAGGAAACCACTGCTGCCCATCGATAAACTCATACCGTTGGCGAATGCGAATTCCAAAGGTTTCTGTTGCTGTCGCGGGTTCTGCAATCACACTTTGCGCAGCGTATCCATTGCTGTTGAGGTGAAGTACACCTTTCAACCCATTGATCTTTTTCCCTGTTCGTGGTCTGAACGACAAGACGAACACGGTATCCTGATCATGATAAGTCGTGTCTTCGATGATGAAGAGGTACTTACTAATCGCACTGGAATGGAAAGGAGATAAATAGCGCAGATCCATCAAACTGAACTCATCACGATAGATAGAGAACGATTGCAACTGTGTGCTCAACAACGCAAAATCTGGAGCTTGAAGTCCTGACACTTTGCTGGCCTTCACGATCTCCGTATCCTTTCCCTTGCTCAGAAATCTACGCTCACTAATCGACTCCATTAGGAAGAGATGCTGTTCATCAAAGAACTTCAAGGCCTCTTGATCTGAAGTATCTAGCTCTGCTACTTTTTGAGGATTGTCAATGTAAACACTGTCAGGGAGCGCAGTAAAAACGAGCTTATTGTAGGCGTCATAGACGAAACTCCTCGACTCTTCTGGATTGTTGACCTTTTTGTTCTTGATGGCCTTCCGCATCAATGCTTCTGCCGGATTCTCTCCTGGAATAACCACGGCTTCTGCTAACTCTACACGCTCAGGACGCAATTCAACCAATAGCTGTGATTGCATTGATTTGAACTCAACCCGTGTACTTTTGTAACCAACGAAACTGAAAACCAAGGTTGCACCCTGTGCTACTTGAGGAATATCGAACTTCCCATCAATGTCGGTATAAGAACCTGCTTGTTGTCCTTCTACTACCACCGTCACAAAGGCCATCGGCACCTTCGTTTGTGCATCAATGACACGTCCAGACACCTGGGCTTGAAGGCCCGTGAGAGATAGCAAAAAAACGACAAAAAGGAAGGTACGACGACAAAGCATCATGAGCGCACGTTGTATTTGGTCTAGTATTGCAACAAGAAACTACGAGTTTTAGTATCGCTAGCGCGGAAAATGACGAATGGCAACTACAGTTTGTTACACTTTGTCAAGCTCCGATGCCCTAACTTTGTTTCGTGCAACGCATTTGGCAAGACCGACGAGAACAGTGGAAAGCCCTTTCAATTCGGAAGGTGGCAAACTTCTTTGGACTTTGGCTGAGTTACCATCTTTCAAGACTCACCCGTAGGCCCCTACACTGGGGTGGCCCGTTTTCGCTATCGATTGAACCTACGACCACTTGCAACTTGGGATGTCCTGAGTGCCCGTCAGGACTGCGTCAGTTCACGAGAGCCACTGGAAGGTTGAGCAAGGAAACTCTTGACAACCTTCTTTCTGATACTTCGAAGACGCTTGGCAATATCATATTCTACTTTCAGGGCGAACCATACCTACACCCTCAATTCACAGACTTGGTAAAGACCGCCAGTGACCGCGGCATCTATACAACAACTTCCACCAATGCTCATTTCCTTACGGAGGAAAAAGCTAGGCAAACAGTGGAAAGCGGACTGTCACGATTGATTGTATCTATTGACGGCACCACGCAAGAAACCTACGAGCAATACCGTGTTCGAGGATCACTCGAAAAGGTTCTAAAGGGAACACGTAACATCTTGAAGGCCCGCGAAGAAATGGGTTCATCAACTCCGCACGTCATTTTCCAGTTCTTAGTGGTCAAACCCAATGAGCATCAGATCGACGACGTGCACAATCTAGCCGCTGAACTCGGCGTGGATGAAGTTCGACTCAAAACAGCCCAAGTTTACGATTACGAAAACGGCAATCCACTCATCCCTGACGATACCAAATACTCCCGCTATCGTCAACAAAAAGATGGTACCTGGACGATCAAAAACAAGCTGCTCAATCAGTGCTGGCGCATGTGGCAAGGCTGTGTTATCACCTGGGATGGAAAAGTGGTCCCTTGTTGCTTCGATAAAGACGCCACCCATCAACTCGGCGACACCGCCGAAGATGGTTTCCACTCCATCTGGAATGGCCCGGCTTACCATGATTTTCGTCAATCTATTCTCCGGTCTCGTGACCAAATCGATATTTGCACCAATTGTACAGAAGGCACGAGGGTTTGGGCAGAGGAATAACTAAAGGGCTGAAGGGCTATGGTTGTTGGTACAACAATAATTAACCCAAAACATTTCGCCTTTTCGCCTTTTCGCCGTTAGCCCTTTTACTAACTTGAGCCGCGTTGGCAGAGAATGAAGAAGACATAAAAAAACGCCTCTCTTGGCGTCGGATCATGATCCCGGTGTTGATCGGCTTGATTGCTGCTGGAGGATTGTTGTGGTGGAACTTAACCAAGCCTACTTACATTCCTGTAACCGATGGTCAAGTGGGAACGCACGCCTGGGTTGATGCCAATGAAAACGGAGCTCCTGACACCTCTGACCCTGAGGAGTTCGTGTTGCAAGAAGGCGGCGGCTACATCGAATCCTACGCTGGGGAACTACTCTCTAACTATTCGTGGAAAGAAAATGCATGGATCGCAATTGCTCTGGCGTTATTAATGGTCGTGTTCCGCGATGCCGGTTACATCTATCGCATTCGATTGTTGACCAATAAGTTTTTGACATGGCGTCAAAGCTTTGATGTCATCATGCTCTGGGAGTTTGCTAGTGCGCTTACGCCGAGTGTCGTGGGAGGATCTGGCGTTGCCATCTTCGTCGTGAACCGAGAAGGCATCAACCTCGGAAAATCAACCGCTACTATTTTCATCACGGCGATGATGGATGAAATCTTCTACATCGTCATGGTACCGTTGCTCTTTGTAATTATTGGAGGAGATCGCCTATTCCCTTCCGAAGGGCTCTTCGATCTTGTGACACCTGAGCTACTTCGCACGCTGTTCTACGCGGGCTATGGATTCATTGTCTTGCTCACGACGACCATACTCCTGGGAGTCTTTTTCTTCCCGCACCAAACGAAACTATTCTTAGTCAAGCTATTCTCTTTTGGCTTCCTTCGTCGCTGGCAACACCATATGGTAAAGTTGGGTGACGAAATTATCATCAGTAGTGAAGAGTTCAAAGGAAACAGCATTGGATTTTGGGCCAAAGCCATGGCTTCTACAGCCGTAAGCTGGACCGCCCGTTTCCTCACCTTGAATTTTATCTTCCTTGCCTTTACTGCTGGGTTCGATCATTTCGAAGTTTATGGTCGACAGCTGGTGATGTGGGTGATCCTCTTGATCTCCTTTACCCCAGGTTCAAGTGGTATTGCTGAACTGCTGCTTCCAGCGTTCTTCAACTACCTTCCATGGGAGAATGCGGCACTTGCACCTGTATTGTTGGTACTTGTGGCCGTCATCTGGCGATTATTGACCTACTTCCCTTATATCTTTGTTGGTGCTGCGATCTTGCCGGGATGGCTTCGTAGAACAGCCAAACGAAAGGTTGAGCAGGCGGGATAGATTTGATACATTGCACGACCAATTTACAGAAGCAACAGATGGAGACTAAGGATATGAAATTCGGCACGAAGGCGGTTCATGCTGGGGTGGAGCCGGATCCAAGCACAGGTGCGATCATGACACCAATCTTTCAAACGTCAACTTACGTTCAAGAAGGAATCGGTAACCACAAAGGATACGAATACTCACGTACGCACAACCCAACGCGTGATGCATTGCAAAAAAGCCTTGCGGCACTTGAAAATGGCAAGCACGGTTTGTCTTTCTCAAGTGGCTTGGCAGCCATTGACGCCGTCATCAAACTCTTGAACCCCGGTGATGAAGTGATTTCGGTGAATGACCTCTACGGTGGTACTTACCGAATCTTCCGCACGGTGTTTGAGAAGTACGGAATCAAATTCACCTTCGTTGATCTTCGCGATGCCAACAACGTAGAGCAGTACATGACTGAGAATACGCGTTTGGTATGGGTTGAAACTCCAACAAACCCTGTTCTTCAGGTGGTTGATATTGCCGCTATCGCGGAACGCTGCGCTTCTCGCAACGTCCTATTGGGAGTCGACAACACCTTCGCCTCACCAGCGCTTCAAAATCCAATGGATCACGGAGCTGATATCGTGATGCACTCAGTAACCAAGTACATCGGTGGTCACTCAGACGTAGTGATGGGTGCGCTTGTAGTCAAAGATGATGCACTCGCAGAGAAACTCTACACCTTGCAGAATAGCTGTGGTGCCGTGAGCGGACCAATGGACTGCTTCCTCGTTCTTCGTGGAATCAAGACCCTCCACATTCGTATGAAGCAACACACAGCCAACGGAAAGAAAATTGCAGCATACCTGAATTCGCATCCTAAAGTTGACAAAGTCTACTACCCAGGATTGGAAGATCACCCAAATCACGATGTAGCAGCACGTCAGATGCATGACTTCGGTGGAATGATGTCATTCACATTGAAGCAAGACGACCTGGAGACTGCGAAAGCGACTGTAGCTCGCTTCAAACTCTTCACCCTTGCTGAGTCACTCGGAGGAGTTGAATCACTTTGTGGTCACCCTGCAACCATGACTCATGCTTCTATTCCAAAAGAAGAACGCGAGAAGTCAGGGGTTGTTGACTCACTGATCAGACTAAGTGTAGGTATCGAAGATGCCGACGACCTTATTAAAGATATTGAACAAGCTCTAGGATGAACACAAACGAACGCATTGCAATAGCCGGTGGCGGCCTCGTAGGAAGCCTCCTTGCGCTCTTTTTAGCCCGCAGAGGATTCAAGGTAGACATCTACGAACGTCGACGTGACCCACGTAAAGCCGATTACATCGGCGGACGATCGATTAACCTCGCCTTGTCTGACCGTGGTTGGAAAGCGCTAGAAATGGCCGGAGTTGCTGATGCTGTTCGTGATGCAGCCATCCCTATGTATCGTCGTGTGATGCACGACCAAGCAGGAAACCTCAGTTTTCAGCAATACGGGAAAGATCAACAAGCGATCTACTCCGTATCTCGTGGTGGTCTGAACAAACTCCTCCTTGAGAAGGCAGATGAATACGATGAAGTAACGGTAGCCTTTGACACGAGGGTGAACGACATCAACATGAAGGAGAACATCCTTCACCTAGAGAACACGGTGACTGGCGAGATTAAAGAAGTCAAGTACGACCGCATCTTCGGAACCGATGGTGCGTTCTCTGCTGTCCGCTCACGTTTGATGAAGGTGGATCGTTTCAACTTCGAGCAAGCGTACCTAGATCACGGCTACAAAGAGTTGACCATCCCGCCAACTGCGGATGGTAAACATCGAATCGAGACCAACGCATTGCATATTTGGCCGCGTGGTGAGTACATGCTGATTGCCCTTCCGAATCAAGATGGAAGTTTCACATGTACGCTCTTCTTCCCATATGAAGGGAAAGATTCATTCGAATCACTGAATACCACAGAAGAGATTCGTGAGTTCTTCGAACGAGAGTTCAAGGATGCGGTAGACCTCATGCCGACATACATCCAAGATTACCACGAAAATCCAACGTCTTCATTGGTCATGATTCGTTGCAATCCGTGGCATTTTGAAGATAAGATTTGCTTGATGGGAGACGCTTCTCACGCCATTGTCCCGTTCTACGGACAAGGAATGAACAGCGGATTCGAAGATTGCTCTGTTTTTGAAGAAATCTTCGAGGCGAACAATGGTGATTGGGAAAAGACCTTTGAGCAGTTCTCGAAGAAACGCAAGCCTGAGGCTGATGCCATTCTAGAATTGGCACTTCGCAATTACATTGAAATGCGCGATAAAACGGCGGATCCGCAATTCCTTCTTCAAAAGAAAATTGAAAAGCGATTCAATGAACGCCATCCAGACAAATGGATTCCATTGTACTCACAAGTGACGTTCACGCATATCCCTTACGACGAAGCGTTACGCAACGGTGATGTGCAAGATAAAATCATGAAACGCGTAATGGATCGTCCAGACATCGAAGAGCTGTGGGATAGCGAAGAGATTGAGCAAGCCATCCTCGCTGAAATCAATTCTTGAAACGAAACTGATTGATTCTGCGTTACTTTAGTAGTATGACACGCTTCCTGATCTTTGTTTCGCTTGTTCTTTTTGGTCTAACGGCCGAAGCGCAAAGCGGTAGACAACACCGACCTCTCTACCAAATTGGTGGAAAGTACAGTCCGAACGGATGGCACTTTGGCCCGGGGTTGACCTACATGATCCCGAATGCGAGTCAACGTGCTGATACGCGTCTATTGAACACAGAGTCAGGAGTCGACACATTGTACTCAGGAACCTTTGACGCTGCAGGCAAGCTTGGCCTCTACTTAGAGGTGGGAAGACAGCACTTCGTCAAAGACCCGGTCTTCGTTCACTACGTTGATTTCGGATTGCATTGGAAACAATTACGCGCTAGCGAAAACTTTAACGGAAGAGTCAATACCAGCGACAGTCTGCTGGTTTCAGTCAATAATCAAGGAAGCTTTTCACACGGTTACCTCGGGATTTATGGAAATGCAAATCACATTACCCAACTTAACGATTGGAGTTTCCTTCAATTCAGCCTTGGTGCCAATGTGGATTACCGCTTGATTGACCGTCGCACCTATGAAGGACCAGAACTCCTGAACACGGTAGAAGAAGCAGGACCATTACAGGCACAGCTTCATGCGAAGTTAGGCTACGGTATTCGTCTGGAATCAGGCGTTTTCATCATCCCTACAATTGAGACTCCGATTCTCAATATTTACCCATTCTACGACGGGAAATCGACCTTACCTATGTTCAACACAAGGTATCGTCCGATCATCCTTAGTGTTCGAATCTTGCTCTTCAGCTACCAGAAAGTAGGTGATTGTGTAGGAAAAGGTACCGAGAAGCGCGGTGATCAGCTTTGGGGCAAAAAGATGCGTAAGAAGTACGGACGTTAATCCCTACTTATCAGCGCACAACTCAACCAACACACGGTTTGAACCTTTCGGGTGAAGGAAGGCAATCATCTTTCCATCCGCTCCCTCTTTCGGCTTTTCGTGTATCATTCGGTAACCCAAGTCCATCAAGCGATCAATCTCCATCTGGATATCATCCACAGAAAAGGCAACGTGATGAATTCCCTCTCCCTTCGTAGCGATGAACTTCGCAATCGCACTATCCTCAGAAGTCGCCTGGAGTAGTTCAATCTTATTCTCCCCCACCTTGAAGAAAGACGTAATCACGTTTTCGCTTTCAACCTCTTCACGCTTATAAGGTGCCGCACCAAGTACGTCAGTAAAGATCTTTTCAGAAGCCTCAAGATCACTCACCGCAATCCCTAGATGTTCAATTTTGTTGGGCATGGAATGTGTTTTGGGCGAAGATAACACTTCGTGAGGCTTAGGGCTTAGGGCGTAAATAAGAGCCTTCTTTCAACGCTCCTTCTATGAAAGATGCGCAAAAGACCATTAAAAAAAACGGACGCCAAATACCGGACGCCGGAACTACTTCTTCATAACAACCGCCCCAAACGTCTTCCCATAATTGACGAAGTACTGGCCTTTACCCCAAGAAGAGGCATCAATGGTTGGGCCGTTGCCTTTGGTAACGAGAACGCCATATTCATCGAATACTTCGTAGGCGCATGCGGCGCTGAATTCTACTTTATCGTAGATCTTGTTGCTGACCATAGAAACGGCCGCAGTAGAGGAATCAACGTCTACTTTGTCTGAAGTTTTGGTGCCTGCAGCATCACGCTGCTTCACGCGGAAAGTGTTCACACCTTCGTGGAAACGAATATCCACCTCGTATTGATGTCCGCCATCGCCTTTGCCGTTGATGGTGGCTACCTCTACCCATTTGTTCCACTTGAATTGTTCTACTGTGAACGGTAGTGGACCGCCTTCGTTTGAGGTAACAAAGCTGAGCTTGTTCTCTCCTGAAACGCTGATATTCTCTACCTCAAAAGTAGATCGTGGAGAGATGTCTTCTGGATTAATGACGCGTGGTTCACAGTCATCTTTGATACGAATAACTACTTCAATTGGGTCTCCGATATTCAGCTCGAACATGGCTAGATCGATAGCGAAGGCGCTCGAGTTCACTTCGTCGGTAGTGAGTTCTCCATTTACTTTTACTTCGAACACACAGAAACCAACTCCATCAGCAGAGAAAGGGTTCTTTACGTATAGATCTCGGCCTTGGTAAATCCCAGAATAAACATAAACTCCAGCGTTAGCAGCCAGCGATGCCATCGCGAAAAGTGCAATAAGAAGTAGTCGCATGATTCGTTATTTGTACTACAAAATTACAATTGATGCGAGAAAAACCAGCTGATTACTAGGGATTTATTGTATCACTAACAGTGAATTAACACATTCAGCCAACTGACGTGCTTCATAAATTGTCAATTCGACATTCTCATCTGAGTAGACATGATATCCTTGTCCGTTAACATCCATAACACGAACAATTTGTACTCCTACCGATTCGCCGGTAGGCAGTTTTTGCTCGAACATGAGGAGATCAGAACCCTCTTCTAAAATAGCCACGTCGAATACGGCTTCATCTTGAATCTCGAGCTTCGCCTCACTTAAAGAGCGATTGTCTGGGACGAGCTTTGCGATCAATTCAGGGGAATAAGTGATCGAGACAATACCTGAGTTAGAGTCCTTGGTGACTACCGGAAAACTACCTTCAGGCATCCATGATGGCACTTTGCCTTCGAGGGCAACGCCGACGCTCCTTAAATCGAAGGTAGCAATGGTGGTACTGGTAGTCTCTTCTACTTGTGCATTCTCTTCTTCCGCTTGTGGAGCTTCTCCACAAGCGATGAAAAGCACAAAACAGAGTATGTGTCCTAGATTTTTCATGACGTCTCCATGTATACGAAGCTTGACGCTTCTTGTTTCGTTTCAAGGTACGAACACATTCGAAAGCGTATCTTGCGCCCATGATGCAATTAGATCTTTCACCCTATACCGCGATGGTGTGCGGTAGTACACAAGGAATTGGATTCGCTACAGCCAAAGAATTAGCGAGCATGGGAGCCTGCATTGTTTTGGTGGCTCGCAACGAGGCTTCGCTGCAAAAAGCAGTGGCTGAGATTAATGAAATCAACGGCAAGGAAAACATGACTTTGACTGCAGATTTCCAACATCCTGATAGTTTGGAAAAAGCACTTGACGGATTCCTGGTAGAAAACGAAGCACAGATCTTGATCAACAATACTGGAGGCCCACCACCCGGTCAAGCCATTGATGCAGAAGTGGAAGGATTTCGAATTGCATTCAATCAACACCTCGTTTGCAACCACATCTTGGCTACCAAACTCGTTCCTGGCATGAAAAAGGCGGGATACGGACGAATCATTAATGTGATTAGTACATCCGTAAAACAGCCTTTACCGAACCTTGGTGTGTCAAATACAATCCGCGGCGCCGTGGCCAATTGGTCAAAAACCCTTGCCAATGAGCTTGGTGCATTTGGTATTACAGTGAACAATGTACTTCCTGGAGCCACTGACACAGCTCGTCTAACGGGAATCATCGAACGTAAGTCTGAAAAGACTGGAAAAAGCCAGGATGATGTCCGTGCCGGTATGGAAGCACAAGTTCCAATGAAGCGTGTAGGTAGACCAGAAGAAGTGGCATGGGCGATTTCTTTCCTTGCCTCACCTTCAGCTGCTTACATCAACGGAATCAACGTTCCGGTTGACGGAGGACGAACAGCCTCGCTATAAGTGTATATTTAACACTTACTAATTTTCTTCAAAGTCGTGTATAGTGGGTGTTTCGTGTTACAATTTTGTATGGATTTATACGCGAAAATTCATCTAACTTTGCGGCCGTTCAAAATAACCTGAATGGACACAACAACAACGCATCACGCTCAGATTGAAGAGTTCATGAATTTGGTTCGCGATCGCAACCAGAATGAACCTGAGTTCCAACAAGCCGTGCAAGAAGTTGCAGAGGCTATCATTCCTTTCATCGAGGAGAACCCTAAATATGCTGACGCACGCATCCTGGAGCGAATTATCGAACCAGAACGTGTTCTCATGTTCCGTGTTCCTTGGCTAGATGACGAAGGAAATGTTCAAGTTAACCGTGGTTACCGCATTGAGTTTAACTCTGCTATCGGACCTTACAAGGGAGGACTTCGTTTCCACCCTACTGTGAACCTCAGCATTCTGAAGTTCCTAGGATTCGAGCAGATCTTCAAGAACTCGTTGACAACACTCCCAATGGGTGGTGGTAAAGGTGGTTCTGACTTCAACCCGAAGGGAAAGTCAGACAACGAAGTCATGCGATTCTGCCAAAGCTTCATGACGGAGCTGGCGCGCCATATCGGTCCTAACACAGACGTACCTGCTGGTGATATCGGTGTTGGAGGACGTGAGATCGGATACATGTTCGGTCAGTACAAGCGTCTTCGCAACGAGTTTACTGGTGTATTGACTGGTAAAGGATTGAACTGGGGTGGATCACTTATCCGTCCGGAAGCAACTGGATACGGTTGTGTGTACTTCGCTCAAAACATGTTGGCGACGAAGAACGACAGCTTCCAAGGGAAGACGGTTGCTATCTCTGGTTCTGGAAACGTAGCACAGTACGCTTGTGAAAAAGCAACTGAGCTCGGAGCTACTGTAGTAACAATGTCTGATTCTGGTGGCTTCATTCACGATCCAGAAGGAATCACTGCTGAGAAACTCGCTTGGATCATGGATCTTAAGAACGTTCGTCGTGGACGTATCCATGAGTATGCAACGGAGTTCGCTTCAGCTACATACTACGAAGGACAGCGTCCTTGGGGTGTGGACTGTGACATCGCTCTTCCATGTGCGACACAGAATGAGCTTGGCGGTGATGAGGCGAAGACACTCCTTTCAAACGGCTGTATAGCGGTTGCTGAAGGAGCAAACATGCCTTGTACTCCAGAAGCGATTGAAGCATTCGCTGACGCGAAAATTTTGTTCGCTCCTGGTAAAGCATCAAACGCTGGTGGTGTCGCTACTTCTGGACTAGAAATGTCTCAGAACTCGCTTCGTTACAACTGGACACGCGAAGAAGTGGATTCACGCTTGAAGAATATCATGAAAGACATTCACGAAGCATGTGTAAACTACGGAACAACTAACGGTCACACTGACTACGTTAAAGGCGCAAACATCGCTGGATTTGTGAAAGTGGCTGACGCAATGATCGACCAAGGGGTAGTTTAATCCCTTCATCATAAAATTGAAAAGGTCACCTTCGGGTGGCCTTTTTTATTTTCCGTTCATCTGGCGTAACTTATAGCATCTGAAATCCTTAACTAGATGCGAATTCTTGGCCTCATGACCTGTCTCTTGTTCGGCGCTAGCCTGCAAGCTCAAATCCTTTTCTCCGAAGACTTTGGAACCGGATGCAATCAAGGTACCCTGGTCACCTCCTATGTTTCACCCAATGGCAACTGGACGGTAACTGAAACCGGACTGAATGAAGCCTCATCGAATGTTTGGTATGTCAGTGCCATGGAGAACAATACTGGAGAAGGTGCTTGCGGCGCCACCTGCGGATCAAACCCAACTTTGCACGTCGGTAATCAAACAGTCCTTGGTATTCCAGCTGACCAAGGTGCAGCGTACTATGAAGGTCTTGCCGGATTCTGTGGACTCCTGCCATGCGGAACGACCAATAGACGTGTCGAATCGCCTGTAATCGATTGTACTGGTCATGAGAATATTGTGCTCAACTTCCTCTACCTCGAAGGCGGGAATGTACAAGACAATGCCGCCGTCTGGTACCATGACGGAAACACTTGGGCTCAATTGGATGAAACGCCCAAGACCTTCTCCGGAATCTGTTCACCGCAAGGACAATGGACTGCTCGCACGGTCACCTTACCGGCATCTGCTGACGAAAACCCCAACGTTCAAATTGGCTTTTTGTGGACCAGTAATGATGATGGTGTAGCGACCGATCCTTCCTTCGCCGTTGATGACATCACGGTTTCAGGAGATGAAATTGAAGTGGGGGGCGGTACTTGTCCGGGAGATTTTAATGGTGACGGTACGATCAATGCCGCCGATCTCCTCCTTTCTTGAAGTATTCGGAACCGACTGCCCAGAATAGATCAGGAATCGCCGTCGTTATCACCCATGGTTATTTGAACACCAAGAGCTGAAGCTAAATCTACGCTCAGAATGACGTAAAGCTCTGCGACTTTATCATGTAAGGTGAGTACGTCATCTTGATCATGAAATAATGCCGCTTCCAAAGAACCGTCTACTGCCTTCACAGCTGATTCCACCGCAGCAATTGCACTCTGCACCTTTTGATGGGTTTGTTCATCAGTAGGGGTTCGTGAAGCCGGGTCAAGAAGCAGTTCATCAAACGAATACTCCTTGTCATTCCCGAAGTACCAGCGCTTTATTGTTGCCACGGTTTGCTGGATGCTTTGCAACGAAGCACCACTGCGGAATGCTTGCGATGCTGTGGGATCTGGCCCATCACCTTTCGTCAACCCAAGAGGTCGCTGCAGTTGTTGAATCTTGAGATTTTCCGTTTCGCGAATCAACAAGTTTACCAGTTGGTTCAAACTACCACTCACCCCTGTGCGCGGGTTATCGATGAAAGCTTGCGCTTCTTCATTCCATCGCGCTTCTAATTGAGCTGAACGTTCTTGCACATTCTGAGCAAGGCTAAACGCCATCGACGCACGTTTGGGATCATCCATCAACAACTGCACGTGTTCTTCAGCTGGCATGGTTCCATCGCCGAACAACAAGTACTCAATGGCTCCGAGTCCTTTTGAATTTGATCCTATACCTTCGGCAAAATCTTCTCCGAAGGTCTCATTTGCGGCAAGGTTCTTTTCAATGGACTGTTCATTTGACGGCCAGGTATATAACTTGTTATGGATGAATGTATCCGCAATGTCTCCTACTTGTGTGAACGAACAGGCAGCCCATGCGGCGTGCGCTCCCATCCATGCTTGCTGCGCTGAAACCAAGTTTGAGATTGATATCGAATCGTGGAGTATTTCTATTGATTTCGCTAGCGCGGAAGCCTTCAAAGTGAATTCAGCATTTGCTGGAAGGATCATTCCATGAACCATATCACTCTTAACCTGATTGCGGTCAATTGGAGTTTTTTTCGGTGCTGATTCACTGCACCCAGCGACAACTAACAAGCCACCTAGAAAGAGGATAAATCGCGTCATAGTGATCTTAAGAATACCAATACTTTTTCACGATCTTCAGCTCCAAGCTGCTTAAATGCTTGGAGCGATTCTTCAGCCTCGCCTCCATGCCAAAGAATAGCTTCTTCAATGGAACGTGCCCGACCGTCATGTAATAACCGTGTATGACCGTTAACTGTTTCAATCAATCCCAATCCCCACAACGGCTGTGTTCTCCACTCTTTTCCAGTCGCTTCAAAATCAGGGCGATTATCGGCAAGTTCAGGTCCCATGTCATGGAGGAGCAAGTCAGTATATGGCCAAATAGTTTGGTTGGAAAGATGTGAGAATTCTGCATTCTCCCCAGTGGGGTGTGAAGGTACATGACACCCTGCACAACCAATCTCATTGAAGAGCGCTTTGCCCTCCATAACTAGTGGATCTTGCGCATTGCGAGGTGCGGGAACAGCAAGATTCGATGAATAGAGCACTACCTTATCAAAGTCATCCTGCGAGATCTCAGGTTCGCCACCCGTTTCCGCATTAGCGCAATCAAGCTGATTACCCGGACAATGTTCATCGGGAAAAATAGGAGTTGTAATACCCATATCTCCGCCGAAAGCTCCTGCCACTTGCTGAGCCACCGTCGGTTGATTGGCTTTCCATCCGAAACGACCAACGGTGTACTGATCTTCTAAGGCATTCCAGACCATGTTCTTTCGTCCCGAAATACCGTCGCCATTCGCATCATCTGGATCACTTAATTCATCCAAACGAGATTCTGGAATGGTCTCCAGCAAACCGAGTCCGATCATCTGTTGCGCTACCCTCGGAGAAATAGCCAAGTCAGCGGGGAAATCACCAAAAGCTCCGTTCTGGAGGCGATAAGTAGGCACTTCCAATTCGAAAGTAGAGCCGTCTTCGTAACGGTCTTTGTATCGTTTATAATCAATCACTAACTCCGCTTCAACGGCAACACCTTGAATGGCCTGATCCTGAAGCTGCATTCCATAATGCGCCAAAGCCTCATCTCCATTTTTGCCTTTGCTGAGTCGAAGCAAGAGTCCCGTGCCCTTCTCACCTTCCAAGGCTGGCGGACGACCGCGACCATCTTTAAAGTGGCAACCAGAACAAGAGTGTGCATTGAAGGTAGGACCTAGTCCGTCACGAGCGGTAGTGCTTGCCGGAGCAGACACCCAATTTTGATTGAAGAAGCTGTTACCGACGAAAAATTTGAGCTCTTGCTCTCCTTCCAGCGCTGGAGATGCTAGTCCAAAGGCATTGACAGACTTATCGCTTACAGTATTCAACGCTCCTCCTGGAAGCAACTCTCGGTGGTCAAATACTTGGGTCGTTGAATTCGAACATCGAACAACCAAGGTAACCAACGCAGCAATCGCAGATATGACGAAGATTTTCTGTTTCATTCGCAGTAAGACTCATCGAGCAAATATACACCGCTCCGAGCCTATAGTCTGCTTATAAACTTGACTTTGCTCAGGAAGTTCCCAAAAGCTGCTCAAGGCGGAGTGCATTGCGCACTTCGATGAATAAGTCGCCTTGTTTCTGTAATGAAAGAATGGCTTTCATGATGGATCCGTCACCACCTGTAGTTTCCAAGGTCAATGAATAATCGAACGGAATCGGAATTTGCTGCGAATTTTGAAGTGCCGTCGCAGTAATTTCATTTGCTTCAGCTGTCAATGAACTATCAACTTTGGCCAAGAGGTCAATGAAACCTACTCCTTCAATGCGATCACCATTCGAACGAGTGTAGCTCCCTTGGAATACGTTGGCTATTCCTTGAGCATTCAGATAGATATCGCGATGCGTGTTATCACTGAAACAAGAGTGCTCATCTTCTTGATTCTGATTATCCAAAGCCACGAAAATGCGTTCACCGGCCAACTCTGATTTACTCAATGTCGCTATTCCAGTGATGATTTGCTGGAGTGCTAGGTTGACATCCATGGCCATAAATTCTTTGTAGTAATCACCTCCTTCAGGATTCCATGTGTCTACTATATCACCTAGGTGCTCAACTAACAATTCAGCGCATAGCACGAGGTATTCAGCACGACGCTCCGCATTTGGTGCACTGACATAGTCAGTAAACGGACGATCACCCGCCTTCAATGTGCTAGTTTCAGGATCATCTTCACCCCACAATAAGAACTCAATCGCGTGATAGCCGATAGCCACATTTTCTTCTCCTCCTTGCTCATTCAATTGCTGAAGCAAGCTTTTCTCCAGTGACGGATAAATCTCTAGATCATGAATAATACCTGAGTTCGGAGCACCTTCAACGTAATCGATGTATCCTTCATCCAGTGGCCATGCATTCAGGTAACCTTCAGGCCCTTCTTCATTATCGATGGGCCCATTTGAAAAACGATACGCTTCTGTTTGTCCGTAGGGTTCACGAGCTGCTAACCATGCTTGTTTACACGCCTCAAACTTGGCTTCATCCAGGGTAGCTACAAAGTCGCTAATTGATGTTTGCAGGGCTTTCGCTGCTTCTTTCGCATCTTGGTATGAAGCAAAGACGATTTCAGCGTAGGTATCGCGAATGGCTTGCTTATCAACGGAGAAAGGTCCGTCTGCATCGTATTTACACGATCCATCATCAACTGTTGCTTCTGGGTTGTAGTTCACCGCAAATTGATCGGTACAGCCGCTTCCTTGGTTTCCATCTCCACAACCCACAACCAGAGCGATCCCTAAGAATCCTGTCAATCGAAAAACATTCATACGTCAAAGGTCATAATTATCCGTGTGTAAAATTCCGAGTGAACAATTAGAGATGCAATGCCTTTTTTAAGGTAATTTGAATCAATGATTTACGGGAGTTCTAGCAATCGATCCGAACACCCTTCTTATCTTTGCGCCCAATGGAAACAGGACTTCAACACATGCACAGTGCCCTCAGGTGGGTTATTCTCGTGCTTCTCGTACTCTCAATTGTTCGTGCTTATGCAGCTAGCAGCAGTGGCAAGCCTTTCGCAAGCATTAAGAAACTCGCCATGTTTACAATGATAGGGCTGCACATTCAGTTGCTGATCGGTCTGGCTTTGTACTTCCTTAAAGGATGGGCTGGTCAATGGGGAACAGAAGGAATGATGTCAAACACACTCCTGCGTTTCTTCACCATGGAACACTTGCTTTTGATGATCTTGGCTATTGCGGTTGCAACTATGGGTTACTCAGGAGCCAAGCGTAAAACAGACGATAAGAAAGCGAACAAGCGCGTATTAATCTTTTACCTCATCGCGTTGATTCTGATCTTGGCTGGAATTCCTTGGCCTTTCAGAAGCGGATTTGAAGCTTACGGATGGTTCTAAGAAAACTCCTTCTTTGTCTTCCCGTTGCTCTACTTTTCGCCTGTGGCGGAAGTGATAAGCCAACAGTTGCAGACTTCGAGTCGACTGTTTCGGAAGCTGACGCCCAGAAAATCTACACCATGAAGTGTGCCCTCTGCCACGGAGCAGATGGAAAGCTCATGATTAGCGGTGCTCCTGACCTTACTAAGAGCACCAAGACCTTCGAAGAGCGCGTTGCACTGATCACCTACGGAAAAGGCACCATGCCTCCACAAAAAGAAGTCTTGTCTACTGCTGAGATCAAAGCAGTAGCAAAGTATATCGAAGCTTTTACTGAATAAGCCGCAATGGCACAGATGATCGAAACGAAAAAGGACCAAGAGACCTGTGTGCTCGTTGGTTTGGTAACGAAATCCCAACGCAAGGAACATTTGGAAGAATACCTTGACGAGCTGGAATTCCTCGCCAAAACTGCTGATGCTCAATGTCTTGCACGCTTCACTCAATCACTCGAACACCCTGACAACAAGACTTTTGTTGGAAAAGGGAAGCTCGAAGAAATCAGAGAGTTCTGCCATGATCGTAAAATCGACATGGTCATCTTCGACGATGAGTTGAGCCCTACGCAGCTTCGAAATATTGAACGTGAGATCAAGGATGTAAAGGTTCTTGACCGTAGCAATCTTATCCTCGACATCTTCGCTTCTCGTGCACGTACCGCCCATGCGAAGACTCAGGTAGAATTGGCTCAATACCAATACCTACTCCCACGTCTAACGAATATGTGGACCCACCTACAGAAGCAGAAAGGGGGTATCGGAATGAAAGGACCTGGGGAGAAAGAAATCGAAACTGACCGCCGAATCATTCGCGACAAGATTTCAGCGCTAAAGAAAGACCTCGCTCAAATCGATAAGCAAAAAGCCACGCAACGCGGAAATCGCGGAGCCATGGTACGCGTAGCCCTCGTCGGATACACAAACGTAGGGAAGTCTACACTCATGAACATTCTTGCGAAGAGCAAGGTGATGGCTGAAAATAAACTCTTCGCAACACTCGATACAACAGTGCGAAAAGTGGTGCTTCAGAACCTACCTTTCCTTCTTTCAGATACGGTTGGTTTCATTCGTAAACTACCGCACCAATTGATTGAGTCGTTCAAGTCTACCTTGGATGAAACGCGTGAGTCAGATATTTTGGTCCATGTGATAGACGTGTCACATCCGAACTTTGAAGATCAAATGGCAACGGTGAGTGATACATTGAACGACATTGGCTCTGGAACGAAGCCAACGATTGTTGTTTTCAATAAGATTGACGCACTGGAATTCCCGAACCCTGATGATGTGGAACCGAACTTCGATGAAGACAATCCGACCATCTTCAACTTGGAAGATTTAAAGCGTACATGGATGGCGAAACACAGTGATCTAGCGGTGGTTTTCATCTCAGCACAAGAGCGTACGAACCTTGAAGAACTGAGAGACGTACTCTATAAAAAAGTCAAAGTGATTCATCAGGAACGCTATCCTTACAACAACTTCCTTTATTAATTGCTTGGAGCTTAAAGCTCTATCGTCTATATCTTTGCACAATGGCAGGAATCCGTCAGGAAAAAATCGCAAGCCTTTTGAAGCGAGAACTCGCTCAATTCTTCCAACGTGAGTCTTCTTTCATGTTTGGAGGAAGGTTTATTACTGTGACTATTGTACGTATGTCACCAGACCTTGGCGTGGCCAAAGTCTACCTCAGTTTCATGGCTTCCAAAGATCCAAAAGGCGACCTAGATGCAGTTTCATCTCAAGCTTGGCTCATCAGAAAAAAGCTCGCTGAAACGGTTGGTAAGCAATTACGTAGAATGCCAGAGTTGCAGTTCTATGTAGATGATAGTCTTGATTACTACGACGATATCGACCGACTGCTCAACTCGTAAGCAATGCATACCGAAGAGATCCGAACGTCAGTATCCCAGATTTGTGGGCGCTCACCTATTCTTAGGAGAGGGCTTTTTCACATCATGGACTGGTTGACGGTGAAAAGCTGGCACGTTCGCCGCGAACTTCGGAAGTGGATGCGCAATGCTCCAGACAAGGCGCACATCCTAGATGCCGGAACAGGTTTCGGTCACAATGCCTATTGGCTCAGTTGCCAGCGTGACAAGTACAGCGTGCTTGCGATCGATCAAAAGCAAAGCCATGTGTGTTCTGGAAATGCCTTTGTGAGAGATACGAAACGTAAGAACCTACTCTTCCGCACCATGTCTATTGAAGAGTTGGAGGCTGATGAAGCTTTCGATCTTATCTTGTGTACTGAAACTTTGGAGAAGGTCGAAAACGATGAATCGGCCGTAGAGCATATGCACGGAGCGCTGAAAGATGGTGGACTTATGATCACGACAGTCAACCGCAAGTTCAAAGCGAAGTGCGAAAAGGGTGATGATTTCAGTCGCCCGGGATACCAAATAGAGGAGATTAAAAAGATGCTAAAGGAGTCAGGATTTCATCATGTCAAAGCTCACTTCACTGGAGGTAAAGCTGGCCAGTGGGCGCAACGACTTGGTGTAACCCTTCCACTGCGTTTGTTGCGTATGTCGCGTCTCTTCTTGCTTATCCTTCCTTTCTATTTCATTTTGGCGATTCCAACTGCCGTGATTTTGAATTGGCTTGATAGCCATACTGCCCATCTTTCCGGAGAAGGTATCATCCTCCTCGCAAGAAAGTAGGCGGATTCCAGTACAAGGTCTTACCTTCGGCTCGTGAATGTACCATTCTTTATTTCCAGGAGATATCTGTTCTCAAAGAAGTCAAGAAACATCATCAATGTCATTTCCGGCATTTCGATGCTGGTGGTTGCAGCTGTGACTACAGCCATGATCACCATCCTTTCTGCCTTCAACGGAATAGAGAGTTTAGTCGCCGACCTATTCACCTCTTTCGACGCTGAAATCACTGTTACTCCTGCAGAGGGGAAGGTATTCGCCGCGAGTGACTCCCTGATCAACTACTTGCAAGTACTTCCTGAAATCGACTACATCAGTCGAACTTTAGAAGACGACGTCATCATCCGCTATGACGGTCAACCTAGTGTGGCCACCTTACTGGGGGTTGATACTGTTTTCAAGGAGGTCACAGATATTGAAGAAGTGCTTGCCTACGGTGATTACAACCTAGATCGTGATGGCCTGCCCTGCGCCATCACCGGTTATGGAATTCAGAGCGAGTTGGGCATTCCTTTCCACCCAGAAGATTACTCAATGATTACGCTCTCTGCACCAATTCGTGGTAAGAAATTGAGTCGTTACAAAGAGAAGGCACTGAATACAATGCCTATTCTCATCAGTGCCGTTTTCAGCGTCAATGCTGAGTTAGATGTGAAGTACATCATCGCCCCTCTTGACTATGCCAAGGAGCTATTTGATTACGACACTGAAGTGAGTCAGCTTTCTATCGCTATTGCGGAAGGGATCCACCCTGAAGATGCTAAAGAGGTTGTCATGAATGCGCTGGGTGAAGGCTACCTCGTACAAACCCGTTACGACAAAAACGCACTCGTTCATCAGACGAACCGTTCAGAAAAGTGGGCCACCTTTTTGATTCTCGCTTTCATTATGATCATTGCGGCCTTCAACATCATGGCTTCCTTGACCATGCTGATTATTGAGAAACGCAAAGATATTTTCATCCTTCAGAGCTTTGGATTGACCGCTACAGATATCCGCAGAATTTTCAGCAATCAGGGGATTCTCATCAACGTGATTGGAGCAGGAATTGGTCTCTTCCTCGGACTGTCGCTATGCCTGCTGCAGCAATATGTGGGTATCCTGAGACTACAGGGGTCGATTGTTGAGTTCTACCCGGTCGAAATTCGATTCTTAGATGTGATTGGGGTGATGGCAACGGTCTTGATCATCGGCTCGGTCTTCTCGAGCTTTATGGTTCGCTACCTGATCAAGCGCTTTGCGCAGTAAAGTCGAAATCTTTGAAGAGCTCCCGAATCTCTTCCAACTTCCCTAAAATATCAGGAACTGTATCCAAAGTCACGAGTGCTAAACGGTGATCTTTGAAATGCGGAATGCCTTTGAAGTAATTCGCGTAATGACGACGCATCTCCACGATTCCAAGGCGCTCCCCTTTCCACTCTACACCCATCTCGAAGTGCTGGCGAGCCGCATCTACACGATCTGAAATGGATGGAGGAGGCAAGTGCTCTCCGGTTTTCATAAAGTGCTTAATCTGATTAAACACCCACGGATTGCCAATGCTAGCACGTCCGATCATGATGCCGTCCACTCCCCAACGGTCGCGGTACTCAACGGCGCGTTCTGGTGAATCAACGTCTCCATTTCCGAACACAGGAATCTGCATGCGTGGGTTGTTCTTCACCTCAGAGATCAAAGTCCAATCAGCGTCACCCTTGTACATCTGCTTTCGCGTACGTCCGTGAATTGAGATAGCTTTGATCCCCACGTCTTGCAGACGTTCAGCCACTTCAACAATGTACTTGGTGTCTTCATCCCAACCAAGACGTGTCTTAACTGTGACCGGAAGTTTTGTCGACTTGACAATCTCACTCGTCATCGACACCATCTTCGGAATGTCTTGGAGGATTCCGGCCCCAGCACCTTTACAGGCTACTTTTTTCACCGGACAACCATAATTGATATCGATGATGTCTGGATTGGCTGACTCCGTGATCTCCGTAGCGCGCTTCATTGATTCAATATCGCTTCCGAAGATTTGAATCCCTACTGGACGTTCGTATTCGAAGATATCGAGCTTTTGAACGCTTTTGGCTGCATCGCGGATCAATCCCTCCGAAGAAATAAATTCTGTGTACATCACGTCAGCTCCGTGCTTCTTACAAAGTGCGCGGAACGGTGGATCACTCACGTCTTCCATCGGAGCGAGTAGCAGAGGAAATTCCCCGATCTCTATATCTGCGATTTTCACCATCCAAGTAAATTGGCCAAATTCGAAGCAAATTTACGAAATACCTTCCCTCGAAGTGATACGAACAGTCTTTAGAACGATGAATCCAGTCATGAAGATCATGATGCTATTCTGCATTGTGCTCATGATGATCTCCGTGTCAGTCGCTGTAGGGGGCGCTATCGCTACCTCCACCTGTGGCATGAGCATGGATGATCTCACGAAGATTATGGAAGGCGTAAATGAAGATTGGGGACCATGCAGCTTACGCTTAATGAACGCTGCCAATCAACTGGTTGGCTTTTTCGGAGCTGCCATCCTATTTGGGATCCTTTTTGGCTGGAAGTCCATCAACCGTTTTATGACGGGTCGTCCTGCATTGACAATTCTATTGGTTCCCATCCTTGCCTTTTTCTCGTTCCCATTGATTGATGCGGCTTATCAAATCAACCTTGCCCTCATTCCAGAAGGCGGTTGGATTGAGGAGCTCTTCAAACCTATGGAAGAGTCTGCGGCACAAGCCACTGAGGCTCTCTTAGCCGGGACATCGACCACAGACCTTCTCTTGAACTTATTTGTGATCGCCTTTCTACCGGGGCTCTGTGAAGAGTTCTTATTCCGAGGAACCTTGATGCCATTGATTGCAAAATCAAGCAAGAACATCCACATTGG
Source organism: Flavobacteriales bacterium (assembly GCA_022447625.1). Classification (GTDB taxonomy): domain Bacteria; phylum Bacteroidota; class Bacteroidia; order Flavobacteriales_D; family Sanyastnellaceae; genus Sanyastnella. The sequence goes on along the minus strand of JAKVAX010000008.1, from coordinate 53,231 downwards.
AATCTGGGTGAGCGCGGCTATCTTCAGTGCTGTACACATGCAGTTCTACGGCTTCTTACCACGCCTATTGTTGGGTGTGTACTTCGGCTATTTGGTGATGGCTACCGGAAGTATCTGGACAGCTGTTTTTGCGCATTTCATTCACAATGGTTCCGCTGCTATTGCCCATTTCTACGCTGCCAAAAATAACTTAGACGTAGCACAAATGGAAGCTGAATCATACACATGGTTGAATGTGTTGATTGCAGCGATCATCTTCTCATTGTTGTTCTTTGCGATACTTCAACGTTCGAAATGGCCGAAGTTCAAAGAAGCATATCTCGCTTATGAGACGATTGAAGATCACCTTCCTCCTCCCATGCCTGCTGAAGAGGCTTAGATTAATCCTTCAAGTAGCACTAAATCCATCGGAGAGGTCACTTTGATGTTCTCCACGTTCCCCTCTACCATGGTTACCGCTTTCCCAAGTGATTCGTAGACACTCGCGTCATCAGTAAAATGGGATTGGAATCCGGCATCATAACCTCGGATCAATTCATCGTATCGGAAACATTGGGGCGTCTGAACCACCCGATAGTCTGCACGATCCACGTGATTGTTTTGGTCTCCATTGACCTGACGCAGGCTTTCATTCACCGCGATTACAGGCACGGCACCACCCTCCGATTCCGCGTTAGCGAAACAACGAGCAATGGTATCAACCGAAACGAGCGGACGAACCGCGTCATGAATAGCGACTAGACTGCCAGGTGTGCAAGCTTTAAGGCCTTCGAGCACGGAATGAAAGCGCTCTTTGCCTCCGTCAACCACGCGATGGGCAGGAAAATCGAACTGCTCGCACTCATTCTTCCAGTGCGCCTGCCAATCGTTTGGCAACACGACAATCAACTCCATTTCAGGGTCAAAAGAATGGAACACATTCAGAGTGTGACCAAGGATTGGCAGGCCCTTGACCACAATGAATTGCTTAGGCAAATCAGAGCCCATGCGCTTACCAATTCCTCCGGCGACGATGATCGTATGTCGTTTCATATGCTGCAAAATACAAAGAGGCCACCCAGCGGATGGCCTCTTCTGCAATTTTATATCAAAGGATTACTTCGCAGCAGCGTAACGGCTTGCTACTTCGTCCCAGTTGATCACGTTGAAGAATGCACCGATGTAGTCAGGGCGACGGTTCTGGTAGTTCAGGTAGTAAGCGTGCTCCCAAACGTCAAGACCAAGAATCGGTGTGCCACTACATCCAACACCAGGCATCAATGGGTTGTCCTGGTTTGCGGTTGAACAAATCTCAAGTTCACCGTCTTTCACACAAAGCCAAGCCCATCCTGAACCGAAGCGCGTAGCTGCAGCCTTTGAGAACTCTTCTTTGAATGCATCGAATGAACCGAACTTCGCATCAATCGCTGCACCAAGGTCACCTGAAGGGTTTCCTCCTCCGTTTGGTGACATTACTGACCAGAATAGGTTGTGGTTATAGTAACCTCCTCCGTTGTTACGAACACCAGTGTTATCGCCAATATTTGCACAGATATCTTCGATAGACATATTTGCCATATCCGTTCCTTCGATTGCTGCGTTCAATTTGCTTGTGTAACCTGCATGGTGCTTCGAGTGGTGAATTTCCATGGTACGCGCATCCATGTGTGGTTCCAAAGCGTCATATGCGTAAGGCAGTTGTGATAATTCAAAAGCCATGTTTTCTGGATTTATAAGGTTGATATTAGGGTTTGAGTGTCAAAAGTATCAATTCGTTGTCATCGCTTCTTCCACTTCCGTGGACGAAAGTAAGGTCAATTCGCCATTTACGATAGCGTAGTCCTTGTAATTTCTTGCTACTTCGAGCGCTGCATCATACACATTGTCATCCTCGAGTAAGGCGCGGTAGTATGCTTCGTCACCAAAAAGGTTCTTTGCCATGTGGGCTTTAAGGCGGATTTTCATTACTTCCCTACTTTCGGCGATGGCGCGCTCATCGCGCTCATATCCATCTTCCTCACCGGCCTGAAAGAGGCCTTCCATCATCGCGTTCGTGACCTTGAATCCTTTCAGAAATGATTGAACATCTGAGTAGCTTGATAGTTCATCTCGATGGCTATCAGAATAGTCAAATCCGTATCTACGAATGGTTCCAGCGTAGCTTAAATCAGAGAAGTACCAGCTTGCTCCAATCGTATCAATCGGGACAAAGACATCTGGAGTAATTCCTCCCCCCCCATAGACGATGCGTCCTTCTGGGGTGGTGAACTTCAACGTATCATTGAGTTCTATCTTCTCTTCCGAGTACAGCTCACCACTATCGTAACGATCATTGTAATCGTTCTCGTAATCAATTTCATCACCGTACGGACGCTGAATCGAACGACCTGTAGGCGTGTAGTAACGCGCCACTGTCAAACGTAACGCTGACTCATCAGGCAATGCAATCTCGTCTTGAACGAGTCCTTTTCCGAAGGAGCGACGGCCTACAGTTATCGAGCGATCGTGGTCTTGCAAGGCACCTGCCATGATTTCACTTGCGCTCGCAGAACCCGAATTAATCAGGATTACTACGTCTTTTTCTGCATAACGTCCACGACGTTGAGATCGGTATTCGCTTCGTGGAGAATTCACCCCTTCCGTGTATACGATTAACTTATCGTCTTCCAAGAATTCTTCTACCATCGGGATGGCTACGTGAAGGTATCCACCACCGTTTCCACGAAGGTCGAAGATGATGCTTTCGGCACCAGCTTCGTCAAGCTTCGCCATACCCATCATGAACTCTTCATAAGAGTTCTTTGCAAAGCGCGTGAGTTTGATATAGCCTACTCCTGGCTCAACAATAGTCGAAGCCACCACACTATAAATTGGAATACGATCACGTGTAATATTGAAGTCGAGGATATCATCCGTTCCTCGGCGTTTAATCTTAAGATCTACCTTGGTTCCCTTCTCCCCTTTCAGAACTTCCATGACCTTAGAGTTGGTCAATCCAATGCCTGCGATGTGTTCACCGTCGACTTCGACAATGCGGTCACCTGCGCGAATGCCCGCCGTTTCAGATGGCCCTCCTTGAATTGGTGATACCACTACGAGGGTATCTTTTTGGATCATGAACTCTACACCAATACCTTCGAAGTTTCCTTGGAGTGGCTCCTGAACCGACGCCAGTTCCTCCGATGAAATGTAGTACGAGTGCGGATCGAGGTCTTCCAACATGGCGTTGATCGCCCTCTCGATCAGCGCTTTCTTCTCTATAGAATCCACGTACATCTCATCGATCTTGTTGATGATGTTCACCAATTTATTTGGGTTCTCAGAGGCCGTTGGACGGTGCGTGAAAGTACTATTCCCAGAGAAGTTACTCCCGATGTACACTCCTAAGACAACAAGGATGGCATAGATCAGCGGCTGAAAAGCCGAACGACTACGCTTTGGTTCCTCATTCATAATATCATTGATACGTTCACTCATTCACTTCAAATTATGGTTCAGCGATCTGAACTACTTCAATACCAGCTTGGCGAAGGAACACCAAACCACTATCATCTTTGTACGCAGTCATAAAAACCACTCTTTTAATACCCGCTTGTAAGATCAGTTTCGAACAATCAGTACAAGGAGACAGGGTAACGTACAACGTGGCGTTCTCTGCACTGTTATTGGAACGAGCCACTTTGGTAATAGCATTCGCTTCGGCGTGAAGAACATACCACTTGGTTTTGCCTTCACAGTCTTCGCAATCATTTTCAAATCCAGACGGCGTGCCATTATATCCGTCAGCGATGATCATACCTTTCTTTACAATCAACGCCCCAACTTGTTTACGCTTGCAATGAGACAGCTTGGCCCATTCCATGGCCATCTTTAAATATGCGCGATCATAACGCTCTTGTTTCGCCGAATCAGTATACTTGATCAAATCTCCCATCATAATTGAAGGTGAATTTAGCCGAATCCACTGTGAAGACACATCACAGGAGTGTAATTTGGCAAATCTTAAGGGCAATGCAGCACTTCGCCACATATCTCTTGGGGCTTTTTAGCCTTCTTTTCACCTTCGGTGGAACCGCTCAGGTTTACGAGTTTAACCAATTTGGACCAGGGTCTGGCTTTCCGTCTGATGGTGCTTACGCTATTGCGGAAGACGAATTGGGAAGGCTCTATGTTGGTTCGGAAGGCGGCGGACTGGTCAGATTTGATGGCTTCAACTTCGAAATCTGGGATCACACCACCGAATTAACTTCGGATACCGTTCGCAGTCTATTCTTTGACTCATCTGACCAATTATTCATTGGAACAGATCACCGCGGTCTATGGAAAATGCAGCACGATCAATTCGAACGCGTTGATACGGCCTATGATGTAAGTGGTGCTCAAATCAGAGCTTTCGCGGAATTCGACTATCATCTTTGGGTGGGTACGATAGGCGAAGGCCTGTTCCGCTTTAGCGAAGACAGCGGACTCGTGCATATCTATGAACTCGAAGAATCAAACGTTCGATGTTTACTCGTTGATGGCCAACAACAGTTATGGATAGGCACAGATCGCGGCCTGTACAATCAAAGCAATGGCGGCTACAATCTGCGCTCTGAAGAAGAATTGCAAGACCGGATTTTAGCGCTCTTTGAAGACAATCAAGGCAGAGTTTGGGTAGGCCATCAGAACGGGCTATCGGTCATCGATGAAGGGGCGATTGTTCAAGTGGTACCCGAATTGATCAGCCACTCTCGCATTCGCGCTATCGAACAAGATGAGCAAGGGCATTTTTGGATTGGCACCCGTGTTGGAGCCTTCGAATTCCATGAAGAAAGCGGCGAAGTCACGGTCTTTGGAACTCAAAATGGGCTGAGCAATGATCGTATTCGCGACATTCACCGTGATCGTAGTGGAAGCCTTTGGTTCGCGACCTATTTTGGAGGGGTTTGTCAATTGACCGGACAAAGTGCGGCGCATTACACACTGGCCCATGGTTTCCCTGAAACCTCAGTTGTTTCCCTAGTTAGCTTCGGCGATAGCCTATTGTTCTTCAACAGCATTGACGGCGATTTGTATCAATGGAAAAGAGGAGAGCAGGTTCAAAAAATGCTCCCTCCGATTGCTGATGAAGGAGTGCAAGCCACACTGGCTAAGATTCAAGCTAACCAGCCATCGTTTGCCACGCTGAAAGACAATCGAGAAGTGCTCATTCATGAGGCTTGGCAAGATATCTACCGCTTCAACACTTTCACAAAAGACGCCGCGGTTTTGAACTATCTGAGCAACGTAAAATCTACCGTTTTCGTAACGGAAGATTTCTTTGAAATCAATGGAGAACGTCTGACTAACATCGATTTGGCCTGCGGTGAGCTCACAGATATCGCTGTCAATGATAGCCTGTGTTTCGTAGGTAGTTCTTGTGGTCTTTTTGCTTTCGCTATTGCGGAATCGGACAATGAAATCATCCCAAAAAGAGCAGATATCCTACCAATTGAAGGGAGCGAAGAACTAAATATTGTCGATATCGAAATTGACTCCAACGGAAATGTCTGGATAGCAACGGAACGCCAAGGAATCTTCCGTTACGGCACAAAAGTGAAGCATTACAGCGATCGCTACCTGAGTGATTTGCGCGTCTCATCTCTTCATCTCGACCCCTTAGAAAACCTCTGGGTCGTGACGCGAGCTGGAATTGACTTCATTGAGCTAGATCCAACGCAAGAGTTCGTTTTGAATCATGAGAGCTATGGCAATGAAGAAGGCGTTGAGGGTCAAATCAACGATGTGACCTTTGATTTTTTAGAGCCGAATACCGTCTGGTTGGCGACCACCCAAGGATTGATCCGATTTGATCCTGAAGGGGCATTCATCAATGAAGAAGCTCCAGGTATTGTCTTAGATGGTATCCGTTTGAATTACGAATCAGTGGATTGGGGCGTTTATGACCTCTCAACGAATGAGGTTGGGCTGCCTGAAGAACTGATCTTGCCTTATGATGCCAATCACCTCTCTTTTGACTTCAATGGTTTCGATCTTTCACAACCTGAGGTTGTAATCTTCCAGTGCCGACTTGAAGGATTAGAGGAAGAATGGGTAGACCTTCAAGAGGTTCGATCACATACTTATCCGCAGATTCCACCTGGTGATTACACCTTCCAGCTACGTGCACGAAACAGCGATGGATTCTGGAATGAAGAACCACTCTCATACGCTGTCAAGATTAAACAGCCATTCTGGATGAATCCCTTGTTCATCGCAGTGATGGCGATTGGTTTGTTCTTGGCCGTGTATGGCTTTGTGCAGTACCGCCTTCGTCGATTACGGCGTGCAAATGAACGACTAGAAAGAACGGTACTTGAGCGCACCGAAGAAGTGCGTCTAGAGAAGGAAAAATCAGCAGCGCTCTTACTCAATATTCTTACTAAAGACACCGCCGAGGAGCTGAAGGAAAAGGGATATGCGGAAACAAAAGACTACGATGGCGCTTCGGTGTTATTCTCTGATTTGAAAGGATTCACATCTTTGAGCGAAAAGATCACAGCCGATGAGTTGGTTGGTCTTCTTGACGAAGCCTTCAAGAGTTTTGATCGTTTGTGCGACGAGTTTGGAGTCGAGAAAATCAAGACAATTGGTGATGCTTACATGTGTGCTACTGGTATTCCGAGGGAAGATCCATTGCATGCTGAGAACCTCGTTCGTTTTGCCTTTGGAATGCTTGAAAGCATGAAGAAGCTCAACCAACGCAACCGAGAGAAAGGACTTCCGGAATGTGATCTTCGCATAGGAATCCACAGCGGGCCGCTGATTGCGGGTGTGGTGGGAGAACGCAAATTCGCCTATGACATCTGGGGTGACACCGTGAATACCGCAGCTCGAATGGAATCTAGTGGTGAGCCTGCTCGTATAAACATCAGTGCGAGCACCTTCGAATTAGTCAAGGAGCATTTCAATTGTGAATCAAGAGGAAAGATTCAAGCAAAGAACAAAGGAGAACTTGAGATGTACTTTGTAGTAGACGAGAAGAAATGAAAGTATACACGAAAACAGGAGACAACGGAACCACAGGTATCCTTGGAGGTACGCGACTAGCGAAAGACCACGACCGCATTGAGGCTTACGGTACGCTCGACGAGTTGAATGCCAACGTAGGTTTATTGCGAGATCAAGAAGGAACAGATGCCTTTCAAGAAGAGCTGATTCAAATCCAAGAAGACTTGTTTACGATTGGAAGTCACCTAGCGAGTGATCCAGAGAAGAACAAAATGACTTTACCCACATTTAAGGTCGAACGCATTGAGGCTCTGGAAACTGCGATGGACGCAATGGATAGCACACTTCCCCCGTTAAAGAACTTTGTTTTACCTGGTGGACATGTAACTATTTCGCATTGTCACGTCGTAAGATGTATATGTAGACGTGCTGAACGGGCAACCATTACCCTTGCTCGAACGTCCTACGTGCAAAGCGACATGATTCGCTTTTTGAATCGCTTGTCAGACTACTTTTTCGTCCTTTCGAGGAAGTTGGCATACGACTTGCGAGTGGAAGAGACGCCTTGGATGCCCTAAATAAAGTTCATAACGAACTGATTTTGTGTTGATTGAAAGCTTTTTTTAAGTTCATTCGATTTTCCTTGGCTCGAAAGTTTAAAAATATATTTTTGCGTACTGAATTACAGTACCCCTTAAAACATTGGTGCTATGTATTGGACCTTGGAATTAGCTTCCTATTTGGAAGATGCGCCATGGCCGGCTACCAAGGATGAGCTGATTGATTTTGCCATGCGCACCGGAGCTCCGCTCGAAGTAGTGGAGAACCTGCAACAAATTGAGGATGAAGGAGAATCTTACGAGAGTATCGAGGAGATTTGGCCTGACTATCCGACCAAAGAAGACTTCTTCTTTAATGAAGACGAGTATTAACTCCTGCACTTAAGTCAGGACTCAAACAGCCTCCATTTGGGGGCTTTTTTTGTGACGAATTCTGGCGTCCGGCGTCTGAATTGTTCAGTTTTTCTAATCAGCAAAAATTCAAGAACTAACGACCAAAGGCGAACAACCAATCACGAAAGTTTAGGCAAAAAGAAATGGGGACTGCGTTCAGTCCCCATTCCACTTAACATTAAACTAAAACTACCATTACAATAAGTACATTGTAACTATGAAAATTTGCCTTCTTTGCGGAAACGAACGTTCCGCAGATCATAGTCGAAATTACAAATTTCTTTCTAAACGCAAGTCCTTTTCACACTTTTTTAGCCATTTTGGCGCAAAACCATGCGTAACGTGTGACGGCTCTTTTGCTGAAGTAAGACTTCTTTTCCGTCGGTAAGTTGGTCGACCGTTTTTTCGTCGTAATGTCTGATGGTGAGCAACTCTACCGACTCATTATATCTGATTTGGTAGTTCATCTGCATTAATTCTCTGAATCGCTCAAACTTGTGCTCGTCTCGATCTACGCAGACTGAAAAGCTAATCGCAGAGTTCTGCATAAGATTCACTGAGATACCAGAGGACGTGAGTGCCTCGAAGATATCTCTGAAGTTAGCCTCCACGATGAAGGAGAAATCGCGTGGTGAAATACTGATCAAGACCTGGTCTGGCTTGAAGATGTACATCGGCACATAGTGCTTCACTTCTGTTCCAGCAGCAATGGTAGTTCCAGGGTGGTCAGTATTGACGAAAGACTTCACGTAAAGCGGAATCTCTTTGTTCTGAAGTGGCTTGATGGTCTTCGGGTGAATTACCGAGGCGCCATAGTAGCTCAACTCAATAGCCTCACGGAATGATAAGGCCTTTACCTCTACCGTATTATTGAACCACTTTGGATCAGCGTTCAACATTCCTGGAACATCTTTCCAAATAGTGAGTGATTGAGCATTGGTTAGGAACGCCAGGATGGCTCCAGTGTAGTCAGAACCTTCTCTCCCTAAGGTACTCGTGTTCCCTACGTTGCTCTTACCGATAAAGCCCTGGGTGAGCACAAACTTGCGCACACCTTCTTCGTAGTGGGCAGCAACAACATCAGCGTTTTGCTTACTGCGTTCCCAATCTACATTTGCTGACCGGTGAGAAGAATCCGTGACGATCACATTACGTACGTCGAGCCATTCGATGGGAAGCTCTTGATGCTCGAGGTAAGCCGCCACCAAACGGGTGCCAACAAGCTCTCCGAAAGGAACTACACGATCATAGCTGAGTGCGGTGTTTTGTCCCGGGTCACCTTCAAGTGTTTCTCCTAATTCATTGATCAATCCGTCGACCGGTGTCAGTAAATCTGCAGGAATCCCGAGCGATTCCGCGATAGCGTGATGGAAAGAACCGAAGTCATTGAGCAAATCATCGGTCGGTTCACCAACAATCCATGCTCGCCAAATCTCCTCTAGGTGATTGGTCATCTTGCCCATCGCTGATTGTACCAACAGCACATGTTCATCCTGCGCTTCTCCGAGGATCTTAGCGACGTTCTTCACAGCATCAGCATCTTTCACTGACGCGCCACCAAATTTGTATATGATCATATTACTTCTCTTGCGCAAAGCGCTGAATTTCTTCTCTAACAATCTTGCAATTCAGCCATTCCTCTTCAAAAACCACCTTGTACTTTTTGTAGAATTCAATGGCTGGTTCATTCCAGTCCAAAACTTGCCATTCCAAACGATGCACTCCTTTCTCTTCTGCTATCAGCAGTAGTTTTTCTAACAACTGCGCACCAATTCCACGTCGACGAAATGGCTCTTGAACAATCAAATCTTCCAGGTAAAGTGTAAGTCCCTTCCAAGTTGAATAACGCGGATAGTACAAAGCCATTCCGATAACCTCATCTCCCACCTGCGCCACAAGGGCTTGGAAGTATGAGGTATCACCAAAGCCATCATTTCGAAGGCGCTCAGCCGTCAACTCCACTTGATCTAAGGCTTTCTCATAGTCAGCCAACTCACAAATCATCGCGTGCATGGCTTCTGCATCATCACTATTAGCTTGTCTTATCTGGATGGCACTCATAATGCGCTAAACTAAGGGCTTTGCTCGTTGGTAAATCATGGGCTTAACTATCTTGTGCGCATGAATTATGTGGATATCGTCATCGGGATCATTCTTCTCTCAGCTGCATGGACCGGCTACAAGAAAGGATTCATCATTGAGGTTCTCTCGCTTGCCGGATTAATTCTCGCGATTTACGGCGTGATGCACTTGTCTGATGAGCTGGCATTTATCCTCGAAGACACCACTGAACTCAACGAGCAATACATCCCCATCATCGCCATAGCTGCGGTTTTCATTGTGATTGTTGTACTCGTAAACATGGTCGCCAAATCGATCTCAAAACTGCTAGACATGGTTGCCCTCAGCTTTCTCAACAAGATCGCCGGCGCCATTTTCGGACTCGTCAAAGCAGCACTCATCTTAAGCGTCTTTCTCATGCTCGCTCGTCCGTTCACTGACAGACTTAGCATCATTCCTAAAGACATCAAGAATGAATCAATGTTGTATGAACCCCTGGTCCAACTCGCCCCTTCGATACTCCCATTCGTCAAAGACAGCGAGGCCTGGAAATTTTTAGAGGACGAATTAGAAGGAGAATTAGAGATCTAACGGACGCCTGACCAAATAAGCCTTAGGCCACAGGCTGTGAGCCAATCAAAGGTATTCCTGAAGCTTCGCCGCCAACTCCTCTGGGGAATACGGCTTCAATAGAATATCTGTCATTCCCGCTTGTTTGCTGCGGTCTTGCACTTCACTTCGCATAGATGCGGTAACAGCTAGGATCGGTACATTTGAGTAGCTACCTCCCAGTTGTCGGATATTTCGAGTGGCCACGTAGCCGTCCATTCCAGGCATTTGGATATCCATTAAGACAATGTCGAACTCATTTTCTTGAGCAATCATCAAGGCTTCGATGCCGTTAGACGCCAACTCAACGTCAGCACCCCATTCACCGATAAATCGCTTCAATAGGAGCTGATTTATCTCATTGTCTTCCACGGCAAGAATTCGCTTTCCGTCAAAGCTTACACTTGAAATCTTTTTCTCTGGCATCTTCACATTTAAAAGTGGTTCACGTTGAATGCTTCGTCCGAAGTTCGCATCGAAGTAAAATTTAGAGCCTTTACCCGCTTTGCTTTCTACTTTCAATTCTCCACCGAAGAGCCCGACAAGGTTTCGTGTAATGGCGAGGCCAAGGCCAGTACCCCCAAACTTTCGCGTTGTGCTGCTGCTGGCTTGCGTGAAGACTTCAAAGACTGAGTCAATTTTATTCTGAGGAATTCCGATTCCAGTATCCTCCACGCTGACACGAACCCTTACGTCATCTCGATTGTTCTCAACCAGTCCGAAATTCAGCTTCACTTCCCCGTGGAATGTGAACTTCAATGCGTTACTGATCAGGTTGTTCAACACCTGTTGTAGCCTGAGTTTGTCAGAGAATAGCTTCTGCGGAATGCGTTCATCGAGTTCTACTTTCAACTCGATTCCCTTCTGTTCCGCTTGTGGGCGGAAAGATTCAATGATGCGTTCTGCTTCATTGGAAAGGACGAGCTTCTCTTTTGTCAACTGAACATGTCCAGCTTCAATTTTTGAGAAGTCGAGCACGTCATTGATCAATCCTAAGAGGCTATTTGCACTGTAGAGCAGTGCCTTCATACTCTCTAACTGATCTTCACGAGGATTTTCATCAATCAACAAATGGGTCAATCCGATCACTGCATTCAAGGGAGTGCGGAGTTCGTGACTGATGGTACTCAAGAACTGCTGTTTTGCCAAGGTAGCGGCCTCTGCATTTTGCATCTCGATTTTCAGCTGTCGTTCAATCTCCTTGATTTTGGTGATATCACGAAGAGCTCCATCAAGGTGGATTTCACCGTTCTCGTCTACGTTTTGCGACACACTCAACAGCCCCCAGAAGATGCTTCCATCCTTTTTCTTGAAGAGCACCTCACGGTTCGTGATTCGTCCGGCTTCTGTCAATTCGAGCACCAGTTCTTGGCGCGCCGCAGGATCCACATACATCACCGAGGCATGAATATCCTTCATTTCCTCCGGGGCGGTGAACCCAAACATATCAGCAAAGGCCTGATTCACGTAACGGATATTTCCGTCGGCAGTGCTTCGATAAAAACCTTCTTGAAGTGATTCATTAATGGAGTGAAGTACGTCATTGGCTTCTTCACTGAGGCGGATCTTCTCGCTTCTCAAACTCCAAATCACCATGGCCACGGCCTCATGATTTTCTCGGAATGGAAATACTTGAATGCGGTACCACTTCCCTTCAGTTATGGAACCAGCGCGCATTTCAAACTCAAAGGAATCACCAGCATGAACGCGGTCTTCAAAATAGAGCTGAAGCTTATTGTCTGATTGGCTTGAGTAAGACCAGATGCTGTGAAGGTCAACGTTGGCGTTCGCAATGGATTGTAAGGCCTTGAAGGCGTCATTGGTTTCTACAATACTCCCCCCAGGCCGCACTACGCAAGTAGGCAGGTGAGCGGAGAGCTTCTGTCCAATGTTGAAAGCCATATTAGCTTGCCAAAAAAGCCTCTTTCAATTGTTCGATCTTCTGCTCAAGGAGTGAACAGTGCACGTCATAGTCCCCGGTGAATGCCTCGTTCACAGAGAAATAGAACTTGATCTTTGGTTCAGTTCCTGAAGGTCTTGCAGTGACGATTGAATCGTCTTCAAGAACGAACTGAACCACATTTGACGGAGGCTGGTTCACGGTATCTGTTGTATCGGTATTGAGGTATTTGACTTCCGAACTAAGGTAATCAATTACGACGGAAACCGCTATACCTGCCATATTGCTTGGCGATTCATTTCGAAATCGCTGCATCATTTGTTGAATTTCTTCAGCTCCAGAAATACCTTCTTTCTTCAATGACACTAGGGCTTCGCGATATACACCAAGCTTCTTATGAACTGAAGCCAAGGCTTGTGGAATGGACATCCCCTGTGACTTAAACCAAGCGGTCATTTCGCAAATCATAGTAGCGGCTGAAACGCCATCTTTATCACGAACGAAATCACCAATCATGTATCCGTAGCTCTCCTCTCCTCCAGTAATAAATTTCTCTTCCGGCTCCTTTTCTCTGATCTTATCAGCGATCCACTTGAATCCAGTCAAGGTCTCGTAACAAGGAATCCCGAAGTGATCAGCAATCTTCTCAATGAGCGGTGTAGTTACAATTGTTTTCGCCACAAAAGCATTTGATGGTAACTCTCCTTTGGCTTTCAATCTGCTCAGTTGATACCAAGTGAGCAGCACTCCTGTATCGTTTCCATTCAGCAGATCGTAGCTTCCTTGATCGTTGCGGCAGGCGATACCCACGCGATCTGTATCAGGATCTGTTCCAAGAACGATCTCTGCTCCGATCTTCTCAGCCAGTGCCACTCCCATCGACAAGGCCTCTGCTTCTTCTGGGTTGGGAGACTCGACGGTTGGGAATTCACCACTCACAACTGCTTGCTCTTCGACGAGCTGAACGTTATTGAACCCAATGCGCTTCAATGCATCAGGAATCAAAGTAATTCCCGTTCCATGCAGCCCAGTATATACGATCGGAAGGTTTGCTTGACTAGCAATAACTTCCTGCTCTATGACATTTTTTTCAACTTCTTGAAGGAAACGATCATCCATATCATCACCGATGATTTGGATACGGTCTCCAGCATTGCTCCGCTTCACTTCTGATTGATCTGCGATCGCACGAACACGCGCAATAATCGCTTTATCGTGTGGCGTTACAATTTGTCCGCCATCTTCCCAATACACCTTGTAGCCATTGTAGGCCGGTGGATTATGACTTGCTGTAATCACAATTCCTCCCTTACACCCTAATGAACGGACTGCATAACTCAGCTGAGGTGTTGGTCGCAGTTCCTTAAAAAGGTGCACTTGGAATCCATTTGACGCCAAGATATCTGCTGTTTCTTCGGCGAATTCACGGCTGTTGTTTCGGCAATCGTGTGCGATGGCAACACCATGTTCTCCTTCACCGAATGACTCACGGAGGTAATTCGCGAAGCCTTGGGTAGCTGCACCTACCGTATAACGATTCATTCGATTAGAACCAGCACCCATGATACCACGGAGTCCACCGGTTCCAAATTCAAGGTCTTTATAAAATGACTCCTTCAGAGCTTGTGGATCATTCTGGATCATATGCAGCACCTCCTGACGAGTTGTTTCATCGTAAGGAGCTTTTGTCCATGACTCGGCCTTTTCAACGAGGGCTTGATCGAGAGAGGTCAGATCTTCATTCATAGTTCAGACAGCTTTCTAAAGACTCGCGCCAATGCGGAATCTGAGGGGCGAAGATAGCTTCGATTTTTCTGTTGTCCAGTTTAGAGTAGGCCGGACGCTCCGCCTTTGTTGGAAAGTATTCAGAATCAACAGCGTGCACTTGTGCCCTATTCCCAGTGAGTTCGTTCACGGCTGAAGCCAGATTGAACCAACTAGCCTCGCCTTGTTCGCTATAGTGGTAAAGGCCAGGCTCACCACCTTCGAGGGCGCACTCCAACAGGAAATGACCAAAGGTCAAGGCCGAAGAAGGTGAAGCGATTTGGTCACTCACCACATTTACCTCATCGTGGGTTCCAAACAAGTGATTCATGGTTTTCACAAAATTCTTCCCGAACGGACTGTAAAGCCAAGAAACTCTGAAGATCATTGCGTCACTTTTTAAATCAAGGATCCCTTGTTCTCCTGCCAATTTCGAAGCGCCGTAGACATTTAAGGGTGCGGTGTCGTCCTTTTCAGTGTATGGCCTACTTGCTTTTCCATCGAACACATAATCAGTGCTGATGTGAATGAAGCGCTTGTCGTGTTCCGCCGCTAGGCGAGAAGCTAAAACTACTGCAGAATCATTGATAGCAAAAGCCGCTTCAGGGTGGTCTTCAGCGCCCTCAACATCAGTATAGGCTGCGCAATTGATGACCACATCAGGGTCAATATCGTCAAATCTCTCTCGCCAATGATCAGCATTCGAAACATCAAGCGACTGACGATCAAGGAGAAAAAGCTCATGTAAAAACGACTTATTGACCACAGCAAGACTTCGAGCTAATTGGCCATTACTACCGGTGACTAGGATTCTCTTGCTTTCCATCCGTTTCGAAAGGTACATAAAGGAAAAACCATGGTGATGATCAACTGACAGAGATGTGCGGAGATTTCTTACAAAATAGTCACCCAATTGCTCACGTGTCGAGGCATCCCACTCATGTAGTTTTGTATGTGTAGAATGTTGCCTCGGTGGCATTCATTCATGAGAAGTTGATTATTCGTGAGGTTGAATAATTTAAGTTAGGAAAAGGGGCGGGTTCGCCGGCCCCTTTATTCTTGATTATGTATTACCTTGCTAGTCATCTCTCTATCACTTAAGTAGGACAAATATGCAGAACGAATTCCATGAATTTAGTTTTGAAAAAATAGAGGAACTGACGGGCAATGACCCGAAGGCCGTCAAGCATTTTAGTGAGCTATTTATTTCAAACACCATCGGTAAAGATTTACCGAAACTGGTGGCGGCCGTTGAAGGCAACGAAATGAAAGAAGCTGGTGAAATTGCTCACCGAATGAAAGCAAGCATTGACTTGTTTTCCATCACCGAAGGTGGCGAAAGGATCAGAACGATCGAAGGAGCCTGCCAGTACCCTGATGGCAAAACAAGAGTAACAAACGAGATCATACAACTACAAGAAATCCTCGTTCGCGTGAAAACCGGCATCGAGGGTAGCATACTGTAAACGTTCAAGTGGTGACCATACGATAAGTTATGGCACATCAATTGAAGAAACAGCAGTCGGACAGTTCAGAGAACTGGATCAACTTCACATTCCTTGTTGGATTTGTGGTAGTTATGGCGTCAGTCATTGCCTTCCGGAATCCACTTATGTCGCTAATTCCTGTGGGATTTGGCCTGGTAGGTACCGCTTTTTGGTACTTCAAATGGCAGTACGAAGATGAGCTACCGTTACCAGTCTATCTGGTTTCGAGTGTGATGATCAATGTCTTTGGCATCTTCTTTTACAAAGAATCTGGTCTGATATACCTCTACCCACTCGCAGCGGTGCACGTGCTTTTAGTAGCGCGAAATACGCTCAATGTAGTGGTTTGTATGGGAGCTGGCTACATCTCAATGGTAGCCTACCTCTTTATTTCGCCCGCGAGTTTAGCCACGACTTATCCTGGAAAGATTATCACCTTCCTCGCGGGGTTCGTAGCATTGGGAGGTTTGATCACGATGATAGCGTTGCGCATGACTCAGCTTCAAAAAGAAAGTAAACACCACAAACACAATTACGATCAGCTCAATACCTTCGTAGAATTCGTAAAAGAGTCTTCCCTCCTACTCCTTCGGGTGAACTCTTCCGGAGAAATTTTGCTGATGAATAATATCGCCCGCGCTGCGCTTGGGAATGATGACAACGGCAATATTAGCTGGCCTCCTGGATGTTCAGAAACGATCATGCAGGCGTTCCGCCTAGGTATTCCTCAAGAGTTGACTACATATCAAAACGGTAAGCACTACCAATTCAAGTTTGAGCCAAGTCAAGAAGCCGAGTACATTAGTGTTTACGGTGAAGATATTACAGAAATTCAAAAAACAAGAGACCGTGTTTACGAGCTCAACAACGCGATAGAATTCGCTGCAGATGGCGTGGCCATCATTAACAAAAGCGGTGAGTTCACTTATCTCAACAACTCCTTTGCATCGTTGCTAGGGCACGTTGAGAAACCATCTCTTGAAAGTCAAAGTTGGTTTGACTTATGGGATGAAGATCAGTCTAAAGCGTTTAAGGAGGATGTATTCCCTGAGATTCTTCGTTCGTATGTATGGCGTGGTGAAAGTATTTGCCAGCGTATCGATGGAAGAACCGTTGAAGTTCTATTAACGATCACACGAATCCCTGGTGGTTCAATGATCTGTTATATGCGTGATAATACTGCGGTGAAAGCATTTGAGCGCGACTTAATTGACGCAAAAGATGCAGCCGAAGCGGCTACTAAGGCCAAGAGTGCCTTCTTGGCAACAATGAGTCACGAGATCCGAACACCCATGAATGGTGTATTGGGCATGGCTTCACTTCTTTCAGCCACAGAATTGAACGCAGACCAGCGTGAATTTGTAGAAACCCTTCAAGTAAGTGGCGAGAATCTGCTTTCGATCATTAACGAAATTCTTGATTTCTCGAAGATTGAAGCAGGCAAAATGGTCATCAGTGCTGATCCTGTACCGGTCAACAAGCTGATTAAAAACATCATGACCTTGAGCTCACACAGAGCTTCTACTCGAAATAATACAATTGTTTCGCACATTTCACACCAGGTTCCTGAAGTCATCATCAGTGACGCGGGCCGACTGTCGCAGATTTTAAACAACCTGGTTTCGAACGCCATCAAGTTCACCGAGGGTGGAAATATCGAGCTCAATGTCGACGCAAAAGAACTTGAACACGATCAGTTCGAGGTAAGTATCGATGTGAAGGATACCGGAATTGGAATTCCTGAAGATAAACTAGCAACTCTTTTCGATTCATTCACGCAGGTTGATTCTTCGCTAGCGCGGAAATTCGAAGGAACCGGTTTAGGACTAGCCATTTGTAAAAAACTCGCTGAGTTGATGGATGGAGATATCAAAGTAGCGAGCACCCTTCATGAAGGATCTACCTTTACTTTCCGATTCATCACAACAGCTCTAAGAGGTGCCAACCCAGACACCCAGAAAGAGGTGATGGAACCAACACTTGATGGAACCCTTGCAAAAGACTACCCTCTCTCGATCCTAGTAGCTGAAGACAACCTCATTAATCAACGACTAGCCATGTTTGTCTTAGAGAAGATGGGATATAGTGTTGACCTTGCTTGCAACGGTAGAGAAGCCGTAGAAATGGCTCGGACCAGCTCCTACGACATCATTTTCATGGACATTCACATGCCGGAAATGGACGGAATTGAGGCATCAGGAATCATCACAACGGACGAGAGTATCAACACTCCATACATTGCTGCACTTACCGCAAACATTGCGAGTGAAAGCAAAAACGAGTGTTTCGAAGCCGGTATGTCTGAGTTCATTCTAAAGCCGTTCAAAAGCGGTCAACTCGAACTTGTGATTCGTAAAGTGGCCATGATGAAAGAATCGATTGAGTAGAACCTCATCGCTTCATTGGTTGTTAGCAATCTGCTATCTTTGGCACACTTGTTGCTCCAGAGAAGGAAACACTAGCGCCATGATACGACTCTCTTATTTCATAGCCTTTCTGTTACTTGCCAGCACTTCATTTGGTCAGTTCAACAATGGTAACCAACGCAACAACCAGCGAAATAATGTACGTCTGCGCACGCCATCTCTCAGCTTTGGTGTTATTGTAGGTCAACCAGAAGGCCAATTCGCAGCAAATTTTGATGGTACTCCAGCCGGAATCGGCGGTCAATTCCTCGCCAACATGGGTCGCTCCCCTTTTGAAGTTGGAGCCGGATTCAATTGGATGAGTCGTGGATCTTCAAACGAAGATGTATGGATCGAGGTAGGCGAAGATGTCGAAGGAGACATGATCTTCCAAGAAGCCGAAATGGAGATCAATAGCAACATCTATACCTACTACAGTATTGGACGATTCAAGCCTTTCGCTGGTCGAATTCAGCCTTATGGTGACGTGATTGGTGGATTCCGTAATTTCTCCACAGTTACCGTAATCCAACCTGATGATGAGCAAAGTGAAGAAATCCGCGATAGCTACCATAATGACATCACTGTGGTTTATGGATGGGCTGCCGGATTGAAAATCCGCCTCACGCAAAATATACTCGTGGAAGGGCGTTTCAGTAAACTCCAAGGAGGAAGTGTTGAATTCGTTGACCGTGAAACCCTACAAGTAAACGATGATGGCGACATCAGTTTCGACCGTATTTCAAGTCGCACAGATATGATGAATTTCCAGTTAGGAGTGAGCTTCGAGTTCTAAACTCGGAGCCCTCCTTCTGCTCTACCCTACAGACGCAATTCCCATATGCTGTAGGACATTTCTTAAACAGAGTTCTCACTCCAACTTCAGCACACTACAGACGTAACCAAAGTTGATAGCTAACATTTCGGATGCTCTCATGCTCCGAATTCAACGTCTGTATGATGAAAACACTTCAATTAAACGCGAGAATCGCCCGTCTCGCAATGTCGATCATAACATTGGTGTTTGCCTTGGTTTCGACTGTCACTTTCGCACAAAGCAAGGCTATAGAAGGGACTGAGAGTAATGATCCAGAAATGATTTACCCAAGTCCGGAAGTAAGACAAGGGAAAGAAGCTGGAACGCTCGACATGACCTATGTGACTACTCAGAATAAATCAGTGGTGCCTGATATTACTGACATTCTTGAAGACGCGGGAAACCGTAGTTCAGATTGTTGGATCGATTTCGATCCAAATACTTGGACTGAGTTTCCTGAAAACGATGATGGTTCTCTTGGACCTATATCTCTTCCATTCACTTTCGATTTGTATGGTGATCAATACACCTCGGTGTACTTGAACAACAACGGTAACCTGACTTTCGATAATGGTTATTGGTGGTACTCACCATCAGGTTTCCCAATCACCACCCCTATGATTGCTCCTTTCTGGGGTGACGTGGATACCCGTGATGCCAGTGGAGAGGTTTGGTACTATGTGACCGATCACGCCTTTTATGTGACATGGGTCGAAGTAGGGCCTTACAATGCCTACGGAGAATATAGTGAAAACCTCTACAACTCATTCCAAGTGGTACTCACTGATGGAACAGATGATGTGCTCGAACCAGGGAACAACGTTGGCTTCTTCTATGGCGACATGGGTTGGACTACCGGATCAGCATCTTCGGGTGTGGACGGATTTGGGGGATACCCCGCAACGGTCGGAGTGAATGCAGGAAACGGAACAGACTATATCCAGATCGGGCTATTCTCTGAGAACAATGATGACTATGACGGACCTGACGGAAACGAAGAAGGCGTTAACTGGTTGGATGATCAGTGTATTGAGCTCGATGTATCGAGTGCCACGAACTTCCCACCAGTAGCACAAAGTTTTCCGGACGGAAATACCGTTTCATATACAGAAGGTGGTTCGACAACGATTGAAGTAGGCTTTATCGGACCTGAGTCAAACGAAACAGTGTCTATTGCTGTAGATGATCTCGGAAATGGGGGTAGCACAATCAACACGAATACATCAGGAAATCCAGCGATGCTAAACATGACGTTTTCAGGACTTGCTGCAGGAACTTATACATATGAAATCACTGGTACGGACAATAATGTATCACCAGAATCAACCACGGTTACATTAACAGTAACGGTTGAAGAACCTGATTTCAATTGTGGTGACGACATCACCGTTACTGATACTGATGACAACTGTCAAGAAGATGTTTCAATCACTTCTCCTACCGCAGGAAGTTTAGTCTACGGTACTGAATTCGATGCCAATTTTGCCGTATTCGATGGTTACAACGACTATATCGCCGTAGAAGACTTTTACTATCAAGGATTCTATGATGAACATACGGTAGAAGCTTGGATTAGAACTTCTGACTCAGGAAATCAAATTATTTCGTCTTTTGACCGAAGTGAATACTGGCGACTTGGAATCAATGGTAATGGTGCCGGTTCCGGAGAAGTTTCTTGGTGCGTCAACACCAATTCTGGAATCAAAGACATGGGAAGCTCCACACGTGTAGATGATGGTCTTTGGCACCATGTGGTGGGTGTATATGACAATGGTGACATGTACATATACATTGATGGTGTTCTCGATGCAACTGACAACCGAGGAACACAAATGGGTGACAACACTACACGCTTCGGTTTTGTAGGTACTGGTAGTGAAGCTTCAACTTATAACGGCTCCAGAGGGCCAAATGACTATTTCAATGGAGACATTGCCATATTCCGGGTATGGAACCGAGCATTATCAATAAGTGAAATTAATGAAACACTGTGTCCGGATAATACAGATATAGACCTCTTAATCGACTATAATTTTACTCAAGGTTCAGGAACCAGCATTGATGATGCCTCGGCATACAATTATGATGGCCAATTGTATAATTCGGATGCAAGTTTTTGGGACAGTGGAAATCGCCCTGGATGTTTCTCTATTCTCAATGACTTCAACAATTCTTCAGATGCCTCGGATACCTATCCAGCTGGAGAAACCACAGTGACATGGACTCTCGCAGATCCAACCGGTACTGTCGCAACGTGCAGTCAGTTGATTACGATCACACTAAGTGACCCAGAAATGATCTGTGAAAACGAATACAACGATTACATCTGGAAAGGAACGATTTCTGATGACTGGAATACCGCTGGTAACTGGTTCGATGGAGAAGTGCCTCCAACAGATGCGAACGTGACCATTGATACTGACACCTATGACCCTTCGATTGGTTCTACGATGACGCTAACCAATCTATTAATCAAAGAAGGTTCTACAATAAACTTCAGCAGTAATTTCGGAAACCTTCGATTGAAAGGAGACCTAGCTCATAATGGAGACCTAGTCATGGATGAAGGAAAGTTCACATTCATGGGGTCGGGATTGCAGCTGATTAAAGGAAACGAAATCCCAACATTCCATGACTTGCGCATTGATTCGGAAGATTCCCTTCGCTTGATGGTCGACATTAAATTGACAGGTGCGATGATGCCAGATGATGGTGTTTTCGACTGGGATGGACATGCGGTAACGCTCCTTTCTGACGATACGAATACAGGTAGTATTGGAGAGATCAAATCTCAAGCAGAAATCTTGGGAGATGAAATCACCTACAACCGTTATTTCCCTGCAGCTAGCGGTAGCTGGCGTATGATTTGTTCACCAATTACTAACGCCACCTTTGAGCAATGGAACGATGATATCCCAACCACAGGATTCTCTGGTTCTGATTACCCAAGTTACCCGAGTGCGGAAGATCCCTGGAGTAATGTGCGTGTATATAACGAAACGGTAGTTGAAGGAGACCTTCACAACGGGTTCGAATCAGTGAATGCCATTACAGATGTCATTGGAAATTCACGCGGGTACTTTGTGTACTTCATCCCTTCTCCAACCTTGATTGACCTGATTGGAAACTTCCATAAAGGTGATCTGACCTATACATTGACACAAACGGTTTCGAATACAGATCCATACAACGATGGATGGAACCTCATTGCCAACCCTTACCCATCTGCCATTGATTGGGATGATGAGCTCGGTTGGACAAAAACAGACCTTGATGACGCGATCTATGCCTTTGACCCGATCAATGAGCAGTACGGTTCGTACATCAACGGAATCAGTGTAGGTGCGCTTGACAACCAAGTAGCTTCATTCCAGGCATTCTGGGTGAAAGCAAGCGGACCAAACCCTGCTCTTACCATCAACGAAAAAGCAAAAGTCAATACTGGCGGAGTCTTCATGCGCTCACAAGACATGAATACGCAGAGTATTGTACGAGTTAAAGTTCTTACCAACGATGAGAACAAGTATGATGAGACAGTTATCGGTTTCCATTACGGAGCAGAAATCGGTTTCGATCCACACCTGGATGCATACAAGTTCTTCTCTGGTGATCCTGCCTTACCTAACCTGGCCACCGTGCCAGACACGGCGGTCCACCACCCTATGAGCATCACTATGGTTCCGGTTCCTGAAGAGGACATGGTCATTGACCTTCTTCTCAGACCGGGCCAGAATGATGTCCTTACCCTCAAGAACATCTTGGTCGATAGCTACGAAGGCAACTTGTGTTTCGTACTAGAAGACCGCGAGTTAAATACATTCCATCCATTCAATCTGGATGACACCTATGAATTCGAGGTAACAGAAGACATGGCAGAAGATCGTTTCGCGATTCACGTAAGCGCTCCTCTCGATGTCACACCGCTTGCTGAATCATGTGACGAAGCAGAAGACGGTACCATCGTTGCCCAAGGATTTGGTGATGCACCATGGACATTCACATGGTACGATGAAATGGGTACGGTTATTCGTGAAGTAGAGGATATGACTACAGCAGATACTGCTGAGGACCTACCTCCTGGTTTCTACGAAGTCATCGTAACCAACCAGAGTGAACAGTGTAATACTGCCTCACGCATCGTACAAGTGGAAGCAGCACCACAAGAAACGATTGAAGCGACGTCAAGCGTTGACAACTGTAATACTTCAGAAGACGGAACCATTACCTTCTTCGCCAGCGAAGATTACACGTGGGACATCTCATTGACGAACTCTGAGGATGGCGAAACGATCAACCTAGAAGCCATCACAGGCGACTCTACGTTGACAGATCTTCCATTCGGAGTATACACAGTAGACGTTGTAAGTAACTGTGGTAATGCACACGACATCGAGAATTTCGATCTACGTGATCACAACGCAGTATTTGCTGAGTTTGGCGCGAATTCAACCAATGTATCGCTGAACGATGGAGGTTCGATCTACTTCTTCAATAGTAGCTCAGACAATACTTCAAACGTGATGTGGGACTTTGGTGATGGCTCCCTTGACTCGTTGAATTTCGATCCACAGCACACTTTCACTGAAGCAGGAATTTACACTGTGAAACTGACAGCCATCAACGGCGACTGTGAAGACACGACTGAAATGATGGTGACCATTACAGGAATTGCTCCTGGAACAGGCAACGGACAAATTGAAGATATGCTTGGCCTGACGGCAGAAGAGGTAATTCAAACTGAATTCGAAGTCATCGTTACTGCGGAAAACATCAGGGTTACTCCCGAAGTAGCCATAGATGAAGCAGTGGTTATCACCGTATTCTTATTGAATGGTCAAGTCGCAATTGACGAACAATTCGGTAACCTACCGGAAGGTGGTATCGACGTGAACATTGGTTCTCTCCTCCCTGGGTTGTACACGATGAGTGTCACCACAGAGGCCGAAGTACTCCATAGCGAAGAATTTGCTAAACAGTAACTTAACCAAAGTTCTATATACAGAGAGACCGATGCCTGAGAGGGTATCGGTTTCTTTTTACCCTCTCATTGCCTCCACAGGATCCATGCGTGCGGCTTTCACAGCTGGTGCAATTCCGGCGATCAGCCCAGAAACAACAGCGATGACCATGGCAATGAAAAAGCGATTAAAATGCATCCCCAAGGTAAAGCCGATATCGGCGAAATTCACAATGAGTATCACAATCCATATCAGTCCGAGCGCCATCAGCGCACCAAATACACAAAGGGCAATCGATTCAAATAGGAACTGACCTAAAATGAAGGCGTTCTTTGAACCTAAGGCTTTCTGAATACCAATAATCCGGGTGCGTTCGCGAACAGAAACAAACATAATGTTGGCAATAGAGAAACATCCAACAAGGATGGCAAAGCCTCCAATAAACCACCCCCCGATTTCTAAGCTAGCAAAGATCTGGTCAAGGAAGGCAGTCAGGGAATCCATCTGGTTAACTGCAAAATCATTGTCTTCCTTCGGACGAACTTTTCGCACGGAACGGAAATTCTGAATCACTTCATCTTTCAGCATATCCATCGACAATCCCTCTCCTGCTTTCACGAGAATAGAAGCATCGGCATTTCGCACATTGATAATGCGGTTCGAAAACTTCGCAGGCAGCATCACAATCTGATCAAAGCCATCTGAGAACAACGAAACACCTTCACGTTTGAAAGTACCCACGACCGTGACCTTCAGACCTTTCACCTTCATATCGTTCCCAATCGCATTTCCATTTGGGAACAGCATATCTGCGACATCAGCGCCAATCACCGCTACCGGTCGTCCACCCTGAAACTCAATATCTGTGATGTATCGACCCTGGTCGATGTTGATCGTAATGCACTTCTCATAATCTTTGGAGACTCCGGCAATTTGCGCTGACTCCATAGTATTACTCCCTCGCTCAGCTCGACCCATGGTCCCTGTTTGGAAAGCCACTGCCGCCGCATTCACCATACGCTCTTCGAGCGCGTCTTTATCTCTGATGGTTGGTTGACGACGTTGGAAGTACTCCCACCATTTGTATTCACCATCAGCTTCTGGACCCCATGGCATGATCTGTACAAAGAGAACATCATCATTAATGATGCTAAATGTACTCTTGAGATTATCCTCCATGGAGTCTACCAAGGTGAACACACAGGTAATCACGAAGATTCCAACCATCACACCTAAAAGCGAGAGAAAGGTGCGCAGTTTGTTCGTGACAATCGCCTGCCAGGCGAATAAAAAGCTCTCTTTAAGAAGCCTGAGATAAAGCATATCGCAAGGTACATACAAAGCAGAGTGACCTCGGTTCGTTCGCCACATTATCTATCCGCTCAGCATTTTTCAACACGACTTTCATAAAGCACACGTAACCACTACTTTTGCGCCTTCAAGAACCCTCATCTACTTTAAACAAATGGAAGGTCAAAAGCGTATCTCATCAGCGCTCATTTCGGTATTTCACAAGGATGGACTCGAACCGATCGTAAAAGAACTACAACGTCTAGGCGTAACTATCTACAGTACAGGCGGAACACAGAAGGCCATAGAGGCTATGGGAGCAGAGTTTGTTCCCGTGGAAGATGTGACTTCATACCCTTCAATTCTTGGAGGTCGTGTGAAGACCCTTCACCCAAAAGTATTTGGCGGAATCTTAGGTCGTCGCGAGCTAAGTGACGACACTGCTCAAATGGAGGAATACGAAATCCCAGCAATTGACTTGGTGATCGTTGACCTTTACCCATTCGAGGATACCGTAGCGAGTGGAGCTCCGCATCAAGATATCATCGAGAAAATTGATATCGGTGGAATCTCTTTGATTCGCGCAGCAGCGAAGAATTACAAAGACGTCGTAATTGTTCCTTCACAAGTCAAGTATGCTCGTTTGCTCAATATCTTGGTTGATCAAAACGGTGAAACTTCAATGAATGATCGCAAAGAATTGGCGGCTTCTGCCTTCAATATTTCTTCGCATTACGATACGATGATCTTCCGCTACTTCAATACTTCCGATGAGCCGGTATTGAAAGAAAGCCATGTGAACGGCACAGCGCTTCGTTACGGAGAGAACCCGCACCAGCGAGGTTACTTCTTCGGAGACCTTGAAGGGATGTTCGATCAGCTTCACGGAAAGGCGCTTTCATACAACAACCTACTCGACATCGATGCCGCAGTATTGTTGATGAGTGAGTTCAAAGATGATGACCCAACCTTCGGAATTCTTAAGCACAACAACGCCTGTGGTTTGGCCACACGTAGCAACTTGAAAGAAGCTTACGAGGCGGCGTTAGCCGGAGATCCTGTTTCTGCTTTTGGTGGAATTCTGATTTCAAATAAGCCGATTGATGTCGCTACCGCGGAAAAGATCAATGAACTCTTCTGTGAGGTAGTGATTGCTCCTTCTTACGAAGGGAACGCACTGGAAGTGCTTCAAGCGAAGAAGAACCGAATCATTCTTGTTCAAAAGCACTGGGATCTTCCTGAAACACAAATCCGAACTACCCTCAACGGATACTTGCTTCAAGATCGTGATACGCACACAGACGTAGCTGCTGGATTCAAGCAGGTGACGAAAGAAGGTGCAGTAGATCGCGAAATCGAAGACTTAGTATTTGCAAATAAGTTGGTGAAGCACACAAAGTCAAATACAATTGTCTTTGCTAAAAACAAACAGCTTCTAGCGAGCGGAACCGGACAGACCTCACGCGTAGACGCGCTGAAACAAGCAGCTGTGAAG
This sequence comes from Flavobacteriales bacterium, assembly GCA_022447625.1. GTDB lineage: Bacteria > Bacteroidota > Bacteroidia > Flavobacteriales_D > Sanyastnellaceae > Sanyastnella. The sequence goes on along the minus strand of JAKVAX010000008.1, from coordinate 26,541 downwards.
GCTAAGTCATTCGGATTCGACCTCAACGGAGCCGTGATGGCAAGCGATGCTTTCTTCCCATTCCCTGACTGTGTTGAACTTGCAGGTAACGAAGGAGTCAAAGCTGTCGTACAACCTGGTGGATCTGTAAAAGACCAGCTCAGCATTGACTACTGTGATGAGCATGAAATGGCGATGTTTTTTACCGGATACCGTCATTTTAAACACTAACACTGGAAAGTTAGCTACGAATTTAAGGGTGCGGTCGAGGGCATGCTTCAATGCATATATTTGCTACGAATCCGCACACTGAGCTTTATACAAGGGGAGAACCATGGGCCTGTTCAATTTTTTCATGCAAGAGATCGCCATCGATCTCGGAACGGCAAATACGATCATCTACTACAACGATAAAGTTGTTGTTGATGAGCCATCTATCGTTGCGAAAGACCGCGCTACAAGTAAAACCGTAGCCATTGGTCGCCAAGCGCAACAAATGCATGGAAAGACCCACGAAAACATCAAGACGATTCGTCCGCTAAAAGACGGTGTAATTGCCGACTTCCAATCTGCGGAAGACATGATCAAGGGAATGATCAAGATGATTAACAAAGGTCGCTCTTGGTTTGCACCTTCCCTTCGAATGGTCATCTGTATTCCCTCCGGAATTACAGAAGTAGAAAAGCGAGCGGTAAAAGACAGCGCCGAGCACGCCGGAGCCAAAGAAGTGTATCTCATCCACGAACCGATGGCAGCAGCTATCGGTATTGGTATCGATGTGGAAGAGCCGATGGGTAACATGATTATCGATATCGGTGGTGGTACTTCTGAAATTGCAGTCATTGCTCTCGGCGGAATCGTGACTGATAAGAACATCCGTGTTGCGGGTGATGAATTCACCCATGACATTGAAGAATACATGCGTCGTCAACACAACATCTTGATCGGTGAGCGTACTGCTGAGCAAATCAAGATTGAAGTTGGGGCTGCGCTTCCTGAGTTGGATGAACCACCAGCAGACTACGCCGTTCGCGGACGTGACTTGATGACGGGGATTCCAAAAGAGATTCACGTGTCATACTCTGAAATTGCGCACGCTCTTGACAAAAGTATCTCGAAGATCGAGGAGGCCATCTTGAGCTGTTTGGAGAACACTCCACCAGAACTTTCAGCTGACATCTATCGCACAGGTATTTACCTCGCAGGAGGTGGAGCATTGCTACGCGGTCTCGATAAGCGTATCTCCCAGAAAACACGCCTCCCGGTTCACGTTGCTGATGAACCACTTCGCGCGGTAGCGAAAGGAACAGCCATCGCACTGAAGAACATCGACAAATTCCAGTTCCTGATGCGCGAATAATTTGACTGAAGTCCATCAATGAGGATCTTTTGGCAGCTGATTTACAGATATCATGTATTCCTGATCTTCATTGGGCTGGAAGTGCTCGCCTTCGCGTTACTTGTCCGAAACAATAATTATCAGCGCGCAGTCGCACTACATTCTGCGAACCGCATCACAGGAGAACTGTACGCTCGTCGCACCGCTATCTCTGAGTACCTGCGCCTTCAGTCAATCAACGAAGAGCTCGCCAAAGAGAATGCCGATCTGCGCAATCAAAGTGGAGATGCCTTCCAGAAATTGGGAGATCAGATTTACATCTTCGAAGACACACTCTACTTGCGACGTTACTCATTCATGCCTGCCCGGGTAGTGAATAACAGTATCAACCGCGTCAACAATTACATCACTATTGACAAAGGAAGCGCTTCAGGTATCCGAAAGGAAATGGGAGTGATCTTTGGGGAATCTGCGGTGGGAATTGTGAAAGATGTGAGCGAGCATTTCGCCTCGATCATGCCGTTGATTAACAACAACTTTGCACTTGGAATCAAACTCAAGAGAAGCGGAGCTTTCGGTCGAGTCATCTGGACCGGAGAAGACCCTACTCTTGCACGGGTAATTGAAGTTCCGCGCTACGCCAACCCTTCTCGAGGTGACACCGTGGTAACTAGCGGATACTCATCTTACTTTCCGGAAGGGATGAACGTTGGAGTGATTGAGAATTACAAGATTCCAGAAGGAGAAGATTTTTACGAAATCGATATTCGCCTGACCACCGCCTTCCACGAGTTGAGCTATGTGCAAGTGATCCAAGATTTCTTGAATGAAGAACAGCGCGAACTTGAACTGCGCAGTCAACAAGACGAAGAACAATGATCGCATTGATCGTTAGAAATACCCTGAGGATCCTTTTCCTCGTCTTGATTCAAGGGTTGGTGGTGAACCGCATCGATCTTTGGAATGGCACCATGCTGCCCTTCATTTACATCTTCGGAATCTTGATGTTGCCTATCAATACGCCGCGCTCACTTTTGTTGGTGATTGCTTTCGCCACGGGCGCATTGGTTGACATGTTCACGAATACATTGGGCCTACATATTTCAGCGAGTTTGGTGCTCGCATTTATGCAGCCATTGGTGCAACGTGCTTTGTCACCGCGTGAAGGGTATGAAGCCGGACAACGACCGACCATTCAAGACATGGGATTGGCGTGGTATGTTACCTATGCAGGTATTCTGACCTTGATCCACCATTTGTGGCTCTTCTTCATCGAGCTCTTCCGCTTTACGCCGTTCTTTAGCACCCTTGGAAAAGTACTACTGAGCACCTTGGCGACGTTGCTCTTATTGACCATTGGTCAGTACCTCATTTACTCTCCTACAGACAGACGAAATCAATGAACCTAGGGAATCGACGCTATATCATCACAGGGATTTTTCTCCTGTTCGGTGTGATCTTTATTGCACGTCTATTTTCACTTCAGGTAGCCACTGACGACTGGAGAGCCAAAGCCGCTGAGCTCACAGAAGAGAAGGTGAAGATCTACCCTAGTCGTGGATTGATCTATGACCGAAATGGTGAACTCCTCGTAGCCAATCGCGCGATTTATGACCTCATGGCCACACCGCGAAAAGTGGCTCCATTTGACACGGTTGCATTTTGCGACTTGATCAAAATGGATGTGGAAGATTTCGAAGAATCCTTCAACAAAGCCAAGCGCTATTCCCGATATAAAGCATCGGTCATCAAGAAACAGATTGATCCCGAAGATTTCGCCCGCATCGCAGAGCAGCTGCATAAGTATCCCGGCTTCTACGGACAAACACGTACGGTTCGAAATTACACCCGTGGCATTGGTGCCCACGTGCTTGGTGATTTTGCCGAAGCCGGACCAAAAGACATTGAACGCAATTCCTACTACATGCCTGGCGATTACATCGGCAAAGGAGGAATTGAGCGCACTTACGAAGAAGAACTACGCGGACGAAAAGGCGCGAAATACGTGCTAGTAGATGTGCGGAATAACGTGCAAGAAAGCTTTGATGGTGGCCGACTCGATACCGCTGCCGTTCAAGGAAAAGACTTGACTATCACTCTTGAAGCAGACCTTCAAGCCTATGCTGAAAAGCTCATGCAGAACAAGCTGGGTAGTGTGGTTGCCATTGAACCAAAAACAGGTGAAATCCTAGCTTTGGTGAGTGCCCCTGGATGGGACCCAAACCTGCTTGTTGGAAGCCAGCGAGGCACCAACTACGCCCAACTTCAAGGCGATAGTTTAAAGCCTCTCTACACCCGAGCTATTCAAGGACAATACCGTCCAGGTTCGATCTTTAAGATGGTTCAAAGCCTCATCGCCTTGCAAGACGGGAAGATTACACCAGCCACTCGCATTACTTGTAATCGCGGTATCATCGGTTGTCACGGGGCACACAGTTATGACGACTTGGAAGGAGCCATTATGCACTCGTGTAACCCTTATTTCCATCAGGTGATGAAGCGCATGGTAGAGCAAGGAGAAGAAGATAGTCGTTTCAAGGATGCACAGATTGGATTGAACGCCTGGAAAGAGAAGATTCACCGGTTTGGATTCGGAACCGATTTAAACTCTGATATCCCTCGCATCCTCAAAGGAAATGTTCCCGGGTCATCATACTACGACAATATCTACGGTGAGCTTTCGTGGGCCTACAGTACGATTTACTCCATCAGTATTGGTGAGGGCGAGTTGCTGATCAACCCGCTGCAAATGGCCAACCTGTCTGCTATTATCGCGAACCGCGGATACTACTATCCTCCTCACGTGATCAAAAGTGTTGGTACAGATGGCAAGCCAGAGCAGTTCCTTGAACCCGTTTCAACAGGGGTTGATGAGCAACACTTTGAGACAGTCGTGAACGCCATGCAAAAGGTGGTTGACACCCCGGGAGGTACTGCCCGACGTGCCCGCATTGAAGGCATTGAAGTTTGTGGTAAGACAGGAACAGTTCAGAATGACCCTTTGCCTGATCACTCGGTTTTCATCGCCTTCGCTCCGAAAGACGACCCTCAAATCGCGGTGAGTGTTTATGTGGAATGGAGTGGATTCGGAGGAACATGGGCCGCACCAATTGCGAGCCTTCTCATCGAACAGTATTTGAACGACTCCATTGCGAACCCTGCGAAAGAGCAGCGTATTCTTGATGCAGAATTCTTGGGACCATGAGTGCAACACGGCGACAAGAAATACGCAAGAACCTTGATTGGGTCACCTTGGGATTATACTTCCTATTGGTTCTAATTGGCTGGACGGCTATTTACAGTGCCAATTTCGACCCAGATCACCAAGCCATTTTCGACTTCAAAGCAGACCACGGAAAGCAACTGATTTGGATGGGAATCTGCACCTTCATTGCCTTGGTCTTGCTGAATACCGAAGGTGAATTCTTCATACGGTTCTCCGTCATAAGCTATGTCTCCGTCTTGGTATTGTTAATTCTCGTCCTGATTATCGGTAAGAAAGTCGGAGGAGCCCGATCCTGGTTTGGCGTGGGATCATTTGGTATACAGCCCTCCGAGTTTGCGAAGACTACCACGGCCTTGATGCTCGCGTGGTTCATTGCCCAAACAGGGCCACGATTTAAAGCCCTTTCAACACGTATTCAAGCCGCCTTGGTGATTGGTATTCCGGCGGGATTAATTCTTTTGCAACCTGATGCTGGAACAGTATTGGTCTTCGCAGGTTTGGTCTTTGCATTGTATCGAGAAGGACTCTCCGGTAACATCCTGATCGTAGGCTTTGGCGCCATCATTTTGGCTATTGTCGCCATTCTTTCTGGAGCCACTACCGTGGAATATCCGGGCTTTGGTGAACAGAGTGGAATCTATGTCATGCTCTTCGTCTTGGTGATACTTGGTGCCTTGATATTCTTCGGGGTTCGAAGCTTCACCTTACCGCGTTACCGCAGAAAGAATTACCGCATTGTCGCCCTCAGTTTGGCGGGTGCTTTGGCATTTTCATTCGCCGTCAATTTCGGAATTGAAGAAATCTTACAGCCACACCAACGGGAGCGTATTTACGTGCTCTTCGGGATGAACGAAAACCCAGATGCCGACTATAACATTCGCCATGCGAAGGCGGCCATTGGGTCTGGAGGTTGGACCGGAAAAGGTTATTTGAACGGCCCGATGACGCGCTACAAGTTCGTTCCAGAGCAACATACCGACTTCATCTTTTGTACGATTGGTGAAGAGTGGGGCTTCTTTGGGAGCATGTTTGTGGTTGCCTTGTTTATCGCCCTGATCTTGCGTGTTATTCACCTCGCTGAACGACAACGATCCCAGTTCTCAAGGGTCTACGGATACTCGGTGGCCAGTATATTATTCATGCACTTGTTGATCAACGTGGGGATGGTACTGGGTATCGCCCCGGTGATCGGAATCCCCCTCCCCTTCTTCAGTTACGGAGGATCTTCTCTAATGGGCTTCACGATTCTTCTCATGATCATGCTGCGTTTGGACGGCGAAAGATTCAGCGTATTTCGTTAAGACGCATTTGAGGTTCACCCCATTCCGCGATAGCGATGAAAGAACAAATCGGAAGCATCCAATTCCAACATCAAGAAAGAAAAAACATGCATCTCTATCTCTTTTCAAGTGATGGAAAACTGCTCAATCAAGATTACGGAAGCAACATTACCCTCGAAACTAGCGCTTGGAACTCAAAAATTTTGATCGCTCGCATTATCGCTGACAATGAGGCAGTTACACACCGTTTTTTCACTCGATAAGAACGGACTCCTCAGGTTTTTTTCGAGGATGCATGCAGAACTTTAAAGAAAGCGCCCTATCTTTGTATCAGAATGAACACGAATTTCACATTTACATGTTGTTGTTTTACTAGCCTCCAAAAGGTTCGGTAGGGAACAGTGTATATGTCACAATATTTGAAGCCCCTCCGACCACCGGAGGGGCTTTTTTTTGGTTTATTGGTTTAATACTTGGTTAAAATGTCGGGAGTAAATAACATCGGAGTCCTTTCTAGCACAACATGCTGTTGTTGTTGCTCTGCTGAAAAGCGGAACGGAAGGGGTATGCTCGGATAACAACCGATCACAGACGAAAAGATTCAGGGCCCTTTCACAAGAAGGGCCCTTTCTTTTTGTGTCAATTTTTGAAAAAACAGACTCAAAATACATACATCATGTCTCAAAACAGACTCAATCAGATTAACGGAATTCCTCGCATCGGGGATCAAGCACCAGATTTCAACTCACCAACAACTCACGGTGATCTCCAATTTTCAGAATACAACAAAGACAGCTGGGTAATCTTCTTCGCGCATCCCGCTGATTTCACTCCTGTTTGTACTACCGAATTGGTAGAGTTTGCAAAGAATAAATCATACTTCGACCAGAAGAATACAAAACTCATTGGAGTGAGCATTGACAGTGTGCATGCACATTTGGCTTGGGTACAAAATGTAAAGCAGAATTCTGGGGTACTTCTTGACTTCCCCATTATCGCAGATCTCGACCAGTCTGTAGCACAGAAATATGGACTTCTTCATCCTGGAGAAAGTGCCACTGCTGCGGTACGTGCGGTTTTCATCATTGATCCGAAACAGACGATTCGTGCTATTATTTACTACCCGCTGAACGTAGGACGAAACATAGACGAAGTGAAACGAGTACTCACTGCCTTGCAAACGGCAGATGAATTCAAAGTGGCACTTCCTGTGAATTGGGTTGAAGGCGAAAAAGTAGTCGTCCCACCACCAAAAACACTCGCTGAAGTGGGCGTTCATGACAACAAAGACTACGAACGAACAGATTTCTATCTATTGAAAAAAGACCTGAATTGATTACACGTCTAGTTCACATTCATGACCTAGACACCAACACTTGAACCATGCACACAATGATACCTACTTCTCGATCGGTGGAACGTTTCCACGAATTGCAACACTACGTTGGGAACACGCCGCTCTATCCAATCACGAAGCTTAGTCCGAATCCAAAAGTGAAGATCTATGCTAAGCTCGAATGGCAACAAATGGGAGGAAGCGTGAAGGCGCGTCCGGCGTATAACATTATGAAAGAGGCCATCGAATCAGGAAAACTCAACGAAGGAAAACACCTGCTTGATGCTACAAGTGGCAACACAGGAATCGCTTACGCTGTATTTGCTTCAGTTGCCGGAATCCCGCTTACACTCGCGGTTCCTGGCAATGTGACCAAAGAGCGCAAGAATATTCTCCAGGCACTCGGTGTGAACCTCATTTTCACTTCTCCATTTGAATCTACTGATGGTTCTCAACGTGAAGCGTTGGCTCTCGCTAGCGCGGAACCAGACAAGTACTTCTACGCTGATCAATACAACAACGATAATAACTGGAAAGCCCATTACAACTCAACGGCGGAAGAGATCATTCGCCAAACCGGAGGTCAAATCACGCATTTTGTTGCTGGACTAGGAACCACGGGAACATTCACTGGTACTTCGCGCAAACTGAAGGAATACGATCCATCAATTCAAGTTATCGGATTGCAGCCGGAAACCGCCCTGCACGGTCTGGAAGGCTGGAAACACCTGGAGACGGCGAAGGTGCCGGGTATTTATGACGATCAACTCGCAGACGACATCCAAGGTGTGGACACGCTAGGTGCCTACGAAGTCTTGAAAGATGCTGCTCGTTATGAAAGTCTGTTCCTCTCTCCTAGTTCGGCAGCGAACCTCCTCGGCGCCATTCTCTTGGCGGAGAAGATTGAAGAAGGCACCATCGTCACTGTCTTTCCAGACGACGCTACAAAGTACTCAGAGGTTGTTGATCCAATCCTGAAATCATGAAGAAGCTCGAACTCACGGCTCAAGCTGAAGATCTCATGAAGAGTCACTCCCTACAAGGTTTCCCAAATGAAATCTGTGGATTCTTTTACGGGAAAACGGTGGAAGGCGTGAAGCATGTAACGGTGATCAAACCAGTGGTGAACGCAAAAGAAGGTGATCAACGTCGTCGTTTTGCGATCGACCCTCTAGACTACATGAAGGCTGAACAATTCGTTATCGCGGAAGGGCTTGAATTCCTCGGTATTTACCACACCCATCCATTGCACCCAGCCATTCCTTCGGAACACGATTTGAAGCAAGCATTACCATCCTTCAGCTACATCATTCTTAGTGTCCAACCAGAAAAAGTGGTAGACATCACCTCATGGACCTTGAACGATGATCGAGCATTCGAACAAGAAGAAATCATATCCAATAGAAACGTAAATACTTCGGCCAATAAGGCCTCATAAAAACTACAATCATGGCACGACTCATTATCCCAACCCCATTGCGCAAGTTTACCGCCGACCAGGCGGTATTTGAAAGCACAGGAAACAACGTAAAAGAAGTGATCAACCAACTGATTGATGAATACAATGGACTGAAACAACACCTCCTTGACGAACGTGGAGATATTCGTTCATTCGTACGCATCTATGTTGGAGATGAAGATATTCACGCGCTCAACCGAGAACACACTACTGTTGAAGCAAATTCGGTAGTTTCGATTATTCCCGCGATAGCGGGTGGAAGCTACTAAAAAGCGCGACCATGGCAGAAGAAGTGACATTCTCGAAAGAAGAACTAGAACGTTATAGCCGACATTTGATCATTCCTCAGTTTAATATTGAAGGTCAACGTAAGCTGAAGGAATCAAGGGTTCTGATCGTCGGTTCAGGCGGATTAGGTAGTCCGCTACTCCTCTACCTCGCGGCAGCAGGAGTGGGAACACTGGGTATCGTTGACTTTGACGTCGTCGATGAATCCAACCTTCAACGTCAAGTGCTTTTTGGAATCGATGATGTAGGTACCCCCAAAGTGGAGGCGGCAGCGAAGCGCATTCGCGCACTGAATCCACACATTACAGTCAAGACCTACAACACGCAGCTGACCTCAGCGAACGCACTTGACATCATCAAAGACTACGATGTAGTGGCAGACGGAACCGATAATTTCCCAACCCGCTACCTGGTCAACGATGCTTGTGTTCTTTTAGATAAGGTAAACGTATACGCTTCGATCTACCGATTTGAAGGACAAGTCAGCGTATTCAACCACCTGGACGAGGAGGGAAACCGAGGACCGAATTACCGCGACCTCTTCCCTACACCACCTCCTCCAGGATTGGTGCCAAGCTGTGCCGAAGGAGGCGTCATTGGCGTACTCCCAGGTATCATGGGCAGCCTTCAAGCAAATGAAGTCATCAAGGTCATCTCAGGCGTAGGCGACACCCTCAACGGAAGACTCTTCCTCATGGACGCTGCCACCTTTGAGACCAGAACGTTGAAGGTATACCGCGATCCCAAAAACCCCCTCAACGGTGAAAACCCTACCCAAACAGAACTGATCGACTACGAGCAATTCTGTGGTATTGGAACTACCGAACGCGTGGAGAAAGCTGAGGTGAAAGAGGTAAGCGTCTCTGACCTTCAGCGTATGCGTGAAAGCGGCGTACCTCATCAATTGATCGATGTACGTGAGCCCTACGAATACGCCATCGTGAATATCGACGGTGAATTGGCTCCGCTGAAATCAGTGGGTGAATTTGCCAATCGCATTGATCGCAACAAGCAAGTGATTGTCCACTGCAGAAGTGGCGTCAGAAGCGCTAAAGCAATAAAGCAGTTAGAAACAGATTTCGGTTTCGAGAATTTATACAATCTGAAGGGCGGGATTCTGGCCTGGGTAGATGAGGTAGACGCGAGTTTGCCCAAGTACTGACCCCTCCCGGCCTCCCCTCTGCGAAGGGAGGAGTTATTCTTTGCTACGCAAAGAATCAAACGGATTAATATGTTGGTTAAGTGGAGTCTACAGGGATTAGGTACTCTTGTAGACTAAGAACCCCCCTTCCGCATTGGGAAGGGGGTTTTCTTTTACCGGCGTCCGGCACCCGACCTTCTAGGTAGCCCCCACCGCAATCCGCAATCCGCAACCCGCGATCCGCATTCCAAATACAGCATACAGCTTACCGCCTACCGCCTACAAAAAAAGGTGAGCCAACGCCCACCCTTTTCCTAATCTATATCCCTTTTTGCTTACAACCCAAGCAACACCTCAGCTGGCTCTTTGCCGCTGAATAGCATGCGCTCTGGGTTCTCGAGCATTTCTTTCACTTTGTAAAGGAAGCTTACGCTTTCCTTTCCGTCGATGATGCGGTGGTCGTATGAAAGGGCCACGTACATTACCGGACGAATCACTACCTCGCCGTTTTCTGCGATTGGACGCTCAACGATGTTGTGCATACCAAGGATCGCGCTTTGCGGTGGGTTGATGATTGGTGTTGAAAGCATCGAACCGAAGACACCTCCGTTCGTAATCGTGAAGGTTCCTCCTGTCATTTCGTCGATGGTGATCTTACCGTCGCGAGCTTTGATCGCTAGGCGCTTGATCTCACTTTCGATTTGAGCCAGGCTCATCTGTTCTGCGTTGCGTACTACGGGCACCATCAATCCTTTAGGTGAACTTACAGCGATACCAATATCAGCGTAATCATGGAAGACCATTTCTTTACCGTCGATACGTCCGTTGACCGCTGGGTAGTGGTTGAGGGCGATAGTAACAGCCTTGGTGAAGAAGCTCATGAAGCCTAAGCTGGTTCCAAGCTCTTCTTTGAATTTCGCCTTGTACTTCGCTCGGATGTCCATGATTGGTTTCATGTTCACCTCATTGAAAGTAGTTAGCATCGCCGTTTCTTGCTTCACGCTTACAAGGCGCTCAGCTACTTTACGACGAAGCGACGACATGCGTTCACGACGAATTTCACGACTTCCACCCCATGTTGAGGCAGCAGAAGTATCAAATCCTGCAGCCATGGCAGCAACAACGTCCTGCTTGAGGATTCGTCCGTCTTTGCCTGTGCCTTGAACTTGACCTGCTTGGATTCCATTCTCACTCATCAGCTTCTGAGCTGCTGGTGAGGGGTGTCCTGAAGCATATGTTTGATTCGAAGCAGCCGCTGGTGCTGGTGCCGGCGCTGGTGCTGGCGCAGCTTTTGGCTCTTCTTTCTTCTCTTCTGGTTTCGCTTCGGCAGCGGGTGCTGGAGCAGCAGCTCCGGCCGGACGTTCAGCGTCAGTATCAATGTGGCATACCACATCTCCTACTGCTACCACGTCACCTTCTTCCGCCTTTAGCGTGATAGTTCCTGCACCTTCCGCAGGAAGTTCCAAGGTCGCCTTATCTGAATCGACCTCAGCAATCGTTTGATCTTTTTCAACGTAGTCACCGTCTTGTACTAGCCAAGCTGCGATCTCTACTTCTGAAATTGACTCGCCCGGACTCGGGACTTTCATTTCCAATACAGGCATGGAATAGGGTATTTCGTGTTATGCTTTAACCTTCGCGTTTTCAAAAAGGCGATCTAGGATCGCTTGCTGACGTTGTGCGTGAATTACAGGAGAACCAGCTGCCGGACTACCACTAGATACACGAGCAATGACGTCCAAGTTAGCTTTGCGGTACTTACGCAACATGTAGCTCCAAGCTCCCATGTTTTCTGGTTCCTCTTGAACCCAAATGTACTTGCAATCTTCTCCGTATTTCTTCACCAACGCGTCTAGCTGTTCTTCAGGAAGTGGGTACAACTGCTCGAGGCGAACCACGGCAATATTATCTCCAGCTCCCGTCTTCTCCTTGTGTTCAAGGATATCGTAGTAGATCTTACCACTGCATAGTGCTACCGTGTCAACGTCTTTCGCGTTTACACTAGCATCGTCAATCACCTCTTGGAAACCACCTTTCGTCAAGTCAGCAAGTTTGCTCACTGCTTTCGGGTAACGAAGAAGTTTCTTCGGAGTAAAGACAATCAATGGCTTGCGGTACTCACGCTTTACCTGACGACGTAGCAAGTGGAAGAAGCTAGCTGGGTTTGTGCAGTTCGCAACCCACATGTTGTTCTCCGCACAAAGCTGAAGGAAACGTTCCATACGTCCGCTAGAGTGCTCTGACCCCATTCCTTCGTAGCCGTGAGGTAACAACATGACTAGACCATTCATCGTACGCCACTTATCCTCCGCAGCCGAGATGAACTGGTCAATCGTGATTTGTGCCCCATTGAAGAAATCTCCAAACTGCGCCTCCCAAATTGTTAATCCATTTGGTACACCGAAGGCGTATCCATACTCAAACCCTAGTACAGCGTACTCAGATAGAAGTGAATTGTAGATCGTAAGCTGCGCTTGCTTGTCACTTACGTGGTTGAGTGAGATGAATTCTTCCTCGGTGTCTTCTGTTTTGACCACAGCGTGACGGTGCGAGAATGTTCCGCGCTCTACATCTTGTCCAGAAATACGCACGGGGTGCTTTTCATCTAGAAGAGAAGCGTAAGCAAGAAGCTCACCCATTGACCAATCAAGACGATCTTCAGCAATCATCTTCTCACGATCAGCCATCAATTTTTTCGTCTTACGGAAGAACTTCTTGTCTTCTGGAAGGTGCGCGATGCGCTCTGCCAATTCCAACAACTTCTTCTTTGGCACTCCAGTTTTCGGAGAAGGGTCGAATTCGCCGTGAGGCAATTGCTGGTACCCTTTCCAAGTTTCTTCAAGGAAGTGCTTCACATAAGCACGAGAGATTTCTTTCGAAGCATCAAACTTAGCGTTCAACTCTTCTTCCAACACAGCGCGAAGCTTTGTTCCATCTTCTGCTGTATATACTCCTTCACCAATCAATTGCAGAAGGTAAATCTCACGTGGAGTATTGTGTGCAGCAATCGCTTTGTACAGCTGAGGCTGCGTAAATTTCGGCTCGTCACCTTCGTTGTGTCCATACTTACGGTAACCAAGAAGGTCAATGAATACGTCACGTCCGAACGTCTGACGGAATTCCATCGCAATTCGAACGGTTTGAATCACCGCTTCCACATCATCTGCATTCACGTGGAATACTGGTGAAAGCGTCACTTTACCTACGTCAGTGCAGTATGTTGATGAACGTCCGTCAAGGTAATTAGTTGTAAATCCAATCTGGTTGTTAACTACGATATGGATTGTACCTCCTGTGCGGTAGCCATCAAGCTGCGCCATCTGCACCACTTCGTAAACAACTCCTTGTCCTGAAATAGCCGCATCTCCGTGGATGAGGATCGGCACAATCGCCTTCTCGTCGTGGAGGTACTCATCAATCTTCGAACGAACGAGTCCTTCAACTACAGGATCAACCGCCTCAAGGTGAGATGGGTTTGGACAAAGCGTAAGGTGAACTTTCTCACCTGAATCTGCTACTACATCCGTAGAGTAACCCAAGTGGTACTTCACGTCACCATCAAACACACCATCGTCATCGTACTCCTTCCCTTCAAATTCAGAGAAGATTTGATCGTACGGTTTACCGAAGATGTGTGCAAGTGTGTTCAAGCGACCGCGATGAGCCATACCCACCACAAATTCTTTGGCTCCCATGCGCGAACCCGTCTCAACGATATCGTCGATGGCTGCCACGAGGCTTTCATTTCCTTCAACAGAGAATCGCTTCTGACCAACAAACTTCTTCTGCAAAAACTGCTCAAAGACCGTCGCTTGGTTGATCTTCTTGAAGAAGTGCTTCTTTTCGTCAGTCGAGAATTTCGGACGATTCTTAATTTCAATTTTGTTGCGCATCCACTCTACATGTTCCGGCTTGCGCATGTACATGTATTCGATTCCGATGTGCTGGCAGTAGGTCATCTGCAAATGCTCTACGATGTCGCGGAGCTTTGCTTTCCCAATTCCTACCTGTTCACCTGCTTCAAACTCGGTATCGAGATCTGCATCACTCAAGCCGAAATTTTCGAGGTCAAGTGTTGGTGAATACTGACGTCGTTGACGCACTGGATTGGTGAGTGTGAAGAGGTGTCCGCGTGAGCGGTAGCCATCAATGAGGTTGATGACCTTGAACTCTTTCTGAACATTTTCAGGGATGGCACCGCCGTCTTCGTAATTCGCTTGAGCAAATTCGAACCCTTCGAAGAATTTCTTCCATCCTTCGTCTACTGATTGCGGGTCTTTGCGATACTGCTGATAAAGAGCTTCGATGGCATTGACGTCACCGTTGCTCAGGTATGAAAAATCATCCATCAGGATACTTCCGTCGTTTAACTTACAAAGTTACACATATAGGCTATAATACCTTAGAGAATTCAGAAAGTTCGGTTTCGCCTTTTCGCTCACGCGGAATAGCTCATCCGATAGAACACTTTAAGCGCTTCTCTTCGTACCAATAGGTAAGTCAATTGGTCTACCACACTGCCAGGGTCATCATGCTCAATCACTTGTCGCACCGTCTGTTCCGGAAGGTCTACTCGGTAGAATAGACGAACCAATCCGGGTACGTTACAATCGCACATGATGTTGATCTGTTCTCGAACAGCTTGGTATATAAGTTCGGGAGAGAGTTCGTCGCTGGTATTGATCCATTCCTCCCCAGCATCCTTATTGATCTGCAATGAAGTAGCTTTCAGCACCTCTCGATGATCCTGGATATCAGGGAATGATTGAAAAGGGATCAGGTCTTCGCTCATGTAGTTCGCACCAACACCATTTCCGCTAAAAATCGGAAAAGTAGCTTCCCTTCTTCTGAGCAGTTCAATTCGTCAACGAGGCTGAGGGCTTCGTTGTAATAGTCGTTCATTTCTTTCTTCGCTATCGCGGAAGCGCCAGTACTTTCAAAAAGATCTTTGACTACCGCCACCTTTTCTTCGCTCACCACACCGTGGAAGCTCTTTAGCGACTTCAGCTGTTCCGCGCTAGCGAGATCTTGACACATGAGATAGAGGAAAGTCTTCTTATCAGCCAAGATATCACCCCCTACTTGCTTGCCGAATTTCTCTGGGTCACCGAAGGCATCTAAGTAATCATCTTGGAGCTGGAAAGCCAGTCCTACCTTGATTCCATAAGAGTAAATCTTGGCCTGATCTTCTTCAGAAGCGCCAGCGATGATGGCTCCCATTTTCAGCGCTGCAGCGAGCAACACCGAGGTTTTCAGCTCAATCATCTCCATGTACTCATCGACGGTCACGTTATCACGCGTCTCGAATTCCATGTCGAGTTGTTGTCCTTCACAGACCTCTATGGCCGTGTGATTAAAGAGCTTCATTAGCTCTGGAAGCTGCGCCGGATCGCTCTTGGATAGGTGCTGATATGCTTGCACCAGCATGGCATCCCCACTGAGAATGGCGGTGTTGGCATTCCATTTTTCATGAACCGTAGGCATCCCACGACGTAGTGGGGCTTTGTCCATGATATCATCATGCATCAGCGTGAAGTTGTGGAATGTTTCCACCGCCAATGCTACATCCATGGCCTTTTCTTGGCTAGCGCCGAAGGCTTCAGCCGCTGCTAATACCATGGCCGGACGAATACGCTTACCCCCTAATTGCATGAGGTAATCGATCGGGTCATAGAGACCTGCGATTTTGTATACCGTGCCGGTTGGGATAGCGTTATTGAATGCATCTCTATACGCGAGAAGCTGATCTGCAGGGTTCTTCAAAGCCGTTAGTGTCATTTGTCTGGGTTGCGTAGCTGCTCGAGAAGGTAAAGACCATAACCACTGTTCTTCAGCGGTTCAGCTAAGCGTTCCATTTCTTCATCACCAATGTAGCCCATTCGCCAAGCGATCTCTTCGATGCATCCGATCTTTAGTCCTTGGCGTTCTTCAATCACCTGAACATACTGACCTGCTTGCATCAGACTAGCGAACGTTCCGGTGTCTAACCAAGCCGTTCCGCGCGTCATTTTAGACACTTGCAGCTTGCCCATTTCAAGGTAAGCACGGTTTACATCAGTGATCTCGTATTCTCCACGGGCGCTTGGCTCTAGGTTCTTAGCGATCTCGATCACCTGATTGTCATAGTAGTACAATCCAGGCACCGCATAGTTCGATTTGGGCAGTTTCGGCTTCTCTTCAATGCTGATCACTTTGTTGTTCTGATCAAACTCAACCACTCCATAACGCTGTGGATCAGAGACGTGGTAGGCGTAGACAATAGCCCCATTCACCTCCGTGTTCTCACGAAGGATTTTACCAAAACCTCTTCCATAGAAAATGTTGTCTCCGAGAATGAGTGCCACCTTGTCGTTACCGATGAATTCTTCACCAATCACGAAGGCTTGAGCCAGTCCGTTTGGCACCTTTTGCTCTGCGTAAGTGAAATTACATCCCAACTGAGACCCATCCCCCAGCAATCGTTGAAACCCCGGAAGGTCGTGGGGCGTGGAGATGATGAGAATGTCTTTGATTCCGCTGATCAACAAGCTTGACAGTGGGTAGTAGATCATCGGCTTGTCATACACAGGCATCAACTGCTTACTGACCGCTCGAGTCAGAGGATAAAGACGCGTGCCGCTGCCGCCGGCGAGGATGATTCCTTTCAACTTAGTGGAGTGTAGGTGTTCGTGCGAAGATAAGGTTTTACGGGGCTTAGGGTGTAGGGCTTATTTTTTCGCAGTGTTAGGTAACACTTCTTTTAAGTATTTGCATCGAATTTCTCTTTTAAAGCTTTCGCCCTTTGATATAGACTTGAGAAATACTCGTAGTCTGACGAAATCTCTTCGTAGGTCTTGCCAACGGCATCTCTAAGATTCCCTTGAATATCCATATGTGCATGCTCCTAGATCAGGTGGAATCTGTCGGCTCGAAATAAGTAGGCGTTTCCATCAAGAAATATATGAGGTCGGCCTCATTTTACGGGCTGATTTTAAGGGCGAAGGCATGCGTTAAGTTAAGGCGGCACATCGCCGAGCACTCAAATGGAGTCTTCGTGACAAACATTCTTGCACATCTCAATCATCCTAGTAACTTGTACATTGACTTGAGTGGGAGCTCAACGTCATTGATCGCTTCATAAAGGGCTGGATATCCGAGGCAATCATGATTATCATAAGGATTTGATTATTCTGTTGGTTTATCATTCTTAGACACCATAGCTTCATTGATGATGAAGTTTCATGAGCTAAATAGCAAGCTCATTTGAAGAATTATTCCGGAATCAAAACACCATCTGGAAATGAAACAACTAATCGCAATATTATTCATGCTTTCTTCTCTGTGGGTATTCCCTCAGAAACACATGGTTTCTGTGATCACAGAATTCGAGGAAAGTCCCCAAATGAAGGGGCTTGTTGACTACATCATATCAGAAATTGACGTTACTGTTGGAGCGCGTCATAACGTGGTGTTTTCTAGTGCCTTCTATGATGCCTCAACCATCGACGCGGCTCAGGATGCCTACTTGAGTGCGAGTGCCTCTTCTGACTTAATCTTAACTCTTGGCGGTATTAGCACCCAAGCTATTTCCCAAATAGCGGAGTTGACGACGCCGGTAATAGGGCTGGGTGTTGTCGATCCGAAATTGCAAAACATTCCTTTCGAGAATGGAGTATCAGGCAAACCCAACTTCACGTATGTGTGGCAAACGGGAGACCTCGTTACAGAAATAGATGCCTTTCGAACATTAACTGAATTTGAGCACCTAGCCGTACTCGTGGATGAAAACTTCACTCAAACAGTAGACGTCACGACTGCAGAAAACTATCTCGACTCTATTTCGGTTGCATCGAAAACACAATTCAGTTTCATTACTGTCAATGGAGATGACCTAGATATTTTCAGGCAATTCCCGGAAGACATTGATGCTGTCTATCTCACCCTGTTACTTAGTCAAGATGAAGCACAAATGAGGCAATTAATCCAGGGGATTAATGAGCGAAAGCTGCCTTCTTTCGCGGGTAACTCTCGTTTCACTGAGCTTGGAATCCTTGGTTCATTATCGAATGAAAACGACCTAGGCCAAACAATTCGCAAGATGGCTATTGCTGTTGATGACATGCTGTCCGGAACCAATGCCAGTTACATCCCAGTAACTTTGAGTACCAAATCCAATCTCTATGTCAACGTAGGAACTGCGAGAAGCATTGAGATGCCCATACCATTTGAGGTTCTATTCACAGCAAATTTAATTGGAGAGGATGATCTCAAAACAACAACATATAGTTTCTCAGAGGTTGTTGAAAAAGCATTGGAGGCCAATCTCGAAATTCAGGTCAGCTACAAAGACATTGAACTCGCGGATATGAATACCATGAGTGCAAAGTCAACGATTCTTCCAAATTTACAATCTGGCTTAACCGGATTACAGATTAATAAAGAACGTGCCAGCGCTGCTTTCAACAATCCAGAACGTTCGCTAACTGCTGACATTTCTATTTCACAGGTACTTTACTCAGAACAGGCAGTGGCATCTATTAAAATCGCGCAGTACTTAAAGCGGGCCCAAGAATATGAGACCGAATCACAAGTCTTACGCATCATCTATGATACGTTCACAGCCTATTTAAATGTTCTTGGAGCAAAGACGAATTTAACCATCCAACGAGAGAACCTCGCAAACACAAAGAAAAACAATGAGCTCGCGGAGTTAAGGGTCACCATAGGAAGTTCATCGAATGCAGATCTCTATCGCTGGGAATCTGAATTAGCCTTTGCCAATCAATCAGTCATTCAGGCGCAAACTTCTTTGATAGCGGCAAAGCTTCAACTGAATACACTATTAGCAAATAATTTAGATGATGAATATGACATCGCTGATATTTCTTTAGATGGTGAGTTATTTTCAAACTTCACCAACAGTGCTCTCGCTGAGTCAGTTCGAACTCCGGAAAGTCTGAAATTCCTCTCTGATTTTCTAGTCGCAGAAAGTCAGTTAAATCATCCAAATAAACGTAGGTTGCTAGAGAACATTCAAGCATCAAACAGACAATTACAACAAAACCGAAGGCTCCTATTCATTCCAACTATAGCGGTTCAGGCACAATCCTCACATGTTTTAGAGAGAGGTGGTCAAGGATCACAGATTGACGCTTCCGCCATGGCATTAGGAATTAACGAATTTCAGAATAACTCGTGGCTGGCAGCAATCTCTTTAACTTATCCCATTTTCACAGGACGCAGCCGAAGAGCAGAGATTCAAAAATCGACCATCGCCCTTGAACAGCTTGAGCTTTCCGAAACACTGCTAGATCAAAATCTTGAGTTGGGTGTACGTGCTAGTGTTCTAGAGCTGCTCACCTCGCGTACAAATATAGACTTCAGTAACGCCGCAGCAGAAAGCGCACTAAAGAACTTTGAGTTAGTGCAGGAGAACTATCGCCAAGGGCAAGTTTCGGTGACTCAATTAATTGATGCGCAACAGGCTGCAGTGGAAGCACAGTTAGCTTCAGCATTTTCAATATATCAGTACGTACAAGCCCACCTGAACCTTGAGTTTAACATCGGTGCATTTACTATGTTTATGACAGAGACAGATCTGGAACAACTAGAACAGCGACTAAACGAATACACTATACCTAAGAAGTAATGGATCTACCACATATTACACGAGTCGTACTCGCACTACTTTGTATTAGTATTGCGTGTAGTCCGGATGAAACTCCACAATCCGAGCTACCAATCAAACCAATCAAATATGGCGTCGTTCAGATTTCTGGCGGGCAAGTCACACGTACGTTCAATGGAATAACTCGTTCCGGTTCTGAAACGAATTTAAGTTTTCGAACCGGTGGGCTTATTTCGAAAATGAATATCTCTGTAGGACAACGAGTGAAGAAGGGGCAATTGCTTGTTCAATTAGACCAAAAAGACGTTTTACTTGCATTGGATCAAGCCAAGTTAGACGCCCAAAATGCCCAGGTTCAGTTGGAAACAGCTACTTCTAGTTTCGAAAGAACCAAGCAATTATACCAAGGAAGTAATGCCTCGCTAAGTGACTATGAAAAAGCGAAGAGTACACTTTCTGGCGCTCAAAGTTCCTACGAGATTGCATTGAAGCGACTTGACCTTCAGCGTTCACAGGTGACTTATACCTCCCTTTATGCTCCTATGGGAGGTATTGTCTCTGCCGTCAATGCCGAACTGAACGAAGTGGTTAACCCAGGGCAAACAATCGTTGTTATGAGCCAAGAAAAAGACGGTGATATCGAGGCTCAAGTGGGCATCCCTGAAAAATATATCAACCAAATTCAACAGGGTGATGAAGTCGTAGTAAATGTTCCGTCTCTCCAGAGAACCTTTGAGGGGTTCATTACTGAGGTTGGTTATTCGACGAGCTCTGGCACCTATCCAGTAATCACCTCCATGAATGATTTGTCTTCTGAAATCCGGCCCGGCATGCCCGTCGAAATATCCTTTTCGTTTGGTGACGAACAACAAGTGAAGCAGATAACGGTGCCGGTAAAAGCTGTTGGCGAAGATGACCTTGGACAATTTGTTTATGTGCTCAATAAAGTTGATTCAGGGTATTATGTTGCCTCGAAAACAACCATCGAAGTTAGTAACTTAACCTCCAATGGCTTTATTGTTCGCACGGGGCTGGAGGAAGATAATATTGTGGCAGTTGCGGGGCTAAGAACCCTCTACGACGGGATGAAAGTTAAACTTCTCAACCACTAGAAATGAACCTCACAGCCATCGCCATTAAAAATAATCGCGTCACCTATATAATTCTTGGGATTATTGCTTTTCTGGGAATCACTGGATATATAGGGCTTCCGCGAGATAGCATGCCCCCTTTCACAATTCGTAGCGCCGCTATCGTCACTATTTTTCCTGGCGCAAGTCCGGAACGAATCGAATCACTAATTTCTGATCCTGTAGAAGAAGTGGTTCAAGAAATCCCTGAAATCGATTTTATCTTCAGTGAATCACGCACAGGAATTTCAATCGTTAGCGTTGCACTTAAAGAAAGTGTTGCACAGAAAGAGCTCCAACCCATATGGGATAACCTTAGGAGAAAAATTGCTGACATACCCACACCTTCCGGAGTGACTTCCGGTCCAGATCTTAAAGACGAAGATATCGGTTTGACCTACGGAATAGCCTTAGGACTAGAAAATGACGGTTATGAACCAGTGGAGATTGAGCAATATGCCAATCAACTTCGAGATCGCCTGATTAAACTACCTGATGCTGCCAAGGTTGAATTAACCGGAATACTTGACCGTAAAGTTTTTATCGAATACAACGATGCAGAACTTGCCAAAATCGAACTCTCGGCAAATGAACTTAAAAATGCGATATCCAGCACCAATATCATCATTCCTGCAGGCGAAATAAACATCGGTGATGAACGGGTGATTCTGGAGCCCTCAGGTAATTTTGAGTCGATTGAAGACATTCAAGAACTGCTCATACCTCTAGGGAAATCTGGTGAAACCATCATCCTCAAAGATGTCGCAGAGATTTATGAGGATTATATCTCACCAAAAGAGACTCTTGTTCGGATGAATGGGAAGGAGGCGATAGGACTTCATGTTTCTTTAAAACCCGGAGCAAATATCGTGCAACTAGGTGAACAGGTAGATTCAGAACTACTGTCTTTTAATGAAACGCTTCCCGTTGGTATTCATGCGTCTCGCATTGCTTCTCAAGACGTTGCGGTATCCATCAGTGTTAACGATTTCATTTCGAACCTAATTCAGAGTGTACTTATTGTGCTCGTTGTCATGTTCCTTTTTCTAGGTGTGCGCACAGGTGTGGTCGTCGCTAGCTTGATACCAACAGCCATTGTCATGGCGTTTTTCGTCATGAGTATTTTTAACATCGGTCTCAATCAAGTGTCTCTTGCCGCACTTATCATGGCTCTTGGAATGCTCGTTGACAATGCGATCGTTATGGCAGAATCTATGATTGTCAAAATGGAGCGAGGCGAGAAAGCCTTCGACGCAGCCGTCTCTTCTAGCAAAGAGTTAATGATACCTCTACTTACAAGCTCATTAACCACCTCAGCCGCATTCTTATCTTTTTACGCGGCTGAATCTGTAATGGGTGAAATCATGGGGCCATTGTTTTCAGTAATCACCATTACCTTGCTATCATCCTGGCTTATGGCGCTCACCATTGTGCCCATGACCGCAATCCTATTCATCAAAATAAAAAAGAATGAAAAAGCTGACACAGGATTCTTTCAACAGCTCAATAGATATTACAGAAAAATCATTGTTTGGGCATTAGCCAAACCAGCTTTAGTCATCACAACTGTAATTGGATGTCTATTATTATCATTTATGGGTATGACTAGACTTGGATTCGTATTCATGCCTGAGAGTGATCGAAACCTAGTTACCGTTGATATCAAGTTACCCACAGGAACTAGCTTAGAAACTACAGCCCTTCATGTCAGTGAGCTAGAGCAATATATCTCAACGCATCTTTTAGTCAATGACCAACAACCTGAGGGAGTGCAAGATTGGTCCTCCTTTATTGGGGAGGGGCCTTTGTCATATGATTTGGGTTATCAGCCAGATCAGAAGCAAACGAACTACGCCCACCTCTTGATCAATACTTCCTCCGGCAACGCGAACCAACAAGTAATTAACGAACTTAACTCGTTTGCGTTTAACAATTTACCAGATGCCAAAGTTACTGTTAAGCGATTAGGATCAGGAGGTGGAGCTAGCGTTCCTGTTCAAATCAGAATCAGTGGGCCTGATGCTCAAAAACTCACTCGTTTTGCTTCAGAGACAAAAGAACAATTGAGGCAAATTGAAGGAACAAATAATATCGACGACGATTGGGGACCAAAAATCAAAAAGGTTGTTGTTGACATTAATCAATCAAAACTGAGCAACAATCAGTTAACAAATCAAGATGTTGCCTTATCGTCATATACTACCTTGTCTGGTTACACAGTAGGCGAATACCGAGAGTCAGATGATAACATCCCCATTTCCATGCAAAAAGATGGAAGTCTGGAAGTGCTTTACGAAGAATTGGAAGGACTGAACATCTACAGTCAACAAACCGGAAAGTCAATCCCGATGGCCCAAATCGCCGATATTTCAGTTGATTGGCAGTTACCTAAAATCATTCGTCGCGACCTTACTCGCACCATCACAGTTGAGTCTCAGTTACTCCCAGGAACTACCGCTGGTCAGGTGACAGCCCCAATGATTGAATGGCTGGATCAGGCGCAACAAAACTGGGGCGATCAGTATTCATATGAGCTGGGAGGAGACTCCGAAGCAAGCAGCACAGCAATGAATGCAGTCATAGAGAAATTACCACTCTCGTTCCTGATAATCGTATTGCTTTTAGTCATGCAATTCAACTCGATTCGAAAAAGCTCAATCGTACTATTTGCAGTTCCCTTTGGTATTATCGGTGTTGTGGGAGGACTGTTAGTTACGGATACTAACCTCAGCTTCACTGGTTTCCTTGGCATCATTTCGCTTGCCGGTATAGTCATTAATAACGCCATCGTGCTCATTGACAGAATTCAATTGGAACTAGATGAAAATGGTAGAACTGGTTATCAGGCTATCTTGGCAGCTGCTCAAGAACGCTTTCGCCCGATACTCCTAACTACATTTACCACCTCACTCGGGCTCATCCCTTTATGGCTTGGCGGAGGAGAAATGTGGGAACCACTGGCTATCGGGATTATCTTCGGCTTGCTATTTGCCACCATCATCACTTTAGTATTGGTTCCTGTATTGTATCGTTTGCTCTTCAGGGTTAAATTAGAATGACATCTGTCATACCAAAAGCCAGAATTTCAAAATAAAATCTACTTAGGGCTATCTAAAGCTGCGAATTTTACTCTTACGTATTGAATCCATCTCTGATGATGACCAATCACGGCCCGCCTCGTAGATTCCTTTTGACTCCCAATCCCCGTACATCGGATTTGGGAAAACAATGAACTGATCTCCAAAAGAAGCTTGAAGATCCTTGGCCGATTGATTTCGCGCTGCCGTTCCTTGTCCGTCAAACACAGAAGAGAAATCAGACAGATTATCTCCTAAGTACAAAACCACTTCGTAATCGTTCAAAACACGATCTCTTCTTGCCTGCTTTTCACTGGTCTCCGTTTTCAAAAAAACATGGCTCGTGTCTGCATTCGGTAGATCCAGGGCTTGCATGTTTGCTAAGGTCTCATCGATCTGCACATGATAGCGGTTTGAAATATAGAATACTTCAACACCAAGCGAGTCTGCGAAATTGAAGAACTCAACCGCACCTGGAACCTCCGGAGCACTTTGTTGCTTTCCCCATTCAATCCAGTCATTCTTATCAAACTCTAAATCTTCCTGCACCTGCATCCCACTGTAAGGGCTGTTATCCAACACCGTCTCATCAATATCTGTGATGATCGCCAATGGTTTCTCCGACGCCCCTTCAAGTTGCTGAAGACGTAGCGCAGCAATATTAAACGCCTGGTAACAAAGGGCTCTATACTCCGCTGAATGTTGTTGCCACAACACCGATGATACCACGTGCTCTTTGACCGGCATCCTTGTAACCTCAGGCGTTGGTGTAGGTTCAGGTGAAGGCATAGCACAAGAGGCCATGAATACTACGGATAGGAGGAGAGATAGGTATTTCATTTTCTTAGGCGTTAGGCGAATCTAACTAATCATTGCTTATGCAGTATGCAAAATTAACTAATCATGCTATCCACTGACCATGCTACCCGCCTAAGGCTGACTATTCCTAACTTACCGATCCAATGACAATCTACTGCATCAGCGGCCTCGGAGCAGACCAACGTGTCTTCGACAAACTTTCTGTACAAGCAGAATTAGTCCACTTGGAGTGGATTCAACCGGAGGCGAATGAAGACCTGAAGGCTTATGCGCTGCGTCTAGCCCAGAAAATTGATAATTCTTCACCTTTCTGCTTATTAGGCGTGAGTTTCGGAGGCATGATCGCCACTGAAATCGGGAAGGCCTTGAAAGTAGAAAAGGTGATTCTTATCTCAACCGCTGAAATCGCTTCGGAGTTACCGCTGCATTATCGAGCATTAGGGAAAACGCAGGTATCCAAATTAATTCCCGCCAAGTGGTATGACATGCCCAAAGGCATGGCGTCTTTTCTCTTCGGGACAGATCACAAAGAACTACTCGGACAGATCCTCGATGACACCGATCCAAACTTTACTAAGTGGGCTATTGGAGCTTTAACCACTTGGGACAACCAAACCCGCTTGAACAATTCCTTTAAGATTCACGGTTCGAATGACCGAATGATTCCTTTAGGATCAAACCCTGCCGATCACGTTATAAAAAACGCCGGTCACTTTATGGTCTATGATCAAGCTGACGAAGTAGGTGATGTCATCAATCGAGTGATCGATGGCGTTAGGCGTTGACCCGTCCTAAAAAAAGTTGACAGTGTTTGTCCCAAAATACTGTTATAGGTTTACAAGTGTTCTTGTTTCCTGTTTTAGTGTCAGCCTATTTCAGGATGGGACTACCTGAGGCGGACGATTCATTATTTACTATTCATTAATTATTATTCAATCCTGTCCACCATCCATCCAGATATCCTCTAATTTCGCTCTATGAAAATCAAAACTGCCAAAGACGTTGAACTGCTCGACCAAAAGATCAAAGACGAATTGGGGATTGATGTCTGCAAGTATGGGAATGAGGAAGTAGTAGAGAACTTCATCGACCTATTGATCTTTCCTTCTTATGTGATTCAATGGGCTATTCGCCCGGTGTTGATCGCTTTTCTGGTTTACATCCTAGGCTTTTTCCTTCTCGACCTGGTGCATGTGGAGTATGTACTTTATGGAATCACCGGCCTGGTGCTGATCATGGTGTGCGGAGTGCTCAGCGCTGTGTTGTTTGTCTTGTACAAAATGAGGCAAGACATGGGCAGCATAGTCAAGTACTCACTTGAGGTGATGAAGTCCTCTGTGTCTGACATCAAACAAGTCAACAGCCAAACTAGCAAAGAGAATCGCAAAGACGTCATGGGCATGCTTTTTAAAGGGATTGTGCACATCGTCACCATCCCAATGGTATCGCCTGTCATCTCGAATAAAGTACCATTGATTGGTTGGCTCATTAGTCGGGTCTTTAGATGGTTCATGACCATCGTCACGAACAAGGTGAACTTCGATGAAGAGAAAATCGCCAAGGAATTGGCGGATACCAATGAACCTTCTAAAGCCATCGCCATCTACACCAACTCCATCACACGTGTCATGAAAGGCATGGACAAAATGATAAACATAGTGTACAAGATTGCAGGATTCCCCTTCAAGCTGGTGCTAACAATTGTAGGGTTTGTGTTGGTTGTCTTCCTGTGGTTGGTGAATTAGTGCGTGGTTCGTGGTTCGTGGTTCGTGGTTCGTGGTTCGTTGACCTTCCCTAAATAGCGTTGACCGTTTTGTTCAACTTTCTGCTATTATTTCAAGAGACATTGGAACGTCTCTA
>JAKVAX010000076.1 GCA_022447625.1 Flavobacteriales bacterium | reverse complement strand
TAGAGACGTTCCAATGTCTCTTGAAATAATAGCAGAAAGTTGAACAAAACGGTCAACGCTATTTAGGGAAGGTCAAACCACCGCGATCCGCATCCCGCATTCCTCAACCCTTATCCGTTTTGTAACATTTCGTTCTCTTGAGCATCTTTACGACATGATTTTTCGTCTCCTGAACCTTACTTTCTGTTTGCTAATCTTGAGTATGGATGCGTTCACTCAAGACTACGGCAATGCTCCAACCATTGAAAAAGAGCTGCTTCTTAGAGATCTTGAGCTGTTGCACCAAGCTCTGGATGGATACCATAGCGGGATGTATTGGTATACACCAAAAGATAGTGTAGACGTCGCCTTCGAACAGGCGAGGGAGCAGATCAATGAAGATCTGAGTGTATTGGCGTTTCATCGCTTAATGGCCCCCTTAGTTGGTTTAAGTCGTGAGGATCACACAGATATCTACCTGCCGGATGATGTACAAGAATATGTGGAGGAATCAGGGATGTTTCTTCCTTTCACCGTTGCCTTCCTTGGAAAAGAAATGTACGTCATTCGAGATGCCAGTTTGCTTGGACTAGATCATCAACGGATTATCTCGATTAATGGGAAATCGCCAGAAGATCTTGTAGAAGATATTGGCCAACTCTTCGCCTCAGATGCCTTTATCAAAACCGTTAAATACAGCGATTTAGAAGGATTCTCGTTCGCGAAATACAAGTACTATTTCTTCGGCAAACTGACCTCGTATGAGGTCAAAACCACACAAGGACAATTCGAAGTTCCTTCCATGTCACTAGATGAAATCCGCTCAAATCTGCAAGCGATAGACAAATCAATTCCATCTGAATCTCCAGCAGAGTGTCTTGAATTTCGATCGATTGGTGATACTATTGCCTACCTTGGTGTCCATTCATTTGACAACGGTCGAATAAAGGAGAACAGGGTCAACAAAAAGCTCTCAACCTTCTTGGACCATTCATTTGATATAATTGAGAAACAAGGAATTGAAACGGTGGTCATTGACGTCAGCCAGAACGGCGGTGGAAATGAGGGGAACGAGAACTTACTTTTCTCCTACATCGGTGAAAACTATCAGAAATACACACGTGTAAGAGCCAAAAGGCAAAATCTCATCCTTGACAACGGCACAGACAAACGCATCAAACTGAAAACTTTCGGCTGGCTAGAACGCCTATTCCGAAACAAGAAAATGCCTGACGGCAGCTACGAACGTAAGCCACACCCTAAGCATGGATTAATGGCTTTCGACAAAAAACCAGAGCACTCGTATGCTGGGAAAGTCTTCGTGATTATTGGCCCGGTCACCTACTCAGGTGGAAGCGAATTCACTAACATGTGCAAAACCACCAACAGAGCTACTTTCATCGGACAAGAAACAGGTGGAGGTTATCTCGGCAATACCAGCGGATATAGTGCTGAACTCACCCTCCCGCACTCCGGCATTACTATTGACATCCCCGCACTTCAATTCGAGATGAACGTAACCAACCCCCCAAAAATCGGCAGGGGTGTTTTACCCGATTACGAAGTCATTCCTACGATTGAGGAATATTTAGAGGGGGTGAATGTGGGACTTGAGTTTTTGTTGAAGCGTTAGGCTATAGGCGTTAGTGGGGTTGCTCTTTACTCCGGCATCCGGCGTCCGTTTTCATGCTGCGCCTTGCGCAGCTTCTGATGACTATGATCTGTTTATAGGGATTGCCCCGTGGGCAATCTGATAATGGGTGATGGACGGATTTTATCGGGTATGTTCAAATAACTGTGTCTGTTTATTAATTCTCAATCCAAGGTTTTATCCGTTCTGGGTAATTCAAGAGA
>JAKVAX010000075.1 GCA_022447625.1 Flavobacteriales bacterium | reverse complement strand
TATTTAATTGGCAGTTGCTTTGGAATGGCAGCCTTTCGATCTATGCCATATTGATTGGACGGATGTTATCCGTCCCTACCACAGCATTTCTAGGGAAAAAGAGGCGCCTAACGGCGCCACGAACCCAACCTCGCGCTACATCAATTGGTCTGCTCCTCTCACCTTCAAACACACATCAATTTTCCACTTTCTCTTTTCAATTGAGTCTCATTAGCAGATCAACATCAAAATCGATTCTCATGGGAAGCAGTGTAAAATGAAAAGGCGTCTGATGAGAACGCCTTTGGTTGTTGTATGAGGTTGCTCAGCTCTAAATGCGCAACATCTTAGGAGATAATTATTCGTTAATTCACGTTTAGTCACTCTGGAAGGAATCAAACGATAACCGGTTAAGCTGATTACATTTTTGTGTAAGCGGTAAGTCCTTTGAGGAATCTGGATTAATCATGACTATAATTTAAATAGTTATGTCCCCCGGCTATGGTGACAGTTTGACCCACTACCTGACTCGAATCAATTCGGATTTGACCACTTACCACTTTTAACCACATCAAACAAGTGGTTTAAATCAAAAACTTTGTGTCTCCTTCCTGTGAGTAATTCAAAATTTCTAGGTCGGAAATCTCTGTAGTCAAAACCAGTAAAGTCCACGTTAAAATCAGAGGCAATTTTTAATAACAAAAT
This sequence comes from Flavobacteriales bacterium, assembly GCA_022447625.1. Taxonomy (GTDB): domain Bacteria; phylum Bacteroidota; class Bacteroidia; order Flavobacteriales_D; family Sanyastnellaceae; genus Sanyastnella. The sequence goes on along the minus strand of JAKVAX010000075.1, from coordinate 1,344 downwards.
CTCAATGTCTAATTCGTCTAGACCCAAATCGTCGAAGAATATGGTACCCGCTTCTACTTCAAACCCAACTAAATCAGATATATATTCTTTAAAATCTCTAATTGTCATCTAATAAAGAATTTGAACCAAGAGGCCCTAGACTAAAGGCAGCCCCTGTAGAAAACAACAACCCACCACCAAGCATCGCGTCGCTTTGCATCAGACGACCTTGAACAGTAGCGAAATTCTTACTTCTCAATATCTGCGGCGGCTTAAGCCTAAATGCCCTTGCAACGTTATAATTAATCTGTACTAAAAGAGGAGCCGTAACTCTGGAAGGCATCACATCATCCAACCCATGTCTTAGATATGCTAGGTAAGAAAAATAATTGACTCTAGTACTAAACCCAAGACCAGATCTAAAACCAGGAATACTAGCTTTCGGGATAGATCCAAGTAATCCAGTCCCAAGACCTATTTCCGTGGCTCCAAGGAAAAGCAAGGGTCCACTTGCTTGAGCTCCAAACAAAAAACTTCCCAAAGTCATATATCCCTCGTGACCACCGTCTAGAACATTCACTATAGACTGTTTAAAGCCGTCATAAACAAATTCTCCGATACTCCCCCCGTGAGCCTCAAATGCTTCTTTAAATGAAAACAAAGCATCACCTTGTTCGTGATAATCCATAAACATCGTCATTGCAGGTCGTACAGTTCTTCCAATCGAATTTGTGAAACTCTGGAAGAACGAATCAACAAACTCCTCCCCTTCGGAATCAACGTACCAATTTTTTTCAACATCCCAAGTATACCTTGTTCCATCCACAAGTTCAAAACCCAGTGCATACCAACTTTCTTCAAAGAATCCATAAACCACACCATTCAACTTTAGGTCTTCGTCAATCACTCCGCCAGAAACAAAATCTCCATTCGGAGCAGTAAATCCATCTCCAATTCGTTCTGTTTGAGTAAAAATGGTCCCTTCCTCAGTTTCTCCACCTGATTTGTAACCATATGGAGCTGCTTCAAGACCTTCTAACTCAACCATGTGAATTACCATATTCTCACTAAATGCATAAGGACTATTATGAGGATATTTTGGAGCCAACGGGTCCACCGCAAAGAACCTGCCAATTCTTGCATCATGCATACGGTACTTGTAGTTGACACTATTCCCTTCACCCCTGATCTCATCATCCGTCTCCTGACCTTGGAAGCCATATCTATAGTCCTCCTGTGCAAAGGTCCTTCCAGGCATCAGCATGCCGAAGGGGTAATACGATTCAAACTGCTATTTAATTGGCAGTTGCTTTGGAATGGCAGCCTTTCGATCTATGCCATATTGATTGGACGGATGTTATCCGT
>JAKVAX010000074.1 GCA_022447625.1 Flavobacteriales bacterium | reverse complement strand
TGACAACCACTACAGAGCTTTCGATTGATGGGATCTGGGATAAGGCATGTTCGATCTCACCTAACTCAATGCGGTAACCACGGATCTTGACTTGATCATCCTTTCGACCTACAAACTCTATGTTACCATCTTCTAGCCATCGTCCTAAGTCGCCTGTCTTGTACAAACGTTCCCCCTCTTTGAAGGGATGAACAATGAACTTCTCTTGAGTCAATGCTTCGTTGTTTAGGTAACCCCTGGCCAATCCATCGCCTCCTAAACAAATCTCTCCGATAACTCCGATCGGTTGAAGTTCGTGGGTGTCGTTGAGGATCAAGGCCTCCGTGTTAGCTATCGGTTCTCCAATCGTTAGTACTTCTGGGTCTGTTATTCGGTAACAGGTACTGTACGTTGTATCTTCTGATGGACCATACAGGTTCCTCACCTCTCCCACTTCATCCAATAAGGGCTTCAAGTAGTTCTTAGGAATAGGCTCTCCTGCCATGTTTAAGATCGAGACACTCGATAGATCAGCATTCATAGATAACAATGAACCTACAACACTTGGTACTGTATTTACCAGCACACGGTCATTGTTCAACAAGTGATTAGGGATCGCAAGACCATTCTCCACTACTTCCAATACCTTCCCTTTTGTTAAAGGATAGAAGATTTCATAAACCGATAGGTCAAAACAATGAGAGGTAACAAACAATGCTCGATCGAATGCATCTGCTGAGAACTCATCATCACTCCAATGAATCAATGCTGAAGCATTCGAATGTTGAATCATCACACCTTTTGGTGTACCTGTTGAACCTGAAGTGTAGATGATGTATGCTAGGTTATCTGGTGTCAATGTTCTTGGTGGGAGGCTTGTAGCATACTCATCCTTGAACGTCATGAATGCCTTTAGCTCATTCTCATCAATACAGACTTTGCACTGGGTGTCTTGCTCAATGTAGGCAATACGGTCCTCTGGGTAACTCGGGTCAATCGGAACATATGCTCCTCCTGACTTGAGGGTAGCTAAAATCGATACGATCAACCATTCACTTCTTTCCAGCTTGATCCCTACCAGATCCTCTGTTGTAATGTTGTAGTTTGATATAAGGTAATTGGACAGTTGGTTGGAGAGTTGATCCAAATCTGAATAGCTCAAGGTGCTGTCTTCAAATACTACTGCAGTAGAATCCGGTGTAGTGACTACTTGTTCTTCGAACAAATCGATCACTGTCTTATTCTTCGGATAAGCTGTCTGAGTAGCATTAAAGCTTGTTAACTGATCCTTCTCTTGTTGGGATAAAAGGCCATCTTTCTCCTCTCGTTCTCCAACAATAATTTCGACAATCGACGTAAAGTATGATTTGATGCAATTAATTTCAGCATCATTATAAAGCGATTTCTCAAGGTTAATTCCAATCCGGTAATCACCATTCATATGAACGAGTTGAACAAGGAATGGAGAGTTTGTCTTTTCATATCCCGCTACAATGGTATGTTGTCCGCGGTATTCGTCTGAAACATCGTTTACTACATGAAAATCGGTGTAATTATACATTACGTCGTAGAAATCTCCGTGATAATCATCATTTTCACGAAGAATGCTTCTAATATCGTAATACGCCAGGCCTTCAAATTTCTTCAGGTTTCTTAGCTTTTCCTCAATCGAACTAGGTAAATCAGCTAATGAATCAGTTACTGAAACTCTAAAAGGAATACCGTTCGTAAAACAAGCTAGTATCTTGTCTCCATCTTCTAAGGCTGGGCGGCTATTTGCGGATAAACCAATCGTTACTAGTTTTTCTCCCGTTGTTACGCCAATTAACTTAGACAACACCGAAAGGAAGAATGCTTTTTTAGTTACTTCAGTTGTGTCGAGATACTCCGAAACTTTTGACTTTAAGTCAGCAGATAGCAGCAACTCAACTGATAATACATCATCAACTCCATTGTTCTTTTTATGGAAAGGCAGATCACTCTTTTTGAAATCAGACAATTCTGAAATCCAATAGTTTCGCACTTCCTCAGACTCGATCAGCATCTTTTGCTCTATAACATAGTCACGATAATCTGATTTCAAAGGAGGATTTTTGGCTAAGG
>JAKVAX010000073.1 GCA_022447625.1 Flavobacteriales bacterium | reverse complement strand
CGTTCCTCCAGAGTTTCCATTTAGCACAGCTCGAAGGTTGAGCGTGTCAAACTCGTAACAAAATTCTGGGTTTTTTGGAAGAATATTTAGTTCCGGTTGCTCCACCCATCGATGATTTTCGGTATGGCTGTCATTGGGGCATCTTTGATCTACTATGGTGATAGGGAAACTGCCGTAGAGTTCATTGTTGACCACTGTTACTCCAAAACCTATGCCATCTGCTGGTAGAATCGTTAGATCGCCGACGTCCCAGCTAACTCCATTTTCATCAACTGGGGAAGGAAAAATGGCCGCAGACAATACGCTTGCTTCGTTATCACAGAGTAAGGAATCACCGTTGATATTATAATTCAACGTATTTACCTCAGATATTGCCACAGAATCCCTGCAGAATCCTCCAACTATTAGGGCGACGATACCGGGCTCATTAATGGCCTGAGCATAAGTTTCAGTGTTGATAGTATCGTTGTTCTGAATCCAAGTTATTGAGAATTGATCAGAATTTGCGGCTTGCGGTCCTGCATCAAATGGAATAGTGGCGCCTTCACACAAGATGGGAGCTAATGGATAAGTATCTAGATTAATGCTAGGGTCTGGCCTGAAGTCAATAAATGCTTCAGCAGTGTAGCCGCAATTGGCATCAGTATACAAGAAGGAATAGACGCCATATTCTTCTTCAGGAGCGATTACTTCATAAAATGACCCACCATCGACACCGCTGTTTGAACCTAAAAAATTGTATTCTATATCATTTTCGTTCTCAAACGGATCAGTGAGTGTTTCGAATGTTCCGCCAGAAACGGCATTCTCAACCTCTATAAAACTAGTAAGGTTGCACGCAGTATCGCTTTCCATTACCAACTCAGGTCTCACATATACTTTTATAATTGTGTCAAATCTGCATCCAAATTCATCAATAGTGTAAAACGTATAGCTATTATCTCCTGGTTGAGAAGGGGAGACGGTTACCGAAGTAGAATCATCATTAATGACTAAGTCTGGATTTGGCTCCCATGTAGCAATCTCTACTTCAGGACTATAACTCTCTGTGCTCGGATTGATCTCAGGATTGAAAAAGAGCGACCAGCTATTGATAACGCCAACATCAAATTGGTAACTATCTTTAAAAATTAATCTCCACTCACCGTTAAGAGGGCAGCCTAACAGTCCTTCGAGAGGCTCTTCTGGGGTGTAAGCACCGGCAAGCATAGTATTACCTCCGTTACCTTGTTCATCAGGGAAAATCCCAAATTCAGGCTCAGAATTAAAGCAGTAATCGAAGCCGATATTGTTTCCTGTATCCCCCAGGTCTGTGCCATTTCCATTGAACCCTCCGTCAAACATTCCTCCGCATTGACCTTGATCATCCATCATGTCGAAAAGAATAATGGTGTCATTGCTATTAGGACAAGCTATACCCAGCTCTAAATCTCCAACGAAGGTGTGATAAACGTTTACACAGATATTCAATATATCATTCACATCTTCGAGTACTTGACCTTCTTCAAATTCATCAATGATCAAAGGAATAGTGACGGCTGCATCGCAGTCGTTAAGATCAGCGTCAAAAATTTCGTCTTGACCACCTACCGTTCCTCCGCCAACGATGCTACCTGTACCTTCATTGAAACCCAGAGTATCACCGGTTGTGGTATTTATTCCCCCTGGTATTTCTGTGACACCACCTATACAAAGGGTATCCAAATCTGGGACATTACCAAAATCTGGCTTTGGACTTTGAAGAACGAAAAAGGTAAAAAACTCTATGGTGCCTGCCGCATCTAGGACGGAGAGTAGTACTTGATGGCCCGGTTCGTTGCTGTAAGCATGGGTTACCTCAGTTTCTCCAAACCCTGAGTAAGTAGTTCCATCACCCATTTGCCATGTAAAAAAAGAAGTTTCATCCGATTGCTCATATCCGTTCGTTGCAGAACTCAAAGGATAATCTGTAATAGCGTTAACGGTAAAGCTATCGGTGAAGCATAGGGTGATAGAGTTTTCACTCGCAGAAGTTTGTTCGAATGGTGGAGTTGATTCTGCGTTTACGAAAAAAGGTTGAAAGGCTGCTTCACATTGAACGTTCATCTCAAATCCGGCTCCTGATGAGCTTGATCCAGTGGCGAACACTATGGTGATACAACCAGTTCCGGAAGTGGCGATAAATCCATCGGGATCATCGATTGAGTTGAACACACCAATTGGTGTTCCCCCTGTTCCTATCCCTTCATAGACCAAAACGGACGACTCACTGTCGACATCCCATGTGTGTCCATATAAGGCAGGAGAAACCACCACTTCGATTCCTCCTTCAGTTCCACCATTGCAAAATGTGATTTGATCCAACTCGTCGGGACCATAATTCCCATTATCCGAATTACTATCCGTAAGAATTGCAAAACCAGACGCGCAAGAGAACGGAATAGGTTCACCATCTCCATCAGCAATATTGTAAACATCTTGAGCCGATACGTTTTGCATCAGAAAAACCACTCCCAAGATCATCAATGCTTTCTTCATGTCTCTTAGTTTTTACGATGTCTATTGAAATTTCTAATTACTACCTCTCTCGGAACCAATGCCAATATCCTTGAATCACCTTTAACTTGATAATACTCATATTCTGACAACGGATGTGGTAAATCCAGTTCAAATAAATTAAAATCTTTATTCAACCTCAATGTTCCCTTGAAGTCATAAGTTACTCCCGGTTTTGGCTCGTTCAAAATGTAAGCGTGATCCAAGAAATAAGTCCAGAACTCCATAATGTCAGGGCTTTTCTCTTCAATTTGTATGATTTGCTCTTTGGAGAATCTTGATAGCAATCGCTTGTCAAAGTCGATTTGTCCAAAGCTCGAAAGTCCGAAGCAGAGGACTGTGAAGGTTAATAAGGATTTCATGTTTTACTGACGTTTAAACGT
>JAKVAX010000072.1 GCA_022447625.1 Flavobacteriales bacterium | reverse complement strand
AACGTTTTGTGGTGAGGTACAGCGGTAAAGATGCTTACGCTCCACTGTCGCTTGTGTACGTCTATACCTACATATAGACTCTTTTCTGTAATTTGCTCCATGTTCTATTTTTATGAGTTTAACAATGGAGATTATTACATGGGAACTATAGTGCATACCCTTCGGGATACGCACCATACACCAAACGTTGTAACACATAGCAGTATATTGCGTAATATTGACACAATATGGCGCAAGTTCCTCAGCAAATCAAGGTGGCAGTAGATGCCGTTGTGTTCGGCTACGAAAACCAGCAGCTCTTCGTACTTCTAATCAAGCAACGATACGGACAGCTAAAAGATAGATGGGCTTTGCCGGGCGGGTTCGTCCTCAACAAAGAAACCCTGAAGAGTGCGGTCAACAGAGAGTTAAAAGAAGAGACGGGTGTATCAACCTCCTACCTCGAACAGCTCTATACATTCGGAGATGATGTAGAGCGTGACCCGCGAGCGCATGTAGTTTCGGTAAGTTATTTTGGCTTAGTCCGTCCCAGCTCAATGCGTTTAAGACCAACGGGTGATGCAAAGGATGCCAAATGGTTCAAACTTTCTCACAAACCTGATTTGGCATTCGACCATAACAAAATCGTGCAAATTGCACATCAGAGACTGCAAGCAAAACTCCACTACCGTCCCATCGGATTTCAGCTTCTTAAAAGCACATTTCCTTTCTCTGATCTCGAAAACTTATACAGCACAATTCTTGGACATGATATTGATAGAAGAAATTTCAGGAAACGAATGTTGACTCTCGGAATAGTTGAAGAAACAGACAAAAAGGTCAGTATTGGCCGAGGACGTCCTGCTAATCTTTTCAAGTTCAACAAGTCCAATTACACGAGATTGGAGAAGAGCGGGACGATTTTGAATCTCTATTTAGCGTAAATAATACGCATATTCTTTGGTAGGCATGAGGGGCTCGCCTATATTTGCGTCAATATTACGCAATTATGATACTGAATCTTGACCCAGAGTTCTGCCCTCTCCCTGCAACCAAGGAGATACAATTTGAGTCCTTCACCTTCGCTGGAGGCGAGCCGCATATCAAAATCTCTTCGGACTTGAGTGACATAAGTGAAGTACACATATCACATCGACTTCGCTCATTCAATGATATAGGCCTACTGTTATTGGCAACGGACGCACTCAGAAGGGCTGGTATCAATTCGATCAAGGCAATCTTACCATACATGCCCGCAGCTCGTCAAGACAGATTGATGATTGCTGGCGAGCCACTTTCAATCAAAGTAGTGGCAGACCTTCTAAATTACTGCCGCTTTGATTCTATTAGGTTATTCGATGTCCATTCGGATGTTGCGCCAGCTCTACTTGATAACTGCGATGTCACAAGTAATCATCTATTTGTTGACCAAGTTGTAGACGCTCTTCCACCATCTCTTATGCTTGTGTCGCCAGATGGCGGTGCGCTAAAGAAGAATGGTCGTCTAGCTTCACACCTCAAGAGCTATGAAGTACTTGCTTGTTCCAAGTCAAGGGATGTTAGCACAGGCGCCCTCTCTGGATTTGAAGTGCCCCTGGAGAACATGGAAGGACGAGACTGTCTAATAGTAGATGATATATGCGATGGAGGTGGCACGTTTATCGGGCTTGCTCAGGAGCTACGCAAAAAGAACGCTGGCAAGCTATATCTAGCAGTAAGTCATGGAATCTTTAGCAAAGGGTTAGATGTGTTGAAGGAGCATTTTGAATTAATATTCTCAACTGACAGTTTCAGCACGATAGATTCAGATGAGCAATTCAAACAGATTAAACTCATCGCTGGTCAAACGCTTTAATCGAACAACTATGAACACCCTATTATACACAGATGGATACAAAGTTGACCATAGGAGACAATACCCTAAGGGAACTGGACTAGTCTACTCGAACTGGACACCTCGCAAGAGTAGAATAGATGGCATCGAAGAAGTTGTGCTATTCGGTCTACAGTATTTCATAAAGAAATACATGATTGAAGAATTCAACGCTTCCTTTTTTGGACGCCCAAAGGAGGAAGTCGTCTCCGAATACAAGCGAAGGATAGACACCTACCTTGGGCCAAATGCAGTGGGGACGGATCACATTGCAGCACTGCACGATTTGGGCTACATCCCAATGGTGATCAAAGCCTTGCCAGAAGGCTCTCGAGTTCCAATCAGAGTGCCTATGTTCACTATGTACAACACGCTACCTGAGTTCTTTTGGCTTACGAACTACTTTGAAACCCTCGTCTCAACAACTGCTTGGCTCCCATGTAATTCGGCTACTCTAGCGGCAAAGTATCGAAGCATTCTCGATCGTTATGCCCAAGAGACTTCTTCAATTCCTGAATTCGTTGACTGGCAAGGACATGATTTCTCGATGCGCGGCATGGCTGGACTTGAAGCGGCAATGATGAGTGCGGCAGGACATTTAACCTCCTTTACAGGCACAGACACTATTCCAGCCATTTCATTTCTCGAACAGTACTACAACGCCAATGCTGACAGCGAACTAATTGGTGGGTCAGTGGCAGCTACTGAGCACTCTGTCATGAGCATGGGAACGAATGCAGAGGAACAGAAAACATTTGAGCGCCTTATCACTGAAGTCTATCCAAATGGTATTGTTTCTATTGTCTCAGACACATGGAACCTCTGGACTGTTCTAGAAAAGTACTTGCCGAATCTCAAAGAGCAAGTGATGGAACGCGATGGAAAAGTTGTGATTCGACCGGACAGCGGAGACCCCGTTGACATAATCTGTGGGAACCCAAATAGTGAAAACCAAAGTGAGCGAGACGGAGTTGTTCAGCTACTCTGGAACACCTTTGGAGGCTCAGTAAACGAAAAAGGATACAAGGAGCTTGACTCACATGTTGGTGCTATTTATGGTGACAGTATCACAATAGATCGAGCAACGCAGATTTGTGAACGGCTTAAAGCAAATGGTTTCGCGTCAACAAATGTTGTGCTAGGAATTGGGTCTTTCACATACCAATACAATACAAGGGATACATTCGGATTTGCCATGAAGGCCACCTATGGAGAAGTCGAAGGTCAAGGTCGAGAGATTTACAAAGACCCTATTACAGATGATGGAACTAAAAAGTCAGCAAAAGGCCTGATGAAAGTGAGTTTTGAAAACGGCCAATATCAGCTTCAAGATCAGGTATCATGGAACGAGGAAAAGGAAGGGGAACTTCAAGAAATATTCCGTGATGGAACTTTACTAGTTGACCAATCACTTGAAGAAATC
>JAKVAX010000071.1 GCA_022447625.1 Flavobacteriales bacterium | reverse complement strand
TCAACGATGGTCAAATTGGAACTAACCCCAATAGTCATGGCAAGACGTTTGGTTAATTCTGTAATCCGTGCGCTCAGGTTTCGGCGTCTTCGGTTAAATCGACTTCGATCAACCAGCTCAGGAAAACGGTCCGAAAAGTTGGTTCTCAGTTTACTGAACAACCAGTTCTCACTGTCGATTCCAGCAGACTCAGCGGCTACAGCTAACGAGATAACCTGCAAATCACTCATTTTAGACTGCCTAGGATAGAATTGAAAGTTACCGTGATCATCTGTGTCGTGTTCAAACATTTCTGTAGCGAACTCAAGCGTCTTTTCGTACATTGCTCTCAGGTCGTGCATGGGTCTTGTTTTATTGTTTTTAGCACCTTTAAGATACTGACCATCAATAAAGTGCACGACCCCTTTTTGCTTTTTTAATTCACAATTTCAATAGCACAACGCGTTAAAAGTGACTAAACATAGTGTAACTAGTAAAAGTGTTTTCATGTTATTTTAATTAATTCAAATGTTCTACAACACCTATTATAATGCATTCCCCACATTCTGTATTGGACCTTCTACATTCGACGTATCCAAATCTTAAATGTTGACAACCAGATTAACCTCTTAGCGCAGAAGTGTGACCGAACCATTCAAAAAATGGTGAATTTCAGGTTTGCTACTTCTTTGAGATGAATAGGAGAGTTGCCAGGAATAAACTCCATCCTGAACATAGTATTCCCCGTTGTCAAAATTTCCGATCCAAGGCACATTTTGATCAAAAGAATCAAATACTTTTTGCCCCCATCGATTGAAAACTGTCAAGTGAAAGTCTTCCAAAGTCTGAGAACTAATAACTTCGAAAACCTCATTCACTCCATCATTATTTGGTGTAAACGCGTTCGGAACGAACACTTCCGGATCGCAATCGATTAGTACTTCAACGTTTTCTCTGCTTTCACACCCAAATTCATTTTGAGCAATAACAGTGTAGACACCTTCATCATATACTAATAATTCACCACCAGACTCTTCATTATCTAGCCAATAAACATCACCTTCACTTTCGGCAGATAAAATGATAAAGGAAGCGTTGCATAAATCACCTTCATTATCAATTGTGATCTCTGGCAAAGAAACCTCGTTCACATGCACCAAATATTCATCTTCGCATGTTTCATAAATTAATGTGAGAACCAATTCATCTGATTCAGAAACTTCAATGACACTACCTTCTTCTCCATTTGACCAGCTGTAGCTCATTCCAGGCAGCTCATCAACAGTAATATTGACAACTGACTCTTGGCATAGAATTACTTCAGATGTGACACTCACGTCGGGAAAGTCAATGTTGAGAATAGTGAACTCTTGAGTATTAGAACACCCCATCGAATCCACAACTTGCACCCAATATTCTCCGCCACACAAATTTTCAACAAAATTCGATTCTAGCGGGAGCCCATCACCAAAAATCACTTCGTAATCGGGAGTCCCTCCGTTCACATTCACGTCAGCAATTCCCTCGCATTGACCACAATCCTCGCCAATTTCAACAGACACCTCTAATTCGCTCGGCACCCAAATGTCAATTACTTCTGTACTTGGGACACATTCAGGATTTGTAACGGTTAATGATATCTCGTTGAATTCGCCACAACTATTCAAGACCAGTTCAATAGAATCATTAAAAATAGCTCCACTAACGACTTCACTTTGCCCTATTGACCACAAAAAAGAAGATTCAGAAGAAAACAACGAATCAATTCCGAGAAAGTACAATTCAACGGATTCCCCGCAACATGCCGGAGCTTCTGTGACGCTAATCTCAAAAGTGGGTGTCAGACAGGTACAATCAATTATTGAAACCTCCGAAGACATCATGATCGACTCACATAGTCCGGAAACCACCTGTATTGTGTACGTACCTTCTTCCGTTTCTGTTATATTCTCTATTGCAAACGAAGATGACGTCTCTCCTTCGATAGGTTCACCTTCAAAATACCATTGAAACGTATATTCCGCTGGAAAACTTTCCTCGATGACTAACTCAACAGTTTGACCTATACAAACTTCTTGATCATCCAACCCAAAGGAATATGTTTCTCCACATACAATTTCAATCTCTGGACAAACATCTTGGACGGAAACGACTAAATTCTCATTGACAAATGGGGTGTCTTGAATATAGGTATCCTCGAACCTTGGGATCTCAATATCGAAAGTATCATATTGTGGTGAGTCATGACACCCATTCGAAATCAGTCCAGAAGAATCAGTCTTTGTGACATAGTGATCCCCAGTCCAAGGAAAGGTATTTATCCCACCTCCAGTTAGAATAAACCCATTATCACTAGTTTTTTCTACAAAGCTGGCACCGTCCATTTCTCCGTAGTCGTAGGTTCTTGTCCACAAAAGGTCACCTAGTAAATTAACCTTCATCATCTGTAAATCCATGCTAAACGCTTCTCCAGTCCAGCCCACCATAACGACTCCTAAATCATTGGTGTAAGCAAGCCCTCTGGTATACTCATCTGCTTGAGTACCGTAGGCTTTGCACCACATCACCTCACCTTCACTATTTAACTTTAATAGAATATTATCATATAGTCCAGATGGAGTGCTCCCGTAAGAATTTGTATATCCAGAAATCAAGAAACCGTTATCTTGTGTCTCAACGCACCCTCCCGCAACGTCGAAACCATCCCCTCCGAAGTGATAATACCATTCTACATCTCCGTTTTCTTCAAGCTTTGCCGCTGTCATTTGCATTGAGTCAAATTCTGCTGACCCGACAAGAAGCACCCCTCCATCGGAAGTAGTTATCGAATTGGTAAAACCATTGTAAAACCCACCCAATCTTCGCAAGCCAAAAGGACTCACAACTTCACCTTGATCATTTATGATGAAAAATCTGGACCCCTGACCAGCAACAAGAACGTTGGAATTCTGTAATTCTGTCAATGTGAAAACGATCGTGCCTATTGACCCAGGGAAGATCTTGCTCCAGATGATATCTCCTACCGAATCACATCGAATTAAAACAGTTCTATGGCCGTCAAATGCATTATATGTAGTTCCGGCAAATAAAATATCACCATTATCTAATTCTATGAACCGTTCACCATACAACATTTCATCCATATAACCGATTTCCTTACTCCACAAATGCTGTCCTGATTGATCGATTTTAGTGTATATTATTTTTCCATCAGATAAACCAAGTAATAGATAGTTCCCGTCCGAAGTTTCTCTTACACATCTTCCTGGTTCATCTGCTATCTCGAGCCATCCTGCCGGTTCCCAATAAGAGTATGTAGAGAAAAAAGTAGACTGGCCTGAAGTGTCAAGACTATAAATGGTAAAACCTACGATCAGAACAGAAGAAATTAGATTCCAAATTGGTTTACAAAAAGCACTTTTCATCACATTTTATTAGATAAACGCGTTGTGCTATTGAAATTGTGAATTAAAAAAGCAAAAAGGGGTCGTGCACTTGATTGATGGTCAGTATCTTAA
>JAKVAX010000070.1 GCA_022447625.1 Flavobacteriales bacterium | reverse complement strand
ATAGAGTCCTGAGTACTTTAATGATTACTCACAAGGATAGACTTCGAATCCAATGACACACTTAACTGAACATAACCCACAATCGTGTTTTGAGATTGCATGTTCACAATGACATTTCGGTATTTCCGTTTCACATTCATTCAGCAAAAAAGCTTGTTCAAAACCTAGTTAGAAAACTACAGTCCACGGTCCACTATAACCTCAATTCTCATTCTTCTCCTCCTGTTCACAACTCAGTTTATATATAGGGCAATCTCAAAACAAACCTTTCCTCCCAGCAACATCTCATCCATCGAGTATCTCACCTCACTAGTCTATAATGCTGTGAATATTTTTTTCTACCGCCTTAACCAAGGTATCTTGATGTTATGGAATTAGTGGAAACTGTAATTTTTGGCATGTGTAGAACGGGAGATGGGAATATGCATAGATGATATTCTCTTTATCGACTATTTCACTTCGGCATAACTGATTTCTGTTCGCATGAAGGAAAAGATGATTGTGAACATGGCTTCCACGAAAGTGATTGTGAACAATGGGGTCTACAAGGTGATTATGAACAGGAAATTGTTTTGAATGATTGTGAAACTGAGTTTGTTGAGTTTGGTTGTGAACAGGTGTTACGCTTTTTAGAGAAGAATCTTACTTTCTGAGCAAGTTTACTCTTACTGAGTTGGCTATGTACCCATCACAAACAAACTCATAGATCTTTCCAAGAGTTGTTAGGAGATATGTCTATCAAGAATCAACAAGGCCAAAGCATCCTAGAATTAAAAAATATTCGCGGCGGGGATTACATCGATTTAGTTAATGAAGAAGTAACGTTAGGAATGTATTGCTGTACCTTCACTTCCAACGAGGTTGTTTTAGACAGTCAGAAATGGATCGTCAGATAGTCTTCATATGCATGTGGCTCTTGCCGCTTTTGTCCCAAGCACAAACCTGGAGCGAAACGTACCTAATTGAAGGTGCAAGTGTTAGTGGACAATCCATTCACGTGCTTGACGAATCATTGATTGTAGAATCGTACGTTTGGCTTAATGACCGGCAACAACTTCATCTACTTGCCATTGATTTAGCATCAGGAGAAATCTTTGAGTCATCGGAAATCGGAGATGCGGGAGACATATACTACCCAGGAGGGACTCAGAATGTATTGGTAGATAACGATTCCATTTTTGTTGTGGCAACAGTTCAATCGGAAACTGGATATAGAAACGAACTAAAAGTATTCAATGACAACTTGGATGAATTGAGCACCTTATCCATTGAACGCGACACCTTGACAGGTTGGAATAGCCTGACACGAATAGAGTCTCGAATATTTATTACCGGATTCGCCACCAATCAAGAAACACAGGTGGATGAGATCCTGTTAGAAGAAGTTGATCTCACATTAGGTATTGAACAGAGTCACACCTTTGGACTGGAAGAACTAGGCAATCCTGGTTTTGAGTTCTCCGCTTATCGAATTGAAGCTAACACATCAAACGAACTGATAGTATCAGGGCAAAAAAGAAATCCAAGTGCCTTCGACGATTGCACCTACCTTTCCTTTGATACTGGTCGAATGATTCTCATTTTGGACGAAGACGGATCGCTCTTAGACACTTACGATGGAGATGATAACTGCGAATTCGATTTCAAAGCCTCCGCATCAACGATTCAGACAGGCCTGTTGTACGTCGGGAGTACATTGGATTTCGAATCTGATTGTGGTGACACCTATGATTGTTATCGTGCTTCAATCACCCAGCTTGATCTGGATCTGATTGAAGAATGGAATGTACTCCTAGGAACTCCTTCCATTGATGCGAATCAGACGGGAATTACCGTGGGTTCGGACTACATCATAGTGGGTGGATATGAATTAGCCTTTGATGGAGTGCGCTATCAAACACTATTATCAAAATTAGACCTGAACGGTGAGGTGGCCTGGTCTCACAGTTTTCGTCATACTCCCAATCAACCCAGTGGAATCAACAACTTGGTCGTCCTTCAAGATGGTAGAATTGCTGTCACTGGGTTTATCGAAGAATCTCCTATCAATCCGTCTAAGCAAATCTGGGTAGCGTTACTAGACGAATTCGGTTGCTTAGATGCTGACTGTTGGACAGACATTTCAGAACTTGGGCAGCATCAGAACAAACGACTCCAAGTTTATCCTAATCCCTCCACTTCAGAGGTCAACCTATCAATTGAACTCGCTCAACAAACGAGTGGGCAATTCCGTTTGATATCCACTCTCGGTGAAGAAGTATGGACCAGTGATCAAGTCTTGCTTCAACCCGGAATGAACAAGCAAACGATAAATCACCCACCAAGCATTAAGGGAATGTTTATTCTTTCCTGGATGGATGAACACGGTCGAAGCGAGTCGATTCCTGTGATCATTCAATAATCTAGTTATTTCGATATACTGAGTGTACTCGTCTCGCAGTCCGACTTAATACTTACTTATTTTTGTCCCAATTAAAAACATAA
The DNA here is from genome assembly GCA_022447625.1 of Flavobacteriales bacterium. Taxonomy (GTDB): domain Bacteria; phylum Bacteroidota; class Bacteroidia; order Flavobacteriales_D; family Sanyastnellaceae; genus Sanyastnella. The sequence continues at coordinate 1,214 of JAKVAX010000070.1, read as the reverse complement.
CGTTTTGGCTAAGCTGCGTTTCAATGCAGTTTAGGTTCTATCGTAGAACGTTTTTTATAAATTTTACTATTGCGGTTATTATCATTAAAATAATGACCATGAACCAACGCACATTAATTCAAAACAACTTTTCTTGTTGTATTTGAAGATTTCGTTATCATATTCGCATAATATATTCCTTTCGGAAGATAATTGAGGTCAATGCTATTAGTGCCCTTTTTTAGATCAATAATCATCACAGTTTTACCAGTAGAATTAGATAATCTGATTTTTCCGTTTGTCTTTAGATTGAGATAAACAGTACCATCTGATGGATTTGGGTACACCTCGAAGCTTGTTTTTTGAGAAAGAGGTTCTATACCAACGGACCCGTCAATTAAAGGAGCTTTTTCAGCATTGTATACTTCATCTCCTTGATGGTCGGATGTATATTTAGAAATAAAAGCAACAAGTTCAATTTTTTGTTCATCATAAGAGGCAGGAAGTGTATAGTTTATCGTAGTAGAAAAAGATTCCCCTGTAAGTGGCGATGAAGATATTATGCCTCCTTGACCCCACGAATTTGGTAGAATTGCTCTGGCAACATGTCTATGAACATACCCGACTATAGGGTTGCCTAGACCATAAAATGGCAAGGTAGGGTCAGAATCATAGAAACTAGTTTGGTCATAACCAGAACCACTACCTGTAATAGAGTCTTCAACTACGTATAGGTTAAATCTATAATCACCTATCGGTAGATTCTGTAAAATATTACATGTTATATACGTGCTAATTTCTCTCGTTGCACTATTCCAATTCACATCTAATGAGACTGATATCTTTGGAACTTCAGCGAGTCTGGTTTGAATATCACTTTCCCACGCGGTCCAGACCTGAGCCACCGAAGACCCTGAAAACATTCTGTCTGTCCCAGCCATTGGAGCTCCTAAAGTATACGCCTGACCTATTGTATCTATTTCAGGAAAAAACATTGCATCATTGGAGTTATATGTATGTAAACCTACTCCAATCACATTGGGATAGGTATCCAATAAGTCATCCATAATGTAATGCCCTTCAGGACAATTCCCACAGCCTGTTCCGGTAAATTCTTCGAATAGCACTTTTTTAGTCTGAGCGGATAAACTAAAAGTGAACGCGTTGTGCTATTAACTCCATGCATGTTTGAGATGATTTATGGACCTGCCTTTTTCTAAGTTAACTCTTTGCAG
>JAKVAX010000007.1 GCA_022447625.1 Flavobacteriales bacterium | reverse complement strand
TCATCTCCAGGTCCGAATGCTGTTGTGGCTACACATGAATCAGTTGGGAAACCTGTTTCGCTTGTGAAGATGTCTACAGATTCCACATCGTTACAAGCGTCTTCCGCGTCAACCATCATTGGTGCAGGAACGTCTTCGATACACTGTACAAGAACGTCTTCCGGGAAATCAACGAATTCTGGAGCTGTTGTATCAACAATAGTGATTGTCTGAACACAAGTTTCAACTGGAACATCTCCGAAGTCTTGTCCGCCGTTAGCGTCTGCGTATACCATCCAAGTACGAGTGATTGTTGTGATACAACCGTCACCGTCAACTTGGTCGTCAAGCATTACGATTTCTGAAGAACAGTCACCGAACACTTCTGGCATTCCAGTGAATGTTGGATCAACTTCAGATCCACATTCTACCGTGACGTCATCTGGACAAACAACTACACAATCGCAGTCATCGTAGAAACATGAACCATCATCACAACCTGCAGCTGGATCGTAATTACATGCGTTGTCATCGGTACAACCTGACTCTAGACGCTCAACAGCGATAGCATCAGAAAGATCAAAACATCCCGCAAGATTACCTGCGTTATCGATGTTAAGGTCTACGTTGTCATCGTATGATAGGTGCCAGATCAAGCAAGTTCCTGCTGGAGCACCTTCTAGGTTGAATTCTCCTGTGTTGTTCGCACCAAGGATATTCAATGCGTCATCAGTAATAACGAATAGGCTGTTTGGCCCTGAGTTTCCTGAAACTGTTACAACAACGATATCATCGATACCATCTCCTGAACAAGTTACTAGTTCGCTATCTGTCGCTAGAACACCACCTTCTACGATTACACAAGAACCATCGTCAAGTGTCGCAGCCGGGTCGTAATTACATGCAGCGTCGTCTGTACATCCTGCACAGCTATCGTACTCACAAGAACCATCATCACATCCAGCGAAAACGTCGTAGTTACAAGCCATCGGATCAATACAACCTGAAGTTTCGTTACCACCACAGTTTCCACAATCATCGAATGCTAGACATGAACCGTCTTCGATAGTTGCTGTTGGATCGAAGTTACATGCGTTTGCGTCTGTACAACCTGCACAGCTATCGTATTCACATGAACCATCGTCACAACCTGCTGCTGGATCGTAGTTACAAGCACCGTCGTCATTACAACCACCTTGCTCACGAACAACCGCGATAGCATCAGAAAGATCAAAACATCCCGCAAGATCACCTGCGTTATCGATGTTTAGATCCACGTTGTCATCGTATGACAGGTGCCAAATCAAGCAAGTTCCTGCTGGAGCACCTTCTAGGTTGAATTCTCCTGTGTTGTTTACACCAAGGATATTTAGTGCATCGTCAGTTATAACGAATAGGCTGTTTGGCCCTGAGTTTCCTGAAACTGTTACAGCAACGATATCGTCGACACCATCTCCTGAACAAGTAGTCAACTCACTGTTCGTATCAAGAACACCACCGTCAACAATCACACATGACCCATCGTCAAGCGTAGCAGCTGGATCGTAGTTACAAGCTGTAGCATCTGTACAACCTTCTACGTCTCCACCCCCAACAGCGAAGTCCATTGAACAACGGAACTCATCCGCTCCAACTCCTTCTGGGAAGAACTGTACGTAAACAGTACCGTCGAATTCACCATCAGTAGTGAACTGGCCGATAAGCACTTTGTTATCGTCACCTGCGATTCCGTTTACATCTCCGTTCAAAGCGAACCAACCACCACCAATGACATCATCGATAGTAAGGCTGTTCCCAGCTTCAAAGTTTGAGATCCAAGCGAAATCTCCTTCAACAGTAGAGATATCCGCACCCGGATCATTAGTAGATGCGCGACCGATCGTCACCCAAGAATCGAATTCTAGAGTTGGGAATACTGCGTAGAACGCAGGATTGATCGCACTACCTACCACCGCGCTCGCGACAGGAGTCTGGTAGTAAGAAGTTGTTGTGTTGATGGCAGTTGAATTGTCTGCATCACCAGTTACCGCCGACACGAAGTCGGTGGCATTTACGGTGGTCGCGTACAAACGGTAAGTCGTCATACCGTTGAGCGCCTCTAGAGGATCACCCGCGGGATAGTCATGTTCTGCGAACACTTCTACCTCCACGCCGTAACCGTCGCAAGGGTCCACCTGCGCCCATGACTGCACACCAAGCAGCACGAACGCCATTAGACAGCATAAGAGTTTTCTCATAATAAAGCAGTTAGCTCCGAAGAGCAATTATTAGGTATTTAGGTACACTAAGCAGCGTAAAATTATAAAAAGAAACCTAACCAAAAGGGGGAGAGACCTAAAAAATCGACTTAATCCTATCGTTAATCGACAAAATCATGCCATTCATCGTCTTTCCAAGCTCTTGTAATCACTCCATTAATTCGACGCTGTAGCTTTAGTAAAGTCACAATCTTTCTGGAAGAGCAACGCACACTCCGAACAAAACAAGACTGTTTTTCAAGGTATTACAACTGGCCGAATAAAAAAAGTACTTTTTACGTGCAACGTTTTCGTTCCTTGTTCCTCTTACTATCGACAACCATTCAACATTGACCGACCGAGACCTTATTAACGGAATACATCAAGGTGACATGTCATCTAAAATGGAATTATACCGACGCTATCACGCGCCAGTATTCCAAGTGGCTTGTCGTATTCTACAAGATCGAGTCATTGCTGAAGACGTCATGCAAGACACCATGATCATTGCATTTGATAAGCTTGATTCTCTGTAAGAGGTAGAGAGACTGAGATCATGGTTATGCACGATCGCTCGAAATGAATCACTGCGAGAGCTGAAGAGAAGAAGGAAAGTTTCCTTTGAGGACGAAAGCTATCCTGAGATTGACTGGAGTGAAGACAAAGTTTTTGCAGAGCACTGGACGGTAGAGGAGATCATGAAAGAAATCGATGCCCTCCCCGATGGATATCGAGTCATCTTGAATCTCTACCTATTAGATAACATGTCTCATGAAGAAATTGCCGAGACACTTAACATCTCTGCCGGCACAACTCGATCTCAGTATTTGAGGGCGAAAGCAAGACTTAGACAACAAATGTTACGAAGCGATGAGCGACGAACTGAAAAATCGATTTAAACACAAGCTAGTTTCAGGAGAGGAGCAAGCACCTGACGGGCACGAAGCTCGTTTCCGTCAGCGTCTCCTCGCAGCTGAACCGACGCGAGCAAACAACAGGCTCTCTTGGCTTTGGTATGCCGCAGCGGCCATCACTGTGCTATTGATCATTGGAGCTGTGGTCAACGGCATTTCTACAGAGAATGAAAATGCTCGTGACCGTTCATTGGCCGATGTTTCAATGAAGGTTGGACAATTGGAATACCAGTTGAGCAATCACATTAGCAGACGACAAGCCGATATTGACCACACTGACCCAGCGATTCAACGACACCTGAAACACTTCAAAAAGCTCGAAGATCAATATGCGCTCTTAGAACAAGAGCTCAACAAGAATTTTGGCGATGAACGAATTGTTCAAGCCATGATTGAGAACTACAAATTAAGAGTGATTGTGCTCGAAAACATTGTGGCGCATCTTAAAATACAGAACAAACCAATGAAGACGTCTAATGAAGAAGTCTCTCAGTCCTAATCAAGCAAGTATCAAACATGAAAAATATCCTATCACTTGTCCTAGCGTTCGTTGCCATCAACGCTTGGGCCACCAAAAGCGACTTCACTCGAAACTTTGACGAATCATTTGATGTGAATTCGGATGTACTCATCGAAACGGAAACGGCTTTTAGCACACTTGAAATTGAAGAGTGGGACCAAAACACGGTTCAAGTTCATGTAGAAGTTCGCATCGAAGCTAGAAATGAAGAACAAGCGGAAGACATGTTCGACGAAATCGACGTAGACATTAAAGGTGACGAGTACCGTGTTATGGTTGAAACTGACATGTCTGGTAATTGGAACAACAAAAACAACGAAGTAGAGATCAAAATCTTCATCAACGCTCCAGACAAATCAAAGCTACATGTAGATCACTCATTCGGTACTGCTAAAATCGGTTCATTCCGAGGAGATGCTGAAGTGAAAGTTGCTTTTGGAAGTATGGAAGTTGACGCTTTGACGGGAAAAGAAGTAGAAATCCGCAGTGAATACGGTGAAGCAATCATTGATAAGGCACATGGCGGTGAGTTCATCGTCGAATTTGGAAGCATGGAAATTCAAGAAGTGCACGGATCTGCTGAGATTCACAATAGCTACAGCAGCCTCGAGATTCACAGCATTTCGTCTGCGGCAGAAACCATTGAAATCGACAATGAATTCGGATCAGTAAGCGTATCTGTTGACCAAGGAACTGGATATCGAATTGAAGCAGATTGCGAATTCGGAGACATTGACCTGCCAAAGGATGCCAACATCCATCGCTCGGTTAAAGAGATCACTTCCAAAGAAGTAGAGTGTACAATCGGATCAAACCCAAAAGGTGAGATCATCGTGTACACCAGCTTCGGTGATGTCACGATTGATTACCGATGAAGAAAATTGTGAGAGAATCTTTCTCAAATTGACATTTTTATTACCTTTGCGCTCCCCTAGTGGAAAACTGGTGCTATAGCTCAGTTGGTAGAGCAAAGGACTGAAAATCCTTGTGTCCCCGGTTCGATTCCTGGTAGCACCACGAAAGTCCCGCATTGTGCGGGACTTTTCTTTTGCCCTAAAGTTCGACACCTTTGCATTAATGAATGCGAAGATCATTACCGACTTCGAAGCTCTTGATCAGCTGATACAAGCGCTCTCCCCTAGCTCAATCACAGTCCTTGTAGATTCGAACACCCACGAATATTGTCTTCCTGCGCTTCAAATGCAATGCTCTTCTTTGCTTGACATTGAGATACTTGAAGTGCCTCCAGGTGAAGAGTCAAAAGATATGGAAATCGTCTTCCCACTCTGGCAATCACTCGCCGAGCTTCAAGTAGATCGTAAAGGACTTCTTGTCAATCTCGGAGGTGGAATGGTTACCGACCTGGGTGGATTTGTAGCTTCAACTTTCAAACGAGGAATGCGATTCATACATATCCCTACCTCATTGTTAGGAATGGTCGATGCCGCCTACGGCGGTAAAACCGGAATCAACCTTGGAGAACTTAAGAACCAAGTGGGCACCTTCAGAGCACCTGAAGCCATCTTCCTTTCTCCGGCCTGGCTTGAATCACTGCCTCAGAGAGAACTCGTTGCTGGCTACGCCGAAATGCTGAAACACGCGTTGATTGCTGATCCTACCCAACTAGCACAAATGATGCAACTTGACGAAATCAATGCCGAGTCTACCGCACCTTTTGTACAAGCTTCTCTTGCCATCAAAAAAGATGTGGTTGAGCAAGACCCGTTCGAACAAGGATTGCGAAAAGCATTGAACTTCGGCCACACCTATGGGCATGCGCTTGAAAGCCTCTCCTTTCAGCGTAATGAACCACTACTCCACGGTGAAGCCATTGCAGTAGGAATTAAGCTCGCATTACAACTGTCAGTAGATAAAACCGGATTCGATTCCGCACTAGCGAAAAAAGTCAACGATCACATTGACCAACACTTCAAAGTAAACGGAACCACCAAAGCCAAAGCTGCATGGCATTTGATGCAGAACGACAAGAAAAACGAAGACGGTGAAGTGCGATTTGTCTTATTAAAAGCTGTGGGTGAACCACTCTTGAATCAAGTAGTGCATGCCGACGAATTCTATTCCGCGCTAGCGAAAATTGCACAATCATAAAGGGCATGCTACCTTCATTGCATGGAAATAATGGACAACGAGCTTCTTCCTGACGAAGAACGCGAAGTGTATGAAGTAGACAAGAGAACGCGGCTCGCCCATTTCTTCGTAGATCTTATAGCCATAGCGGTGCTCTCCTACCTCATCATGATCATTACCATTCAACTTGAAGTTTTCACACGTCTGTTTGACCACAATTTCAAGATTCCAATGATCACCACCTTCACGCAATTCATGTATTACCTGATCTGTGAATCGCTCACTCAAAAGACGCTGGGAAAAACACTCACCGGCTCAAGAGTCACCAATCTTCAAAATGGAAAAGCTAGTTTCAAACAAATACTGGCGAGAACAGCTATCCGTTTGATCCCCCTCTACCCTTTCATTTTTCTTCTCAACCAGCGCTGGCATGATCAATGGTCGGGCACAAAAGTCGTAGAATGATTACCGAACAAGAACCTGTAGATGACCCCGGCGAAAACCTATGGGACGATGATGTTTATCAAGTCAACCAGCTTACTCCCTCACGCCCAACACGTGGACAACGATTGATGCATTTCATTGCTGACATTGTGGTGGCGGTCATCCTGCACTATGTCGTTTTATTCGGCCTGATTCTATTATTCATTGATGCTGGTTCGTATCCAGAATGGCTGATATCAGGACTATTTAAGCAATTCGCGCCGCTTGTTTGGTTCATCCTTCACGTGACCTTCTCTGAGATGCTGTTGAATGGCCAATCGATTGGAAAAATGATTACTGGTTACCAGGTCACCAACACGAATGGTACACCAGTGGAAGCCTATCGCGTTTTTCTACGCATGGCTATTCGCTTGATCCCATTTGAGATGTTCAGCATTTTCACCAAGTCTGGCAACAGTATGTGGCACGATGAATGGAGTGGAACAGAGCTTCGCTTCAAGCAGAAGAAATCAGCGCGTCAGAACAATGTAATCCTTGATTAGGCCCTTCAGAAATCGAACCTTATCACCTGTTGGCGGGTCAATCTGAAGCTTTTCACACACTACTCTCGTTACTTCATTGAGCGCTTCTCTGTGCGCGTCATTTTTGTACTTCAAGTAGCGTTCAACCGTCTGCTTGATGGTCAACATATCCTGTTCACGGAAGTGGCGAACCTCAGGAAATTGCGGTTGGTAGTTGCTCTTAGTATTGATCTTCATAATATCGCCCAAGCTCACATATAAGCCAGGGTTTGACTTCACTACCGTGGAATTGGACACAAGTCCGCCAATGCGTTGAGCTTTTGGAGAGCTACTCACCATTACCACGGCAATCGCTCCCCCTGAAAACCAGATGTCTAACAGGCGGAAAATCCAGCGAAGCAAGTAGTCATTGAACTTCATTTGTTTACCGTCTACACGCACCACCTTGATCCTCAAAGCCATCTTCCCAAGGGTCTGCCCGTCATTCAGCGACTCCAAGGCAAGGGAGTAAAATGTGATGATGGGCATGATAAGCAGGTAATAAAACTCGTCAGCAAGATCAAGACGCATCACCCACTGAAAAAGGACCAAAATCAAGAAGATCGAGACAGCAACAAGAACAACGAAATCGATCAAAAATGCTAACACTCTGTCTCTTAACAGAGCCAAATCATAGTTGATGGTTACATTTTGCGTTGTTTGTAATTCGATACTTCGCATCCGCTGGTCTAATTATTATCTTTAACGAATCTCTCAAAATTCAGCGAAGAAAGCATGCGCGAAACCGATTTTATCGGGCAGAATAAAGAAAAGTGGGTCGAATTCGAACGAGTTCTCCATAGTGATCAGAAAGATGCTGAAAAGCTAAGTCGTCTATTCGTTGAAACGACTGATGACCTCAGTTATTCTCGTACCTACTATCCGAATCGCTCTGTGCGTGTTTATCTCAACGGCGTTGCTCAACAGATTTATCAAAAAATCTATCGCAATCGCAAACGAGATCGTGGTGCTTTCAAACGCTTCTGGTACGAAACACTTCCAGATGCCATGTGGTTCGCTCGAAGAGAGCTCCTCCTTTCTTTCTTGATTTTTGTACTTGGAGTAACCATCGGAATGGTCTCAAGCTCCTACGCTCCAGAATTCGTTGAAATTATCTTGGGAGAGTACTACCTTGACATGACGGAAGCCAACATTGAAAAAGGTGACCCCATGGCCGTCTACAAGGGCGATTCGCAGTTACAAATGTTCTTGCGGATAGCGTGGAACAACATCAATGTCGGATTCCTCTGCTTCATCATGGGGATCTTCTTTGAAGCGGGAACGATATTCATCATCCTCAGCAACGCCGTCATGGTTGGCGCCTTTGTATGGTTTTTTGTCCAACGAGATTTATTCTGGGAATCATTCTACGCCATCATGCTTCACGGTACGCTGGAGCTCAGTATGATTGTTTTAGCTGGCGCCGCCGGCTTAGTGCTGGGTAAAGGACTTGTCTTCCCTGGTAGCTACACCCGACTTCAAGCCTTCCTTCTTTCAGCACGACATGGGATTCGCATCATGATTGGTGTGTCATTCTTTTTGTTGATTGCTGCATTTATTGAAGGGTACGCCACGCGCCACACGGAGGCACCGAACGTCATTCGAGGCGCGGTCATTCTTTTGTCTTTGGCTATTGTCGTGGGATACTTTGTTTGGTATCCACGTCGCAGGCACAAAGAGGGTAAGGTCAACAAGCACGTAGAAACCGAAACCATGAATGAGCGCCAGGAAGAGATGAACTTCAGAGTGATTAAGAATTCTGGTAGCATCATCAATGAAACTTGGCGGGTGTATATGAGCAAACTGGGCGCACAAGCAGGCATAGCCTTCTTAGCATCAGCAGCGTTCACCGTCTTCCTCTTCTGGATGCTCGGCGAGGATTACTTAGACTTCTTTGATCGCCGTCTTTTCGACGGAGGATCCTTCCTTGATATTTTTGATGGTTTCTGGTTCTGGGATGAGGCGAACAACTTCTTCAATTACGGAGACTTCCCGTTGCTTTATCCGATAGGCGCAGCGCTGTTGAGTTTCATTCTATGGTGGCCTCAGCGTGTGTTCGGCGGAACAACCGGCCTTCCAAAACACCGTAGTAGCGGTTTCTTCACCTTGACCTTTTTCAACAGCATTACCGCGGCATTCATCCTGTTGCTCCCATTCTTAATGCATGGGAACGATCTCGAATTGCTATCGGTCATCGTTTGCATTTTCTGGTGGCCTTTCTGGCTATTTGTGCTCGCCACGGCGCACGCGCAGAAGAAGTTCATCTTAGCCGCCGTTGGAGATAGTTTCAAACTTTTGAAAGGGACCTTTGGTCGCCTACTTTCGGTGTTCTTCTTGCAAGGCCTCGTAGGATCAGCTGTGATGGGTATTGTGAGCGCACCGCTCTTCTACCTCGTCTTCCAAATTATCGGGGTAAACTTCGCAGCGAGCTTACCGTGGGCTGATCAATTGATTTACATCTTGCACACCTCCCTCATGATCTTCGCTTTGTGCATGATGATGCCGGTGATGTTGCATGCCATGATGATCCTTCACTATTCCAATCGAGAGATCAACACAGCCGATGAGCTGAGAGATAGAATCTCAAAGATTTCATTCAAGAAACGTGCTTATGGATTGGAAAAAGAGGCTTAGTCTACTGTTTCTTTTTCTTGCACTAGCGTGCGGAATAGCTCATTCTCAGGAGGAAGGAGATGTCGTAACCGAAAGCACCACCAGCAGTGGAAAGTTGGAAGAGTCGACATGGGAAAATGTGGTCAAAGACCTCAACTATGGCAAGCGCAAAAAGAAAGAAGAAAATGAAGAAGAAGAGGAGCCGCTAGAACCTGAAGGACAAGAGCCCGAGGAAGACGACGACGATTGGGAATACGACTTCGATCAACAGTTTGTTGGTTCGGTTATACTCGCCATCGTTATTCTATTGTTGTCTGTATTGATCATTTACCTCATCATGAAGCACGTCAGAGAGAAAGACGTCAAAGTGGATGGAAGTATTGATCAGGTATTCTCTTTGGATGAAGTAGAAGAAAACCTTCCTGAATCTGACCTTGAACGCTACCTACGATTAGCGTTAGAGTCTGATGACTTCCGCGCTGCCGTTCGAATCTACTACCTCATGTGCATTCAGCAAATGAGCGAATTGAACATCATTGAATGGGAAAAAGAAAAGACGAATTACGACTATCTCTTGGAAATTAGCGCAAGTGAGTACTATTACGATTTCTCACAACTCACCCTCGCCTTTGAGATCATCTGGTACGGTGACGCCGAGGTAACAAAAGACACTTACGAGCAGCTTGCTCCTTCGTTCCAACGTTTCATTCAACAGATCAAGAATGGCCAATAAGGGAGGAACAAATAACTTGATCTTGATCATCGGCGGACTCGTGGTGGTGGTGGGTATATTCTATCTACTTTTCTTCACCTCAAAGGTCTACAACTGGTCTGAAAGCTATGACTACGAAGAAGAACTACCCTATGGTTCATATGTCTTCCGTGAAGTGGTTGAGGGCAGTCATCCGAATACAGAGTTCATAGAAGTGGCAGATACGGTTTACCTAAACGTAAATACAGATAGCCTGCCAGAGAACTCCAACTATTTCTTGATCGGACGTGAACTCTACTTGGATAGCGCGGAGACAGCATTCCTTCTTGACTTCGTAGAACGGGGTAATCAGGCTTTTGTCATCAGCAATGCTTTCTCTGACCGACTATTGGACACGTTGATTTCATTCCCATCAGAGTACGACTTCGACTTCTTCTCTGAAACGGAGGAGTTACAACCGATCACCTTGCAAGCGGAGACTGATACCAGTATTGCTATGGACCTTTGTGCTCCAGCATTGTGGGATGAAATCCCAACTACGAGTATTCTTGACTCGACGGTGGAGTGTAAGTTCGTACGTTCGCATGTTCCTCAGAACAAGAATTGGATCTACTTCCCTTATGGAATCACCGCGAAAGAAGATCGTCCGATTGAAGTTGTTGGGTGCTACAATGAGGGCTTCGTGAATTACATCCGTGTGAAATATGGTGAAGGTTATTTCTACCTCCATTCGACCCCTTTGGCCTTTACGAACTATCAACTGCTCAAGAAAGAAGGCTTCCGATATGTCTCTGAAGCCTGTCGATACATGGGAGATGGTGCCATCTTATGGGATGAACACAACCGTTACTACCAATACGCCCCTTACCAAGGAGGCAGTAGCGGAGGAAGTTCCTATGACCATAAAGAAGGCCCGTTGAACTTCATCCTTTCTGAGCGTGGACTGCGCTGGGCTTGGTTCACATTGATCGCATTGGGTGTGCTGTACATGATCTTTGGAGCACGCAGAAAACTACGCGCCATTCCAGTGCTTCATGCACCGGAGAACACTTCAATTGACTTTGCAGAGACCATTGGTACGATGTTCCGCATAGAGAATGATCACGGCAAACTAGTGCGCTTGAAAATGCGTTTGTTCCGCGCCCATGTTCGTGAACGCTACCTGCTGAAGACAGCAGTTGAAACAAAAGAAGAAGAAAATCTACTCATAGAACGATTAAGCGAGAAGACGGATATCCCTATCGAGGAGATCCAAACTATCTTTAATCGCTACCATGAACTATTGACAACGGAAGACGTGGAAAGCAAGGATCTAATTACGTTCCACCAAATGCTGGAACGTTTCTACCAAAATGCACGATAAGATGGAAGAAAAGAACGAAGACATGCCATCAACTCCTTCACCGGAAAACAACGATCAAGGAGCTGAAAACCAGCCTAGCCCTGATCAAGTGAACGAAGGGGCTTCGCCAACAGAGGCAAGTGAGACCACCCCTGCTCCTCTAGCTGAAGAGGCTGTTCCAGCTACTCCAGCCGCTCTCCTCGAAGGAGTGCCAAGCGTTGAGCATGTGGATGTGAGTCCGGTTGCCAATGCTGCTATGAAGATTCGACAGGAAATCAGCAAACTGGTTGTGGGTCAAACTGAAATGATCGAGTTGCTATTGGCCGGTGTGCTCACAGGCGGTCATGTCTTATTGGAAGGTTACCCAGGAATTGCGAAAACATTGACGGCTAAAATGCTCGCGCGTTCGATCTCATCAGAGTTCAGTCGTATTCAGTTCACTCCTGACTTGATGCCTACAGATGTCACTGGCACTTCGGTTTTCAACATGAAGGAGAGTACATTTAGCTTCCGAAAAGGACCGATTTTCTCTAATATCATCTTGATTGACGAGATCAACCGTGCACCGGCAAAGACACAAGCTTCCTTAATGGAGGTCATGGAAGAAAAGCAGATCACCTACGACGGCACCACCTATGAACTAGGCTTTCCGTTCTTCGTGATTGCTACCCAAAACCCAATTGAGCAAGAAGGAACCTACCAGCTTCATGAGGCTCAGCTCGACCGTTTTGTCTTCCGAATCCGTGTTCCTTACCCTGAACTGACTGAGGAGCAACAGATTTTGCGTCGTTTCAAGCAAGACTTCACGAGCAAGAAACAAGAAACGGTAAACCCTGTCATCAGTATCGACGAACTGAAAAAGGCACGTGAGGTGATTGAGGCAGTGTATATCAAAGATGAGCTCATCGACTACATCGCAGCGGTAGTGAACAACACCCGTAACAATGGAGACCTCTTCCTTGGAGCTTCTCCTCGTGCGAGTTTGGCTATCCTTCGCACCTCGAAAGCCATCGCCGCAATGCGCGGACGATCATTCGTGACTCCTGATGATATTCGCCACGTGAGTTACCCTGTGCTTAATCACCGTGTGATTCTATCTCACGAACGTGAAATGGAAGGAACTACTGTGGAAGAAGTGATCAAAGACATCCTCACAACCATCGAAGTTCCGCGCTAGCGAAATGGCAAAACCAAACCGCATCATAGCAATCTTCAAGGCCATTCACTTTCGTGGACGGTTCTTCATAGCCCTCGGTGGAAGTATCTCCATTCTTGCGGCGAGCTTTGGTATTCCATTGCTTTTCCCGTTGGGACAATCAATGCTGGTCATTTTGGCGGTTCTAACGCTCGCTGAACTCATCATCTTGTTTAGCGGACGTCATGCAGTGAAGGTGATTCGAAAGACGCCTAAACTCCTTTCCATGGGTGATGACAACCCGATTCGATTGGAGATGACTAATGTCTCGGCTGTTCGTCTAGAAATGAACGTCTTTGATGAGCTTCCCGTGCAATTGCAGCGTCGCGACTTTGAATTCACTTTTTGGTGCAGCCCGAAAGAAGAAAAGAAAACGCTCTACCACGTCAACCCTAAAACGCGCGGTGAGTACTTCTGGGGACGCACGAACATTCATGTCTCTTCTATCTTGGGGTTGGTGAGTCGTCATTACCGTGTGCCTAACGGCGAAATGGTACCGGCCTTCCCATCGATTATTCAAATGAAGAAATTTGAATTGCTGGCCTTTGCCAAGATCAGCAACTTCGAAGGGATCAAGAAGATTCGAAGGCTGGGTCACAGTTATGAATTTGAACAGATCAAAGCCTACGTGCAGGGTGATGATATTCGTTCAATCAACTGGAAGGCGACAAGTCGACGAAACACCTTGATGGTGAATCAATACGAAGACGAGCGTTCGCAGCAGATGTACACGATCATTGACAAGAGTCGTGCGATGCACATGCCTTTCAACGAACTCAGCTTGCTTGATTACGCCATCAATACCTCCTTAGTGATCGCCAACATTGCCTTAAAGAAACACGACCGTGCTGGGCTCATCACCTTCTCTGACAAAATTGGCTCTACCATTCCCGCGGAGCGGAGTCAAACGCAGATTAAAAAGATTCTGAACGCACTTTACAGCGAGAAAGCCCATGTGCGTGAAGCGAATTATGACCTTTTGTATCGTTCAGTGAAGAACGTAATTCGCAGTCGTAGTCTGATCTTTTTCTACACGAATTTCGAATCAGCCTACGCGATGGAGCGTGCCTTACCTGTTTTGAAGCGAATCAACCACACTCATTTGTTGGTGGTGATGATCTTTGAGAACACGGAATTGATTGATTACAGCCGAAAAGATGCGGAATACATGACCGACATCTGTACTCAAACTATAGCCGACAAATTGGTACTCGAAAAGAAGCATATGGTCATGAAGCTGAGGAAGTACGGGATTCAAACCATCCTTTCTCGTCCAGAAGACTTAAGTATCAATACCGTCAATAAATACCTTGAATTGAAGGCCAAAGGATTGATCTAACTGTAGAATGACTATTGCCACTTACCACATAATGTAGACAGCTGCCTTTAATATTTATACTTTTGCGCCGATGGAATTCTCTGCCCGTCAAATAGCCGACATTCTCGGAGGAACTGTGGAAGGCTCCGAGACCACTTCAGTAAATCGCCTTTCGAAGATCGAAGAAGGCGAACTAGGAACGCTTACTTTCTTGGCTAATCTGAAGTATGCACCTTACATCTACAATACGGGCGCAAGCGTTGCTATCGTCAACAATGACTTTGTTGCCGAAGAAGCACTACCAGCTACTTTGACTTTGATTCGCGTAGAAGACGCCTACGGCGCCTTCGCCAAACTTCTCGATTTCTACAACAGCTACCGCCACCAAAAGAGCGGACAAGAACCAACCTCATTTAAGGATGATTCTGCAGACGTTGCAGATGACGTATATCTAGGCCATCATGTGGTGGTTAGCGCCAACGCCAAAGTAGGCAGCGGCAGTAAAGTCTATTCGGGAGCCTATATTGGTGAGCGAGCGAAAATTGGAGAAGGATGCATCATCCACCCAGGTGTGCGCATTCTTGATGACTGCGTCATCGGAAACAACTGTACACTTCACGCCGGTGCTGTAATCGGTAGTGACGGATTTGGATTCGCACCTGATGCAGAGAACAACTATCAAAAAGTGGCTCAAATCGGAAATGTGATCATCGAAGATCACGTAGAGATTGGAGCGAATACGACAGTTGACAGAGCAACGCTCGGATCTACGATCATTCGGAAAGGAGTAAAACTCGATAACCTCATTCAGATCGCGCACAACGTGGAGATTGGTGAAAACACGGTGATTGCCGCACAAACAGGGATCGCTGGTTCTACACGCATCGGAAAGAACTGCATGATCGGTGGGCAAGTGGGTATCGTAGGACACATTCGCATTGCGGATGGAGTGAAGATTGCGGCTCAGTCAGGATTGAGCGCCTCTGTGCTGAATGAAGGTGAGATCATTCAAGGATCTCCGGCCCTTGGCATTCGCGCTTTCAAGATGTCGTACATTGGATTCAAGAATTTACCGAAAATCGACCGTCGCTTGAGTGATCTCGAGAAGAAGGTTGACGGGATAACTGACAACAATACCAGCGCAGAATGAGTGACAAGCAGCGCACGCTCAAAGAAGCCGTTTCATTCCAAGGCATCGGACTCCACACAGGAGAAAAGGCCACGCTAACGGTTCTTCCAGCACCTGAAAACCACGGTTACAAGTTTCAACGTGTAGACCTTGAAGGTCAACCCATAATCAACGCCGATCCTGATCTCGTAGTAGGAACGCAACGCGGAACTACACTTGAACAGAATGGAGCTCGTGTATACACTACTGAACATATCCTTTCAGCCATTTATGGTTGTGGTATCGACAACGCATTGATTCAGATTGATGCGCCAGAGATCCCAATCATGGATGGAAGCGCATGGCTCTTTGTAGAACGTTTCGAAGAAGTGGGCTACACGGAACAAGATGCAGACCGACAGTACTTGACATTGACCGAGAACATCTACTTCGAAGAGACTGAGAAGAACGTTGAGATGTTGGCTGTTCCTACGAACGGAGGTGAATTCCGATTGACTGTAATGGTTGATTACAACTCACCAGTACTCGGAACGCAGCACGCGAGCATGTACCATTTGGGAGAGTTTATCCCTGAAATCAGTCGTTCACGCACCTTCGTTTTCCTCAAAGAAATTAAGCAACTCGCTGCAGCAGGCTTGATCAAAGGTGGAGACCTTGACAATGCGATCGTTCTTGTAGAGCGTAAATACTCGGAAGAAGAGTTGAAAGAGATTGCTCAGCTTGTAGGCAAAGAAGAACTTGACGTTAAAGTAGATAGCATCGGTGTATTGAACACGATTAAACTACATTACGAAAATGAACCAGCGCGTCATAAACTCCTTGACATTGTTGGTGACCTTGCTTTGGTAGGTAAGTTCATTCAAGGTCATATTCTAGCAGCTCGTCCTGGTCATGCTGGAAACGTAGAATTCGCGAAGGTCTTGAAGGGCCTAACGAAGCCAAAGAAAAAAGAAGTGAGCTTCGATCTTTCGAAAGCTCCACTATACGATATCAATCAGATCACGAAGATCCTTCCACACCGCTACCCGTTCTTGTTGGTAGACAAAGTGATGGAGATGGATGAATCGTCGATCGTTGGGCTAAAAAACGTGACCTTGAACGAACCGTTCTTCCAAGGACACTTCCCTGACAACCCTGTTTTCCCTGGAGTACTTCAGGTGGAAGCTATGGCACAGGTTGGAGGAATCTTCGCGCTGTCTACGGTGCCTGATCCTGAAAACTACTCAACTTACTTCCTGAAGATCGACAAAGTGAAATTCAAGCAGAAGGTTCTGCCTGGAGATACATTGGTTTTCCTCTTGAAGCTGGAGTCACCGATCCGTCGTGGCCTGGTGCATATGTCTGGTAAGGCTTATGTCAATGGAAAGGTGGTATCAGAAGCCGAAATGATGGCACAGATTGTAAAGGAAAAGAACCTCGAACCTGCACACGCATGATCTCAAATCTTGCTTCCGTTCACCCAGATGCGAAGGTCGCAGACAACGCAGAGATCGGTCCGTTCACGACCATCTACGGGGATGTTGAGATCGGCGAAGGAACCTGGATTGGTCCTAACGTGACCATCATGGACGGTGCCCGTATCGGAAAGAACTGTAAGATCTTCCCTGGAGCGGTCATTTCAGCCATTCCACAAGATCTCAAGTTTGACGGTGAAAACTCTACAGCAGAGATTGGAGACCACACGACCATCCGTGAATGTGTGACTATCAACCGTGGCACCAAGGATCGTATGACAACGAAAGTTGGAGATCACTGCTTGTTGATGGCCTACGTTCACATCGCACATGATGTACTGGTAGGAAACCACTGCATTCTCGCCAACACAGCGAATATCGCTGGACACGTGGTGATTGGTGACTGGGTGATTATCGAAGGGGTTGTTGCTGTGCAGCAATTCGTACACATTGGCAAGCACTCATTCATTGCAGGTGGTTCGTTAGTGCGCAAGAACGTTCCTCCGTTCATTAAGGCCGCTCGTGAGCCGCTTACATACGCAGGTGTCAACACGATTGGCTTGCGCCGAAGAGGTTATGCTGATAATGTGATCTCACAGATTGAAGACGTTTACCGTACCTTGTATGTGCACAACAGTAATATCAGCCAAGCAATGAAGGTTGCTGACCTTGAATTACCTGATTTCGCTGAGAAGAAAGACATTCTTTCATTCATTGAAGATTCAACTAAAGGAATCATTCGCGGGCCAGTATAGCCTATGCAAGTACAACTCCATGATCTAGGACGTCGATTTGGACGCGAGTGGATCTTCCGTCACATTGAACAGGAGATTCCTAGCGGTAGTCATGTCTTAATCATTGGTCACAATGGCTCGGGGAAATCAACGCTCCTTCAGGTCATTTCTGGATTCCTATCTCCTACGGAAGGGTGCGTTTCTTATTCCGCCGAAGGCAAAAAGATTGAAGAAATTGCCCATCACACATCCATGGCTACACCTTACCTCGATGTGTTTCAAGATTTATCCTTAGAAGAGGCTATTGAGTTTCACTGCAGATTCAGAAATCTTCGGAATGGAATGTCTCAAGATGAGCTCGTCGAAGTGTGCCGTTTTGGCAAAGACCGAAAAAAAAGCGTCAAGAATTTCTCTTCAGGAATGCGCCAACGACTGCGTTTAGGTCTTGCGATTTACACAGATAGCTCCCTCCTCTTTCTTGATGAACCTAGTTCGAACTTAGACAAGGAAAACATTGAATGGTACCGTCAACAGCTGGCTTCACAGGCAGAAGGGCGAACCATATTCGTCAGCAGTAATTCTCAGAGGGAAGAATACCTACAGGCAGACATTACCCTTGATGTCATCCAATTCCGACCTGCCTAAGAAACAACTGACGTTATTCTACGTCGGTTGATTACAAACCTCCGCACGGCATGCGAGTATCTATGCAGTAGATAATTAACTCGCAACCGTATGTTTTTCACTATTAACAAAAACACGCTAAAGGCAACATTTGCCACCCTAATGGGGTTCATGCTTGCTGCGCCATTGTTTGCCGCAGCAAATAGTCAAGGCTGTCTCGTTGTTCAAAACAACGATATTCAGCAAGTATTAATGGAATCAGGTAAAGTAGGACAGACCTTCGTTCCTTGTGAAAGTGGTACTCTAGAGTACATAACGCTTTCAGTGGAAAGTACAAGCCAGTCTACTTTTACATCTCATTTGACAATCCGTCAGCACGGTGAGGTGATCGCAAGCCAACAATTTGTAGTTCCCGCTCACGGGCAAGGAGCTAAAGTAAAAGCTTGGATGGCTCAGCCACCACAGATCATGTCGGGTGAGCAATATGACATTGAACTTGAAGTTCCAGACGGACATTCGTTCTTCGTTTACTACTCTCCTGTAAACGCTTACGAATCAGGTCGAATGACCGTAAATGGACTTCAAACGATGGGAGATCTCGCTTTTGAAGCTGGGGTTCGTCTTCGTAATCAACGTCCGATGTTCCAGATCCAGAACCGCAACAGCGCGGGTTGTGATCCGCGGCAGACGGTCGCTGAACAACCAATTGAAGCAAGTCAAATGCTTGCACAGACATTCCGTCTATGTGAACGTTCTGAACTCACAGGTTTGATGGTTCAATACCGTGCAGGAACAGCTGTGACTGGAACTGTTGAAGTATATAAGTCTGGTGCACTTGATGCCGGACCATGGGCAGTTTGGCAATTCCAAGCACCCGAAACGCCAGAAATGACTCCGTTGTTCATTGCAGCCGAAGAAGCGCTTGATCTGGACCCGGGAACAACTTTCGAATTTCACTTTGTAAGTGCTTCACAACAAGGATTCCCATCAAGCTTCCAACTTTACTTCTGTGAAGGGAACCCTTACTCACAGGGAGAAATGTTAACTCAATCAAACTCTACAAGTCTTGATTTGACTTTCGCATTCGAAGTGACAGAAGAAGAAGAGAATGACGAAGAAGTGGTCATGAATATGTTCACCCAGCACCCTGATCACGAGTGTACTGTATCTCAACCATACTGGGATTTCACACACACGTTCACAGGACCAACTCAGATCGAAATCGAACTTCCGATTTGTGATGATGGAAAGATGGAAGCAGTTTACCTACCAGGTCATATTTCTGCGGGTGGTGACGTAGCATTTACATTGAAGAGTGACCGAGGAAAGATTCTTCGGACAGGAAACTTAGCAGATGCATCACAGTTCCCAGGAACACTTGAAGCTTCCCTAGAAGACGCTCCAGTGCTATTCTACTTCGGGTACACATTGACACTAGATATTCCAGAAGGGACCATTTTCCAAATGAATGCCTCTACGAATGAATCGCATGGTGGCTTGACGAACCTGATCGATGGTAGCAGCTCACAAACAGAGCTCTGCTATGTGACGGCAATGCGACCATACACTTATGATTTCGATGAAGCTGAAGAAGGTCGTAACGACATCAGTTTGAATGTATACCCGAACCCGTTCCAATCGCAATTCACATTGAATATCCAAGGACTGGAAGGGCGCAAAGCGGTAGTTACCCTGTACAACTTCCAAGGTACTGAAGTGTACTCGACGTTTATTGAAAGCCAGCGTGGCCAATCAACCAACATCGAGGTAGTACCTGAATCTATGCTTACGCGTGGATACTACACACTACGAGTAGAGTATGATGACCAAGTTATGCTTGAAACAATCGTGAAACAGTAAACCCTCAATACGTTCCCTAAATCTCGAATGGAGCCGGCCGCAAGGTCGGCTCTTTTCATTGGTGCTCATCTCTAAGCAAATCATTTACTGTTTTCACGGGAGCAAAAGTTGCCAGCGGAACTTCAACAAATAGCGTAAGCCAACCCGCCATTCCTCCATTCCAAAGACCTGGATGCTCGAGTGATTTGACCTCCTTTCCTTCAATCGATTTGTGGGTAATAAACGATTGATTGTGGTCAATAAACTGGTCTAAATTATAGTTCTGACCGTCTAACTTCTTGATGTTACAAACAATGTCTACCGGATTGAAGTGGCTTGCGGTGGCCACGATCTCGCGTTGCTCAGAATTGTCTAAGTCTATCTGTGAAGCTTCTACGATCTGGGCACTGAGTCTCCCCATGCTTTCTGTCCAGTAAGGACCTCCACCAGGTTCACCTTGATTTCGGACCATTCCACCAATACGGATTGGCCTGTCTAACAAAGCCATCAATTCATCAATGGATCCGAAGCTCACCTCATCAAGCGCGAAATACTTGTTGTAAAAAGAGTGTGCTTCATGCGCTGCCGTGCGGTTTCCTTCTTTCAGGGCACGAAGGAGTTCATCTCTTCGTTCCACCAACATTAAGAGGGTTCCTGCAAGTGCCTTTTTCCACTTGTATGTTGTTTCCTTTTGTGCGTCAGGAACTACGTTGTCAATATTCTTGATAAACACCACATCTGCATCAATCATTGCCAAGTTCTTGATCAACGATCCATGCCCTCCCGGGCGGAATAAAAGACGTCCGTCAGCGAGGTGAACCAACTCGTTTTGTTCATCCAAAGCCACTGTATCAGTGTTCTGGAACTGTTCTGAATACGAGACAAGCAGTTTTCGTTCCTTGGTAAGGTTCTGAGCGTGATTTAGGATATGCTCTCTTGAATAGGCGGATAATGCTTTTGTGACTGTGAAATGTACCTCTCCTCCTTGCTGGCTAACGCTGTAGCCGAGAGATTCATGTAAATGCTCAATGAAGGCATTTCTCGCTCCGTCTGGGTAACTATGGAAAGGGATGGCTCCTTTGGGGAGCTTCCCAAAGTTCAAACCGTCTTCTGACAGCAAGAAATCAATCACATTAAGCTGCCAAGTCTCTGTTGACTCCGGCTTTCCACAAGATTGCTCAATCTCAGGATAGAACGGGAAACGATCGATTTCTGAGAAAAACTGTTGGCACAGTGTTGAATCCAGCTGTTTAGAAAACAAGTGCTTGAACATGCGTGATGCCGCACCCGAAGCGGGGACGAATTTCGTGAGCTTCAACCTATTTTTCGCCTCGTTAAAGACGCCAATGGCAAGCTCTACCTCTTCATCTTGCAAGACAGTGATTCCCTGCCCTGGAGTACAGGCCGCTTCCACGCTAGTGAAAGGAGTACCAGAACGCAAAAGCTGTACTTGACGAAGAATCTCTTCCTCGTTGATCTGCTTTTCTTTTAAAAGGGCTTGATTATCTGCAGACAGATTCATCATCTGGAAAATGGCTTTGCCCAAAAATAAAAATGCCATCCGATGAGGGATGGCACTTCGTCAATGTCTTATTAACTTTTATCAAGAGTTTAACACTTTCTCTAATTGATCTTGAACCACATCACATTCGGTTCGAATCAGACCTACCAAATCTGGCAGTCCTTCGAGATTGCGATGTTCTTTCGAGAACTGTTCAATATCTAGAATATTTTTTTCCATGGATTTCAGTCCAAGCATAGATACGCTGGACTTGGCTTTGTGAGCCAATGGATGTAAGCCGAGTAGATCGTTACGATCTACACAATCTTCCATTTCCTTGATATACTCAGGAACTTGCTCAAGGAATAACTTGATGATGTTGTTTATCATCTCCTTATTCCCTTGAAAGACCTGATTCAGGTAACTCAAATCGAAGAGCTGCTCAGGGTGCTGTGTATTCATCGTTAGTTAGGTTAGATATCGCGTTATACTTTTAAATCACACTTTGGGTTACATAAATTCTTACGGTTAGGTTAAACTGTTGTTAGTCAGTCAACTTTGATAAAAGTTGTAGGGGTTCTCCTACTTAGTTTGAGAAATAAGTCAGTGGGCGATCCTTCGGAACGAGTTTATGGAAGAAGTCAGCGAGACAACTTCGGTTCAAATTCGCTTCTACAATCTGGCAATGCATCATGTACTTCAGTCTGCGCGTACCATGATCCTGAAGCGACATCAGACGGTAGTTCTCACCCAGATACACTCCCAAGACGTCTTGGCAGTTCATGAACATGATAATGGCAGCAGGAGCCTCCTCCTCTTCTGAGAAAAACCCAAGTGCTTGGTTCGTACGGTGCTCTACGTGGATCGCTCCAAGTGCCTCGAGCCAGTCGAGAACACGGAATACTTTATCTCCATCCTGCAGGTGATCATTCAATAATAAAACCTGCGTTCCTTCGATTCTTTCCATACCCACCTTTTACCTGCGTTTCCATGCGAGGTTCGTCGGTGGGTGTCTGCACAGAGGTGTCGGTCATTTCTGATGGAGATGACGGATTGCCACCTTTCTAAGCAAGAAATGAAGAGGATCTATACTGTTTTTATACCTTAGAGGCACCATCCCTAAGGCATGAAGAAGGTACTTGTGACAGGAGGTGCAGGATTCATTGGCTCACACACTGCCGTTGAACTTGAAAACGCCTCATACACCCCGGTGATCATTGACAATTTCTCGAACTCAGATCGTTCTGTTATCGATCGTCTTGGAGAAATCATGAACACCACCCCGACATTAATCGAAGGCGATTGTTCTGATGAAGCACTATTACACCGTGTCTTCCAAGAACACGGTCCTTTCGATGGTGTCATTCATTTCGCGGCCTTCAAAGCCGTTGGGGAATCAGTTCGAAATCCACTGAAGTACTACAAGAACAATTTGCGTTCAACGGAAGTGCTCATGCAATGCATGATAGATCATGGATGCAAGAACCTAGTCTTCTCTTCAAGCTGCACCGTTTATGGACAACCAGACGCATTACCTGTAACGGAAGCCACTCCATTCCAGCCTGCTAATTCGCCTTACGGGTACACCAAGCAGGTGTGTGAACGTATGATTAACGAGGTGGTTGCTGCGCATAAAGGACAGTTTTCATCAATCCTTCTCCGCTACTTCAATCCGATTGGTGCCCACCCGAGTGGGCTCATCGGAGAGCTACCTTTGGGTAGACCTGAAAACCTCATCCCTTACATCACGCAAACCGCGGCTGGATGGCGAGATGAGCTCGTTGTTTTTGGAGACGATTATGACACTGCGGATGGTACTTGTGTTCGAGATTTCATACATGTTGTAGACCTAGCGAAAGCACACGTTGCAGCGCTGACATACATGGACTTAAATAACTTGACTACTGAGGCCGTGAACCTTGGAACGGGTGATGGAGTCACGGTCAAACAAGTCATTGACACCTTCGAAGAAGCCACTGGGATGAAATTTAACTGGCGTATGGGAGACCGACGTCCAGGTGACGTTGAAAAGATCTACGCGAGTTCGACGAAAGCCAATGACATGCTCAACTGGAAAACGGAGAAGTCGCTTAAGGACGCACTTATAGACGCTTGGAATTGGCAACAAAAACTGCCGAAACCATGAGGTTAACCACCTTCATCATCTGCTTGCTCGCTCCGCTGATGATCTTCGGTCAAACGGAACGCAAGAAAGGCCCGATTGAGATCATCAATCCACCCGTATCGCAAGATCGATTCATCTTTGAACTACACAACGACATGTTCCTGGAAATCCCCGGCAACATGGATATTCGACCTTGGTCACCTGGACTGAATGCACATATCATGTACGATTACCCTTTAGGCAAATCAGTCATAAGCTTTGCTTGGGGATACGGCTTTAGTAGCTTTAACTTACATTCAAACGGTGAGTTTGAGCGCGATGGCTTGAGTCCGGATGAATTCGTGCGTTTCTACCCTTTCTCGGAGAACTACGAATACAAGAAGAATAAAGTATCTGCCAACTTCCTCGAAATCCCCATTGAGTTTAGACTTCGAACACGCGGTGATCGACCGTTCAAAATGTCGGTTGGAGGCAAAGTTGGCTACCTCGTGAATATTCACACGAAGACACGCGATAACGACGGCAAACGAAAGTTCTATCAGGTTCCAGAAATCAACAGCTGGCGTTATGGTGTTGTAGGACGTATTGGAATAGGACGTTGGAGCTTATTTAGCTTCTACAGCATCAGCACCCTCCTGCTCCCAGACAAAGGCGTGGAATTGAATCCTTTGACGATCGGGCTTTCTATCGCTCTGATCTAAATAAACACACGGTAGTACAAGAAGGCGAAGTGGATCAAGAACCCCACTGAAAAACCGAGATACACCTGTTGATGTGTATGCACTCCCATGCGAATACGCGCCCAACCGAGTACCCCAGCTCCCATTAATAAGGCAGCCACCACCCATCCAATTCCGAGTAGGTGAAGCTCGTTTAACCCGGCAAGAACACCACAAAGACCTCCAATGGCCATGAGGTGCATACTGATTTTCGTTTGCGAGTTGATGAGAAGGCCTGAAACAAGGGAAATCAGCAGCGAAAAGAAGATGATAAAGATGTCTATCGGGACGATATCAGTGTTGAAACGCAGCAAAATGTACGATAAGACATAGTAGAAGAGAAAGAGGAGAAAAGGCGCTAAACGCTCTCTCCTGTTTCGAATATCAAGATCACTAATAATCCCTTTTCGTTTCATAACGAGGATAGACAAACCTGGAGCAATGGTATTGATCAATACAATCAGCAACAAGAATTTGAACATCTCGGGATGTAACCCAATAAATGGATCTAGGAAGTAGGCCAACACCAACGTGAATAAAGGCATCCACAGCGGATGCAGCACGTAGGAGATAATATTGGCTGTTTTCAAGTCTAGAGTTGTTTGCGAAGACGTGCTACAGGGATGTTTAGTTGTTCCCGGTATTTCGCTACGGTACGACGCGCAATGTTATATCCTTTTTCCTTCAAAAGCTTCGCGAGCTTATCGTCAGTCAAAGGCTTTTTCTTGTCTTCTGCGTCTATCGCCTCTTGAAGGATCTTTTTCACCTCACGCGTCGATACTTCCTCCCCGCTATCTTTTGCAATCGATTCAGAGAAGAACGACTTCAACAAGAAGGTTCCATACGGACATTGAACGTACTTACTGTTCGCTACGCGAGACACCGTAGAAATATCCATGTGGACTACCTCTGCGATGTCTTTGAGGATCATTGGCTTCAGCTTGGTCTCATCTCCTGTCAAGAAGTATTCTTCTTGGAAGGTCAGGATGGCTTGCATCACCACTGTCAGCGTTTGCTGGCGTTGACGAATCGCATCAATGAACCATTTCGCAGAATCGATCTTTTGCTTTACAAACATCACCGCATCCTTCTGCTTCTTATCGCTCTTTGTAGCCGCTTGATAAGACTGAAGCATGTCGCGGTATTGCGCTGAAATACGCAGCTCTGGAGCGTTGCGCTGATTGAGCTGTAATTTCAACTCATCATCCTCTACGGAGACCAAAAAATCTGGTACGATATGCTGTACAGCTCGCGCACTCTGCTTTGAAGAGTTCCCCGGCTTCGGGTTGAGTCTCACGATTTCCGCGACAGCGTCTTTCAACACCTCTTCATCAACATCAAACGCCTTGATGATTTTATTGTAATGCTTCTTGGTGAACTCTTCAAAGTGCTCTTCCAAGATGCGAATACCGATCTCTACGTCGTATGAATCACCTCGCTTACGACGAAGCTGTATCAACAAACACTCTCGTAAATCACGCGCTCCAACTCCCGGAGGATCTAGTTCATGAATTGACTTTAAAACTGCCTCAAGCTCGTCTTCAGTTACTTGAATATTTTGAGAAAAGGCCATGTCATTGACAATCGAACGAAGCTCACGACGTAAGTATCCTGAGTCGTCAATATTTCCGATGAGATTCTCAGCAATCACGCGTTGATCATCATCTAGATTCAACAAGCTAAGCTGAGAACGAAGGTTATCATGGAAGGTACGACCACTGCCCAGCGGCATGTTCTTTTCATCTTCCTCTCCTCGGCCACCAGTTGAGTATTTGTAATCAGGCGTATCATCGTCGAGGTAGTCAGACATATCAAAGTCTTCCTGCGCCTCAGAGCGTTCGTCGCCGTAATCTTCTTCGTAGCTATCCTCTACAACATCTTCTCGTCCCTCTTCCAATGCAGGGTTCGCTTCCAGCTCTTCTTTGATGCGTTGCTCAAGTTCCACAGTAGGCACCTGAAGCAGCTTCATCAACTGGATCTGCTGAGGAGAGAGTTTTTGTAAGAGTTTCTGTTGTAGGGTTTGCTTTAGCATATACTAATCTACCAAATGGTCTAAAATTCTGCATTCATTGGTGTTCGTGGGAATGCAATTACATCTCGGATGTTAGTCATTCCCGTAACGAACATGATCAAACGTTCAAATCCTAGGCCAAAACCTGCATGTTTAGCTGATCCGAACTTTCGAAGGTCAAGGTACCACCAAACGTGTTCTTCTGGAATATCAAACTCCTTGCACTTCTCCATTAGGATATTAAGGCGTTCTTCACGTTGGCTACCTCCGATGATTTCACCAATTCCTGGAACCAGGATATCCATCGCTGCAACCGTCTTTCCATCGTCGTTTTGACGCATATAGAAAGCTTTAATGCTGGCAGGATAATCAGTAATAATCACCGGCTTTTTGAAGTGCTTCTCTACTAGGAAACGTTCGTGTTCACTTTGTAGATCGATTCCCCACTCCACAGGGAATTTAAATTTCTTCTTCTTGAACGGCTTCGAGTTGCGAAGGATATCAATGGCTTCGGTATACGTAATACGTTCAAAGTTATTCTCGGCTACAAATTTCAAGCGCTCTATCAAAGAAAGCTCATTGCGCTCGTTTTGCGGTTTCGACTTCTCGTCGTTGCGTTCCTTTTGATCAAGGAACTCCAGATCGTCAGCATAGTTATCCAGGGCATACTTCACTACATACTGCATGAAGTCTTCCGCGAGGTCCATGTTATCGACGATATCTGCAAAAGCCACTTCTGGTTCAATCATCCAGAACTCAGCAAGGTGACGAGAGGTATTCGAATTCTCAGCTCGGAAGGTAGGTCCGAAAGTGTACACTTTTCCAAGTGCCATCGCTGCCAGCTCGGCTTCCAATTGACCACTCACAGTCAGGTTGGCTTCTTTCCCAAAGAAGTCTTGCTTGACATCGATTTTCCCGTCTTCCGTTTTTGGAACATCGTTCAAATCCAAAGTGGTAACGCGGAACATCTCCCCTGCACCTTCGGCGTCAGATCCTGTGATGATCGGCGTATGCACATTGTAAAATCCGTTTTCATGGAAATACTTGTGCACTGCGTAGGTCATACCATGACGAATGCGGAAAACAGCAGAGAAAGTGCTCGTTCTAAAACGAAGGTGTGCCTTTTCACGAAGGAATTCCATCGTGTGGCGCTTCATTTGAATCGGGAACTCCTCAGGATCTGCTTCACCGTGAATTTCCAGTTCTGTCACCTTCACCTCAGTCGTTTGTCCCTTCCCTTGAGAAGCCACGAGTTCACCTTTGGCGCTGATAGCCGCACCCGTTGTAAGGCGTTTACGCACATCGTCTGAAAAGTTCTCACGATCAATCACCAACTGAAGGTTCTTAATCGTTGAACCATCGTTCAAAGCGATAAAGGTGTCGTTTCTGAAAGTACGTATCCAGCCACAGACAACAATCTCTTGTCCAATGCGGCTCTCATCTAACAATTCTACAATTGGATCGTGCTTCACGATACTGGGATTTAAGTTTCGAAGCGCAAAGATGCGATAATCCCCAATGAGTTGTCAATGATGGAATAAGAAAATGAAGGATCAGGAATCGACTGACAGCTTCACAGGGTTATTGGCTACGTCAGTCTCTACCTTTCCATCGCGCAATCGAATAATTCGGTGAGCGTGCGCGGCGATATCATCTTCGTGCGTGACAAGAATGATGGTATTTCCTGCTTGGTGAATTTCATCAAACAAGGCCATGATCTC
The DNA here is from genome assembly GCA_022447625.1 of Flavobacteriales bacterium. GTDB lineage: Bacteria > Bacteroidota > Bacteroidia > Flavobacteriales_D > Sanyastnellaceae > Sanyastnella. The sequence continues at coordinate 168,819 of JAKVAX010000007.1, read as the reverse complement.
GTAAGAGGTCTTAGTATCCAAGTTTCCAGTGGGCTCATCGGCTAAAATAATGGATGGCTTATTCACCAACGCACGGGCTACTGCCACACGTTGTCTTTGTCCACCACTGAGCTCATTTGGCTTGTGATCAGCACGGTCAGATAGTCCCACTTGTTCCAACACTTCGTTTCCACGACGATCACGTTCTGATTTGCTGTAGCCTCCATAGATCATTGGTAAAGCTACATTCTCTAGCGAGGAATAGCGTAGTAGTAGGTTGAAGGTCTGGAATACAAAGCCAATCTCTTTGTTACGAATCTCAGCCAGTTCATCATCAACCAAACTGCTCACTTGCTGCTTATTCAGGATATACTCTCCGGCAGAAGGGGTATCTAAGCAACCTAATACGTTCATTAAGGTGGACTTCCCACTTCCTGAAGGCCCCATCAATGCAACATACTCACCACGCTCAATAGTGATATCAACCCCGTCAAGAGCCTTCACCACTTGATCACCCACTTGGTAGTACTTTTTAATTCCACTGACTTCGATCAATGCTTTCATAACGCAATAGATTACTGTACAAGAATACATCCTTTCCTTCTTCTCGCTAGCGCGGAAATGGGGAACGGAAAGAATGGGAGGTTGACCGTTCCAATGTACCGCCCTTTAAACATCAAAAAGCTTTTGGGAGTTCAAGCAACGAATTCAGTATTCAGTGCATCATATTAATACTTGGAAGTTCAACCCATAGGGGCTAAGGCCAAAATCTGCATATGATGAAACGATTATTGTTCACTTTTTTGAGCGTACTCGCGCTGAACACCGCCTTCAGTCAATTGGTGGTAGACAACACTGTAGATGCCGTTACCGCGGTAGAAGACATTCTTGTTGGAGAGGGTGTTGATGTGTTCAACATCACTTTCAGTGGAGAGCAAAATCAGATTGGATCTTTCAACAGCGAAAACTCAAACATTCCTATTACGAACGGTGTCATCATCGCCACTGGAGATGCGACCTTGGCAATTGGCCCGAACAACAGCCCAGGCTTCAGCCTTGGAGGAGGAAACTTCGGAGCTTCAGACCCTGACCTCGAGTTGGCCAATCCTGGAGACAACTTCAACGATGCAGCAGTCCTAGAGTTCGACTTCGTTGCCCAAGGTGATTCAGTGGAATTCAACTACGTATGGTCAAGTGACGAGTACCCTGAGTATGTAAACAGCATCAATGATGCCTTCGGATTCTTCATCTCAGGCCCTGGGATCAACGGACCCTACTCAGATGATGGAATCAACATCGCGATCATTCCCGGGACAACGCTTCCAGTGAGTGTGAACAACGTCAATGCAGGTAACGACGACAATGGTTGTACGAACTGTGAGTTCTATAACATCAACACCAATAACACGGATCCAAACGGCACCCAAATGGACGGGTTCACTGTGGTACTTACTGCAGCAGCTGAGGTGCAATGTGGTGAGCAATACCATATTCGAATTGTCATTGCTGATGCATCGGATACCATTCTTGACAGTGCGGTATTCTTGGAAGCAGGATCTTTCACATCAGCAGCTGCCGTTTCCGCTTCTGTACCGAACGCTCCACCTTCGCTCCCTCCATTGACACTACTTGAAGGATGTGTAGATGGTGTGTTTACAGTATTCCGCCCGTCAGTTGATGCGCAAGACACTATCATCTTGAGCGTGGGTGGATCAGCAACGGAGATTGACGATTACTTGAATCTTCCGGATACCGTCGTATTCCCAGACGGTGAGCTCACTGTTGACATCCCTGTAAGTTCTAATGCCGATGGATTAGAAGAAAGTATCGAGACCATAACCATTTCGTATGAGTTCGTGAATTCATGTGGTGAAGCAGATACGATCACTGCATCACTTAACATTATGGATTACTTTCCTCCAACGCTAGATTTCCCAGACGAGATCTTCTTGTGTAACGGAGAAAGTCAAGTGGTCAGCGGTCTTCCTGAAAATGGTTTTGCTCCTTTCACCTACGAATGGAGCACAGGTTCAACCAACGAAACCATCACGATTACTGGCGACACGGAAAACCCAGTGACGGTTGATTTAACCGACTACTGTGGCAATGTGGCTGAAGACGCATTCCAAGTGCGGGTTCCTGAGCCATTTGAATTTATCGATGAGGTAGACCTTTGCCTTGGTTTGTCAACGATCACTCCAGCATCTGGAGGTTCAACACCATACACTTATATCTACCCTGCAGATTCAATCGAAATCGATGATAACACCATGACACCACTATTTGAAGGTATCTACGAAGTAACTTCTATCGATGCTTGTGGTGAGCAAGGAACCACAATCATTGAGGTGGAGACATGTGAAACAGTGATTCCAAATGTCTTTTCTCCGAACAGCGACGGTGACAACGACTTCTTCCGTATTCAAGGAAATGAAGGATTCCCTGGGTCAAGCCTTGAAGTCTACAACCGTTGGGGTCAACTCGTTTATGAAAGTGTGAATTACCAGAACAATTGGAGAGGTGACGGACTTGCAGAAGGGACTTATTACATCATCTACAATCGTTCAGATGGTGAAGTTTTCACAGGAACTGCTACCTTGTTGCGCAAATAGTTAAGTCAAGTTTATGAAGCGACTTCTCTTTGTAGCACTCGCAAGTATCTTATCAACGCAGGCGAAGGCACAGATCACTGCAGCCCCTATCAGTCCTGAAGAAGCAGTTGAACTGCTGGTTGAAGGTGTAGATGTATCAAACGTTACTTTCACAGGTAGCGCTGTACAGCTCGGTCTATTGACTGGAGCAGAAGGAACCATCTTTAACCCAAGTGAAGGAATCATCCTTTCATGTGCAGATGTTGGAAACGTATCACCAGGAACGGAGAACGATGTTCCTTTTGGAGAAGGTGTTTCTGGAGATCAAGACCTCGTATCTGTAGCGAACGATGTTCCTGGATTGATAGGACAAAACTTCAGCGTATCAAGTGCGAATGACATTGCAGCCCTCGAATTTGACTTTGTCCCTTGTGGTGATTCGATCAGCTTTAACTATTCATTTGGATCTGACGAGTACCTAGAGTGGGTAAACTCTTCGTTCAACGACATTTTCGCATTCTTCCTTTCAGGACCTGGGATCACTGGACCTTACAACTCTCCAGTAGAATTTCCTGACGGAGCGATTAATATTGCGCAAGTTCCTGATACAGATCCTTTGCTACCGATTACGGTGTCATCGGTGAACGACCAAATCAACGCTGAATATTACATTGACAACGTTGATAACATCGACATCGGTATCGATGGTTTCACGGTTGTATTTACTGCGGAGGCTGCAGTGCAGGCTGGAGAAACATACCACATCAAATTGGCTATCGCCGATGGTACCGATTCAGCACTTGAAAGCATCGTAGTGCTAGAAGCAGGATCGTTCTCTTCGAATGCCACAGTATCGGCCACCGTAGAGGGAGCCCCACCAAACTTCCCAAGTCTGACCTTGCTCGAAGGGTGTATCGACGGATTCTTCACTGTTTTCCGTCCGAACGCAGATTTGCAAGACACACTTTTCCTTGACGTCTCTGGTAACGCAACTGAAATCGACGATTACCTTGACCTTCCTGACTTCATTGTCTTCCCTGATGGGGAATTGGAAGTAGACATTCCTGTAATTACCGTGGATGACCAAATAGATGAAGGATTAGAAACCGTTACGGTGACCTATGAATATGTCAATGCCTGTGGCGACGCTGATACTGTCGTCGCATCCTTAAACATTATAGATTACAAAAACCCATCGCTCAACCTACCTGAAGAAATTTTCCTTTGTAATGGGGAGAACCAAGAGGTCAGTGGTGTCCCGGAAGACGGGTTTGCTCCTTTCACTTACACATGGAGCACAGGGGAAACAACGCCAAACATTACGGTTTCAGGAGACACTGAAAACCCTGTAACTATTGACGTAGTAGATTTCTGTGGTCGTGAGGCTGAAGATGGATTCCAGGTATTCTTGCCTGAGCCGTTTGTGGTCATTGATGAAGTAGACCTTTGTTTCGGACTGTCGACAATTACACCAGCGTCTGGAGGTTCAACGCCATACACCTACATCTACCCAGCAGACTCGATTGAAATCGATGATAATACAATGACGCCTCTGTTCGAAGGCGACTACACAATCATCTCTATCGATGCTTGCGGTGAAGAAGGAGTAACGGAGATCGAAGTAGAAGTTTGTGAAACGGTCATCCCGAACGTCTTTTCTCCAAACAGCGATGGAAGCAACGATTTCTTCCGCATTGAAGGAAACGACGGATTTCCAGGTTCCTCACTTCAGGTATATAACCGCTGGGGGCAACTCGTTTACGAAAGCGTAAACTACCAAAACAACTTCCGTGGAGATGACCTTGCAGAAGGTACCTATTACATCATCTACACGAGATCAGACGGAGTGGAGTTCACGGGTACGGTTACCCTACTGAGAAAGTAAGTCTATGACATTAACATATAGATCCATCGTTCGAAAGAGCGGTGGATTTTTTTATGCTTCTAACTGAGCAGCTACTCCGTTCAGAATAGAGCGGCCTGTCATTACTGAAGGTTGCTCCACTGCCATCAACGCAAGTATCGAGGGCGCGACATCTGCAAGAATTCCATTCTCAATGCTCGTCACACGATCATCAATGACCACCACTGGAACTGGGTTCGTCGTATGAGCCGTATGAGGACTTCCATCAGGGTTTACTGCTTTATCAGCATTCCCGTGATCAGCAATAATGATAAACGAATATCCTAGTGACCTTCCGTGCTCAACTACTTGCTTTAAGCATTGATCGGTTGTTTCTACAGCTTTTACAATGGCTTCGAACACACCGGTGTGACCAACCATATCAGGATTCGCAAAATTCAGAACTACCATATCCGGTTTTCCTTCACTCATAAACGCGCACATCTTATCTGCGAGCTCAGGAGCGCTCATCTCCGGTTGAAGGTCATAGGTCGCAACTTTTGGCGAGTGCGCCATGATTCGGCTCTCCCCTTTAAATTCAGCTTCTCGCCCACCAGAAAAAAAGAAAGTCACGTGCGGGTACTTTTCTGTTTCCGCACCTCGAACTTGAGTTCTCCCTACCTTCGAAACTACCTCACCCAATGTCAACGACAAGTCGTCTTTTTCATAGATGACATTCACCTTTTGGAAGGTGTTGTCATAACGTGTCATTGTATAGTAACTGAGATCAAGCTTCCACATCCCTTGATCCGGAAAATCTTGTTGTGTGAGGGCCTGAGTAATTTCACGGCATCGATCGGTTCTGAAGTTAAAACACACAACCGTATCTCCTGCCTGGATCGCCCCACCTTGATCGAGGACGCCCGTAATCGCGCATGGTTCAATGAACTCATCAGTTGTTCCATTTCCATACATGGCAGTGAACACTTCCGCGCTAGCGTTAAAAGACGCACCCTCACCTTTTGTAAGCAAATTGTAAGCCTGCGCAACGCGCTCCCATCGCTTATCGCGATCCATAGCATAGTAACGTCCAATCACCGACGCAACTTTAGCATTGGTGCCAGCAATATGATTCTCGAGTGCTTCAACGAAGTCCTTACCAGATTGCGGATCACAGTCACGTCCATCGGTAAACACATGGATGTACACTTCCTTAATACCGTGCTCTTGCGCCAAATCACATAGCGCGTGTAGATGCTCTTGTGAAGAGTGCACGCCACCGTTCGAAACCAAGCCCATGAGGTGAAGACGACCGTTAGACTTGGCAGATTCCATGGCATTCACCAACACTTCATTTGTGTGAAATGAGCGGTCTTGGATAGCCTTATTAATGCGAACGAGGTCTTGATAAACGACACGACCAGCGCCGATATTCATGTGTCCAACTTCACTATTTCCCATTTGACCTTCAGGAAGACCAACGTTTTCACCATCTGTCAGTAACTCAGCTGAAGGCATATTCGCCTCAAGATGATCCATGAATGGCGTATTGGCTTGAAAAACCGCATCAGATGCATCTTTCTTTCCATGTCCCCAACCGTCAAGTACGATGAGACATGCTTTTCTTTGATCAGTCATTCCTTAGATTTTTGGAATCGCTACAGTAAAGATAGTTCCTCCCCCATCGCGATCTGCAATATGAATTCGTCCGTTATGTTGATTGATAATTCGGTCAACGAGGTAGAGCCCCAATCCCGTTCCTTTTGAGCGGCGGGTATCCTCATTTCCTATGCGATAAAACTTGCTAAAGATGCGTTCGCGTTCCACTTCGGGAATACCGGCACCTTGATCTTGTACAGCCACCATTACTTTTTGCGGAGTCGTCTTCAGACTCACTATGACTTCAGAGCCTTCAGGAGAGTATTTTAAGGCATTTTCGATAAGGTTGATGAAGACAGACTCCATCTTATTACCATCACAAAATGCAGTCACCTTTTCATCGATATCGAGCATGACCTTATGCATATCACCATCGAGTTGAGCCAAATTGTAGCCTACCTTCTCCAATAAGGCACTCAGGTCAACACGTTGTTTTACGAGGTCATCATCATTCTCCAGTCGAGTGGAAAGAAGGATGTTCTCAACCAGGTGGTCAAGTCGATGTGTTTCATTCAATGAATTCGAGAGTATTTCTTGGCTCTTCTTTTTCGGCAAGTCGCGCGTTCGAAGTGTGTCTAGAAACAGCCTTAAGGTGGCGATTGGAGTCTTCAGCTCATGGGTCACCGCCAACATGAAGTTGCGTTCTTTACGGGCCAATTCCGCTTCCTTCCGGAGGTAGGTTCCGATGCGCCAAAGTCCGAACAGAAGGAGACCAACGAATACGAGTCCTTCTCCTATAACCATCCAAACTTTCTTGGTGTAAGTAGATCGAATCAATTCGGCAGTCTCTCGGCTCTGAGCCAAGGCCAACTGCATATCACGGATTTCACCGTGTAGCTGAATGATATGAAACGCCCACCAGAAAAATTGAAATAAAATGTACGCCGCAAGAATGCGGAACACGATACGTACACTTCGATTATTTCTAGACATAAGGCGATGCTTCGCCGCAAAGGTAGTCGATGAAGTGTTAGAATTACACTCTAACGTTTTATAAATGAGGACTTGCGAATCCAGCGGTCGTTTCGAACTATAATAGAATAGAATCCTGTGCTTAGACTACTTACATCGATGGTCGATCTTCCGTTCACTACTTCGCTTTGGACCAATTGCCCGTGAGATGAATAAATAGACAGTTCAGAATACTGGTCCGAAGGAAGATTCAACTGGAGCTGAGACGAAGTTGGGTTTGGCCATGGTGCCAACTCTTCTGTGATTGTCAAATCTTCCACTGAAGTGATCAAATCCGGATCAAGGATCAACTCCTCGTCACCTGGCTGATAATCTGCATAAATGAAATAACAGAGGAACATTTCATCTGTTGTCAGGCCTCCGTCGTAGACCGTTTCTGGAGGATCGTTCGGATTATCTGGATTGTTGACCGTATTGTCATATTGCCCGATACTCTTCAGCACTGAGCCGGCCGGGAAATACTGAGGAGACTGAAAATTATAGTAGAACTGCCATCTAAATTGCCAATCCGGAATATCTATCAATGGTATTGAATCACCTTGCGGCGTCTCCATCCAAACTTTATAAGACTCTCCTAGGAGATGCATGTGCGGACAAATTGCGAGCAAGGATTTGTCGCTCCAGAATGGTATGGCTTTCTAGATTGAGACAATAAAAAAGGCCGCAAATGCAGCCTTTCATCACTCAAAAGTGAAGTTATTTTCGAGCTCCTGACTTGTTCGCTCCTTCTTTCGAAGGTTCAATGCTTGGTGCCATAAGCTTAGGCACTCCTTTGTAAATCAAGAGGTGCATCTCATTTCCGGTGCGTGATTCCGTTTCAAAGCTATCGCCCACTTGCCAACCTAGTGCTGAAAGGGTGTTGACAGCGTGCAAAACGCTATCCCATTGCATTTTCTTTAGGTTATCTAGCTCAACGCGTAGTTCTTTATCTTGAATCAAACGAGCAGTGTTGTTATCAAATATTACACGGATGATCTGACGTCCTTGCTGGTTCAGCACTAAAATCTCTCCGTAGTAATTTGGTATCGCTGCTTCAGCAACTTCAGAACGGACAGTCTTCGTTGCTTTTGTTGGTTTCTGAGCGAATGCTACCACAGGCATAGCCAACATCAGGATCATAATCAGTTTCTTCATATCAGTCATTATTTGGGCTTCTAAAATACGGTTAATGCTGGATATAGGTATTAAATGATAAGTTAAATGCCCTCTTCCAATCCAATTCGCTTCGGAATTGTCTGACATGATCTGAAGTAACTCCCTCTCATTTACTCCAAAGGGATGCACTTAGATTGCAGTGTTTAACTATCTAATTATGAGAACCCTTTTCATTGTATCAGGTAATGGCCTGAAGAGCGAATTCTGGGATAAGCATTTTGAATCCCTCGATGTAGATCGCATTTGTATGTTCAGTTCAGTTGAAGTGTGCCAAGCGAATATGAAGCAAGATCCGGTGGCGGTCATTGTTGATGACTACTTCACTCCAGACAAACATCAAGAGGAACAATTCAACAGTCTGCTAAATACAGGTACGGCAGTGATTCATCTCAGTCCGAAACATGCTGCAAGCAATACTGATAGCGGCTCACTACTCAAGCGTAATTTCTCTACGGAACTGATTGATGATGTGGAACGCCTCCTGGCCACTGCTTAGTATCGAATGACATGGTGTTGTTTCACCATGCCTTCTCGACGAAATAGTAAGCCGAGTTCAAAAAGATCGAGCCTAAGGTCAAAGTCATCCCAAGAAATCAATTGCGCCCATGCATCTTGCATGTCGCAAGCCCAATTGATGTCATCGATGACCATGACCCCATCAGAAGATAAATGAGGTAGAAGCTCTGTTGCGTAATGCAACAGGGCTTTCCCTTCATGGTGCCCATCGATAAAGATCAGATCAAACTTTCGCTCGGCACCTAGTTCAATGAGGTATTCGTTGAAGGAACTGTTGATCAATATCGCTTCTAACTTCAGTGCCTGCATGACTAGAGCTGCTTCAGCATGAATACTCTGTGCTCCCTCCACCGTCACAACCTGCGCTCCAGTAGAAGCCAGGTACGCAGTGGTGATTCCCAACGAAGTTCCAAACTCAAGGATCTCCTTACGCTCTAGGTGAGTACAAAGTCGAAACAACATCCGCGCGTATTTCGGACGTTTCAGAGAGGTTCTAGCGATATCCGACAACTTCCGCGTCGAAGACTTGATCTTCCTTGATCCTGCTCCTAAGTCTTCAACCTCAATCTCATCCTCCTTCTTTAGGAGCAAGTTTCGTCGTCTCTCAATTCGTTCAAAAGCGTAATAATGCCTTTCGTCATTAAAAACATGATTGAAAAGATCAAAGATAAACGGCGAGTGCGCACCATGAATCCCCTTAGCCTCAAGCACATAGCGTATGTATGCCCAAATCCTGCTCATGCTGCAATATATTCCATGCTGGAATTGATTCTCAAAAAATTGCCCAGAAGGTTTGTCCAATAATAAAAAGACCTATATTTGCAGTCCCATTAGCGAATGGGGAACTTGAAAAAGTAATTACGCTCAATTAATTCAGAGCATCCCGACGCTTCGGGAAGGTTACTCTCTCAAAAACTCAAACACATTGGGGCTCTTAGCTCAGTTGGTTCAGAGCACCTGCCTTACAAGCAGGGGGTCGCTGGTTCGAATCCAGCAGGGCCCACGAAAACAAAAGCTCTCTCAGAAATGGGAGGGCTTTTTTGTTGGATTGGAATTTCATCAACGCCCCTTCAAATGGCTAAGCCGATGAAATTCTACATGTACATCCTATACTCCTGTTCCGAAGACAGATACTACATCGGATCTACCGGTGATCTTGAAAAGCGAGTCATATGAAAATCCGGAGTGTTGACTAAATCCAATACCCAGTTAGATGCCATGGCTCTTCATATCACATGAGAATCCCCAGCTATTTAGTTACAACTAAAGACTTAGTAATAACGGCCTCTTCGGAGATGATTCTAATGGTATACTGTCCACTCGCCAATTTATCAGCGTTCAACACATTCATTGCATGGCTCAGCATACCTTCTTTAACCACATTACCTTTAACATCTGTGATGTAATAAGAACTGTTGACAAAATCATGATCAACACTTACCTGGATCAACGATGACGCAGGATTTGGATAAATCTTCACAGAAGTCTCAACCTCAGGTACTGGAAGTGGTGCCATAATGGTAATCAGCCAGGTTACAGTATCCACCGCTAATTCATTCGTTACGATTTGCATTTGTGCCCAACCCGACCCAGGTGTTTGGTTGGGGTAGACGTGGCAATTCAAGTATTGCTCAGTGCCTGAAGTAAATGATAAATCACCTTCTGTTACCCCAATATCGTAGCAATTTGGAAAACAAAAGGAGAATTCCCATTCACTTGGCCCCTCTAACTCCAGTATATTCCAAGTCAAATTCACGTCCTCCAGTGCATTGTAATAGGTATTTTGCGCAGGAGACGTTTGGTTCCAATACCCCTCTAAAATCACCTCATATTCGTCAATGGTATGGCTCTGACCAAAACTGGTTAAGGCAGCAAAAAGAAAAGAAACTGTAAAGATCCGATGCATAGCAATTAATTTAAATGATGGCAGGACAACTTTAACATCCGTATCATAAAAGATAATGCTTTTCTGCTGTTCTCTGATATTCATCAAATGTAAGGTGCATCCCTTTCAAAAAGACATATTTAGTGATCGCACTAATCTTCCTTTGCTCATTCTTGATGCCTAACAATCGAATTACTGAAATTGGGCTTGTAAGCAACATGCTCCCGTCACTCAAAATCAGATTCGATTACCTGTTCAGAGTGCCAGGCTCATGCGAATATTGGCAAGATCATACACGCAGTCCCCAGGAAGTCGCATTTCTTGAAAACCGAATTTCTTGTATACGTGTAGCGCGCATTGAAGACTCGAATGAGAATACAATTCAACCTGCCTCATTCCTTTGGACTTGCATAATTGGATGAGAAAATGCATCAATTGTTGTCCAATGCCCATAGATTGGTAATCTTTCCTTACCGCCATTTTATTCAATTCAACAATACGATCTCCCGAAGGTGTCAAAGCAAAGGTGGCAATCACTTCTTCGCCAATCACCCCGAAGTAGATCTCACCGCCCTTGTCAAGAATCATCTTCTCAGGATTTTCGAGTACTTGCAAGTCGTACGGTTCCAGGAGAGACATCTCTTCTAACCACATCAGATTTAATGTTAAAAAAGCATCCTGATATAGAGTGCTGTATGAAACGATTTCAAGGTTTACTTCTTTCTTCACGATTAAGAGAATATGAGCACCCACACAACCACAATCAAACTTCCTTGGATGATAACGATGAGCCTCTAAAATTAGTCACACTGACTTCCGAAGGCCGTTAAAAAGAGAAGGAGATCAGGCGCCGAGGTGGAACCATCATTATTTAAATCGGCACCACAATTATCATTTATACATCCAGCCCAAGCGAGCAACTGGAGTAAATCACCGACATCCACATCCAAATCGTCGTTAAGGTCACCCAGACAGAAGACTTCATTGGGGTCAATCACTCTATTACAATTGTTATCTACCCCTTCGTTTGTTCCAAGTGCTCCTGGAAACACCACGGGGTTGGTATCATCACAATCTCCGCCTATCAGTGTATATCCTGTAATGTTTTCGCAGCCTGATATAATACTCGAGTCATTACCGTAGCCATCTTGATCAAGATCTACATAATACGTCTCTACTGGAATCACAACCAGTCGAGTAAAAACAATACTATCTGCTGTTGCTGAGACACTCGGAATTATGCTCGTGTATAGATCAGTCTGGCTTGGTGAGACCAATTCACCTGTTGGCAACTCGAAGGAATCTTCGTCGCAAAGCTCTATTTCTTGAAAAGAGGACGATACTGGCTTATCATTGAACCCTAGTAGATTCCATGAAGTGACTTGCCCATCCCAAGGCTGAGCGCTAAATACATTTGGATCTGAACTGATGTGGCTGGATTCGGACAAACCAACAACTTCAAACACAGGGTAGCTATCCTCAAACGGTTGGGATTTCAGGGTGAGATGCGTCAAGTCCTCTGCATCTCCTGGCTCTTCTGCCTTAATCAGAGAATTACCTAGATACTCGAATGTATATTCTATGGAACTAATTTCCTCCGCTTGTGGTAAAAGATCAAGATCGAAGGATTCCCCTTCTAAATCCAAGTTGGAGATTACACTCGCGATATCACTCACAGAACCACCTATAACGTAGAAGTAACGGAAATACATCCCCGTACCAAACTTCAGTTGATTATTATTCGGGCGACGGATCATCTCCAAAACTGAGTAGTCTCTTTCATTCCAAGCTGCCTCCAAATTTCCTGCATCACCATATCGGATAACATTATTATTGGTAACAGTAGAAACAGTATTGGCAACAGCTAACGCACTCGTACTTCCGTCTGCAGTGTTCGACCAAGCAAGCCACCCTCCCGTAGTCCCTGCCTGGATGACAGGTGTAGCCCCATAAATACCTTCAATTTCCTCGAAACTATGATCAGGATTAGACAAAAAGGTGTGACCTAAATTCGAATGTCTCACCCCTCCCCATGGCACGTTGATAAAGGTCATATTATCTTCTCCGAAATTGTAGATCATTTGATCTACTTGAATGATGCCTGGATAGGAACAAGTGTACTTTGTGTAATAAAGCAGTCTAGACGAAAACTGGATATTTTCGAGATCTTCTGTGTGTGCTTGCTGCCCCCAATTTACTACTGTGAAACTCTGTTCATCCTCATCATACCAAGACGATAAGCTTGGACTGTAAAAGGGCGCTTGTTGCGATGGTGTTTTCAAGTAAACGCCTGATTGATGAATGAAATAAGACGAATCGGGAGTGTTGTTTAATGATTCATCGACCGCCACCATTTGCCAAACTTCATCAACCCAAGGTGCATATGACGTCCCTCCTCCGTATGTTGGTTGCACCCAATTGGGATGACGCCATTGAGGTGGAACAGATTCACTAAAACCTCCAATCAAGGAATAAACCTGACCTCCTTTTCCGATGCGTAACTCGTAACTTTTTTCGGGATCATCTTCATACTCCACCACAAAACGCACTGAATGCACGTCTGACTCGGGAAACTCCAAAGACCATGCTGAACCTGAAAATTCAAATGCTGTGGAGAAATCCACATTTACCCCCTCGGTAGAGCCTAAATATGGTGCTTCAAACACCTGGGTTAAGACGCTATCCTTCTGGGATAAAACTTTGGTAGGTAATGCGGCTGCAAAAGCAAAGACTAAGCTTTGGCTTAGTAACATTCGCAAGACTTTTTTTTTCATTCGCATTGTTGATTCGATCTATGCCCGCATACAATCCCCAAATATTTAAGGTAACTTTCTTCAATACGCTTTCCTAAATTCAGTAATCGTTAAATGATTTAAACCGTCACTAATATCGACAAAAAGCCTTCGCATTCGATCAATGATCACAGACTTTTCAGAGACACATATACCTTAGCATCAGCATCAAAACTCTTGCTTTTCATCGAACAATTAACCGTGTAGTTTGACTATAACTGCTACCTTCTATTTGAACCGTATAAAATCCTGGAGTGAGCTCCCAACCGAATAACTGAATTAAGTGCTTACCGCTGTATCCCGCCGAGAAATGAAATGAGTGCATAACTGAGCCTATTGAATTGAAAACACTCACTAGATAATCTCCTTCTTCCGCATCGAAGCTCATATAGGTCTTACCCTCGGTAGGATTTGGAAAAAGTATGATCCCCTCTTCACCTTCTTCTTCTATTACCGACGAATCTTCTAATAATTCACAATCACTAAGCCCCAGTTCACCCTCACTAGTTTGAGAGATGCCATCTTGGCCCGTTGTTGCAATAAACATCGGACCGTCAGCGAAAAAATAATCAGTGGATTCCGTTACATTTACTATCCATATAAACTGAGCCAGTATATGGTCATTGCTCACGGCTAACTTCAAATAACCACGATTTGACTCTTGAAAAAACTTGATATGCACATTTTGCTGAATGAAAGTGAGCGAATCAGGCACCTGACGAACGATCGAGGTCACTGGTGGAGCCGTGATCTCAACACCCCATGAACCAGTCTGATTTTCCGAATTGTATTCATCCGTTGGCAGGTCTGCAACTCTTGAAGCATGCATATCTCCGCTCAAGACGAGCAACTTTGTGTCATTGTCCTCAATAGCGGATTGCAAGCGAGTTCTGGCTTCAGGGTAACCATCCCAAGCGTGTGGACGAATACTTAAATTTTCAAATAGTTGCGGCATCACTGGTACCCCGCTGATCAGAATAGTCCAAGGACGGTCATGCGCAAGCTCCGTTACCAACCAATTCTCTTGCTCTTCTCCTAGAAGACTCCTCCCCTCTTCTAAAGTACCTGGATCACCCGCAGGCAGCACCTCATCTCGTCCGCGAATGCGTGTCTCTGTCAGAATCAATTTGGCCGGACCCAATTCCGCGCTAGCGAAATCAACCTCACGATCTCTAACCGGCATCCAGTCATACCAAGCGTCTACTGCATTTCTTTTCAACTCTTCCCATTCATCACCGGAGATATTCTCGCCGCCGTCACGCCAACAATCATCCGCAAACTCGTGGTCGTCCCAAATAGCATACGAAGCATATTGGCGATGTAATTCTTGAAGTAAGGCATTGCCGCGGTACTGTTTCCAGCGCAATTCAAAATCACCTCTCGTACGAGGTAAGTACGGTGGATTATGCTCTCTCCCCTCCACATCAACTGCTGCTTCTGAAGGTGCGTTGTCATAATAGTAGTCTCCCAAAAACAACAAGTAGTCGGCCTCATTGGCCTGCAACGCATGATCGTAAACATGGAAATAGCCGCGTTGATGATCAGCACATGAGAACGCTGCAAACGTGACTGCTTGTCCGTCATCAATGATCTTTGCTCGTCCTGTCGCTGAAACAAACCCAGCTGCTCGGAATCGGTAATAAATACATCCTGAGCTTAATCCCTCGACCAACACCTTCACAAACTGATCTTCTACGATCAACGATTCACTCTTCACCACTGTATTGAAATCAGCGTCATACGCTACTTCATAAGATACTTGATGTGGCATAGCAATCAAATCATCAAGACGCGTCCAAATAACCAAAGACGATACATCGGCATCTCCAGAGGCCACTCCAAAGGAAAAGGGAAACGATGACGCTTGGAGACCGAATGGCAATAAACCAAGCAATAAGACGTAGATCGGAAGTAGGTAATTGCTGCGCATGAATGTACTTATGGTATCTTCGCTAAGATTCTCTGTGCTGAACGTTTGTCGAAACATACGAATTCTAGGCTGGCTTATTTGCTGCCTTTTTCCCGCTATCGCGGAAGGTCAACTCGTGATTAATGAAGTGTGCTCCGCTAATGGGTCATCTTTCACTGATTTCGAGGGAGACACCCCTGATTACATCGAACTCTACAACCCCGGCAGCACTGCTGAATCTACAGAAGGACTTCACCTCACAGACAGTGGCAATGAATTCAAATGGCCACTTCCTGAAATCGAAATTGGCCCTGGAGAACACGTTGTAGTCGCTTGCTCAGGAAAGGACCTCACCACACCCGAACTTCATACCAACTTTGGGATTGATAGCGACGGTGAAACCATTCGCCTCACCGATGAATACGGCGCTGTCGTTGATTTTGTCATTGTACCCGAACTGCATAGCGACAACGCCTACGGAAGAAATTCAGAAGGGGAATTCGTTTACTTCCTCGATACTACTCCGGGTGAGATAAACCCAAGCGAATCTTACGACGGTTATGCACCTGCGCCAGTGTTTTCTCGTCCAGGTGGATTCTATGATGCTCCTTTTCAACTAACAGTTCAAGAGACTGCTGGTCAAACCTTGTTTGAAACAAACAACCTCTACCCTCAACACGATCTGAACGGTAGTAGCATCAGCGTTGACAGCACCATGTCAGTGACTGCGGTGAACTTTGAAGACGGTAAACTTCCATCTCGTATCGTAGGTGCTACCTATTTCGTTAATGAAGAGCACAACATGCCTGTTGTGGCCTTGATCGCAGATAGTCTCGAACTCTTCGATGAAGAAACCGGCATTTATATGCTCGGTCCGAATGCTGATCCCGAGTGGCCGCACTTTGGTGGAAACATCTGGAACAATCAACATCTCCTATCGTGGGTTGAAGTCTATCAAGAAGAAGAACAAGTCATTGCTCAATTGGCTGAATCCCGAATGCACGGTGGTCAATCAGCGAGGAACCAACCGCAACGTCCGTTCAGATTTATCGCTAAAGACCGCTTAGGGGTAGAGCGCTTTTATGCTCAACTTCAGCGTCAGTCTCATCAGACTACCTACAAGAAGTTCGTAGTTCGAAATGGTGGTTCAGATTATCACCGAGTGCATATTTCTGACTCCTTTATCGAGCGACAGGTAACTAAGTACGGACTTGACCTCGAGGCCAAAGGTTCAGAGCCTTGTGTCTTATACATCAACGGATATTACTGGGGATTCATGGATATCCAACGCGTGATTGATGATTGGTTCGTGTGGTCTGTGACGGATTATGAAGAAGGCACGCCAATTTCGATTCTCGAAGACGATTCACTGGTGATCAAGGGTGACATCAGCAGTTTCGACACCATGCTCGAATTTGTTGAGTTGAACGACATGAATGTCCCTGAGAATTTCGCTCACGCGGAATCTTTGGTTGACGTTTCTAATTTAACTGACTACATCATCACCGAGACCTTCTGGAACAATGTTGATTGGCCCGCCAACAACGTGAAGGCTTGGCGTCCGATGGTGGATGGTGGCAAGTGGCGCTACATCTTATTTGACATGGATGTTTCACTCAGCAGCTTTGGTTTTGCAACGGAGCAGAACAACGGGTTGCAGCGCTTCCTTGATGAGTTCCCTGATAATAAGCATTATCGCTTGTTCAACAATTTATACGCTAACGCGGAATACAGAATCACCTTCTTGAATCGCTATGCTGATTTGTGCAACAGTGCTTTCAGTCAGGAAGCGATCACCTCAGAACTTCGGAACCACGTAGCCCTCATTTGGGATGAAAAAGACCGTCATCACGGACGCTGGGGAAGCAGCCGCTGGTTCTGGGAAACATTCTGGCTCTATCCACGAGCATATGAATTCGCAGATAAACGCACCGGAATTGCCTTCGATCAGGTTCGTGACGGATTTGATTTGGATGGTCATTACGAATTGGAATTAAGCACGGCACCCGCATTTGCAGGGACGGTTTCCATTAACAGTCTTGACTCCCTTCCCCATGATTGGAATGGCAGCTACTTCAACGGCATTCCTATTGACATCACTTCGCATCCAGCACCGGGCTATCAATTCTCACACTGGGAGACCAAAGACGGCGAAGTTGCCAGCACCGGAAGTCAGCGAACAGTTTTCAATTCTGATGCCAGCACCACAGAATTGACGGCTGTGTTCACCGACATCAACGCCTCTCAACTTTTCGTTTGGCCAAACCCATCTGATGGAGATGTGACCATCAGTTTCGAGGTGCGAGAATCCGGTTTTGCACAAGTACAACTCTTTGACTCAAGGGGAGCAATCATCTACGACTCAAAGGTGGGTGTTGATCTAGGTACCAATCTAGTTCAGATTAACGCGATTCCTGCGGGGAGTTATTTGGTCAGGGTGACCACCAAAGACATGTCTTTCACTGAGACATTGATCTCTCGATAATTCCGGTCAAAGCTCCATCAATTATTTCGTACCTTCCGGGTACTACCTTGTACTATGAAAGCTTTCCTCACATTACTTTTGAGTGGTTGTGCGTTGCTTTCTTTCGCTCAATTCAACACTTCTGTCGTTCTTATGGAGTCGTCGTTAGACGAGCTTTACCGCCCTACCGATGCGGTCATTGGTGATATGAACAATGATGGATTCAATGACGTTATTGCCGCTCCACAGGGCGTTGCATTTCTAGGTGACGAAACAGGCAATTTCGAGAAACTTCCTCCCATTGAAGGCAATCTCAAGTTGATGGAATTGGCCGACCTCGATCTTGATGGTGACCTTGACATCATTGGCACCAACTACGAAAACCAATTGATGATCTATACGAATGATGGATCTGCCAATTTCTTAGGACCTATCCCTTCAAATGAGAATTTAGATGAGATCAATGCGATAGAAGTACTTGACATCAATCAAGATGATTACCCGGACATTGCTATATCCAACGGTGCCGTTTCAGGGCTCTACTCCTTATTGAACGATCAGAACGGACAGTTCTTCGAGCAAGAGCTGATCTTCGAAGAAGCCATAAATACAATAACCGACTTGTCTTCCGGGAATTTAAATGGAGATGACTTCCCAGATCTTATTTGGTCATATGACTCAAACAGCGAGATTTTTCATCAAATCAATTCAGTTGGATCGTTCGCTTTTCCTATTTCCATCACTGAATTTCAATTATATAGTTCTGAATTCACCATTTCAGATATAAATAATGATGATTTAGTCGACATCATTGCCCTTGACCCCTCTGCTTCATGGAAGTTTATCAATAATGGTGATGGATCATTTAGCGCTGAAGAGTTCGAAGATGACAACGGCGCTAGGGCTCCACAGGTGATTGATTTGGATGGTGATGACTCTTTGGAATTGTTTTATAAGAGTAACGGCCAATATTCCCTTCATAGCATTGACGAAAACGGCAATATCTCTGCTTCTGAATCCATAACGGTTCTTTACGGTGGTTCAAGCATTTTTGCCTTTGGAAATTTTAATGAGGATCCCTCACTCGAGATGTTTTCGTGCATGAACAGTGCAGACTTTCTAATGTATTATTCTGGCGAATCGTTCACTGATGGAAAAATCATAAACACCGACCTAGACTTACAAGAGTACTACACCTATCAAGTTGCAGATTTATCTAATGATGGTTCCTCGGATATCGTCTTCAATCGGCCCTCTCTGTCTGGCCCAAAAGAGTATAGCCTAGACGAATCATTAGAAGTAGAAAATAGACGTATTCACAGCGCTTCAGGAGATAACAACTTTACTCCAATTTTCTTGGACTTAGACGACGATGGAGACCTAGATATGGTGTACCCTTACGGCATATACATTGACTCAGAACACATCGAAATTAAATACCGAACCGAAGAAGGTGGCTATGCCAGTATCGGTAATATCAGCGGTAATTCACCTCACCCTATTGAGCTAAATGGTGATGAGCATACTGATCTAATTTACAATACACAGTGGACGACTACGACTACCGTCCGTCAAAACCTAGGAGACGAGGCCTTCACAAACGTGAATGAATTAATGTCAGACAATGGTGATTTCTTTGACTTCAATTTCGGGGATATTGACAACGACGGGCTTAACGACATCATCTCATACAAAGAGTATTTCGGAGGACAATGCGACGTTTGGCGCAACCTCGGGAACTTCCAGTTTGAGCTGGTGGTAAGTGATTTCAATTTCGGCAATGATTTCGCCATGCTCTTCGACATCAATGGCGATGGATTTGATGACATCGTCTATACACCGGTATACAGTGACCCAGGAATCTTCGCTCGCATATCAAATGGTGATGGCAGCTTCCAAAACCCTATTTCTTATACCGAAATTGAAAGCGTAGAAGACATTACTATTGTTGACTGGAATCTTGACGGTCTAGAAGATCTAATCCTTCATTCTGAAAGTGAAATCGGAACATGGCTTCTCCTAAACAATGGTGATGGAACTTATCAGGAAGAAACCTTCCTCAGCGACTACACAGTTTTAGGAAGCGACCCAACCTTCGTTGATATTGATCTCGATGGAGACATTGATCTAGTCCAACGCGAGAATACAGATAACTCCCAACGACTGGTAGCCTACATTTCTAACATCAGTCAAGGATGTACAGACCCAACAGCCTGCAATTATGAACCATTTTATCTTGACGATGATGGATCGTGTTGCTATGGCACTTGTGGCTGTTTAGACCCAGAATCTTGTAATTACGATCCGGCTGCAGAATGTGAGGTAACATGTGTTTATCCAGGTTGTACCGATGATACGGCATGTAACTATAATCCCCAGGCCGGTTGCGATGATGGATCTTGTGCTTGGGAAGGATCTATTTCCGGATTTGTATTCCATGACCTGGACGGAGATGACTTTTTCGAAAATCAAGGTTTCTTCGAACTCGAATCAGGTTTAACTAATTGGTCAGTCACCATCGAAGAGTTGAATTGGGTCGGCTTCACCAATGGAGATGGCTATTTCACCTTCAATGACGTTCCTTTTGGCGAATACACTGTGAGCCTCGTTCAGATTCAAGATGGGTGGGTTGCCCCAAATGGTGGAAGCTTCACAGTTGTCATCGATGAATGTGGCAATATCGAAGAAAACATAGCAGTAGAATGGGACTCAGACGCTAACTTTTGGGTCTCAGGCCCTATCAATATCTGGAATACAAACCTTCATTGCGATGATGGAATGAATCCGGGGATTTGGGTGCAGAACACAGGAGGAATTCCATTGAATGGTGAAGTCACGATTAGCTTTAATCCTGATCTGGTGGCTACTGAATTAGGAGGAGAAGCAGAAACCCCTGACCTCATCGATGCTGGTTTGGTCTCATGGGTTCTTGACGGTGAACCTCAACCTGGACAAGACCTCTTATATCAGTTTCATATTGAAGGCCCAGGAGTAGATCTTATCGGACAAATCGTACCGATAGAAATGACGCTGACGTTGGTAGATGAAAACGATGTGGAATACTACACCAACACCTGGACGTTGTATCCAGAAGTGGTCTGTGCCTACGACCCGAACGACAAATACACTGAGTTCCCCGGATACACCGATGAACATCATTTCGTGTTGAAAGAAGACGAAATGGAGTACCGTATTCGTTTCCAAAACACCGGAAATTTCCCAGCGGATAACGTAGTCATTCGCGACACCTTAGACATTGCACATCTCGACCTCAGTACCTTCCAGCCAATCTTCGGCTCACATGACTTTACGACATGTGTCAAGCCTGATGGTGCTGTAGAATTCAACTTTACAGACATCCAACTTCCAGATAGCACTTGCTGCTTTGATGAAAGTCAAGGGTACGTCGTATATCGCATTACCCCAAGAGAAGATGCACAGGCAGGAGACATTATTAATAACACCGCGCACATCTTCTTTGACAATAACCCTGCGATCATCACCAATACCACGTGGCACACCATCTATGAATGCTCTGATGACCATGCTGCTTTCACTACTGACAACGATTTCTGCGTGGGTGGAGTCATTGATTTGGTGAACGATTACCCTTATGTCGAAGAGTACATTTGGACCGTAGATGGTCAAGTTGAAAGCAACGAGGCATTCATCTCTATCAGTAGCGATGAAGCAGCAGTGTTTGAAGTCTCGCTTGAAATTTCCAATCCACTATGTCAGGCAATGACAAACGAAGTGATCAACATTTACGAAAATCCTGAATTGCTAGATATAACGGCTGACGGCTTTAATACGCTTTACGCAGACGAAATCGAAGGTTATTCATACCAATGGTACCTGAACGGGGAAGCGATGGAAGGCGAAAACAGTGAAGTCTTGTTCATAGAGGAAGACGGACTTTACGCGCTGGAAATTACTAACGAGTTTGGATGTTCCGTAATCACTGACGAAGAATTCTTCATGTATGTTGGTGTAGAGGAGATTTCACCTTCGAATGTCAAACTTTATCCTAACCCAAGCTCAGGTCAAATTGTCCTAGAATTCAAAAACGTATCGCAACATTCTATTGATATCTATTCTTCCACCGGAAAACTAGTCCACTCGCAAGTAAGTCTTTCAGCTATCACTCAACTAGACCTTTCCGCGTTAGCGAAAGGAAGTTACTACGTGGAAGTAAGTACAGCAACGGGAATCGTTAAACGAGTACAGTTGATTTTGAACTAAACCACCTCAGCCACCACAAACACACTTCCCCCAATATAAATCAGGTCTCGATCTGTGGCATACAATCTTGCGGCTTCGTAGGCTTTATTGACGCCACTGAATTTCTCGCCCTTCAGGCGGAACGCTAACGCTTTTTCTTGCAGCTCATCCGCCGGCATAGCTCGGGGAATATTGGCCGCCGCGAAGTAGTAATTCGCCTCCTGTGGGAATAGCGGCAGAACCGTACTTAAGTCTTTATCGGAGGAAACCCCAATGATGATGTGCAGGTTATGATACTCGTACTGTGACAGTTTCTTCATTGCTCCGGTCAAGCCTTCTGCGTTGTGTGCGCAGTCAGCAATCGTCAACGGACTTTCATTCAGTATTTGCCATCGTCCTAAAAACCCGGTGTTCTGAACTACTCGTACAAAACCCTTGACCACAGCATCTGAGCTAATCTCCCAACCGCGGTCCCGAAGTACTTTTAAGGACGTATAAGCCGTTCGAATATTTTCTTGAGCAAAGGGCCCATCCAAATCACTTGGAGGGATTTTCGTTGTTTGTTCTGCCTTGTACAATGGAGCTTTGACCGATTCCGCGCTAGCGAGCATCACTTGCATCGCTTCATCTTGAAGCTGACCCACAATCACCGGAACCGTAGGCTTAATAATACCCGCCTTCTCCTTGGCAATCTTAGGAATGGTATCACCCAAAAACTGCATGTGATCAAACCCGATGGAGGTAATCACGCTCACCTCCGGACGAACAACATTGGTAGAATCGAGGCGACCACCCATGCCCGTTTCAAGCACCACGATATCCACTTCTTCTTCCAAGAAATACCAGAAGGCCATGGCCACGGTAATTTCGAAAAACGAAGGTTCAATGGAAGACCAGCTGCCTTTGAAACGATCAACAAAAGACACCACGGCATCTTCAGAGATCATGTCTCCGTTAATCTTGATACGCTCTCTGAAATCGCGGAGGTGAGGCGAGGTGTACAAACCAACCTTGAATCCAGCCTCTTGAAGAACAGAGGCCGTCATGTGTGAAACGGAACCTTTACCATTGGTTCCCGCCACGTGCACAAACCTCAGTTTTTCGTGGGGATTCCCCACCGCTTGACAAAGCGAGATGGTGTTGCTGAGGTCAGCCTTATAAGCAGCAGCGCCCATGCGTTGAAACATGGGCAGCTGCTGAAATAGGTAATCGAGGGTTTCTTTATATGTCATGCCCTCTATATTTTCTTATTGCAATTTGAAGCGGAAGGTCATCTCCCCTTTCTGCTCTGCTGGAGCATCACTCTTCACTTCGAATCGCGCTGTCAAAGCCGCTTCTTCAGCAAGCTTGAACAGTGAGTTACTAGAGGTTGTACTCTTCACATAATCGCGATCAGTACGAAGTACGTTCCCTTGACGGTCAACGTAGATTTTGAGAACTACAATTCCTTCTTCAGACGGTGTTACGTTCTTCGGTTTTCCAACCATTCCACGTCCTCCCAAAGAGAATCCAATACCATCGCCTTGAACTACGCCAAGACCATCGATATCACCTTGTGGATCACCTTCGTTCCCTGTTCCTTCGGTAGAACCGTCTGAACCGCCACCACCGCTGGTGTTATTCATCTGATCAAGGATATTGCTCAATCCTGAGCTCACTTGTTGTTCTTCCTCTACAGGTTCGGGGTCTGGATCTGGCTCAGGGTTGGTGTTCGTTGGAACACTGACATCAGAAGCATCTTGTGTCACCACTTCTTCAGCGGCGGTCACCTGTGTTTCTTCAGCCTGAGCTGATTCCTCTTCCACTACATTTTCTGGAGTTTCTGAAGGCACCTCTGTTTCATTGTCACCACCGGCTTTAATGTCTTGACCGAAGTCGGCCATTCCTACTGCGATGTACTCTTCTCCTGGAGGTGGGTCAGGAATGGTGAATGCGACAAGAAAGAAGCATAGGACGATGATCCCCGCGAAAAAGATTCCAGAGAGGGTCGCCGCGATCTTGCGGTCTTTCTTTTCTTCTTGTTCTCGTGTACTCATTACTCTTTCTTTGGTTTAGAACCGAGCATGACCTTCCAGTCGTTTGCTTTGGCCATACCGATCATTTCAACGGTAGCTCCCGTAGGAACTTCTTTGTCTACATTCAGGTAGAGAACTTTATCCGACATCCCTTCCATCTCAATCTTCAACAAGGTCTCCACGTCTTCCTTCTTGACTTGTCCTCCTTTGATATAGTAAGACATGTCAGGCTTAATCGATAGGGTCACTTTCGCATGTGAATCTGTTCCTCCCTTACTCTGTGGAAGGTCTACATTCACTCCGCTACTCACCAAGGTCGAGAGGATCACGAAGAAGATAAGTAGCAGGAAGACGAGGTCAGTCATTGAAGACATCCCTGCTGATGGAGAGACTTTATTTCTTTGTCCTAAATCCATAGTGCTTATTTTCCTGGTTCCTCAAGAACGTCCATGAACTCGATGCTCGATGACTCCATCTTGTGTACCACTTTCGATACTTTACTCACGAGGTAGTTGTAGGCCATGTAACCAATGATACCCACGATCAAACCAACAATGGTTGTAATCATCGCTTGTTTGGTACCAGCAGAAAGGTCTTCAATACCTACAGAACCCGCGATCTCCATATCGAGGAATACTCTTACCATCCCAATTACCGTACCAAGCATCCCAATCATGGGGGCAGCACCGGCGATGGTAGCAAGGGTACCAAGGTTCTTTTCCAATTGGTAAATCTCAAGCTTACCAACGTTTTCAATCGCGACACGGATATCCTGAAGTGGCTTTCCGATGCGGGCAATCCCCTTCTCTAACATACGAGCAATCGGTGTATTACTTGTAGCACATAGGTTACGTGCACTATCCAATTTACCGTCGTTGATGTAGTCTTTGATTTTATTCATGAAGTCTTTCTCTTCACGCAAAGACTTATTGATAGCGAGGGTACGCTCAATAAAGATGTAGATCGCTGCCAAAGACAAAAGTGCCAATGGTATCATGATGTACCATCCACCGTCCATTAACAGTTCTAATACAGACACTTCGATCTCGGTAGATTCAGGAGCCGCATCGCTCATGGCGTCAGCCGCCTGGTCTCCTACATTCAAATTTTGAAGCAACACAAGCAGGTTCATTCGTTGGTTTCTTTAGAATTATAAACGCTGAAATTATCGAATTATTGACGCGAGCATTCGCGAACGCACAGCACTTAATGACAAATGCAGCGTGGATAACCCTTCTCAGCGAAGAAACCAATCAGGAGAGAAACTTGGATTTAGAGCATAAACATAAGGTAGTACACAGCAGCTCCAGCGAGGTAACCAGCAATGGCAAGAAGAGACATCTTCTTGAGGTACCAGATGAAGTCAATCTTCTCTAGTCCCATTACTGCAACACCAGCAGCTGAGCCAATGATCAAGGCACTACCTCCCGTTCCTGCACAGTAAGCTAAGAACTGCCAGAAGATTCCGTCCTGAACAAAGTTTGGATCCCATTCTCCTGCCGCTTGAGCAGCCGGAATCACATCATACATACCCATTGACGCTGCCACCAAAGGCACGTTGTCAACGATCGACGAAAGAAGTCCGATAGCCAAGTCAATGAAGAAGACATCAGCCAGTGTTACGCGCAGCCAATCTGCCATCACCAAAAGGTGACCTACTTCTTGAAGTGCAGCAACAGCCAAAAGAATCCCGAGGAAGAACAACACTGAAGAAGCATCAATCTTGCGCAATACAGCGATCACTGAAAGGTGATTCTTCTCTTCAATGTTCTTATTTCGGTGTAAGACCTCGGTAACCAACCAAAGGAAACCAAGCGATAGCATCATCCCCATAAATGGAGGAAGGTGCGTTACAGTCTTAAAGATTGGCACAAAGAGTAGTCCAGCAACCCCCAGGAAGAACACCAACTTACGCTCACCCGCAGATGTTGAGTTCACGTAGTGTTCAGCTCCTGAAGCCTTCATCGGACGTTCCACTTCACCTTTCAATGTAAAACTTGTAATCACCAGCGGCACGATCAAACAAACCAAACTTGGTATGATCAAGTTGGCGATGATCACCGGAGTTGTCAACTGCCCTCCAATCCAAAGCATGGTAGTTGTTACGTCACCAATTGGTGACCACGCTCCACCAGCATTTGCAGCGATAATCACCATACCCGCAAAGAACCAACGAGTTGGCTTGTCTGCAATCAGCTTCCGCAGTAAGGATATCATGACAATACTGGTCGTCAGGTTGTCTAGTGCTGCAGAGAAAAAGAAGGTCAGAATGGCGATAATCCATAACAGCTTGACTTTGTTCGTCGTCTTTATTCGATCCGTGATGACGGCAAACCCTTCATGGGCATCCACCAATTCAACAATGGTCATGGCTCCCAAAAGGAAGAATAGGATACTCGCAATTTCTTCTAGGTGGTGCAACAGGCGGAACTCGTAGAACGAGCTCGTAGTGTACTGCACACCTTCTTTGAAACCTGCAGGCTCTTTCAAAGCATCTACCAATTCTTCTTTTGTAACTGATTCATCGTGACCCTCAAATTGGATGACACCTTCTCCTGCGATTTCCTCAGAAGGAGTGACGATGGCTTCGTATTCATGCGAAAGGTGATCAGGTACGTGACCATGTCCTCCAACAACAAAAACTGCCCAACAGATAGTACCTGTGAGCAGTGCAAAAGCCGATTTATCAACTTTAAGTGGGTGTTCAAGAGCAATCCCTAAGTACCCAAGAACGAAAATTACGAGGATCAAAATTTCCATGTCCTGTCTTATTTCATGAGTTTATTCAACGAGATCTCAAATGCGGTCTCGGTAATATGCGTGCGATCAGAGCGCTTCGCATGGGTAGCTTCCAACGCTTTCTTGATCGTATCGGATGTATCATTAAATATCGCTTCGTCGGTCATATTCACATCGTCTGTAGACATGAGGTAAGCAAATACTCGTGCCATACCGCAATTAGCGATGAAATCAGGAATCACCGCCACGTGCTGGTCGGCGAATTCCGCGATCGCGCCATAGAAAATCTCAGGATCAGCAAACGGAACATTCGCTCCACTAGAAACTACTTCTAGCTTGCTCTTGATCATGCGCTCGATCTGATCTTTAGTGATCAAACGAGAAGCGGCACATGGTAAGAACACCTCTGCGTCGAGATCCCATACCTTCTCATTCACTTCTTCGAATGAAAGCATGTTATCAGCGCGAAGTGCGTTACCATCTTTGTTCAGGAACAATTGAGTCACTTCTTCTGTGCTCAACCCTTCTTGATTGATGATTCCACCAACACGGTCAATGATTCCAACGATTTTCGCTCCTTGATGAGCGAGGTAGTATGCCGCGGCTGAACCAACGTTACCCCATCCCTGCACCACGACGCGCTTTCCTGCTAACTCACCTCCATAGATATTGTAGTAGTGATTCACTGCTTCGGCTACTCCGTAACCAGTGATCATGTCAGCAACACAGTATTTCTTATTGATATCTGGAGAATACTGCCCATCTTCCAACACCTTTATTACTCCTTGACGGAGCTGACCAATACGACGCACTTTCTGCGCTTCATTTGGTTGGAAATGCCCATTAAACACCCCTTCCTGAGGGTGCCAAACACCGCAATCTTCCGTAATTGGAATCACCTCGTGGATCTCGTCTACATTGAGGTCTCCACCTGTACCGTAATAATGTTTCAACAAAGGAGTCACCGCCTGGTACCAACGCACCAAAACATCTTTCTTACGTGGGTCACGTGGATCAAAATTGATCCCCGATTTTGCTCCTCCGATTTGAGGTCCTGACACGGTAAACTTGATCTCCATGGTCTTCGCCAAAGATTCAACTTCGCGTTTATCGAGTCCAACACGCATCCGTGTCCCTCCTCCGGCGGCACCGCCTCTTAATGAGTTGATGACTACCCAACCTTTCGCATCCGTGTATGGATCTTTCCATTCGAATACTACCTCATGTTGTTTCTCTTCGTAAGCTTTAAGCAGGTCTTTCATGGGCTTCAGAAATCGCGTCAAATTTAGGATTTTAGGTCAGTCGCTCAGCGCGAAACCCAAGAGATATTGACAACTTGAAAAAATGAGCAGTTCAACTGTACTTCAGAACGGTTGATTTGTACCTCATCTCGGCAGTCCCAAGACTAAGCTACCCGCACTGTGATCTGCAGATGCTCCTGTCACACTCGAGAGTACATTCACCTCTCCTCTAAGTCTCAATAAGCCTAAGAAAGCAAAGATGAGTGCCTCTTTGTAAGCTACGATTTCATCACTTGGAACATCAACGGTGATTCCGCTCTTCTTTCTGAATTCCTCTATTAAGTACTTGTTGAAAGCGCCTCCACCAGTAACCAATACATCGGCAGCATTACCAGCCAAATCAGACGACAGTCGTTTCACCATATGTTGTACCGCCGTATGCAGCCGATCCTCTAAGGGAATGCCTTCATGGAATAAAGGCCAAACTTCTTGTTCAAACCACTCTCTTCCTAAGCTCTTTGGGGCGTGCAATTGGTAGTAGGCGATCTGTTCAAGATTCGTCATCAATCCTTCGTTCAACGATCCTGATCGGGCGATATTCCCATCGGTATCGAACTCCATGTTTCGTTCGTTGGCAAGACGGTTCAACAAGAAGTTGACCGGACAAACATCCCAAGCCATTCGGTTTCCGTCGCGTTCTAGGCTGACATTTGCGAAACCACCGAGATTCAGACAAGCGTCATAGGCGCCAAACAGCATGCGATCACCAATGGGAACCAAAGGAGCCCCTTGTCCGCCAAGGGCCAAGTCCATGCTTCGGAAATCGCCAATGGTTGTTATTCCCGTTTCAGCAGCTACTTCGGGCACAGCACTGATTTGTAACGTGAGTCCGTGAGCTGGATCATGGAAGATGGTATGACCGTGAATGGCGATAAAGTCCGGTTCCAATTCCGCGGTAGCGAGAAAATCACGAATAGCCATACCCGTCAACCGACCATGGTCTATGTGAAGTCGGGTCAAACCATGCCCGTCAAGCTCATGCGCGTTCTGTAAACGCTGAGCCATCTCAAATTCATATGGAATGGTTAACGCTTTTTCGATTTGAAATATCCATTTCTCATTTTGTTCAAATGAGCATAAAGCAAGGTCTAATCCGTCAAGGGACGTACCTGACATGACACCTAAAGCCAGATATTTATTGGCTTGTTCCTTCTGCATTGGCAATTGGCATTGAAAGAATTAAATTTGCACACCCTGCAAGATAGCAGGAGATCCAAACCTGAGAATCCATCAGTATGAATTTCGAAATGACCGAAGAGCATATTGCGGTTCGCGACGCAGCCCGCGATTTTGCGCAAAATGTATTGAAACCAGGCGTAATTGAACGCGACAATACCCAAACTTTCCCAACCGAATACATCAAGCAGCTAGGTGAACTTGGCTTCATGGGTATGATGGTTGACCCTAAATACGGTGGATCAGGTATGGACACCATCTCTTACGTGCTCGCCATGGAAGAGATTTCTAAAGTAGATGCGTCTACTTCAGTTTGTATGTCAGTAAACAACTCGTTGGTGTGTTGGGGACTTGAAACCTACGGAACCGAAGAACAGAAGCAAAAGTACTTGGTGCCACTTGCGAAAGGGGAGAAAATCGGTGCTTTCTGTCTTTCTGAGCCAGAAGCAGGATCTGATGCGACAAGCCAACGCACCACGGCTATCGACATGGGTGATCACTACTTATTGAACGGTACAAAGAACTGGATCACTAACGGTAGTACGGCTTCTACTTACCTCGTTATTGCTCAGACGGATACTGACAAGGGCCACAAGGGAATCAATGCCTTGATTGTAGAACGCGACATGGAAGGATTCATCGTTGGTGCGAAAGAAGACAAACTCGGAATCCGTGGTTCTGACACGCATACTTTGATGTTCCAAGATGTGAAGGTCCCTAAGGAAAACCGCATCGGAGAAGATGGATTTGGATTCAAGTTCGCGATGAAGACACTTTCTGGCGGACGTATCGGTATCGCTTCTCAGGCACTCGGAATTGCTTCTGGAGCTTACGAACTCGCATTGGCGTACTCGAAAGAACGTAAGGCCTTCGGTAAAGAGATTTCAAAGCACCAGGCTATTGCCTTCAAATTGGCAGATATGGCTACCCAAATTGAAGCTGCTCGTCTTCTTTGTTTGAAGTCAGCATGGCTGAAAGACAACAAGATGAACTACGACCAAGCAAGTTCAATGGCGAAGTTGTACGCTTCTGAGGTAGCAATGAAGCAAACGGTTGAGGCTGTTCAGATCCACGGTGGATATGGATTCGTGAAAGAGTACCACGTGGAGCGCTTGATGCGTGACGCGAAGATCACACAGATCTATGAAGGTACGAGCGAGGTTCAGAAGATCGTGATCTCACGTAATCTACTCCGCGACTGATCTTCCACAGGTCTCTGTTCAATTCACGCTTGACATTGCGATAAAGGCACGCCTGCTTAGGCTTTCTTTGTTGTGATGATCTTCAAGCGAAGTATTCTTACCCTCGTTGCGCTTGCTGCTGCAGCTGCCTCGGTATGGTTCTACATGGAATCAGGTCCGAAAAGCCTTGGCATTCAAGACGTAACTGAAGTCGTTCCCGATCGCGCGAATGCCGCGCTGAGGGTGTCCAATCTCGGTGCATTCCAGCAGCAAGTAAACGCGCAATCCGCCTACCTGGATCTTCACCCAGCTTTATCCTGGTTGACTGAAATTAATGTGGCCAATGACAGCTCTTGGTTTGCTTCCAGTGAAGCAATGATCATGGAGCTCGCAGATACCACGTGGATGGTGATCTCGCTCCCAAGTGACTGGAATAACAAGGAACAAGTGGGTTGGTTGGGCAAGAACCTCGGCTGCAATCCCACAGGAAAAGGGCGTTTCAGTTTGCCTTCTCAACGATTCGGAACAGTAGCCAACGATTACTTCTACATCACAGATCTGGCGAATGCCGTTCCGCCGCAGGCGAAGGAAGAACAATTCTATCACCAACAATTCTTGCGCACTGGAACTTGTGACCTGAGCGAAATCAGACATTTGTCTGGCACAGCCATTCCGCTGCTAGGCACGCAACGTTCGAGTTATGTGATCCGTGATTACCAACTCAGCAATCAGTTCTTGCTATGCGAAGAAATCGTTGAAGATGCCGTGGCCTCGTTGAAGTTCGGTCCGCTACCTGCTGATTGGAAAAAGGTGCTCCCGGTTGACTTGACCTCTTTTGAAGCGGTGGGCGCTGACATCGGTTTTGATCTCATCAATGAGTACCGAAAAGATCTTGAAGAACGTGATGAATTGGCTGCGTATAATAGCTTATTAGCTGAACTTGAAAACGCTTCAGGAGCTAGCGCCGAACAGCGTTTTGAGGATTGGTGGAGTGGAGGTCTCGCGCGCTTCACAAGCAGCAATCGCAGTTTCCTATTACTGGGTTGTGTTGATGCCTCGCTAGCGCGGAACGCCCTTTCAGGCCTTCCTGGAGCTGAGCGTTCAGAACTGGCTGGCGGAACCATGATCACCATCCAAAACACCGAGTTGATTGACCACCTCTTCCAAGGTTATCTCAATCAGCAGTTTGGTGCGATTTGGGTCACCGATCAACAAGTGGTCCTAGCGGAGGATGCTTCTGCCCTTCTTAAACTGGCTTCAAAGGTTCGCACCGGCCAAACCATTGACGACGAACACCTCGTGGCCAAAGCGCTTTCTCGCAACGAGCGATTTATTAGATACGCTCAAATTGAAGAAGCAGCAACTGACTTGCTTTCAGGTACAATCATCCCCGTATTTCCGAACACCAAAAAAGACCCCACTCACTACTTGCACAGTGGCGCTCCCTCACTGGACGATCGACTTGTCACACGCATTGAAGTCAGTGCTGCCGCCAAACCGATTTCAGACATTGAATTGGAATGGGAAGCGCAGATTGCGGGAATTCGTCCGTTGACCATTCACAGTGTGCGCAACCATCAGAACAACCAATACTATATGGTGGCACAAGATGACAACAACCGTGTTCACGCCATCAACTCCCGCGGAGAAACGATGTGGACTTTTGATTGTCAAGCACCAATTATCGGGGACTTCCATACGATTGATCTATATAAGAACGGACGTGTTCAGGTCATGTTTGCTACTTCCAAAGGACTGCATTGCCTTGACCGTAGAGGCCGCACAGTAGATGGTTTCCCTGTTCGCCCAAATGGAACTATTTCGGCTCCATTGTACATCGCAGACTACGACAACAACAAGAACTACCGATTCTTATTGGGTATGGCCGATGGGCGTCTACTCAACTATAAAGAGGAAGGAATAGAGACCAATGGCTGGCAGCACAAAAAGTCGCAAGGTGCAGTTGTGTATGCCCAGCACATTAAAGCTGGCAATAAAGACTACATCTTCGTCACGCATGAAGGCGGAAAGGTGGAATTGCTGAAACGTAATGGTCGTTCACGCTATGATACACGCTTGAAGCTACCTGCTTTCGATGGTGTTCCGGCATTCCGCATGACCTCAACGATAAAGACAAGCACTGTCCTAATTAAAGACAAGCAAGGTTCTATCTTAGAAGCTAGCTTCGGAAATGGAAACGCACCGGAAACTGCTTTGATCAACATGGCAGATGCCTTTGATCTGACAGATATTGACGGTGACCGACTTCAAGACCTATTGATCATATCAGGAAACACTGTTGAAGCATTCACAAGTGGAAAACAAAAGATCTTTTCTCGCACCTTTGACGAAGCGATCTTACCGGAACTGCGTTTGTACAGCTTCTCCGATGGAAAGAAGGTAGGCGCTATACTTCCTGAAAGCTCAGAGATTCACCTACTCGAAATCGACGGTTCCACCGCCACTGGCTATCCCCTATATGGAGCTGGTCCATTCGTCATTCGAGATTTGGATGCCGATGGTTCCCTCGAATTGATTTCGACAGATGGAGAAGGGTTGTTAGTTTGCTATCAATTGTAAGCTATGAGCGAAAAAGAAATCATCGAATGTTTCTACACCTCTTTCGCTTCACGCGACAGCATGAAGATGGTAGCTCTTTACCATGACGAAGTATTGTTCGAAGACCCGGCCTTCGGTAAGTTATATGGAGAGCGCGCCAAAGCCATGTGGCGTATGCTCGTGGCACGCCTAGACCACGGCGCAAAAATCTTGCACGGAGAAATCGTTCAGCTCGAAGATGGCCGTTACCGAACATCATGGGAAGCACACTACAAATTCGGTCCCAAGAAACGCGACGTAGTCAACAAGATTACCGCCACCCTCGGATTCAAGGATGGTAAAATCATCTCCCATAAAGACGAATTCAGCTTTTGGAAATGGTCTCGCCAAGCCATGGGCCCTCTCGGCTGGCTCCTCGGCTGGACTCCCGGAATCAAAAAGAAACTTCAAGCCCACACGAATAACCTTCTTGATAAGTGGGTGGAGACAGAACTGAATTGAGTCGTAAATAATGAATTGAGTTCAGGCTGCAACAGGCATTCTATAACACCGTAAGCCTTAAACGTCTAGCTAATTCTACTCCAATCCTGTTTCCCCCTTCTGATTCGCTTTACCCCTTCTTTTAGCAAGCGGTTTTGGTCAGCGTCCAAGTGAGGATCTTCTTCTAAGACTTGTTCGGCGATGTGACGCGCCGTAACGAGGAGTTGTTTGTCTTTTACTAGATCAGCGAGATCCAATGGAAGGTCACCACTTTGTTGTGTACCCATGAGATCTCCTGGTCCACGCAGATCGAGGTCTACTTCTGCGATTTCGAAACCATCGTTGGTACGACACATGGTCTCAAGGCGAGTGCGGGCGTCATTGCTCAGCTTCTCACCTGTCATGAGGATACAGTAACTCTGTTCTGCGCCACGACCTACGCGACCTCTAAGCTGGTGTAGCTGTGACAAACCAAAGCGCTCGGAGCTTTCAATCACCATAACGCTGGCGTTGGGTACGTTCACTCCCACCTCAATTACCGTAGTAGCTACAAGAATCTGCGACTTCCCTTCTGCGAATTGACGCATTTCGAAGTCTTTGTCTTCGGGCTTCATCTTGCCGTGAACGATACTTACCCTGTAGTTAGGAGCTGGGAATGCTCTAGTTACCGACTCATAGCCGTCCATGAGGTCTTTATAGTCCATGGCTTGGCTCTCTTCAATGAGTGGGTAAACCACATAAATCTGTCTCCCTTTCGCTATCTCATCGCGGATGAATTGGAAAACCTTAAGCCGGGACTTATCAAAGCGATGTACCGTTCGAATTTCTTTACGTCCTGGAGGAAGTTCGTCAATCGTAGAGACGTCCAAATCTCCATACACAGTCATCGCCAAGGTGCGTGGAATTGGAGTGGCCGTCATCACTAAGACGTGTGGAGCGAGTGCGGCCTTCTTCCACAATTTAGCACGTTGAGCCACCCCAAAACGGTGCTGTTCATCGACAATGGCTAAACCGAGGTTTTGGAATTTGACCTTGGGCTCGATCAACGCATGTGTCCCTATCAAAATATCGAGCGATCCATCTTCGAGGGCAGAATGAATTTCCTTTCTGGCTGCTGTCTTCACCGAACCAGTTAACAATGCCACATTCACATCCATTCCCTCCAGCATCTTGGTGAATGATTCCATGTGCTGAGTGGCTAAAATCTCGGTAGGTGCCATCAGTGCCACCTGGAAACCATTGTCAATGGCTATCAGGGCGCAGATTAATGCAACGATAGTCTTCCCAGAACCTACATCTCCTTGAAGGAGGCGACTCATATGTCGTCCAGTGTTGACGTCGCCTCGAATTTCTTTAATCACGCGTTTCTGAGCGTTGGTCAGTTCGAAAGGGAGCTTCTCTGCATAGAACTGATTAAACTTCTCTCCTACGCGTTCAAAACGCACCCCAGGCAGTTCGATGGTCTGTTGGTTCTTCTTCAACAACAAGACTAGCTGCAGGAAAAATAGCTCCTCAAACTTCAAGCGGGTTCGAAAGGCCTCAATGCTTTTCAAATCAGTAGGTGCGTGTAAACCTAAGATGGCCTTTTCCCTAGCGGGGAATTTCATTTTATCGATTAACCACTGCGGCAGGGTTTCAGGCACATCACCATTGACTTGAGGAAGCAAATTCTGGATCAGCTTCATCAAACCATTGGTGTGAAGACCTTTCCCGGAAAGCTTCTCTGTGCTAGAGTACACTGGCTGCAAAGGTTGCTCAGGCCTACCTCTTCGCGCATCCATCGATTCGAAATCGGGGTGTGTAATGTTCCAAGTGTTCTTGTAACGCGACGGTTTGCCGTAAAGAATGTAGGTCTCCCCATAATGGATTTTCGGTTTGATCCATTTTGCTCCTTTAAACCAAACGCATTCGATACGTCCCGATTCATCTTCGAATACCGCAGATAGGCGCATTTTCCTCCCCACTCCAATCTCTTGCACTTTGGTGAATTCGCCTTTGAGCTGAACAAAACCAGTATCTGAAACGATATCACTCACTTGATGGAACTGAGAGCGATCCACATATCTGAATGGCAAATGGAAGAGCAGTCGTCGGAAATTTCGGATACCCAATTCCTTGGTGAGTAGGTCTGCACGAACAGGACCTACCCCCTTCAGAAACTCTACGGGTGTATCGAGGATATTCTCCGACATATAACAAAAATAGAGCGGAGAATTTAGATTCTTCCGCTCTATTTATAAGTGTTGGATAAAAGCTTATGTGTGTGTGCTTATGTCAGCATGCGTACTGGATTCTCCAATAGGTTCTTGAACGTCTGTAGGAAGGCTGCTCCTGAAGCTCCATCTACTACACGGTGGTCACAGCTTAGGGTTACCTTCATCACGTTTCCTGGCACAATCTGTCCGTCTTTCACCACAGGAACCTGGCTGATTCCGCCAACGGCGAGGATACAGCTATCCGGTGGGTTAATAATGGCAGTGAACTCTTCGATCCCAAACATACCTAGGTTAGAGATCGTGAATGTATTTCCTTCCCAATCTGAAGGTTGTAGTTTCTTATCACGTGCTTTTCCAGCGAATTCTTTCACCTCAGCATTGATTGTCGTCAGTGCTTTTCCATCAGCGAAACGAACAACTGGCACCAAAAGACCATCTTCTACAGCAACTGCTACACCAACGTGTACGTGGTCGTTGTAACGAATACGATCTTCCATCCATGCTGCATTTACCGCTGGGTGCTTGCGCAGCGCAACAGCTGCCGCCTTAATCACCAAGTCATTGAATGACACCTTCACATCATCTTGAGCATTGATTGCTTTGCGAGCCGCAATTGCTTCGTCCATATCAATTGATACGGTCAAGTAGAAGTGAGGAGCGGTGAATTTACTTTCAGCGAGACGACGTGCAATCGTCTTACGCATTTGAGATACCGCAACATCTGTGTAACTCTCTTGTCCGAAGGCAGGAGCCGAAGCTACTGCTGGACGAGTAGAAGGGGTGAACGTTTCAATATCGCGTTTCACGATACGCCCACCATCACCTGTTCCTGCTACCATTGAAAGATCGATTCCTTTTTCAGAAGCCAATCTCTTTGCAAGTGGCGAAGCTTTGATTCGTCCGTTGCTTGAAGGTGCTGGCAATGCTGCTACAGGGGCAGTAGCTGCAGGTGCAACCGGCACAGGTGCCGGTGATGGCGCCGGTGATGGCACTGCTGGAGCAGGCGCTGGAGCTCCTTCCTTCTTCTCTTCAGCTGCTGGAACAGCAGCATCAGAAGTAAGAAGTGCACTTACATCCTCCCCTTTTTCACCAAGAATACATAGGATTGAATCAACAGGAGCGCTTTGTCCTACTTCCACTCCGATGTGCAAAAGCACACCATCCTGGAATGATTCAAATTCCATAGTCGCTTTATCAGTCTCGATTTCAGCGAGCAGTTCACCTGACTCTACCGAATCACCAACCTTCTTGTGCCACTCAGCAACGACCCCTTCGGTCATTGTATCACTGAGTTTCGGCATGCGTACAATTTCAGCCATCTTTCGTCTGGACGATTAGTCGTTTACAAAAGGATAGTCTTCCTGAGTGTAGACATCCTTATAAAGTTCTGCTGCCTCCGGGTATGGAGATTCTTCAGCGAATTTCACACTTTCTTCAACCAAGTCTTTTACTTCCTGCTGTACCTTCTTGATACCTGCTGCAGTCATGTATTTTTTCTTCTTGATCACTTCTAGAACATGGTCAATTGGATCTTGTTCTTTGTACTCAGCTACCTCCTCTTTCGTACGGTACTTCTGAGGATCAGACATTGAGTGTCCTTTGTAGCGGTAGGTGCGTATATCAAGAAGTGTTGGACCTTCTCCTTTACGTCCGCGTTCTGCTGCACGAGCGAATGCTTCAGTTACTGCTTCTGGACTCATTCCGTCTACAGATTCAGATGGCATCTCGTACGAGAGACCCAACTTAGAAAGGTCAGTTACGTTTGAAGTACGTTCAACAGAAGTACCCATCGCGTAGTTGTTGTTCTCGATAACGTAAATCACTGGAAGCTTCCATGTCATCGCCATGTTGAAGCTTTCGTGCAGTGCACCCTGACGAGCAGCACCATCTCCGAAGAAACAAACAGTAACGTTGTCTTGCTTACGGTACTTATCTGCGAAGGCAATACCAGCACCGAGAGGAATTTGACCTCCTACGATCCCATGTCCACCGAAAAGGTTGCGCTCCTTATCGAACATGTGCATTGATCCACCTTTTCCTTTAGAACAACCGGTTGCCTTTCCGTAAAGCTCAGCCATTACATACTTTGGATGCATTCCAAGTGCAATTGGGTGAGCATGGTCACGATACGCTGTAATGACACGGTCATCTTTGCGAATCGCTTCTGTCATACCAGCCAAGATTGCTTCCTGACCGATGTATAGGTGACAGAATCCACCAAATTTCTGTTGAATATATAGTTGACCACACTTCTCTTCGAATTTTCTCATTAAGAGCATGTCGCGATACCAGCGTACATAAGTCTCTTTTCCGAACTTCGGAGCAGCGGCCTTCGCCTTACGCGTTGGCGCTTTACGTGTGGGTTTCTTGCTTGCTGTTGAAGTAGCCATAATGCCGTACTTTCGTTTGAACCGACAAATATAACCACTAGAGCTTAGACAAAAGTGTACTTGTTACCCTTTTTTGAGCGCTTCAGGACCAAAGCCAAGAGGCAAAAGTGAAGTGGCGTCTTCAAAGAAGGCCAATCCGCCACCAGAATTCGCGATATACAACTGAATATCTGAAGATTGACGATCAGAAACTTCTTTGATTACCTGCCTACATGATCCACATGGTGCGGCAGGAATTCCATCGGTTGAGTGGGTGATGATGTAGATGGTTTTGATCGATTTATCTGGGAATTTCGCTTTCGCGGAAAAAAGTGCAACCCGTTCAGCACACATTCCCGAAGGATAGGCTGCATTTTCTTGGTTGTTTCCAACCTCCACTGTTCCATCCTCGAATTCAACCACCGCTCCTACTTTGTATTCACTGTAGGGGGCATATGCTGAATTCATGCTCTCTGCAGCCAACTCGATCATTTCTACATGTCGGCTATCCAATTCTTTCCAGTCTTCCGTTGTCGAATAGTCAAGCGTTATCACCCGATGTTTCATATCTTTACCTTTCTGGGATAGTGTGAAGTTCGAAAAACTATCGGACTCACCTAATATGTGTGTTAGATAAGGAGTTGAAGATACTGCAAGGATTTGACCCCATTTCGTTGTCGCAAATGGATGAGGTCGCGCTTCTAGACCGACAAGACACAAAGTACCTTTTGAAACGCAATGATTTCACTCGAATTCTTGAAGCGTTGCAAGAAGAGTACTTTGCTCTTGAAGTGGTTGGGAAACGTCGATCGCACTATCGTACGCTCTATTTTGACAGTCAAGACCTGCTTTTCTATAACCTTCACCAACGCGGAAAGAAAAACCGTGTGAAGATTCGCATGCGTCAGTATGTTGACTCAAGTTTGACCTTTTTGGAGATCAAGCTGAAGAACAACAAAAACCGCACAGTGAAGTTCAGAAAGGAGATTGAAGGCATTCATGACACGCTCTCGAAAGATGACCTGGACTTCATTGATGAGAGTTACCGACTTGAAGAACCTCTCAAGGCGAGTATCATGAACGACTTTCACCGAATCACCTTGGTGCACAAAAAGAAACAAGAACGACTCACCTTTGATGTTGACCTTGATTTTGAGAATAGAAAGGAAGAGCACCGCGTACTCGACGACTTGGTGATCGCTGAGATGAAGCAAGAACGCTTTGATCGTGAGTCTCGGTTTGCACAACTGGCAAAACAACTGCATATTCGCCCTGAAAGAGTTAGTAAATACTGCCTTGGAGTAGCGTTGCTAATTGATGATGCAAAGAAGAACCGGATCAAAGAAAAGCTGAGAAGAATTTCGAAGCTATCGGAGACGCTGGTTGTTTAGAACCAAATACCTGCAATGAACCAAAATCAATCATTCTCTGGAATGGTGTACCTTGTTTGCACCCTACTATTCTGTCTTTTCGGATTTACGGGCTTTGCCCAGAATGATGAAGTGGTCTTCATTAATGACGACCTTACTCAGCACTTCTCTTTCCTCGGAAGACTTGCGATAAACCTGACGGTATCTGTTGTTCTGGTGCGTTTGATTTACTACCCAGTAGCCAAGCGCAAAGACTTTCTATTTACCTACATACTGATCTCGCTATCCATCTTTTTCTTGTGTTACTTGCTCTCGAATGTAGCACTTGACTTAGCCTTTGCACTCGGACTATTCGCCATCTTTGGTATCATTCGTTACCGTACTGACGCCATTCCGATTAAGGAGATGACTTACCTCTTCATTGTGATTGCGCTCGCTGTAATGAATGCCCTGGTAACAGGAATTCCTTTGGTGGAGATTGGTATTGCGAATGCCTTTGTTCTGGCTATTACCTATGGACTTGAAAAGGTTTGGTTGGTACGTCACGAATCACACAAGATCGTGCTCTACGAGCGCATTGAGTTGGTAAAAGCTGGAAATAGAGACGCACTGAAAGCCGACCTAGAAGAAAGAACCGGCATCAAGATCAACCGTGTAGAGATTGGCCGTATCGACTTCCTTCGTGATACAGCGCTATTAAAGATTTACTTCTACGAAGATGCGCAAGAGGGGCACTACGAAGAGTCTTAACTCGAACTTAAGCCAGCTTTTCAATTAAGACTACAGCGTAAGCACTCACGCCTGCTTCAGTTCCTACAAAGCCTAGTTTCTCGGTCGTTGTTGCTTTGACTGAAATCTGGTTGAGCTCCACTTCCATCACTTTCGCTATACACTCCTTCATCTCTTCGATGTAAGGTAGCACCTTTGGACGCTGAAGCGCCAGTGTGACATCTGCATTACCAAAACGGTAACCAGCTTCACGAACGAGCTTAATTGTGTCCTTTAGAAGGAGCTTAGAATCCACCCCTTTGTACTTCGGATCAGTATCTGGAAAGTGGTAACCGATATCACGCATATCCGCCGCGCCAAGAAGCGCATCACAAATCACGTGGAGCACAACATCAGCGTCTGAATGACCTACTGCCCCTTTTTCATGAGGCACGAGTATACCACCCAACCATAGCTCTTCGCCTTCTGCTAGTTGGTGAACGTCGTAGCCGAAGCCAACTCGAATGTTCATATCGGATTATCCTTCGCTTCGTGTAGAACTTCCACCGTCGAGTTTATCAAACTCAAGACGTAGCGTGAAACGAAGTGTATTCGCCAATGGATTCTGCTGTGTTGTAGAAATCAAGTACGATAGATCGATCGCGAAGACCGTGTACTTCAATCCTGCTCCAAGCGTTAAGAATTGACGATTCCCTTTTGTAAAGTGTTCGTAGAAATAACCTGCACGGAAAGCAAATTGCTGATCGTACCAGTACTCCAAACCACCACCGATGTTGATCTCACGAAGTTCCTCACGGAAGCGAGACCCGTTCTCTACGACAAAGTTTCCATTCTCGTCTTCAAGAACGATTCCTGGTGCATCGTAGAAAGATTGCACAATCGCTGTAGCCACGCCCACGTTTGGATCAAATCCAGAAACAATCGAATCACGATTCGTTTCAGAATATACCGGAGGTGTTGGAACCAATAACTTATTGAAATCTACAGTGAAAGTCAATGCGTTGTATTCATCTAGCATTGTTGTCAATGCCGTTCCCAAGCGAAGGTTTGCTGGGATAAAGTCTTGTTCTGCAGTTTCGGTGTAGCTCATTTTCGCACCGATGTTCGATACGTTCACACCCCAATTCCAGGTAGCGTCTTTTCCACCGAGCTCTACGTCGTCGTTCGAGTAGAATACACTAACGTCAACAGCAACAGAACGTCCTGGCTTAGAATCTACTCCAAGGATTGTTGTTTGACCCGTGAGGTTAGAGTTCACAAAGCGCGCAGCAATACCTCCTGAGAAACGTTCAGAAAGGCGCTGAGAGAATGCAGCATCGACACTAAATTCCGCTGGACGGAAATCACGAATAGCTGTACCTGTTTCGTCTGTGAATGTGATGTTACCTAGGCTAAAGAATCGAATTGCCGCACCTACAGCTTGATTCTTGTTCAACTTGCGGTAACCACTCAGGTACGCGAGGTTCATATCATCAACCAATTGACGTAGCCACGGGCTGTATGACATGCCTACCTCAAACTCTTTGTCAGAGAAGGCCATCTTCGCCGCGTTCCAGTGAACACTAGATGCGTCAGGAGACAATGCCACTCCGGCATCACCGATTGCACTTGAACGTGAATCCGGTGAAATCAGCAAGAACGGCACCGCTGTGGTGATCGTGTTGATCTCTTCTTGAATAACTCGACCATCAGAGGTCGAAGTAAGTTGCGCGTTAGCTGACAGTCCAAACAGTCCAGCAAACACACCTAAGGCTATTTTACGCATCTCAATTGAATTGCAGTTTGCAAATGTACGCATAATCACTTCAAAAGGTTAGGTTATCTTAGGATCACAAGTTTTTCGAATTGTTCGGTGCTTTGTCCTTCCGGTGTCGTGACCTTCACACGGTATACATATACACCTCTACCTATCGTATCCCCGAAATCGTCTAGGCCATCCCAAGAGATTGGTTCTCCTCGAAAACCTTCAGAACGTACGGTTCTATTGATACTCTTCACCATTTTACCACCTACCGTGAAAACTTGAATTTGTACATCCAAGAAGTCACAAGGTTGATTGTGTTCAAACATGAACTCAGTGTGGGTAGTGAATGGATTTGGGTAGTTCAACACATGTTCAAGTACAAGCTCTTCCGAATCGGCTACAACAAATTCAGTATATGCCTCACTTGAGTTGTTATGGACATCCCACACTTTCAGGCTCAAATTGTGTGTGCCTTCACTGAGGGAGTTCAATTGATATCTGATCTCTCCACTTTGATAAGTATCAAGGTCTGATTCATAAAAGTCATTTAGGATAATCGGATCACTGGTATTCGCATCCAAGATCGCCTTGATGTCGTGACCAATTCCACTTCCAACGGTATTCACTCCATTCTCATCAAACACTTTCGCGAAAAGAATAGGGTCTTCATCTGTAATTCCTCCAAAGACGAAGGTGGAGTCATTCAAGAAGAGATTCACTTCTGGTCCTTGATCATTCAGTTCTGCACCTTCGAGGGCACCTCCAATGATAAAGT
The DNA here is from genome assembly GCA_022447625.1 of Flavobacteriales bacterium. GTDB lineage: Bacteria > Bacteroidota > Bacteroidia > Flavobacteriales_D > Sanyastnellaceae > Sanyastnella. The sequence goes on along the minus strand of JAKVAX010000007.1, from coordinate 126,179 downwards.
CTTCACTGTGGCCATGTCCATCGATATCACCAGCCACGGCATAGAAGGAGACACGTCCTGTTCCAAAGTCATAAGCAATATCACGTGGAATGATGAATGAGAAATCAAAGTCACCATTCGTCACACTCGCTTTACCTTTATAAAGAATGTTTTTCCACACTTCGTAATCGAACCCTGAGGAACCTCCGTCATTGTTCAGTGTCGTCACTTCTGACTTCTTGTCGTAAACCGTTGGGTAAACGAAGCCATTGAAATCCGTCAGCTTCGTTCCATCAGTAGCACCTACGTATCCTTTAATGGTCACCTCTTGCAGAGAGCGCACCGTATCAGGCTGCAGCGGATCAATTGCCACTCCGTTAATCTCGGTCGTGTATACGTCAACTTTTGGATATACCATCTTCAGGGCCACGTCTCCTAACAAACTGAAGTTTCGCTTGTTCGACGAATCTGTTACACCATCATCGTTTTTGGTCTCCATACAAATGAAGCCAAGGGTCAACTCTTCGATATCTTCATCTTCAAGAGCGACCTTGAAAAAGGCACGGTTCAATTGCTGATTGCTTCCTGAGAATACGATACGGGTGGTGGTCAACATGGCTACAGCTCCTCCATTCGGATTCATAATGAGCAACTCTCCTGCTGATTTGAACTCAGGGTCATCAAAACGAGCCAACTCGCACGTCGCTGTAACGAATACTGGAAGACTGTTGAAGTTCGTCCATTCTTGAATCGTTGTCGTATTCAATACACGTTCGTGCGCCCAACCGCGCTCACCACCGTGGCCAATGTAATTGACGATGAGTGATCCATTTTGCACGCGGCGGCGAATAGCATCTTCTGCATCTGGGTAACGTTCACCACCAGGAGTTGAATTCTGCTGGTAAGCGTCCATGTAAATTTTTACAATATCGTAATCGTTATGACGGGAAATAATAGTGTCATTGTGTTCTTCACTATTACTCATGTGGTTAATCTCAATTGGTGCTCCATTTCCATCGTAGTCATCAGCTACGAAAGTGATCACGTTTCGCCATGCTCCATAAGGAGAAAGAGCATCATCACCAATACAGTAGGCATCACCGTCAGTGCTTGTATTCCCTGAACGGTAGCTGCGTAACTTGTTAAGGTAGCCCAAGCCTTCCGTCACATTCTGACAAGGAATTCTTCCTACCCCAATGTCCATAAGGTCACCTAGCGCCTCACTAGCATCATCAGATAAGAATCCGAAATAGTCATCACTCACGTACGAGAATACCGGACTATTCGACCTCAGACTTTGATAAGTAATGATGGTTGCCGCATCGTTCTTCACGTGACGGTTCTGAAAGGATCCATCACCCAAAATCTGAAGATACTTTGGCATCAGAGACACATCTCCATTTGCACGATCGAAGAGCATCTTCATGAGCATCTTCACTCCAGTCACATCTGGGTTCCCACTAGAGAACTCATTAAACACTTGGTATAAATCGACCAATGCGATTGTCAAACCATCTTCTTCATGAATGGCAATATATTCTTCTGCCACCGGCAGGAATCGCTCGTTGGTCAAAACAACAAGGTCGATGTCTGTCAGTGCGTGAAGATTTTGGTTTTCGATTTGACCATGGCTCACTGGTTCTAAGAAATTGAAATTCCCGAACGCGATAAATTCTTTATTTTCTTCTGTAGTTGCAGTAAAACTGATCGTAGAAGGATCGTTCTGATCTGGTGTAAATGGAATTAGTTGAGGAACCACAAAGTCTGTAATGTCCCAGACTTGACTTACCGTGAACGCATTCTCCATGGTAAATTCCGTCACGTTCCCAGCTCCTGTCACGGTTGGGTCGCGAAATTCCATTTGGCTTCCTGCCATGGATAATTCACGACGTGCATTCCACATGAGGTAATCGATCCAGCCTTCAGCATCAGGTGTCGCTTGATCGAGCTGAACTGTCACACTTACTTGATCCCCCGAAGGAATGAAGTTCGTGCTCGCGACCGCAATGTTTGCAAAGTTTGATGTGGCTCCATCACTCGTTGGAGAAGCTGTTAACCCAACCGATTCACCAAAGATGGTCATATCGAAGGTGCTCGAGACATCCATTGAACGAATAGCCACGCGTGATTCAAAGTAGCCTTGATCACTCAACAAATTTGGAGCGGCAAAGGCAAACGGTACGGGCTGACCATTCGTGAAGTTGTCTCCGTAGAACTCACGACCTGACTTGGCCAAGTTTACATTCTCATTCTCTAGGAACTGGTGATCAGTAAAAGCGTTCGACGTCTGGTTAGCAGTTCCCGGATCTTCCGCGCTAGCGATACGCAAAGGATCAACATCATCAATACGCATGAAATAATATGCTGAATCAGAATAGTGGTGACGTGTATGGCGGTAAATGTCGTCTCCTTCGTCATAGGCCCATGAATCTGCTCCTCTTCCGTAAAAAAGAATGAAATCATTGGAATCGAAACTACCATCATCAGCACCTTCAACATAAATCGCATTCTTTCTTAGACCTGTTGGTCGGTCAACTTCATTGTCAAACGGAAGTAGTGCCCCTCCATTACCGTAGATATTGATCTGATTTGGATCGAGTGCATTGATGTCAACCCCCATTGACTGTAGGAACGTGCGGTCAATGCGGTAGATTCCGTCTTCCGCGATAGCGAGTTTATAAAAGGTACCCTCAGCAAGCACACTGTTCGGAGCCCAGCTTAGTGCGCGACCTGTAACAGATCGCCCTGGAGTAAATTCTAAAAGACCATCGAACGAAAGCAAACGACGAATCACGCCTGTCTGCGGATCGCGCCAAATAGGGATGATTCGAATCTGCACGTAGTAATCAGTTCTTCCTTGTTTCACTGTTGGTTCGAGAACAACTTGTGTAGGAAGAAGCTGAATTTGTCGGGCCGTCAGCTCATTTTCATTGATTATTTCAGACTCTAGGTTCTCAAGAATCAATTGAACCCGCGAAGCATTCCCCTGAATTTCTTTTGTGAAAAGAGCCGTCGGAAGTTCGTCTTCCCAAAGGGCCGTTTCAAACCCAACCCCCCCAACAGGGACAGGCGTTTCGCCCTGTTTATCAGTCCATTCAATAGAGTACTGAACATCAATCGAACGTTGAGAGCGCCCTGAAAAAGAGGCCAAGATGGTCGTAAAAACTAAGAGTAAATACTTCATTACTTAGGTCAATTGCCTTGGTTCAAGCAACAAATTAAACGAACACTTAGTCTCCTTATTGCAGAAAGACTGCGAATTCCTCTGTGAATTTTTTTCGTATTATTGCTCATTTAGCGGAGAAGCTGACTCAAATTGAAGGAGATGAAGCGACAGATATTAGTTATCGGAGTGCTGCTCGGCATGATTGTAACCTTGATTCCAGAGGCAAAAGCCCAGGATCCTGAGTTTACACAGTTTTATGCCAACCCATTGTACCTCAACCCTGCCTTTGCTGGTACAGCACGTTGTCCACGATTGGTTATGAATTACCGTAACCAGTGGCCTGCACTTAGTGGTACGTTTGTGACTACAAGTGCAAGTTATGACCAACACGTTGAGACCATTTCTGGTGGGCTCGGGCTGTTGGTTACAAACGACCGCGCAGGACGTACGTTGAATACAACCACTGTAAGTGGTATTTACTCGTACCAACAAGCTATTTCAAGAACGTTTTCCCTAAAGGCTGGATTCCAGGCGACATACTTCCAGAAGTCTGTTGATTGGAGCCAACTCCAGTTTGGGGATCAGATTGACCCACGTAAAGGTTTCATCTACGAAACACAGGATATTCCACGTGGAGGAGCAATCAACAACGTCGATTTCTCTGCGGGACTACTCGGTTTCAGCGAGCGTTTCTACGCAGGGGTCGCAGTTCACCACCTCAATGAACCTAACGAATCTCTGGTGGTTGGAGAGAGCAAGCTTCCAATGAAATGGACCGGTCACGCCGGTGCGGTTATTCCGATCGATCGCCGCAGCAGATACAGCGAGTCGAACATCTCTCCGAATATTCTTTACAGAAGACAAGGAGAATTTCAGCAACTAAATCTCGGATTGTACGTAAACAAAGGACCAATCGTTGGTGGTGTGTGGTATCGCGCGCTTTTCTTCAGCGATTATCGTGACGCATTCATCGTGCTGGTAGGTATCCAGACTGATGTGATCCGCTTCGGATACAGCTACGACGTAACTGTATCTGAACTTACGCCTGCTACTGGCGGTTCACATGAGATTAGTATGACTATCCAGTTTGACTGTCGTCCGAAGAGAAGGAAGTTCAGAACAATATCCTGCCCTTCTTTCTAGTTTAAATAAGGAATTCAATTCGCAAGGAAAACGTATTGAACCAAGAAATCATGATGAAATTGAGCAATTCACTTTCTGTTTTTGCTGCTCTTATGGGAGTATTGTTGCTAGCTTCATGTGCTAAAGAGCGCTCAGGTGCTACAGGCTGGAGCTACAACGACCCAAGTAATGGAGGATTTGAACGTCCACCGTTCGTAGAGCAAGAAACAGGACCAGGTCTCGTCCTAGTAGAAGGGGGAACCTTCACGATGGGACGTGTCGAAGACGACCTCGGGTACAACTGGGATAACATCCCACGCCGTGTAACTGTATCTTCATTCTACATGGATGAAACAGAGGTTACCAACTTTATGTGGTTGGAATACCTGTTCTGGCTGGAACGCATCTACGGTGATTCATACCCTGAAATCGTAAACAAAGCCCTTCCAGACGCCCTCGTATGGCGTGAGAAAATGGAGTACAACGAGCCTTTCGTTGAGTACTACCTGCGTCACCCTGCGTACCGTGACTACCCGGTAGTTGGTGTAAACTGGTTGCAAGCGAATGATTATTGTGCTTGGAGATCGGATCGAGTAAATGAGGTTATCCTCATTCGTGAAGGTTTATTGGTGCACAATCCTGAAGCACAGGTTGATGAAGATCACTTCACAACTGACGCTTACTACGCTGGTCAATACGAAGGAGAAAAAGCAGCTGACGGAATCGAAGATCTTCGTCCAAACTCAAGCGGTTACCGTAACGTTCGTATGGAGGATGGTATCCTTCTACCGCGTTACCGACTACCAACTGAAGCTGAGTGGGAGTACGCTGCCCTTGGTTTGATCGGAAACTCTTACCAAGAGTTGATCTCTGATCGCCGCACTTACCCTTGGAACGGTCACTACGTGCGTAACGACGACAACGGTGGTAAATTCTACGGACAGATGAACGCAAACTTCGTTCGTGGACGAGGTGACTTCATGGGAGTTGCTGGTGCCTTGAATGACAACGCAGAAATCACTGCTCCAGTATACCAGTACGCTCCGAACGACTACGGTCTATACAACATGGCTGGAAACGTTTCTGAATGGGTAATGGATGTTTACCGTCCTCTGTCTCCGCAAGATAAAAGCGAGTTCCGTCCTTTCCGTGGTAATGTTTACCAGACGAAAGTATTGAACTCAGAAGGTGACATCGAAGACAAGTTTGACTTCGTTGTTTACGATATCCCTGGAGTAGAGTACTTCCTACAGGAATATCAAAAGAAAGCAGCTGGACGTCTTACGGATGAAGATCAGAACTTGATCGACAACCTTGTTACTTACGTTGAGCAAGCGAAGCAAGACATCAAAGACCGTAAGACTGATGAAGCAAACCAGCGAATTCAGGATGGAATGGACTTGATCTCTTCTAGCGATGCGAAGTCTGCTCCAGACCTTCGCGATGGTATCTCACAGTACATCGAGCACACTCCGGGTGACATTCGTACTCGTGACGTAACCGTTGCAGAAAACATTGACCGACGTAACTACCGTAAGGCTGACAATATCGATTACCGTGATGGTGATTTCGAAAGCTCAATCTACTACGGTAACGAAGATGCATTGAACAACGACTTCCGCATGTACGATGCACAGAACGGTACTCCTTGGGGTCCTTCTTCATTGATCACTAACCGTACACGTGTGTACAAAGGTGGTTCTTGGAGAGACCGTGCTTACTACACGATCCCTGGAACACGTCGTTTCCTTGACGAGCGCCAGGCGTCATCTACCATCGGTTTCCGATGTGCAATGACCCGCGTGGGATCACCAGTAGGTTTCTCACAGGAATAAGCTGATGAAATTATAGAGAAGCCCTGTCATGTGAATGACGGGGCTTTTTATTTTTGGTACATGCGTACAGAAGAACTCTACGAACACTACCTCCGCTCTACCGGAGTCACCACTGATACACGCCAGGCTACAGACGGCAAGATCTTTTTCGCCCTCAAAGGTGAGCGTTTCAATGGTAACCAATACGCGCAGCAAGCGCTTGATGCAGGCTGTGCTTTGGCCGTTATTGATGAAGCTGAATTCGCTAACGCGGAACAGACTTTTCTTGTAGAGGATGTTTTAACGGCGCTTCAAGAATTGGCGAAGTACCACCGTCAGCAGTTCAAAGGAAAAATCATTGGGCTCACTGGAAGCAATGGTAAAACGACTTCCAAAGAACTCATTCGTGAAGTACTAGCTTCCACCTATTCTACCTACGCCACCAAAGGCAACCTCAACAACCACATTGGTGTTCCGTTGAGCCTTCTTGAAATGACCGATAATCATGAATTTGCTGTGATCGAAATGGGCGCCAATGCCCAGAAGGAAATTCAGTTCCTCAGCACCCTTTCTGATCCAGATTTCGGTTACATCACGAATATTGGTAAAGCACACCTCGAAGGTTTCGGTGGACTCGAAGGGGTTCGGAAAGGAAAGAAAGAACTCTTCGATCACTTGAAAGAAAAGAATCGCCCTGTCTTTATCAACTGTACTGACCCTATCCTCCTAGCCATTTCAGAAGGCATGGAGCGCATTTTATACGGAACGAGTGTAGATACCCCAGAGGTCTATTTACTTGACACAGATCCACTCCTGAGCATCGCCTGGACTCACGATGCATATACCAGTCCGAAGGTTCAAACGCAATTGACGGGTGAATACAACCTGAATAACATTGCCGCTGCCATTGCCATGGGTATTTACTTCGGCGTTAAGCCAGAGGCTATTAATCACGCTATCGCGGAATACAAACCCGATAACAACCGATCAGAACGTAAACAAGGAAAGCACAACACCTTGATCATGGACGCCTACAATGCGAACCCTACCTCCATGCTTAATGCCTTGGAGTCGTTTGCAAAAGGAAAGGATGAGAACAAGCTATGCATCCTGGGAGATATGTTTGAATTGGGAGATGTGGCAGATGAAGAACACCGCAAAGTGGTCGCCTTAACCGAGAAACTCAACCTCGAAGTCATCTTCGTTGGATCACACTTCGCAAAGGTTGGAAATGGAGATGCATTTGTTGAAACCACGGATGAGCTGATTGAACGATTGAAGGCGAATCTTCCTCAGCAACGAAGCATACTTGTCAAAGGCTCACGAGGAATGCGTCTCGAACGTGCCGCAGAGCTCCTTTGAGTGTGCTATCTTTGCAGCTCGAAATACACTTGAAATGAACTTGATCGACGAACTCAAGTGGAGAGGATTACTCCACGACATGATGCCAGGAATCGAAGAGCAACTTGAAAAAGAGTTGACTGCAGGCTATGTTGGATTTGACCCCACCGCTGATTCATTGCACATTGGAAACTTGGTTCCGATCATGTTGTTGGTGCACTTACAACGCGCAGGACACAAGCCAATCGCCTTGGTTGGTGGTGCTACTGGAATGGTAGGTGACCCAAGTGGAAAGACAGCAGAACGTCAGCTTCTTGATGTAGAATCAATCAACCACAACCTCGCCTGTCAGCGCAAGCAGCTAGAGCATTTCCTAGACTTCGATTGCGGTGAGAATAGCGCCGAGGTAGTGAACAACTACGATTGGTTCAAAGACTTCACCTTCCTTGACTTCATTCGCGATGTCGGAAAACACATCACGGTGAACTACATGATGGCAAAAGACTCAGTGAAAAAGCGTCTAGAAAGCGGCATGAGCTTCACTGAGTTCACTTATCAGCTTGTTCAAGGATATGACTTTTACTACCTATGGAAGCACCAAGGGGTGAAGATTCAAATGGGTGGTTCTGACCAGTGGGGTAACATCGTTACTGGAACAGAAATGATCCGTAAGAAAGGTGCTGGAGAAGCGTTTGCTCTAACCGCACCACTGATAACGAAAGCAGATGGAAGTAAATTTGGTAAATCAGAAGGTGGCAACGTCTGGCTTGATGCTGAAAAGACTTCACCATACAAGTTCTACCAATACTGGATCTCAGCAAGTGATGAAGATGCGTCTAAGTACATCCGTATATTCACATTGATGAGCAAGGAAGAAATTGAGGCTATCGAGGCAGAACATGCACCGAACCCTGGTGCGCGTGTGCTACAAAAAGCCCTGGCAGAAGATGTTACACGTCGAATCCACGGCGAGAACGGTCTTCAGAATGCTTTGGCTGCCACTTCTCTTCTTTTCGGAAAAGGAACCAAAGAACAACTCGAAGGATTGTCAAACAACGAAATTCTTCAGGTCTTCAGCGGGATTCCACATGCTGAAGTGTCGCGTTCTGAGGTGAACGATGGTTTGGACATCATTGAAGCTTTAGGTGCGAAGACAAACTTCCTAGACAGCAATGGGGAAGCTCGTCGTGCACTCAATGAGCATAGCGTGAAGGTGAACACCGAAAAAGTGGAGATGGGTAAAATGATCTCATCAACAGACCTGATCAACGACAAATTCGTCGTACTACAGCGCGGTAAGAAGAAGTTCTTCTTGTTGAGTGTTGCTGAGTAAGCTTAAAGCGATTTTAAAGCCCTATCGGGCGGAATCGTTAGTCTAGCAATGGAGCTAAATCACGTCCTTCTACAACGTAAAGAAAGACTACAAGTAGCACGGATACTACGAGTCCGATAGTCGCTTTTCCAAGATCAGCGAATACCATACCCCATACTTTCTTTCCGTCCTTGGTAACTTCTTCCAAGCGGATACGCATGGCTACTTCACGTCCGGCAAGCATCCCTAGGAATACCCATGTCGTGCTCATCGGAATCTGAGCACCGATACCTAACGTATCGAACTTGAAGAGTAAGAGTACTAGTCCGTAGAAGAAATCAATGAAGGTTGCTGAACGAATGTCTTGAGTGTTCGTTTTCGCACGAACGATTTCTTGAATCTTCCCACCTCTACGGTAGAAAATATAAGCCAGCATTACCAGAAGTATCCCTAAGGCATAGATGAACGTACCTAGAGATACTTCATCGGGATCACCTAGGTACACCATGATGTTCACCAAGTCTTGCGTCAACCATTGGCTCCAAAGAAAACCAGTGGAAGCCCACTGCAGTCCAACCCAGAACTTGCGATTCGTCCACAATCCTTTGTCTTCTCCATCGAACGGGTGTTTGAGGAATAGCCTTTCTGTCACGCGACTCAGAAGCATGAACATGATGATCGCGAAGATAAAGGCGACACCATATCCACCCAAAGACTTTGTGAGCATAGAAGGAAGGGCTTTCGGGGCAAAGAATGTGAGCACAAGGAAGGTTGTACTTACTGGTACACCGAATCGGGTAATAAACAAGAGTGCTAGTGGTGGTAAGAGATACCAGAAAGACATCTTCGGGAACTCCGTTCCGTCTTTGAAAACACCGTCAAACTTACCAAAGGTGAGGTCTGCTCCTTTTCCTCCTAAGAGTTCTCCATAGCCGAGGTACCCCGTGGTCACGACAATGGCCATAAGTCCACCGGCAAACAACCAAAGTTGCCACCATTTCCTGCGCTCATTTGAGACCAGGAAAGTACCTAGAGTTTGGATGCTATCGTTCCCCACTACTGAGTAAGCAGCGAGTGCGAAGCCGAGCATCATGATCAATTCATTCATCGATTCTCTACCAGCGTTTTCGGTGCGCAAACTACCTCCGTGAATCGACTATTGCAAATATTCGTCGTTAACAATCTCTTCACATAAAAAATGCGGAGAAGGTCGTTACCACTCCGCATTTCTAGGAAATCATGTGTTAGGCCATCAAAGAAGATGACCTACAGCATCTTAATATTCTATTCCGCGCACCTTGTGGTGCTTATTTCTTGTAACTCCGACGTCTTTCAAATCGACTACCAGCGAAACGTCGCTGCTGCCTGGCCCAGCAAAATAGACTGCCCCGCCGTATGAAAGAGATCCGTGACCTTCTTCCCAGTTTTCTGCCATCAACTTATACTCTGTGTATTCATCGTTTGCTCCAAAGACCAGAGTCTTACCTTCTCCGTATTCAAAACGGACTACGAGCTTATTGGCAAAAGCGAAAACAACTACACCTGGGGTTCCTTTGGGAATGGTGACCTCTTGAGGTATTGCACCGCTGGAATACAGACTAGCTGATGGTTCTGCAGCGTACAAAGTTATCTTTCCAGAATTCTCAACAGGGAGCCCGATGAGTTGGTTCCTAGTGAGATGAAGCTCACTTCGCATAACGTTGTTGACCAACACTCTGCTTGAGCAAGACGACAATAGTATTGGAATGGTTGCACCAAGCAAAAAAAAAAGAAGTACGGTCTTTTTCATGCTGTAAGTACATCAATAACTATTCCATCAAGCCAAAAGAAGGTTGCAACCTCGCACATCCGCATGATCAAAGCGTCCAAGAATTTCGAAAGAGCCATCTGAAGACACCCTTCCCAAGTCAGAAGTAGCAATGAAGGCACAGCTATCACGGCTAGCTAAGTCGATGACATTTACTCCTCCTGTCTTGCGGTGCGTTTCCCAGCCAAAGGGATCATCAACTTGCCTGATCATTACCCTCATCCAAGGCGGGGCTTCGAAAATTCCTTGTCCTTTACTGTAGGCTTGACTTAGTAATTCCGTCATTCCGTATTCGCTGTGTATAGCCGACACATTCATCCGAGACTGAAGAAATCCGTGTAGCTCTTCGCGTACCATTTCTTTTCGCATGCCTTTCATCCCTCCTGTTTCCATGACCACCACACCGTCGAAGTCAACTTGTTGACGTTCCGCGATAGCGAGTAAGGCGAAAGTAACACCCAAGAGCAGGGCCTTTTTACCTTTGGATTTTGCTTGATCGATCGCGGCAAAAAGCGCCTCGTCTGCATTGAGATAAAAACCCGAACCATTGCGCTGAGTGAGGTCAACCATCTTCTCTGCCATGTAGATCAAACTGGAGCCAGAACGCTCCATATATGACGGCAAAAGGGCTAGGATGCACCAGTCATCCCAGGTACTGTGCTTATGATAAGCTTGCTCAAATGCTTGAAAGAAGCTCCATTCATAAAGCGACAGATCACGCACAAAATGCTGGCTGGTGCTCATCCCCGAGGTTCCGCTGCTTGTAAAGATGGCCTGCGCCTCGAAATGATCCGTTTGTACCTCGTGCGATTTGAATACTTCGATGGGTAGGAAGGGAATTTCCTCGATCGCTTGTATCTTAGTTGGATGGATGCCCAATTCTTGGATGAATTGGTTGTACACTGAGCAATACTTCGCTTGATAGCGAAATAACGCCAGGGCTAATTCGTTAAACTCTCGCATCGAGCTAATCGATGCAAGATGCTGAATGTAGCTTTGTGTATCGGTGAACATGCACAACAAATGTAGGGATGACATGAAATTCAATCGATCTATTTATCTGCTTTTTAGTTTGTTCTTCATAGGAACACTCTGGTCTTGCTTAGAACCAGCGGAGTTTCCGCCGGAACCTGTGATCGCTTTTGAATCACTCACTCCTAAAGCCGAAGACGCGGCAGATCTCATTATCGCTTTCACGGATGGTGACGGTGATGTAGGCCTCGATCAAGAAGATACGTTGGATGTATTCTGCCCCGTCGGCTGTGAATTCTACTACAACCTCTTTCTAGAATATTACGAACTTCAGAATGGCGAATGGGTATACATCCCCCTTGACCCAGAACAGGGTCAAATTCCATTTTACTACCGTGTTCCACGCGTGACGCCTTCAGGGCAAAACAAGGCACTGAATGGTGAAATCAAGGTAGACATGCCGGTATACTCGCTAATCAGTGAATTTGACACCGCTCGATTTGAAGTGAAGCTCGTCGACCGCGCGTTGAATATTTCAAACACCATTACGACACCTGCCTTCTTGAAGCCTTAGTAAGCGTTGGTGAGCCCTTCAGTCACACTGACAATGTGATCCGCAATCTCTTCCAGGGTTGTGAATGTATCCATGTAGAAAACACCACTTTCGATAGAATAACGTCCTTTAGCGACATCTTTGAGGTGCTTGCGACGTAACTGATCACGCAAGGCGTTGACTTCGTCTTCTTTTTCCTGAGCTAGTTGTGTATTCACCGCTGTGGTGCCCTCATCGAGATTACTCAACATGATATCGAACGCTTGTTCGAGCAAGTCAGTCATATTCTTCAGATTCTGGCGTTGCTTTGGAACGAAGTACACCTTCTTCATCTGTTTGCTCTCGAGATTCATCGCTACGCGGAAGTATAAATCTCCTATCCGTTCCAAATCCGCGCTAGCGCCCATTAGACCACGAATACGAATACTGGCAGAATCAGAAAGCTCTTCCCTGCTCAGTTCAGTAAGGTAATTTGATACCTCCACTTCGAATTTATCCGTCACCTCTTCACCGAGACGGATCTCATCGATAATGGCGTTTCGCTTGCTTTGATCGGTCGTTGCTAAAAGACGTTGAAGGCTTCCGTTAAGGCTAGCCGTTACACGTGCGAATCTTTCTACTTCACGCTGTGCTTCAAGAATTGCGAGTTCAGGAGTGCCTACAACCCCGGCTCCAATAAACTCGAGCTTGAAGTTCTCTTTACCCTGTGGCTTACGGACCATTCGCTCGCTCACACGAATAATCAGCGGAGTGAAACCAACCAAGACTAGGGTATTCAGTAAGTTGAAGGTGGTGTGGAACAACGCGATGAGCACCTTATCATGGTTTCTCCCTGTGAATACTTCCATGGCGTCGAACATATCCACAAAGGTGGACTGCAGCCCTTTCAAGAACAACGGCATCAGGGGCAGCATCCAAATCACCCCAATCACATTAAAGATGGAGTGCGCTCGTGCTGCAAGCTTCCCTGAGCGATTGGCAATGACAGCAGCGATGTTCGCGGTGATGGTAGTTCCAATATTTTCACCCAGCACCATGGCCGCTGCAAGTTCTACAGGGATGATTCCCGTCGAAAGCAAGGTCAACGTCAATGCGATCGCAGCACTCGAAGATTGAACGATGAGGGTAACAATGGTTCCTACGAAGACAAAAATGACATTTGACAGGAAGCCCATATCAATGTACGGCACGAGGAATCCGATTCCGTCAGGTTGGTTCTTCAGGTTGGGAACGGCTTCCTGAAGAAACTGCAGACCAACAAAAAGAATTGCGAATCCGATGATGGCTTCTCCAGAATTACGGAGGCGTTCTTTCTTGAGAAATAGAAACGGAAGTGCTAGCGCAATGATTGGGAGCGTGAACTGACCGATGGAGAGACTTCCTAACGCCAAAGCCACCACCCAAGCGGTGACTGTAGTACCAATATTGGCTCCCATGATCACCCCTACAGCTTCACGGAGCCTTAGCAACCCTCCATTCACGAAGCTCACGACCATCACCGTGGTGGCCGATGATGACTGAAGAACGGCGGTAGTTAGAAAACCGCTGGCAATTGCTCTTCCTTGACTCTTAGTCATAGCTTCCAACACTCGGCGCATCGAAGCTCCGGCGGCCTTCTGTACACCATCACTCATGACCTTCATCCCAAAGATGAAAAGACCAAGTGCTCCCGTAATTGAAAGAATGTCGAGAAGAAAGTTCATCAGCAGGCCAAAATAGGATGAATTAAGAGGCCAAAGTGACAAAGAGCGTGTTAAACGTGCGCACGCTTAATGTTATCTTAATGTTACGTATCTAACTTAACACCATAGGGTTTAACCTGTAGGATTTATCCTATAAAACTAATTTTCAGTCATTTAAGCATATTTAAATGTTTCTTTTATGTTAACTTTTTATTAACTTAGCATTATGGCAAGACTGAAATTCATACTTATTGCCATCCTATTTAGTGCTTCAACGCATGCTCAAGAGTTCATTATGGTCAATGACCAGTACTGTTCATCCGACAGCCTCCCTCTGCAAGGACAACTTGAGATCTTTCACCCAAATGGTGAAGTAAGCCGTGTGTTGAACTTTGAAAACGGATACCTGCATCAGCTAGCCCTATTCTACAATGAGAATGGGAAGCTGACCATGTCAGGTTCTTATCACGAGAATAAACGGGATGGGATTTGGCTCACTTGGGACCTAGATGGAAAAGTCACTGGTAGAGCTGAATTTGACCAGGGCCAGAAGATTGGCGAGTGGTTCATCCAAGGATACTACTCCGAGTCGTCGTACCGGCTATATTTCGCCAACGACAAATTACTCGTTGCTAGAATGGAAGAATGAAAAGGGGGCTAAACGCCCCCTTTTTGTATTCAGTATCTTTCCTTCTACTTATTCACAAGCAGCCCCGAAGGCCCCTAGGAATTGAAGAAGGTCAGCTGCGTTCACGATACCATCCTGGTTTAAGTCTTCAGGACAAGAGTTCGTAAATACACATGATCCGTCGTCTACTGTTGCTGTTGCATCGTAGTTGTCTGCCGTTGGGTAAGTACAACCGAAGCAGCTAGCGAAGTCACAAGAACCATCGTCTACATTGGCCGCAGCGTCGTAGTTGCATGCAGTAGGGTCAGTACATCCATTAACAAGTGATGAGTTCTGCGCTCCAGGTGTTCCGAAAAGAACATAAGAGCTTTGCCAGTTAGAACCATCTGTATTATCCAAAGATTCTTCGATTAGCTCGAGCGAAACACATGCACCATTTGGATCTATTGGCCATGGAGCTTGAACACCGTAGGTCACTTCATCAATAACGTTTCCGAATGCGTCAGCCAATTGAATTGTCTCACCACCGTTACCCAAGTTTCCGAATTCAACTTCAAACACCTGGTAACCATTACCAGCATATGTTGCAGCAGTTACAGCAACGATGATGTACTCACCAGCTGCCATCTGTGCTCCTGCAGGGAATGTAAAGTCGAAACCAGCTGCGAAGGTGAATCCTTCCAAATCAACTGTTGTTGCTTCTGCGTTGTAGATCTCAACGAACTCGTAATCGAAATCTTCGCCTTGTGGCACACATGGGTTGTAGTGAATCTCGTTGATTACCAAGTTTGGTAGCGTGAAGTAACAAGAACCGTCATCGATAGTGGCTGCAGCGTTGTAGTTTAATGCAGTTGGGTCTGTACACCCTGAGAACACGCAAGAACCATCATCTACTGTTGCAGTAGGATCGTAGTTATCAGCTGCTGGATCAGTACATCCTGGGAGGTTTCCACAAGAACCATCGTCGATCACCGCAAGAGGATCGAAGTTCGGGAATGAGTTATCTGTACATCCCCAACGCTGTGTATCGTTCAAATCACGTGGCTGCATCTTAAATGCTCCGAAGCTGAAGTAGTTCGGTCCAGTCACTGTGTAAGTAACACCTGCGTCAACTGGCGCTAGAAGGATTCCTAGGTCATCAACTAGTCCGTCACCAGACCCGTCGTTCACTGCCCATTCTCCGAAACCAACATCACCGTTAGAAACTGGTCCTGTTACAGAAACAAGAACACCTTCCCACTGCTCGTCGTTGATACCGTTCGTTACCAATAGCTGAGGAGCTGGAAGGGCGTTTCCGCTTGTCAATACTGTGATGAATGCGGTATTTGAGATCAATGTCAATCCGAAAGACTCAGTTACAGTACCAGTGACATCAACTTCGTCACCTAGAGCAACACCTGTACCTTCAACCCAGATACCTGAGTAAGCTCCCGTACCATCTTGCATAGCGAACTGACCGTTTGAGTATACGCCCGTTACTACACCTGAAGTAGTGACGTATTCACCTGACTTGTTTGAACCACCATCAACGTCAACATCTGATTGGATTTCGAAGATTGTGTAGTTCGTAGATGGAGGAGGCATAGAATTTACGGCTCCTGGAGTTCCGTTGTCTACGTATGAGCCTTGCCAGTTTGCAGGGTCAGTGTTATCCAATCCTGGATCGATCAATTCCAATGAAGGACACCCTCCATCAGGAGAAGTTGGCCATCCGTTTCCATCGTCGAAAGGAACTGTATCGATGATGTTTCCAAATGCATCTGCGATTGTCACTGTTTCTCCTCCGTTAGAGAAGCCACCAGAGTTTGCTTCAAATACTTGGTAACCGTTTCCTGCGTAAGTAGCAGCCGTTACAGCTACGATGATGTACTCACCAGCTGCGATCGTAGCACCAGCACCGAAAGTGAAGTCGATACCTGCAGAGAATGTGACTCCTTCTAGGTCTACAGAAACTGCATCTGCATTGTAGATTTCTACAAACTCGTATACTGTATCATCACCTTGTGCTGTACAAGGGTTGTAATGGATCTCGTTGATCACCAAGTTTGGTAGTGTGAAGTAACAAGAACCATCGTCGTTGTTCGCATTGGCATTGTAGTTCAATGCTGTTGGATCTGTACAACCACTGATGACACAAGAACCATCATCAATCGTCGCCGCTGGATCGTAGTTGTCAGCCGTTGGATCAGTACATCCTGGAACAACACCACAAGAGCCATCATCGATCACCGCTGCTGGATCGTAGTTAGGGAAAGCTACATCTGTACACCCCCACTTCAAGATATCTGTTGCGTTATCACGCGGAGCAATCTTGTAGTTACCGAAAGAGTAGTACAATGGTCCGATCACTGTGTACTGGTCACCCACCATTGTTGGAGTAACAGCTACACCGTTCACGTCGTCGATACGAACTGGTCCTGAAGCATCATCAATGCTCCACTCACCGAATCCTAGATCACCGTTATCAACCAATCCTGTTGTTTCAACGAGCACTCCTTCCCACTGCTCATCGTTGATAGCAAGTGTGCTAAGAAGCTGTGCTGCGGGAAGAGCGTTTCCTGAAGTATTGATTGTCACTAGTGCGTTCTGAATGATGGTTAAGTCGAATGATTCAGCAACGTCACCAACTACAGTTACGTCATCTCCTAGAGCAACTCCTGTACCTTCAACCCAGATTCCAGAGTTTGCCCCTGTTCCATCTTGGATTGTGTACAGCGAAGCGTAAACCCCTGTAACGATACCGTTAGTCTCTACTGTTGTTCCAGTTGCGATAACTCCAGTTTGAATCTCAACGATGGTTCCTGGTACTGAAGGGTTACAAGGAAGCGTGCTGTTCGCAGCACCTGGAGTTCCATTATCATCACATGATGCTTGCCAGTTTGCTGCATCGTTGTTGTCAGCTGCTAGATCAGCGAGCTCCAATGAAGGACCAGATCCATCAGGAGAAGTTGGCCATCCGTTTCCATCATCGTATGTCACATCGTCAACAAGTACACCGTTGTTATCAAAGACAGATACCGTCTCTCCGCCGTTAGAAAGACCTCCTGTTGCAGGACCGAACACCTGATAACCGTTTCCTGTGTAGAATGCTGGATCAAGAGCTACGATTACAAATTCGCCAGCCGCGACAGAAGCTCCTGCTGGGAAAGTGAAAGTGATTCCGCCCATGGCAAAATCAGTCAAATCAACTGCTCCTGCTTCGTTATTGTAGATCTCTACATACTCGTAATCTACGTCAGGGAATCCTGCACCGTCGTTTCCGTTGTAGTGAATCTCAGTAATGATCAAATCAACTGTAGATACTAGAGTACCTGCACAACCACAATCAGCTTGCACCAAATCGTTGATCGTGGCAGCATCACCATCATCACAGGCATCACCTACGAAGAAACAAGAAGCGTCATCAATCGTAGCTGACATATCATAGTTACATGCTGTAGCGTCTGTACATCCAGCACAGCTTACAAATTCACAAGAACCGTCATCGATAGTCGCTGACATATCGTAGTTACATGCTGTAGCATCAGTACATCCCGGCGTTCCACCTGCAAATCCTACAAGAACTACGTCACGCACTCGCTTGTTTGAAGCACTGTTCACAGCGCTGAAGCGAATCACCACGTTGTTGCCCGTTGCAGTGATCGTAGTAGGACCAGAAGTAAGGTAAGTTGAAGAAGTTGGTGTTGGCGAATCAAAAGTTTGAGCTGTAAAAGTCGCACCACCATCATCAGATACTTCCACAGTAATTGGTCCATTATCACCAGAACCAAATTTTGCTACCGTAAAAGTTAGGTCTACAGTTGTATAAGGAGTAAGATCAACTACTGTTGTCTCAAGTACTCCGGTAGTGCCCGTAAAGTTGGCGTACCCACCTGCTGAAGTTGTGAAGGCCACATCAGTCACACCCCAACCCGCTGGTGCTGCACCGTCGCGAAGTTGTTCGTCAATGATATTGACCTGTGCTTGCGCTGTAGAAAGTGCAAAAACACCTGCTAGTAGAGCAATGAAGGTTAATAGTCTTTTCATCGTACAAAATGAATTTAGGTTATTCTACTTTTGGTTTGTCCTCGGATAAGTAAGGCAAAACTACATGACCCTAAATGCATCTGAAAGCTCGACGAGTAGCCTTAACTCAATGATAAACCTCAAATAATCCCCGGTGAGTGAGTTAGCGCCGTTTTCAGCACACGGATTCTTAACATTGTTAACTTGAGCTTAACATTTCCTTTACATTGAAAGAATTAGAAAAGCTCTAACTGTGAGGGAAGTAGCTGGAAACTCATGCGGTGATGCTCGCAAGGACCATGCTCTTTAATTGCTGCTCGATGACTTGGACTTGGATACCCTTTATTCGAGTTCCATAAATAATGCGGGAAGTCTTCGTGAAAGCGTTTCATCATCTCATCGCGATGTGTCTTCGCCAAAATACTTGCCGCAGCAATCGATTTATACTTTCCATCTCCTTTGATCACGGTCGTATGTGGCACCTCGTGATATGCGATGAAACGATTTCCATCAACCAGAATATGCTCCGGAGATACCTTCAGCTGTTCAAGCGCTCGGTGCATCGAATAAAAACTAGCCTTGAGGATATTCAACTCATCAATTTCTTTTGGGGTCATGAATCCAACAGCCCATGCCAGCGCTTTTTCTTCAATCTCTACACGAAGAACCTCTCGTTTCTTTTCTGAAAGCTTCTTGGAATCATCGAGGCCTTTAATAGGATTGGAAGGATCGAGAATAACGGCCGCTGCCACCACCGGCCCAGCTAAACAGCCTCTGCCAGCTTCATCGCAACCAGCTTCGATCATTTCTTTGTGCATATAATTCTTCAATCCCATGAGCTCGAAGGTAGAAGATTCAAGACGCGCGGCTTATAGGGCGGCTTCGATACTTTTCCACAGAAGCTCTGCGGTTTTATCCCATGTATATAGCTCGGTTCTTGCATAGCCTCTTTCGATGAGATCATCACGCAAGTCGCTGTCGCTTTTGATTCGCTTCATGGCCCCAGCAATCTCACTAACACTTTTAGGATCAACCAAGATTGCCGCATCTCCTGCTACTTCTGGAAGCGAAGTGACGTTACTTGTCACCAATGGCACTCCAGCCGCAAAAGCCTCGATTGCAGGAATTCCAAATCCTTCAAATAGCGGAACAAAAACCATAGCTCGCGCTGCGCCAACAATGAGTGCCAGTTCATCTGGCGCTCTTCTCCCCAGAAAAGACACGTCTTCACGGTGCAACATTGCCTTTACAACTTCTTCGATTTCCGACCCCTTCCACATGGGTTGGCCAACAATGAGCAACTTGTAATCAGAGCCTGTATCATTCTTAAAGACTTCAAAAGCTCGCAACAAACGCGGTATATTCTTCCGCGGATTCAAGGAACCGACGTAGACGAAGTAGGGTTTCTCGTCAGAGAAATTGGCTCTGACTTCAATCCGCTCCTCTTGACTCAATGGTCGATACTGTTCATTCACTCCATTCCCAACTACGTCAATACGATGCGACGGCACAGCATAATGACTTACAATGTCTTTCTTCGAGTACTCAGAAACGGTGGCAATTCGTTCTGCTTTTGCCGCATACTGAGGAAACATCTTCTGATAAAACTCAGATACCTTCGGCGGTAGCAGATGCGGTAAGTGTTCGAAATTCAAATCATGCATCACTACCAATTGTGGAACATCAGTTCGGAGCGAAGCGAAACCATCAGGAGACACAAATAGATCAACCTCCAAAGACTTCAACTTTCGTGGAATGGAGTAATCGAACCACCAGCGGTAGAGGAATCTCCTTCGTGCCGGAGGTAATACACGATGACCAATCACGTTGTCACTAGGAATGAACTCGGAAGGTGGGTTTTCATCAAAGAAAAAATGGAACTCCACTTCCGGATGTGCCAAGGCTATTCTTCGGAAGGACTCCCAAGTAAACCAACCAATTCCTTCGAGTCTTCCGGGACGCAACAAACGTGTATTCACCGCTATCTTGAACATCTCGGCGAATATACTGGAATTGCACACGTGATGACTTGGCGCTTATCACTAACTTTCGACCGCTGACCGTGACGCATGCAACGAACCTTCCTTACTAACTTATCGCTGCTCCTTCTGCTGAACTTGATGATCAAGCCAGCGTATTTGCTATTCGTAGAAACGGAGGTGCAGAACCGAGTGGGAGCAGAAGTGTTCGGAAACTACGCAGCCCTGCTCAACCTCTCTTTTCTTCTGAACATTTTCTTAGATCTGGGCATCAACACCTTTACGAGTCGAAGTGTCGCGAGAAAACAACATATGGTAGCTAGCTATTTCAATAGTGTTGCGTTGTTAAGACTTTCTCTTGTTGCCTTGTATTTCGTGCTACTCATAGGTGCGGCGCTCATTTTACAATACGAAGGCGCAGACCTTAAACTTCTGGCATGGCTTGGACTGAACCAACTATTATCAGCCAGCATTCTATACCTGCGTTCTAATCTGAGTGGCATGATGCTTTTCTCACGCGATGCGGTGGTATCGGTGCTTGACCGAGCGATTCTCCTTTTAGGCCTGGGTGCTGTTCTTTTCGCCTCACCGGCGGAAGAGGGCTTCAATATCTACTTGCTGGTTTACGGCCAAACGATAGCCTATGCGGTTGGAATGGTGGTTGCGCTGGTCATGGTTATTCAGAAAGCCGGAAAGATTCAATTGCGCTGGAAACCACGCGTGAATCGTGTTATTCTGAAAGAAAGTCTTCCTTATGCATTACTGGTCTTGCTGATGATGGTTTATTACAAAACCGATTCAGTAATGCTCGAGCGTATGCTTCCAGATGGTGATTATCACTCAGGTGTTTATGCGATGGGGTATCGTTTATTCGAGGCTTCGAATATGGTTGGCTTCCTTTTCGCTACGCTGTTACTACCACTTCTATCGAAACAGCTAAAGCATAAAGAAGATACTACTCCCCTAGTGAGCAATGCCTTTCGCTTGATCTTGGTGGGTGGGAGTATCATGTCGTTCACTTGTGCCCTATGGCCATCCGAAATCCTAAGCCTGGTCTACGACGCTGAGATTGAAGCCGCGAGCAGTCCATTCATGTTGCTCATGATCTCTTTCTTCTTCATGATGATGACCTATCTATGGGGAACCCTATTGACAGCAAACGGAGACATGAAGGCCATGAATAGAATTGCAGGAAGCGCTGTCATTCTGAACATCGTTTTGAACTGTATCCTCATTCCAGAACATACTTCTACCGGTTCGGCGCTAGCCAGTTTAGCCACCCAAATATTAGTAGCCATAGTACAAATCATCCTGTGCTACAGGCTGGTAAAGATCAAGCTACAAAATGGCGTATTCTTACGTAGCCTCCTATTCTTAAGTATCTTAGCAACTTCTGCATGGGTGACCACAATAATTGACCTAGCATGGGAGTTAGAATTTGCAGGATTCCTGGGGGTAGCAGTTGTAAGTTCCTTCCTAACCGGACTCCTAAGATTGGTATATGTGCGCTCTTTGTTAGCAGATCGCATGTGAACCCTTACTTTTGCCAAAACTTTTGACCCTTGACCATGCAGTCAGAGACAACCAACAACTCAGGGACTTCCCTGGACTCCACCAACCTGCTTGTTTTCCTATTCAAATGGCGATTCTATTTAGTCGGTATTTGTTTCATCGCTGCCGTAGCTGCGGCTATCGCATCATTTATCATCGAAGAGAAATTCCGGTCTGCGGTGGTCATGTTTGCCACACCACAACACTCGATCGGTGAGCAGTTCTACGAGGAAACGAAGAAGAATGACCTTCTTGAATACGGTGAAAAGGAAGATGCTGAGCGTCTGCTTCAGATCATGAATTCAGACCGTATTCGTATTCGAATCATTGAAAAGCACAACCTCTGGGACCACTACGAAATTGAGCGCGACACCCCTGGAGCGAATACCTTGATGCAGAAAGAATACGACGGAAACGTATCTACGCGTCTCACGAAATTCGGGTCGATCGAGATCGAAGTGTTAGACAAGCTGAACACCTTGGCGCGTGATATAGCCAACGACATTGCTTACTTGACAGATTCAGTAGCCAACGACATGCGTAATGCACGTGCAAATGACGCTTTCCAGTACGCGAAGAGTTCATACCATCAAGTGCAAGAAGAGATTCGCATCATGGAAGATTCCATGGGGGTACTTTATGACCTCGGGATCTATGACTACATCACGCAGATTGAGGGATTGAACGACCAATACGCAACGGCTCTTGCTGAAGGGCAACCTGCACGTGCAGAAAACATTCGCGAAAAAATGGTCATCATTTCAGGACACGCGAATGCCTTCAATAAGCTGACCAACCTATTGGAAGCAGCCTATGACCGTGAAGCC
Organism: Flavobacteriales bacterium; assembly: GCA_022447625.1. Taxonomy (GTDB): domain Bacteria; phylum Bacteroidota; class Bacteroidia; order Flavobacteriales_D; family Sanyastnellaceae; genus Sanyastnella. The sequence goes on along the minus strand of JAKVAX010000007.1, from coordinate 103,441 downwards.
ATTCTGAAGAAGCGTTACGATTAGATGCAGATTGATGCTACTTCTAAGCTGCCATCAACATTCATCGTAGACCGCGCTGCTGCTGCAGATAAGAAGGCCTACCCGGTGCGTTGGTTGATTGTAGCAATGAGCGTGCTTTCAGCATTTGTATTCTCGGTGATCGCCATCCTGACCTTCGAGAACTACCGCAAGTTGAAGAGCGAAGGGCGTATCTAAGATGATCACTCGTCAGCAACATTTATGGAACTGGATCACCGCCGGTGCATTCATTGCAATGAATGCAGTGTGTGTTGCCCTAGAGTTCTATTTCTTCGCCTTGCTGCCGCTTGTACTCGCTATTGTTTGGGCTGCATTCATGCGTCTTGATTGGCTCATGTTCTTCATCGTAGCCTGTGTTCCATTCAGTTTGAACCTGGAACAAATGGACCTAGGAGGAATAGGCTTCTATCTCCCCACAGAACCCTTATTAGCAGGGGTTCTGATCATATTCATCTTCAAGCTTCTGAGTGGAAAAAGTATTGACCGAAGAATCTTTCTTCATCCTGTCAGCTTGTTCCTGTATTTCTATTTGGCGTGGATGGCCATCACGAGTCTAACCAGCGAAATGCCCGTCGTTTCCCTCAAGTTTCTTTTGGTAAAGATGTGGTTCATTGCTGGGTTCTACTTCATAATGGTTCACATCTTCCAGAATTTCGGGAACATCCGAAAATTCTACCTGACCTACCTCATCCCGCTCATTGGGGTGATTTCTTATACTGTGATCCGACATGCCGGCTATGGTTTTGAAAAAGACCCTGGCCACTGGGTAATGGAGCCATTCTTTAAAGACCACACCTCTTATGGGGCTGTGCTGGCGATGTTCTTCCCTGTGGCTGTTGCCATGCTGCTGAGCCGCAAGATGAATCCACTGCTTCGTGCCATTCTTCTAATCTTCTTTGGAGTTCTCTGCATTGGTATCATCCTATCATATACGCGCGCAGCGTGGGTGAGCATTGCCGCTGCTGGGGCTTTGATGGTTTTCATGTTGCTACGTATCAAACTACGCACCCTTGTGGTAGTGTTTGCCGCCTTGGTAAGTTTCGTTTGGGTAGCGCAAGACCAGCTCTTAATCTCCCTAGAGCGAAACAAACAAGACTCGTCAGATGATTTAGCAGAGCACGTTGAATCCATCTCGAACGTATCAAGTGATGCTTCCAACCTCGAACGCTTGAATCGCTGGAATTGCGCACTAGCGATGTTCGAACAACGACCAGTTGTCGGTTGGGGCCCTGGGGTTTACCAATTCGTTTACGCTCCCTTCCAGCGTAGTCAAGATTTGACCATCATTAGCACCAACAATGCCGATGGTGGGAATGCTCACTCAGAATATCTGGGTCCGTTAAGTGAGCAGGGCGTTTTAGGAATGGCCAATATGGTCTTTTTGGTCTTATTGATTTCGGCGTTAGCCTTTAGACTCGCATATACCAACACTTCTTACGAACTCAAACTGATCATCTTCAGCTCTTTCTTAGGCTTGATCACCTACTTCGTTCACGGAGTCTTGAATAACTACCTCGACACCGACAAAGCCAGTGCTCCTTTTTGGGGATTTATTGCGGTATTGGTTGCGGTAGACATCTTTCACAATGGCAAAGAGAAGCCAGAGGAAGAACAGGCTGGGAAAATTTCCCTCTAAAGGCTTTGAACATTAATTCGTTCAATGCTTCTTTTCACGCTAGCGCGGAATCGTACTATTCGACGTAATTTTGCTTTGAAATTGGAACTTAGCTAAGTGGAAAAATCGAGCAAGATTTACGTTGCAGGTCACCGAGGAATGGTGGGCTCAGCAATCGTTCGTCAGTTAGAATCCGAAGGGTTCAACAACATTGTTTACCGCACGTCTTCAGAACTTGACTTGATGGATCAAGCCAAGGTGAACGCGTTCTTCGAAACGGAGAAACCCGATTACGTACTCTTGGCGGCAGCCAAAGTAGGCGGCATTCACGCCAACAATATTTATCGCGCGGAATTCCTGTACAACAACTTGATGATTGAATCGAACATCATTCACGCGAGTTACGTGCACAAGGTGACAAAACTCCTTTTCCTTGGAAGCTCTTGCATCTACCCGAAATTCGCTGAGCAACCTTTGACTGAAAACGCTTTGCTCACGGGGTCACTCGAGCCAACAAACGAACCATACGCCATTGCTAAAATCGCGGGCATCAAGCTTTGCGAAGCCTACCGAGATCAATACGGCTGCAATTTCATTTCAGCCATGCCAACCAACTTGTATGGCCCTAATGACAATTACGACCTGCAGACCTCTCACGTTCTTCCTGCGCTGATTCGCAAGTTCCATACAGCGAAAGAAGAAGGTCATCCCAGCGTACCGGTTTGGGGTTCAGGATCACCGAAACGTGAGTTCTTACATGTGAACGACCTCGCAAAGGCATGCATGTTCTTGATGAAGAATTACGACGAAAAACTCTTCGTGAACATTGGAACCGGTGTTGATGTAACGATTAAAGAACTCGCAGAAACCATTAAACAAACCGTTGGTTTCGAAGGCGAAATTGCATGGGATGCAACCAAACCTGATGGAACTCCGCGTAAACTCATGAACGTTGGATTGATTAACGGCATGGGCTGGAAGCACGAAATTGACCTGAAGGAAGGTATTGCCATGGTGTACGAAGACTTTAAGCAACTCGACTTCGCGTGATTCGCAGCTTAACGTACGCAATCACCCTATGCACCCTTTTGGTTGGAACTTCCGTTTCAGCCCAGATTTTTCAAACCCCATTGGAGCGCCACATGACCACGGCTATTGAGTGGTCTATTTCTGGCATAGATACTACGCTCCACACGTCAATGAAGCCGTTTCACTACGACCAATTCACTTGGGATAGTGTGCCGCGCTTCGACATTTGTGACCGTCGTTACTTCAACACTGCGGAGGTTAAATTCCACCGCGATCATCTCATCCAAATTGAAGAAGACGACTTTCAGTTCTACATGGATATCGTTCTTGATCTCAACCTCGGTCGCGATTTTGGCGACACCTCATCTTGGCAAGACACGGTTCAAATCTTCAACAATACCCGAGGCCTAGCCTTCTACGGTCAAATTGGAGAACGCGTGGGAATTCATGCCACCGTCTTTGAAAACCAGACCCAGTTCAGAAACTGGATGTTCAATTTGACTGACTCCCTCGCGGTTATCCCAGGGCAAGGTCGATTTAAGGAACTGGAGTCAAACGCTAGAGACTACAACTCTGCTACGGGAATAGTGAGTGTCAAAGCCACTGATTGGCTTCAAGTACATTTTGGACAAGGCAAGCACTTCATTGGGAATGGCTACCGTTCAATGCTCCTCTCAGATGTTGCTTTTAACTATCCGTTCTTACGTTTACAAGGAACTTTTTGGAAAAACAGGATTCAATTCACCTCCGTCAATGCCGAATTGAACAATCTTGAGCGACTGCCCTTGGGGGAAGTCCCGGAATCACTTTTCAAGAAAAAAGGATTCACCTTCCGCTATTTGAATATCATCCCGCATCCTCGCTTTGAGGTGGGCTTGTATGAAGGAGTGATTTGGCAGCGTTGGGACTCCACCGGTACAAAGGCCTATCCTGCGCCGTTCTTTATTCCCGTGCCATTTGCTGCTACTGGCATCTATGGCCTAGACAGTTTGCAGAATTCCGTGGTCGGGGTGAATCTGAAAGCAAAGATTACAGACCATCTGTATTTGTACGGACAAGGAGTTGCCGATCAGGAAGAATTACGGTTCACTGGTTTCCAAGCTGGCTTTCATTGGAGAGAGTTTCCCTTCCACAATATGAGTTTGCAATTTGAGTACAACGAGGGTGGCCAAGGCATCTTCACTCACCGGAATCCGTTGCAATCGTACTCTCATATGAATCAGGGTTTAGCACACCCTCTCGGCACGAATTTCAAGGAATACGTGGTGATTCTGCGCCATGGCGTGAAGCGATTATGGTCAGAATGGAAAGGTGTGTACCAGATTCATGACGGTGGAAACCGAGGGAACATTGCAGTGCCCCCTGACATTGTGCTTTCATCGTTGCATGAACCAGGAACCACCCTCTTGAGCGATTTACGCTTTGGGTACCTGATGAACCCGACAACAAATTTGAACATGATACTCGGATGGAGTTGGCGAAGTCGAGAGACAGAGACAGGTGCTCTAAATAGCTCGTACTACTACATGCAATTCCGTCTGGCTCTCTTTAATAGATACTATGACATTTAAGCACTTACGACATAGCTTACATGGAATAGTGGGAAATACTTACATGGCATTCCACTAGGGTTTGCCTAATTTTGAACAAAGCGTACAATCGTGAAAGAGATCGCACTTGGCTTCCTGACCGCACTATTCTTGGTGATCATCGCCATGCCTTCATTGATTAAGGTGGCGAAACTCAAGCACCTGGTTGATGAACCTGGTGACAAGCGTAAGCTTCACCGACGAAGTGTACCGACGATTGGGGGTATCCTCATTTTCGCCGGAACTATTCTTGGGTTCAGTCTGTGGTTCCCTTCTTCTAGTGCCTACGAACTAGGAATGGTTTACGATCCACTGCGCGCACTGCACGAATTCAAATTCCTTGTGGCCAGCATGTTCATCTTATTCTTCCTTGGGTTGAAAGATGACATCATTGGTGTGAGCCCGAGTAAGAAACTCATGGTTCACATGGTTGTTGGTGCTATTCTGGTATTTATGGCTGACATCCGAATCCGTGATTTCTGTGGACTGTTCGGAATCAACGATATGCCTGATTACATCAGCTACCTCTTCTCTGTTTTTGTTTATATCGTGATTGTAAATGCGATCAACTTGATCGATGGGGTAGACGGACTCGCAGGAGGAATTGGACTGATAGCTAGTTTCACTTTTGCCTACTGGTTCTACCAAACCATGGACCTCCCGTTAGCCTTGCTAGCAGCTGGTCTTGGAGGAGCCTTGTTGGGCTTCCTGGTCTTCAACTTCAATCCCGCCCGAATATTCATGGGAGACTCCGGCTCCTTAACCATCGGTGTGGTCATTTATGTCTTGGCTACACAGATGATTGATTTCCCTGTTGACCGTCTTCCAGCAGAAATTCGTGGAGTATCCAAGCCCGTACTGGCTATGGCTATTCTCGCTTATCCATTGATTGACACCATCCGCGTATTCTTTATTCGCACTATTCAAGGTCGCTCACCTTTTAGTGCTGACAAGAACCATATCCACCACCGCCTTCTCTCATTGGGCTTGAACCATCGTCAGACGGTATTGTGTCTTTATGGTTATACTGCATTCATCATCGTCTTGGCTTTCTTGATGCCTGCGAATAGGCCGAATATTAGCTTCCTGATTGTTGGAGGTGTGGCATTGGCATTAGCGCAAGGAATCTTCTTCATCCCAACGAAGGAGGAAAAGAAGATGAAAGCAAAAATCGGAGAGCAGGCGGCATGAGATACGGCATCCTTTTAGCCTTTTTTCTTTTTTCGCTGATCGCGGAATCGCAAATCCCTACTGGTTATCAGCACTGGGAGAATCTGAGCGAAACAGAGCATCGTATTCATACGAGCAAACCACACCACACGCATATTCGTCCGCTAAGTCCGTTCCTAGATTCCACGCTAGTGACATTAACAGCAGACTCAAGCCTCTTGAAAGGTGACGGATTGAGATACACCATCAAACCTGTTGCAGACTTAATGGGTGGCGGTTCTGCCAGCCCGAGCTTCGGCGTTGCAGGGTTTGGATCACTTGGAGCCCATTTCACTGGTGTTTTCAATGATCGCTTTTACCTCAATACAGGTTATCAGTTTGGATACTTGTACTTCCCTGATCACCTTCAGCTATTCGCAAAGCACAAGCGAACACTGCCAGGGCTGGGTGAAGTCACACCTATTGGAGATGCCTTTGGAACGCATTACTGGACTGCCTCTGCAGGAATGCGCATCGGAAAGTTCTTCAATCTAGACATCGGCCGTGACAAACACTTCTGGGGAAATGGATACCGTTCCATGATTCTCAGCAACAATGCCGCTCCTTATTACTACGGACGTTTCACCACCAAAGTGTGGAAGATTAAATACACGAATCTTTTCACCGGTATGGACAACCTCGACGAGCTCACCCAGGAGCGACGTCGTAAGTACATGGCCTTGCATTCCTTAAGCTGGAACATCAATCATCGCGTCAACCTAACCTTGTACGAGGCGATCGTCTGGCAAGCCCAAGACACACTTTCGCAACGCGGATTTGAACCAGCGTATTTGAATCCATTCATCTTCTATCGTCCGGTTGAGTTTGCTCAAGGTTCAGCAGATAATGCACTGCTAGGACTGGAGATGCGCATTGAGATCACTACGAAAGTTCAGCTTTACACGCAGTTGTATTTCGATGAATTCCTCATGGCAGAATTGCGACGAGGCGCTGGTTGGTGGGGCAACAAGTTTGCATGGCAAATTGGAGCAAAGAGCTGGGACCTGTTCAAAGACAGTCTGATGCTTCAAACAGAATTCAACTTGGTTCGTCCGTTCACCTATACACACGGAAGTGAAGTGCAGAGCTACGGCCATTTAAATCAATCATTAGCACACCCGCTTGAAACCAACTTCATTGAGTGGGTCTCACGAGCGAAATGGATTCGAGAAAACGAAATACTCCATGGCACCTTCATTCTTGGAAGCTTTGGACGTGATAAAGAAGGACTAAACTATGGAGGTGATGTCTTCACTTCTTACGCCGATCCATGGCAAGCCTATGACAACCGTATTGCGCAAGGAGAAAAGAACACCCTTCTGCAGTTCATTGGAGAATATGAACGTCCGCTCGACTTTTATGGCCTTTCAGCCGTGGGTGGCATTGGCGTTCGAAAAGTCTTCAACTCACTGGATTCACCATTTGATGCATGGTTAATGGTCGGTGTAAGGACGAGTTTGGTACGTCCATACCGAGATATTTGATTTATTCAACATCCGGGGGAATAGATAGTTTTTATAAGTAACTTTGCCCCCGATTATGGAGAACCTAAAGTCAGCTGAGTCAATTTCTCGTAGCTACTCCTTCGGAGATCGATTGAAAGATATCGCCGCCTTTTTCAAGGTGCGCCTGACATTTATCGTTGTTCTGTCATCATTCCTAGGCTACCTCATGGGGGCTGAGCAAGTCAGTTGGTTTGCTGTTTCGGCCCTTGTTGTTGGTGGATTCCTACTCACTGGAGCAAGTAACGGATTGAATCAAGTCTGGGAGAGAGATCTTGACGGCTTGATGAAACGCACACAGAATCGCCCGCTTCCAACTGGCAGAATGGGTGTGGCAGAGGGAATCACCTTAGCTACTGTCAGTGGCCTCGCAGGAATCCTGATTTTGTGGCAATTCCTCAACCCTTTAAGTGGTCTTCTCGGAGCGATTGCCATCTTCTTCTACGTGTTCTTGTACACACCTATGAAGCAACGTAGTCCACTTGCTGTATTTATCGGAGCATTCCCTGGAGCGATTCCACCAATGCTTGGATATGTTGCCGCAACTGGTGACTTCAATGTTGAACCAGGAACCTTGTTTGCTACGCAGTTCATGTGGCAATTCCCTCACTTCTGGGCCATTGCTTGGGTTGCGCACGAAGACTACACGAAGGCTGGGTACAAGCTTCTTCCATTTAATGGAGGTCGTACCAAGTCATCTGCTTTCCAGATCTTTCTGTATAGCATGGTTCTAATCCCTGTGAGTTTACTTCCTTGGGCTTTGCCCGCCGAGGCACCAATGATCGGTAACTGGGGAGCAGCCGTTGTAGCTGCTTGTGGTGCCATCTTCGCCTGGTACGCATGGAAGCTTTACAAGAGCACCGACACCAAAGACGCCAAAATCCTGATGTTTGCTTCATTCATCTACCTTCCGATCGTTCAAATAATGTATGTCATTGACAAACTCTAAAGAATGAACGAAGATTCTTCAAACCAACAGCCCCGTGGCAAAAAAGACGTATTTGCAGATTTCGATCCTGACGTAAAAGTGAGGACGAAAAAGATGTTGATGTACTTCATCATCTTCGCTATCGTCATGTTATTCGGAGGATTCACCTCAGCTTCATCGTAAGCAGCATGGGTGAGTTCTGGGTTCACATCAACCCACCTACCTCACTTTGGATCAGTAATGTGATCATTATCATCTCGAGTTTGACCATTTGGATGGCACTTCGAGCAATGAAGTCTGGAAACAAAGGACTTTCAATGGCCATGATGATTGCCACCCTAGTTTTGGGTGTGTCTTTCACGCTCACTCAAAAAGCAGCTTGGGACGAACTCCATTCAAAAGGAATGGGATGGACTGTGGCTCAAAATGGACAAGGTCTTGAAGCTTACCGCTGGAATAGTCTAGACAAGGTGAGCGGTGAGTACGGCGTGGATTACTACGTGCACAAAGACGGAAAAAAATTAATTTACGATGATGGCGAGTTTTACGCATCAGACGACGTGCTTCTAGCAGAGCCTATTACTAAAAAAGTGCACCAACAAACGAACTCAAACGGTTCATATATTTGGGCATTGATTGGTATTCACATCCTGCACCTTGTGTTCGGATTTGTATACCTTGTGATTAACATTGTGCGAATTAGTAAGGGTAAAATCAATCAGAACGAAACCATTAGTCTACACACCAATGGAATGTACTGGCATTTCTTGGGCATATTATGGCTGTATTTGTTCGTCTTTTTGTTCTTAATTCATTAAAATTGCGGCAAATTTCCTGGCTATGGCAGGCGAAGCGACAAAAGAAATTCCAAAAGAAGTACTGTGGGGTGGCGGGCGTTCACCTTTCAGTGTAAGTTACGGTAAGATGATGATGTGGTACTTCCTAGTGTCAGATGCACTGACATTCGGAGGACTCCTCACTGCTTACGGTTTTATCCGTCACGGTTCAGAGAGCCCGTGGCCAATTGGTGAACAAGTGTTCGAAGCACTTCCAGGCCTTGAAGGTCAGTACCCATTGGCGTACGTGGCCTTGATGACATTTATTCTCATTGTATCCTCTGTAACGATGGTTCTTGGGGTAGAAGCTGGTCACCGAAACGACAAAAAAGGAGTCATTAAGTGGCTCGGCTGGACGATCGTTGGTGGATTCATCTTCCTTGGTTCACAGGCTTGGGAGTGGTCACACTTCATTCATGGTTCTGGTGGAGCTTTCCAGCTTTCTGAAAATGTTACCGTAACAGGCACATTGGCCAATGGAGAGACCATGCAATTTGATATGCTAGCTGGAGACCGTGTCTACATGGACCACCACTTCGGGAATATCATGGAAGAATACGTTGAAGGCTCGCCCAATGTATCTGTGACCACTGCTGGTGGTTCAGTAACGGCTATGTCTCTTGGTGCTCACAGCCACGAAGCAACGCTAGAGTACTTGACAGTAAACAAGTACATCGAAAACAGAGCAACAGTAGAAGGGGCTGAAATGATGAAACTGTGGAACGCTCGTAGTTCTGATCAGTTCGTCTTCGGTGCGAATCTTTCAGAGAACGAGTACGGTGTGCAACAACAGTACAGCAACTTCTTCTTCTTCATTACTGGTTTCCACGGATTCCACGTATTCTCTGGTGTGGTGATTAATATCATCATCTGGTTTCTCGTAATCCAAGGGATTTACGAAAAGCGCGGACACTACGAGATGGTTGAAAAGATTGGTCTTTATTGGCACTTCGTAGACCTTGTATGGGTATTCGTATTCACTTTCTTCTACCTTGTTTGATCCTAGAACCTACTTGTCATGGAAAGAGACGATCTAATTGTAAATGATTCTTACTCAATGCAGGCCCACCACAGTGAGGAAGCAGGTAAGAAGATCCGAAAGAATGTATGGAAGGTTACGGCTATCCTGACTGCAATTACCGTTGCAGAGGTAGCTATGGGTATCATCTTTAAGAGAAGCGAAACATTCACATGGACAGCGATCAAGTGGTCATTCATTATCTTGACGTTATTCAAAGCTGGATACATCGTAATGTCATTCATGCACCTAGGCGATGAGCGTAAGAACCTTCGCCGCGTGATCTTAGTTCCTTATGTGATCTTCATAGCGTACTTGATCTTTATTGCACTTACCGAAGGAATCTCCCACTTTGACCTTTGGGACGTTTGGAAATAAATGGCACAGATAAAAATTGATTGGAAAAAGTACATCTTACTCACAGATGTACTTTTTTTGTTTCCCCTCGCATTGCTCCTTTTCTTCGGAAAAGCTAGCTCGCATCACTTCAACACACTCCCGTACTTCGGTCCGAAAACGGTCGATACCTCTGTTGAAGGTGATACAGTATACCACAGACTTCCTGACTTTAGTCTAACGAACCAGGAAGGCGAAATCGTAACGCTCGACTCACTCCAGGGTAAGGTTTGGTTGGCTGCTTTCTACGGAACCAACTCTCCACACATTCGCAAGATTACTAGCCGACTGCTGTGGCCGAACTTCCGTTACCGCCATGAATCAGACATCTACCTTGTTTGTTTCACCCTAGACGCTGCACATGATACTCCAGAGGTATTGAAGGAGTATGTCGAACAAATGGAACAGTACAATGACTACGATGGAAAATGGCAGTTCCTAACTGGAAATCAAGAGGAGATCAACTCAGTCGTAACAGAAGGATTCTTGATAGACGACCCTACCCATACGGCAATGTTCAAGCTGGTTGATACGGAAGGACATATCCGCGGAGAGTATAACGGAAACCTTGAAGAACAGATCAAGGATGCTATTGAAGACATCGCCCTTCTAAAGAAAGAGATAGATATCGAAGCGTATGAAGAAAGGAAGCGCTCTGATTCTGGGAATTAGTCTACTTCTCGCTTCCTGCGAAGCAGACGTTCAAGACTCAGCAACACAACAACCCTTGCCCTACTTTGGGAATCACGACATCCAGCTCGTTAAGCAGGATGATGGTTCAATGTTAGCCGATACCGTTTACTTCGAGGTCCCTCCTTTTGCTTTCACTGACCAATCAAGGAAAGAAGTATCCCACAAAAATTACGAAGGTCACATCTACGTAGCTGATTTCTTCTTTACAACCTGCCCAACAATCTGCCCAGTGATGTCATCTCAGCTTTCACGTCTGCAAGACAAATTGAAGAACGAAGGGATGTGGGGCGAGATTCGCATCCTATCACATAGCGTCAATCCTGAGTATGACTCGCCAGAGATTCTGGATGCGTATGCTGCGCGCATGGGCGCAGACACTACTTACTGGAAGTTTGCCACCGGAGATAAGAATGACATCTATGACCAAGCACGCTTCGGGTACTACCTCACTGCACTGGAATCAGATACCGCTGCCGGTGGTTTCTTTCACTCAGACACTTTTGCTTTGATCGACGAGAATAAACACATCCGAGGTTATTACGACGGGACGTCAACATCTGAGGTAAATCAACTGTTTATTGATATCAAGCGCTTATTACAAGAACCATGAACGCACCTGTATTCATCCAAAACGAGCGCACCGCTCGTAAGTTTGTTATCGCTATCAGCCTGGTCATTCCGATTGTTGTGACGGTGTTGCGTTACATTCCAACTCCTGAATTAGACGAGGGAACGAAGTCTACCCTGTACTTCCTCCCTATGTTGAATGCCTTGTTGAATGGAAGCACCTTCCTTTTGTTGATCGCCGCCTTGGTCGCGATTAAGAACAAGAATGTAGAGGCTCACCGCAAACTAACCACGCTGGGCATGACTTTCTCGGCGCTCTTCCTGGTTTCTTATGTGATCTTTCACGCTACCACTAGCCACACACCATATGGTGGGGAAGGAACCGTGAAGACGATCTACTACTTCATCTTGTTCTCGCACATTGTGTTATCTGCGGCGATCGTACCTCTTGTACTCTTCGCTTTCACTCATGCCTTGGCAGGAAGAATCGATAAGCACCGCAAAATTGTGAAGTACACTTTTCCTCTTTGGTTATACGTGACCTTGACCGGAGTGATCGTCTACTTTATGATTTCTCCCTTCTATCCATTCTCACCGTTCTAAGTTATCTTTGCTCTATGAAAAGATGGGTCATTCTTATCATCATGATACTCTTTGTCTCAATTCCGGAATTTTCAGAAGCTCAGTGTGTTATGTGTAAAGCAGTGGCGGAAGATTCTGCAGATTCAGGAGGAATTGGCAAAGGACTAAATTCCGGAATCCTTTATCTGATGGGGATCCCATACCTTTTGATGGTGATTGGTTTTCTCGCTTTTTACCGAAAAAAACCTACCTTGAAAGCCTAAGCATCCTATTTGGGCAACATATTTGTAAGTACTGTCCTACAAATATTTCATTAAAACGCTAACCTTTAAGACGGGAAAGCAGTACAACGGTATGTTATGAATAAGGTTATCCTCACTCTTACTTTGCTCATGGGAGCGTTTGCTCCTGGCTTACTTCATGCTCAATTTGTTCAAGAACGTAGTATCGAGAACAACGAGCGTTCTATCCAACAACAGCAAATGGAATTGACTGTTTTTGACGCGGATTCACGCGAATCAATGACAGCCGATGTCAATATATACGGACTTAACCCTCGCAAAGGGGTCACAATGGAAGCAGTGGAAGACACCACTTTTGAGATCCGTAATTACCGACTTTACACTGTATCGTGTGTCAAGCAAGGATACATGTACTACTCAGAGAAGTTCTGGCCAGAAGAAGTAAAGATCCACAAGCAAGATGTTGCACTTCGCCCGTTGGCTGTTGGTCAAAAGACTGACGTGCGCGACATTACATTCCTAGGTGATAAAACTGAAATCTACCACAAGAGCAAGCCTGCCCTTGAAGAATTGGTAGAATTCATGAAGATCAATCCAACGATTAAGATTGTTGTGATCGGACATGTCAATGGTCCTGATAACAAGAGAAGTCAGCGTTTCTACTTCAAGGCAAGTGAGTCTCGTGCCGCAGCAGTGCGTGATTATTTGATTGGTCGTGGTATTGAAGAATCTCGTGTCACGACAAAAGGAGCTGGAAACACAGAGATGATCTACCCAGACCCAGTTACTGACTGGCAAAATGAGGCTAACCGCCGCATTGAGATCGAGCTCACCGCGATCTGATACGCTAAACGGCAGGCACTTGCCGTTCGCCCCTGATTAACAATCGTTCATAATAATGCCCACATACAGGGCATAGGATATGGCTATGTTTGTCATTGAACACAATTGCCATGTCCAAAATTCTAACTCTTTCTCTTGGCCTATTCCTCGCAGTCTCTTTGCAGGCGCAGGAACCATGGTCTTTGAAGCGTTGTATTGATCACGCCTTCGCGAACAACATCTCAATCAAGCAAAGCGAACTGCAGCTTGAATTGAATGCGGTCAACAAGCTTCAAAACTTTGGTACAATGCTACCGTCGTTGAACGCATCAGCGTCCCACGGATATAACTGGGGTCAAACCATTGACCCGTTCACCAACCAGTTCGCCTCTGAACGTATCCGAAGCAACAGCCTTGGATTGAGCACACGTCTGACTATTTTCAATGGGTTTCAGAACCTAAATCGCTACAAGCAAAGCACACAAGACTTTGAAGCGCAGAAGCAAAACCTCTTGCGCATGCAAAACGACATTGCGTTAAATGTGGCGAATACTTACCTCAATGTATTATTCCAAGAAGAGTTCTTGAAGATTGCGCAGAGCAACCTTCAGTCAACGGAACAACAACTAGATCGTATTCAAAAATTGGTTGAAGTGGGTTCCGCTCCTGAAGGTGACCTTCTAGATATTCAAGCGCAATATTCAAGTGATCAAGCAAGTGTCATTACTGCTGAGAACAACCGTAATCTCGCTTACCTCTCACTGCGTCAGCTGATCTTAGTTCCAAGCGAAGAAGCCGGATCATTCAGCATTGTCGCCCCAGACTTAAGTGACCTTGGCACATTGACTCTTCCTGGCTCTTCCGAAACTGCCACAAACATGGCTGTGAACAGTTTCCCTGAAATCAAGAGCGCAGAAGCTTCTGTGGCCAGTGCGCAAACTGGCATTCAAATCGCCAAAGGTGGCATGTCTCCTAACCTATCAGCGAGCTACTCATACGGTTCAGGTTATTCTGGAGCAACATCAGTTCCCCAAGGTGAATTGGTACCTGCAGGAACAATTCCAATTGGGTTTGTAGAAGGAAGCGGCGACCTCGTTGTCACTCAAGACTTCACTTATTCAGATGGCTTCGAAACGAAAGCATTCAATGATCAGATCAGAGATAACGTAAACTCTAGTCTCTTCTTTAGTCTGTCTATTCCAATTTTCAACGGCTTCTCTACGCACGGAAACGTGCAACGCGCCCAAATCAACATGGAAACCGCTGAGCTCAACCTTGAGCAGGCGAAGTTGACCTTGACACAAAGCGTAGAATCGGCTTATGCGGATGCACTTGCCGCCTTAAACAGCTACCGAGCTGCTGAGCTGAGTGTGAGCGCTGCAGAAAAAGCGATGGAATACGCCACAGTTCGTTTCGAAGAAGGGGCCTCTACCATTGTTGAGTTCACTACTTCTCGCGTGCGTCTAGACAATGCACGTGCAGATTTGATCCGTAACAAATACGACTACCTATTTAGAGTCAAAGTGGTTGAATTCTACATGGGACAACCTATAACGCTACGCTAATGTCTAAAACAGTCAAAATCATTCTGATCTCTCTTGGGGTGATCATCCTCATTGCTGTGCTCGCCTCTGTTTTTGGAGGGAAACGCAAAGGGGTGGAAGTCTCAACGGATGATACATCGATTCGTACGATAACTGAAACCGTTTCTGCTAGCGGTAAGATCCAACCAGAAGTGGAGGTAATGATCTCTGCTGAGGTAAGCGGACTGATCCTTGACCTTCCAGTGAAAGAAGGTGATTTGGTTGGTCCTGGCGATCTCTTGGTCGGCATCAACCCTGACATCTACCAATCGGCTTTAGGCCGTGCGCAGGCGGCGGTGAATACCTCTCGCGCTACGCTGGCTTCTTCGAAGGCGCGTAAACTTCAATCTGAGGCGCAATTCCTCGCGGCTGAGCGTTCTTTTGAACGTAGCCAGCAATTGTTCGAACAAGGGGCTATTTCTCAAGCAGACTATGACCAAGCACTTTCGAATTTTGAAGTGAGTAAGGCTGAAGTTGAAGCTGCTGAACAGAGCATAAAATCGGCTCAGTTTTCTATCGCTAGCGCGGAAGCGTCATACCGTGAAGCGGCAGATAACCTTAAACGTACGGAGCTCAAAGCTCCCATGGGTGGAACCGTGACAGCGTTGACCAAGGAAGTAGGTGAAGCTGTTCTGGGAACTAGCATGATGCAAGGAGAGACGATCATGAAAGTATCGAACCTCAGCAGCATGGAGGTGAATGTGGAAGTCAACGAAAGCGACATTGTGCTCGTCTCTCTTGGTGATACAGCCATGGTTGAAGTTGATGCTTACATCGACGAAGAATTCAAAGGCGTGGTCACTGAGATTAGTAATACAGCCCTCAATTCCCTGACCTCATCTGCCCTAAGTATGGATCAGGTAACCAACTTCTCTGTGAAGGTGCGTATTCTTCCATCGAGCTACAAACACCTGATGAATGAAGGTGAAGAACACCTCTCTCCTTTCCGTCCGGGTATGTCGGCTACGGTGGAAATCATGACGGATAAAGCAGAAGATGTTCTCGCGATTCCTATCAAAGCGGTAACTACCCGTTCAGATACAGCGTCGAACGCATACAGCCAATACATGAACAGTGGCAATGATGATTCAGACGACGATGAGGAAGATGACAAGGAAGACCTTACTTGCGTGTTCGTATTGGAAAACGGCCAATCTGTGATTCGCGTAGTTGAAACCGGACTTCAAGACAGCAAGTACATCGAGATCATTGATGGATTGGAAGACGGCGATGTCATCATCAGCGGCCCGTACAAAGAGGTTTCTGAAAACCTTAAAAACGGAAAGCGCGTGAAGGTGAAGAACAGTCGCGCAAAAGACGAGGAGTCTGAAGAATGAGCCTAATTCTCAGTATTGAAAGTGCCACCAAGAACTGTTCAGTTGCCCTTTCGGATGAAAGTGGGCTGATCAGCTTGAAAGAAGAACACAGCCAAAAGTACATCCACGCTGAGCGACTCCATATATTAATCAAAGAGGTTATTGGTGATCGTTCAAAAGACCTTTCGGCGATAGCGATCAGTAAAGGACCAGGATCTTACACTGGTTTACGCATCGGAACCGCTGCCTCGAAAGGATTGTGTTTCGCATTGGATCTGCCGTTGATCGCACTTTCAACATTGGAGCATATGGCGGCCCAAGCTCGGGAAGAACATCCAGGTTTTGATTACTACCTCCCCATGATAGACGCTCGTCGCATGGAGGTATACACCGCTACTTTCGATGCTACTGGAAACACTCTACAGGAAGCACAAGCCTTGGAAGTCTTAGAAGAGAGTTTTAATCATCTCTCAGGCACAGTGCTCACATTGGGAGACGGTGCTGGCAAATGTGAGGGATTCCTACAGCACCCATCTATGAAATTCAATGCTTCATTCCTCCCTTCCGCAAAGGGGATGTCGCTGTTAGCCCATTCCGTGCTAGCGAAGAAAAAAACCGTAGACCCAGCATACTTTGAACCATACTATTTGAAAGAATTCGTCGCAGGGAAGCCAAAATCGCTGCTTTGATCGTTACTTTGTAGTATGCTTAAGCGATTGTCAGTACTCTTTCTTATCGTGCTCGCCCTCAGTGGATCAAGATGCAATGAAGAAACCCAAATCCCGTTCGTTCAGGTAAACTTCCAGATCGATACCAATCTACCTGCCTACATTGATATTACCGCACCAGCAGGATGGGTATACACTTCAGGCGGGTCACGTGGACTCATCATTTATCGCAAAAACCAGGATGAATTCTTGGTCTTTGATCGTCACAGCACCTACAACATTGACGATGGCTGTCAAGTCACCGTAGACGACGACAACATCCTCATCTCTGATCCTTGCTCCGAATCACAATGGGTCATCGTCGATGGCTCCGTAGCCAACGGCCCTGCAGGAAGAGGTCTTCATCAGTACAATACGATTTGGTCACCGCCAGTGTTGACAGTTACTAACTAGGCTAAAGGCTTTAGGCGTTAGTATGATCTACGGTCCACGGTCCACGGTCCACGGTCTACTAATACCTATCTTTGTACTTAAAAAAAGTGCTTCCCTCTTTTGTACCATTGAATGAATGTATTATCTTTGCACTCCCTTTGAGAAAAGGCGGTAAAAGAAGAAACGATGAAAAGAACATTCCAACCATCAAAGCGCAAGCGTCGTAACAAGCACGGATTCCGTAGTCGTATGGCTACAGCTAACGGTCGTCGCGTACTTTCTTCACGTCGTAAGAAAGGACGTAAGCGTCTTTCAGTTTCTGATGAGCGCCGTCACAAAGGAATCGAACGTTAATAACGACCCTACGATATTTGAAGCCTTGCATTTGCGGGGCTTTTTTTGTGCTCAAAAGGCGTTAGTAGATACCCCGTCCACGGTCTACGGTCTACCGAAAACAGTATAGTCAGAATAATCAGTACATTT
This sequence comes from Flavobacteriales bacterium, assembly GCA_022447625.1. Classification (GTDB taxonomy): domain Bacteria; phylum Bacteroidota; class Bacteroidia; order Flavobacteriales_D; family Sanyastnellaceae; genus Sanyastnella. The sequence goes on along the minus strand of JAKVAX010000007.1, from coordinate 85,892 downwards.
CCACGAACCACGAACCACCATCTCCTAACAAACGTACACCACCCAATGACCCATCAGCTGAAAACAACTGAGTTGGTGTTGGATCGATTTTCCTTCTCTGTGTACTGTGGCTGTGAGTTCTCGTTGACCTACCTTGAATTGATCGATGCGTATTTGCTCTGCGAAGTGGAGACCTTGACCGTATACCTTAAAGAGGGCTTCTTTGGCAGACCAGAGAATGGTGAGGTAGTCTAGCTCACGATCGCTTTGTTCTGCGGCTCCGCGTTCTTCGGGGTGAGCGAACTTGGTTCGAATGCGGCCGATTTTTTCATCGGGAATCTGAATATCCATTCCCGCATGCGTGGGATGAATGAGGGCCCCTGCGATAGGGAGGCAATGTGAGAGGCTCATTTCAGAGCTCTCCAGTTTCGGTTTGCCGGTGGGTGCGTACTGCACCGATTCCGCGCTAGCGAGACCAATACGCAACGCCGCACGAGAAGCCAACCACTCTCGTTTACGCTTTTCATGGTTGAGTTTGATAAACTCAGCCTCGTCTGCGGGAGTAAGTGTACAAGTGCTTTGAAGCTCTTCCAGGGTCTCTTCGAGGTGCCAAAAGGCAATCTGAAAGTCATCACTATGTCTCAAATGGAGCTTTAACGGCATAAGTGCAAAGGTAAACTTCAAGTGAACAAAGTACCTAGTTGCTTGTCATGCAGTTGACAACTGATTAGATATTGACCTTCGTAAGGAACGCTCTCCTTAGAAAATCGTATCTTTGCAGCTAGAATTACAACGTAAATACAAGGTAATCAAATGAGTGTACCCACACAGAATGAAGTCCTTTCATACAAGGTAAAAGACATTACTCTTGCCGATTGGGGACGTAAAGAGATCAAATTAGCAGAGGCAGAGATGCCAGGTTTGATGTCACTTCGTGAAGAATTTGGAGCGTCGAAGCCTCTTGCAGGTTCACGTATTTCCGGGTGTCTTCACATGACGATCCAGACAGCAGTACTAATCGAGACATTGATTGAGCTTGGTGCTGATGTGCAATGGTCTTCTTGTAACATCTTCTCAACTCAAGATCACGCTGCGGCGGCGATCGCTGCTGCTGGTATCCCTGTTTACGCATGGAAAGGCATGACAGAAGAGGAGTATGAGTGGTGTATCGAGCAGACGCTTCATTTCGGAGCTGACCGCAAGCCATTGAACATGATCCTTGATGACGGAGGTGACCTAACAAACGTAGTACTTGATAAGTATCCTGAGTTGGCATCTGACATCAAAGGAATCTCGGAAGAGACGACTACTGGTGTACTTCGTTTATATGATCGCGTGAAGGCTGGAACATTGCCAATGCCTGCGATTAATGTAAATGACTCAGTAACAAAATCGAAATTTGACAACAAGTACGGATGTCGTGAATCTTGTGTAGATGCGATCCGTCGTGCGACTGACATCATGATGGCTGGTAAAGTAGCTGTTGTGGCTGGATACGGTGACGTAGGTAAAGGTTCCGCTGAATCTCTTCGTAACGCTGGCTGTCGAGTAATTGTAACGGAGATTGATCCTATCTGTGCACTTCAAGCGGCTATGGACGGATACGAAGTAAAGAAGATGGATGACGCTGTTGCTGAAGGTGACATTGTTGTAACCGCAACAGGTAACAAGGATATCCTAATTGGTCGTCACTTCGAAAATATGAAAGACAAAGCGATCGTTTGTAATATCGGTCACTTCGATAACGAGATCGACGTAGCATGGTTGAACGACAACCACGGTGCTTCTAAAGACACGATCAAGCCGCAGGTAGACAAGTACACAATCAACGGGAAGGATTTGATCCTACTTGCTGAAGGACGTCTAGTGAACCTTGGATGTGCAACAGGTCACCCATCATTTGTGATGTCTAACAGCTTCACAAACCAGACTTTGGCACAGATCGAGCTATGGCAGAACCACTCGAACTACGAAAACGATGTATACATTCTTCCGAAGCACCTTGATGAGAAGGTAGCTCGTCTACACCTTGGGAAGATTGGTGTAGAGCTAGAAACGCTTACAAATGAGCAAGCGAAATACATCGGAGTTGAAGTAGAAGGGCCATACAAGCCAGAGCACTACCGATACTAAGAAGACGTTTATATGGATAAAAAGCCCTGCGTTAGCGGGGCTTTTTTTTCACTGGATCGCGGAATGCGGATTGCTGATCGCGGTGTTTCTTTCCTTTAGGCGTTAGGCTACAGGAGTTAGTAAGGCCAGTCTACCGTCTGACCCGTCCTAAAAATGACACTGCCATGACACCCCCGTTAGGTTATCCCTGATCTATCTCCGACCTTTGCACTCTGCAATCGAATTCCCTTGAGCGAGAAGAAAAAAGAAAAGAAAAAGCGTTTGTCGAAAGCGAGCTTGAAGCAGGCTACGCGCATCTTTAAATATGTCAAACCGTATCGTTGGCAGTTTGCCTTTGGTATTGTCTTGATTTCCTTGTCTGGGGTATTCACGCTGTTGGTGACTCGTCTTTGGGGACAGCTTGGAGGAGTCGGAGTTCAACAGCCAGAGCAAGACGATATCCGCTCTTACTTTGATTTTGAGTTTAACTTCTCTGATCTCGGAAGTTTGGCAGTGATCATCTTTGCAGTATTGGTGATTCAAGCCATCATGAGCTTTACTCGCGTCATTCTCTTTGCGCGGATTACGGAAAACATGATGTTGGCCTTGCGAAAAGACACCTACCAGAAGATTATTCGCATGCCGATGCAGTACTTCAACGAGCAGCGAGTGGGTGATCTGAACTCGCGTATTTCCGCAGATATCACTTCGATTCAAGATGTCTTTACGACTACTCTCGCGGAGTTGCTACGACAGCTCATCGTGATTGTTGGAGGTATTGCTGCGTTGCTCTTCTTCTCTCCTACCCTCACCTTCATTATGTTGAGCACCCTTCCTGTGGTGATCATCATTGCCGTGATTTTCGGACGATTCATTCGTAAGCTGAGCAAGAAGACGCAAGACCAAGTGGCAGAGTCGAATGTGGTGGTACAAGAAACCTTGACGGGTATTGTCAATGTTAAGAGCTTCGCCAACGAATTATTAGAGGTCACTCGTTACATGGGGAACATCACTGAAATCAAGAAATTCGCCCTGAAAGGGGCATGGTGGAGAGCATCGTTTAGCTCATTTATTATCCTCTTCATCTTTGGAGCCATCTCTTTGGTTATTTTCAAGGGAGCCGACTTAATGGCTGCAGGAGAACTGGATAGCGAATACTTCTTCTCCTTCCTACTTATGACCGGTCTCGTAGCCGGATCTATCGGTGGTATTGCTGCTCAGTTCGCTCAACTACAGCGTGGAATTGGAGCCATTGAAAACGTGATGGACATCCTTGAGTTGGATCCTGAGCCAGTCGTGATTGAATCGCCAAGCTTCAAGCAACGGGCGTTGAAGGGAGAAATCGAATTCCAAAGACTGCAGTTCCACTACGACTCGCGTAAAGAGATCCAAGTGATCAATGACTTGAGTTTCCGCGCTAGCGCTGGAGACCATGTAGCGATTGTTGGTCCGTCAGGCGCTGGTAAGTCTACGATTGCTTCGTTGATCTTGCAGTTCTATGTTCCTCAGGCTGGAAAGGTGCAATTCGATGGTGTAGATGCCAGTGAATATGATTTGACCGAGCTACGCTCTCAGATGGCCTTTGTACCCCAAGAGGTGATCCTATTCGGCGGTAGCATTAAAGAAAACATTGCCTACGGTAACCCAGAGGCAAGCGATGAAGAGATTCACCAGGCAGCAGCCCAGGCGAATGCACTCCAGTTCATTGACCAATTCCCTGATGGCTTAGACACCATCGTGGGAGAGCGAGGAATTCAACTTTCAGGTGGACAACGTCAACGCATTGCCATTGCGCGTGCCGTGTTGAAGAACCCAACCATTTTGATTCTGGATGAGGCGACGAGTTCGCTGGATAGTGAATCAGAACGTTTGGTACAAGATGCCCTTGATAAATTGATGAAGGGAAGAACCTCTGTGGTGATTGCTCACCGCCTTTCTACAATCCGCAGTGCAGATAAGATTATTGTCTTAGATGGCGGCATAAAAGTAGAGGAAGGAAAACACGAAGAACTCATCACAATCGAGAACGGTGTTTACCGCGGATTAGTTGAACTTCAGAGTCAGCTCGTTTCTTAAGCTATACAGTGTTCAAAATGTAGGGCACTCTCTGACAAAGCCAGTGTGCCATTTGTGTACATTTGTCCCAATTCGGCACTATGGCAAAGAAAGCTCTTATTACAGGTGTGACAGGACAAGACGGGGCCTACCTCGCAGAATTCCTGTTGAATAAAGGATACGAAGTACACGGCGTAAAGCGTCGCTCATCCTTGTTTAATACTGATCGTGTAGACCACCTCTACCAAGATCAACACGAGAAGAATGTGAACTTCTTCCTTCACTACGGTGACCTCACTGACAGTACCAACCTCATCCGCTTGGTTCAAGAAACAGAACCCGATGAGATCTACAACTTGGCAGCGCAGTCGCACGTCAAAGTTTCTTTCGAAACACCTGAATACACAGCGAATTCAGATGCCTTGGGTACGCTCCGTATCCTTGAGGCTATTCGAATTCTTGGCCTCACGGAAAACACACGCTTCTACCAAGCCTCAACTTCTGAGTTGTATGGATTGGTACAAGAAGTACCTCAAAAAGAAAGTACTCCGTTCTACCCACGTTCCCCATACGGTGTAGCAAAGTTGTACGGATTCTGGATCACGAAGAACTACCGTGAAGCATACAACATGTATGCATGTAACGGTATCCTTTTCAACCACGAGAGCCCGTTGCGTGGTGAGACCTTCGTTACACGAAAAATCACACGTGCCGCTGCGCGTATCAGCCTTGGTCTGCAAGACAAGTTATACCTCGGTAACCTAGACGCTCAGCGTGACTGGGGACACGCCCGCGATTATATCAAGGGAATGTGGCTCATGCTTCAGCAAGACAAAGCTGACGACTACGTTCTTGCAACCGGTGAAACACACAGCATTCGTTCATTTGCAGAATTGGCCTTCAAAGAAGTCAATATCGAGCTCGAATGGAAAGGTGAAGGAGTGAACGAAAAAGGAATCAATAAGGCAGACGGAAAAGTGCTGATCGAAGTTGACCCTCGTTACTTCCGTCCTACGGAGGTTGACCTATTGGTTGGTGACCCGACACGTGCGAACGAAGAACTTGGCTGGAAACACGAAGTAACTCTGGAAGAACTCGTTAAAGAGATGATGCAAGCTGACCTTCGCCTGTTTGCCAAAGACAAGCACTTGCTCGACGGTGGATTCAAAGTATTGAACTACAACGAGTAATTAGTCCCAGATCATCAGGGTTTGAACGTGTTCGCCCTGAACTCCCTCAATAAAGAAAAGGTACTGCCCTTCACTGAGTCCAGTGAGGTCAAGTTGGTATTGATTGAACCCTGGGTTGATCGCGATCGTTTGACTGCGAATAACTTCGCGTCCAGCCAAATCAATCACTCGGAATTGAACTTCCATATACGTAGCGCCAATTATGCGCATGGTGAGCAACTCATCAGCTCTTGCCGGGTTTGGGAAGAGCGGCGTGAGTTCAAACTCAACTGTAAAGCCTCCGCATTGGCTGTTGTCTTCAGGGGTGCGTTCACTTGCCAATTCAGAGTAGGCAATGGTTTCTGCGCAGTAGTAAGGGTACGAAGACGCACTTAATTGCACGGTGCTCTGCCAAGTAAAGATTCTGCTTTCGCCAACGTCTAGCGGTTCATTCAACCATTCAACGAGGGTGTTCCCATTACCTGGGGTCAGTACACAAGCTACGCTGTCAAGCCTATAGTTTCCACTATTGACTATGAGTGCACTCACTTGATAGCCGAAGTCCGTAGTTACATGATTTAAGGCCTCCATACGAAGGTCAAGGATTGGTTCCGTGACGTCGATTACAGCGTTCGCGTTCGCACGACAACCATAGACGTTCGTGGCGGAAAGATTGATCTCAAAGCTCCCTTCTTCATTGTACACGAAGGTCGGTTCGGCCTCTTCACTGATATCACCAGTTCCGAAGTTCCAAACGAATTCAGTTGCTCCTTCACTCTCATTGATAAAGTCGACCTCAAGTGGCGGCAGACCGATGACGGGATCAAAACTGAAGTCGGCTACCGGCAGTTCGAAGACGGGGATTTGTTTGGTGATCTCATCACTGCACCCTTGAACAGTGGTCACGAACAAGGTAACTTCTTGGAAGCCGAGCGATTCAAAGGTTGGTGAGATGCTCACCCCTTCAAAGCTTCCGAGTTCGTCAATTTCCCACTCCCAAGTATCAATATCATCGAAGGATACAGAGGCATCTACAATTAAATATGGTTCACCGATACAAGCATTCCCTACCGGAAAATCAGCTTCAGGCAATGACAGCACTTGCGTAGTTAAGGCATTGTCTCCACGGCATCCGTTTTCTGCGATTACTTCAGCGCTTACCACGTAACCTCCTGGTTGGGTGTAGAAGTGCTGCGGGCTGTCTTGGCTTGAAGTAGCACCATCGCCAAAGAGCCAATCATAGCTTACGATATTTCCAGCTCCTCCTTGAATATCGAGTTCAAAAGCACTGAGCTCCCCAAAACATACCGGCTCATTGATGATCGTAATCTCAGGAGAAGGGAATACATTGATGATTTGTTCAAGTGACAAGGAACAACCGTTTGTTGCGTCGACTGTCAGCAAAACATTAGAAAACCCAGCTTCCTGTGTCTCAAATGAAACGATGTCCCCTTCGGCGCTAGCCCCTTCAAAGACCCAATCAATAGAACTAATCAAACCTTCTTCCACCGTTGGATTCGTCGAGAACAGAATCTCACTATTCGCACATGCTTGTCCCACTCCAATGGTGGCTTCCGGTTGTGCATTCACATTCAGTTCCACACTCACCTCAGCCGTACAACCGGTTTCAACGGTGACCAAAACACTCACTTCAGCAAATCCGAAGAAGTCAGGAGTCCATTCTACAATTTGTCCACTACCCGTTTCCGCGTTAGCGAAATTCCATTCATATGAAGTAATAAAGCCGTCAGCAGAAGCCGAGGCTTGGAAAGTGTTTTCTACGTTTTGGCAAGTGAACGGTGGTTGCAAAATGACCACCTCCGGGCTCTGCCCAACAATCTCGACCATGATAGTATCAAACACCTGGCAGCCGTTGGTATTCTCAGCTTCCACAAAGTATTCACCGGTCTCTAGAATCTCCAATTGCTCATCTTCCACACTCTCCATCCAGAGGTAGGAAGTGATCTCAGCGCCGGCAGGATCAAGTGAAATGAAGTTCCCAGAACAGAGTTCAACATCCGGACCAAGCGTGGCTTCTAGAGGGAAGCTATCTACTTGAACCATCAACTCAGGCGTCTCAAGTACGCACAGATTCTCGTCGGTAATGGTTGCAAAGAACTCACCTTCTTCGAGGAACCAGCGATGGGCACCCGGTTCACCATCATTCCATTCAATGGTATAGAGTTCTTCATCTAGCTCAAGATTCCACTGCAGGCTATCGCCGATACAGATCAGTCCTTGTTCTTGCTGAATCGTATTCCCTGGATAAGTCACTTCGATGCTATCCACTTGAATTCGTCCGAAGGCATCGAGTGCTTCGCAAACGTAGATTCCAGAATTATTGACATCGATTGTAGGTCCTGTATCACCTGTGTTCCAATCATAACTTAAGAAGCCTGGGGTGGCACTCAAGGTGGTATGACAAAACCCTTCCGCGATAGCGATATCATCACCCAAATTGAGCGAAACGGAATAATGATCAGCCAGGAAATTCTCCACTGTCTCTACTTGCTCAGGAGTCAATTCAGTAGAAAAGACAAGGAGTTCAGCGATCTCCCCTTTCCAGAAGTTGTTGGTGTTTCGATCTTGACCTAATTGGTCGGTAACCACGTCGCCCGTGGTTCTCAAACTCACAATTTGATACCCATCTGGCAATGGATCTACATCACCATCAATGGCTTCAAATCCTACTCGAGTCACCCCATCACGAACCGCCTCATCAGCGAAATCGGGGTGCCATACCTCTTGGTTCTCTCCCCTGAAGAACGGGAAGGTAGAGCTATGTCCCAGCAGTGGCCGAGCACCTGTCGCGTCATCGTCTTCCTTAAGTACCCAGAAGATACTGCGTGCATTGGGCACCTCATCAAAAACCAAACGATTATTGATCCCATTGAAGTAGACGGTGCGATGCCCGGCCAACTGATCTTCGAGTACTACAGGGCGGAAATTGTTGATGTTTTGCGAAAGATCTCGAGCATTCTCAGACAGGTCGTACCAAGTGATCACTCGGTCGATGTTCAACTCCATCGAACTATCAGCTCGAACCCACAATTCGAGTCCCTCCAATTCAAGAGGCAACTGCGCAAGGAGGTGCAGAGGCAGCGAGAAGATAAGGGTGAGTATCGCTTTTCGCATGGTTGAAAGTTACAAAAGCCCATCGTAGCGTATTGCTAGCCACCCGTGAAATACTATCTTCTCACCGTTGATAGACCTAAAAAGGTGAACGAGAAGATCAGAACAATGTTACAAAGCCTGCGTTCGCGGAATTCATTCCTGCAGAACGTTGCCTTCATGAGCATGTCGAGCTTATGGAACATGGGGATTCAGATCATCTTCTTCCCCATCCTCGCAAGAATCTACGATCCAGAAGCTTACGGAACCTTTAGTGTCATCAACTCTGCGGTAATGATTACCGGAACTGTTTTGACTTTGGGGTATACACGCGCCATTGTTCTGGCAAAAGAAGAAGACATGTTGCAAGCCCTGCTACGACTGTGTTTACGAAGCTTGGTTTGGACTGGCGTGGTACTTTTTCTCATCACTGTTGCCTTTGGAGATCTCTTCCTCGAGTTGATGAATGCGACTTACGCAGGCTATTGGGTGTACTCCATTCCTGTGCTGGCTATCCTGCTGGCCCTTGATCAGATTGGGGTTCAATGGAGTATTCGAGAGAAACTCTTCAAGAAGGTTTCATTGGTGGAGATACCGCTGGCCCTTGGTTCGAAGCTGTTCAACGTGGGCTACGGAAAATTTATCAGTGCGCAAGCTGACGGGCTCATCTTGACCAGCGCCATTATGTATGGAGGTCGATTCATGCTCTTCGTGACTGGATTGATTAACAATGGATGGAAGCGTATGACGCACGCCATCAGTCGGGAGTCTTTGCAGGAGGCCAAGGAGAAATTTGCCAATTACCCGCGCTACATCTTAACCAGTGGACTATTGAATACGGCTTCAAGCTATGTTCCTGTGCTACTCCTCCCCGCGATGACGGGCAATACGAGTTACGCCGGCTTTTTCACCTACGCCTTAATTGTACTTGACCTTCCTGTGCGTCTGCTCAGCAGCGGAATCGCTTCGGTATTTCTTCAACGCAGTACTGAACTATGGCCGAATCATCCGGAAGCATTGCAAGAACGAACGCTTAAACTCTACTACCGATTGTTACTAATTGCAGCCGGTGTTGTTGTGGTTATTGGAGGTGCTGGTGAAGAGATTTACGCCATCGTTTTCTCTGAACGGTGGGCTGAAGCCGGCGCTGCTGCGTCATTCTTGGTTCTTTCGTATTTCTTCCGCTACGCGGGAATGCCACTCTCTAGTTTGTTCTTGACAACGGCCAAAGAGCGCGAGCTATTTATTTTTCAAGCCCTTTTATTCCTCTCGCGTCTGCTCGGAATTGCCATTCCTGCATACCTCGGGTGGGCATTCCTTGATATCATCTTCTTCTACAGTGTACTCACAGCCACAGTCACCTTCATCTTTGGGTTATGGCCACTGAAGCTCACCGGCCTATCAATATGGAAGCCCGCATTGATCACTTTAGCTCTGTTCATCGCATCTTGTGCACTTGCCCTCGGCATTCAGCTCATCCTTTCTCCTTGATTATCTTCGCTCTGTGCAATTGCTTTTGCTGTCATATCACTTTCCTCCCTTGAATGTCACTGCCAGTCAACGGGCTTTGGCGTGGGCAAGGTTTCTTCCTGAACATGGCATTGACGTTTCGGTGGTAACCTATGATTGGGAGGGTGTTTCTGATGATGGGAGCTATGAGGTTTTTCGTCTACCGGCGGAAACGATTAAAACTCCAGGGGAACTTCCAGTCGTATACCGCATCCCAGGAATTCGGTCATTGGCCACTTTGTGGTCATACCTCAAAGGAAGGCCTGAGTATCAATTAAAGGCCGATGAAAATCGCATGTGGGATTTCCTTTGCGATCACTTGAAAACCCATTCATACGATTTGGTATTAGGGGTATTCAGCCCGCACTATCATATTCACCATGCCCATCGCATTGAACAGACCTTTGGGATTCCCTTCGTGATTGATTTCCGTGACCTGCTCAACAACCGTTACTTGGTTGACAACGATCACATCACCCCTTTTAGTAGAAAGGTCCTTGACAATATCACCTTGAGGTATTGGAAACGTTGGATGAAAAACGCGGCATCATGGACTACCGTTTCACAACCCTTATCTGATGTATTGACCTCCTGGTTTCGCAGCGAGGGCAAGGTGATTCATAATGGTTTTTCGCCGTTGGCGGAACGTCCCGCTCCGCGTTCCTTCGACCGATTCACAGTCATGCATTGTGGCACTATGTATCACACACAACGGTTAGACGTTTTCTTGAAAGGCTTTGAGCGTTTCATAGCTGAATTCCCAGAAACTGATCTCGTTTTTTGGGGAAGTACGATTCACATCGACAAACACGTCAAGGAATCCATCGCTGAATATGCACCGAAGGTTTCATTTCAAAGTATTCCGCGTGGTCCGCGTGAAGAAGCGTTTGCAGCTCAACAGGGCGCCGATGTTTTGCTTTTCCCTGCGCACTATGGAATGAAAGGAGTTTACTCAAGCAAGATTTTCGAATACCTCGCTTCAGGAAGTGAAATTCTACTCACTCCGAATGACCACGACGTCTTAGAAGAACTATTGAACCAACATCCTGGGTGTACGGTGGCTGACACTCCTGAAGACGTTTATCAAGGGCTGAAATCGAGCTATGAAAGACGAGGTCAAAAACACCAACGCAATATTGAACAATGGATGCGTTCTTCTCAAGCCGCAGACATGGCGGCCTTCCTAAAATCTATTGTTGACTAATCGGAAGAGATTCTCACTTCATATTTAGAGTGCGGCTAGCAAGAGATCCAAACGTTTGTAAGGAAGGTTGAATGCCTCTCCAATGATCTCATTTACCAATGAACCATTGAACAGGTAAACTCCATCTCGTAATCCAGGATGACGTTTGATAGCTGAAGTCCAACCGCCATCGCTCCCTACGTTCACGAGGATTGGTGCGAAGATGTTGCTCAAGGCAGAGCTAGCCGTTCTGCTCACTCGACTCGCAACGTTCGGCACACAGTAGTGAACTACTCCGTACTCCTTAAAGGTTGGCGTATCATGATTGGTCACACGACTCGTTTCGAAACATCCTCCTTGATCAATCGAGATGTCAACGATCACAGAACCGTATTTCATCTGGCTCACCATATTCTCTGTCACCACGCACGGTGTGCGACCGAATGGTGCGCGCAAAGCTCCAATCGCAACATCAGCTTTCGAAAGTGCTTCTTCCAACACAGAAGGTTGGATCGTAGAAGTCCACAATCGTTGACCGAGGTCATTCTGAATACGACGAAGTTTGTACATGCTGTTATCAAACAGCTTAACGCTTGCTCCCAGGCCAATGGCTGCTCTGGCCGCAAATTCTCCTACGGTTCCAGCTCCAAGAATCACAACCTCTGTTGGACGAACCCCTGAGATTCCTCCGAACATGAGTCCTTGTCCTTGGTTCACATTGGAAAGGTGTTCTGCCGCGATCAGTACCGAAGTATTTCCTGCGATTTCACCCATCGATCGTACCACTGGGAAAATCCCTGTTTCATCGCGTACGTAATCCCACGCAATGGCGGTGATCTTTTTGTTGATCAACATCTTCAAAGAATCTACAGGCTGCACCGTTAGCTGAAGGGCTGAAAGGAGTGTCTGTTTTCCAGGCATCATCTTCACCTCTTCCAATGATGGTGGGGCTACTTTCAGAATGATGTTGCTTTGGAATACTTCTTTGGTATCGTAAACGATCTTCGCTCCAGCTTCAGAATAATCCTTGTCTTGAAATGAAGCGTCACGTCCGGCATTGGTTTCTACGATCACTTCATGACCATGGGCAGCAAGCATCGCTACTGATTCTGGTACGAGTGCCACTCGTTTTTCCTGAAAGGAAGTTTCTTTCGGAATTCCGATGGTTAGCCGCTGATGGCGTTTTCCAACCTCCAACATTTCCTCCTGTGGAAGGAGGGCCGCTTCTTGGGCAAGTGCCCTGATCGCATCTTTTTTTGAATCCATCGACCGGGATGTTAAGCTTAGTTCTCGAAGATACGGAATTGGAAGGCTAGTTTAGCTCTCAAACCTATGCTAAGGATCAACTATTGATTCTTGGTAAATGTGATGGAACGCGTCCCTTCTTGGTCTTCAATTGATATCACATAATGGGCTTCGGGAAGGTATGCCCCCAATCGATCAGCCCATTCAATGAAACAAAGAGCGCCTTGATCAAAGTACTCTTCGATCCCAAAATCGAGGGCTTCCTCCGGATCTTCTAAACGGTACAAATCAAAATGGAAGATCAAATCATCATCTGACGTTCGGTATTCATTGACCAATGAAAATGTCGGGCTACTCACCTTATCTTCCACTCCAAGCACCGCGCACAGTTGAGTAATCAAGGTTGTTTTTCCCGCACCCATTTCACCTTCTACCACGACGATTCCGTCGTTAGGCAGCAAGTCAATCAACTGCTTCGCCACTTCTTTCATGGCTGGCAGGTCAGGTGCGAGAAAGTTCATCTTACTTCGTAGACAATGAGATAAATGGAATCAACATCTCTTCCATCGATACCCCTCCGTGCTGGAAGGTGTGGCGGTAATACTTCACGAAGTGATTGTAGTTGTTCGGGTAAACAAAGAAATCATCCTTCGTAGCGAAGACGTAGTGTGTAGACACATTGTATTTAGGCAAGAAGACATCGTCTGGATCACGCACCTCGTAAACTTCTTGCTCGTTGTAGTTGAGGTTTCGCCCTGCTTTATAACGAAGGTTCGTATTGGTGTTGCGATCTCCAACGATCTTCACTGGGTCTTCTACTCGCACCGTACCGTGATCGGTAGTCATGATGAAGTGGCCACCCATTTCAGCTGCCTTCTGCATCATTTCAATTAACGGACTATGATCGAACCATGACTGTGTCAATGATCGGTAAGCTGGTGAATCATCAGCAAGCTCCTTGATCACTTCCATCTCAGTACGGGCATGTGAAAGCATGTCTACGAAATTGTAGACGATTACATTTAGCTTGTTATCCTTCAGCTCGAAGAATGAGTCAGCCAATCGCTTCCCGGCATTCAAGTTGGTGATCTTGTTGTAGCTCCACGAGATATCCATTCCCATGCGCTTCAAGTTACTTGCCAAGAAGTCTGCCTCGTGACTGTTCTTCCCGCCCTCATCGTTTTCTGTCTTCCACATATTTGGGAAGCGACGTGCAATTTCAGAGGGCATCAAGCCAGCGAAGATCGCGTTACGAGCGTAATGCGTAGCCGTTGGTAGGATTGAATAGAACATCTCTTCATCCTCCACTCGAAGGAATTCGCTGATACGTGGTTGAAGTGTCTTCCACTGATCATAACGAAGGTTGTCGATCAAGAAGAGGAATACTGGCTTGTCACCTGTAGATTCGATGATCGGCTTCACCTTATTCTGAAAGAGGTTGTGTGACATCACCGGAGCTTCTTCAATTCCGTTGAGCCAATCCTCGTAATTCTCTTTGATAAAACGAACGAATTGGTTGTTCGCATCGATCTGCTGCATGCGAAAGACCTCACTCATGCCCTTGTCTTGTGAATCTTCTAATTCAAGATCCCAGTAAACAAGTTTCTTGTAGAGCTCAGTCCAATCGTGGTAATCCAATCGATCGTTCAACTGCATTCCAATCTGCTGGAACTGTCGCCGATATCCAGAAGTAGTGCGCTCACTCACCAAGCGGTTCTTATCTAGGTTCTTTTTGATCGAAAGAAGAATCTGATTTGGATTCACTGGCTTGATCAAGTAGTCAGAAATCTTTGAACCAATGGCTTCTTCCATGATATGCTCCTCTTCACTTTTGGTGATCATGATGATCGGAAGTGTCGCATCATTTTCCTTCATCTTCTGAAGGGTCTCCAGGCCACTTAATCCAGGCATGTTCTCATCGAGGAACACAATATCGAAGTGTTGTTCCTCGGCCAATTCCACTGCCTCGGCACCATTGTTCACGGCAACGACCTCGTAGCCTTTATGTTCAAGAAAGAGAACGTGGGGTTTTAGCAGATCGATCTCGTCATCTGCCCAAAGGATCCGTACTTGTGACATGTAGTGTAGCTTCTGAATTTATGCCTGACACCTTCTTACCGCGGTGCTTTGGCTATATTTGGAGCGGCGATTTCGCCACTACCACAAAGAAACGCAAAGTAGCGCAGTTTCGTGCCCTGCGCAGTGAGATTCAAGAACACATGAACAAACGTAAGATCCTGAACGACCCGGTCTATGGCTTTATCACTTTGCGCTACGAACGTCTCTTAGATCTCATTGACCATCCTTACTTCCAACGCTTACGCCGAATTTCTCAATTGGGTTTATCTCACTTGGTGTATCCGGGAGCGACGCACAACCGTTTTCATCATGCCATTGGCGCCATGCACCTGATGCAAGGAGCCATTGAAGAGATCCGTCAAAAAGGTCACGAAATCACGGAGGAAGAGGCAAAGGCGGTCTGCACTGCTATTCTATTGCACGACATCGGCCATGGCCCGTTCTCTCACGCACTAGAGCACACCTTGGTGAAAGGGATTAGCCACGAAGACATCTCGGTCTTCATCATGAACTACCTCAACGAAGAGTTGAATGGTGAGCTCGATATGACGATTGAGATCTTCAACAATCACTATCCAAAGCACTTCTTACACCAGCTCGTATCAAGTCAGCTCGACATGGATCGACTCGACTACCTGCGCCGCGACAGCTTCTACTCGGGCGTAACGGAAGGTCAAGTAGGATCAGACCGCATCATCAAGATGTTGAATGTGGTGGATGATCAACTGGTCGTTGAAGAAAAGGGAATCTATTCGATTGAGAAGTTCATCGTTGCCCGTCGTCTAATGTACTGGCAAGTTTACCTTCACAAGACGGTGCTTTCTGCCGAGTTCATGCTGGTGAATATTTTGAAGCGAGCGAAAGAACTGAGCCAAGAAGGAGCAGCACTCTTTGCTTCACCGGCATTAAAGACCTTCCTCAACAACGACTTTACTCGAGAAGAATTCCTGAGCAACCCAGACGTTCTAAGCACCTTCTGTCGTTTGGATGACTACGATATTTTGAGCTCCATCAAAGTATGGCAAGATCATGAAGACACCGTGTTAGCGGAGCTTTGCAAGCGACTATCCTCACGAGAGCTTTTCAAGATTAATCTAAGAAAAGAAGAGTTTTCAGAGGCTGAGGTTCTTGAGAAGATTGAGCGCATCAAGAACACCTTCAACTTGAACGATCACCAAGCTTCATACTTCTTGATTCAAGAGTCTATCGACAACCGAGCATACAGTTCCGCTGCCAACGAGATCAAGATCTTGTTTAAAGATGGCACAACGAAAGATGTAGCCGAAGCAAGTGACCACTTGAATCTGTCGACATTAAGCCAACCAGTGCTCAAGCATTTCATAGCCTTTCCGAGTGAGGTAAGATGATCAGAGGGTGATCTCTTCGTCTTTACTATCGTAGAAGTGATGCTCCAAGAATTGGAGTGATGAGTTCGCTTCAAGCGCAATCTTCATCTTGTACTGCTTACGCCACTTCTTGATGGTGCTATTCCAGAGTCCTTTCGTTAGGTAAGCCTCCACCATTGGGTGCACTACCAAACGAATGTTGGTCATCTTCTTATCCTCACGCAGGTAGCGTAGGTTATTTTCGATGGTATCTGTGAATAGGATCGGAGCTTCCACAACTCCCTTACCTCCACAAGAAGGACATTTCTCAGCGGTAGTAATATCAGTCACCTCGCGAACACGCTGGCGAGTGATCTCTACCACCCCGAAACGACTTGGAGGAAGAATGTTGTGCTTTGCCTTGTCGGTTGACATGGCTTTCTTCAGCTCTTCGAATAGTTTCTTCTGGTTCGCACGGTCACCCATATCGATGAAGTCGATACAAATGATTCCACCCATATCACGAAGGCGCAAGATCCGCGCAATTTCGCGCGCACATTCGAGGTTGGTCTGGAGTGCGTTTTCCTCTTGATTCTTGACACCGCCTTTACGCCCACCACTGTTCACGTCAATCACGTGCATGGCCTCTGTATGCTCGATAATTAAGTAGGCTCCACTCTTCAGATTTACCTGCTTCCCAAAGGTTGCTTTGATCTGTTTGTGGATGTGGTAAGTATCAAAGAGGTCTTTTCCTTTCGATAGCTTCACCACCCCTTCTTTATCGGGAGCAATGGAGCGCAGGAAATCTTTCACCTCATTCGCTATGTCTTCATCGTTGACATGAATGGCAGAGAAATTCGGTGTTAGGATATCGCGCAACAGCGCGTTGGTTTTACCAATCTCCCCTAACACACGGTGAGGTGGCTTTTTGTTCTTCTTGAGGTTGTCATAAAGTAACTCCCAACGCTTCACTTGTTCAGACAAGTCAGCGTGAAGTTCTGCTGCTCCTTTGTTCTCGGCTACCGTACGTACGATCACACCGAAATTAGGCGGCTTGATACTCTGCATCAAACGACGAAGACGCGTTCGTTCTTCTTCGTTTTGGATACGTTGAGAAAGGGAGATTTTGGTAGAAAAAGGCACGAGCACAATAAATCTACCCGGCAACGTTACTTCCGTTGTCAGGCGCGGACCTTTGGCTGAAATAGGCTCTTTCGCGACTTGCACCAGCACTTGCTGGCTGCTCGACAGCTGATCTTTGATCTTGCCTCCCTTATCAATGTCAGGCAACTTTCGGAAGTCTGCCAGACTAGAAGACTGCTGTTTTCCCGTCATAACGCGCCTCGCGTACAATTTCATCGAGGCAAACTGTGGACCTAGATCGAGGTAATGCAAAAACGCATCTCTCTCGTATCCAACATCCACGAATGCTGCATTTAGGCTCGGCAATACTTTGCGAACCTTACCTACGTATAGGTCACCTACAGCATATTCTTGGTTGACATGCTCTTTGTGCAATTCAACCAGCGTCCGGTCATTAAGCAAGGCTATTTCAGTGCCTTCTTTCGTAGAATTTATGACCAGTTCTACATTCACATGCTGCGCATTTGATGTTACTTCATTCGAACAATAAGAAAAAGAAAGTTGCGGGTGCTAGTTCGCACCCGAACAGATTACTTCTTCTTCTTGTGTCTGTTCTTACGAAGCCTCTTCTTGCGCTTGTGCGTCGACATCTTATGACGCTTTCTTTTCTTTCCGCTTGGCATAGCTTATCGGTTTATTTCTTCTTTCAAATTTGTAATAAAGTCGTTCACGCGATTCGTCACCACAGTATCAGGGGCGAAAGGCAGGTAACTCTCGTAGTAGAACAAAGCGCTATCTGGCATTTGAAGCTCTTCGTAGCATCGCGCCATGAAGAACATACCATTCACATAAGCTGAGTCTCTCACCACTGCCTGTTCCAGCTCAGGAATCGCAGATCGATAGTTTTCCTTGTCGATGTGCATCATTCCCAATTGCCAAAATGGCTCTGGGTTGAGTGGGTCAAGCTGCTTCACTTTATTGAAGCGACTCACGGCTTTGTCGGTTTGCCCAGACTGCAAGCTGAAGAAGCCCAACCAAAGGTGTGCATCGGCATACGTAGAATCTTCTTCTAGCAGTGCTCTGATGCGCATGATTCCTTCCATAGGGTTCCCCCCATTTTGGACTTGCTCCACGGCTGCCATGAGTTCAATCTCAGCAGCTGATGCAGGCTTCTGTTCACCTACTTCCTCTACCACCGATTCCGGCTGGCGAGGCATTACCATAAAAAGAACGATCAGCGCTATTGCGCCTAGTACAACTGCAAGTTTGGCGGTTCTACCGCTCATTACTTAACAGAGACCTTGTTCTTCACCCCGTCTACGAATGTTTTCGCAGGCTTGAATGAAGGAATATTATGTGCTGGAATAACAATCGTTGTGTTCTTCAGGATGTTACGTCCAGTCTTCTTAGCGCGTGTTTTGATCACAAAACTTCCGAATCCGCGTAGGTACACATTTTCACCTTTTTCCAATGACCCCTTAACAGTTGCCATAAATGCTTCGATGGTAGTCTGCACGTCAGCTTTCTCAATTCCAGTCTTGTCTGCGATCTCGTTCACGATATCCGCCTTCGTCATAATTTCTTCTATTTGTGGTTCTCAAAAAACGGAGCGCAAAGATAGTCCTATTTCATTGAAAACTAAAATAGTGCTCTGTCTTTTTAACAATTAACAATCCCTTGTGTTACAAGCAGATGAAAGTATTGGCGGAAAAGATCCTTCTATGGTACCAGCAAAATAAGCGTCAACTACCTTGGCGAGAAGACGCTAATCCCTTCAAGATTTGGCTTTCAGAGATCATTCTTCAGCAGACTCGGATCGATCAAGGCACGGCCTATTACCTGAAATTTACTGACCGATTTTCTACCGTTCATGATCTCGCTAACGCGGAAGAAGAAGAGGTTTTGAAGCTCTGGCAAGGACTAGGCTACTATTCACGTGCTCGCAACCTGCTTTTTGCTGCTAAACAAGTGGTCAATGAGCATGATGGTGTTTTTCCCGATAGCGCGGAAGGATTACGCAACCTAAAGGGAATTGGTCCATACACCGCAGCAGCCATTGCTTCCATCGCTTACAATGAGGCTATCCCTGTAGTAGATGGCAATGTACTCCGTGTGATTTCTCGATTGATTGGCATGGAAGACGCGATCAATTCCGCCAAAGGCGAGAAAAAAGTACGCGAAACCATGACCAGGATCTTGCCTAGATCCCATCCTGGAGACTTCAACCAGAGCGTCATGGAACTTGGTGCCTTGGTTTGCAAACCACAAAAGCCACTTTGCAATACTTGTCCTTGGGAAAACGATTGCCAAGCCCGAAGAGACCGAAGCTTCGACCGCATTCCGTTCAAAGAAAAGAAAACGAAAACCAAAGAAGTACACACTTATTATGTGGTACTCAAACACGGGGATGAGCTGTTGGTGAGAAAACGCCCCGCTAAGGGAATTTGGGCCAACATGTACGACTTTCCGAGCATCGAACACTCGAAAGCCATCGTTGAAGAAGAAGCCATTACCCAGCTGCAATCGGCATTGGGGAAAAGCTTTATCGTTACCCATATTTCAGAAAGCTTTAAGCACATTCTCTCCCATCGGAAAATTCAAGCGCGTTTCATCATTGCTTCAACAGACCAAAAAATAGCGCCCAAGAAAGATGAATCTTGGGTAGCGAAAGGCGCCTTTGACAACTTGCCAATTCCGCGCCTGATAGACAAAGCACAAGACCTCTTCTGGACGTCCTAGAAGAGTTTTCCACGGGGACATAAACTGCCTTATATATTGCTACCTTTGTTTTATGGCAGGTATAAACAAAGTAATCCTCTTAGGGAATCTCGGAAAAGACCCTGAGCTCAGACATACACAAAGCGGAGTAGCCGTATGCTCATTCCCAATCGCAACTTCAGAAACATACACTGATCGCAATTCTGGCGAGAAGCGCACCCAAACAGAATGGCACAATGTGGTGCTATGGCGTCGTTTGGCTGAAACTGCAGAAAAATACCTGCACAAAGGTTCTCAGGTGTACATCGAAGGAAAAATTCGCACACGTTCTTGGGAAGATGAAAGCGGGCAGAAGCGTTACACCACCGAAGTAGTTGGTGATGTCATGCAGTTGCTTGGTCGTCCTGAAGGGCAAGACAACCGTCAGGCGCAGGCGCCACATCCAGCGCAAGCGGCTCAGCCAGCGCCAGCAGCACAGACAACGCAAGTTGGTCAAATGGACGAAGGGGCAGACGACCTCCCGTTCTGATGTTGAACGAATCTTTAGAGTTTGGAACCTCCGAGTGAACTTCTCTTCATATTCTCTTCCTTATTGAGCACGGCATTTATTGTGCCTACACTCATCATGCTTTTGTTACTGGTGTGTAGTGCCTTGGTTTCTGGTTCAGAAGTAGCCTTCTTTTCCATCGGCCCAAGTGAACTGGCTTCCCTACGAGAAGAAGAGTCGACCTCGTCTGAACGTATTTTGAATTTGATTGAAGCCCCGGATATTGAAACCGGGCCTCGCAACTTGTTGGCCACAATTCTGGTGCTCAACAACTTCATTAACATCCTCATCATTCTCCTGTCTACAGTGGTGATGGGGCAGATATTTCCTCCAGGTAGCTTAGGCGTTATCGCGGAAATCTTGATCAACGTAGCAGGAATTACCTTCTTGATTGTCCTCTTTGGCGAGGTCATCCCGAAGGTTTATGCGACCAACTACAACCTCCAGCTTGCTCGTTTTATGGCTATGCCTTTGCAAGTGAGCGAACGTATCTTTTTCCCTTTCTGGAAACCGTTGGTGTGGATGGGAAGTTCTATTCAAAAGCGCTTTCCAAATAATTCTACTTCGTCGATTTCGGTTGAAG
This sequence comes from Flavobacteriales bacterium, assembly GCA_022447625.1. Classification (GTDB taxonomy): domain Bacteria; phylum Bacteroidota; class Bacteroidia; order Flavobacteriales_D; family Sanyastnellaceae; genus Sanyastnella. Next base: position 65,194 of record JAKVAX010000007.1, on the reverse strand, counting down.
AACTGGAACACGCTTTGGAACTTACGGATAGTGAAGAGCGAAGTGAGGAAGAGAAGAAAATCTTAGAAGGTATCGTCAGCTTCGGCTCAAAAGATGTGAAGCAAATCATGACTCCTCGTACGGATGTCACTGGGTTTGACATCGAAACCAACTGGGCTGATCTCTTCAACGAAGTCATCGATAGCGGTTACTCGCGTATTCCTGTATTTAAGGAAAGTATTGACGAGATCGCTGGTATCTTATACGTGAAAGACCTCCTCCCTCATTTTGAGAAAGAGCCTGAGAACTGGAATGTATTGTTGCGCAGTCCGTTCTTCGTTCCTGAGAACAAGAAGATTGACGACCTGTTGCGCGAGTTCCAAGAGAAGAAGATTCACTTGGCTGTGGTTGTAGACGAATACGGAGGAACCTCTGGAATCGTGACCTTAGAAGATGTCATCGAGGAAATCGTGGGTGAGATTACCGATGAGTTCGACGAAGAAGACATCAACTACTCAAAGCTCGACGAAAACAACTACATCTTCGAAGGAAAGACCGCTTTGATCGATATTTACCGATTGCTCGACATTGACGGCGACCCGTTTGAGGCGGCCAAAGGTGATAGCGACACCCTTGCCGGTTTCGTAATTGAGCAGGCTGGTAAAATACCTTTGAAAGGAGAGCGTTTTGAGTTTGATTGTCTCCAATTCACCGTTGATGCATCAGACAGAAGAAAAGTAAAGCGAGTGAAGGTGACCAAAGTTGAACTCCCTGATGAAGAATAACATTCTCATTCTTTGCTTTTTCGCATTGATCGCCACCTTGACTTCTTGCGAAGAGAACTATACGCCTCGTCCGCGCGGGTACTTCCGTATTGACTTCCCAGAGAAAACATACGACGTATATACGACGCGTTGTCCGTTAATAACAGAGATACCTGTATACAGCAAGGTCGAGATCTTAGACTCAGGTAACGACACCTGCTGGTTCAACATCGTGATGCCGCGTTACAATGCTCGTTTGTACTGCACCTACCTGATGGTAGACCAAGACATCCATCTGATGATTGACGCCGCCTACAAGTTTGCATTCAAGCACGAGATGAAGGCCGAAGCCATTGCCCGAACTGAACTGCATGTTGATTCAACACGCGTTCATGGAATGGTGTATGATCTCGAAGGAGATGTAGCATCACCTGTGCAGTTCTATGTTACTGATAGCACCAACCACTTCCTGCGTGGCTCACTCTATTTTGACCATGCTCCCAATGCCGATTCATTGGCACCTGTGGTTGACTTCATACGCCGCGACATCACGCACATGATGGAAACCGTCAAATGGCAGTGATATGAATCTGGTGATCGACCACGGCAATACACGCGTCAAACTCGCCTTCTTCGACGAATCCAATTCCCTTGTGGACCTTATGGAAATCAATGATGAGGCGAATCTGTCTATTAAGACAGTCGAAGAAAGCTACTCACTAGATGACATCGAGAACGTTTTCTATGCCGCTTCCGGAAATTTTAACGAAGCTTTTATCAATGAATTGAAGGCTAAGTGTAACGTCTTGGTCTTTGACGCCGTCACACCATTGCCGATCGAAGTGCATTATGACTCACGCGCTACTGTTGGAAGCGATCGCCTCGCGAACGTGGTGATGGCAGCGGTGGCCAGCGCAGGAAATGCTTTGGTGGTAGACATGGGTACATGCGTGACTTACGACATCTTACATGAGAACACCTTCATTGGAGGTGCAATTTCTCCGGGATTGTTGATGAGAACCAAGGCAATGAACCAAATGACTGCTCGTTTACCAGAGGTTGACATTCCAGAGGAGGTTGCTTTGATCGGTGACTCCACCCAAAAAGCATTGCAAAGTGGCACGCTGAACGGTTGGATTCAAGAGATCAACGCAATGACTCAAGCTTATGAAGATGAATTGGGCCCTTTATTCAAGGTATTTACAGGTGGTGATGTTGTTCATTTTGACCAAGGTGCAAAAAGTCCCATTTTTGCAGACCCTTATTGGACACTTAAGGGATACCACGAAATTTTACGCTTCAATGCGAAGTAAACTTGCACTCCTACTTGTACTGATGCTCAGCTCGCTATTCGCGGAGGCTCAGCTTTCTAACCTGTCGCCATATTCACGCTTTGGATTGGGTGACCTCTACCAAGGAGGAAACGTGGGTTCCTTTAGCTTAGGTGGCAGCCGCACAGCCTTCAATGATCGCTACATGATCAATGGAGACAACCCGGCAACCTACGGTTACCTCTTTAACACCACCTTCCAAGCATCAGCGCGTATTCAACAATTGCGATTGACACAAGGCAACGCTACCCAAGAATTGAGCGGTGGTAACCTAGACCAGTTCCTGATCGGCTTCAAACGCGGAAACGCCAAAACCGGATTTGTATTGGGAGTAACACCTTACTCAACGAGTGGGTACAGCATCTCTTCTGAAATCACAGACGATATTGGTGACATCACCTATAGATACGAAGGCAATGGTGGTATCAATAAGGCATTCTTAGGCGCTGGACGCAAATTTGACATTCACGAATACCGTTACTGGACAGATAACACCGGTGTGGCTTACGATAGTCTTAAAGTGGTAAAGCATTCTTTTGGTTTCGGAGCTAACGTGAACTACTTCTTCGGAAACATCAGCCAGACACGTTTTGTGGATTACGATGACGTGACTTTCATAGACACGCGCGCCATTCGCAACACACGACTTGCAGATGCAGGAGTAGAGATTGGAGCATACTACGAAGGAACGCTAAAGGCGACCTATGATAAAGACAAGCGCTTGATCTCAAGAAGCAAGATTAAAGCGGGAGTGACGTACTCGCCGAGTATTGAGATGAACACGCGCTTGGAGGAAACGATCGAGCAAACCATCACAAACTCAGGCGTGATCTTCCCATTGGATACGAGTTTAGCTATTGAAGGACGCGGTATTTCTGAGATTCCTGACCGTTTGCGTTACGGTTTGGGGTATGAATACTTAAGTCCGGAAGGACGCACCTTCGCTGCTTATGCGGACTTCGAGCAGCGCGATTGGAGCAGCTACCGTACGGTAATTGACAACGAAGAAATCACTCCTGAGTTGGCCAACAGTTCAGAGTTGACCTTCGGCTTCTCATTTACCCCTCGCCAAATAGATGACGAGGCCAATGTGTTGGAGAAGACACAATACCGCGTAGGGATGCGCACTGCAGACACCTATTACGTGGTAAACAACGAGCAAATTACCGATCAAGCGGTGTCGCTCGGATTCTCGATGCCGATGATCAGTTCGCGTTCGGCCAGTAAATTCCATTTTGGCATGGAGTTTGGGACTAGAGGGGTGAGCGACGGTGTACTATTGAAAGAAGACTATTTGAACATAATGATCGGAGTAACACTTACTCCTTACTTCAGAAACGCCTGGTTCGTACAGAGAAAATACGACTAAGAAAAATTGAGATCAATGAAACGCATTGCCGGACTTTTAACCTTGATGATGATGACTGCATTCACTGCAGTTCAAGCGCAAGACGATTCGAAATACGGAGAAACGGAAGAGCAGCAAATCCGTTGTAAGGAAGCTTTGAGTGTGTACAAGAGCTTCAAAAAGCAAAAGAATTACGAAGACGCTTACCCAGCATGGCAAGAAGCATGTGAGGTATGTCCTCCTACAGTAAGCCAGAACCTTTACGGTCACGGTTCTACCTTCATTAAGAACGAGTTGAAGAACGAAAAGGAAGACAAAGAGCGTAAGAAAGTATTGGTTGATTCACTTTTCGCGAACTACGACAAGTGGAGAGAGCTATACCCAGAAACAAAGAAGAAGCCATTGAATGGTTGTGAAGTTCTTTCCCGTAAAGCAGGTGATTTCTACAAGCTGTACAAGAAGAAGCACAACGAAGCATACGCGATGTTCAAGGAAGTTCTTGATTGTATGGGTGAGCAAACACCAGCTTCTGCCATTGACGGTTACTACCGTTCATTGTTTGAAGTATCGAAGTTGGCTTCTGAAGAAGAGCAAGATCAGTACTTATCAGATATCTTGACTGACTACTTGATGCTACAAGATTACATCGACGCTAGCTTGAAGCGTGAAGAGAACGAGAAGATCCTGGAGCAGTACAGAAAAGTGAAAGGAAACGTTGACGAAATCTTCGTTCTTGTAGCACAGTGTGATCAGATGGTACCTGTATTGAAAGCGAAAATTGAAGCAGAGCCTGACAATTTCGAGCTGAAGAAGAAAGTGCTTCGTCTGATGAATAAGAAGGACTGTACAGACAACGACATCTTCCTTCCTATTGCGAAAGAAGTATACGCACAAGAGCCATCAGCTCCAGCTGCATACGCTATCGGTATCGGATCTGTGAAAGGTGGAGATATGCGAGAAGGACTGAAATACTTAGAAGAAGCAGTTGAGCAGTGCGGAGATTGTTCGGATCAGGAGAACTACCTGTTGAAAGCAGGACAAGTTGCCAGCTCATTGAAGCAAGGGTCGAAGGCTCGTTCTTACGCGAACAAAGTACTTCAGATCAACCCAAACAGCGGTGCAGCTTACCTCCTTCACGGAGACGCTATCGCGGGAATGGCCAGCCAATGTGATGACGGCGCGATCGGATCACGAATGGTATACAGCTTGGCGTATGACTATTACGCTCGTGCAAAGAGCAAAGACTCTTCAGTCGCTGACACAGCGAACAAGAAAATGGCTCAGATGAAGAGACAATTCCCTTCGAAGGAAGACATCTTCACCGTAGGTAAGAAAGAAGGAGAGTCATTCACGACTTGCCTCGGAGAATCTACGACGATCCGAATTCGTTAATGAATAGCTCATTTACACTGAAATACTTGATTCCGGTTGCCTTGGCGGCCGGAATCTTTGTTTCTTGTAGTAATGACATCGACGAGATCAAGGCGCTTACTGAAGACCGAGACCTCGCGGTGCAAACAGTTGAGAACGGCACCTACTTCTACACTAGTGAAGGGGTGCTTTCAAACAAACTGGAAGCCGCAGTTCTCGAACGTTTTGAAGCCTCTGACCCGCGCATTGAGGTCAGCGGAGGCTTCACCCTCACCATTTACGATAGCCTCGAACAAGTAGAAGCTACCATGGTAGCTCAAACCGGAACCTTCTGGGATACGGAAGGTCGATTAATCGCCCGTGAAAACGTTCTTCTTACCAATGTAGACGGAGACAAACTCGCCACTGAAGAACTCATCTGGGTGCAAGACAGTGACCTCGTCTACACTGACAAGCACGTTGTCATCACCACCGAAGAAAGCGTCATCCGTGGAAAAGGACTCGTCACCGATAGCAAGTTCAAGAAACGCGAGATGAAGGAAGTGAGCGGAACGATGTATATCGATGAGGAAGATTTAGAAGGAGAGGAAGAAGGAGAGGAAGAAGGAGAATTAGAATAAGAGTTAGATTTAGAACCAGAGTACTACGAACCACGCACCACGTACTACGAACCATAAACCACAAACACGAACCCATCCCCCATGAGCCAAGATCCGAATCTCGAACGTGAAAAGAACAATGCCGTGATGCGCATCCACAAGATTGCGGAAGTCTTTTGGTTGATTGTAGTGATTGTGACCTTTGCGATTACTGCATACTGGTGGTACACCGGTGAACTTGCTGAGCGCAAGGTTGGATTGATAATGCCAGCCATTGCTTTGTTGTGGTACTTCCTGCGTAGAAACGTGCGCCGTCGCTTAGAGCGCACATTGGGTGCCGACGAATAAGATGTTTTTAGTTAATTTGTTGTTGAATCATTCCCCGTGCTGAATGGACTATGACAGTTGGGTAATCATTGCCCTTTCACTTCTCTTTTCTGCCTTTTTCTCCGGTATGGAGATCGCCTTCGTGTCAGCGAATAAGCTGAAGGTTGAGCTTGACAACAAGCAAGGCAAATGGACCGCACGGATCCTAAGTATCTTCTTTAAACGTCCGAAACTGTTTATTGGAGCAATGCTCGTGGGGAACAACCTCGCCCTGGTATTCTATGGTATCGAGGCTGGAGCCACCACTGCACAACTCATCTTTGGCGTTGAAGATTGGAGCATGGCCACCACGGTGAGTCCGTACCTCGTATTGGCGGTGCAGACCATCATTACCACGATCATCATCCTTATCACCGCCGAGTTCCTACCGAAATCCATCTTCCGAATCAATCCGAATGGTTGGTTGAATGTGTTCTGTGTACCGCTCTTGCTCTTGTTCTATATCCTTTTCATTCCTGCGTGGTTTGTGACGGGGTTGAGTAAGATCTTCTTGCGTAGCGTATTCAAAGCGAATACCGAAAACGAAGAAGCGGTTTATGGCGCCGTTGACCTCGACCACTACCTCAAAGAGATTACGCAGAACATGGATCCTGATGAAGATCTAGAGAATGAGATCCAGATTCTTCAAAATGCCCTCGACTTCGGTCAGTTGAAAGCGCGTGACTGTCTGATTCCCCGCAATGAGATCATTGCGGTGGATGTGGAAGAAAACCTGCTTGACCTGCGAGCGAAGTTCATCGAGACCGGACTTTCTAAGGTGGTAGTATTCCGCGATAGCATCGATAACATCATTGGCTATGTGCACGTGCGCGACTTGTTCAAGAAACCAGAGCACATCACCAAGATCTTGATGCCCGTATTCATCATTCCAGAACCCATGCCGGCGAATGATATTCTCGAAAACTTCATCAAGAAAAAGCACAACCTAGCTGTTGTAGTTGATGAGTTTGGAGGCACCTCTGGGATCATCACTATTGAGGATATTGTAGAGGAGATCTTCGGAGAAATCGAAGACGAGCACGACAAAGAAGAACTGGTCGAGAAAAACCTCGGACCGGGTCATTATCAGCTCAGTGCACGTCTTGAGATTGACTACTTGAATGAAGAATACGACTTCAAGCTTCCTGAGCATGACGACTACGACACCCTTGGTGGTTTGATCATCCATCACACCGAGGATATCCCGAACGTGAACGACATGATCACTGTCGATGATTATTCGATTCGCGTAGTTCGTGTCAATCAAGCACGCATCGAGCTCATCGAGCTTCGTTTTGAAGTAGACGACTGACTTTCATAAGTCACGGTGTTTCCGTATATTCGCGGCTCTAAAAATTTAAAGCTGTAAACATGGCAGTGCTCGAAAAAATCCGTTCCGTTCAGTGGTTATTATTCTTAGCCCTTGTTCTTCTCGGTATTGGTATGATTGGTTTCTTGGTTCCTTTTGACGCGGTACAAGCGCTTTTAGGACAAGGTAACAGCCAAAGTGTAGGTGAGGTTGACGGAACGTCAATCAGCGTAGTTGACTACCAAACTGCACTTCAAACGCGTAGAGATCTATTCAACTACACGAACAACCAGTCGCTCGAAACAGAGGTATGGAATGACCTCATTGAGAAAAACATCCTGACAGACGACTACATGGCTCTTGGCCTAGACGTAAACCAGGAGGAGTTTGACGAAATTCGTTTTGGAGAACACATCTCTCCATACATGCAACGTACTTTCTACCAAGGAGGTGTCACACCAGAAGCGAAAGACAACTGGCGTAATACATTCTCACAGATGTACAACGATGAAGTGGGTCCTGGACGTAAGAACTACGAAGGATACGCGAACGTGATCGTTTCAAAGCGTCTACGTGAGAAGTACAACACTTTGGTAGAGCGTGGTATCTACGCGAATACACTCGAAGCGAAGTACGAGCACACTTCAGGACAAGAGAAGGTGAACATCGACTACGTATTCGTGAAGTACGATGATATTCCTGATTCAGTAGTGACGGTGAGTGATAGCGACGTACGTGCGTACTACAACCAGCACAAAGATGATCCGGAGTACCGCCAGCAGAAAGGACGTAACATCGAGTTCATCAAGATTCCTGTGGAAGCTTCACAGGCTGACATCGATGCCATCAATGCTACTCAGCAAGCAGTTGCTGATGAGTGGAGAACACTAGAAGATGATTCAGCATGGGTTTCTGGTCAAGCTGGTCGTTACATCGCTCGTTCAATGAAAGAGAAAGATGCACTCACTGAAGGTGACAAGGCACTGTTCGCTGCAGGCGTAGGGAACGTTGTTGGACCATACGAAGATGCTGGTGTATCTAAAGTAGCTAAGATCGTTCGCATCGAAGAGCTTCCTGATTCATCAGTAAGCTGTCGTCACATCCTTTTGAAGTCTGTGAACAAGAACGATGCTGCTGAGATCGAAATGTTGACGGCACGTGCTGACAGCATCAAGCGTCGTTACAAAGCAGGTGAAGACTGGGATGACCTATGTCAGCGTTTTAGCGAAGATCCAGGATCTGCGAGTAACGGAGGGGTTTACGAAAACTTCCCACGCGGACAAATGGTGAAGCCATTCGAAAACTACTGTTTCGATAACCCAGTAGGAAGCATCGGTGCAGTAGAAACAAACTACGGTATCCACTTGATCGAGGTAACTGGTCAGCAGTTGACAAGCTCTACAGCGCAGATCGCTGAAGTAAGCGTACCCGTTGACGCGAGTACAGCAACGAAGAAAGGAGCATACAACTCTGCAAGTGACTTCGCGATTAACTTCAACACACTGGAAGCATTCCAGGCGGCAGCTGATACGATGGGCTACGCTGTAACTGAAGCGAACAACCTTCGCCAGGGAGCATCAAACATCTCTACACTACGTAACGCATCAGAAGTGGTAGGTTGGGCATTCCAATCAGAACTTGGTGAAGTATCGAACCCAATCTTGATTGGGAACGAATACGTGATCGCTGCCTTGAGCAAAGTGATGGAACCAGGAACACCTCCGTTCGAAAACGTAGAAGAGGAAATGCGTGAAGAAGCTACCAAAGAAGCGAAAGCTGAATACTACCTAGAGAAGCTGGCAGAAGCAGCGAACCTAGAGGAGGCAGCACAGATCGCTAATGTAGAAGTAAAGACAGGACGTAACATCTCATTGAAGAATGCAACGGTACCTGGTTCAGGAGCTTCTCAAGAGCCGCAGGTTGCGGGATTGGCCTTTGCGATTCCTTCAGGAAGCATGTCACTCCCGATCAAAGGTGAAGCGGGTGTATGGGTGATCGCTCCTACAAGCGACATCATCGCCGCAGAAGAAAAAGACAACTACCTTGATGAGCAAGATCAAACAACCACTCGTATGCGCTCAGGTGCTGCGAACCGTTTGTTCAACGCCATGAAAGAAGGTGCTGACCTCAGCGATGATCGTCAGTAAGAAATCAAACTATTTGAACTGAAAAAGGCCGTCGATTGACGGCCTTTTTTTTTAGTACACGCTTTGTAATACACCCTCAAATCACTTGCTTCCAACCCATTGGAAATGGAATTTCATTTAAATGCATATCTTTCGTTTAACATTAACAACGAACTACTATGCTACGCCTCCCCCTATCCCTTTTCTGGGTATTATGTATTACTTCCATTTGGGCGCAAGAAACTGACAACTGGACATCCCACTTCAACTCTTCATATTTCACCAAAGCACATAGTATTGATTTTGGCCATGATGAGATCATCGCAGCATGTGATGTATACCTAGGTCCTTTTGGAGAGAAAGACATCAGTATTACCCGCTTTAATGACTCAGGAGAGATTATCTCATCATTCGTAATTGGAACAGATGATGAAGAGTCAGGTCGAAATATCATTGTTCGTCGACTCATGAATTCCGATATCCTCATTTCAGGATACTGGATCGATTATCCGTCGCCCAATCGTCGCGCATTCGTTGCAAGATTTACAGAGGATGGTGAACTGATTTGGTCAATGACCCCAGAAGAATCGGAGCAACATGATTCACCTAGAGACATTTTTGAGCAGGAAGATGGGAGCATCATTTGGTGTGGGTCAACGATAAGTAACTCCTTCGGGGAGACTGATGGGTTTGTCGTAAAACTATCGGCCGAAGGAGAACAGCTTTGGTCTATGCATATTGGTGGCAATAATGACGATCACTTTTACGCCATCGAGGTCCATAATGATCTAATCTATCTCGCAGGCAACTCCGAATCACTCAACGGTATTCACCATGGATTCATCGTTACCTTGAATCAAGAAGGAGAGATGACAAATCAAATCGCCGTTGTAAACACCCATTTGGAGCTCTTCTTCACTTGCGACATGGACGAAGTCGGAAACCTCTTCCTAGCAGGATACACTCGATCAACACTGCCCAACGCAAGGGATATTTGGATATGCAAACTAGACACAGAAGGTGCGCTTGAATGGAATTTCGCCTTTACCGGCGGCTTTGATGATTCTTGTACAGACCTCATCATTACCAATGACAAGGTTAACCTCATTTGTAACGCGAAGAGTTTTCAAGGTGGCGACGAATCAGTGCTTATCACCCAACTCGACAAAGACTCAGGTGAGATCTTAGATTCATTCCTTTATTCACTTGAAGAAGAGAATACAATCGAAGAAGTTACTGGAGCCGCATGCATTGCGAATGACCACATCTACCTATGTTCTATACAGTCTATTGGGTTATTTGAAAGCAACTTCATCACCAAGAGACCTATCCATCAACTCACAGATGAATGTAGCTTCGTTCCTTTTATGCCCCCGATTGAATATCTATCTGGTGAAATTCAGACCACCGACTTTGCAGACGAAGCATGGACACCGCTCATACCTTATGAAATGGAGTCAAATCCATTTGAAATGACCTCAAGTATCACCTGTCAAATCGAATGTGATGACGAGCTCGATTTTGACTTGAACCTAGGTGAATGTCCAGGTGAACTCAGTTACGTTTCGATAAACGGAGAATTCGAAAACACAATTTGGACCTTTCCTGACGAAAGTTCTATCGACGCCACATCAATCGAATTTGGAAGCAATGACTCAACTGCTTTATCTCTGGATGTAATTGAAGGCATGTGCCTTTATGACACCACACTAGTGTTCTTGTCTGACTTCCCCGCTGCATTAACCGATAGTTCGTTCATCATTCTTTCTTGTGATCCTGAAGTAACAATCAATGAAACGTTCTTTCATCAGGAATTTGATGCTTCGTACCCTTCTCTCCCCTTCTCAATTTCTACGAGTGATTCGGTATCTGTTATGTTGGAGAATGAATGTGAGACCTCTGTAGTTGATGTGTATTTCCCTTCCAATGGCTTGTGGTTTGATTATTCTGTGACACAAGATTCCGAGTGTCATCCAGCCGTGCTTTCGATAGATGCGTCTGAACAACACAATGCCTATTTAGAGCATGACTTTTCTATATTAGACTCTACGTACATTCTCTTGCATGACATCACAATTATCATTGAAGACACCCTCACAGGTTGTTCAGGTGAATTCCTAATTGATGCTCCCTATTACAATCCAAACTTGTGCAACACATGTCAACTTGAGTACTACGTGCCCAATGCTTTCAGTCCGAACAACGATGGACTGAACGACAGCTTCGCCCCCTCCATAAGTTGCGATTTAGAGAATTATGAACTGGCTATTTACAATCGATGGGGAGAGCAAATATTCAAAACTAGCTCCGTAAATGACTATTGGAATGGATCAGTGAACTCCGGTGATTATTTCGCACCCAATGGCATATATACGTGGGTGATGAAGCTGGAAGAAGAAACAATTCTAGGTCATGTGAACCTACTTCGGTGACCTCTCACAAGCCACCCCATAATACCTCGGCGTAAACTGACGTAACAACGGGCGTATACCAAAAGGATGTGGTGAGGGGCTGGTCCATTTCTGGCGGTCTTTGACTTCCCAGCCGGCTTTTTCTAGAAGCCAATCAAATTGCCAGTCTTCAAATTCATGGTAATGGCGGTCCCAAGGGTCGGTTTTGCTTTGGTAGGCCGGGGCAAACCAGAGGCGCATCGGGATGGTGGCAATGAGTTTGGGTGCTTCAATTTCGCTTAGGAGTGGCAATGGATTGAGCACGTGTTCTAGAATTTCGAACGCGGTCACGGCGTCAAAACCTCCTTGTTTGACCGCATCACGCACAAAATCGAGGTCTTCGCCTTCGGTATTCACCACTTCGTAGCCCGCTTCTTCCATCCATTCACTGAAGGGATTGCGTACGCCCAAGTCTAAGATCTTCGCGGGTGCCGGAAGGTTTTGCTGAAGAAAAGCGAGGGTGAGTTCGTATCTGCGAACAGGGGTCTTTTTATACATCGGTGCGGGGGCCTGTGTGCGTTTCCAAAATTCGACGCAAATTAGGAGAAAATTTGCCGCTTGGGTATTGTAGCGAAACAAGCTTCTAGAAATATGGTCTCGATCATCCTCGGGACCCTCTTTGGTGCGGTGAACACCATTCTTGTCTTGCCGAGGGCTTTTGAAGGCTTCGAAGAAGGTTGGGGGCTCATCAAAGTATTGACGGCCTATGCCCTGATTTTTGCTCAGCTCTTTCACGGCGGTATTCCCAATGCCATCATTCGCTTTTTCCCGCGTTTAGCGGAAGCAGAACAAGGCCGCTTCTTACGCATTGTCTTTACCATACCACTGATTGGAAGCGTCTTACTCGGCTTGATCATGGCCGCTGCAGGTCCGGAAGTCATGCAATTGGTGAACGCCAACGATGCCGTACTACTCGAAGGCAACTTTGGGAAGCTCTTTGCCCTTTCCACGGCATTGATCTTCTTCTACGCCCTTAACGGCTTTGTCTCAGCGATCTTAAAAACCACCTTCTTTCAGTTTCTGAATGAGACTTTCTTGAAGGGCTGGTATTTGATGATTGTGCTCTTCTATCTGGGGGACAAGATTGAATTTGACCAGTTGCTCTTGCTCTACCTTGGAGGGTACTTCACCGCGACCATCGTGCTTTTGCTTTTCAGCATCCGCCATGGGTTCCGTTTCGAGCGCGGTCCAAACCCCGTTGACAAAAAAGAACTCACCGAATACAGCGCCTACTCTATTCTTGACCGTGGTGCGGGTATTATCGTGAGCAACCTCGATATCATTATGGTGGGGCTGTTGATCGGACTTGATGAAGTGGCCTTCTACACCTTGGCCTTTTACATTGGGGCCGTGACCATGATCCCACAGAAATCGATCATGGCCATCGCGAATCCGCTGACCTCAAAAGCGATCAATAATGAAGACCGAGCTGACCTTATGCATATCTACCGCTTGAGCTCTTTGCTGCAAATGGTATTTGGTGGGTTGATCTTCCTCTGTGTATGGGTCTCGATTGATGAAATCATGGTCTTGCTGCCGGAGAAATTCCAGGGCGGTAAATGGGTGGTCTTCTGGATTGGCTTGAGCAAGCTCTTCAATATGGCGACGGGCGTTTCAGGGGGCATCTTGGTGTACTCGAAGTATTTCAAGATGAATTTCCGTCTGAACATTGTGCTGATCGTCTTGACGGGGCTCACCAACTACTTCCTCATCCATAAGAGCTATGGAAACTTGGGCATTGAAGGCGCGGCCTTAGCCACTGCCATTACCTTCTTCGTGTACAACGCCATGAAGCTCCACTACGTGAAGCGCTATTTTGGATTGACCCCAGTTACCCGTGCGTACACAATGGTCATCCTGATGACTGCGGCCATGTCGACATTGGTCTTTTGGGAACCAATGCCTGACATGCCTTTTGCAGCGATTATTTTAAAATGTGTAGTGATCTGTTCAGTATTCCTCGGTGCTGTCTTTGGCTTGAACCTGGCACCGGAAATGATGAATCTACTGAAGCAGAAGTAATTACTTCACGCGCTCCCAAGTCTGGGTACGGAAGAAAAAGGCTACGTAGCCACGTACATTCAATACGTTCGGATTGTCTTCATCAATCCAGAATTTACAATCGTAGATCTTCCCTGTTTTTGGATCACAGATGGTTCCGTCATCGTACTCATCATCGTCTTTCTCCATGTCGCGAATGATCTCCATGCCAAGGATGCGCTTGTCTTTGCGGTCATCTTCACACTTGTCGCAGTAAGGATCTTGTACCTCGTTCGGCTCACGGAAAAGCTCCACAATGGTTCCGTAGAGTTTGCCGTCGCGTTCCGTAATCTCAACGATAGACTTTGGTTTCCCGGTTTCATCATCAATGGTCTTCCACTTTCCGAGAACTGATTGTCCGTTTACTACTGCTGCAGCACAAAGCATACATAGTATCATCAAATACTTCATAGTTATCATTTTTCGAGATCGCTTTTCGCTTTGGCGATGCTCGTGTTCAATTCAAATCCGATCAACAAGATCGTACTGTTCACGTTGATCCAGATCAACAGTATCAAAAATGTACCCAAAGATCCGTACAGGCTGTTGTATGAACTGAAATTGTTCACGAACCAAGCGAATCCCAGGGAGTTCAACACGATCAAGACTGTGGTCAAGGTAGCCCCAGCACTAAGGGTCTTCCATTGTCTAATCTTGAAGTCGCCGATATTATACAAGATGGTGATCGTACCGTAAATGAGCAAGAAACTCAAGATGTACTTGGCGATGTTCAGCATCCATATATTGTCTTCCACCAAGATTCCTAACTCAATCAATTCTTCGAAGACAACGCCTGAGAAAATAATGACGGAGGTAGCGATAATCACGAAGAGTCCGAGGATTAGCATGAGCACCAGACTCACCAAACGTATCACCATGGGGTTACCCCGTGATTGGAGGTTATAGGAGCCATTGAAACCCAATAGTATGGCATTGACACTATTACTCGCATAGATCACGGATAGGATAAAACCGATAGAGAATACGGTGTTGTGGCTCTTGTTGACTAAATCTTCAATGGTGTCTTCCACCAAGGTAAAGGTATCTCCTGGGAAGAAGCCTTGAATGGCAGCAAAGAGGCTTTCTTGAAAGTTATCAATCGGAATGATTGGGATCAACGAAAGCAACATGATGATCACCGGGAATACCGCAAGGAAAAAACGGAATGAAATGGCCGCTGCACGAGTAGTTACGGCTCCCTTCCGCACCCCTTCAAAGAAGAAGCGGGCTACGGCATAAAAGCTCAGCCCCTCAAATCCAGGCGGATAAATTCTCCGCGCTAGGTTGAGGGTGCTCTCTACCAATGGAGAAGCGAGAAACCTATCTAACCAACGTTTGATCATGTATTTCTAGAAAGCTTTGAGGCTCATATCAAGGCTTTTCACGCTGTGTGTGAGTGCGCCCATCGAAATATAATCAACTCCTGTTTCTGCATACCGACGAATGGTATCTAAGGTGATTCCACCAGAAGCTTCTGTTTCGACACGACCATTGATGAACTTTACTGCCTCTCTTACCTGATCTGGGGTAAAGTTATCGAGCATGATTAGATCTACACCTGGGGCATTGAGTGCCTCGCGTACTACGTTCGTGTTACGTGTTTCAACTTCTACAGGAATGCTCAGACCTTTCTCTTTGAGGTAATCCATGGTACGACGCACCGCGGCTTCAATTCCTCCAGCGTAATCAACGTGGTTGTCTTTAAGCATGATCATATCGTAGAGTCCGAATCGGTGGTTCTCTCCTCCCCCAATCTTGACAGCAAGCTTTTCGAAGTAGCGCAGCAATGGCGTGGTTTTGCGGGTATCAAGCACCTTGGCTCCGGTTCCATCAATCAAATCAACAACGGAGCGCGTACGTGTGGCGATTCCGCTCATGCGTTGCATCAGATTCAAGACCAAACGTTCAGCTGTAAGAATAGAGCGTGCGCTTCCTTTCACGTGGAATGCGATGTCTCCGAACTTCACGTATTCACCATCTTGAATGAAGGTTTCCATTGTCAACGACGCGTCCACTTCACGGAACACCAATTCCGCGATAGCGACACCAGCCAAGACCCCATCATCTTTAACAATGAGTCTGGCTTGACGCTCTGCATTGGCCGGAATACAAGAAAGTGAAGAGTGGTCTCCATCGCGCACATCCTCTTCGAGGGCCGCGCGAATAAAGGCTATGATGTCGTAATCTTCCATGGGGTCAAAGGTATTACGAAAAAGCCCCGCAGCTAGCGGGGCTTATCTCATTCGTATCGTTCTATTCGTAGTTGTTTGATCGACATCTTGTTATCTCCTTTCTTCATAAAGAAAGTGACCCGGAATTTCCCATTGGCCGTCACCAAATCACCAATGCGGTAATGGTCGTCCAATTTGGATTGTCCTTTATGTTTGATCTCAAACTTAGTTGGCTTATTCTCAGAGAAAAAGACACCCAGTTTCTTCACTACGACGTCATGTGGATACATGTCTTCATCATCGAGAATGGCCAAATCCACGTTGGCGACCAGGTGTTGACCGATCGTTTCGGCATCTCCGGCACCCAGGGCTTTCGCGATCTTGTCAGAGGCGTCACTTTGAGCACTAACGACCACGGTAGCGAACAATAAGAGGCATGTCATTAATGATTTCATGAATCAGGTTTTGCTTAGGTTATGCAACATTCGAGCCAAAAGCTCATTTCCTTATCCTAAAGGTATACTTTTCCTTCCACGCATTGAAATGACTGTACGACAGGCTTTTCACAGTGAATACACAAAGAATGGCACCCGCTAAACCGATGAGAAGCACGTAGTAATACAGCATGGAACCATAAGTCAATTCCACGGCAATAGCGAAGCCCACAGTGGCTGGCAAAATCCAACGACCGCTTTTCCAAAAGCTTCGTTCACCTTCCGTTTCTTCGAAGGAACTTGCCTCTTTAGCAATCAGTAATAAGGCTGCGGAACAAAATACCAGCTCCAACATCACATGAATGTGGGTGAAATCAGGGATAATTAGCAGGTAAAACAAACAAATCAAGCTCCCAGGTATTACAATCAAGCGAATCGGCTTTCTGTAGTTCCTAAAGCGCATAAAAGACGTTGGATGCAAGAGCAATTGCTGTCCTAACAGGGCTCCTAGCATCAAGGGAAAGGCCGCACTCAAGGGATGCCACGGTTCTGGAAGATCTTCGGTAAAGAAGCCAGCACGGAACAACAAACTCAACGTGATCAGGAAGATTTCTAACCACAAATGCCCACGTGAAGGGATGAGCCACATGCAGATTGGCCAAATCAGGTGAAAGAGAAACAAGATGCCCAAAGGAACAAATGCCCACATCACGGGGCTTGTCGGTAGCCACTCAACACAGGCATGCCAAGCCGAGGTCACCGGAAGCCATGCCCAAATACTCAGGGAGGCAACTTCATCGCTCATCAAAGCATAGCCAACAGCTACAGCCACCAATACTAGGTAGTACGGCAACAAACCAATCGCTCGTCTCCAGAAGTAATAAATGATATGGAATGAACCGAATTGACGTTTTTCCGCCGATAGGCTGTAGGTCGACAAAAATCCGGTGAGTACGAAGAAAGGAAGGTAGGCGTGGAAGGCATAGTCATTCCATACCGTAATTTGGGGTGCGGTGATATCTACAACAAACAAGCCGTACCAAGCGGCAAAGGCAAGCTGAATGAAAAAGAGCAAACGAAGTCGATCTACAGCGGGAAACCACAGTTTTTTCGTTAGTTTTCGTTTTCCAGAAATGCTTGTTGCCATTCGTTTCTAACAATGAAGATCGTACTCATCGCCATCGGTAAATCTACGGAAAGCTGGCTGACAGAAGCCATTTCCATTTATGAGCATCGCTTACGTCGTTACGGAAGCTTTGAATACATCGAAACAGACGATGTCCGTATTCGCGGTGCGAAGATGACGCCTCAAGCTGTGGCTAACGCCGAAGCGGAAAAGGTGACCAAACTGCTACAACCTGGGGACCACCTTGTGTTGTTTGATGAGCGTGGTAAAGATCTTACCTCTTTGCAATTGGCTGATTGGGTGCAAAAAAAGCAGGTTAGTGGATTGAAACGCGTGGTACTTCTCATTGGAGGTCCGTATGGATTCAATGACGAATTGAAGCAACGTGCCAGCGGAAAGCTCTCCCTTTCTAAACTCACTTTTAGTCACCAGATGGTACGCGTATTTGCGATTGAGCAGATTTATCGTGCCCACACCATTCTGAAGGGCGAACCTTACCACCACGAATGAGCATTCCTACATTTACCTTCGGTAAGATTCCCGTTCAATTTTGGGAGTTTTTGATGATCATCTTCATCATGATTATCATCTCCGTGGCGGGCTCATATCGAGTGCGTAAGAATGTCAAATTTGATCCGAGTTGGCGGTACTTTCTGCCGGGTATGTGGTTCAAAGTGGGTGGAGGCATCTTTTTCGGATTGATCTACACCCTCTACTATAACGGAGGAGACACCACCAGTTACTATGAGTGTGCCTTGGCCTTTGTCAACCTCTTTTATCACAGTCCGCTGAATTTCTTCGAAGCCCTTTTTGGCGGTGGAACCAGTGAAATCAAAAGCCTCTTCACCCAGGAAACCGGTTCGCCGCTAGGTTATATGTTCTTTGATGAAAAGACACGAACGGTATTCAAACTCTGCATCCCCTTCGTATTCCTTGGCGCTAAGAGCTACTTCGTTTCTACCGTATTACTTGCATTAGCGACTTATGGAGGCCTATGGAGGCTCTACCGCATGTTTGTGAGCTACTTCCCTCATATGTACAAGAACTTGGCTTATGCGGTCTTATTTATGCCTTCAGTGATCTTCTGGGGATCAGGAATTTTGAAAGACAGTTTCACCTTGGCAGCAACGTGTTATTTCATTGTGGCTACCAATGCACTGATCAACCGACATCAACGCAAATGGCTCCATTGGTTCACTGTGCTAGTTGCGGGTGCGGTGATTATCTCCATCAAGCCCTACATCTTGATCATTTTGCTGCCGGGAACTTTCGTTTGGTTCTTCTATGACCGCATTAAGCTGATCAAGAATGCCTACTTCCGCTATATCATGGTTCCATTCATCTATGTGATCATCTTAGGTGGGAGCTATGCCATGTTGGTGGTGCTCGGAGATAGCCTGGGGAAATTCGCACCAGAAAGAGCGCTTCAAACTGCAGTGGTGATTCAGAACGACCTCAAACAAGATTATTACGACGGAGCGAGTTTCGACATAGGGACCTTAGAGGCTACGCCGTTGAGCATCGCGTCGAAATTCCCGTTTGCTGTATCGGCTGGTTTATATCGCCCCTTTCTATGGGAAAGCCGCAATGCCGTCATGTTGTTATCAGGATTGGAGAATCTCTTCATCCTCTTCTTCACGCTGGCGGTACTGTTCCGAATGAAGTTTAAACAGCTCCGGGAGTTAATCAAGCAATACCCGGTGATCTTGTACAGCTTCGTGTTTGCGATTCTCTTCGCCTTTATGATCGGAGTGACGACATCCAACTTCGGTGCCTTGGTGCGATTTAAGATACCGTTGATTCCGCTGTACATGGCCTCAATAATGATCATGCACGGACATCTCAAGGGCGTGAAAATTCGGAATGAACGTCGGCGATTTAAAATTATGAGGTAACAAAAAAGGCGCTCGATGAGCGCCTTTCTAATGTTATAGTCGAGTGATTATCCTGCGAGGATCGTCACCTTGTTGTTCAATACTTCAACGGTTCCCCCATTCACTTCGAAGGTCTGTTCTCCGCTATCGGTCTTGATGCGAACTTGTCCTTTAGCCAAGGTTGTGATGAGTGGTGCGTGGTTATTCAAGATACCAAAACTACCATCCGTTCCTGGGAGGCCAACGTAGCTCGCTTCTCCTTCGAAGATGTTCTTTTCGGGTGAAAGGATCTCCACTTTCATAATTATCCTTGTTTAGCTTCAGCCATCATCTTCTCTCCAGCTTCCTTCACTTCTTCGATAGAACCTTTCAAGTTGAATGCTGCTTCTGGGTAGCCGTCCATTTCTCCGTCAAGGATCATGTTGAATCCTTTGATTGTTTCCTCAATAGGAACCATTACCCCTGCCAACCCTGTAAACTGCTCTGCTACGTGGAACGGCTGAGAAAGGAAACGCTGAACGCGACGTGCGCGGTGTACGGCCAATTTATCTTCTTCAGAAAGCTCATCCATACCAAGGATGGCGATGATATCCTGAAGTTCTTTGTAACGTTGAAGGATCTCCTTCACACGCTGTGCACAATCGTAGTGCTCATCTCCTACTACTTCTGGAGAGAGGATACGTGATGTAGAATCAAGTGGATCTACCGCTGGGTAAATACCAAGCTCGGCGATCTTACGAGAAAGTACCGTTGTTGCATCCAAGTGAGCGAACGTAGTTGCCGGTGCCGGGTCAGTCAAGTCATCCGCAGGTACGTAAACCGCCTGAACCGAAGTAATCGAACCACGCTTCGTAGAAGTGATTCGTTCCTGCATCTGTCCCATCTCCGTTGCTAGTGTAGGCTGGTAACCTACCGCTGAAGGCATACGCCCTAGAAGGGCAGATACCTCAGAACCTGCCTGAGTGAATCGGAAGATGTTATCGATAAAGAAGAGGATGTCACGCCCACCACTCTGCTCATCACCATCACGGAAGTACTCCGCTACAGTAAGACCTGAAAGTGCTACACGAGCACGTGCCCCTGGAGGCTCGTTCATCTGACCGAAAACGAATGTCGCTTTCGACTCTTCCATTGCTTTGTTATCAACTTTAGAAAGGTCCCATCCGCCTTCTTCCATCGAGTGAAGGAAATCATCACCGTACTTCACGATACCTGATTCGATCATCTCACGAAGAAGGTCATTCCCTTCACGGGTACGTTCACCTACTCCGGCGAATACAGAGAAACCGTCGTATCCTTTCGCGATGTTGTTGATCAACTCCTGGATCAATACGGTCTTTCCTACACCCGCACCTCCGAAGAGTCCGATCTTACCACCTTTCGCGTAAGGCTCGATCAAGTCGATGACCTTAATTCCTGTGAAAAGTACCTCAGTCGCAGTCGAAAGATCTTCGAACTTAGGTGCTTCACGGTGGATTGGGTAAGCCCCTTCAGAGCTTACTTCTTTGTTTCCGTCGATTGGAGTTCCAACTACGTTGAAAAGACGTCCTTTAATTTGATCACCAACAGGCATTGTGATCGGCGCTCCTGTTGCCTCTACAGCCATTCCACGACGAAGACCTTCAGTAGAGTCCATCGAAATGGCACGTACTGTATCTTCACCAATGTGCTGTTGAGTTTCAAGAACGAGGCGCTCACCGTTGTCACGGCTAATCACGAGTGCATCGAGGATCTTTGGAAGTTCGCCTTCTCCTTCGAAGGTTACATCGACAACAGGTCCAATTACCTGTGCCACTTTACCATTATGCTGAGACATATCAGAATGGGTTACTTATGGGTCTAAAATCGCGTGCAAAAGTAAGGTGATTCAAACGGTTAAACAATGAATGTTCAAAAAAAGTGAACATCCAGACCCAATTCAATCTCCGACCCTCTCAATTCAGCTATCTTTGTTCGAGCCAGCGCAACGAAATTTGAAAGTCTACGAAAGCCTCCAATCCTTCCAACATGCCAAGCGTCCGGTCATGACCACCGGCACCTTTGACGGTGTCCATTTCGGACATCAAAAAATACTGGAGCGCTTGACTGACGTGGCTACCGAAGTGGATGGCGACAGTGTACTCTTCACCTTCGACCCCCATCCTCGCATGGTACTCTTCCCGGATGATCATGGATTGCAACTGCTGAATTCGAGGGAAGAAAAGATCGAAAGACTCGAAGCTTGCGGACTTGACCACCTGATTATTCATCCTTTTTCAAAAGCATTTGCCCGACTCACTCCGTTGGAGTATGTCAAGCAAATCTTAGTTGATGCTGTAGGTGTCAACACCATGGTCGTCGGTTATGACCACCGTTTTGGAAGGCATCGTGAAGGTGATTTCTCTAGCTTACAGCAATTCGGAGAGATGTTTCAATTCAGCGTGGAGGAGATTCCTGCACAAATGCTGGAGGAAGTGAATGTTAGCAGCACGAAGATCCGTCGAGCCCTCTCAGAAGGTGATGTTCATAAGGCAAATGAATACCTCCGATACAACTATCCGCTCCGTGGCATCGTTATTGAAGGGGATGGTATAGGGAAAGACCTTGGTTTTCCTACAGCGAACGTGCAGATCCACGACAAGAACAAACTGATTCCTGCCAAAGGAGTATATGCTGTTCTGGTTCATACCGATCAAGGCGCGTTCAAAGGAATGCTCAATATTGGCGTCAGACCCACGGTAACCAGCAGCGAAGAATTGCGCATTGAAGTGCACCTTCTTGATGCTGATCACAACCTTTACGGACAATCCATTGCACTCGAGCTGATTGACCGTATCCGTGATGAACAGCGCTTTGATGGACTAGCCGCGTTGGTGGCCCAATTACAAAACGACAAAGAAAAAGTACTAGCAAGACTCTCATGAGAGCATTGGCTTTAATCATATTCTTCATGGCGACACTGCATTCGTCGGCGCAGCTCACTCCTGAGCAGCTCGATACGTGCAAGGTGTATTCGAGCCTTGAAAAGGCCCTTGCTGCTGGCACTCCCGTGTACCGACTAGATCTCACCAAGCAAAAGATCAAAGAGCTTCCAGCAGAGCTGTACGAATTGAAAGACCTGCATGAACTGATCTTAGATCGCAACAAGCTGAAAGAGATTCCTGTCGACATTAACAAGCTCCAACAGCTTCAGCGCCTTTCGATTTCTAAGAACGAATTGAAGAGTTTCCCTCCAGCCATTTGCAATTTGAGGAACCTCACTCGTCTCGACTTATCAGATAATCTCATCGATGAAATCCCAGACGAAATTCATCGACTTTACAAATTGGAGGAGTTGATTCTTTGGAGCAATGTCATCGGATATTATCCGACCACCTTGATGCGTCTCGACAACCTCAAAGTGCTTGATTTGCTGCACAATGAGATGAGCGACACTGAGCAAGAACGACTCAAAAACTTGCTTCCTGAGATCGACCTCAAACTTTCTCCGCCGTGCGATTGTACCTTTGACGATGACTATGACGATGAGTAACATGACCCTTACTGCAGAACTGAGTTTCTACCCCCTTACTGAGGCCTATGAACAACGTGTCATTGACTTTGTCAAGGAACTTCGGGCGATCCCCAACCTACAATGCAAAATCGGTGGAATGAGTTCCATGATAAGCGGTTCACATGATGATGTTTTCAATGCACTTTCTTCGCTAACGCGGAAATACTTCGCAGATGCTGAAACTCAGATTTTGGTTGTCAAATTCCTAAACAGAAACGCATTTGACGACCCGACTATTCATTGATCGAGCGGCGGAATTCATCGCGGTCATCCTTTCACTTGCGTACACTTACATGTACCTCAAAGGCATGGTGCCGAGCGCCTTTATCCCAGCATTTCTAGGGAGCGGCATTTTCGTGGTACTGTGCTGGACGCGTAAGATTTATGCTGAGAGTTTCTTGCAGCTATTTTATGTCGGAATGGCCATTTAT
Source organism: Flavobacteriales bacterium (assembly GCA_022447625.1). Lineage (GTDB taxonomy): Bacteria > Bacteroidota > Bacteroidia > Flavobacteriales_D > Sanyastnellaceae > Sanyastnella. The sequence continues at coordinate 41,943 of JAKVAX010000007.1, read as the reverse complement.
GGATACTTTCAAACGGACAGCGAATGGCGCGTAGAGCACTGGGGGTTCATGGAGAATCTTCCTTACCTCGCGTTAGGTATTTTCGGCGTAGCCGGAACGGGCTTCGCCCTTCAACGATTTACGGATGCTGAACGTCCTTACCTAGATGCTTTCACTACAGTTTTCAGTTTGATTGCTACTTGGCTCATGGTCAATTTCATCCACGAAAATTGGTTGTATTGGATCATTATTGACGCGGTTGCCATCTTCTTGTATTACCAGCGCCAGCTCTATTTCGGGGCCGCTCTGTTTGTCATTTACCTGGTCATGGCTATCGACGGCTATTGGGAGCAAATCACCATCTTCTGATGATCATCGCGATTACTGGCCCGGAGAGCAGTGGCAAGACCACCCTAGCCATCGAACTTTCGAAGCATTTCGAGACCGTCTACATTCCTGAGCTGGCACGATTTGATCTGCAAGAGAAAGACGGCAACTACGGGTTGGCAGAATTAGAGAGCTACGCTGAAGAGATGAAGAACTTACTAGCAACACCATCCCCACTCCGGTTTCTAGACAGTGACTTCTTGACCCTTCAGATTTGGGAAGAAGTGAAGCTCGGTTCATCTCATCTTCGTGCGGTAGCGGAAAATGCGCATCAAGAGATCACGCACTATCTCCTATGCAAACCAGACCTACCATGGACCTATGACCCTTTAAGAGAAGATGAATTCTCTCGTGAACGGCTCTTCGACCAATACGAGGCCGTATTGAAGTCATGGAAGGCCTCCTATACCATCATCGACGGCGATGGACCTGAACGCTTCACAAAGGCCGTTCAGGCAGTTTTAAAGGCAACAAAAAAGGGAAGCTAACGCTCCCCTTCTTCAATTTTATATCGATTACCCTTATCGGATAATGAATTTCACTGGAATAGTGTACTGAACCGGAACAGGCTTACCGCGCTGCTCACCTGGTTCAAACTTCGGTAGCATGTTGATCACACGTAATGCTTCTTTGTCAAGACGTGGATCTACTTCACGAAGTACTTTCGCATCTTTTACACCACCGTCTTTACCAACGACAAAGTAAACGAATACAGTTCCTTGGATACCCGCATCTTTGGCGATCTGTGGGTATTTCGTGTTCTGCGTTACGAATTTGATGATCTCGAGCTGCGTACACTGGTGACGTTCATCACCACGAAGCTTCTTACAATCTCCCATCGCAGGCATGTGCTCTACGATCATGAATGGAGTATCGTCTTCTTCCTCTTCCTCGTACACTTCTTCGATGATTTCGATTTCAGTATCTTCGTCAAGCTCAAGGTCTTCTACCTCTAGCTCTTCTTCGATTTCTTCTTCGTCATCAACGATCTCAATCACCGTAGTCTGCTGTGGCGGTGGAGGTGGTGGCGGTGGCTGAACGATATTCACTGGGATCTCCTCATCTTCAAGAAGATCAGTGTCGAAATCGAACTCACGAATGACATTGATATCATAAGAAGTCCAAGCCAACGCCGCGAGGATCAGGGCCAGGGCACCGGCAAAACCAAGAACTCGCCACGTCATGCGGCTCTTCTCGATATTCGCTTCGTCTGTTTTACGTGATTCCATGCTATAGTTTGATCAGTGTCGAAAGATACAAAAACAACCCACGGGCCATTTATTCTCTTCCATAAATAAGTTGAAAAATCACAATCCCGACTAAACAGCCGGCTACATTAGCAACGAAATCCATGAGGTCACTATTGCGATCAGGAGAAACTGCACCTTGCAAATACTCCAAAATTCCCCCGTAAGGGATCGCAAAAGCGAGTGCACTCAGGGTTGAACGTTGTTGAATGGTAGCGAATCTAACTTGTCGTTTGAGTCCGGTCTTCAGGATCAATGTGAACACAAAAAAAACCAAGAAGTGCCCCACTTTATCGAACTGGAGCAGGTCCCAAAAACTAACAATAGGCAAATCTTTACCAGGAAGAAAGTACACGGAAGCAATGACCATGGCCCATAGGATCGACCATATCATATGCCTTATGAACATCCTTAAGCGATCAGAGCTTCGTACGCTTCAGCGTCAAGCAATTCTGCTACAGAACCTGCGTCAGTCAATTTGATCTTGATCATCCAACCTTCTCCGTATGGATCAGAGTTTACCAATGCTGGATCATCTGCAATCGCTTCATTCACTTCGATTACTTCTCCTGCTACTGGCATAAAAAGATCAGAAACTGTCTTCACCGCTTCTACTGTACCGAAAACCTCTTCTGCATCGAGCTCTTCTCCTTCAGTTTCCACTTCAACGAAAACGATGTCACCAAGCTCTCCTTGAGCGTAGTCAGTAATTCCGATCACCGCTACGTCGCCTTCTAGGCGAACCCATTCGTGATCTTTTGTGTAGCGCAGGTCTTTTGGAGTGTTCATTTCAATTCCTTTTGCAACAAAAATATACTTTTTGACCTTCTGTAAAAGCTTATTGTGTAAGCTGGAATCGCAACGTAACACCCGAATTGATATTCGACGTCGGGAATGCCGTAGAAATCTTCGGACGTGTGATCTGGTGATCGTAGAAGAAACGCAGCGTCAACTTACGAGAAACCTCAAGGTCAGCTGTGGTCTTCAAAGATAGAATTCGCTGTCCGGCCGTTGGCTGATTCTGACGCTCTTCCACCTTACGAATCACTGTTACGTTGTCACGGATAGTAAGGTCAGCACGCAATGAAAGCTGCGTGTCTTCCAACACTTGAACCGGCAGTTTACCACGACGACGGTAGAATGGATTTGGCACCTCAGTGAAGCGGTATCCAACTCCCATAACAATCGAGTTACTGCGAGTCTCCGTGATCTGAAGGTTCGTCAATGCGAAGTTCATGTTACGATCACGTCCCATTTCCAGGCGGATCTGAGGATCGTTTTTACCAGAAGTCTTCAGCGTCATGTCGAATCCGATAAGAGGAGACAACTGTTCGCTGATCGTTACACTGCTGATCTGACGTTGTGCAATGAAGTTTCCAAAATCACTTTGGTCAATCGCAACAGGCAGACCAGTGTTCGGATCTTCTTCGTAGTTCAAGTTTGTCACGTAGCTTGTCGAAATCGTCGAGCGGTACGTATGCGTCAGGTTGAACTGCTTAAAGCGCTTTTTGAAGGCAGGCAACTTGCTCAATCCGTCGTAAGTCACACGCCAGTTCGGCGCCATCTTCGTCTTGAATGGATCAAGTTCCACCTCGTTCACATCCTGACCTGTGTATGCTGCAATGAATGCCGCAATCGTTACGTCTTGTGAAGTTGGCCCCCAACCAGCGTAGTACCCATTGTCTTCAGGATCTGTTAACTGGTAAGTCTCATCATTCAGACGCTCTGACACAGACAGACGATTCAACAAGAACTGATCAAAGACAGGGTTATTGAAGTCTTCATCGTCCTGTTCAAACGCGGTTGCCCACGTAATGATCGATGCTGTAAAGTTTCCTGTCTCCAATGGCGACTGGAATTCGAAGTCTCCTAGTTCTTCATCGAAACGGAAGAAGCTGTTCTGACTACGTGACTCCTGGCGAGTTGCCGTCAACTCAATCTTGAAGTGCTTAATCGGCTCCAAGTTCGCACGGAGGTTAATGCTCTCCGAGAAGGTCTCCGAATACTGCTGATTCAAGAACGGACTGGTCACCATCCAGCCATTGGCGGCAGCATCCAGGGCGAAGTTTCCGGTTTCATTTCCGAGAAGGTCGGTATTCTGCCAACCAAGCACGAATGGGATACCCGGAGCTTCAAAGTTCGGGTCCATACCTACGAGTTGTGTCGTCTGACCATAACCTGGCAAGAGGATACCTTCATTTCGGGTGTACGATCCAGACACGTTACGAACCATCATCAAGAAACGAAGTGCCACGTGCAGTGGGTTTACTTTCTCGCGATCATCATCGTCATCCTTTTCATTACCGAAACCGTCTTTGTCTTCATTTCGTCCTTGACGACCTTGATTACGCTTTGGAGACTTTCGGTTGATCTCTTTTAAGAAGTCAGACTTGTTGTAGAGGTTCACCAAGTTTCCTTGTGCGTTCAAGGTCAGGTTTCGTGAGTTCTGAATCGTGTGCCCCAATGAATCCTGTGAGAACGGAGCACGGTCCCAACGGTAAGTTCCTTGGTAACGAGCATCCGAAGAAATCCAATCCATCATCGGGATCTTGTCGAACGGAAGCTTGTAGCTCAACGATACGTTGTGGTTGAAGTTCGTTGTCTCACCGAAGTTCTGGATGTTGTTCCAAACGGTGTCTTTATACGCTTCGTACCAATCCACATCTTCACGATCAATCACCCCTGCTGGTTCTCCTACCAAGGCCTGATTGTTCGCCGAGTATGTGAATTTCAACGCCTTCGTGATGTCGTAATTCAAGTTGTACGTACGGTTCCAGTTCCAAGTCTTCAATACCTGAGTTTGGATGAGTACGTTCGTCTCAACTCCGAAGAGCGCGGCCGTGTTGTTTCGTACACGTGACGTCTCGTACATACGATCCATCGTCGTGTTGAACGTGAACGACTTGATTCCTGTGTAGAAGTTGAAGTCTTTCAGCCACTTGAAGAACGGGCTCGAACCAATGTTCTTGAACGGACGCACTTCTGTAGGCTTGTTCTGGAATGCGTAGTTCAGACCTCCAGTGTAGCTCTTCTGCATCTGGAACTCCATGTTAATGTCTCGTCGGTAGGTCTCGTTGTACCCGTACGACAAACTTATATTTGAGATATCATAGAACTTGGCATCTTTTCCAGCTCCGCCTTTTCCACCTTTGCCGCCCTTATCTTTCTTATCATCGGCGTCATCCTTCTCCTTGTCTTTTTTCTTATCCTTCTTAGGCTTATTGCTCGGTTGAGGATCGATTCGGACATTGGTAAAGTTGATACTTCGCCTTCGGACTATTTGCTGAGAACTCTTCTTACGTTCAGGGGTGAGGTCTACTTGATCCAGCTCTATATCTGGAGCCAATGGATCGAATTGAGGTGTAGTCACCGTTTCTGAATATCCGAGATATACAGGAAGCTGAACTCCGAGGTTCTCAGGGAAGAATTTACCAAGTTGTAGCGTGGTATTGGCATCAATTCCACGGATGGTCTCACGTTGACGTTCAAGTACGGCCTGCTCGATTCCACCCCAACCAGGAGTAGACATGTTTGCTGCAACCGACACGTTACCGAAGTCAGCAAGCGTTGCATTCATGCGTGCTACTGCTGCCCAACCACCTGGCTCGTCAAAGTCAGTCAAACGGAGTTCGTTTGCCCACACAGTTACGCATTTCGGATCACCAAGATCAGTGCTCACAAATGGGTTACCATCCTGCTGCGGGTTACGAATACCGATCATCACCACGATCACATTGGCAAGGTTAGGGTTACCCTTCACTCGGAGCATCGCCTCACCATCGCGTTCAATGTATTCTTGGAAGGTTGGATAACCTGCTGGACGTGACAATTTCAAGTTCTGGAACTTCGCAAACTCGATTTCAACGTCGTTTTCGCTCGGCCAGATTTCATCGTCATCGCCTGTAAACGCCGGCGTGACCTTCAGCGGGATTTCATATTCATAGTAGTTCTCATTAAAGTCACTACCCAATCGAATGAATGCCGTTACCTCATTATCGTTCAAAGGAGCTCCATCTGGACCTGCCTCTGCGTGCAGGAACATCTTCAGCTTCTTATACAATCGCATGTCGTAACTCACATTGCGATAGGCGGCTCGTGCATCCCCATCGATCAGGTTACAGACTTCAAGTGATAGCGACTGCTCGTTCAAACGACGCTGGTTCGCGGTACCGACGTCAATCTCACGTAGAATTCCAGGAGGAATCACGTAAGGAACTGGTTCACGGTTACCGTTTTCTTCAATGTTTACCGCACCAATCGTGAACGTTGTCGGTTCCGGATCGTTCGGTTCAATTTCTTGTGGCCCTTCAAGACTTCCGAGGTATTCACGCCACTCACCACGTACAAGCTCAAGACGAGCAAATCGAAGTGTTGCTTCCTCAGACCATCCTTTCATGAACATACGGATGAAACGGATCGAACGGAAGTCTGTGATACCACCCACGCGGTTGTCGTAGTTGAAGATCGGAATCTTGAACTGGTACCAGCGGATGTTTCGTGACTCACCATTCGCTGTTTCAACTGTCGTCTCGAAAGAGTCCGTGATGTAGTTACTTCCAATATTCTCCTCACCTAGGTCTTGCGGACGAAGTGATACGCGATACTGGTAATAGCTCTCAATCGTACTTAGGGTGATATCCTGGTTGATATCCTCGGTGTTCGGAATCGTCGTCGCTGCAATCGGGTAACCGTTAGGTGTTCCCGTATCAGAGTTTCCATCATAACCGTTGAAGTTCTTGTAACGACGAATGATAGTCCATTCGTTGCTCTGTGCTTCAGGAGAACGGAAATACTCGAAGTCATCACCTGAAGGGTCAGCCTGGTATTCCGCGAAAGCGTCAGGATCAAGGAAACCTTGTACCTCAGCCAACCATGAATCGAAGAAGGTCTGCTCACTTGCACTATTCAATCCATCCAGACCGATATCCTGCTGATCGTAGTTACCCGTTGAGTTATCAAAGGCATTTACTACGTTGAAGGTAGCCGGATCTGGGTAAATACCCCAAATAGACTCAAGCACCGGAAGGTCTTGGTTGGCTGAAGGCAATCCATTCTCGTAAGAAAGCTGTGAATCATTCAGAACGTCCTCAGAAACGTTACCAAGGTTGAAGTAGAGTTCCCCTCCGTTCGCATTCTCAGAATCATCGTGGAATGGATCCATCAACCAGAACTGAATGAACTGAACGTTAGAGGTCTCAAAGTCTGTTGTCACTAGTGCGCGTTGAATACCACCCCATCGTGTTTCAGGAGAAACGAGTGTTCCGTCTGTATTCAAACCTGCTGAAACTCCTGGAGCTCCGTTAGGTAATTCGTAGTTATACGGCCCGCGCTCTTCTGGGTAGAAGGTAAGGTCAAGCGTTGGTATTAGTGGTGGTGTTCCTGCCGGAAGTTCTCGGTTAGGGAATACCTCACCTTCCAAGACCTCGCGCATGCGGTGGTCACTCTTAATATCGTTCGACACCTGTCCGTCTTGCAATCCGTTACCACGGAAGAACTGCGGATCAATGGTGTACCAAGAAAGTTTTGCGCGATTGTAGTTATAGATCAACGAGTCTTCCACGTTTCCTTCAGGGAATAGATCCGACTGAAGTTTTGGCGTAGAAGCCATGAACCACTGGTTGATTGAACGAATGTCAATCACCGACTGTGATCCCTCGAAGTCGTCGATATATGCGTTTCCGTCGTCACCGATGGCTCTCGAATATCCTGGAATCAAGTAGGCTGCCTCCCCGGAAACATCAATCGAAGATTTCGCCTTCGTATCGATCAATGGAATTCTGTCAACCAAACGCGTGAGGAATTCACTCTCCGTCTGGTACTGTACATCGGCACCGAGGATGGTGTTGTTCACCGGCTCATCACCCACGTTTACCTTCTGAGTCAGCGGACGCTCCCGAAGGTTCATCACGGTGGCTCCAATGTTCAGGTTGTCGTCAACTTCATAGTCAAAGCGGCTACCTATCAAGGTTCGCATTTGAATATTGAAGAGCGAGTTACTTTCAAGCGAGATATTGATTGGAGTACCTGACTCTAAAAGACCTTCATTTAAGATACGCACACGACCGAGGTTGTAATCAACCGTGTAATCTTGGTTCTCAACGAGCACTACCCCACCGGCAGTTACCGATACCGATCCTTGTGGAACGTTCAAGGCATTCAAGCTAATTTCAGAACTAGACTGCGACTGGAACTGTCCGCGAACTCGGAAACGGTTCAATGAAGGAATCTGCTGTGCGGCTGTTTTCGTAGAATCATAGAGTGGCTGATACACGATGGTATTCACCAATGACTCTTCGAGATCAGGATCATCTACCTGGTCGCGTATGACGCCTTCGAGGTGTTCACCGAATGGCTCGACGACTGGGAAGAATATTCGACCGGTTTGCGATTCTATGGTACCCCCTTGGGTGGCGGCATTGTCTACAAAATCGAAGAAGCCGTCTTTATTCGGTATGTTATTGATATCCAACCTATCGAGGTTGAGTAGCTGCAAGAGTAATTGTCCTTCAAGCGGATCACGAGGGATGTAGTTTAGGTCAACTCCCGTTGAAGGGTCATTGTACCAAACATCCAAACGGAAGTTGTCGCGGTTGATTCCGAACGCTCCCATGCTGTATACGTTCTTCATCATCAAGTCCCACATCGGTGCTGGATCACCATTATCCAGTTTCACTTGTGTCACTGAAGACTTCAGCATCTTCAAGATCAACGCGCTAGGAGCAGTGTATCCATCCTGTGAAAGGGTACCTACTTGGTAGGTCTCACCGTTCAAGGTGTACTCGTATGATATAGCAAGTACCTCGGCATTATTCAATGCTTGACGAAGCGAGATGAAACCAAGACGGCTATTGTAGGTGTACTCAGAAGTACTCAACATACGTGCGTTACCCACACGCTCGTAGTGTACCCCTTGCTGGTAGCCCATGTTCATTTCCGAAATCGCGGCATTCGCACCAGTATAACCCATTACTTCCTCGTTCTCTGTCATATCGAGGAAGATGTCGTTATTCAAGTTATTTGGATTCTGATCTAGGGTAGTCGCCAATTCAGGGCGATCAGAGAGGTCACCTACCGGAAGGTTAGTAGAAACGTAGTTCGGGTGCTCTCCAAGATCAGAGAATGCGATTACGTTACGCACGTTTTGCGTATTTGCTTGCATGTTCACTACCCATACCTCAATACGTGTAATATTCACTCCAGAATTCACTACCGGTAGACTGGCACATGCATCGTCATACTGGTCGCGGAACCATTGAGAAAGGAAGTAGTGTTTGTTTGCTTCGTAGTTATCAGCGCGGATATCGAAGAGCTGTGTTTGAGCACCACCTTCAACAGTGATCTCCTTACGCTCACCCTGCTGCTGTGAGAATACGGTCGTATTGCGGAGACGTCCCCACTGCGTTTCAAGCTTCACACCGAAAAGACTCTGGCTACCTGAAATCAGTGTTCCGGAGAGCGGCATACTGACGTTACCCGCTTCAATCTTCTTGATGATTTCATCTTCATCGCCCGTATACTCGAGTTTCATTTGATTCTCGAAATCGAAGGTTGCCTCCGTATTGTACTGGGTAGTCAGCTGCATCTTTGTACCGATGTTTCCGACAACGTTCAGCTGGATTCGCTGATTGAAGTCGAACGTCGTGATACGGCGCTGACGTTCTGGGATACGTGGGTTATCTGTTTTCGAAGTGTTGAAACCAAAGGTCAATTCCGCAGAACCTTGCGGACGAATTTCGATCTCGTTGCTACCGAAGATGTTTTTGAACCCTTCCCCTCCTACTTTCAGCACTGGTGCCCATGCACGGTTCGCTTCATCTTCTTCTTCTTGGCGTTCAGCCCAATAATCAGAAACGTTCTGCTGGATATCGTATTCGAGATATTCATCGAGGGTATAGCTCGTTGGAGAACGGAAAACAATAGAGTCACCAATGGTTTGCACGACTACATATGTGCCGGTGATTGGATCGTATTCTACGTTGTACTGGAAATTATCAGGCCAATCGAGAGAGATTCCACCAGTACTCTCGGTTGGGTTGAATGGATCTTCTCCGTGTGGAAAAGGAAGCTCCAATGTATCCGGTTCAATGACTATAGGCTTGTGCGCTCTTGGATCCGGACGCCAAGACTCCAACATGTTGACAGCGGTACTGCCCCAGAACATTCCGAGGAGGACAATCAACATCACACTTCCAATCAAATATTTAGCCCTCAAACGCATATCATAGTTGCTTGAGAGCCAGCTTGATCAGTTCTTCTACCGAAATAGATGACCCTTCTGTCTTCAAGATCTTATCGAGAGTTTTTTCTGCTTTGGTTCTGTCGAAGCCTAACGACGACAATGCAGTTAACGCTTCAATTTTAACTGTATTGTCTCCAGGAGCAATTTTTTCAATACCAAGATCACCCGCTGGAAATTTGTCGTGCAAATCTACAATTATTCGTTGGGCAGTTTTAGCCCCAATTCCTTTAATGCCTTTCAAACTATCGACATCCTTGGAAAGGATTACATTAACAAGGTCAGCAGGAGTTAATGAACTCAAGATCATCCGAGCCGTATTGGCTCCAACACCAGACACAGACACCAAACGTCTGAAGGCTTCACGCTCCCCTTCTTCAAGGAAACCGTAAAGTTCATGCGCATCTTCTCTGATCACTTCGTGAACGAGTAGCATGCATGACTCATCGTTGGGCAAGCGCTGTGCCGTATTGAGTGTTATATGGAGTAGGTAACCTACGCCACCGCATTCTATGATCGCGTGCGTAGGAGTTTTCTCAGTTAGTCTTCCTCGAAGGTGATGGATCATTCCTATTTGTTTTGGGCATCAACCACAGCGATGCGCACCATATTGATGATCTCCCGCACACTCGATCCCATCTGCAATACATGGAATGATTTCTTCATTCCAAGCAACAACGGACCGATCACTTCCTTATCTCCCATTTCTTGCATCAGCTTGTAAGCGATGTTTCCTGCCGCAAGGTTAGGGAAAATCAACGTGTTGACCTTTCTACCTCGCAGCGTTGAGAATGGGAAGTTCTCCGCAATCATTTCATTATTCAATGCAAAGTTGGCCTGAATCTCACCATCCACAATCAGATCAGGATGATGTTTCTGTAAGTATGCTGCTGCTTTGCGCATCTTGTTTGAGTCTTTACCGTAGGCTGAACCAAAGTTCGAGTAACTCAACATGGCAATCTTTGGTGTCATACGCATACGACGCACTGTCTTCGCCACAAGCAAGGTGATGTCTACGAGCTCTTCCCAAGTAGGATCTGCACTCACTGTTGTATCAGCAAAGAAGATTGGTCCTGAACCACTTTCAATGATATACATCCCGGCGACTTTCTCAACGTCTTCTTCCATACCAATGATCTGAAGTGCCGGACGAATCACGTTTCGGTAGTTACGGGTCAAACCAGAAACCAAAGCATCTGCATCTCCTGTCTCTACCATCATGGCACCAAAGTAGTTGCGGTCACGCATGGCTTTACGTGCTTCAGTCAAGGTCATTCCCTTGCGTTGGCGCTTCGCGAAAAGCTTCTCTGCAAAGACTGTCAAGCGCTCTGTTTCTTCCGGATGTCTTGGATCTATGATCTCGTAATCAGTCAACTCGATAGAGTTTTCTTTGATCATGCTCTCAATGCGATCACGACTTCCAAGCAGTACGGGGAATGCAATGCGTTCGTCAGAGGCTTGCTCTGCAGCTTTCAAAATCTTGTAGCTCTCTCCTTCAGCAAACACAACACGCTTCGGACGTTTTCGCGCGCGTTCAGAAATGCTACGGATCAACTTATTGTCGCGTCCTAATCGACGGATGAGTTCTTGCTTGTATGCTCCCCAGTCATCGATTTCGTATTTCGCTACTCCAGAATCTATGGCTGCTTTCGCTACCGCGGAAGCGACCTCGGTAATCAATCGAGGGTCCAATGGTTTTGGAATGATCAAGTCACGTCCAAACGCGATGTTTCGCATGTCGTAGGCCTCGTTCACTTCATCTGGTACGGGTTCTTTGGCCAAGCGCGCGATGGCTTGCACCGCCGCGAGTTTCATCTCCATGTTGATACACGTAGCACGCACATCTAATGCTCCACGGAAGATGTATGGGAAACCGAGAACGTTGTTCACCTGGTTAGGGTGATCTGAACGTCCGGTAGCCATGATAACGTCATTACGTGTAGTCATGGCTTCTTCATATCCAATTTCAGGGTCAGGGTTAGCCAATGCAAACACGATCGGATTCGACGTCATCGATTTGATCATGTCGCCATTGACGATTCCTCCTTTACTCAACCCGAGGAAGACATCTGCGTCTTTCAAGGCATCACCTAAATCAGTGAAGGCTTGCTCTGTGGCAAAGCGCGACTTTCGCTCATCGAGATTATCGCGAGAAGTATTGATATGACCTTTGGAGTCGAACATCGCAATGTTCTCAAGCTTCGCACCTAAACGAACGTAAAGGTCAAGACAGGAGATGGCCGCCGCACCTGCACCGCTCACTACGATGCGCACGTTTTCAATATTCTTTTCTGCCAACTCGAGTGCGTTCAACAGGGCTGCCGCTGAAATAATGGCTGTACCGTGTTGGTCATCGTGCATGATCGGAATATCGAGTTCTTCAACCAGACGTTGCTCAATTTCGAATGCCTCAGGGGCTTTGATGTCTTCGAGGTTAATGCCTCCGAAAGTTGGAGCGATGGCCTTTACAGTTTCCACAAAGCGGTCAACGTCACTGGCATCTACTTCAATATCGAACACATCGATATCAGCGAAGATTTTGAACAGCAATCCCTTTCCTTCCATCACAGGCTTGCTAGCTTCAGGGCCAATATCCCCTAAACCAAGCACGGCTGTTCCGTTACTGATTACTGCTACCAAATTCCCCTTGGTAGTATACTTATATACATCTTCACGATTTTCCGCGATAGCGAGACAAGGCTCAGCCACACCTGGTGAGTAAGCCAAGGAAAGATCACGCTGTGAACTGTAGGGTTTTGAAGGAATCACCTCCAATTTTCCTTTGCGCCCAGATGAGTGATAATCAAGGGCGTCCTGCTTTCTGATCTTATTCATAGAAGCGGCAAATTTAGCAGGCTTTCGGATAGTATCCTTTCGCCTGCGGCGGAAATTAGGTTTGGAGTTAAAATGCTACGCTTAACGACGCTTGAAAACTATGGCTCGATCATCATTTGAAACCGCTATGGTTCGAGACTCTGACGTCTTGCCATTGTTACGAATGCTGATCGTCACCATATCTCTTGTATTGAGCGGAAGGTAGAAGCCACTCTCCAAGTAATCACGAACCTCAAAGGTTCCGTCACCCTTGTTGATGAGCACAAGTCCATTGGATGAATCATAACGCGTGGTCTCCACTTCGGCGTCGAAATTATTTCCGGCGATAGCCAAATCCATATCCCCGTCACTATCAAAATCATCGATACAGAAAGAGTTGACTACACTCAGTTGCAACTCATTAGGGAATGGAATAAAGGTGTATTTGGTTCCGTCATTCATGAACACCCCACTTCTGAACTCTTGAACTTCTCGGTAGTATGCCTCATCGATGGCATCGCCTAGCATTTCCTCGATAGAGGCATCAGCAAAACTCTCGAAGTTCTGGAACTGATCAGCGACGTACGGCATCTGTTCAGAAGAACACTCTCGCCCTCGAACAGGCACAAAACGGTCTTTATATGCCTTTGACAACACGGGGTCATTGGTTCCATTACCATCATGGTCACCCCCGTAGATTTTCAGCGGATGGTCTTGATCAACGTGGAATTTATTGTTGACTCCAGTATTTCCAACGACGATATCTGTGTATCCATTACCATCAATATCAGCACAAACGGCTTCTTGCCACCAACCATTGAAAGTTGGCTCTGTTGATCCTGAAATTGGAGTGAGTTCTTTAAAGTCGTAGATCATCGGCTGCATCCACTCACCAACGATCACGAGCTGAGGTCCATTCTTCGTGTCGATAAAGTCAACATCTTTGATCACACCTAAATCTTGGAGCATTGGGAAATTCTCTGAACGGTCTACCAACGCACCCTCTTGATTCTCCAAGACCAAGAAGCGATCACATTGAGGATATTTCCCTGACAAAGAAGAACCTCCTACAAATACGTCAGGATCTCCGTCGCCATCAAAATCACCTGTACATACGTCACCGGCATTGGTCCGTGCTGTCTCAGGAAGCTGCGCTTTCGAGAATTTCCCTGTTCCGTCATTGACATAGAGTCGATCCTGATATCCAGATGCTCCTTCTTCAAGATGGTACCCTCCGCTGGCGACATAAAGATCATCAAATCCATCGCCGTTCACGTCGAGGGCCACGGCCGCAACATCTTCAAATCCTTTGTCGGCTGAAATCGTTCTGTCTTCGACCTTCTTGTAAGTACCATCCGATTGAATCCTAAAAATGACGCCTGCTTGATCTTTGGCTCCTCCTATATATATGTCACCTCCTTTTCTTCCATCTTCACGTGCCCAAAGCTGATCGGGACCTGCAAAGAATTTCCCTGGCGCTAGTGCAGGTCCAAGTCGAGACTGACGGTGTGGTAGAATCACCTCACGACGGTAGTCATCGAAATCATCCTCTTTATGCGTAAAATCTATCCCAGATTGGGCAGTCATATCAGCAAAAATCTGTGGTTCGAAGTCATATACTTTTGGAGAACGAACGCGTGCGTTGGCGTATTCCATCATCAAACGCTTGTTCCCTTTCACATTTCGACGTACTTGTGCTTGTCCGTCAGGGTAAATAACAACGAGCGAGTCGAGACTAGCTTCGTCTCCGAGTCCTAGTTGAATAATTGGTTCACACGAACTCTGGTAGCCTTTCACGACCGTTAGCTCATCGTATAGAATCTTCTCCCCTTGGTATCCAAACACCTTGGCACCATAAGCGAAAGCGTTCCCTTGTGGACCAGAGAAAACTACTTGAAGCCAATTGCCCGAAGCATTGTTTTTGTATATAAACGGTGTGTCGTTATTGTTCGCCACAACCAAGTCAAGATCACCATCTCCATCGAGGTCTCCGTAAGCAGCTCCGTAGCTGAATGATGGTTGATCCAGACCCCATTCTTTCTGCACCTTGTTAAACTCCAGATCACCGAGATTCTCGAAAACTTGGTTCGAGATCTTGGTGGAAGGCGTCAAACCAGAAAGCTCGAAGAGATCAATCTGTTGTCCTTGATCCATGCGGTTTTCAAACTCTAGGGCGAAGTCATTATTACGGATATCGTAGTTGATTCCGTTAGTGATGTACAGATCTCTATCTGTATCCAAGTCGAAATCGGCCAAGAGCGCAGACCAGCTCCAATCGGTAGAAGACACTCCGGCAATTTGAGCAGCATCTGTGAAATAACCCGCGCCGTGATTGACTTGCAGCACATTGCTCATGTACTGATAGTTATAGCCTTTGTCAACATAACTCCAGAACACATCTGTGTTCATGGTTGGCATATTCGTTTTCGAACGAACGTGGTCAGGCGACTGCATATCAAGCACGATCAGATCTGATAGCCCGTCATTATTGATATCTCCTGCATCGCAGCCCATAGCAGTAAACGACGTGTGTTTGATCTTCGAGTTCAGTTCATTCTTGAAGGTACCATCACGTTGGTTGATGTAGAAGTAATCAGGACGTTCGTAGTCATTTGCTACATATATATCTACCCATCCATCGTGATTCAAATCAGAAGCGACAACGCCAAGTCCAAATGAAAATGCGTGGACACCGGTCTCTTTTGACACATCGGTGAATGTTTCGCCGTCGTTTCTGTAGAGTCGGTCAGCGCACCAATCTGGGAAACCAGAGTCGTTGTATGCTACTTTCTGTTCTAGATTGTTCGAAGGAGCATTGAGAAGGAACATGTCAAGGTCATTGTCGTGATCATAATCAAGGAAAGCCACTTGTGTGGAATATCCGATATTGGCCAATCCGTATGATTCTGCTTGATCGGTAAAGCTTCCATCTTGGTTGTTGATCCAGAGACGGTTCTTGCGCATGTCAGGATCTTCCGCATCTAATTTCCATGAGCTGCGACATACATATATATCTAACCATCCATCTCCGTTGACGTCGGCCATTGCTACCCCATTTGACCACGTACCTTCTTCTTGAATTCCCGCGTTGGCGGAAACATCTTCGAAAGTCATCTCTCCCTTGTTCAGGTAGAGGTGATCTTGCTCTTGGTTTCCGGTGAAGAAAAGATCAGGTTTACCGTCGTTATTGACATCACCGATGGCCACACCTCCTCCGTAATACAGTGCATCCCAGGTCAGGTGATTCACTTTTTCAGAGTAGTGAACTTCATTCACGAACTGGACACCGCTCTCAGCAGGTTTAATCAAAGTGAATTGTGATGAGGCTGCAAGAGCTGTTTGCGCAGCCGACTGCTCATCATGTGCTGGTTGCTCATCACCACAAGCGACCAGGAAGAGTAGGAAAATTGGGAGAAGTGCTTTTCTCATCGCTATTTGTTTCGGATGCAAGTTGAAAAAAAGGGGCGATACAAATCGCCCCATGTTCAGATCTCAAGTGTGGATCTATTTCGAAACATTGCCAAAATAGCAATTGATGAATAAATTCGAACAGCCATCAGAACTAAAAAGTTCAAAACCGATGTCATTTAGATTCCCAATGACACGGATAAGTGATTTTTATAGGATTCCAACTTGAAAGTTTCCGTGTCCGTATTATTCTGCAGGCCTATTGGCCGGAGTGGTTCAGGGATAGAACCCAGAGCCTAATGCACCGGCAATCGTTGTTTTACAAGGATTTACAGGAAACGGCAAGATTTACGTAGCAAGGCAAAAAAGAGCAATGACCGAAAGATCGAGACAAGTGTCTCAGGTTCCGAATTCAAGAATCGGGGGATAAAAAGAACGCTTAAGTTGTTAAAACCCGAGGTTCTGGAATACGATTTTCAGGGCAAATGCGGGTAAGTTCACAATAAAATAACGCTACATTTACTGCTGCGAAATTGATTCAAATAAATTTGAAATTAACTCATTCACTATGAAGAAGACTTTACGTTCACTTATGATGATCTTGGGTGTAGCAGTAGCATTCGGAGCACAAGCACAGCTTCCGAATGGATCTATCGCCCCTGATTTTACAATTACTGACCTTGACGGAAACGAGCACAACCTGTACTCAATCCTAGACGAAGGTAAAGCAGTAATCGTTGATTTCTCTGCAACTTGGTGTGGACCATGTTGGAGCTACCATACAGGTGGAGCACTTGAAGAAATCTGGGAAACTTACGGACCTGACGGAACTGACGAGGTAATGGTATTTTACATCGAAGGTGACGACGCGACTACAATCGCTGACCTAGAAGGAACAGGTGGAAACACACAGGGTAACTGGGTAGAAGGTACAGGATACCCAATCGCTGACGACGCTGGTGTATCTGATGAATACGCAGTAGGATACTTCCCTACTATCTACACAATCTGTCCTAACCGTGTGATTACTGAAACTGGTCAGATCTCTGCAGAAGCGCACGCCGATTTCTTCCAGCAGGCAGCTTGTCAGCCAGCAACACTACCAAATGATCCTGCAATCGCTTCTTACAATGGGGAGACTGCTACTTGTGGTGAGCTTGACGTGGTTGTTTCTATCATGAACTTAGGTACTGAGCCATTGACTGCTTGTACTATCGAGGTATTCAACGGCGGAAATTCAGTTGCATCTTACGATTGGACTGGTAACCTAGACACTTACGCAATGGAAGAAGTAACGGTAGGAACTATAGACACTGGAGGTGCTGCTGACCTTACTATCGAGATTACTTCCGCTGATGACAACGGAGACAACAATTCTGTAGCGGTATCTATTGCTGGTGCAACTGAAGCTACTACTCATATCCGCATCTCTTTGACTACAGACAACTGGCCACAAGAAACAGGATGGTCGCTGACTGACGGTGACGGAAACGTTGTTGAATCTGTCGCTATCGGAGACCTTGCAGGCTCTAACGATACGGAAATCATATACGACGTATATGTTCCGGCTACGGGATGTTACTCTTTCCGTATTGAGGATTCTTTCGGTGATGGACTTCAAGCTTCTCAATGGGGTGATTTCCAAGATGGAAGCTGCTACGTTGAATCGTTTGACGGAGGTACGCTCGTATCAACTATCTATTCATACGGAGGTAACTACAACTTCGAAGTTGAGGAGGCTGTAGCTAGCGTTAACACTGTAGTAGGTGTTGAAGAAAGTGACGTTTTGACTTCATTGAACGTTTATCCTAACCCATCAAACGGATTGGTAAACATTAACTTCGGAACTGCAACTGCAGCTAACGTAACTGTTGACGTAGTTAACCTTGTAGGAGCGAAAGTGATGACTTTCGATCTAGGTACTCTACAAGCAGGTGAGCAGCGTATTCAGCGTGACCTTTCAGCTCTAGAAGCTGGAATGTACCTGATCAACATCGCTGCTGATAACAATGTATCTACAGTGCGTCTTAACCTTACGAAGTAAGATATAGACGGAACAAAGAATTAAGAGATCAGCAGTTTGGTATAACCTTTGTTATCCAACTGTTGGTCTCTTTTTTTAACCAATAAAACGCAACAATGAAAAAACTAATCCTCGCTTTAGCCATCGTATTCTCCGCTGGAATGTTGACAGCGCAAACGATTCCAAACGTACAGCTGAAGGATGCTTCAGGTAAGACAGTAAATACTGCTGACCTCGTGGGTAAAGGAAAGCCTGTAATCATCTCTTTCTGGGCGACTTGGTGTAGCCCATGCAAGCGTGAGCTAAACAACTACGCAGAGTACTACGAAGACTGGCAGGATGAGTTCGGTGTTGAACTGATTGCCGTTTCAGTAGACGATCAGCGCACAGCGAACCGCGTTGCACCGTACATCAATAGCGTTGAATGGCCTTATACCATCCTGCTTGATCCTAACCGTGATTTCGGTCGTTCTATGCAGGTGAACAACGTACCACATACATTCCTTGTAGACGCAGAGGGAAATATTGTTTGGCAAAACAACAATTACTCTGACGGCGACGAAGAAGAAATGTACGAGCAGCTCAGTAAACTCTAAGCTGCTCACCCCTCCCCGACCTTAAAGACCTATTAGATACCAAACCTTGTTGTGAAAACCTTACGATTCCTCATCACAATGTTGATGCTGGCTCCTTTAGCTGTTCTCGGACAGTTTGGTGGCCAGAACAGCGACCCTGGTTCAGTAACCGGAAACGTTTCTCTTATCTGGCAGAGCTACGCGGAAGATTCACTCATCGGTGCGCAAGTACCACCTGAGAAATCTGCCCTTAACGCTTGGGCAAACCTCATCTACACGAAAGGAAATTTCTCTACTGGAGTGCGCTACGAAGCATACCAAAATGCTTTGTTGGGTTACCCTGGTCGTTTCAAAGGACAAGGAATCGCCTACCGATTCGCTCGTTACCGCACTGACCAGTACGATGTAACCATCGGTAACTTCTATGATCAACTTGGTTCTGGATTAATCTTCCGCTCTTACGAAGAGCGCTATCTAGGGGTTGACAATGCCATGGACGGACTTCGTGTAGTTTTCCGTCCAGTTAATGGTATTCAGCTGAAAGGAATCTACGGCCGTCAGCGTCTCGACTTTGATTCACGCCTTATCAATGGTGAAGGTGTAGTTCGAGCAGCCGATGCCGAAGTCAACTTCAACCAGTTCAAAGAAGACTGGGCTAGCAAAAAGCTACAAGTGACTTTGGGTGGTTCATTCGTTAGCCGTTTCCAATCTGGAAGCCAGATCGAAAAAGACACCTTGGTGCTTGAAGTTCCAGAAAACGTGGCCGCATATGCCGGTCGTGCCAATATCTACTACGGTAACTGGAACCTCTACGCGGAATACGTTCGCAAGATCAATGATCCGAACGCCGATAACGATTACATCTACCACGAAGGAGAAGGAATCTTTGCTAACCTTTCATACAGCAAGCCTGGATTTGGTTTCAACCTCAATGGAAAGATGGTAGACAACATGAGCTTCCGCTCTGATCGCGACCTTCTCCTCTTCGATGCACCAATCAACTTCATCCCAGCGATTACGAAGGTGCATACATACAACCTCGCAGCAACACTCTACCCGTACGCTACAGTAATTGACGGTGAGACTGGTTTTAATGTTGAGGTATTCAAGAAATTCAAGCGCAAAGATCTACCTGAAGGTGCTACCGGTTTCGGAGCATCGATGAAGAGGTTCTATAATGCCATGGTAGGTAAATACGGTACAAACGTGACCGTGAACTTTGCGGCGGCAAACAATATTGATACTACTGGGTTCTCAGGAGTAGAGGGTGCAGTGCAAGGATATCGCCGAAACTCGTTAGGCTTCGGTGACGAAAAATTCGTGCGTGACTTGAACGTGGAGATCAGCAGAAAATTCTCGAAGAATTTTAAGGCTAAGTACACCTTCTACTACCTAGAGTTCAATACAACTACAACTCCTGTAACCGTAGACTTCAAAGGGATCGTCTACGCAAATATGCACGTAGTCGAGTTAAACAACCGCCTTGCGAAGCACCATTCACTCAGGACAGAGCTACAAACGCTCTTCACCGAGCAAGACAAAGGAGACTGGGGAACAGTACTATTCGAGTATTCCTATTCTCCACACTGGTTCGTAAGTGTGATGGATCAGTATAACTTTGGGAACGAAAATCCGGATTCGCGCGTTCATTATTTGTTCGGTACTGTCGGATACATCAACGGACCCCACCGCTTAGCCCTAGGATATGGCAAGCGTCGGGAAGGTATCTTCTGTGTGGGAGGAGTGTGTCGCGCAGTACCAGCATCGAACGGATTTGAAATAACATTTACAAGTAGTTTCTAAGTCGATCAATTATGAAAAAACTTTTAGGAACCCTCGCCATTGCATCGCTTCTGGTGGCTTCATGTGATCAGATTGATGACCCTGTGGTACCAGTAACCACTAATTACCGTGCTGACCTCTACGGAGATGCCCCAACTTTTGGTGCAGCCCCAACAACAGGCGTTAATGTATTTATTGAAGACTTCACAGCACACCAATGTGGTAATTGTCCGAATGCGGCAGTCATTGCAGATGAGATCTATGAAGATCACCCCGACCGTGTTGTCCTCTTGGCTATTCACGCCGGAAACCTCGCCGTGACGAATGCTGAAGATCCATACAGCACTGATTGGGTAACAGATGAAGGACAATTCTTCTGGGACCAGCTCGATTTCCAAGCGAACCCACTTGGACGTATCAATCGTTCTGGCGGACCAGGGAACTTCTTCTCTCCCCCACAATGGGAAGACCAAGTTGGTTCTTACTTGAGCAATGATGCTGCAGTGAATCTGCAGATGTCAGCGAACTACGTAGCTGAAAACAATCACTTGAACCTTCACGTGAATGGTCAGTGGGCCTCAGATTACGAGAACCCTACTAACCTCATCATCCTCTTCTCTGAAAGCGAATTGTATGATTGGCAGTTATGGTATGGAAATGAACCTGAATCGGTTCCAGATTACCACTTCAAGCATACCCTTCGTGGATCAGTGACTGGCCCAACAGGTCTCTCGTTCTCATCTGGATCGAACAGTGGAGATGAAGATCAGAATGACTACACATTCGAGTGGAATATGGACTGGATTATGGAAAACTGTGAGGCCATTGCCCTTGTCGTAGATAATGTGACTGGTGAAGTTGTGAATGTAACTTCACTACACCTGTGATGCGTCTTTTAGCACTCATATGCTGTCTATGCCTTGGAGGTGCACTCCAAGCGCAACAGGTTTTTGATGCCGGTGTTTATGGAGGTATAATTACCTCTCAAGTAAACGGAGACAATGCCAAAGGATTCAATAAGATTGGTTTTACCGGAGGAGGATTCGTTCGAGCAAACCTCTTTGAGGGCCTTGGCGTACGCATGGAGATCGGCTACGCTGGAAAGGGAAGCCGTCGTCCATCAGACCCTGATAATGGAGATTACTCTAGCTGGGGATACACCTTCCATTACGTTGATGTTCCTATCCTTATTGAGTTTACAATGTCGAGCAGTTTGATGATTGATGTGGGGCCTTACGTTGGTTACCTCATTAGTAGCCAAGGGTTATTCGATGGCGCTGAATACGACATCGTCGATCCACCCATGGAAAACATCGATGCGGGTATTGCAGGAGGGATCGGTTACGAGTTCAGTAGCGGACTATTCTTTATGTCGCGCTACAGTATGAGTGTCATTCCGATTCGAAACTTTCCTGACCCAGGAAACCTCACCACCTATTGGGACGGTAGAATGGCCAATATAGCCATTCATTTTACCCTCGGATATGTGATCAATGGAGATTAAAGATCTCCCCAGTCTTTGAACGGTGACATCACGGTCTTTTCTACTTCTTCCTGCCACGCTTTCCATTCACCATTGAAGAAAGCATTGACGTCTTCAATCACGAGGTCTACTTCGTGTTTTGCTTTGTCAAGTGCGTTGATCGCGTTTTGCCCAGGCGCCCTTCCGAAGTCTGCATAGGAGTAGGCCGTCCAGATATGCGACATGACTCGCTCTGTGACACTGTCGTATCCTTCTTCCCCTTCAGGACGCATAAAGCGATGCTCAAGGTCTTTCAATACACCATTGAGCGAGTCAGCTTGTGACTTGAGATCATTCAGCAAGGTGTCTTCAGCCATTGTGATTTGCTTGTTCACAAAACCGATGATGTCTTGTGCCTCTCGGATTCGGGTGAAGGTCTCTTCAGCACGTTCGATTACTGACTGCACATTCAACTCATGTTCAAGCGCGGCTTGAGCCACCGCAGCATCGTAGTCCATGCGTTCATCCACATCGATTCTCAACGTGGTGCTGTCTTTCATCCCCTTGTATTCCAGAACAAGCTTGTAATCTCCTGGAAGAGCGGTTGGCCCGCCTCCTGGTTCTGAATCATCGTTGCGTTTTCTGCGGCTTGGGAAGTTCACCCCTTTAGTGTCCATCCACCAGCTGCTGCGTGTCACCCCGCTGTCTGGAGAAAGCTCAAGCGAACGGAGTGTATCTCCATTCACAGCCAACACGTGTAGGTTTGCTTTTGTATCCATTTCTTCAGCGTCCATGCTGTCAGGAAGCACGTACCAGCTAAGAGCCGCTCCGCTGCGTTTGTTGGAGCCAGCCCAGAGGTGGTCTGCACCAAAACGAGCTCCTCTAGGACGTTTCCATGAGTGGATTAATGCTGTGTTTGGCTCAAAGATTTTCAAGGCAGGCAGTTCCGATTCCGCGGTAGCGCGTAACGGACGAATATCATCAAGGATATACACACCACGACCAAAAGTACCGATGATCAAATCATGCTCACGTGGGTGGATCTTGAGGTCCATGGTGCTCACTGCTGGGTAATCATGCTCCCATTTGTTCCAGTTTGACCCTTTATTGAATGAGACGTACAGTCCATTTTCCGTTCCAAGGAAGAGTAGATTCTCTTCCACCGGATCTTGAACGAGGCTCAATGAATGACCTGAAACCATCTCTTCATCAACGATACGCGTCCACTTACCTCCGTAGTCAGTGGTGTGGTATACGTATGGGTTCCAATCGTTTCTTCGGTAGTTATTTGCGACTACGAACGCTTCAGCTGGGTTGTGAGGAGAAGCGATGATCTGTGCAATCCAGCTTCCCTCTGGAAGTCCTTTCAAACGCTCACTTTGTTCTTGCCATACCTTTCCACCGTCACGCGTTACTTGAACATGTCCGTCGTCAGTACCCACCCAAATCACTTCTTTATCATGAATACTCGGCTCTATGCAGAGAATACATGTGAAGTTCTCAGCTCCAGTGGCATCAATGCTCAAGCCACCCGAAATCGCTTGCTGTTGCTTCGTAGTGTCATTGGTGGTCAAGTCTGGTGAGATGATCTCCCAGTTTTCACCATGATTAGCTGATCGATGGAGGTATTGACTACCGAAGTAAACTCCATTCTCGTTGTGTGGATCTGCAGCGATTGCTGCATTCCAATTGAATCGAAGTGTTTCACCCTCTGGATGTCTTGGCTGAATGAAACGCATATCACCCGTTTCAATATTTACACGAGAAACATATCCTCCCTGAGACATCGAATACGCAT
The DNA here is from genome assembly GCA_022447625.1 of Flavobacteriales bacterium. Lineage (GTDB taxonomy): Bacteria > Bacteroidota > Bacteroidia > Flavobacteriales_D > Sanyastnellaceae > Sanyastnella. The sequence goes on along the minus strand of JAKVAX010000007.1, from coordinate 18,232 downwards.
AGTTCAAATCTGAAGGGTCAGGAACCACATCGAATCCGTCACCAAAGCTGATCTCTTGCCAGTCTTCATTACGAATACCTCCGCTGTGCCAAACATACCCCGGCCCTTGCCAAGAACCATTGTCTTGCATCCCCCCATACACGTGGTACGGAGTTGCCATATCGTAATTGATATGGTAGAACTGACCAACAGGCAGGTTGGTGATGAACTCCCAATCTTTTCCTCCGTCACGACTAATATTCAATCCTCCGTCATTTCCATTGATCATGTAATTGTGATCATCGGGGTGGATATAGAAAGCGTGGTGATCAGGGTGTACCCCGCTGTACGGAAGGATAACATTGAAATTCTTTCCACCATCAATACTCTTGCTTACCATGGAGTAGAGATTGAAAAGCGTATTTTCATCACCAGGGTGCGCATAAATGTCTGCGTAGTAGAACGGACGATTTCCAATGTTCTTCGTTGAAACGAGTTCCCATTCGAAACCACCATCGGTGCTTTTGTAAAGGCCGTTCTTCTTAGCTTCAACTAGGGCGTATACTACGTTTGGATTCGCTGCAGAAACTGCGAGTCCAATACGTCCTAGATCTCCTTTCGGCAATCCATCGTCTTCTGTACGTTCGGTCCAGGTTTCACCGCCATCAAAGCTGACATAAAGGCCCGAGCCTTCACCACCTGAATTAAAAGTCCAAGGCTTGCGGCCGTGTTCCCACATTGCTGCGAAGAGCTTATTAGGATTCACTGGGTCAACGATTAAATCAGCACAACCCGTTTCGTCATTGACGTAGAGTACCTTGTTCCATGTCTCACCGCCATCTGTGGTCTTGTAGATACCTCGGTCTTCGGAAGGACCCCAAGCTGAACCCGGAGCTGCAACCCACACGGTATTTGGATCGTTTCTGTGAACGATGATTCTATGAATTGTTTTCGTTCCTTCCAATCCCATCAAGGTCCAGTGCTTTCCACCATCAATACTTTTATAAATCCCTGCACCTGAGGTGTGGGAGTTTCGAGGATTCCCCTCTCCAGTGCCAGCCCAGATCACATCTGGGTTGCTTGGATCAATTTTCAAGGCACCAATAGACTGAACGGCCTGATCATCAAAGATGGGCTCCCATGTGATCCCTCCGGATACAGATTTCCAGAGTCCACCAGAGGCTGTTCCAACATAAATCACATTGGGATGATCTCGCACAACGTCAATGGATGTGACACGCCCGCTCATTGTACCTGGACCTACATGACGCATGTCCATGTGCTTAAATTGATCCATGTCTACTTGAGCGAATCCGGCAAGGGATAGTAGGAGCAGTCCGACGAGCGTCGGCACGAATTTTGGTAAGCTATTCATGATCGGATTTCTTTCGGTTGATGAGCAAGATACAAAGCAAGTCACCATCTAACCCAGATTGTTGATGAGCGGTCTCTAAGTCATCCGAAACACCCGATGAACTCAAATTTCCGTATCTTTAATGTGTCTGAAAAAGCTAACCTAACCAGTGATGAATACAGTGAGAATCCTCATGGGATGCTTGGCAATGATCCTGAGCATGAACCCATTGAGTGCCAACGCCCAATTTGAAACAGATTGGCTGCGTTCCTTTGCAAGTGGAGAAGGAAATCGGATGGAGCCAATCAGCTCTGTTATCAATAACCAAGGCGATTTAGTGATCGTTGGTCAATTCCGTGGAACCGTTGACGTAGATCCTTCCCCTTCTTTCTTCCCCATTACCACCTCAAGTCCAAGTTCTGAACGCCCATTCATTGTTGTATATGACGCCGGTGGTGCGCTGATTTGGGCACAAGCTTTCAACGCAGGCAGTAATTCTCGTTACAACGATGTCGCTGTAGATGCGAATGACAATATCTACGTCATTGGAACCTTCGGTAATACTTTCTTCCCTGACCCGAGCGACCCTTCAAATACAATGACCGCATTTGAACCGAATGAGTCAGATGCGATGATCGCTTCATACAATAGCAATGGCGACTACCGATGGGCACAGCTTCTTACTGGGCCTGGTGCCGAGAGTGGCTCAAGCCTTTTGATTGACGGTATGCAGGTGATTACTACGGGAGCTTTCAGTCAGACACTCGACCTCGACCCGGGAGTGGGAGAAGACTTGGTTTCCACTCCAGGAGCTTTGGCCGGCGGTCAGCAGATTTGGTTTTCATCTTACACGACCGGCACCGGATCTTACAATTGGGGAACGAGTGTTGAAGGAACCCTGAACTTCGACTATCCCAACCAACTTGCCCTGGACAATGCAGGTAATTTCTATGTGACTGGGAAATTCAGGGGAACGAAAGACTTTGATCCCGGTGCTGGAAATACAGCAACGGTCGCGGTAGGAAACGATGATATTTTCGTAGCCTCTTACCAGAATGATGGGTCATTCCGATGGGTAAATGCCATGGGCTGGACAAGTGCCGATGCGGGTAATGATCTTGACTGGAATGATGGAGAAATTGCGGTCACGGGAACTTTCCGTTCGACTGTTGACTTTGATGCTAGCGCTGGAACGGCGAGCCTTTCCTCTAATGGTTCAGACGATATCTTCCTTGCGCGCTATCTCGACGATGGGAGCTACGTGAGTGCCATGAATATCGGCAACAACAGCAACGATCGTGTATTTAGTCTAGACCTGAACAATGAAAATGATGCCGTCATTTCAGGGTACTTCACTGGAAATGTTGAAATGAATCCGAACGGCGGTTCTATACAAGCTTCTACGCAAACCACTGACGCTTTCACTGCTGTGTATGACACGAACGATGAATTGCTTTGGTACGATCAAGTTTCCAGCTCTAGTTTTGCTGAAGGAATTAGCGCGGCTTTTAACACTGCTAATGAAGTGTGTTCCGTCGGGAATGGACAAGATTTGCTCGACCTCAACCCCCAAGGAGGTGGACTGGCACTAGATTTCAACGCAGTGAGTGGCGCCAATCTTTATGTCACCAAGCATGATGGCATGGGGAGCTTTAACTATGGCCTGGGAGTGAATCCTCTCAGTGGAGGTTCCAACGCAACAACTGAGCTAGCCATGTTAAGTGAAGGTTCGGTAGTAAGTGCCGGATATTTTGAGGGACAACTCTTCACAGATGAAGGCAACACCATTCAATCAAATGGTTCGCAAAGCGCGTTCATCTCTCTGAAGGATGCCTCAGGTGGTGAACAAGGATTAGCTGCGCTAAGCGGCTCGAATAATTTCCAATTAAGGGGGCTTGATGTCGATGGCGACGACAATATCTACGTCTTCGGTAGTTACTTTGGAGACTTTACTTATGAATGCCCTGGTGGGCTGGCCACAGAGCCCGCTAATATCAACAATCTCGCTGCGCTCATTTTGATGAAGCTTGATAGCGATCTCAACCTCATCTGGAAAGAAACATACCTAAATCAAAATGCCATTCAAAACGCCTATGACATTGAGGTAAAAGACGATTATCTACTCATGGCTTGAGGTTTCCAAGGGAACCTAGAGTTGGATGCCGGAACCACCCTTAGCGACAATGGCAACAGTGATATCTTCTTGGCTAAACTCGACCTCAATGGGGCATTACTTTGGGCAAACTCGTTTGGTTCTACCTCAAACGATTACGCGGTTGACATTCAAATTGGAGACGATCAACGCATTTACATGGCGGCGATTAAGCGGTTCAATGTGGTATTTGATCCGGCTGGAGCTGCACCGGCAATTCCAGGTGGAGGTTCCAATGACATGGTGATTGTAGCCTATGAAGCCGATGGAAGCTACCGCTGGGCTCACCTGGCCGGTGGAAATGGTACAGATATCACTGAGATGAAGATCAGCTCGAATGGATCCCTTTTTGTCCTTGGCCAGTTCTCCGGCACTCAAACTTTCGACGGGTCTACAGGGTCAATCGACTTGAGTTCCGGAAACTCCAGTGATGTTTTCCTCTTGAAATACACCGTGGGTGGTGACTTAAGCTCCGCTACCAACGTTACCACCAGTAGCTTCAAAGCTGAGGCTGGACAAATGACCCTTCAAAACGACGTAATCAGCGTGAGTGGAATGGTGAATCTTACCGGGTCGCTCGCTTCTTCAGATGGGAATACGGTGTCTTACGACGTTCTAAACGAACGCACTTTCATTGCTCAATACGACACAACAGGTGTGCTCAACGCACACCTCATCTTTAGCGGTGATATTGGACGAAATAAGTCGTTAGCTCTGGCTCAAAATGACAACTCCATAGTGATTGGAGGAGAGTTTGAGCAGACGATGATAATCACCGATGATAATGGCGATGTTACATCCCGCTCTTCTCTGGGGGAATACGACGGATACGTATTGAGATTTGGCGCTAGCCTAGGTGGCTGTCTGGGAGACTTCAACGGTGATGGCGAAGTGAACACCACCGATCTGCTGACCCTTCTTGGCGATTTCGGTTGTACGGTGAACTGTCAAGCTGATCTAACTGACGATGATCAAGTGACCGTGGCTGACCTTCTCGCCTTTCTTTCGACGATTGGGCTTCCCTGCAATTAGGCCGTTCCTTACCTTTAGGCCGTGATGAAGGCCACAAAGCCGGTTCTCGGAATCATAAGCACCTGGTTCGAACGCGGCGCAACTCACGTCTCTCTTGCGTACATAGCTGCGCTACAGGAGCGATTCACCATACGCGTGTATGCGCGTGCCGGTGATGAATTCCCGCACAATGACCCCAAGTGGGCTCAAGACTTCGTGTATTGGGGCGAATTCTTACCTGGAGCGCTTAGAACCACCATTGATTGGAACGACTTCAGCGCTTGGATGGAGCGTGAAAAACCTGCTTACCTTCTCTTCAACGAACAACACAGTTGGGATGTCATTCACCGTTTGCTCGGGTTAAAAGAACGTCCATTGATAGGTGCATACATCGATTACTATACTGATTCCACCGCTCCCTTTTTCGCTCATTATGACTTCCTACTCTGCAATACCAAACGCCATTACAGCGTTTTCAAACACTTGCCTGGTGCCATGTATGTTCCTTGGGGCGTAGATTTATCTTTGTACTCTCGCACTGAACGGGCGGAACGCGGTTTCCGCTTCTTTCACTCCCTCGGATATAACCCAAAACGCAAAGGAACTGATCTCTGCGTGAAGGCCTTCAAGAGACTTCCCGACCATGATATTCAGCTGATCCTCCATGCTCAGCGCCCACTTTCTCATTTCCCAGAATTACAGAAAGACGTGGAATCAGACGAGCGCATCGTGTGGATCAATGAAGAAGTGCCTCCTCCAGGACTCTATCACGAAGGAGACTGGTACGTATATCCTTCTCGACTTGACGGCATAGGTCTTTCGCTACCTGAGGCCCTCGCTAGCGGACTTCCGGCTATCGTGCCTGACGAAGCCCCTATGAACGAGTTCATCAAAGAGGGAGAAAACGGATTCCGCGTTAGCGTTGAAAAACACTGGAAACGTGAAGACCACTACTACTGGCTGATGAATGAGGTGAACATAGGGGCGTTGAGTGACGCTATGCGATGTGCGGTTGATGATCGTGAGCAACTGGAAAGCTGGCAACAAAGAACGTTACAGCATGCCGATAAGCAGCTGGATTGGAAGAAAAATGCCCGACATCTTGGAGCCGCATTGGAACAGGTTGAAAAGCGTCCGATTGACAAGCAACTCTTCCAGGAATCATTGGCTTTTGAGCACCGTCAGCAACCAAATTTGACCTTCAAGCATAAAATGCACCGATTCCTCATAAAACTCGGGGCCCGTCAGATCAAACGGGCTATCTTCGGGAGGTCTTGAATTTCGAGGAAAAAATAATCTGGATTATCTCGCCTGAGCCTTGGGCAGAACAGCTGCTTTCTAAGCATCACTATGCTTTAGAGTTAGCTCGTCGTGGCAATGATGTTGTCTTCATTGAACCACCAGGAGGATCTGCAGAGCCCAGAACGATTGAGGGTATAGAGAATCTTCGAATCATGTCTTGGCACCCGTTTAAAGGCCTGCGCAAACTTCCTGCGATCATCGCTAAACAATTGCAGCGCAGAGAGCTCATTAAGATTGCCTCGATCACCAAAGGCAAACCCGATATCATTTGGTCTTTTGACAACTCGCGTTTCTTTGATTTAAATGCAATCAAAGGAGCTACTTCGATACATCATGTAGTGGATCTCAACCAAGATTTTGAGTGGAAACGTGCTGCAGCTACGGCCGACCTTTGTCTTTGTACCACTCGATTTATTCAAGAACGCTTGAAGGAAAAGAATGAGCGCAGTTTCAATATTGGTCATGGGTGCAACGTAATTCTCGCTCCCGAATGGACAAGCCCACACCCTCGAAAACGAGTGGTTTATAGCGGAAATCTGTTGATTGAACTATTAGATCGTGAACGTGTATTGAATGCCGTCAAACGCTTCCATTACGCCGATTTTCATTTTGCGGGGGTGCATGAAACGGGAAACTTTATGAAGAAACCGAGTCAAGCAGCACTTGACTTCGTGGAAGAACTGAAGACGCTTCCAAATGTTACCCTTTTAGGTCCATTACAAGGACGCGCCTACCACGAGTGTTTGGCATCTGCGGATGTATTTATGGTGGCTTATCAAACAGATGAATACGAGCAGGTTGCGAACCCGCATAAGATCTGTGAGTTCTTGAGTACTGGACGCGTGATTGTCTCCAACATCCTTGATAGTTATTGGCAGTTGGAGCTATTCGAAATGGCAGATGAAGAAGCCGTTTGGATGACATTGATGGAACAAGCACTGAACGACACAGCTTCATTCAACTCACCTGAATTACAGGCTAAGCGTCGCGCATTCTGTGATGACCGCAGCTATAAACAACAAGTTGATTACATTGAAGAACTCCTTCAATGAAACCACTCGTAAGCATCATACTTCCTTTTTTCAACTCGGAAAAGACCTTGGAACCAGCCGTTCAATCGGTTTTAGACCAAGCATATGACCATTGGGAACTGTGGTGCATCAATGACGGCAGCAATGATGGCAGTCAGCAAATCATTGAACAGTATTCAGATCCACGCATTCATTTGCTCACCCAAGCCAACGCTGGTGTAAGCGCCGCTAGAAATCGTGGTCTCCAGGCCATGACGGGTGACTTCTTTTGCTTTCTGGATGCTGATGACCAACTCCTTCCTAATAGCTTAGAAGCCCGGCTCCCCTTCTTCGAGGATCCTGAGGTTGAATTTGTAGACGGGGCTGTACAGTTGTTTAGCGATGACAATGGCGAAGAACTAGACGTGAACTCTCGTAGTTTTTCTGGCAATCCCTTTAAAGCGCTGCTTTCACTTGATGAATCTTGCTTCTTTGGTCCTACCTGGATGATTCGAAGACGAGAAGGCAAGACCTATCATTTCAAGGAAGGCCTGACTCATTCTGAAGATTTGCTGTTCTACTTATCGATTTCATCTTCTGGAGAATATCGTTCCATTCCTTCTCCTGTTTATCGTTATCGAACCGGGAATGTGAGTGCCATGTCTGATCTCGGAAAACTCGACCGAGGTTATCAAGAAGTAGCCAACGAGCTCGCTTCTTGGGAGCACGTGTCCGATTCGGAGCTAGCCCAATTCAAAAAGAAGACCACCAGCATCATGAGCAAGTCGTATATCAAAGGAGGACAACTACAAACTGGTATCAAAAGGTGGTTGCGTAAGCAGGCCTTAACTCAGAATGATGATATTTGAGGTGTGAACATCGACCTCATCATTGGCACGCGACCTGAAGCTATCAAATTAGCCCCCGTTTACCGTCGGCTGAAGACCTATCCGGGTATGGAGCCCCGCATCGTCTTCACTGGTCAACACGACGAGTTGATGAAGGGCATCCCTTCGGCATTTGGTATTTCGCCTGATTTCCAACTTGACGTCATGCGGAAAGGACAATCATTAGCTGCCCTCACCGGTCGATTACTTACTGCACTTGATGAACACAATCAAGACAACAAACCTGACCTTGTGCTCGTGCAAGGAGACACTACCAGCGCCTTCGTGGGCGGTTTAGCCGCGTACTACCACAAGATTCCTGTTGGACACGTAGAGGCTGGTTTGCGCACAGAAGACATTTACGCTCCATTCCCTGAAGAGTTCAATCGCAGAGGAATTGGGCAATTGGCCACCGTACATTTTGCCCCAACGCCACGTGCTTTTCAGTTATTGAAACAGGAAGGACATGAAGAAGTACATTTAACGGGGAACACTGTGGTTGACGCGATTCAATTCATGCGTGAAAAGATCTCAGACACTCCGGTTGACCTTCCATTTTCCATTCCTTCAGCACAAAAAATGGCGATCGTTACGGTGCATCGTCGGGAGAATCATGGAGAAGGACTAAAATCCATCTGCAAGGCCTTACAGACGATCAATGCAACTCATTCAGATCTCCATTTGGTACTTCCGGTTCATTTGAACCCTGAAGTACGTGAGGTCATTCACCGAGAGCTCGGGAATCGCGAACGCATTCACTTGATCGAGGCATTGAGCTACCCAGAAATGGTGGCAGCGCTTGATCAAGCTCACCTATTGATCACTGATAGCGGTGGACTTCAAGAAGAAGCTCCGGCTTTCGGACTTCCAACCGTGGTTCTTCGTGAAAAGAGCGAACGTATGGAGGCCGTGGAACAAGGTATTGCAACGCTGGTTGGGAATGATGAAGAAAAGATCATCCAAGCAGTTGATCGAGCCTTCCGGCGGAATACTTCCGCTTCTGAGATGGTCAATCCTTTTGGAGACGGTCTAGCCTCGATGCGAATTGCAGACATCATCGCCCATCTATTCAAGCCGGCTTGAAGATCTTAGTGATCACATATTGGAGCTTCAAAGAACCACTCATTCACGCGTGGACGTTGCCTTATCTCGATATGATTCGCGATGCCGTTGGTGATGACTGTGAGATTCACCTTTTTACGCTCGAAAAGGAACAAATGCAGCTGAATATCGAAGAGGAAAAGGCTGCTATAAAAGAGTTGCAAAGCAAGGGCATCATATGGGTGAAGCGTGATTACCATCACTTTGGCTGGCGTGCTATGCGTGCTTGGCTCGGGAACTTGTGGATGCTTCGGCGTTATGTAAAAACCAACAACATTGAGGTCATTCATGCCTTCGGTAGTCCGGCCTCCACCTCGGCACATGTGCTCAGCAAGTGGACGCGCGTTCCTTACATCGTGGATAGTTATGAGCCCCATGCTGAGTCTATGGTAGAGAATGGTTCGGGGAAAGATGGCAGTCTGGCCTATCGTTTGCTCTCTTACTTTGAGAAGCGTCAGACTCGCAACGCCTTCGCCACCCTGGCTACTTCCGAAGGAATGCGCGATTATGCGGCGGCAACCTATGACCATGTTCCGCGTCGTTTCTTAAACAAGCCGGCCGTGGTTGATCTTGAACAATTTGGACCTGACCAGCAAGTTGAAGGCGTCAGCCGTTCCGCCTTAGGCGTAGAAAAGGAAGACATTCTGTGTATCTACGCGGGTAAGGTCGGAGGCATTTATTTGCGTCAAGAAATTTTCGACTTCTTCAAGGTTTGTAGCGAGCGATGGGGTGATTGTTTTCGTGTGATTATGCTGAGCGATCTTAAAGAAGATGAGCTTAACGCACTTTGCGCTAGCGCGGAATTGGACCCTTCCACTATCATACTTCGTTTTGTTCCGCATGCCCATGTCGCCGCCTATTTAGCCTTGGCCGATTTTGCCATTAACCCAGTAAAACCAGTGCCTTCAAAGCGTTACTGCACTTCCATTAAAGATGGCGAGTATTGGGCAACCGGCTTACCTGTAGTCATTCCCGCCAATATCTCTGACGACTCTGACCTGATCAAACAAGAAGGCATTGGTGCCGTGATGGAAACATTGGATCAAACGGCTTATAAAGGTGCTGTGAAAACGATCGAGGAACTCATTCAACCGGAGAACAAAGAGAAGATTAGACAGCGTATACGAGAAGTGGCCGCCCAATACCGTGGCTTAGACATCGCTCGAAATTCGTATCACCAGATCTACGCTCCGGGTGGTCTGTTAGAGCAGCGTCCGAAGAACTTTGTGGTCTTGATTTACAACAGTTTCCGTGATCCGCTCTTCCAGAATTTGGTGTACGAGTATATGGTGGAACAGTCTCGCCGGCACCGGAACTATCAATTCGATCTTATCACCTTTGAGCAACGGAAGTACCAATTAACAAAAGAAGAGCGAAAAGCTATTCAAGCTAAGCTCACAGCTTATGGTATTGATTGGTCTCCTCTTACCTATCACTCTGGGAGTTTCATGTTTATCAAGAAGGCCATCGATTTCACCAATGCCTTCATTCAAGTGGTTCGCATCAGAACGCGAAAGAAACCGGAAATGACCATTGCCTTTGCGAATAACTCTGCAGCGATATCCTTATTGATGTCGAAAGTGCTGGGGTCAAAGCTGATGGTGTATTCCTATGAACCCCACAGTGAATTCTTAGCTGAGTTCGGAATTTGGAAACGCTCGGGATGGCGCTACAAGATCTTAAGTCGCCTCGAAGACCGCGTTGGTAAAGACGCGGATTATATTCTGACTGGAACTGAGCATATGGTCAAAGAACTCAAAGGACGGGCCAAAGGATCTGTTCATCGCGCGCCCTCAAGTGTTGACCAGCAGAAATTCAATTTCGACCAAGCAGCAAGAGACCAACTACGACAGGAACACGGCATTACAGAAAGCAAAGTATTGATCTATGCTGGGAAATTCGGTGGCATATACTACGACCATGAAATTGCGCAGTTCTGTGCTGAACTGAAGGCCTCCGATCCCAATTGGTATTTCGTGTTCTTGAGTCCGAGCAAGAAAGATGAAGTACGGTCTATTTTGTCTCAGGGCGGTCTCACCGAGCAAGATTATCATCTTTCAGAAACACGTACACCGGAAGAAATGGCTGCATGGCTCTCTGCTGCAGACATTGGTTTAACCGCTATTCCACCGTACCCAAGTCAACGTTTCCGCTCCCCAGTAAAAGTAGGCGAATACCTCATGTGCGGGCTCCCCTACATCACCTGCCGTGGCGTTTCTGAAGATGATCAATGGGCTGAGGAATACGAGGTGGGCATAGTCATAGACGAAATCAGTTCTACGTCAGCGAAAGAAGCACAAGCCCAAATTAACAGGCTCCTCGAAGAACCCAAAGAAAGTCTTCGATTACGCTGCAGAACAACAGGAATCGCCTACCGAGGAAGAGCGCAAGTGGATGAGTTGTTTGATGTGATTTTGGCAGACGCGTAGGTATCAATCTGAGATACTTCATATTCCTTAGGACCGATGCTCATTTATCAATTGTTGTTTGTTTAGGCTGCTAATTCAAATGACGAACAATCTATCGCGTAAAGGTCTTTCGCATGGTTGATTCGAGCAGAGCGATTGACATCTCATCGAGTATGCGGTAAAATTGAGTACTTCTCGCATTTGTCCAGCCTCCTCATGTGAATCACTTTTCAAAAACAAAAAAAGCGCCTCCTAAAGGAAACGCTTTAATTTATGATCAATCGATTATAATCCTTCTTGCAATTGGGATAAACCCGTCATAGGTTTTTATCCTGACTAGATACTGTCCAGGGGCTAGATGTGATATCTGGACATGATTCCAATCTACAGATTCAAGTACTGTTCTGCCTTGTAAATCTGTTACGACAATCATTTCAAGTTCATCCATTAATCCCGGACTCATTTCTACGGTAATGAAATCTCTTGTGGGAACTGGGTACACATTAAAATCTATAGCGTATTCGCTAGTTTCCATTGACTTTCGCCCTCCAGCGTCTTTCCCATCTCCACTACCGTCAGCAATACTTTCATCTTCCGCACAAGGCCATGATTGCTCTATGTCTGCAATGTATATTACACTTCCAGAACTATCCAGAACTATAACATGCCAAATCATTATTCCTAAATAATTATAGTACCAATAGAAACCCTGACCTGAGGCTACACCTTCATCGAAAGTAAAAACAACGGGGTTCTGCGTAGAGTTTTGAAATTCTATCATGGAATCCCCGAATGGCATAATTTGTAATTCAGCTGCATCACACTCTGGACCCACGAGAGCTTCGAGATAAAATTCAGCGGCATTAGATACATTTTCATCACACTCCCAATCCACAGAAATATATGGAATACAGGGGTCGTTACAAGTTGGTTTGGTATAACAAAAACTATCTGTGTAGGATGCATTTGCACCTGTTAATGTCACTAGTATGCAAAACTCATCTCCATCATTATTGAGCCACCAGTCTCCAAAGCTAACATTGTAACTATTACCTTCATTTAAAATACCGGAAGAACTTGGACTATTTTGATCTCCCATAATTGAAATCGAGTATTCTATGTCTTGAGAAAAACACAAAGAATCGAGACTAAGTGTCCCACTAACAATTGGCACTCCTGCTGCACAAGTAGCGTCCAGTGTTAAAGTTGGAGGACAAATATCAAAGCAAACGGGGATTGGCTCACAAAAATCTAACTCACATTGGCTTCCATTATCAAATGGAATAATCCAATGATAACACATTTCTGTATCACTTGGGTCAGCAGGGAAGAAAACACCATCATAAATGAACATGGTGCCTGTTTCATGCGGGTAGGTACCTGTTCCACCTCCTCCACCAAGTTGGTTGTACTCGAATGTTCCATTAGTAAATGAAAGTGTAGGAAGTTCAAAGTCATCTTTGACAAGACAAATTCTAAACTCGTAGGCTGGTTGACCATCTTGTTCAATACACTCAACGCCCTCTGGAAGTATTTCGATGTCAGTACAGTCGGCTTCACAACTTCCAATTGTCACATCAAGAGGTGCGCTAGTAACACAACACTCAATTGCATTTTCACCTTCTCCAATTGTCCCGCAGCTTTCTAGAACATAAGACCCTGCATCTTCAATACCATCTAATACGAGCGTACTTCCAGTTGACATCGCTTCTCCATTGAAATAAACCGTGGTATTATTACCGATTCCAATACTTACCGGATTGGCAATTATGTCTTCTAAGCAAGCTTCATAGCATCCAGAGAGCCACGAACTAGGTAGGCTAGGAGCTTGCACATTGACATAGTCCCAATTTGATACGCACCCAACATCATTAATTATGGAAGCGTAATAAGTTCCTGGTTCAACAATTATATCAGAACCAATCTCACCCGTGCTCCACTGTGTTTCATTATTTCCCGTGGATAGGGTGATCAATAGATTATCACAATCTCCATTATTTTCGATTTCTATGTTGGGAGAATCAGGACTAGCAAGCACTTCAATCACACCGCTATACTCATAAGAACAGTTGCCGTACTCAATGATCAAATTCACATCGACATTGCCAACAGGACCATTTGTAGGAAACCAAACCTGAGGATTTTGATTGGAATAATACATCCCACCTATATTCCATGAGTACACTGCATCCTCAATATTGGCAGATGTGAACAAAACTGAAGAATTCTGACAGGAACTTGCTGGATGGTTGACAACATTGTTTGGAGTTCCTTGAACAGCCACATTGATCGTGCTAAAGTACGCACAATCACCATCAAATACGTAAACAAAATAAACACCACTTGCATCCACTGAGATGCTGGGGTTGGTCTCACCAGTATTCCAAAGATAGGTGTAATCCTCGGCCTCCCCCAAGTTTGGTACAAACGCTAATTCCAATGGATTCAGTGCACAATCGGGTTCAACAACCTCAATATTACCTGTAAGATCCGAAGGCAGTATTGTTAGTTTAACTTCATCCGTATATGTACATCCATAAATAGACTGAAAGCTAAATGATATTGTGAACTCTTCTGCGCTATTGCCAGTTAAAGCAAACGTTTTTTGGGGATTTAATTGTATGCTTTGAGTTCCATCACCAAAATCCCAAAGAGGCTGAATAATTTCACCTGTGTAATTCGCTGAAAAATTGAAAACAGTATTTTCGCAACCCACTTGAGGGGTCACCGCAATAATGTTTTCAGGAATATCATCCAAGGTGAAACATTCTTCGTAGAAGTATGTTGGAAAACCTTCAGAAAAAATAGCGAATCTCATGCAGTGTTCGCCTGGATAAAGATTAACAGAAAGATCTGAGCTTCCCGGATACGCCATATCCCCGTCCAGAACCCACATATCACTAACATCAGCAATTCCATCTAAATATAAACTTGTATTGAAGAAGTTGACCGTATATTTACCGTTTCGATTGTCGCATTCTATTGAATACTCAAAGGAAGGAATGTATGGAATGATGATTTCTGACAAATATTCAGACCATTCGATCGTTCCGTCCACATTACATCCCACCCAAACTTGAATAGGATAGTACCCTGGAACATCAAAAACAGTGGTAAAATCAGGTTCTGTTGAAACCAGTTGGTTTCCAGAAACCGGATCATATATGACATAATAGTAGTTGCAATCCCCTTCATTAATGCTCTCAATTGATTCTTCGAGGACTTCTTCTAAGGAACTATTATTTCCTTCTTCTCCAATACTCAATCCTTCGCTTACGAAATCGAATCCACATCCATTTTCAAATGGAATTTGATCGGATGGAATACCAGTGATGACAGATCCATTAATCTGAACAACACCAGGTAATTCGTTTTCACCTTGTTCCAAGAGAGTTATCTCTATGTCAGCTTCACCTATTGGTATCACAGAATTCTCACCACATTGAAAAACAAGTGGATTACTCTCAGTGACACAACCATTAATCAAGTTTTCAGCTTGGACATAGTATATACCGAGGGCATTTGGACCAAACACTGTTAATGAGTTTTGGTTTGACGCAATTTCAACAGCTGTCCCATTACCTCCTTCAATGAAAAACCACCTAAATTCATAGTCTGCAAATCCACCTTGAGGCAGTTGTGATGAAAGGTTCATTGTCAGTTCCAGACTTTCATCACATGGTTGACAATTTGGTTCAAGACTAGTTAAACTCAGTTCAGGTTCTACAGATACTTCAAATTCAACTTGAACCTGACTTTGACCGATGCACCCATTTGGATCAACAACGGTGATGACCAAATACTTTAACCCAGGAGTATTCACTTCCTGCAAGTCAAGATCAGAGAGGTTGATGCTGATTTCATTTTGAACTCCAAAAACAGTTTCTCCAGTTGAGAATGTAGCATAGACTGAAGCCGCATTATCAATGCCTGTTAATAAAAGACTAAACTCTTCATCAGGACAAACAAGGTCAGGACCTTCAATATTTGGAGCAGGCGTAGGTGTCACCTCAACATCTAAACTTGTTGTAACAAGGTTTCCCTCGCAATCATATAAAGCGACCGTTAAAGTCACTGTTTCAGGCTCCTCCAAGAAGCTCCAATTAACACTAATCACATTAGAAAACTGACCAGATATTATGCTGCCCACATTGCTGCTTAGTGACCAAGTAACTGGTTGTCCATTTGCACCGCTTAACGAGTAGCTTGTGACACTGCTATTGCATGTAGCTGTTGGCCCTTGAATTTCAAAATTGTCAAGATTTAGCAGCATTGGATTCAGCGATACAGCCTCAGACACACATCCGCTTTCTAAATCAGTGGCCGTGACACTTATAGTTCCATTTGAACTCCAAATAACCTGTGGACTTTGGCCCGTGTATGACGTACCCCCTCCGTTAAACTGTCCGCCTGTCAACGTCCAGTCTAGTTGGTTACTTGGGTTTGAAACAGTAGCTTGATATGAATAAAGTTGTCCGGGACAGACCAATTCTGCACCATTAATAGATTCAACTTCTCCAACAGATCCTACCTCAAAGAGAACCGAACCTGGGCAGAAGGTTGGATTGTCTTCATTAGGGATGATATTCAAAGAGTAGTTTCCAGGAGAAAAGGAACCTGGGATTACAAAATCTGTACCTGTGAATTCCTCCGTCAGAAATTCTGAACCATTCCATATTCTAAAGGAAGCAGGATCAGTATTTGTTGAACCTGGAGAGATACTTACTTGGATATCTTGTCCTGAGCAAGCATCTGCTACCATAATTGTAGCAGGTTCTAGTGCATTAATCTCGATTGACGATTCTACAGTGCAATTAAAAAGTGGGTTTGAACCAATACCAGCAATCGTGTAAGTACCTGGTTCGTTGAATCGAACATAGATGCCGGAGTCAAATTCATAGATGACATCAAATCCCTCTGGACTGACTTCATAGGTGTAGTCCAATCCAAATGGATTGTTAGAAGAAACATAGACTGTAGAACCAACACAGATGTTTTCATTATACGTTGATAATCCTGTCGCACCTATAAGAGGAATAACAACGAATCCTTCATAACCACAATCGACATTACAATTATCACCATAGATCGATAAGGTTCCAAACCCAGACTCTGGATTATCCCATTGGACGTCAATACAGTCAGAGCCTTGACCACTGATTAATGTCCCTCCGGTAACAACCCAATTATATGAGTCACAACCACCTGTTGCGCAATAAGAGCTCTGATCACCTGAGCAAGTCGGCCCTAAACATTCTACGGTGATCCCAGCTCCATCCTCTACAATCACTTCAATAGTAACAGTGGATGAACAATCGTTTAATAATGGAGTTGCCGATACTATATAAGTTCCCGGGGTGTCATAATTATGCGTTGCAAATGTTCCGGAAGACTCTTCACCATCACCAAAATCCCACTGGATCAATGTAGAGTTGGACTGAGCTTCAAATAAGATCGATTGATTCAAACAAGTCGAGATAACTCCATTGGTAGCTGCCGGTTCACTGGCAATTTCTAGACTTGGACTTTCCTTGACTTTCACCTCAATAGTCTCACTGAATACACAGCCCGAAGTAGAAGTAATAGATAGAGTAATAAAGTATGACCCTAGCTGAGTGGAACTCGCAGCGTATTCGCCATTAGATCCTGTAATTGTTATCTCATCTGGTGTTTCCCATTCCAACGTAGATCCTGGTGGCATTGTTACATCGATTGGAGATTCTTGTCCAGCGCATATCAGCATAACTCTCTTCTCATCAGATGATGATTTACTGTAATCAAGGTTGTACACCAATGTTTCTAATGAAATATCGAGGCTGGCAGTTTCGTTATACCCCTCAGAAATAACGGTGACCGATAAATTAGAAGGTTCTTCTACGAATGTTACGTCAATAACGTTTGTTAATCCCGTGAAAGAACCCCCATTGATTGTCCATAAGTAAATAGCATCAGAGGGGAGATTACCATTTACGGAATAAGTCGTTGCCGTATTTGGACAGACTTCTGTCGGGCCATCAATAGTGATCTGTGAATTGAGCGGTAAATTTATGCAAAGAAGGGCTAATCCTAGCCACCAACTAAGGCAGTAAGCTTTCATAAATATGGTGTTTAAATTTTTAAGTGGTGTGCGTCACATTTGACGCGTTTCTGAGCTCTGCGCCTTGTTCAATATCAATGAGAGGAAATTTATAATTCTTTTTTATCTCTCTCATTTATTTCAATAAAAAACATGTATAAAATTCGACGAAGAATGGATTATCCCCGATAAATAGAGATAATAGATACACGTTATGCTCTGAAATTTCACGTATAAAAAAGGCAAGAGGTAGCCAAACTCATTATCAATCGTTGTTTACAGGGAGATAAGAGAACGCGTTATGCCATTAACTCCATGCATGTTTGAGATGATTAATTGACCTACCTTTTACTAAGGTAACTCTTTGCAGTACAGCGATTGCTGCCAACTTAGAAGCGATTCTTGTCAAGAAGCCACTGAATGTCTTTGCATAGTTGAGTTTGATTCGAAAGTGGTCGCATAACTGAGAGAATGTTACTTCGATTCTTCGTCTCTTTTTACCTTTCTTCAGATCTACCTCTTGCTTTGATTGCTGATTCGATCTGTACGGAACTTCCAGTTTAATATTGAAGTTGGTGAACAAGTCAGTTTGTACCTTGGCTGAGATATACCCACGATCACCCAATAGGGTCGTTCCGGTAGTATGCGCTTCAGGGTGCCATTCTTTGAGGAAGTTGATGTCGTGTACATTCCCTGGAGTTATTTGCATATCATGAAAGATGCCATGTTCGTCAGTTAGTAGATGTAGTTTGTAACCAATGAAATATCGCTTATCCACAGCTGAGTAACCCTTTCTAGGGGCAGTATCCGGATTCTCTTTGCATATATTGAAGCTACGCTCACGACTGTTCTTGACAATAGGACAAGGCATCGAATCAACGATGGTCAAATTGGAACTAACCCCAATAGTCATGGCAAGACGTTTGGTTAATTCTGTAATCCGTGCGCTCAG
>JAKVAX010000069.1 GCA_022447625.1 Flavobacteriales bacterium | reverse complement strand
TAGAGACGTTCCAATGTCTCTTGAAATAATAGCAGAAAGTTGAACAAAACGGTCAACGCTATTTAGGGAAGGTCACACCACCGCAATCCGCAATCCGCGAGCCGCCTTCCTCCCTCAAGATACCCAGCGGTAGATCAGGTAGGCCAAACAAAGAATAAACATCAAGAAAGAAATCTTATTAATCCCGTGCATGACGCGAAGGTTGATTCCTTCGTCTTTTTCTTTCTTGAAGAGGTTTACCGGGTTGATGTAATAGAGGACTTTTCGGAAAAACATGGCTTGGCGTGTTTAAGATAGAACTGTGGGGAGGGCAGAATGTTTACTGCTTCGCGGCAATGACGCTGATCTCAACGTTCACGCCTTTGGGTAGTCCTTTCACAGCAACGGTTTCGCGGGCTGGGAAATCAGACTCAAAGTACGAGGCATAGATGGCGTTTACATCGTTGAAGAGATCCATATCTGAAAGGAAGATGGATGTCTTGAGGATATCGCGTACGGAGTACCCTGCGGCTTCTAACACAGCTTCTAGGTTACTCATCACCTTTGTAGCTTCCTCTTGGATGGAAGAGTTCATCAGTTCACCACTTCCTGCATCAAGGGCGATTTGTCCGCTGACGAAGAGGAAGTCTCCAAACTTCACCGCTTGGTTATATGGTCCGATCGGCGCTGGGGCACCTGAGGTAGTAATGATCTCTTTCATTGGATTACATTTGCTACCAAAGTTAGCGCATTGAAGCTACTCATACTCGACAATTACGATTCATTCACGTACAACCTGCATCACTACCTATTTCCCATGGTAGGTCAGGTCGACGTATTCCGCAACGACGCCATTGCTTTAGACGACGTTGCAGAGTATGACGCCGTGGTTTTATCTCCTGGTCCGGGTCTACCGAAAGAAGCCGGAATCATGATGGATCTTATCGACAGGTATGTCGAAACCAAGCCCATCCTCGGGGTGTGTTTAGGTCATCAAGCCTTATGCGAATACTTTGGAGGTCATCTTCTTAATCTTCCAGAAGTATATCACGGAAGAGTCAGTCAGTGCCACGTCAAAGACCACGACGGCTTATTTCGAGGCATCCCTTCCCCCTTCACTATCGGACATTACCATTCATGGGTTATTGACCCTGAAAGAGCCGGAAAAGGCATCCAAGTCACCGCCATCAACGAATTTGGATGGATGATGGCCATGCGCCATGAGCAACACCCATGTTGCGGTGTTCAGTTTCACCCGGAGAGTGTGATGACGGAGTATGGGAAGGAGTTGTTGAGGAATTGGGTTGAGCGAGCGGCGTTGAATGTGGAAGGTTGAATGTGGAACGAACTGAAGTAATGGAATTAGCATAGCTGCAGCATACTGCTTGCAGCCTAAAGCATACAGACGGTCCACGGTCCACAGTCCACGGTCCACCAGACGGATTTCTTCCTTACATTCGTCTCTATGGCAGAAGAACACTACATGAAGATCATCGAGACAGGGGTTATTGCGATTGCTTTTGTAGTCATCCGCACCATCATCTTTCGGATCATCAATAAGACGATGACCGATCGTTTTCTTCATGAAACGCGAGGGATTGTGATGAAGAAAGTGATCAGCATCACGCTGTCTTTAATCGCCCTCATTTTTATCCTGTTGATTTGGGGTGTTGACCAAACAGAACTGGCAGTATTTATTGGATCTGTATTAACGGTTGTTGGAGTCGCGTTCTTCGCTCAGTGGTCGATTCTATCCAACATTACTTCGAGCATTATTATCTTCTTCAACCACCCCATCATGCTCAATGACCAAATTGTCATCATGGAAGCCAAAGATTTCGAGATTAGGGGCAAGGTGACCAACATCGGACTCTTCTTCATCACCCTTGAAATGGCGGATGGTGAAGAGTTAAGTTTGCCGAATAATGTGTTTATTCAGAAGAGCGTACGGAAGATCTCAAAGGCTTAAGGCGTAGGGCCTATGGCGTTAGGCGTAAGGCGAATTTAACTAATCATGCTACCGCCGCAGGCGGACCAATCATGCTACTAGCCTTAGGCGAACTAATTATGCTGTCACATTCACCGTCCCCCAATTTACCATTCATTATTCTTTATTCATTACTCAATCCCCCTTTCCGCTCACTCACTGTAGTCTACCGTTTACGGAAACAACTACAGGGTCTCCTTCCCTTTCTGCCTAACTTGAGGGGGCAATAACGAAAATCACTTCTCTCGATGTTTACCAAAACGACTCAACTGGCTTGTCTGGGACTAACAGCTCTTTTCCTCTCTCTATCACCTTCTGTATTAGCTCAAAGTGAAGACTTTTCGCTTTCACGTTTCTCAGAGTATGAGCATAAGATTCCGACCGTTGATTTATCGAAATCAGCAGGGACTGAAGATGTGCTTGATCAGGCATTTGATGACGCTTTCGCTGGTTCTACGGTGAAAGGGATGACTGCTGCATTGGTGACCTCAGAAGGAACTGTTTGGGAGCGCGCCGCGGGGTTGAGTGAAGAGTTTCCGGCTGATGCTACGCTCACCATTGATCACCTTCATGGAATTGCTTCGAATACGAAATCGTACGTCGCGGCGACTGTCCTTTTGATGGCAGAAGATGGCTTGTTAAATATTGACGATTCAATGGACATGTACCTCGAACCTATCGAGAACACAGATGGGTCGGTGACCATCGCACAGCTATTGGGAATGCGCAGCGGATTCAGTGATTACCTCAACGACAACGCTGACTGGGTGCCTTACCTCTTCGATGAAGAAGGAACCATTTGGGAGATTGAAGATCTGCTCAGCTTATTCATGCTCGAACCGAACTTTGACGTCGACCAAGACTGGGGGTACTCCAATAGCAACTACCTGCTCGCAGCACTGATCATGGAAAGCATCACAGGCAATCCATGGCACGAAGAAGTACGAAACAGAGTTTTAGACCCACTCGGGTTGACTGAGACTTTCGTCTACCCATTCGAGGAGCCAACCAACGAACAACCGCTCTCTCACGTCTGGGGTGGCAACGAAGATGGAGAATTTGTAGACCTCACGGAAGTCATTGATGTCCCAAGCTTCTTCAGCATTGCCACAAGCGCCGGATGCATCATCAGCACCGCAGAAGACCTCGCCAAGTTCAGAGTTGGTCTGCACGGCGGACAACTCCTAGAAGCGGAGAGCTATGAAGATATGAAACAGGCCTACTCCCCTGCCGGCATTGGCATTGACTACGGACTAGGAATTTATTCTGACAACTATTTCGCGGAAGAAAACTGGGGTCACGATGGCAGCTGGGGTTACTTGAGCTTGTCGCGCTACTTCCCAGAGTGCGATTACGCCTTGGTGGTCATTCAAAATGAACCACGCACCCAAGGGGTTGGCAACAACTATGTGAACGCATTCTTAGACCTCAAAGAAACCTACGACATCTGCGAATGCGGCTTGGTCTCAACAGATGAGATTTCGCCAGTAGCGATCAATCTTTACCCTAATCCTTCAAGTGGGGTACTGAATGTGCAGGTGGATGCTCTTGAGGTGGAGTTGCGAGTGATTGATCTTCTCGGAAACACCGTCATCGGCAACTTGAAAGCTGGCAACAACTCACTTGAGATGTTGAGTAATGGTACGTATTTGGTTGTAGGTGTTGTTGATGGGGAGGTTGTTAGGGAGAAGGTTGTGGTGGAGAGGTAAGCTATTAGTCTTTAGTATATAGTTCTTGGTTCTTGGTTCTTGGTCTAAGTAAGGCAGTTCACAACAAGTGCGCTTTGATGGCCGTTCATACTGAAACCGCATGATTATGGATATGAACGTTGCCTTCGATTGCATATTTCGCACAAAGTGACCCACCTCTTTCGCTCCAAAGTGACCAGTCTATTTCAGTTGCCATTTGAGGTAT
>JAKVAX010000068.1 GCA_022447625.1 Flavobacteriales bacterium | reverse complement strand
ATTACAATAGGCTTGTCTGATTTTTTCTTTTTCATTCCATATCTAAGTTAAGTAGACACAGTTGAATGAACAGTCTCGCTAATCAGGCTGGTTCGGTCCACGGTCCACAGTCCACTGTCTACCATTTCAGAGGCTGCACTCGGTAAACCGATATCTCGTATTCTCCACGCACCACGCACCACGCACCAAGATCACTCCATTTCTTTCTGAAAATGGAAGCCAAGTACTTTGTAGCCTTCGTTATAGTAGAACTTATGCGCTCTAGGATTGGTGACATAGGCGTTCAACTCCACCGTCAAACAATCATTTTCTTTCGCCCATTGATGGATGTACTCAAAGAGTTTAGAGCCAATCCCCTTCGAACGCATTCGCGGGTCAACGACCACATTGTCTACTTCTAGCTGTTTCCCGCTGTACCAACGAACGGTCAACCATCCCGCTGAAATAGCGATGAGTTCATCGTTTTCGAAAAGGCCAAAACATCGGTATGCTTCATAGTTGAACATATCCCGCTGCCTCTCTCGAAGCACAGATTCTTTTAAGTTCGGATTAAGTAATTCCGCCAAGGCTACCAGGTCGTCGAGGTAGCTAACGTTCAGCTGCTTGAATTCCATGGTGCAAGATAGGATTCAGACTTATGCCTTAAGCCTTAGGCCTTTTTTAAAAAAAGTAACCCGAAGCACCATTCACGGTGTTCCTTAAGCACCGGTGCTTCGGGTTCTCCTTGCCCTGATCGTTTAAATCGGTTTATCAGAAAGTGATACGGTAAGAGAGGACAGGTAATAATGACAATTGGTAATCGTACTCGAGGCCGCCGGTTTCTTCGTCGTAGTATTCACGAAGGCGGGCTTGGTTGTTGGTGAAGTTCTGAACGTCCATTTTGAGTTCGTGGGTGCTGTTCGGACGATCACGGCGTAGGCTGATGGCGATGTTTCCAATGAAGATGTCGTCTAGTTTTTTGCTGTAGACATCGTCTGAGTATACGCTTTCGCCTTCCAAGCGAGAGGCTTCGAGGTCGATTGGTGTGGTACGTCGTCCGCCGATGAGGCTGAATCTACCGTTGAATGCGAGAACGCGTTTCTTGGCTGGATCTCCTACGAGGAATTCTTTGCCGATGATGGCATTGGTTGCGTAATTTCCGTTGTAGCGGCTGTTGCGCTTCACTCCGTCAAGAGCTACATATTTGCTTTCATAAAGTGATCCTGTCACCATGAAGAACATGCCTTTATCAAAGAAGCGTTCGAGGGTGAACTCTACTCCGTAGTTTTCTCCTGTTCCTGAATTGACGAGGTCACGTGTTGTAAACCACTCATTGCTGTTGATCAGGCTGTACGAACTTGTTGGATCATTCTCCACAGGGATGTCGTACAGATCTTGGTAGTATACCTCGGCACGTGCGAAGAGGAGAGGGGCGATCTGACGCTCATATCCGAGTACATAGTGACGTGCCTTTGGAAGTTCAAGCTCGGTGTTGGGCTGGAATTCATTTCCGAAGGCATCAACGTCGATGGCTTGGTAGTTTGTGATCGACTCGGTTTTACTGTGCACTCCGAACCCAGCTGTAATAGTGTTCAGCTCGTTCACCTTCCATTTCATGCCGAGGCGTGGCTCAATAGAGTATGTGCTGTTCGGCAGGTATGACAGCACGTGTACACCTCCGGTAAATGACACATCCTGAGTCATGCGGTATTGCCAGCTTGCGAATCCTTGGAAGACTCCTGCTTCACCTGAGCGATCAAGGGTTGTCACGCGTTCCCAAATATCCTCGTCGATGTATGAGAGGTTCAATGAGTAGAAGTGCTGAGAGTAGATTACCCCGGTACGGAGCTTGTTTCGCGCATTGAATTTGTGGTTGTAAGTTGTTGCGCCACGTACCGTTGATTTACGAATCTCACCATCGTCATCAAGATAGAAGGTACCTAGTGAGTCGCGTTCGTCGCTGATGAATCCACTGTGGTTTTCAGAGAATGTCATGCTACTTTTGAGGTAGCTGTTTTCTCCCAATGGAATGGTGTGTGTAGCCCCAATAACCGTCAATCCAGAATTGTAGTCGTTGTCTGTTTCCAGCACTGTTTCTTCTTCGTCGAGGTAAAGTTGCTCGTTGATCTTACTTCTTCCCATCAATCCGAAGGTGGTGAAGACTCCAGCATTTTTGGTAGGCACATTCACCTTGAATGCAGCATCTTGATACTTTGGAACCCCTTGAAAGTCTACGATTCCCGCAGCATCAAGCATGGCCAGCGATGAGTAGCGGTAGTTGAAGAGGTAAGAGGCGTTATTCCCAATGTTCAACGGACCTTCCATCGTTACGTCGGTACCGAGTACTCCGATGCCCACAGAGTATTGACGCTGATTTGGATTTCCGTTTCGCAGTTTGATGTCGAATAAACCTGAAAACGCATTTCCAAATTCAGGAGCGAAGGCACCGCTGTAGAAATCTGAATTCGCTAGTAGATCACTGTTTAGAGCGTTGATCGGCCCACCTGTTGATCCTTCATCACTGAAGTGGTTTGGATTGGGAATTTCAATGCCCTCCAGGCGCCATTGAATTCCTTTTGGACTGTTGCCTCGAACAACGATGTCATTGTTTCCTTCAGGATCTGAGGTCACTCCAGCGAAACCAGCAACCATTCGGGCTGGGTCATTGAAGCTTCCGGCATATCTGCTCGTTTCTTCCACCGAGAAAGTTCGAGAACTCACGGTAGCCATATCATTAGACACTTCGGTTGGAGATTCTTTTGCAATAATCTCAGCGGCTTCCATTTGGATCACCGATTCGGTCATTTCAAGGTTGAGGAGTACTTCACGACCAGCAGTGACGAGCATATTAGGCATGACCACATCTTCGTAGCCGATGGCAGAAATTTTCAAGTCAATGCGACCGATAGGGGCTTCGAAGGAGAAGTTCCCGTCAAGGTCAGAGTTGGTTCCAATGAATGGATCAGAGTTCGGTACAAAGATGTTCGCACCTACGATCGGAAGTTGGGTGTCAAGATCTTTGAGGTTTCCTGATACGCGTTGCGTAGCAAGCTGGGCTTCCGCGCTAGCGAAAAAGAGATGAGAAAAAATAAGGATGCTGAGTGTGCTTTTCATGGCAAGTGATTTTGGACTTCACTCTTATTGACCATGAAAAAAATAAAGGTTGCATTTAGGAGGATCGCGGAACGCGATTTGCGGATCGCGGTATAGATTGAACTTTAGATTTGGACTCTATTTTTCTATAATTCGTAGCGGTAGCTTAGGCCGAAGCTTCCGGAGTTTGCGACTAGTGTGGCTTCTTGTCCTTGGATGAATTGGAGACCGATATTTCTGCGGAATGAAAGTCCGAAGTAGCCATTTTCGCCTACGCGGTGGGCGATGCCGTATGGAATGCTTAGGCGAGAATAGTAGACATTTCGAGCAGCAAAGCGTTCTTCTTCCATTGCTTCTTGTGTTGTTGGATGCAGCTCAGGGTCATAGTACCTTCCTGAAAGAATGATCATTTCGTTTCCTGTGCTCCATCCTGCTGAGAATCCCCCGCCGATGTGCCATAGCCAGTTATCTCCCCATGTTCCTTTGAAGATGTAAGCTGCGTCGAGGTTGATTTCACCATGGAGGTTACAAAAGACGATCGAAGAATCGAGTTCTTGACTCTGGTAAGTTACCATGGCTTCTTTCGGAGATACCAAACGCATACCCAGCTGAAGCTCCTGATTTTCGTTGTATTCGCGCGTTTTCTTATTGAGTGGATTCCATGTTGCGCGCACGCTAATGAAAACTCCGGCGGTTTCAGCTGTGATATGTTCTGAGAACATGCCTAGATCTCGTTCCATGGCCGCAGGATTCTTCGCAAACTGCATCATACGGTCAAAAGACATGCTGCCGTAATTATCCCAATCAATCCCAAGATCCACCACTGCTGAGGCAGTCTTCCAAGTACGTGTTGGTTGTTCTTTGGTATACCCAGGATAATAGTCTTGCGCTAACAAAGCAGTAGACGCAAAGCAGAAAATGAAAAAGGCAGCTAGATGTTTCATTGTCATGGGTTTGGTTAAAGATACTACATCTTGGTGGATCGCGGAATGCGGAACGCGGGTTGCGGAGCGCGGTAGAATGTGGAAGGTGGAATGTGGAACGCGGTTCTTTGACCTTCCCTAAATAGCGTTGACCGTTTTGTTCAACTTTCTGCTATTATTTCAAGAGACATTGGAACGTCTCTA
>JAKVAX010000067.1 GCA_022447625.1 Flavobacteriales bacterium | reverse complement strand
GTTAGCTTATCGAAACTCAATAATGAGGAGAAAGCGGGCTTCGTCATACTTGATAGGGGAAGTCATTTTGTGTGGATGAACCTGTCAGATCGGGATCTGGATCCATGCGGATTAATTCTCACCAGAGCAGCTACTCAAGGTCTTAGTTAAAAATCAAATTGAGAGGAAACAGTCGGACATGAAAATCTTAATGCTACTCGATGGACCATATGAAGGTGATTTTAGGCTTAAGAAAGAAGTAAGTACCCTTCTTGAGAATGGGCATGAGATCACTTTAGTTTGTTACCGCACAGGCGACAAACCAAAAGAATCAATCGAAGGTGCGCTCAAGCTTTTGAGAACAGAGAAGGTGATTGACAACAGAAGAGCTGGATTTATAGATATTCTCAATTCAGTCTTCTTCATCAATTTTGACATTTCTAAAAGGCTTTCAGGCCTCCATGAGAGTTTCGATGTGGTTCATGTTCATGATCTCCCTCTTGCCAATACAGGGTTGCGCTATGCAAGAAAAAAACAGATTCCATGTGTTCTTGACCTACATGAGAATTATCCCGAAGCATTAAAGATTTGGTTTTCATGGCGTAAAAATCCGCTGATTCGTATTAAGAATAAAGTTTTCTTCGGCTATAGTAAGTGGTTTTCACGTGAACGAAGAATGACACAGAAGTATGATTTTGTAGTTGCTGTTGTTGAGGAAATGAAAGAACGGATTGTAGAGCTTCACAAACTCGATTCATCGAAAGTTTATGTTGTTTCTAATACAGAGCCAAAGGATTTATTCTTGCCAGTAAAGGGTGAAAAGTCTAGCTCCGATAGATTCCAAATCTTATACGTAGGCGGCATTGGTCCCCATCGTGGTCTTCAAACCGCGATTGCAGCAATGCCCGAAATTGTGAAAAAGCATGCGCATGCTGAGATGGTGATCATTGGCAGCGGCAATACTGATACAATGAATTATCTGAGAAATCTCGTCTCAAAATTGAAGATGGAAGAGCATGTCAATTTCACCGGACGACTGCCTTTCAAAGAAGCACTGGAATATATGAAAGGTGCCGGTATCAACATGATTCCTCACTTGAAGAATAACCACACGGATCATACCATTCCGCACAAGCTTTTTCAGATCATGAATTCTGAATTTCTCCTTTTGGTCTCATCTTGTAAACCTTTGAAGAGAATTGTTGAAGAATACGATGCTGGACTAGTTTTCGAAGCAGATAATCCGAGAGACTTTGCTGATCAGGTAGATTTTGCAATCAACAACCCTGAAAAAGTTCTTGCTAAAGCAAAGAATGCACACAAGGCGGTACAGGGTGAAGGTCTTAATTGGGAAGCTGATGCCAAAAGGCTAGTCGCACTTTACGATGACATAGCTAGTCTTTGATCGATTGCTTTATCAATTCCTGAATTCCACCTGGAGTTTTCGCTAGAGCTAATACTTTGGAGATTCTCTCCTTTTCGCTTTTAGCAAGCAAGGTTTTGTAAACAAAGGCTATCCAGATAACGCTGATGGCCGATTTGATTAGTACTCTGAGAAGCAGCCCCAGATCATTCGTCATCAATCCTATGGAAACAGCTACAATTGAGCTAATCAGTAGTAGAAATATTCTCTTGTATTCGAACTTTATTCTCATCTGCTTTTGTGATAACCAATGCGAGAAGATTGACATACATATGTAGCTTATTCCTGTCGCCGCAACGGCTCCATACATCCCATAATCAGCCACTAAAATAAAATTCAAAGCTATGTTGAGCACGACTCCACCAATAGTAACCTGTGCATGGTATTTAGTCTTCTTAACCAGCAAAAAAACATAAGAAAAGTAATTGTTCAGGGCTTTAAAAATAAACATGAACGCGATAAATGGAACCAGCACGGCCGCTGTCTCATAGCTTTCATTCCCGCTGCTAAACATCTGGATCAGCTCCAAACCGAAAATGGATAAGAACAGCGTCAGAGCAATTGTCAGTAGTGTGTATAGCGTGAGAGTTTTGCTGAAAAAGTCTTTGAACCCTGCTTCTTGCATTTTTCGAAAAGCAATTGGCAAGAAGCCAAGTGAGAAGCTCGCAATAATAAGTAGGTTAGACAGACTCCCGACCTTATAAGCCAACGTATAAATTCCTACATCTGAGAATTCGCCATAAACTTTAATGATGAATCGATCCGAAATCGTCAACATAACAGCAGAGACCGTTGTGAAAATTAGTGGGCCACCGTATGCGATAAATTCTTTTGCCTGAGTACGATCAAATTGAAGTCTAATATTTTTTAATTGTAAGGGCACAGTTGAAATGAGGTAGAGCAAATTGGAAAGGCAGATCGCCTTAATCGCGCCTAGTACGCCTTGGTCGTTAAGAACTACGAAGTACCATACAAAAAAGACCAAGCAGATTAATCTAACGGCGACAAAGAATAGATAGAAGATAGACTTCTCCTTTAATCGAAGCAGTTGAAGCGGAAGCAATCCCAATACTTCTAGAGCAATTGAAGCGGTTAAGAGTTGAAGGTGGATCTCAAATTGGTTCGATCCGAATATCAATTGACTCGCGGAAGGCACAGCCAGCAGGGCTAAGCAAACGAAGCCAATGGCGAGCAGTAGTGCTAATTGAAGTGCGGTAGAATAGATTTTTTTCAGTTGATCAGAGGATGATGCGCTTCCGCCAAATCTTAAAAAAGCTGAGGGTAACTGAAGCGAAATAACTCCTACAAAAAACTGAGCCATTATTTCAAGCATGGCTAACTCTCCGTATTCGCTTGAAGTGAGAGAATTAGTGTAGAATGGCAACACTACAAGCCCTGCCGCCTTGACTGCAATGTTGCTCAGTCCATAAAGGAATGTTTGTTTAATGGTATTTCGAATATCCTTTATCATCGGCCACCTTCCGCAATTTTTTAAAATTATGATCTAAATTCAAGATCCTTTAATTCATTATTCTAAGTAAAGAGTCGTGGAAAAATCTAAAAAAGAGAAATATCCAAAATTTGGGATGAATGTATTTAGATTTTGAATTTTTCAAAGTAATCTTTTTAGCCTATTTTAGTCTCTTACACTATTGATGATGAAATCCTTTTGGTCAATTTGCGTGATCGTTGTTGTTCAGGTCGTGGCCACTAATATATACGCTCAATGTGACAATCAATCTCAAGTGATTAGCTTCTCATCGAGTATTGAGCATGTGTTGAGTTCTGCAATTGCAGAAGATGGAGGGTACTCTTTCGCAGGAAGTATTACGCAAGGCTCAGAAACAGGTTATGTTCTGTACAAATTAGATTCAAACCTTTCAATTACTGATTCGAAAAGAATACGCAGTCCACTTAATGACTCAGGTCGTCCCTTGGTGCACACAAAATTGCTAAACGGGAATTATGTCATAGCAGGGTATAGTCAAGTAGGCAGTCAGAGGCATTTGAAAATTGTCTGTTTTGATGAAACGACAGTAGTTTGGTCCAAGCGTTTGACAGGCGATTTCGAATCTCCTCGTGCTATTCACCCCTTGGAAAATGGTGGCGTCTTATTGGTTGGAACCTCCTCTACAGACACGAATGGTTCTGACGATGCGTTTGCAATCGAATTCGACCAAAGTGGAAATGTGGCTTGGAAAAAAGGATTCGGAAGTTCTAATAATGAACATTTCTACGGGGCTTCTTCATCTTTTGACGGATTGCATCTAGTGGTAGGCAATAATCAGACGTATTCAGGCACTCATAGACCAATATCTGCTACGATTGACAACAACGGAGTTCTGGTCGAGTATAATGTGTATACAGGGGCTGGTTTGGCGCTGTTTACAACTTTAGCGAAACATGAGGGAGTTTATTTTTGCGGTGGTTATGTCCAGTTAGGAAATCGGACAGGAATAGTTGTGGCGCTGGATGAGAGTTTTGGAGTCATCTGGTCCAAAAGAGTAGACATGGAGGGTGTAAATAGTAACTACGTTTCAGGCGTTGGTGTAGACCAAAATGGAGATTTGTTTGTTTCAGCTTTAGCGGAAGGGGGTAATTCGAGACTTCATTACTTAAAGATAGATCCGATTACGGGAGATTTAATCGAAAACAAAACAACGACTACCGATATTTCAGCCAATGAGGTGAACACGATAGGGGGATATCAGGTGAAATCGACAACACTTGGAATGCTTTCCGTGTCTAACAGCATTCAATCTGATGGTTTTGTGGTCGTTCAATCAAATGAGTGTCTATCAAATAGTGACTGTTTGATAGACGCGGATGTGAACTTACTTGACTATAATTTGAGTAGGCTATCATACGATCCTGATGATAGCGCCTTGCAAGCTGTCATAGATATTGACGAATTTGAAGTTTCAGATGCACCGATACCTGTTGCAGATCCCTGCAATCTAATTTGCCTTGGAAATCTGGACA
>JAKVAX010000066.1 GCA_022447625.1 Flavobacteriales bacterium | reverse complement strand
TCAAGGTCATCGACCCCTAGTTCAGTTACGTTTATTTCTTCGGCAGCCGCTAAGAAAAAGCGCAAATCAGAAATTTCACCTTGGGAGAGAATCGTGAGGGACAGGAGACACCCTACGATAATTAGGCTAGTTTTTTTCAACTGACTTTGTTTAGATGATTAGTGCTACGGCATAATTAATCATCATTTCTAAAAAGCGCAAATGTTAGTTTTCAATTTCATGTTAACAACTGGTATGCATGTAGCGATAAATTCAACTAATACCAATAAAATCAACCCATTCGATTTCGGATTTCTGTTCATTACTTGTTGATATCGTTTTTGAGAATACTAGCCTAAGAGCTTCCCAAACTGGAAAAGTGGTAAGTAAAGTGCCACCAAAATGATCGCAATAAAGGTCGCTACGAAGATGATGATGATGGGCTCCATTAATTTCCCAACCATTTTACTCCGGTTCTCCACCTCTTCCTTATACTCCTCGCTCAACTTGAGGAACATTTCTTCGAGTCGGTTCACCTCTTCACCAATGGCAACGAAGCGATGTACTTTTTTCGGGTAGATGGAATGCTGTGCAATCGATTCACTTAATCGTTTTCCTCGATTCACTTCCTCAACGATTTCGGCGTTAGCCAAAGTAAATGGAGAAGCATTGAGCATGTCTGAAACCATGCGAAGACCGTCTAGCAAAGGAATCTTAGCGCTCATTAACATCGCCATCGAGGTACAGAACCGTCCTACATAAGTCAAATGCACAAGCCTTCCGAAAATCGGTAAGCCGAAAAGCACCTTAAAATACAAACCCTGGAAGCGTTCTTGCTTAAATAGGAACCAACCAAGAAGGACGATCCCTCCTATAAGCAGAAGGATCAACGAAAAATTCTCTTGTACCCAATTGGAAGCATCCATCACACCGCGGGTGATGCTCGGTAAATCAGCATCAAAACGCTGGAATAGATCTTCGAACAACGGCACTACGGCGATCATCATAAAGCTCACCACACCAAAAGAAACGAGCAATAGAAAGGTCGGATAGGTCAATACGCTGATCAATTGACGTTTCAACCCTTCGGTTCGTTCTAGGTAATTCACCAACTCAACGAATACTTCTCCAAGACGACCGCTCGCCTCACCTATCCTAATATTTTCGAGCTCGAAGACTGACCACCCCTTTTGTGACTCTAATGCCACCGCCAAGGTTTTACCGTCATCAACCAACGCGATAATCCTTGCGAGTTCTGCTTCTTCTTTTGGCTTTGAGAACTCTTCTGCGGCCATGTGCAAACTTGATCTGAAATCTAACCCAGCATTTACAAGGACAGAAAGTGACCGCAAAAAGCGAAGCTTACGCTTGTTTGACCAAAAAGGACGTAAGGAAATATCCTGTTGTAGAAACGACGTTTGTTGCCCAGAACTTTGTTCTTGACGTTGTAGTTTTCCTATGTCGATTCGGTCTGCCATTACGGATTGATGCGATGAAAATGAACAAACTGCCAAGACAACATCTGATCATGCCATTGCCCTTCTAAGGTATAAGTATTCTTCTTGCTGTTGATTGTGCTCAACCATGCGCTTCCAGTAATCTCTAAGGTATCTCTAAGGTCGCTTGCATTATACCTAACGATACCATCCGAAGTACTGTAGTAGTCTATCTTTTCTTCGCCAGAAAAGACTTTCAAACTAGGTCCATTCACCAGCACAGAATCGGCTTGGCTGATTTCTCTTTCTAGTGCCATCATCCAAGTCCGTAATTCGACTTTGTCTTCATTTCTGCTGCTGAATCGTTGGAATGAGGCCCCGGTCCAATTCAATCCTAGCAAGACAATGGACAGCAGAATACCCGAAACTATCAACGTCACTAATAGTTCCATCAAAGTCAGGGCTTTCAAAGTTCTAATCTTCATCATAAGAATAGATTAAGAACTCAACAGCCACGCTATCGGACTCTGCAATTTGAAATTCCTCCACCACAACTCTTACTTCCGAAGTAAGGTCTCTCCCTAGCTTATCTACCTTTTGGTTTTCAACGAGATCAGATTTAACCAAGGGTAAATACCCTTGTTGGTTTTCGGCGCTAGCCAAATGCAAATAGGCAGTAAGAGCCGCAGACAAGGCAATAATAACAATCACCAGGGCCACCAAAGTCTCAATCAAACTACTTGCCTTTAGTCTAGCCATGCCGATTGAATATAGATTCGTTTGCCATCTCCAAGAGGTAAGCCCTTCGTCATGTCAAAGTTGCCTGGAATAATCTTTCCATTCACCATAGCATTGATCTGAGAACTTGAAGGACTAATATGCTGAAGCACATCAACCATCAAAGGCCCATGAACTTCACCTTCTAGTTGCAGGCTTCCATCACAGACAACCATACCGTGGACTACACTTTCTTCACCAATAAAACTCAAAGCGGAGCTTCCCAAATTCGCCACTACCCCATCAACAGAACAATTCGATGCAATTTCTATTCGGGTAGAATCACCCACCGCGAAAATTCCACTTGGGTAATTTAGATTGACCTTTTCCTCAAGTGTCACTCTACTGGCTTGGCATTGAAGGGTTCCGCTAAATCCGCTTTCGATGTACACATGATTGGCTCGAATAATGACTCCTTCGACAACCACATCCGATGGGATGAACAACGAGTCTGCGGTGATCAGCGTTTTCCCATTGGCTTGCTCCCAATCAAGCTCTGATTGTGTCATTTCCATAGGTGGCTCATTCCATGCTTCCCACTCATCTGCTCCTTTCATTGAAGCGATAGAGTTCGTTCGTTCGATGAGATTTAATCGAGCATTCATATTCGGGCCGTAGTCAGCGATGGTATTCACATCAATGACACCGTTGAAGTGCGTTCCTCCTAATGACACTCTTTCAAAACCACGTTCTGGAAAGTTTCCTGAACCTATCACCTGTGCATTTCCTGACAAACGAATGGCTCTTCCTCTGTCAGCGATGGAAAACCGAAGATCAGTAGCTTCAACTTCAGCACTCATCAGGTGCGTATGAAGGATGGTATCTTGATTTGTTTGCGTTTTGACGTGATAGAGGTCAATCCATCCCCAAGATTCTCGGAGAACCTCCACCTCCATTTCCACCCCTCGAAATTCTATGCGGTCTTTATAGCTATCGCCGAATCCACCTTCGAGTAAAATATTGGTCGCTTGTGTATGAAACGAACGCATGGCTTGTTCTTGTTCAAGCCTGTCGTTTAAATTTCCGTAACCAGAATAAACCATGATCAACGCACCTATGGTGAGGCTTGATATAACCACAAAAGTGAGGGCGTAGAATATGGCGCTAGCGCGGAATTTCATTTTATAGGGTGGACGGTTGACGGAAACCCAGAAAAATTTGTGAACCTCGGTCGATCAAAGCCCATTCTTATTCTCATTCTTCTTTTAACTCTTCCTTTAATTCTTCCTTCGTCTCTTCCTCTGCTTCTTCCTTTCCCTCTTCCTCTTTCGGTTGTTTCTCCTCTCCTTTTTTGTATTCAACCTCAACCTTTGGTGATTTGGTGTAATCCACCATTTGACCGTGCTTGATGCCTTTGCAATACGTGACTGTTGAATCTAGTTTTTCGTTCGTCCAGTATTTCCAGCTTCCGTGGTGTAGGCCTTGTTTGAACTCGCCTTCAACGATCATATTCCCTTGTAGGTCGAGCTGAATGAACTTTCCGTGGAGCAATTTCCCATCGTACGACCCTTGGAGCTTTTTGAGGCGATTGCCGATTAAGAAATGATACTCCAGTGTATCAACGGTACGAATGTTTTTCTCTTTCTCGAGAATTTCACATCGCACATAGCCACCTTCTACAGGAAACTCGCGTGATTCAATCTGGGCTGTAATTTCTGGTGAGATCCAGACGAATAAGATGCTAACGAATAAAAGTCTTGCGCTCTTCATTGAATTCTAGAATAATGCTGTCTCTGTACACTTCAATCGGAGTAATTCCTTGAAGGGGTTCATTCATAAAGCCCAGTTGATCGACGCCATTGATTCTCAAAAAAATCAATGGATCTCCTCCTTGCGCGTTATTGACGCCTCGATATTCGACTTGTGGCCAAGGAACTTCCGGCTCCAAAATGATATTCTGAGGCTTTGGCTTGGAAACCGGAGTAGAAGTGGTCGTTGAAGAAGATGGTCTACGTCGCTTTCCTAGGAATGGATCGCGGTACTCTCCTATGAGCTGGTACTCTTTCATGGGTTCATAGGTATCAGCGCTCATTTCTACATCTGGCATTTGCCAGGTGACTTGTGGTCCTTCACCTTGAAAGAACAGACGATAGGCAATGAATCCCCAAATAATGAGGACAGCCACTAAAGCCACTATGGTCATTGCCTTGTTTTTCATTTTGTGAAGCTACGAGCATCAGATAATGAGAAATTTCCAGCAGCGTCATTGGTTCTGACTTGCCAGTAGTACACTCCGGAGGCTAAGCTTGTCAAATCCTGAT
>JAKVAX010000065.1 GCA_022447625.1 Flavobacteriales bacterium | reverse complement strand
TTGCATGGGTTATAGCACTTGCAATTGCGGTGCTGATATATCTTTTGGGCGATAAAATTTATAAATGGGATTTGAATATAGTATACGGGAGAATTTTTAGAAAACTCGAAGGTATGATCGTTGAAATGGAGGAATTGAGAAATTAATAATGGTGATAACAAGGTATAAGCGGCATTAAAACGGCCGCTTATACTAATCCTTAATATTCCCGGATACTCCACTTTCGCACATGCTCTTTGATTGACTCAAGAATCACCTCCGGATTCTCAAATACCACATGGTTCTTAAATCGGAGCATATCCACCCCCATCATCTTTAGATCCTTTTCTCGTCTCACATCCCTCTCGATCTGCTCAGGGTGATCGTGATACGGTCCATCCAACTCAATGCACAACTTCGCTTCCGGGCAATAGAAGTCCATGATATACGGCCCCATACTATGCTGCCTCCGGAATCGTAGTCCCATCACCTGCCTTCGCCTGAGGTACTTCCACAGCTCCACTTCAGCCGGCGTGGCGGAGCGCCGCAGTTCACGGCGGCGAGTTTTGAGGAGCTGCTGGAAATTTCTTCGTGACATAGCGCAAAGCAAAGGAAGAATTGGGCTGGTTTTACATTGATTTTACTGGTGTGGGCGAGAAGTTTGTGCACGTTCTTTTACCCCTCCTGGCCTCCCCTTTTCAAGGGGAGGAAACGTTCCTTAGTAGGATGTTATCTGTGCGCTGTGTGGGGATCAGTTTCACGAGGCGGAAGATCACCCCTAAACCGTCAACAACCACATACCCCTCCTCCCCTTGAAAAGGGGAGGCCGGGAGGGGTCCAGAGGTTCAGAGGAACCGCACCTCCACCCTACGATCCCCCGCTCCCCCATTCGCCTTCTCTTCACCGAAGAAGTTCACCAAAACGCGGTGTTCTTCGATACCTGCAGCGAGGAGATGATCTCTGACTGCGCCGGCGCGGGCTTGGGAAAGCTTGAGGTTTTGTTGACGGTCTCCTACCTTATCTGAATAGCCGGTGACCATGATTTTGAGGTCTTGGTCGTAGGCCATGAGTTCGAGGAGTTCGCTTAGTTGGATTTGAGCGTTGAGGTCTAGGCGGGTGCCGCCGGTAGAGAAGAAGATATCAAAGCCCTTGAAGGAGCTCGGAATACTAGCCGTGCTTCTAGGTTTGGGTAGACTCACATTCGGGTCGCGGTCAATAGGGTTGGCGCGGTCTTCGATGAGCATGGTGAGTAACGAGCGCAATTCATCAATCTGACCTTGGAGCTGCGCGTTGTAGGCGTCTTGTTGTTCTTGGCGGTCACGTTCACGGTCAGCACGTAGGGTTTCCACCTCTGAACTGAGGGCATCAATCTTCTCATTGTTCTTCTCAAGCATGTTGAGGATTCTGTCTGCCAGGTCATTGCTTAGCGGGTCTTCTTTTTCGCTATCGCGGAACGTCGGTAGGATGAATTGATCGTCGCTCGCTAGTAGGTTGAGGGTTTCTGAACTGAATTCAATCTCCATGGGTGCCAATGGATCATTGGTTTTGAATCCTCGGACAGCCTGGAGAAGGCTGTCTTGTTCAGCGGCAAGTTGTTGTTCTACTGACTCCACTTGAACCAAGAGGTTGCCATCAGCGAAGAGGTCTACTTCACTTCGTAGTTTCGATTTCAATTCATTAACCTTCGACTCAACGAAGAAGAAACGCTTGTCGGTCATCGGTCCTCCCTGGAGATCTGGATCCCAATCAGAAGGAACAGTAGCTCCGTAAAGTGACTTCAACCCTTGAAGTACTTCACTCGAAAACCCTTTGAATTCACTCAGCTCTCTAAAGTGGTAATGATCAACCGCATCACTCACGATGTCTTCGAGGTCGCGACGCATCACTTCCGGTTTGTTCTTGAGCGAGATTCGTTGTCCGTCAAAGATGACCGAACGGTCGATGTAGAAGTCCATCGCGTCAGAGATCAACGCTTGCATGCGCGCCTCATCTCCTTCAAGTGCGGGTTCGTAATAGTTGATGACCACGGTGTGACGCTCGGTGCTTTTTAAGACGTAGCGCATCCCGTCCCCCGGGTCTTCATCTCCTTGATAGTGATTAACGATGGTGGTTTGTTGGCTGAATCCTACCACAGCCAAAAGAAGAAAGGTTAGTATGAGGACACAAGTTCTCACGATAACGAATGTAGCGTTGAGAACAGCTGGAATGACTTGAGTTTGAGAAAGGTGTGAACAGGTAGGTGTTGGTTTTCTTTTGGGGCGAAATGGCTAAGTGGCGAAATGTTCGTTCTAGGATTGGTTCGCAAGGGTTTTTTCGATATTGCCATTATGATGCCTTTTTGGAATAATTGGAATAGGCTTGAATTATCAAATGTTGTGACCACGAATGATTAAGAAATCCATCATAATGAGCTCCCTAGTGATGCTTTTCGCTGGTTGCATTTTTCTTCCTGAGAAGGCAAGTGAAGAAGGTGAAGAATTGAACTCTACTCCAAAAAATGCTAGTATGGATGATACAAACGACAATGAGCTGAACATTTTCATTGCTCTTGAAGGTGAACCAAAAACACGTGAAGACTTGGAAAAGCTGTTCAAGGCTTTTGACTTAGAAGCCAAATTCAATTCTATCAAGCCTCTTGTTAGATCAAAAATTGATGTTGAATTGATTCGCTGTAGTGAATCGGACATCAAACCTGGTCAGTCTAAAATCGGTGGCAAACCAGATTTACCTGCAAATATTGTATGGCCGACAACTAGGACTAATAAGAGTCTATCTTTTATTGGGCAGCTAAATTGTGCGGAGCTCAACGCTCATCACAAAGAGAACTTGTTACCTGAGGAAGGGCTTATATCTTTCTTTTATTGCTCAAATCAGGAAGCCTGGGGATTTGATCCTAAAGATGCTGATAGGTTCAAGGTGATTTACTCGGAATCGATAGAAAACCTTGAACGATTGGAATACCCGAAGGACCTGGAAGAACAGTCTATTTTTCGATCGAACAAACTTAAACTGGATGAAAGCCTAAGTATTCCAGGATGGGAACATCATAGCATCAATGGAGTGTTCACTGATGACGAAATAGATGACTATATTGAAATAAGTAGCGGTTTTGAACATCAAATTCTAGGCTATGCTGATGCTATCCAAGGGCCTATGGAGCTTGAGTGTCAATTGGTTACAAATGGTTTGTTTTGCGGAGATCCATCCGGCTATGAAGACCCTCGAAGGGAAGAACTTGAGTCGGGCAAGGACGATTGGATCCTTTTGTTCCAAGTAAATTCGGATGAAGAGAATTCCGGAATGATGTGGGGAGATGAAGGGAAATTGTATTTCTGGATTAAGAAGCAAGATTTAAAGGACAGAAATTTTGATGATTGCTGGTTTGTTCTTCAGTGCTATTGATCATGATCGAAGGCAAATAGGTTAAGCTACGAAGTACTTCTCTATGAATTTTCAAGTCAAGAACATTTACACCTTCATCATGGATTTTCGTGGCGGGACTTATACAAGCCAAGTGCATGCAGAAAGTCTTCACTCATCTTTAGAAGGATGGGTTGATATTCTTCGACGTGATATGAATGAAATCGAGCACCTTGGTGCAAAGACTATCCAAGAAATCGAGGAGCAAGTGCTTCCATTTCCAATTGATGAAGACCCCGTTCCGTTAAGAGGATTGAAGAATGTGTGGTTTTTTGTTGTAACCACGAGGAAAGGTTCTGGACATGTTCTCGTCGTGAAGACAGAAAACAATTAAGCTCTTGAATGACGTTGTCTAGTCCAACTTGCGGATACCATAGACTAAACAAGAAATGACAGCAAGCATTCATAGAATATCCTTTAGTGAAGTCAAGACCATTTTGGAACAAGTGCTTGGTCTACCTAAAGGTGATTCTTTCGATCTAATTCCAAGTCAAATTCATCGAAAAGCTCTTGACTCTGACATCGTTCTTCAATGGAAAGTGCTAGACAATTGGCTAGACTTTGAGAATGGTGATATAGAGCTCAGTGATAGCTTCTTGATTGAATCTATTTTCCATAAAATCCAGCCCAAAGGTCCAGTTTATATTGTGACCGATGAGTGTTTTAGCGAACGACTTGCGTACGTGATTGAGTCCAGCAATCTGGACAAGTTCGTCAGTGAAGTTTATCACGAGATACATCAAATAGAGTTTTTTCAGCCGATGGACTATATATTTCTATGTCCTGAAATTCAATTGTTAAGCATGCTCCATCATGAAGGACAAGTCACTCAGTATCAGAATCATCATCTTCTAGGAGAAAGTTAACTTTTGCTCCTAACCTTAGATTAGAACTCACACTACCCATTTGATAGGTCTTGAGGCTTTGTCGCATACCTACGGCATGCTGATTTCCAGATGGCCCTATTGGGCGACGAGGTTCTATGCCTACGGCATATTTTGTTCAGGGTATGAAGCCATATATCCCGGAGGGATGGGTATGTTCAAATAACTGTGTCTGTTTATTAATTCTCAATCCAAGGTTTTATCCGTTCTGGGTAATTCAAGAGAA
>JAKVAX010000064.1 GCA_022447625.1 Flavobacteriales bacterium | reverse complement strand
TTCCAGAATTAATGAATCAGATGCAAATAACTGTTGGCTATTTTTCTTCTTCTTAAGTAAAGTCAGACATACATTCAATGATAGCCTGTATACCCAGGTAGACCATTTAGATTGCTCTTGGAAGTTGTCTCTACTTTTCCAAATTTGTAAACATACCTCCTGATAGTAATCTTCGAAGTCTTCCTGCGAATTGGTATATGCCCTGCATATCTTGATGATAATTGCGGCATGGGGTAAAATTGATGATGTATAGAAATCGCTACTCACTACTTTTTCTTGGTTAGTGGCTCAAATCCTGAATTATTACACCCTCTTGAATATTTATTTGGAAATGGAGTAATCGGAATGAATGAACCCAATCGTACCGTATTGGTGATAACTCAGGCTAAGATCATTGGGGCTGACCCTGTCTTTAATTAAGAAGAAGGTCTCAGTGGAGACTAGTGAGACGAATCTTGTGCGTATTGTCATGGGGTAACAGCGATGAAAACAATCGTCTTATTGAAGGTGATTAAAACTGAAAGTCTGAATAGCCGGATGTGCTGAATGATTGAAATAATTGTAGTCCGGTTAAACCCAATGCGATGGCAATTGGAATGATCAGATGAGAGTTTTTAATGGAAAAGAAC
This sequence comes from Flavobacteriales bacterium, assembly GCA_022447625.1. GTDB lineage: Bacteria > Bacteroidota > Bacteroidia > Flavobacteriales_D > Sanyastnellaceae > Sanyastnella. The sequence continues at coordinate 4,113 of JAKVAX010000064.1, read as the reverse complement.
TGTCTGGTTCTACCTGACACCAATAGAATAGTAATGGCAATTGGGATGCCATTGTAGATAAAGATGTTGATCAGAAACTGAGGATTGATGGAGAGGAAATCAAGAATGAGATAGCGAATAGATAATCCAATCGAAAACACAGAAGCCAACGTTTTCAAGAAGAAATAGGAAGCGAAAATGAACCAAGAAATTCTATTCTTTTTCCAGAATAAGATCGAGGCAACAGGAATGCCTAAGACCATGAGGATGTTCGTCTTACCCTCAACAGACCATTCACTAAATGGGAAGATTTCAATTTGTATGAAAGACATATACATCCAGTAACAACACAACATCCACCAAATGGCAGACAAGCCCAGAATGCAATAGAAGGTTCTTGGACTTAATCCCACTTGAATTTCCTCATCTGGAGCGTCCAGAGTGTCCAGTTTTTGTTGGAATCTATGGGCGTGATCTACCTCTTTCTTCTTTGCAGCTAACGCCGCTTCCTTTTCGCGTTCTTGACTTCTCGAAAACAACGCCTCCTCAATACGCTCGTCGCTCCATCCCCGAGAATGGAGAAACTCAGTCGCGACCTCAACCGCTTCGGGTTGATACTCTTCTTTTAGATCAAGAACATTAAGCAGCTCTTGGTCTTCCTTTTCCTCAAAAATGGATTGAAAATGTTCCTTCGAAAATGACATGATCGGCAATATCAGATGAGTTTCACCGAGTAAGATACTGCAAGTATGCGCTGACTTCCTACTCCACTATTGGACTCTGCAAGTAGATAGTGAAAATTCGAATGATCATGCCGGCCAAAGCAAGTGCAATACCAGCCCATACCCGAGAGTTGAAGTGGACCACCAGTCTTTTTCTCAAGATCAATATTCCAGGAAGAAGGATGAATACTGGAGCACTCAAGGAAGATCTCATCGTATGCCAAATTGATACCGCGATTTCATCACGGTGCAAATCTGTTACCACTCGGAGATAGGTAGGGCCTAGACTTTGGATTATGAAGAATCCCCACACAAATACCAACACTCCCCAAGCCCATTTTTTCCTACGCAAGTACCAAGGGAAACAAACGGGAATCAACAAGTAAAGCGCAAAAGGAATGTGATAAATCAGCGAGGAACGAGCCCCATCCCAACCAAGACTTGAGTAGAAATTGAAATAAGTACCAAACCAATAAATCCAATACCCGCAAAGACTAACCAAAGGAATGTAAATGATCCAAGAGTAATCTCTCCTCTTCTCATCAATCCCCCCATCTAGCACCTCCATAACTAACACCTATAGCCTAAAGCCTACTGAAGGTAAGCCGCATACTTCCGCCCTTCCTTCTCTACAGCCACATGCTCCTTCAAATTCGTTGAAAGTGTCATCCCCACATAATCAGCGCGGATTGGGAATTTGCGGTGGGTACGGTCAACGAGAACGACGGTACGGAGTGATTTTGGTGCCGAATCGAGAAGGTGAGCCGCAGCGTAAATCAGGGTGCGACCGCTGTTCAAGACGTCGTCAATCAATAAGACGTGCTTGTTCTTAAATTCAGATAGTTCGCGCTTGAGGTCGATCGACTCAGCCAACGGCTTGTCTTTATTCAAAGCGATCTCAGTGTAGATGACCTCAATCTCAGAGATCTTGGCGAATTCCTTTTGCAGGAGTTTGGCCATGTTGGAACCGATACCCTTCACACCTACGAAGTACAGCGACTTCTCTTTGTAGTAGTCTTCTAGGATTTGGTGGGCGATGCGACGAACGGTTTGTTCAATCTCCCAAGCATCTAAAATCTGTGTGCGTTCCTTCGTTTCCATACACTACGAAAGTAGCTATTTTTTCACCAGCTCGAAGTAGAATTCCTTCCCCGAACGTGGGGCAATGGAGTGCTCTGAAATGGCCAGGTGTGTAATTTCAAAATGGGTGCTAAAGCGTTCTCGGTATTCTTCTTGGCTACCGCCGAACGGTGGACCTTGCTCCGTTAAAGGGAAGTCGAACAACAAACCCGTCAGTACTCCTTTGTCGACCAGAATCTCCGACATCTTAGAAACATACTGCTCACGCATGGTCGGTGGCAAGGCACAAAAGAAAGTCTGCTCCAATACGACATCAAATTGCTGATCGAGTTGAAAGAAATCGCCGTGCACCAGCTGAGTTTTAGGGAAATCCGGAACACGTTCTAGAAAGGCATTTAAGGGAGCTTCCGATAAGTCACAGATGTACAGATTCGTGAATCCTTTGTTCCAGAGCTCTTCCGCCTCGTAGGCATTGCCTGCACCTGGGATTAAGATCTTCTTATCTGAACCTGCTTTTTCAGCAGCTTTGATGAGTTGGGGCGACGCATATCCGATGTCCCAACCAGTGGAACCGTCTTCATAGCGTTTGGTCCAATACGCTTCGTTTAGTTCGCTCATGCTTTGTCGAATTGCGCAATGGCTTCAACGTGTGAGGTATGCGGGAATTGATCTACGAGTTTCAAGCGCTTCATTTCGTATCCTGCTTCACTCAAGGTAGCCGCGTCGCGCGCCTGCGTTGAAGGATTGCATGACACATAAACAATGCGTCGTGCCCCCAGTTCAATTACCTTCCTCAAGGTCTTCGGCGCAATACCTGCACGTGGAGGGTCCAACACAATCGTGTCAATCTTCCCAATGTATTCAGGGTATTCACGCAAGAACTTTCCGGCGGCTGCCGCATAGAACTCGACATTCTCTACGCCGTTTCGCTTGGCGTTTTCTTTGGCATCTTCGATGGAACTCTCCACGATGTCAACACCGATTACTTTCGCACCGCTTCCTTTCGCGAGGAGCTGTCCGATGGTGCCTGTCCCACAGAAAAGGTCCATCAAGAAAGCATCTTCGGTAGCTGGCTTACCAGCAAAGTCTACGACCAGTGAGTAGAGTTTTTCGGCGCTCTTGGGATTGGTCTGGAAGAAGCTCGACATGCTGATTTCGAAGTCTAGTCCGTTGATGCGTTCGATGACTTTTTCTTCACCGTAGATCACGCTTGAACTTCCGCTTCGGGCTTCTACACGTTCGCCTTTATCGTCATTGATGGTGTGGAGGATTCCTTGAATGCGCTCTCCCCAGATTTTCACGCAGAGGTCAATAAATCCTTGGGTATCGAACTGATCTAGATCGTCACTAGTAGTCACAAGGTTCAACAGCAGCTTATTGGCATGCAGGCTGCGACGCACGACAAAGAATCGATAAAACCCTTCGCGCTTCGGCGGATGCCAAGGAGGAAGTCCAGAAGCCTCAAAGAACTGACGCAGCTCTTTCAATCCGTTTTCTAGCTCCGCATCAAACAGTCCGCTATCGGCATCAAGGTTCTCCACCTTCCACCAAGTTCCGCGGTGCTTAAAGCCCAGCGCAAAGCCGTCAAACTCTTCGGCGCTAGCCAAATCAAAACCAATCGCCGAAAAAGAATACTCCATTTTATTTCGGTAGTGCCAGGTCATTGGAGACGCCAACATCCCTTCATAGATGCCAGCGATCTCGAGGTTGCCAATACGCTTGTACAGCTCCAAGGCGGTCTGCTCCTTCAGCTTCAACTGCTCTTCAATCGGCAGTCGCGCATAAGGCGCCCCAGGAATTGGCTGATACGGAATCTCCACTTCCGTAGGCGCCGGCTTCACCACCGCCTCCAGCTTACATTCCGCAAAACGATTCTTGCACTTAATCACCCGCGCCTTCACATGCTGACCCGGCAGGCTATTCTGAACAAACACGGTAAAATCACCTTGTTCCGTCGGAACCTTCGCGATTCCTTTTCCACCAAAAGCGAAGCCAGTGATCTCAACATCGATGATCTCTCCCTTCCTGTATTTACGTTGTACTCGAGGCATCCGGCAAAGATAATACTTCGGGGGGTGTTGTGCGTGGTTCGTGGTGCATGGTTCGTGGTGCGTTGTACGTGGTAGGTAGTTCTTAGTTATTGGTCGTTAGTTATTGGTTCTTAGTCATTAGTCGTTAGTCGTTAGTTCTTAGTCGTTAGTTCTTAGTCGTTAGTTCTTAGTCGTTAGTTCTTAGTTGTGCTTGATACCAAAAACCGAGACTGTTCATTCAACTGTGTCTACTTAACTTAGATATGGAATGAAAAAGAAAAAATCAGACAAGCCTATTGTAA
>JAKVAX010000063.1 GCA_022447625.1 Flavobacteriales bacterium | reverse complement strand
TTCTCTTGAATTACCCAGAACGGATAAAACCTTGGATTGAGAATTAATAAACAGACACAGTTATTTGAACATACCCCAAAAACCAAAAACCAAAAACCAAAAACCAAAAACCAAAAACCAAAAACTACGAACCACGCACCACGAACCACACACTAAGTTCTTCCTTCCCTATATTCGCACATGACCCGATTGCTAACGATTTGCTTGCTGTTGATGGGAACCTTCTGCATGGCGCAGGAAGTTCAGGTGATGACGTTCAATATCCGATATGATAATCCGGATGACCCGGTGACCTGGGATGAGCGGAAGAAAGAAGTGTCACGCGCGATGTTCTTTCATGATATTATTGGGATTCAAGAAGGGCTGCAACATCAAGTGGATTATTTGGATGAGCAGCTGGTGTTCCATGATTGGGTTGGTGTTGGAAGAGACGACGGAGAGAGGGGCGGAGAGCATACGGCGATTTTCTATAATCGCATGACATTTAGCTTGTTGCATTCAGAGACGATTTGGCTTTCGCCTTGGCCGAAGGCAGCAGGCAGTGTTGGTTGGGATGCTGATTTGCCGCGTACTGCGACTATCGCGATTTTCAAGCACAACGAATCAGGAAAGACGGTTAGGGTAATTAATACCCACCTTGATCATGAAGGAGTTCAATCGCGTATTTGCGCTTCGCATATTCTTCGAGGGTATGCAGCTTTAGCTACGGAAGATCATGTAGTCATCTTGGGTGATTTCAATGCAGATCCAGATTCGAAGGCCTATGAAATGATGAATGCAGAGCCATTCAGCGACTCGTATGTGAGTTCGGCGCTTCGTTGTCGTGAAGATTTTACGACCTATTCGACTTTCAATCCGAGCGTTTCTATTTTGCTACGTATCGACCACATTTTTGTCAATACACACAGGGTCAATTGGATCTGCGCTGATGAATACATCATCAACGAACATTATATCTCTGATCACCTCCCGGTGTTTATTTCGCTCGATCTCTAATGAAAAGCGGACAGATCAAACTACTCGGACTGATTTGCGGTCCGGTTCTGTTTTTACTCTTGTCGATAGCGGAGTTTCAATCACTTCCTACCGATGCGGGTAAGGTCTTGGCTGTGGCGGCTTGGATGTTAGTTTGGTGGGTGACCGAAGCGGTGCCGATTGCAGCGACAGCCTTGTTGCCACTGGTACTCTATCCACTCACCAACACGCTGAAGATTGAAGAAACGGCAGTGAACTACGGTAGCAAGTACGTCTTCCTTTTCATGGGTGGTTTCTTGGTAGCATTGGCCATGGAGAAATGGCAACTGCACCGAAGGATTGCCTTGAATATCGTCTCGATCATGGGCGATTCAGCCCAGAGAATTGTGTTTGGTTTTATGCTGGCCACAGCCTTTTTGAGCATGTGGATCTCCAATACAGCGACGACCTTGATGATGCTCCCGATTGCGATGAGTGTGATTGCGCTTTTACGCGAGCAGATCAATGATGAGGTGATGGGCAAACGTTTTGCCATGAATCTATTATTGGGTGTGGCTTACGCCGCGAACTGTGGTGGAATTGCCACCTTGGTTGGTACGCCTCCGAATGCAGCCATGGCTGGGATCATTAGCGATACCTATGGCGTTGATATCGGCTTCGGGCATTGGATGCTGGTAGGCTTGCCTTTCTCCTTGATCATGCTCATTAGCGTGTATTTCCTGATGATCAAAGTGCTCTTGCCGCTCAAGGTGGGAAGGTTCGATGCAGGTAAATCGCTCGTGACCAATGAGCTGACGAAGCTTGGTAGCATCTCTCGCAATGAAGTGATGGTGCTCTGGGTGTTTGTCTTAACAGCCGCACTTTGGATTTTCCGGGGGTTGATCAACGATATGCAAGCGGTGATTCGATTGAATGACTCGAGCATTGCCATGATCTCTGGTATCGCGCTTTTCATGATTCCTTCCGATAAAAATGGAGGCAGAATTCTTGATTGGAAGGATACGGAGAAACTTCCTTGGGGCATCCTATTACTCTTTGGTGGTGGATTGGCACTGGCCAATGGATTCAAGAAAAGTGGCTTGGTGGAAGTCATTGCTGAAGTATTCGCCGGACAAGAAGCACTGGGCTTGTTGGGGTTGACCTTGACCTTGACTTTGGTGGCGCTGTTCCTCACTGAGGTGATGAGTAATCTGGCCTTGGTTGTGGTGTTTGTTCCGGTTGTTGGCGCTATCGCGGAAGGGATGGGTCTTGATCCTTTACAGTTTGCCGTACCTGTGACGCTTGCCGCCAGCTGTGCCTTTATGTTGCCGATGGCTACACCTCCAAACGCCATTGTATTCGCCAGTGGCGAAATCTCCATACCTGGAATGGCTAGGGTAGGAGTGGTCTTGAACTTGGTAGCCGTTCTCGTGGCCACCTTGCTCTGTTCATTAGTGCTTCAGCCTTGGTTGGCCGGAGTGTAAAGTCGTTGATTTATCCGTGAATAATCTTAGTTCCTCTTTGCTAAAGAGTGACTCTACATCATGTACCTTGCCGTCATGCAAGACTTCCTAGAGAAGATACGTGATGCCCACAACGACATACTCGTCTTTGTGCTTTTTGCCGGCTGTCTTGGGGTACTGTTATACATGTACCCAAGAGAGGGGCAGTTCAAATTCGAATACGCTGAAGGTCGGGTTTGGCAATACGAAGACCTGTTCGCTCCCAACGATCTTCAGATTGACCGATTGGAAGAAGAGATCAAAGCGGATCAAGATGCCATTCGCAACGAGCAGGCTCCTGTTTATGTAGTGGATGCCAGTTTAGTTGATCAGAAGATCGCTCAATTCGAAAAAGCGGTTGCCAAGCAATGGCCCGAGCGAGATCAAGGTGTCATCGAAGACTTGTTGACTTCTGAACGACGAGATAGTTTGAAGATGGTGGAACAACTCACCATCGGCTCTAAAGTCATCAATGATTTATACGCCTCCGGAATCATCGACCTCGCACAGCAACATGAGGAGATGAGCCGAAGCGATGGTCTACTGGTGAAGAATGGTGGAACCAGTCGTTCCGTCGAGAGACAAGATCTCTACACCATCTCTGAAGCGGTACTGGAGTCGAACCGTACCCTTAACCGCAACCCAAAAGCGGAAGCCGATTTCCTTCAGCCGATCATCCAGCAATGCCTTGCGTACAACCTTTCTTATGACGCCGAAGCCACAGAGCGTTTCGTGGAAAACAGACTTCAAACGGTCGTTCGTACAGCAGGGAATTTAAGTGCCGGCGAACTCATCATTCGTAAAGGACAATTGGTAGGGAAGGAAGAACTACGTGTGCTAAACTCACTCGAAAGTGATTACGAGAACGAAGCCGGAAAGGGGAGAAGTTGGTGGATTATCCTTCTAGGACAAGCCCTTCTGATTTCACTCGGACTGGTAGCCATGGTGATCATCATTAAGATGCTGCAGCCTGAGATTCTTGAATCCCCCTCACGCATCACCTTCATTATCCTCTTGGTCTTGCTCATGGCATTGACGGTGAAGATTGCGTTGGAAGTCCCAACGTTGAGCATCTTCTTAGCACCGCTTTGTATGCTGCCGATTGTCATTCGAACATTCTACGATGCGCGATTGGCGATCCTCTTGCACGTCGTGAATGTCTTCATGTTGAGCTTCATTGTGCCGAGTGCATTTGAATTCGTATTCCTTCAAATCTTCGCGGGTATTCTGTTGTTGTATGGGATGCGTTCGCTTGCTCGTCGTTCGCAATTCTTCAATGCGGCTTTGGTGATCTTCTTCAGTTACTCGGCGACGTATCTGGGTTTGAATATTATCCAAGAAGGAAACTTTGAAGGCATCCACTTGACGAACTACGCGTGGTTTGGAGGGAACGCGGTGTTATCGATGCTCGCTTTCCCATTGATCTATTTCATTGAGCGCAGCTTTGGCTTCGTTTCAGAGGTAAGTCTGCTTGAGATTAGTGATTCGAATAACGTTCTCCTCCGAGAGCTCAGTGAGAAAGCTCCGGGCACTTTCCAGCATACCCTACAGGTTTCGAATTTGGCTGAAGAAGCTATTCGCGCCATTGGCGGAAATGTGTTGTTGGTAAGAGCCGGTGCCTTATACCACGACATCGGGAAGATGGAAGCCCCTCAGTACTTCACGGAGAACCAGCACGGCATCAATCCACATGACGATCTCGGCTATGAAGAGAGTGCGGGTATTATCATCATGCACGTCATCAAAGGAATTGAGCTAGCGCGGAAACACCGTCTCCCGGAAGAGATCATTGATTTCATCCGCACCCACCACGGTACAACTCGAACGGAGTATTTCTACCGCAAGGCCGTCGAAGAACAAGGGAAAGACAACCTAGACATCGCCAAGTTCACCTACCCAGGGCCAAAGCCTTTCAGTCGAGAGACCGCCGTACTCATGATGGCAGATACGGTAGAAGCAGCGTCACGTAGCTTGACCAACTACAGCGAAGAGAACCTCGAGGCGCTCATTGAAGGCCTCATCGGCCACCAACAATCCATGGGTCAATTCGAAAATGCGTCGATTACTTTCAAGGAGATTACCACCGTGAAGAAGGTGTTTCTCAGGAAGTTAAAGAACATCTACCACGCCCGCATCGCCTACCCAGACCGCAAGGAGTAAATTTTTTTCGACTGAAAACTGGTCAGTCTAATTAGAATCACTAATTTTGCCCTCCGGCAGCGGCCGAGGGAGAGGTGGCAGAGTGGTAATGCAGCAGCCTGCTAAGCTGTGATCGAGTTTTCGATCCCTGGGTTCGAATCCCAGTCTCTCCGCAGAGAACGCCGCTCGCGGTGTTGACATAGAAAATTAGTTCGGGGCGTAGCGCAGTCCGGTTAGCGCACCTGGTTTGGGACCAGGGGGTCGCAGGTTCGAATCCTGCCGCCCCGACAAGAAGAAAGCCGATTCCTATGGAGTCGGCTTTTTTGTGCACTGAAGTTTAGGTGTTCATCGGAATGTGGGGTTTGGAACGCGGAACGCAGATCGCGGCAAAGGTTGCGGATCGCAGAACACGGTGAATAGAGTTTACGGACGCCGGATGCCGGATCTAGCATGATTAGTCCGCCTTCGGCGGTAGCATGGTTAGTTATGTTCCGTCCACCGTCCACCGTCCACCGTCCACCGTCCACCGTCCACCGTCCACCGAAAGGTCCTTTAGCGGCGCATTTATGCGCCTAACCTCATATATACGCCCAGATCGTAATGTAGGGTTGGATGAAATCCAACCGTCCAACGTTGATTCCCTTCGTTATGAAATCCAATAGACGAAAAGACGATCCACCCTTTGGTACGGAATAACTAAATGCGCAATGAGAATGGGATGGAGTATTGAGGATAGTTTTCAGTTGGATGAAATCCAACCGTCCAACGTTGATTCCCTTCGTTATGAAATCCAATAGACGAAAAGACGATCCACCCTTTGGTACGGAATAACTAAATGCGCAATGAGAATGGGATGGAGTATTGAGGATAGTTTTCAGTTGGATGAAATCCAACCGTCCAACGTTGATTCCCTTCGTTATGAAATCCAATAGACGAAAAGACGATCCACCCTTT
>JAKVAX010000062.1 GCA_022447625.1 Flavobacteriales bacterium | reverse complement strand
AGCAGGAAACAAGAACACTTGTAAACCTATAACAGTATTTTAGTACAAACACTGTCAACTTTTTTTAGGACGGGTCATTGACATCAAAACCAAAACTAACGCCTAAAGCCTATAGCCTAACGCCTAAAGCGAAGCGACCTATCAGACACCGTCCTACAGACCTCGACGCAACCTGCACGTAAGCAGGGGTAATTAATTATAATCTGATGAAAACGTTTTGCACCCTTCTTGCAGGAATTCTCTTGTGTTTTAATGCTTCTACTCAATGCATGGAAGTGAATACCGTGGCTTGGTCTGATGACGAGTTTACGATTACCGTTCAGGTGACTGATCAAAACCTTGAAATTGTTCAGCCTGATGGTTCGATTGCTTCGGCAGATGAGATGAGCATGATTTACTTCACGACAGAGATTGACCGATCGGGAGATACCTTCGCTTGGTTTGTCAATAGCGAGGCGAATTCTTGCACCTTGATCTTTGATCCAGATGAGGCCACGATTGTGTATGACTTCTCTATTAGTGCACAAGAGCCTGGCGAGTGTGAAGGGGCAGACGGAAGCGTTTGCGTCAACCTCAACGGTTATGATGATGTGGCCTTTTCTATGGGTGTTACGGACGCGGTGAATGGATGCATCTCAGATCTCGAGGCGGGTGATTATACTTTGACTTTCGATGACATCATGGGTAATGATGGGGTGCGTTATGTGAATAGCAATAAAGACGTCAGCATTGCGGCGCTTCAGGTTGCGCTCGCTAGCGCGGAAGGAAATTTGACTCCAGAGATCGATGGAGGTTCTGGAAATTACTCCTACGTATTTGACGGGTATGGTGAAGACGAACCTATCCTATCGTTTACTGAAGGATGTTTCACCGTAGAGGTGACTGACCTTGACACAGGTTGTAAAACAACACACATTGGATACGCTACCCCCTCTATCCTAGGCGACTTTAAAGACGCTTTCAATATGGACGGTTACGACGCGCGCATAACAGCGTCTGATTTGATGGCCACACTCGGACTTTACGGTACGATGGCCTCAACAAAAGCTGACTTTAATTGCAGCGGACACACAGGAATCGAAGACCTACTCCAGTTTCTTACAGCATTTGGCACTGGTGTAGATTGATTAAATAGCAGAACGACAAAAAAACCGCCTCGAGGGGCGGTTTTTTTTATGTCTTAGAATCGGTCGAGATCCACAGGTCTCATGACACCGAACCATTTCAATACTTGCTCCCCAACACCTGGAACATCTACGTGAATTAAGTAGACCCCACCGGCAATTGGAACATTCGCTTGGTTCTTCAGATCCCAATCCAACGAAGTCAGTGGGTCTGCCTTGTTGTATTGACGAATCAAGGTTCCGTTCAAGCTGTAGATCGATACTGTACAAACCTCTGGTAGGTTTGTAATCTTCACACGGTTATCTAGCTTGCTATCCTCGTACTGAGAGTAAGCGTAGTATGGATTCGGCACTACGTTGATTTCATCCAACACTTCCGTTAGTACAGAACCGTTGGTGGTTTGAGTTGCTACTCCACGTGTGCTGAAACCGTAGTATGGGTTCCAGAAGTTCGCGTCGTTGCCATACACTTCGAAATCACGCTGGCTTGGAGAGTACTTCTCGTAAGCTTTAGCCACTCGAAGGCTGACACGGACATCAACTGGGATCAATCCTTCTTCTACCGATAGCATTTCGAAATCAGGATTCACCAATGAAGAACCTACCCAAGTACATGCACGGAATACGCGGCGTTGATTTGTGCTTGAGTAATCACTTTCCAAGTTGGTGTAGATGTAGTTTCCTTCATCATAGGCCGGCATGCGGTTGTCTGTGTTCTCTTCGTACTGCGCATTCTTGAATACGTAGATCCAGTGCTGTCCGCCTGCGTAAATGGTGTTTCCTAGGTTTGAGCTGATACGTGATGATGGGTTCCAGATCATGTCGTTCCCATTATCTGCTGAGAACCATGAATCTTCACCGAACGCCATGTTCAATCGTTCTCCTGTTCCCACATCAATGGCGTATCCAGGGAACCATCCCATACCGATCGGCTGTGCTCCGTTCAAGGTGGCTTCGCTTTCGCTTCCACCTTCAGCTACGGTACGTCCGTTCTTGTCTACAGAAGCGTGACGACGTAAACGCATCTTCTCAGGATCATCAAAGTCTCCTCCGATTTGATCACGTTCATCTTGGATCAACTCTTCAATAGGCTGCATCTCGAGCACTGCGGCACGTGTCCATTTGCTCTTGTCGCTTGTCAATACGATGTCTACATTGTTTAGTCCACTGATGTTTGAGAATGGACTTAAATTTCCTTCCAATCCATCAACTGTTGGGGCTACCGCCGGAATCAGTACCGATTCAGTCGCTCCCACTGGAGTCACTTCACCAGTGTATGAACACAAGGCATACGGTGCCCACGTTCCTCCGATAACTCCTTCGTAGACTTCCTCTTCATCCAATGGATCACCTGGCTTGAGGTCATCGAAGATCACTTCTTCTTCTACGTCGTCGTTTTCTGTATTCTGTGTTCCAGAGCGAATCCAATTCAACTCACTGAATCCATCCTGATCAGGAATTCCTAGCAACCATGGTTGAGATGCGTCTGCAAACTCTATGCTTCCGTCAATGAGATCCGTGTAGCTTTCGTTGTTTGGATAATCATACTGTTCCCATGTGATGGAAATACCCCAATCAAGCAAGAGCTGTTCGTTCTCAATATTGATCGCACGCGACGACATCTTCGTAGCGCGTTCATCATTCGATGGGTCGTCATCCTCCAACATCGTCAGGTTGGTGATCTCCCAGAAGGCCGAGTCACTTTCCAAGCCTTGATCTTGTGGAGCCAAGCGCAATTCGAAATCAGCAGCCGGCACGTTGAGTGGATCAACCACTTTCACGTCCACTGGTCCTGCCCCACCTTCGTAGGTTAGGTTGTTGGTGAAGGTATTGGCAACAATGTCAGCTTCACTCGCCGCAGTGATACTCAAATTCAACGTACCGTTTCCTTTTCCTTCGTAACGTGTTAATTCGATACCATCACCGTAGGAAGCGAAGGTAGACGTCCCTCCTGCCTCAGGTGCAGGTGAATGAGGAATTCCGGTGTAGACCTTAATCGCTGTACCACCGGCAGCCGAGCGGCTTGCCTTGTACTGCTCATCTTGTCCGGTAAGAAGAACTGGGTTGTACTGCTCGTAGTTATTGTAACCGTAAGCCAAGGCCATGAAATAGTAGGTCTTGTGATTCACCAGACGATTATCTCCTTGGGCAAAAGCGTCGTTTAAGATGCGGAATGAATGACGAATCCCTTCGTTCTCTCCGTTCGCCATCAAGGTTGGAACAGGAATACCGAACTCTACATTCAAAGGTGTATTCACCACCACATCAACCGTATCCTCCAAGTCAACCGTGTACAACAAGCGTGCACGGTCTGGATCTTCCAAATCAGCCACAGAAACTGTCGCATCTGACAATTGGTAGATCTGGTAGCCTTGGAAGCGGTACTTGCGATCATCTACAGTCAATTGCTCACCAAAAGTGGTAAACTCAGGAATCGCAGGATCAAAGGCTTCGTACTCTTCGTTGAAGTTGTTTGAAAGAGCATTGTCATTCGACAAGTAAAGAATCAACTCCTTGTCTAGTTCCTGGACAGTTACGTCCGGTGCATCTGGACCAGAAACGATCTCGAAACAGTTATCGAACAGGGCCTGCGCCTTGTCATCTGCAATTCGAAGCAGGTTCACTGACTCAAATGGGTCACCACCCGTAGCGCGAGCATAGACTACCCCAACGGTAATGTTGTTGTAATCTCCTGGCTCCAGGGTAAATGGACCTGCACTCTGCATGAATACACGGTCACCTGGAGGGTTTCCTGCCGTCTGTTCTGTCCATGGCTCTGTTGCCTCTCCTTCTGTACCCCAGTTATAAGGGTCGGTATCTCCTGGGAACATGTAATCGGCCTCAATGGTCAAGTCAGCTCCTGTAGCTTCGCTGAAGGCATCTCCACCGTAAGCCATACGCTGTCCGTTTCTCCAGAAACCACGCATGTAGTTGTAGTACTCAATCGCTGTCGTTGGTGCACCGTTTTGTCCACCACCAAAGTTGTGGTAGAGGAACTTGCGCATCCCGAAACGCTCGTTGTCAATGATATCATCTCCATATCCGATTCCAATACCTCCGTATGGAATACCTAAGGAGTCAATCGCATCGCTAAAGTTGATCGTGAGCGGGTTATCTACACCGTCTTCATCTTGGTACGGACCTTCAAAGAAGTCAACCCCCATAGCAGGTGGGTACTCGCCATATCCAAGTGAGATGGAGCTTGGCTCATCCACAGCATCTCCGTTGTATGCGTATCCAAGTCCGCGGCCCACATCACAACCTACGTAGTCATCCGGGAAACCACCGATATCACAGTCAACCCACTGAGCGAAATATGTATTCGTCAAGGTCTGTGTACCCTGGTTGATCATCACGTAGTTGTAGAAAGTCATGTTGTTCACCTCATCGTTTGTCGAGAAGGCAAAGGCTTGTGCACGAATCTCCATTCCAATCGGCTCCCCTTGCGTCTCCGAGTGGATATTTCCTTTATCGTTTTGGATCCAGAAGTAGTTGACGTCACCAAAGAGCGGCACGGCATCTTCACGACGACGTTCAGCACAGTTGATTTCCTGAATGAAGTCGTACCAAGGGTAATCTCCTTGACCTGGATCGTAGAATCCATTGCCGTTGTAATCAAAGAATGGTGCGAGATAAAAGTCTTGGCTCAGCGAAACATTTCCGTGCGCTGGGTACTCGAAGAAGTATGACGGGATCGCATATCCAGCGAGGTCATCTTCGAGCTCACAATCAGGATCTGCCAAACAATCAAAGTACTGACGATGACGAATCGCATCTGTGCGGACCGTGCGCACAAATCCGTCGTACTCTTCACAAGGGGTTTCGTCAATTTCAGCTGCTCCGTCGTTCGGCAATGGTCCGGCCCAGAAGGCGTTTCCAGTGGCACCATAACGCATAGCCGCGAGTTTCAACTGCTGGTCAGGAGAAATCCCTCCCATCCAGAGTGCCCCTCCGTACATCACACTAACTTCCCCACCGATAGGAACCTCGTAGGCTCCTACACTTTGGGCACGGTCATGCCAAAGGGCACCATTGGTTGACACCAAGGCACGCACATTATTCCATTCAAGGTCGCGGAGGGCAGTAGCAGGAGCACATGCCGCAGCACGTGTCTCATCTAAAATCGACGGCTGTTCTTCAGCGCGTTGCTGTCGCAATGCGTCAACGAATTCTGCCTTCGTTTGCCCAATAGAGCATAAGGTAAGCAGCCCCCCAAGGAGGGTGCAAATCAGGCGCAAGGATCTCATGTTTCAGGTTTGGACTCCCAAAGTACGACTGCGAATTGGTTCATGCAAAAGGGGAGCGGTGAAAGGGGGTGATTTCTTTCGATTCTACGGCTTTGGTTTCCTGGAAGTCATATTCCGGCGTCCGGTTTCCGTTTTCCGTTTTCCGTTTTCGGCTGTTGGACGGATTTTATCCGTCCCTCTCGGGCACGCATGCGTGTCCCTTACCGATCACGTATCACCCCGTTCCACATTCCACATTCCACATTCCACGTTCCACGAACCACATACCATATGCAGGGATTACCCCTTGGGCAATCCGATCATGGGCGTTGGACGGATTTTATCCGTCCCTCTCGGCACGCATGCGTGCCCCTAACCGATCACGTATCATCGCGTTCCACATTCCACATTCCACATTCCACGTTCCACGAACCACATACCATATGCAGGGATTACCCCTTGGGCAATCC
>JAKVAX010000061.1 GCA_022447625.1 Flavobacteriales bacterium | reverse complement strand
CCTAGGGTCTCTTTTTCGATCTGCACCTAGCAGCAACACACAATCAGCCAATGTTCCCGGTAATAACAATGTTGTTGATCAGGGCATCACTATTAACTTCTTGGGTGAAAGTGCCTCAAGTGATTTGAAGCGCCAAGTGTTGGAAAGCGCAGATACTTCGCCTATTCATTCTGCCACGCACACCTTCAAGCCAGAATCCGTCAAAGACGATGATTCCGATGAAGTAAAACGAATATTACAATATCGAGAGTTGGCAAAGGACGGTGACAACTCAACTGCTCTGAGATTGCTTGAAGATCTCGCCAACAATCCAAGTTACTCCACAGGGTATCTTACCTTCCGGTTGCACTTCAATATTGGCATCATCCTTCAAAACATCGGAGAAACAAAGAAAGCCGCCAGTTCGCTTCGAAAGGCATATTCTCACCAGCCTGAGCATCCAAAAGCTAAAACAGCGCAAGCGTTTGCGGATGCTCTTGAAGGTCAGCATCAAATAGCGTTGGAAAAAACAACTGCCCTCTTAGAGGTCGAGGGGGATCACCGGCATCTGGCAGCCTGTATAATGTTTCATGCCGCTAAACAGCTAGAAACGAACATCGACTTTCCAGAGATCGATCAAAGTATTCTTGAAGAGGCCGAGGTTGTAGCAGCGCACTTAGAATACATGCGGGTCTGTAAGCCTAACGAGTATACAAGACGTATAGGTGAATTTTATGTCTCGCATCCTGATAACCTAGAAGTGGCGTCGATGTGGGCCTCTTCCATTCTAGAAGACATGCGGCGGAATCAAGGGTTTCTTCTAGGGCAAGCGATGCCAGAGGAATTTGAAGTCAACGTAATAAAAAGTGCCGAAATCCTGCGCCGTGAGCTTGAAGAGACGCTGTCTTTTACGCCGCCGAATAAGCTTCTAATTCCTTCCCAGACTAATAATGCAGCCATAGCACTTCGCCTAAGTGGTGATGTAGGAAGAGCTGCTGAATTAGTTGGAAGTGTTTTGAGCTCCTTTCCCGAATTCAGACAAGATCTTGCACAAATTCAAGCAACCCTGTTACTTCAACAAGATCGTGACGCAGAGGCCCTAGAATTTATTCGTGATTTCACATCATCACCGGAACTGCAGGTGATGGCTTCAGAACTAGAAGCTCAAGCAGGACGCACAATAGAAGCACTCGAACGAATTGAGTTGCTTTTAAATCTTGAAGGAATAGATGAAATTAGAGTCAGAGCCTTAGCAACCAAAGCGCGTATTGGCATCAACAAGCTTGATCAAAATGCGGCCGATGAAGCTTTGGAGGAATTGAACGCTATAGTATGTGCTTCACCGGAGTTGGTGCTTCTGAGATCAGCCTATGATCGGGCGTTCGTTATGCACAAAAATAGCATTGAATTTGAGCAGCTACCGATTGAACGTTCGGAAAACTCTATCGAAGAAAAGAGGCTTTTAAGTTCTTTAACGCATTCAGATAACTGGGACTTCTTCACACAACTCCAAGCAGCCGACGAGCTATTAGCACGCGGATATTTTCGAGAATGTGCAGATTTACTGCGCGATAAGGTCAGCCTAAATCGAGAAAGTCCGGCACTTTCAACACTCTGTGATGCATGTTTGCGCGGTCAATTGGGTAGTCTAGCCAAAGAAGTAAATGATGGTCTGTCTGGGACCGTTAAAAGTTCTGTTTTTGGATGCAAGTTTGGTGCTAGCGTTGCGTATCTTAATGGAGAAATAGCAAAAGCTGTACCGCTGACAAAACGACTATTTGATCAAAGTCCCTACTCTTTAAGTGCTTTGGATTGGTACATTCAGTCATTGCTTCGCGCAAACGACCGTAGCCGAGTTCAGAGGCTAATAAAAACACTTGATGACAGCTTGATGATGGGCACCGTTCGCGAGTGTCGAGAATACGTTAACCTTCTGGTTTTCTGCGGGGAAATAGAAAGAGCACGTCGATATGCCTACAGGCTGTTCTGTGAGAACCAAAGCGATCATCACGCTTGGATGGCACTCAGCTCAAGTGTCTTGGCGGTTGGCCGCCCACCGGGTGTGACAGACGATTTTTCCATAGCTGGAATTGATGTTGATGTCACGTTCTCCGTGACAAAACCAAGCGGCGAAATTCAGGAATTCACGATTGAACCGGAAGAGGACTTACGTCGTCTTAGAGAGAGCAATATTGCTCCTGAACACCCGATTGCCATCGCTACTTTGGGAATGAATGAAGGTGATGAACTTCAATGGCCCCTCAAAAAAGGAGGAATTGCGAAGATCACGAGCGTTAAGCACAAATCTCATGCTGCATTTCATATGGCGATGGCGAGATTTGAAGAAAGATTTCCGAACGCCGAGGGCTTCAAATCAATTTCAGTGGATGTCAAAAACGAAGGCGGCCGCGACGAAATTATTGCAATGCTCAAGGACAAATCAGAATATTCTCAGATCAAAGCAAAGGAATATGAACAAGGTCGTTATCCTGTTTACATCCTTGGGCATCACTTAGGGCGTGACCCTATTGATACAGTGTTGGGGCGCAAAACCGAGTGCAATATTTTATTCAAGGTTTCGTCTTGTACTCACGAGGCTCAAGAGCAAGCCGCCAAGGCCCTTATAAGTGCAAAGGACGCAGGTATTATCGCGGATTCCTTTGCGATCCATGTTATTAGAAGATTAAAAATAGAAGACGCAGTTCGGTCCGAGTTTGGAGCGATTGGGGTTACACAACACACATTGGATATTTTCTCTCAAAGATATCAGGACGCCGAAAGTTCCAATTTTTTTGAGGATGATGACAAATCACGAAAAACAGGAAGTATGGCATTCAGAGATGGAGGGATTGTTCTAACTGAATACGTTGAAGAGGATGTAGTTAGACGGCTTCAGATGCTAGAATCTGATCTCCAATGGCTTAGAAATGAATGCCGGTTGGTGCCTACAGTGGCAAAGAGCGATCCAAACGACGCGATCCTGCGATTTCGACAGGAAATAGGCGGTAGGTTTTTCGACGACATTTTTGCCGCCGACGGATCAGATAGAGTGTTGGTTTCTGATGATTATCATTTGAGGGACTGGGCTGCGGGCCTCTTTGGGACAAAAAGCACGTGGCTTCAAGCTTTGTTGTTTCATTTGGAAGAGAGGGGAAAAATCTCGGTCGATGAAGTCGTCAAAGGTACGATTCACCTTCAACAGCTGGGAGAAGATGCTCTCAGCACGAACGTGGATCGCTTAACTGTCGGTGCTGATATGTTCTCACGGGGCAGCATTTCAGATCAAGACTTTTGCGACTTTTGCTCCCTGTTGGGACAGCCGGGGGCTGATATGAGGTCGCATGTCCGTGTGGCCGCTTCGGCTATTATAGAATTCTGGGAGAGCGGTCACTATTCCTCAATTAGGCACAAGGCCACAAGTACAATCCTCCGTCAGATCACCCGCTATCAAGGAGAAAACGTGAGGGTTGTGTTGGATGCCATATCCGTGCTCAGCAAGAATCAGTACATAGAAAATTACATCAAAGAATGGAGAACTGGCCATTTCTTAACGTAATGCAAAATTCCATAATTTGATTGGGATGCAACGGGCGCATAGACCCTTGCCAAGAACGCGAGCGTATTACGCTCGCACAGCTTGCCTACCTGTCGTGACCTGCAAACATAATTCAGAGTATCTTCCCATGACGAGACAAAGAAAGAAATGTAACAGATAACCTACAGACAGTGCAGATTAGGATAGCAGGCAGATGTTACTATTGATGTCAAAACTCTCCGCCGTAATCGCCCGCAAAGCCGCCATCTACTGGACCAAACATGTTGAACTTTATGACGATCTCCCCATCCAGCTCCAACAAATAATCCTCGCCCTCGCTGCTAAAACATAAAATCCTTCGACCAATTATATCTTTAACACACTCAACTCTATCGAAGAGGTTCTCTTCTTCACGACCTTTGTAAATTCTAATATCAGAGTATATCGTTAAACACTCATAGTCTTCCTCAATCAGTTGATAATAATCCCGAATAAACACGAATGAGGATATTTCTTTTCCAGAGAACGCCTCATTAATTTTATCAACTATTTTTTTATAATTATTATCCATTTTATTCTTTTCCATGGTAAATATGAGCTAACGGATCATCTCTGTCAATTGTTCTCCCCGTGAACGGATCAAGCTTCTGATTATCAAAATTCCCATTCCGAGGTGAGTTTTTGTAGTAGGTACGCGCATCTTGGTTTGCTGTTGCCGGCATCACCCAAACCTCTGTAGTCCTATGATTAAAACTGCCTTTGCCATATTCCTCGCTCCCCCATTTGCCTCCGCTTCCTCCAGCAAACCGAACGCCTTGACCGCTTTGTGTAGGCGCAGGTGTTGCGCCATGTGGTACAGGACTGCTCACCCCTGCCGAGGTTACAACAAAATTAACACTGGTAGGTTGCGGAGGAAGTGGTTTGGTTTGACTGCTTGAAACATTTGCAGCAGAGCTTCCTGAAACTCCTCCGTTGCAATAGCATCCACCTTTATGAAAAGGCTTCGGCGACAACTCTTTGTCTGGATAATTGAATTCATAGTCTGCTTTGTAAAAGTTAATCCTCTTCGATATGCGGCTGATTGCTTCTTCAAACAGTTTTATGCCATCACGTCTCGCTTGGCTCATTATCGAGAACGTTGACAAAATCAAAACCACCCGTTGAAAGACCGGGAAGAGGTCACAAATATATCCATTGTGCTCCATCATAAGAGCCGCTTTTGCACCGGGATCAGTTGAGGCGGTATCACGGCAGTAATGTGAGCCACTGGCGTCTTTGAGGCTACTTTCGATAAATAGGTCTGAATTATTGAGGCGGTATTGATCAACCGTCTGCAAATCTGAATTTTCGAATCCTGCGTGAGAAATGTCCGCCGATCTTACAACTATTTCCAACCTGCTGCTGTCAGCCATGCTCCCATTAGGCAGGATATACGAGCCCATTGCATCGCCAATGGCTTTCATGAACGCTGGTGCTTCCCATTTTTCAGTCGTAGCGCCACTAATGAGAGGATCATTGAGAGATGGTAAACCGTCTTGCATAGTGAAGCTCTTCATTATCCAATCTGCAAGGTACATGGATTGACCGAATGGGGTCGCGGCAAGCCATGCAGGACTAAAGCTCTTCAGATCAAGTCGCATATCTGTGCGTTTTGATGGTGCACGATCCAAACTAAATGCTGGTGCGACGGGTTCGGAAGCCTCAAAAAAAGCTAGGTGCGCAGCCACATCTAGATCGGCTTGCGTCAACAAAGGCACTAGCGGACCACTTGGCGTGCCTAGAACCGTAAAGTCCCCTGAACGGAACTCCAAAATATCGAGGTCAAGCCAACCCTCATCATCAAACGTGTCTCGTTCACGTAGCAGACCCGCGATCGGCAATCCGTTTGTGTCTTGAACGTTGTGTTTTGGACCTACCCTTGCGATTGATTTTTTGACCTCGTTATAATTTTCGCCTACCTCACCAATATCGTAGAGCATACGCAATGCGTGCCAAGAGTGTTTTAGTCTAGGTGTCACTTGGTTCCAAGAACAGGCGAAATTCATACCTTTCCTCTGAGCTTCGTTCATTGGGTATTGGCCGCATTTTGCCAATTCAATCGCTTCTTGTAGCTCTTTTTCGTTGCAAGGATTTCCGCTTCTTAGTGGTATTTCAATGGGGCCGTATTCGGTGACAAGTTGAGCAAGAGCATCAGATAGACGATCTTCAATATTTATTTCGTGCCTTTGAAAGACATTTACGCGCCCTTTTATGACTGGGGTTTCAATTTTCTCTCCGCGCCATTCCTTAAAAGCCAATTCAAATTCATCATGTGGTTCGCCTT
>JAKVAX010000060.1 GCA_022447625.1 Flavobacteriales bacterium | reverse complement strand
GTTCTTGTACTTATCCTTGATTACGGATGCTTACTCAAGACGAATCGTGGGTTATCATCTATCGCGCTCCTTGGATCGTTCAGGATGTATAGCCGCCTTGCGAATGGCGCTATCAACGACAACCAGCACGGAAGGTCTTATCCATCATTCAGATCGCGGAGTCCAGTACTGTTCGGGTGAATACACCGCATTGCTGGAACAACACGGAATCCGAATCTCCATGACACAGAACTCCCAACCGTTGGACAATCCTAAAGCTGAACGAATCAATGGTATCATCAAAGGAGAGTTCTTAGATAACTACAACTTAAGAGGCTTGGATGACGCACGAGAAGGAGTCCGCAAAGCTGTTGCACTGTACAACTCACTTCGACCACATGAAAGCTTAAGGCTAGCTACCCCTAACCAAGTTCACTTTGAAAAAGACAACCTAAAGCAGGAAACAAGAACACTTGTAAACCTATAACCGTATTTTAGTACAAACACTGTCAACTTTTTTTAGGACGGGTCAGCGAATGTTTAGGAATACGGACGCCGGATGCCGGACGCCGGATCCAGCATGATTAGCCCGCCTGCGGCGGATAGCATGATCAGGTCCAGTCCACTGTCCACCGTCCACGATTAGCAGCATACCGCATACTGCCTACCGCCTACATCAAAGCGAAGCTTTGATTACCTTCGCGCATGTCCAACCGTTACCCTATTGGCGAGTTTTCTGCTCCTGCTTATTATACGCCAAAAGAACTCTCAGAATGGATTGATTCCATTGAAGCCTTTCCTTTGAAGATGCGTTCCTTGGTTCAAGATCTTTCGGATGATCAGAAGGAACTCCGCTACAGAGAAGGAGGGTGGACCATCCGTGAAGTTGTTCACCACTGCGCTGATAGCCACCTTAACAGCCAAATCCGTTTTAAGTGGACGCTCACTGAAGACAAACCCACCATCAAGGCATATTTCGAAGACCGATGGGCCACTCTAGCTGATTACAACGAGACTGATTTAGAGCCAACGATCAAGCTTATAGAGGCCTTGCACGCGAAATGGGTGATCCTTCTGAATTCTCTCAACGAAGAGCAGCTCCAACGATCATTCATACACCCAGAACACGGCATGGAATTTAAACTGTTCCAGGTGGTTGCGAATTATGCATGGCATGGGGAGCACCACCTAGCGCATGTTAGGGTGGCCTTGCAGGCAAGTGGTTGATTTGGTTCGTAGTTCGTGGTTCGTGGTTCGTAGTTCGTAGGGTGGAATGTTGAATGTGGAATGTTGAACGAAAAGACAGCCTTAAGCCATAAGCCCTACGCCTAATTTGGTTTTAAATTTGCAGTAACAACAACATGAAAAACCTACTCTTCCTTCTCTCAATCCTCTTTCTCTCATCCTCTGTCAAAGCTGACATGGGGCCTTACGGAGTGTATGATGTCATTTTACACTCAAGCATTGCCGTTGTGGGTAAGGCGGTTGAGCATGAGAAAGGAGAGGTCAAGATATTGATCTCGCATGTGGTCATGGATCGTGGCTATGGACTGAAAGCCAACGATTACATACGCGTTCAGTACGATCCACATATGGTTTGTCCGGTGCTCAACTACACTGACATTCAGGTGGGAAAGAACCTCATGGGGTTCTTGAATAAGACGAAGGATGGTTGGCGCTTCAGCTTCTACCAGCTCTATCCTGAGGATGGTGGGAAGTACCATGTTTATTTTCCTGCTGATGGTTTTGCTTATTACGCTAGCGCGGAAACGTGGACGAATTCCATTGCAGAATACAAGGATCATTTTCATTTCGATGAAGATCATCGTCTAGTCGCGCGTCTTTCGGAAGAGGGGGTAAGCCAAGCCAAGCTGAACGACTTAGTGCAAGCGCAATACCAATTGCTTTATCCATCCCTAAACCCCAAGTTTTCAACCAGAGTTTTATGGGATGAAGTTCTCGAAGAACCGGAAGAACAGTTCGACACCTACGAGCAAGATATTTATGACTTCGTAGAGGTAGAACCGAACGTCATAGACTCGATCCATTCGATTCTGGAACACATTGAAAGTTGCGCTAGTAAAGAACTAAAAAGTCTCTTCAACCGCGGATGTCAAGCCAACACTTACTTCCAACTCATCATCGACGAAGAAGGAGAAGTTGAGTCAGCAAACTGCATCCGAGGAATCGAAAAGGAATTTGACCAAAAGGTAGAAGAGTGCTTGATGGATATTGGTCCGTTCACCCCAGCCATGCAACAAGGAAAACCGGTAAAGTTCAGGATGAATATTCCGGTGAGGGTGAGGTATGAGTGAAGTGGTTCGTGGTGGAATGTTGAACGTGGAATGTTGAATGAGCCGTTTAGTGGTCAATCGATAGTGGACCGTGGACTGTGGACCGAACTAATCATGCTATCCGCCGCAGGCGGCCTATTCATGCTGGACCCGGCGTCTGGCATCCGGCGTCCGAATCTTCGAATAAGCCACAGAGCAGAGGTCAAATACATTTCGCCATTTCGCCATTTCGCCATTTCGCCATTTCGCCATTT
Organism: Flavobacteriales bacterium; assembly: GCA_022447625.1. Taxonomy (GTDB): domain Bacteria; phylum Bacteroidota; class Bacteroidia; order Flavobacteriales_D; family Sanyastnellaceae; genus Sanyastnella. Next base: position 3,897 of record JAKVAX010000060.1, on the reverse strand, counting down.
CGCCGTTAATCCCTAGACCCTAGCCTCTCGACTCTCGTCCCTCGTCTAAAAAAGTTCCATCTGCGAAAGACTCCCCTCCAACATCAACAGCTTCTTCTTCGCTGGAAGTCCTCCGGCATATCCTGTGAGTGAGCCGTCTGATCCAATGATGCGGTGGCATGGGACAATGATGGAGATGGCGTTGGCTCCATTGGCGCTGGCTACGGCACGAATGGCTTTTTCGTCCCCAAGGTTCCGCGATAGCGTGAGGTAGCTCATGGTTTGTCCGAAAGGAATCTCAGTAAGAGCTTTCCAGACACTGCGTTGGAATTCGCTACCGATGAAAAGCAGGGGAAGGTCGAAGGAGGTTCGTTTGCTTTGGAAGTACTCATCTAGTTGTTGGATGACTGTGCTGTGCAAAGGAGTCAGTTCTGTTTCGAATTTAACCTCTAAGACATCCGCAATACGCGCGTTGATTTCTTCGCGTTTCTTTCTGTATTTCCAATCTGACATGACGAGTTTCCCGAGGTAGTCACCAAGCAAGAGGTTTCCCACGGGAGATTTGTATTCATGGAGCTTGATGCTTTCAGTCATGCTCATCGCTTTGGGTAGCCTTCTTTCCATTCAACAAGCGAACCAACGGCAAGGTCATGGATGGCTCTTTTTCGTGGTTCACTTGAAACCGTGAGTAGTGAGATCCAGCCTAAGAAGGTTTTTAACGTGTATCGGAGTAAAGCTGCGAAGTAGTTAATCTTCTTCTCAGAATTCGACGATTTACGCACTCGGATGCCAACGATGTGATGTCCAGGTGTTCCACCGGTCAAAGCGGTAAAGAGAGGGTCATAAATGAAGTAAAGGGCAGCGAGGGTGTATAGCCTACTTTCTTCAGAAATGATCTCAAGGTTGGCGAAGATTTCAGAAAACGAGTAGGCTAGGAGTATCAAGATGAATATATCGGCAAAGGCTGCTTGTATGCGCTTAATCAGTGTTGGGTACTTCAGCTGTTCTTCCGGAGTCAGTGCGGTCTTCAGGCTGATTGAATCTACCGATACCAATCCTTCATTCCCTTCAATCAGGGTTTTGCCTTCAGATGTCTCTACATATGATTTTCCTACAGCAACGAATCCTTCTCCTTCACCAATTGCATTGGAAACAGCCACTGTGACACCACTTTCAACTAGAGGGATGGTCGAAGTTTCCATCTTGACCATCCCTTGTTCGTCTTTTGCCACAGCAGCTAAGTAAAGATCCACCTTGTTCTGGATGGCAAATCGGATTGTCTGTTTCTGTGTAGCCTCAAAGCAGATTGCTGGCAACATCCGCACCCCGCGGTAGTCAATGGTTTGTAAGCTTCCTTGAGAAGTGAAGTATGGCGCTTCATCTTCATGAATGATCGTCTTTACATGGACATGTCGTTGTCCGTTAGGAAAGAAGAATTGCATGGCAATCACAGGGAGCTCCGTCGTTTTCATAGGGAAGCCGACCGCAATCACCATGTCATGTTCCGCACTCAGCTGAACGAATGGATCGAAAATCGCATCCTTCCGATCATATGTATGCTGCTTGGCATGTGAAGGGAAATACCCGGTAATCGAAAGCTCAGGGAAGAGAATGATGTCTGCTTCCTTGTTAGCTTGGATATCAGCTATATGGCCCTTGATATTCTCTTCAATGGAAGTGCTTGGGGCGAGCTGAGAAATGGTGATTTTCATAGAAAAACCAATATACGTCAGAATGGAATATTCCTTGTCAGGGATTCCACTCCGAATGCAATGAAGAATAGTTTAAATATGCTTCAGACCCTTGTTTTATGTTAGAAGGTGACTTCTTGATTCCAAATTCCCGTGGTGAGAGTGCGTTCTGTGAATTCTTCGAATGATGTTGCTTTTCGACCTAAAACCTTTTCCATATCATTGGATATTTCTTGGTTGTCAGGGTTACTCAAAACCTCCTGAAATAAGTATTCGAAAAGCCAAATATAGGATTCGGGTAATCCAGCGGCTTTCATTCCATCTTTGAACTCCTCCATAGTAATAGGTACATAGGTAATATCCCTTCCGATGCCTTCCGCGATGATTTCTGTGGCTTCTGCGAAGGTTAGCTTTTTGGGGCCGGTCAAAGTAATGATTTGCCCATTGTTAGTGCATATTTCGCACAAAGTGACCCACCTCTTTCGGTTCAACGTGACCAGTCTATTTCAGTTGCCATTTGAGGTATGAGCTGAGATTCATTTTGGGTTATATTTTGTTTGTTTTCTTTCTCATGGATTCCCCATACAAGTTAATACGATGTGCGTTATGTACAAGTCGATCTAGGATGGCGTCTGCTACGGTGGATTCTCCGAAGAGTTCATACCAACTTTCCACCGGTAGTTGTGATGTTATGATCATTGCTCCTTGTTGGTAACGGTCCTCGGTGATTTCTAGCAGTGTTCTCCCGTTGCTTGCGTCGATGGGTTCTAGTCCGAAGTCATCTATAATCAGCAGTGGTGTGCGCTGTAGCTTGGTCATTTCTTTGATGTACAGTCCGGATTGCTTGGCGATTCTCAAGTGGGAGAAGAGTCTGGATGCTACGAAGTAACCGACCCTAACCCCTTGCTCACAAGCGTGATGCCCCAGAGCACAAGCCAGGTAGCTTTTGCCTACTCCGGTGCTTCCGGTGATGATCAGGTTCTCCGCTTTGGTGATGTAATCCCCTTCAGCTAGGCGCGTTACCTGAACCTTGTCAAGCTGCCTTTCCTGATGATAATGAACCTCCTCTAGTTGAGCGTTGTATCTCAGCTTTGCGTTCTTTTTGAGGCGTTCTACTTTACGCTGCTGACGATCATCGTATTCAGCTTCGATGAGTTGGGAAAGTAGCTCATCAGAGCTCAAAGCGTTCCCCATACTGGATTCGAGCACCCCACTAAATGAGCGGTGCATTCCATGCAACTTCATCTGTTGCATGCGTTGTAGTGTTTGTTTATTCATGATGTATTTAATTTATGAGAAGTACTTTCCTCCTCGGATATTATCGTGTTTGGGAAGAGGCTTGGAGGGGTCAGAGGCCTGGAGCTGATCCATTCCCTTTTCAAGGATCTGCAGCACGTGCTTGTAGCTATAGCGTTGATGTTCGCAAGCCAGTTCACAGGCCTTATTCAGTCGGGCAGTACCCACCTTCTTTTCTAGAGAAAGTACTCCGACACACGATTTATAGGCCTGCTCTGGATACTGCTTTTTCTCTAAGATGCGTTGCACAAGGCGCAAAGTGGATTTCCCTGTCTTTCTGGCGCGTTCTATAAAGAACTCCGGACTCCATTTCACCATTTGACGGTGCTTGCTTGGCAAGTGCTCTGCAAGCGTGGTATAGTTGTGAGGACTACGCGTTCGCTTGTGTATGGCGATTAACTCATACTTGTGGTAGATCCTCACCTCTTGTGAGGTATAGGCGATCTTTACCTTTTTTCCTATGTGTTTGTATGGGGCACTGTAATAGTGCTTGTCGCATGATAACTGAACATGGCAGTTCTGTTGAACCGTCGCCATTACATACGTTTTTAGTTCAAAGGGGGCTTCTCGCAATGGAAGCAGGGCTGGTAAGTCTAGCTCTAAGTAGAGGTCTTCACGACTGTAGTCGCGACCACTTAACACAGAGCGATTCAGTGATAGAGTTAAGCGAGACAGCTCTCTATTTAAGTCTTCGAGATGATGGAAGGTGGTATTCCGCAGAGGCGCATAGACCTTTCGATAGGCGATCTTTACCATCCCTTCTACCAGTGCCTTATCCTTAGGACGATAAGCCCTGGTGGGAAGAATGGTGGTTTGGTAGTGATCGGCAAAGTCAGCAAAGTCCTCGTTAAGAACAGGTTCGAAGCGATCACTCTTGGTCACAGCACTCTTTAGATTGTTAGTAACGATTGCTTTAGGAACACCTCGAAAG
>JAKVAX010000006.1 GCA_022447625.1 Flavobacteriales bacterium | reverse complement strand
TCAACGATGGTCAAATTGGAACTAACCCCAATAGTCATGGCAAGACGTTTGGTTAATTCTGTAATCCGTGCGCTCAGATTTCGGCGTCTTCGGTTAAATCGATTTCGATCAACTAGCGCAGGATAACGGTCCGAAAAGTTGGTTCTCAGTTTACTGAACAACCAGTTCTCACTGTCGATTCCAGCAGACTCAGCGGCTACCGCTAACGAGATAACCTGTAAGTCACTCATTTTAGACTGTCTAGGATAGAATTGAAAGTTACCGTGATCATCTATGTCGTGTTCAAACATTTCAGTAGCGAACTCAAGGATCTTTTCGTACATCCATGGGTCTTGTTTTATTATTATTAGCACCTTTAAGACACTGACCATCAGTAAAAGTGCAAGACTCCTTCTTGCCTTTTTAGTTCACAATTTCAATAGCACAACGCGTTTAATTAATGCTTATTAATAGGTCAATAATCAATTGATCTACCAAGATTTTGACCGAATAAAACAACCTACCTAGCTTCTGCATGATTATCGTTGTGAACTGAACTATTTCATTTCAAACTCTTCTTCAAAATCGAAAAGCACTTCGCGCTTAAACATCATGGCCTTTCCAGTCGCAATACCTGCGAGGCGAACCGTTTGCTTTTCGCTCATAAGAATGTTCAATAACCCGCCGAGCACATTCCCTCCAGCACTGGCAATGTTTCCTTTGACAGTCACGGTGAATTCACCTTCCGTCTTCTTTGGAACCTCCAGCTCTTCCACAAGAGAGCCTTTGCCCATATGTTGTCCGCTGATGTAGATGTCGAAATCTGATTCAGTCAAGGTCAACTTGTACCAATTCGGATTGTCTACCAAGACCGTCACGTTGGCTTCGAATTCTTCAGTGCTGAATTTCGTTACCTCAACATTTCGAATCTCTTTCACCTCTACATCCTCGTAGCCACAAGAAGTCAAGGTCATCGCAGTCAGCAAGAGCATACAAATGCTCAACCGGCTCATTGGAGCGTTTAATCGTGCTTTCATAGGTCGATTTTAATAAAGTAAAGGCAAAGGGCGTGCCAGAGCCTTATTTCTTCATCTCCACAAAGTACTTATAGAACAACGGAATAGTCTCAATTCCCTTGTAATAGTTAAAGAGACCGTAGTGCTCATTTGGTGAGTGAATCGCATCTGAATCCAATCCAAAACCGAACAGAACTGTCTTCAAACCAAGAATCTTCTCGAATGAAGCTACAATTGGAATAGAACCACCGCTGCGTACAGGAACTGGCTTCTTTCCATACGTTTCTTCCATGGCTTTCGATACTGCTTGGTAAGCTATGCTATCAACTGGTGTCACCGCAGCTTCCCCACCGTGGTGCGGGGTCACTTTTACCTTCACACTCTTCGGTGCAATGCGCTCAAAATGCTCTTGGAATAGCTTCGTGATCTTCGTTGAGTCTTGATTTGGAACGAGACGCATGCTGATCTTGGCATAAGCTTTCGACGCAATGACTGTTTTCGCTCCTTCACCAGTGTATCCACCCCAAATTCCGTTGACGTCTAGGGTTGGACGAATTGACAAGCGCTCAGGAACAGAATATCCTGTTTCACCTTCTACATCACCGATATCAATGCTCTTCTTGAACCCCTCTTCACTGAATGGCGCTTTTGCCATTTCGGCGCGCTCTTCAGCAGATAACTCATCTACATCATCGTAGAAACCTTCCACTGTGATGTGCTGATGCTCATTTTTCAATGACGCGATCATCTCACACAAGATGTTGATTGGGTTTGGAACTCCTCCTCCGTAAAGTCCAGAGTGAAGGTCGCGGTTTGGCCCTGTTACTTCTACTTCCACGTAGCTTAGTCCGCGAAGTCCAGTTGTGATTGATGGAATATCGTTGGCGATGATTCCTGTATCCGAAACCAAGATGACATCTGCAGCAAGCAGTTCCTTATTCTCTTCTAGGAATCCATCAAGGTTTTCAGAACCCACTTCCTCTTCTCCTTCAATGATGAACTTCACGTTACAGGGCAGTGAATCAGTGTTCATCATTGTTTCGAAAGCCTTCACGTGCATGTAGAATTGACCTTTATCGTCACAAGCTCCACGTGCAAAAATGGCTCCGTCAGGGTGGATGTCTGTTTTCTTAATTACCGGTTCAAATGCCGGAGAATCCCAAAGATCGAGCGGATCTGCTGGCTGAACATCGTAGTGTCCGTAAACCAGTACTGTTGGCAAGCTCGTATCGATGATTTTCTCACCGTATACGATAGGGTAACCTGGTGTTTCCATCACGATCGCCTTGTCAGCTCCTGCCTTCAACAAGTGATCTTTAGTAGCCTCAGCCATACGATGAACGTCATCGCTGTAAGCCGGATCAGCACTGATGCTAGGGATCTTAAGTATATCGATCAGCTCCTCTAAGAAGCGGTCTTTATTGGATGTAATGTAATCCTGAATTGACATGGGTTATAGTTTGGGAATGGCAAGATACGACGAAAGATGAGGATAGTCCTTTCACACCAACACCTTGATTTCTTCGCACTTAATAGTTCGCAACCTCTAGAAAGGTCGTACTTTTGCGCCCTCATTTATTAGGCCTCATGAGCTCAATTCGAAATATCGCTATCATCGCGCACGTCGACCACGGTAAAACTACCCTCGTTGACAAGATCATTCAGGAATGTAAAGTTCTTGATCAACGTAAAGATACAGGGGAACTTGTTCTTGACAACAACGACCTCGAACGTGAGCGTGGAATCACGATCCTCTCGAAGAACGTTTCTGTGACTTATAAAGGGGTTAAGATCAATATCATTGACACTCCAGGACACAGTGACTTCGGTGGAGAAGTAGAACGTGTGTTGAAAATGGCCGACGGTGTATTGCTGTTGGTTGATGCCTTTGAAGGACCCATGCCACAGACGCGTTTCGTTCTTTCGAAAGCACTTGAATTGAAGCTGAAGCCCATCGTGGTTGTGAACAAGGTTGACAAAGACAATTGTCGACCTGATGAAGTGCACGAAGCTGTGTTTGACCTCATGTTCAACCTGGAAGCGACGGATGACCAGCTTGACTTTGAAACCCTATACGGTTCAAGTAAGCACGGTTGGATGAGCACCGACTGGGAAAAGCCAACTACTGATATCACGGCACTGCTGGATGCTGTTGTAGAGCACATTCCACCAGCACCATTCCACGAGGGGCCGCTTCAGATGCAGATTACCAGTCTTGACCACTCTCCATTCACCGGACGTATCGCTATCGGGCGTGTGTACCGAGGTACGATTCGAGAAGCTGAGCAAATCATTCTTTGTCAAGCTGAAGGAGTACAGAAGAAAATGAAGGTGAAAGAACTCTTCGTTTTCGAAGGACTTGGTCGTACGAAAGTGAAAGAAGTCGGTAGCGGGGACCTTTGTGCTGTTGTTGGTCTTGAAGGTTTTGATATTGGAGATACAATCGCAAGCCTGGAACAGCCAGAAGCTCTGCCACGTATCGCGGTAGATGAGCCAACAATGAGCATGTTGTTTACCATTAACAACTCGCCATTCTACGGTCGTGAAGGAAAGTACGTGACGTCACGTCAACTTCGCGAGCGTCTCTACCAAGAAACTGAAAGAAACCTAGCACTTCGTGTAGAAGACACGCAAAGCGAAGATACCTTCATCGTATACGGACGAGGAATTCTTCACTTGTCGATTCTTGTAGAAACAATGCGCCGTGAAGGCTACGAGCTTCAGCTTGGCAAGCCTCAGGTATTGACTGAGGAGGTTAATGGTCAGAAGCACGAACCCTACGAGACATTGGTGATCGATATTCCAGAAGTGTCTTCAGGAAAAGCAATCGAGTTAGCTACACAGCGCAAGGGTGACTTGATGGTGATGGAACCCAAAGGAGACCTTCAGCACCTTGAGTTCGACATTCCATCTCGTGGATTGATCGGGTTGCGTAGTCATTTGATGACTGCTTCTGCTGGTGAAGCAGTCATCACGCACCGTTTCCGTGAATTTGGACCTTGGAAAGGTGAAATCGGTGATCGTCGTAAGGGAGTGATGGTCTCTATGGAAATGGGTCAAGCCTTAGCCTACGCCATCGACCGTCTGCAAGACCGCGGACGTTTCTTTATCGATCCAGGTGAAGAAGTTTACAAGGGACAAGTCGTAGGTGAAAACACCCGTGACAATGACCTTGAAGTCAACGTGATCAAAGGAAAGAAGCTCACCAATATTCGTTCAGCAGGAGCTGACGATGCGGCGAAAATCCCACCAAAGATTCAATTCTCATTGGAAGAGTACATGGAGTACATCGGAGATGACGAATACCTAGAGATCACTCCGCAGTCTATGCGTATGCGTAAGATCCCGAAGCCAGGGAAATTCTAATTATCGGATTAGAACTACGTGTCCTTCAAACTCTTCGTTGTTGCCAGTATCTGGCATTTTCACAACGACCTTGTATAGGTATATTCCAGGACTAACGTAGTATCCTCCAGCCTTGTTATTTCCTATCCAGCCTTGGTTCGGATCGGTGGTTGAGAAGAGCTGATCACCCCAACGATCGAACACATAGAATTCGTATTCAACGGGTGTGAATGCCATTGCTGGCTTGAACACCTCGTTAATTCCATCCAGGTCAGGTGTGAACGCGTTAGGGATGTACACTTCTGGCGCTAAAATGACTTCTACTTCTCTACAGAATTGATCAATACATCCTTGCGGATTGGCCACTTCCAAGCAGATGTCGTAGAAACCTGGCAGGGATACTCCTTCAATGATCGGGTTGACTTCTTCTGATATTGGTTCTTCGTCTAAGAACCACTGGTAGGTTTCGGCCCCTTCGCTAGAGTTAAGCATGTGAAGCCGTTCTGTTTCATCGTAGACGATGGTTCCTTCAGCGATATCAAAACCAGCAAGAGGGAGCTCATAAGCACAAAGAAGATCTTCGTAGTTCAAGTTGATCAGACAACCCTCATTTGAGATTAGGGCAACGTCTACATCAAAACAACCTGGAGTTTCGTAGGTATGTACCGTTTCGGCACCAGAACCCACTGTTTCATCTCCAAAGGCCCATGTAATGGTCTGGAAAGCTGCTTCATCTGTAAGCGAGAATGCTGCTACAGAAGGCAGGCATGGCGACTCATATTCAAGCGTCAATTCCGGAGTTGGAATAACTGCTACCAGCAGCTCAACTTCTGTCGAAATTCCGTCTGGAGTGCATCCATCAGAAAGCAACACGGTGTATGTATCCGATTCCGAAGCGTTGAACTGAAGCTGTGCATCTGTACCTACGTTTCCTGTTGAGCTCGTCCATTGCCACGTGTAATTCCCATCTCCCCCTTCGGCGTTAGCCAAGAAAGAAACCAAATCACCAGGACAAACATCTTCATTATCCGGACCGGTCAATACGAGGGGATCATGAACCGCAATCTCGGTACAAACTTCTGCAGAAGGACAACCATCAGGGTCAACTGCAGACACACAGAACTGATCACCAGCTACTGGGGTCACATCAATCGCCTGTGCTTCTTCAAGCGTAGACCACGTGAAGGTGAGATCATCATCTGTTGATGTTGCTTCCAAGGTCACCGTGCTTCCTTCACAAATCGTTATAAGTGGTTCAACAGAAATGGCTGGTGCTGGCTGTACCGTGAAAAGCTCAGAATCTGATGCTACACAACCTAAATCAGAAACAATATCGAAGGTATGGAGGCCTTCACAGAGACCGGTAGTCAATCCGTTGGAAGGTTCACCATCAACAGTGAAGGTCCAGTTATCTTCCACCGTTAGTTCCACTTGTCCGTTGCACAGTCCTTCACATGCAGGACCCAAGGTTACCAACGAACTAAAGTCTGGATTAGCTTCAAAAGATACATCGACTTCGTCTGTACCAACACAACCAGCGAGGGTTACCGACACTTCAACTGTTCCTGTTTCTAACACCGTGAAGAATTCAGCTCCTACCTCCCCGTTCCAAGCGATTTCATCCCAATTGGCACCGGCATCAAGAATGACGTCTACATCTTCGCAGACCAAAATATCTTCACCGAGATCGGGCTCAGGAATTGGGTTCACATTGACATCGTAGGTATAGGTATCGTCGTTTGGAGCTTCTACAAGAATAGTCACACTTTCAGGAGGGTTGAAGGTGTAGATATCCGTGGTAGCAAACACCGTGGTAGTGTTGTCATCATTCACGGTTGACCACGTCGCATTTGGTCCAAATCCCGGATCAAGAATTACCTCTTCGCCTGCACAGATCGTTACCGACTCATCAAATGATTCTGATTCAACAATTTCGATACAATCCATGAAAATATTCTGGGCGCAGTTTGGGAAGTATCCAGGACTGAATACCAAGTATTCATAGGCTTGATCTGCTGTAAATGTCACAGCATAAGGCTCCCATTCGGTGTTATCTACTGTCTCCGTGCAGAATAACTCCGTAGAACCTGCCATCAATGAGGGGTGACTCGCAACTACATTCAAAGGTGGCTCCTCCATAAAACCATACACACATAAACCTCCACAAACAGTGCTATATCCACCGCCGGTAGGCATCTTCAACTGAATGGTAAAATCATAGGTCTCTCCAGGAACGAGTGGAGCCGGAAGTTGAGAACCAATAGCTTCAGCACTACCATCTGCATTCCCATAGGAAGCAAATCCCATGTAGGCATCACCACACGCTGCTTCACCATCGGTTGGAAAGAATTCTGTTGTAAAATCACAGGCATAGAAATCAGCTGATTCAACCACAATGAACCATCCGTCTACCATGCTGACTTGACCAAGACTTGGTGGACAGCCGTCATTGATCTCGAAGTCTCCATTGTAGAAAATCTGGGCTCCTGCGATAAAAGGCAGGAGGAAGAGTGAGAGTAGTAGTATGTTCTTCATAGATATAGCCTTCATATCTATGACAAAGATGCCTGAAGTTTAGTTGCTTACCACCTTAAGAGCTGGTTAAATTTATTTCGGTGAGAGGAGCTTTATACCTCAATATGTGATTGTTACCAAACCTGTCAGTCGTTTATTGGAGGCTGAAGAGAGGCAATTCGGATAGAAATCAACGCTATAGTAATAGCTACCCGAGGCCACAAAGTTGCCATCGTCTTGTCGCACGTCCCACGAACAGCCCAACTAAACCAGTTGCTTGTCCCATCGATTGAAGATGTTCATTTCAATCGTGATGAGCTCATCTTCGGTACAGAGGTTTAAGGAAATATTAGGCATAACCACCTTACTCATATCCAGACTTGGTTCGAAGGTGACTAACACCTCATCGGTGGCATCACATCCTTGATAGACGTATTGCACTATGACTTCCGCACTTTCACCGATAACGATTTCAGATTCAGTGAGGGTAGTATCGTTGACAAACCAAACTGCTGCATCCACCTCACTTGGCCTAGTGTGGTGTTGCAACCATCATTGATCTCAAAGTCTCCGTTGCAGAAGATCTGCGCGTGGCCTTTTGACGAAAGGAATATTACCGCCAGGCACAAGGTCCAGATCAGGATAAACTTTGATGAAGGGGCATGGTTTAGTACAGGCGTGATAATTCAAGGTAAGGCGCTCATGACGGAATTCACAGAATCCAATTGAAATTAGCACTTGGGTAGCACCAACCATTCGCGAATATTATATTTGCCTGCCTCCATGAAGTTGAGTTTTGACAATACCGAAATCGCATTCGCACACAAAAGTAATGCGGAATTGAAGAAAGCCTACTGGTTGTTCAAGCTGGTGGGTAGCCCTGCCCTTGTGAAATTCGGGAAGGTTTCTGTTGGTTTGGCGCTCAAACTTCGCATTCCCATTGGCTGGGCGATGCGCAACAACATCTTCGCTCAATTCTGCGGTGGTGAATCCATTGCAGATTGTGCTCAAACCACTCAGGTTCTAGATAAAGGAAACGTCGGTACTATCCTCGATTATAGTGTCGAAGGAAAAGAAAGCAGCGAAGATTTCGAACGCACTACACAAGAGATTCTTCGTACTGTTGAAACGGCCAACGACAACATTCACATTCCATTTTGTGTCTTCAAGACGACAGGTATTTCTCGCTTTAGCTTGCTTGAAAAAGTTAACGCTAACGCGGAATTAAGTCCGGAAGAGCAAGCCGAATTTGAAGGCGTAAAAACGCGCATGGATCGCATTGCGAAAAGCGCTTTTGAAACGGGCACTCCTGTATTCATTGATGCAGAAGAGAGCTGGATTCAAGATGCCATTGACGACATGGCTCATGAGTTGATGGCGAAGTACAACAAGGAGCGTGTTATTGTCTACAACACTGTTCAATTGTACCGTCATGATCGCCTAGCTTTCCTTCAAGACGCGATCGCGGAAGCCAAATCAAAAGGCTACCACTACGGAGTAAAACTCGTTCGCGGAGCTTACATGGAAAAAGAGCGCGATCGCGCTGAAGAACACGGATACCAAGATCCAATCCAACCCAACAAGGAAGCTTCTGATAAAGACTTCGACGCAGCTATCAAGCTGTGTATCGATAAAATCGAATATGTTGCCGTAGTTGCTGGGTCGCACAACGAAGCAAGCTCCAAAGCGCTTGCTGAACTGATGATTGAACGCAACATCGCCAAAAACGACAAACGCGTTTATTTCGCTCAGCTCTTCGGAATGAGTGATCACATCAGCTTCAACCTCAGCCACGCCGGATACAACGTAGCGAAATATGTACCCTACGGCCCCATCCGTGAAGTCATCCCCTACCTCATCAGACGCGCTGAAGAAAACACTTCGGTAAAAGGGCAAACAGGAAGGGAGTTGTCACTCATCCAACGCGAAATCCAACGCAGGAAAGGGAGACGGTAGACAGTGGACAGTGGACAGTGGACAGTGGACAGTGGACAGTGGACGGAACGAAACTTACGCCTTAAGCCCTAGGCCATAAGCCTTTAAAAAAGGCTACTCGCAGATTAGCCCGAACGCCCCTAAAAACACCAACAAGTCAGCCGCATTCACAATGCCGTTGTTGTCTAAGTCGCCGACACAATCGGAGCATGGGGAATCACCGCATTGGTAAGAGAATTCATCAGCATCATTACAGCCGTTGTTGTTTGTGTCTGGGTCTAGGGGGTTATAGATTCCCGTTGAAATTTCGAGCCAATCAGTTAGGCCATCTCCGTCTGAATCTTGCACTAGAGGGAGCGTACCATAAACATTAACCTCTTCTCCGTCGGTTAGTCCGTCGTTATCAGAATCTTCGAGGCCTGGATCTGTGCCGAAGGTATTGATCTCCTGATCATCAAGAAGACCGTCACCATCTGAATCAGAACAAGCATCGCCCGCACCGTCATTATTCCAATCAGCTTGATCTGCATTTGGTGTATCTACGCAGTTATCAAGTTCATCAATGACACCATCGTTATCAGCATCAGCGAATAAAGTCAAGGCAAAATCAGCAACCACGGGGAAATGATCACTAGCCGTTGAGGTATCATCCTCATTCAACCCATACAAGGCCAGTCGATCTGCTGGCATGACCTCAGTTTGGATGGCGTAAGAACGACTCAAATCTATCACTGCATCGCTGTACATGATGAAATCTAATTTCCCTGGAGGGAAGTTGTCTTCAGCGTCATTACGCCATGAGTAATGCATGCGCTTATCTGATTGAATGCATAGAGCCTCTGTAATCGAAGTACCATCCCAATCAGGAGCGAAGTCGGCACCGTAAGTTCCTTCTTGAACGATATCTCCGGTCAGCAAGGTATTCAACTGACTTGCGTAGCCGACCAAATTCAAGTCACCCAGATAGACGATGGGTGTGAATTCAGGAAGATCCACTGAACCTCCAACGGTCATCGCATCTGAAAGCCATTCGATGTAAGAGTCAACTTGATCCTGTCTTCCATCATTGTTGCCACAGCATGAGAGGTGGGCATTCACCAACAGTAAATCAGCACCATAAATGGCCGGTAGGTCAATCAATGCCGGAAACTGACGTGATAGTGATGGCCACGTCTCAATGAACGGCCAAGGTGATGCCGTGATCATGTCTTCATCCTTCACCAAATACCAACCGTCTGGTGTATCTAATGGCAACCAATCGTCTAGCAAAGTCTTCGCTGCAGAAGTAGATACTGAACCTACCTCTTGGAAACCGATAATATCCGGATCTACCGCTTGCAACTGACGACGAATCGCATCTTGACGGCTCCCATTCGTGAGTCCATTGGCAAGTACATTGTAAGTTACAAAGCGCAGGTCCGTCGCCTGTACCTTTTCAAAAGGTGTAGGGTCAGGAGTGGCTATCGGGTCATCGTTGAAGGTGTACGCAAATACACTTCCGTTATTTGGACAGCGATCTCCCCCGTTGTTCTCTATCAATAGAATCTTGATCGTCTCGCTGCTGAACAGCGGATTAACCCCATCTGGAATGACATCTCGTCCTATAGCGAACTCAAATTCATTCCCTGAAACAGTAGGTGCCGGACGAAACTGAAAATCACTAAAGGTCACGGTAGATTCTGGAATCACATCATAATAAGCAAAGCGATCTCGGAAGACAATCCCTAACTCGGAGCCATACCCCGCTTGAGGATTGAACCCCGTTCCAGCATCATTATCTGCGTCAATAAACATCCGCAAATTGTGAGGGATCAAATCTTCGGTCAAATCAATCTCATCAGCCAACACCACATGCACGTAGAGGAAGTCAGCGTCATTCGTCACCTGAAAACTGAGAATATCGACATCACTTGTCACCTCTGGTGTATCAATCACCCCAGGTAAATCGGCTGTCCAATCAGAAAAGTCTGCATCAATGGTAATATTCGTTGGCTGAGCCAACACAGACGCAAAGCAGAACATGCCTGCAAGTAGGAGTAAGCTTCGTTTCATGGGTTAGGTTGTAAGACTAATTTACAAATCTTAGGCGTACACCGTAAGGTATATGGCCTAAGGCGCACGGCCTAAGGGAGAAATCAATTTACGCCCTAAGCCATAGGCCTTAAGCCTAATAAAATTTATTCTTTCACCACCCTAAAACTTTTCACCCCATCAACTACCAAGACATAACACCCAGCCGCAGATGGCAGTGTAAGTTCTTGTGTTGTCGTGTAGTCACTGAAGACCAATTGACCGGTTTGAGTGTAGATATCGATTTGATGCGTGCCTTGAGGTAGGCCATAGAAACGAACGAGGCCTGTGGTGGTTGGATTTGGACCTATTTCTACATTTCGTAGAGTATCAGCTTCATCAATATCTGTCGTGCTGTCTTGGATGACTTCTGAGACCAATACTGGGGTGTTATCGCGTTCTTCAAACATCTCCTTGAAGCCTTGAATTTCTGGATCATCCCAAGCGAACATTTCTTCTGTCCATTGAGGTGGGAGGCTTTGATACCAGGCGCGTGCTTCGATTTGGATTGGTCCAACGTAGCCGTCAATAGGGACGCGGTATTGTACCCGGTCACCTCCACTTCCTTCGAGACCTTCAAGGGCGTTGAAATTTGGATCATTCAGTGCGAATCCAGCTACCGTAGTCGTATCGTAAGAGAGGTGACTCTGCGAGAAACCAACCGGGGTCAAGCGGTTATCCTTTAGAGGGTACTTCGCACGTTCAAGCACGGTAGTGGGTTGATCATTCACATCTGCCTGAACCATTTCGTAGATCATGACATCTTCTTCGTTGCGAATGATGTTGTAGTGAGGTTCGTAACCCTCATCACGATCAACGATCTCGTAGTTCTCGTCGATAATTCCATTGTGGAAGAGTATGTTTCCATCTTCGTCTGTCACTTTGAACTCGAGGAATAGCAAACGCGCTGGGTAACCACTTGGGAATTTATGTCCGACTTCGTTCAATAAGCTCACCTCAATCAATGCTGAATCCTGTTCGTTGCCTATGTGCTCAACATTCATGGTCAAGCTTTGATTCTGGAGGGCATCAAGCGTGCGCTCAATCACCATATCAAATTGCTCTGTCGAAGCAGCAACACCAAGTTCTTCTGCATTGTCACGCATCAACCCTAACATGAAGCTATTTCCACCTACGAAGTAGTGTTTCTGGAAAGGACGAGGGAACAACCAGTTGGGTGTTGGACTCATCTTCACATCACCAGCGTCTGGCATGTGGCACCCTTGACATTCGATTTCCTGTTCGTCGTAAATCGAGTTGAGCCATTCATGGTAAGTCGCCTGCTCAAAGAAAGTATCACCCGTAGCGACACCATCATAATCAACGGTCTCAACGAATAGACTGTGGCATCCTGCACAAACTTCGCTTTGGCCCATGTGCTGACCTTCAGCTGGTGAAAAGCCCGTTTGCTGAATCATCGGTCCAGACCATGGATTGTCGAAGGTCCCGTAAGCTACTTGCAGTTCACTGTATGGTTGATTTCCGTTGTGTGAATTACGAAGTCCTTCATCTTCAATTCCGTGGCACGCAATACATCCTACCCCATCCAAGCCCAGAGAGTCTGTCAGCAAGTATTCCATGGAGTAGTGCGTTCCTTGTCCTGTCATGTGGAACTCAGAATGCCCTTGCGGTGCATGGCAATCTGTACAAACATTCTCAATCTCTTCCGCGATAGCGGGTGATTCAAGAATCTCATGACGAACCTTTGCACGCCAAAACGGATCATGCGCTGAATTCGCCATCAAGGTCGCCTGCCAATCATTCACTGGAGCTACGTCTTCGCCATCTGCAGTGACCAAGGCTAGGCCGTTTGGATCAGTGCCATGACAGTTGACACAGTTTCCGCTACCAGTAAAGAAAATACCAGAGGTAGTGGTCAAACCAGCCATTTGCATCATCATGCGAGAACCGTTGGAATGAAAATTCCCCGGCTCCGTGCGGAATCCCATAAATACGAGGGCCGTGATGGTTATCAACAGCACCGCAAGATTGGTGGGATTAATAAATTTCGACAGAACAGACTTGCGCATATCTTTGCAAAAATAGCTTTTGACGGGAATGAACACCCAGCTTTGAACGTTCAGGGTCGGGAAATGTTGGAAGCTTGTCACAAAATACACCAGATGAAGAAAGGATGGGTACGTATTTCGGTATTTCTGCTACTCTCGCTAGCGTGGAATACTAACTCAATCGCTCAACGACCAACGGAGCTAATTGCAGATCGCTTGGCTTACCTCGATGATGCGATTCAAGTGGTCTCATTTTCCAATGACTCGAACGAAGATCGACTTCTAATCCTTTGCCAAAATGGGAAGATTTGGGTTTACGAAGACGGCGTTGTGCTTGACGAGCCATTCTTTGATATCGGTGAAAACGGACTCGATATCGTTGATTTCGGAATTGGTTCCGAAGAAGGGTTGTTGAGCATTACCCTAGACCCGAACTACGAAGAGAACGGATTCTTCTATTTGATGTACAACGGTTACCGTCCTGACGGAACAGGAACCAACCTCTACGACGAACACCTCGTTTGTTTCCGTCGTTCAGCTGACGACGAATACAAAGCGGATACTGACTGGTGGTACGAAGTGCTCTACATCGAAATGCCACGTCGTGGACATAACGGCGGTGCGGTATTCTTCGGACAAGACGGTTACCTCTACTGCTCTATCGGAGACGGAGGATCTACAGGAAGCGGCCAGACAGGCGGCGGCAGCGGTGGCGATGCAGACAACAATGCACAAAGTCTTGACACCATTCTAGGTAAGGTTCTTCGTATCGGAGTCAATGGTGATACGCCGTATACAATCCCTACTAACAACCCATTTGTTGGTGTAGAAAATGCCCGTGAAGAGATCTGGGCTTACGGCTTACGGAATCCATGGCGTTGGAGTTTCGATAGCATAACCGGTGATATGTATATCGGTGATGTGGGTGAAGTAGACTGGGAAGAAGTTTCTTTCGGCGAATCTGGAGTTGGTGGTATCAACTACGGTTGGCGCTTACTTGAAGGAAATGCCTGCTACGAGCCAGTCGAGAATTGTGACCCAGACGGAATCACTCAACTTCCGGCTTATGATTACTTCCACAATGGCAACCTCTGTTCAGTCATCGGTGGTTTCGTTTACCGCGGACAAGAAATCCCTTCTCTCTACGGCTACTACATCTACAGCGATGCTTGTGGATTTGCCGACGAGAAGTTCTGGTTGCTTTGGAATGACGGCACAGGCTGGCAAAATGAGCCCGTTGAAGTGATAGTCGATGGTGGCTTCCAGCCTTGGATTGAAACACGCCTTGGTTTCGGACAAGACAACCAAGGAAACTTGTACATCTGTACCCGTTTGGCTGTCTACAAAATTGCGGCGGACCCGAATTACACGGCGCCATCTGACACGAAGGACACAGCCCTGAAATTTGTCCCTAACCCTGCTTACAACGAGACCATTCTCGACCTCGGCGGGAATTTCGTTCTCGACCGCATGCAAGTCTACAATGCCCAAGGAAAACTCATGAACGAATATGGTGGAAGCACCGGCGTTCGTGCCTACCGCATTGACATTTCGGGCTACCCTTCAGGCGTGTACTCTGTACGCGTTACTTGCGAAGGTTCAGACGAGGTAAGAACAGGAAAGTTTGTCGTTGCTGACTGGGTCGACTGATCAACAATCACACTGATTCAACCCCGGACGTTCAAGGTTTACAATGGTCGATGAAGAATCGGCCATCTCCACGTACACCTTCAAAGGATCGATCGCTGTCTCAACTAGCGTGTACTTCTTAGGTGATTCACGTGGTGAACTTGCTGCAAAATCTACTTCCGCTTCACGCATGATGTCACGAAGCATTTTGCTGCTGATGCTGTTGCATTCCATCAAACACTGTACGCGCTCATTTTCGAAGAGAGGGTTTTCCAAGATCAGCACCTTCACACGGTTCTCTGGCATCCAGCCCGTGCAATTGCGTTGACCAAAAAGGAAGAAAGCCATCAGCACACCAATGAAGATGCCGACGAGGTAACGTGATAGACGTTGAGTGAAATTCATGGGGCAAAGGTACTATAGACGTACTACTTCTTAACTACTGAAGTATTTACCCAATTTCCATTGTCTTGTTCAATAGAAAGAACGTAAAGTCCTTCATTGAATTCGGTCAAATCAAATCCAGCAAAAGTGAACTGGCCATGGTCTACCAGTTTACCTTCCGCGTTTACAAGTCGAAAGTTATGTCCGATGAATTCTTGCGGAATATTGAGCCATCCCCCAGTCGGGTTCGGGAAGACTTTGATGCCTGCAGCTGGGAGGGAAGGAACGGAAATGGTACAATCTTGCTGAATGAGGCCGCATTCATCGGTGACTATGAGCCACGGTATACCGTTCTCTTCATCGTTCAAATCCTGCTCAAGGTATAATCCCGATACGGCGAAACCACCCGAATCCAATTCCTCAACATCACGTAATTCGTTCACCTTTGTGACATTCTGCTCAAAAGGTTCAAAAGAGTATGTCCGAAACCACTCTTCCTCCAAGGTCGAAGAAAACTTAGCTAAGAAACTGTAGGAATGAAATGTTCCTGCAAGAATTTGCCCTACTCCCAAAACTACAAAACCACCATCTGAGGTACTCTTCAAATCTCTGATTATACCATTTGCGATTGTGTCTGTGGGCCGAAATGCTCACAGAACGTTATTTCTCCGGTATCCTGATTCTTACTTTCTATTTGGAATTGAGAATATACTCCTACTTGCCATTCTTCCGATAACAACATTTCTTCACTAGAAACAATTAACTCTTCAGTCTGTCCTTCAATTGAAAATGGAATCCCGTCATCCCAATCACCACCCCAGCGATCTTCCCATAGCAACTCATAATTGGAATCTACCACTAAAGTAACATTGTCAGATTCGAAGTCTCCGATATCCATGCTAAAGTTGGTGACAACTCCGTTTACTACCACATTACCTGAAGAGAGTTCGTCCACTTGCCAAACTGTAATGCCAGTATTCTCATGCCCTACCAACTGCATGGTTGATTCAATCTGACCTGATAGGCTAATAGTCCAAAATGACATCTCATCTCTTTCCTCGCTGCGGTATACTGTCAAGAGCTTCTCACTATCGAGTAGTGTCGGAGGTGAAAACTCTCCATTTTCATCGGTAACTGACCACAGCACATTAAATTCGGAATCCCAAGCATACATAGCCGCACCACTTTCGTCAATTCCAGACCAAACAAAAAGATTCTCATTGACTTGAATGACACTTTCCCTCTTGAAAGCATACAAATATGGAATTCCAATCTGCTGATAGTCTAATTCATCACCAGTAAAGGCATCAACTTCAGTGAAGGAATAGAACCCCGATGTTTCGCCAAGATCAAATGCCGTTGACACGACTAGCGCATTTCCACCTACCAAGAGTAACTGTCCGCCTTCTTCAGCAAACAATCCATGTGGATAGATTTCATTGAAGCCAGATTGGGAAAATCCGCCCCAAGGAAACAGTGTTACTAGTAGAGGAAATGATCAATGAAGGCTTCACACATGAAATTTAATGAAAACCCTTTTCACAATCATTCCTAAAGGGTCTTGAGAAGGCCATTCGTATCACGAATGGTGAGTATATTTAAGCAGTTCAACAAACCTCAACACAGCCCATGTTCCTACCCAACACCATCAAACTTTTCCGCTATTACAAATCATTGGGTGATAAGAGTATTGATCAATTAGAAGAAGATCAATTATTTGACACCCCAAATGAAGTAAGCAACAGTTTAGCAATTATCATGAAACACCTTCATGGAAATATGCTTTCACGTTGGACTGACTTCTTAACCACAGACGGGGAAAAGGAATGGAGAAACCGAGACGGTGAATTTGAATTAGAAGCGGAATCCCCTGCGGAAATAAAAAAACTATGGGAAGAAGGATGGAATTGCCTCTTCCACGCCATCGAACCGTTGACTGAAGAAGATCTTGAACGCATCATCTATATCCGCAACGAGGGACACACAGTCACTGAGGCCATTATGCGTCAACTTGGGCATTATAGCTACCACGTCGGACAAATCGTCTACCTCGCTCGTCAATTGAAAGGAAATAACTGGCATTCCTTGTCTATTCCGAAGGGCGGAAGCCAGAACTACAACAAAGACAAGTTCTCTCAAGACAAGCAACGCTCACACTTTACTGATAAGGTCTGAACCTTTCAGGCAAAAGTCAGTTTTGATAAACCAAGAAAGCGTAGCAAATTCGCATAATGCTCAAGAGCACTAACATAGAATTCCAGTACCCGAATGGTCCGTCGTTCCAATTTCCGGATGTGAACTGTGAAGCACAAGAACACTTGCTGCTCCTCGGTGAATCAGGAAAGGGGAAAACAACCCTTCTGCACTTGCTCGCAGGAATGCTTCGTCCAACCCGAGGCTCGATCAGCATTGCAGGTAAAGACACTTCAGGTCTGACCAACGCTCAAATGGACGCCTTCCGCGGCGAGCATGTAGGAATCATTTTTCAGACGGCACATTTTGTTGAGAGCCTTTCGGTAGAAGACAACTTGGTACTGCCGCACTTCTTAAATAACAAGAAGGTCAACAAGCAGAAAGCCGCGAGTATTCTTGATCGATTGAATCTGAAACACAAGCTCAAGCAATTCCCTAAAAACTTGAGTATCGGAGAGCAACAACGTGTGGCGATTGCTCGTGCGTTGATGAACGACCCGTCAGTGGTACTTGCTGATGAACCTACTTCTGCTCTTGATGACAAGAACGCTAATGAGGTGATTGATCTGTTAGAAGAACAAGCACGTTTGAGCGGTGCGTCTTTGATCATTGTGACCCATGACCAGCGATTGAAAGATCGCTTCCAAAAACGCGTGACCCTATGAATCTGCTGAAGATCGCGTTCCGGAACATCTTTTCGAAGCCACTCAACACCATTTTGAGTTTGGTCCTCCTCGGTTTTGGAGTGGGAATCATCTCACTCATGTTGAATGTTGAACAGAACTTGCAAGAGCAGTTTGACCGCGACATCAAAGACATTGACATGGTGCTCGGCGCGAAGGGGTCTCCCCTTCAACTCATCCTTGCCAACGTTTACCATGTGGATGCTCCAACGGGTAATATCTCTCGCAAGGAAGCAGAGCGCATCGCCAAGCATCCATACATCGAAGAAGGCATTCCATTGGCCTACGGAGACAATTACCGCTCTTACCGAATCGTAGGTACTACGCCTCAATTGCATGAGCATTATGGTGTCGCTATCGCGGAAGGGGAATTATTCTCCGCGACTTATTCTGCCACTATCGGTTCCGCGGTAGCGGAAGCCACCGGATTAAAAATTGGAGACAACTTCTTCAGTGCACACGGTTTAACAGACGAAACAGATGTGCATACCAACCATGCATTCACGGTAGTCGGCATCTTTGAGCCAAGTGGTTCGGTCATCGACAAACTTCTATTAACTCCAATGGAATCAATCTGGGGTGTGCATGAGTATGTAGAAGAAGAGACGGGAGAAAAACCAGACGAAGAAATCACAGCGATGCTCTTGAAGAAGAAGAATCCAATGGCTATCATGGCGCTTCCAAGAATGCTGGAAGACACCAACATGCAAATCGCACTGCCGTCGATCGAGATTAACCGTCTACAAACGAACTTCGGAATTGGAATGGGGACTATTCAAGCGATTGCGTACGTGGTCATCTTCCTTTCCATCTTAAGCATCTTCATCAGCCTATTCAACAGCCTTCGTGAACGTAAGTACGAACTGGCTTTGATGCGTACTATGGGGGCTTCACAAGGCAAACTCTTCAGTTTGATCATCCTCGAAGGGTTATCACTGACTTTCATGGGAATGGTCTTCGGATTGCTGCTTTCTCGTGTCGGACTTTGGATTCTCGCGAGCGTTTTGAAAAGCTCTTTCCAGTATGACTTTGGCAATCTTTGGCTGGTGCCTAGCGAATGGCTACTGGTGGTAATGACTATCTTTGTAGGAATTGTGGCATCGTTGTTGCCTGCATTTACTGCAGTGAAGATCGATATCTCAAAGACGTTAGCAGATGGTTAAGTACATCAAATATACAGCAGTGGTAATGGCAATCATAACGGTTGCGGCGTTGAACCTGAGTACAAGTTGTGCCCCGGCTCCTGTAGCGTCTACTAATATAGCTGATGTTGCTCGCTACCGCACCACGCTTCCTTCTGTTGAAGAAACATTCGCTAGCGCGGAATCGGAAGATGCACCGAAAGAACTCACTTGGAAACAACTCACAGACGTTGATTTCCGCGATGTATATGTAGAAGAACTCGACGCCTACTACTGGAAGCCAACCTTCGGCGAGTCAGTTAAAGCCCTCGAAGGACAAGAAGTCTACATCACCGGATACATTATCCCAGTTGATTACGACGAAGACTTCTACGTAGTTTCTCGCTACCCATTCGCCAACTGCTTCTTCTGTGGTGGCGCAGGTCCTGAATCGGTAGTTGACCTCCGATTCAAAAGCAAAACCCGTAAGTACGAAACCGACGAACGACTCACGTTCAAAGGCACCTTCAAGCTGAACGCAGACGATGTGTATCAGATGAACTACATTCTCGACGGGTGCACGGAGCATAGACCGTAGACGGTGGACTGTGGACCGTGGACAGTTACGGGCACGCAGGCGTGCCCATAACAGCATACCGCCTACAGCCTACTTTTCTTTTTTTAGCTTTACATCGATGGAACCTTCCTGCAAAAACTGTGGTGCGGAGTTACACGGCGAATGGTGCCACGAGTGTGGTCAGCGTGCGATGAAAGGTCGTTGGACTGTGAAGAGTGCTTTTACACAGTTATTCAGTGCCATTACCAATGTAGAGCGGGGGTTTCTGTTTACCATTATCCAAATGGCCATTCGTCCTGGAACGGTGATCAAAGATTACATTGAGGGGAAGACAAGGCCATATTTTCCTCCATTCCGTTACGCGTTTATTTTGGTGACAATTTCCGCCGTATTGACGGTGTGGTCTGGGATATTCGATACGCAACAAGAAGCCTTTTCTTATTTCGAGCAGGCAGATCAAACGGAGTCTCAAGCAGTCTTTCAGCAACAGTTAGGCGAAGGAATTAAACGGTTCTTGAACTTGTTGATCATTATCGTTCTGCCTTTTTATGCCTTATCTACTTGGCTTTTGCTGCGAAAGAAGGGGTACAACTATGCAGAGCATATGATCGCGAGTATCTACCTCGTAGGTCAAACCTCTTTCTACGGAATATTCATGGTGCCCCTCTACTTTTTTGCACCGGATATGATGACCTTAAGTATGGGAGTATCATAGATCATCACCGCCGTTGTGGTTATGCAAATCGTCAATGGCTGGATGGGAATTCCACGTGGGGAGGCTTTTGCCTATGGGGTGATTTCCGCGATTCTTGGGCAAATCTTGATGTTCATTTTCATTGCCATCGTGTCAATTGTAGTGGTCGTGCTGCTACTTCTTTTCATCTAGGTGTTCGGGATGGAGATCCCAGCGTTCATACCACATCGTAAGTTTTTCGTTCATAATCTCCACCACGCGATTAATGTCACGCTTCCAAGGTAAACTACTCCAAGTTCGCACCCAGTAAGGGAATGGATCATGCAATTGCACCAACTCGTCGCTCTTGATGATTAAAGCTTCGAAGCCAGGATCTGGACCACCATTCGACGTGCGCGTTTCGTAGAGTTCACCATCTTCATTGCGTCTCCAAACGATGTCTCCTTCGAACGACGCTGTGTCAGCACGAAGTAGCGTAATCTCCGCTGTTAAGAAACTACCACCGCCAAATTGAATCGTGGGATCTTCTTGTAGCTCCTTATTCACGTATTGAATGGAATCCCATTGCTGGGCAATCACATGTTTGGTATCGCTAGCGGGTAAAACGTAACCCGAACAAAACGTAAACGACTCCTCAAAGGCGCGCATTAGCTCAGTATTCTTGGCATCCAGTTCAGCCTGCATCGACTCAGCACGTTTCATGAAGCCACGATCTTTGGCAGCTTGAATGGCCACTTCATTCTCAGGAAGGCGAATCAAAAGGGCACCAGATTTCAATTGGCGAAGCTGCTGCTTGGCCATGTTCTCATACCAGCCTTCTCCACCAGGATCATAGTACCCTTGGCAGAAAGCAGAAACGACGAAAAAGAAAAAAATCGGGGTAAGTAATCGCTTAGGCATATTCCTAAGTTAGGCTTCTCCTGCCGTCTCTTGTGCCTTTTTCTTAGAAGAATCCTGGAATTTTAACGACTCTGAACGTCCTTTTCGGAAAATCTTATTGCTGTTTTCCTTGCCTTTGCGCAATTCCTTCTGCTCTTCTTCTGGAAGCGCATGAATCTCTTGACATTCCGTACAGCAGCAGTTGTTATATTTTGCCTTACACTTCTCACATTGGATGAAAAGCAGATTGCATGCGACGTTCACACAGTTCGTATGGTCATCACATGGTTCGCCACATTGGTGGCATAGTGAGATCACGTCATCGGTAATCCGCTCCGCACGACGCTCGTCAAATACAAAGTTCTTTCCAACGTAACGGTTCTCAAGATCTCCCTCACGAACTTGGCGCGTGTACTCGATGATTCCACCGTTCAGCTGATAAACGTTGTGGTAGCCTTGATGCTTAAACCAAGCACTCGCTTTCTCACAACGAATTCCACCTGTGCAGTACATCACCACCTTACGGTCTTTGTCTTCTTCAAGCATGTCGGTCACCATATCCAACTCCTCGCGGAAGGTATCCACGTCAGGGAGAATGGCTCCTTTGAAATGCCCTACTTCAGATTCGTAGTGATTACGCATGTCAACCAAGATCGTATCAGGGTCAGAGGTCAGTTCGTTGAACTCTTCAGCATTGACATGCTTTCCTCGTTGTGTGACATCGAACGATTCATCATCCAGACCATCAGCAACGATTTTATCGCGCACTTTAATCTTCAGCTTATAAAACGATTTACCATCGTCGTCAACTGAGATATTCAAACGGATACCATCTAGGAAAGTAACACTGTAGAGGTGCTCACGAAATGCATTTACATTCTCACTTGGGATAGAGATTTGTGCATTAACACCTTCTGACGCTACGTAGGTGCGGCCAAAAACACCTAGCTCCTCCCAATTAACGTAGAGGAAATCGCGGAAAAAATCAGGGTTCTGAATACGTGCGTACTTATAGAACGAGATAGTTGTGCGGGGCACAGTGCTATCTTCCATACGCTTCATCAGTTCCCTTCGATCGACCTTGTTGTAAAGCTTTTTCATCGTACAATTACATGTTATACGTGATACCACTTCAAACCGACTTTCGGAGTGAACGAGCTGCAAAGGTACGGCTTTCAATGCGTTGATCGAGAATGATCTTTATCAGCAGCCATCGATCGCATGTAAAGAGAAGCCAAAGTAAGACTGATTCCTACAAGTGAACACAATAAAAAGCACCACTTTCGCGTCAGATAATGGACCAAAGAAATACGCCCCCCTGCCACACCCATCTGTTAACAACATTTGTGGCACCTACTAGCATCTCTGGAAGAGCAATTCGTATTTTTAGGTCCCGCCCAAAAAACCTGGAAGATATGTTGGAGTTCTGCAAGAAAATCTTGACGAAGGTGAGTTTTGACCGTCTACTCTTCAAGAAAGAATTGAAAAAAGCGATTTCTCGCTTAAGCAAAGAAGATATCCCTGCACTAAAGAATTGGTGTGTACAGCAATTCGGCACAATCTATGGAGATATCATTCAGGAATCATTCCCACACGCCATCGCTTAATCTCCTAGGAAACGAATATTTCTCGTTAACCCTTCATACCCTGTTCGCTTCACCGCAGACTTGCGGAAAATGTCATTGAACACCTCTTTTGTAATATCGACCCAATCGGATCGATCCATGTCAAGCGTTCCTTCTTTTGGCTCGAAGGCTGGTTCGTTATGTGCTTTCGCAAAGCGATTCCACGGACACACCTCTTGACAGATATCGCAACCAAACATCCAATCGTCGAATTGCCCTTTTACCTCTTGAGGAATCGCCTCCTTTAATTCAATGGTGAAGTAGCTGATACATCGCGAACCATCTACCGTGTATGGTTGAATGATGGCACCGGTAGGACAAGCATCTATACATGCGGTGCACTTTCCGCAGTGGTCTGTAGTAGGACCATCTGGTGTCAGCTCTAAGTCAATAATCAACTCAGCAATGAAGAAGTAACTCCCCTCCTGTTTTCGAATGACATTGGTGTGCTTCCCCATCCACCCAGCTCCTGAGCGCACGGCCCATGCTTTGTCAAGCACCGGTGCAGAATCTACAAATGCTCTTCCTTCTACTTTACCAATCCGCTCTTCAATGCGCTCAACGAGCGTTTTCATATGGCGTTTGACCACATAATGGTAGTCTTCACCATAGGCATACATCGAAAGCTTCGGAGCGTCTTTTGTTTGCTTCTGAGGATTGTAATAATTGTACAAGAGAGTCACCACCGATTTGGAACCTGGAACCAATAGTCGAGGATCAAGTCGCTTGTCAAAGTGATTGGCCATGTAACCCATCTTCCCATGTCGATCATCTTTCAACCATTGAGATAATCTTGAGGCTTCTTCTTCTAGGAAATCAGCCTTCGAAATACTGCAATGAAGGAAACCGCATTCAGCAGCAAGACCCTTGATGAGTTTGCTGTTTTCTGCCGCCTTGAGCTCTGCGCTCGTCATGTTAGAATAGGAGCTGGTCTTTACCGCCAGGAACCTTGCCTAGGTGTGCGAATGCCAATTCTGTGGCCTGTCTACCACGTGGGGTACGCACCAAGAAGCCTTCTTGGATTAAGAATGGCTCATATACTTCTTCAAGTGTACCGGCATCTTCACCCACTGCCGTAGCAATCGTAGTCAATCCCACAGGACCACCCTTGAACTTCTCGATGATCGTCGTGAGTATACGATTGTCCATTTCATCCAGTCCCTTACCATCTACATTGAGGGCGTTAAGGGCCATGTGGGTGATTTCAGAATTGATCGTACCATCTCCTTTGATCTGAGCAAAGTCACGTACTCGACGCAGCAATGCGTTCGCAATACGAGGCGTACCTCTGGATCTTGAAGCGATTTCATAAGAAGCTTCAGGCTTGATCGGTATGTTCAGAATACCTGCGCTTCGTTCTACGATATCTGTGAGCGTTTTAGAGTCGTAATAGGTCAGACGTAGATTGATACCGAAACGAGCCCGTAATGGCGCTGTAAGAAGCCCAGAACGCGTCGTAGCACCTACCAAGGTGAATGGATTCAAATCAATCTGTACGGTACGCGCATTTGGACCGGTATCTATCACCAAGTCGATACGGTAATCTTCCATTGCTGAGTACAAGTACTCTTCAATCACCGGAGACATCCGGTGGATTTCATCTATGAACAAGACGTCATTTTCTTCGAGGTTGGTGAGAAGTCCGGCCAAATCACCCGGCTTGTCTAAAACTGGTCCCGAAGTGGTCTTGATATCCACCCCCATTTCCATAGAAATGATGTTGGCTAATGTGGTCTTTCCCAATCCTGGAGGGCCATGCAATAGTACGTGGTCTAGCGCTTCTTCACGTTGCTTTGCGGCAGCAACGAAAATCTGGAGGTTATCCAAGGCCTGACGTTGTCCGGTAAAGTCATCGAAGGTTTGGGGTCTCAACACGCGCTCTAGCTCTTCTGCAGAGCTATTCGCAGCCTCATCATGGAAATCAAAAGACGACATAGTCAAATGTACGAAAGGAAGGTTGAACGAGGAACGTTGAAAGTTGAACGATCCATCTTCTATTCTATGATGTCTCTGTAGATCTGACCGAAACGGATACGGAAGCGGAGTTCCCAGGTGGGGGCGGTGAATTGCTGATCGATGTTTCGGTTGTTTTTGAGCATGAAACGGAATCCAACACCGGCACCTACGCCGAAGTATTTGAGTAAGCGGTATTCAATGGCCATTCCCGGTTCGTAGAGGATGACTGTGCTGGCGTTTCTTTTCGCTCGCGCGGAAGCGTCTCCGTTTCCATTGGTGTCTCCAAGTAGTTCATAACTTCTGCCTAATCCAAGTTGGAAGGGAATGGTGACTTCCCATTTACGCTTATGGATGAAAGCGTATTCAAAAAAGGGAGCGATGTAACTGAGACGAAGTTCCCTGATCTCTTCTACTCCATCGTTGTCGAAAATATAAGTATCACCATGTTTGAGCCAGTGGTAGCCAATGCCCACATTCACACGTTCTCCAAAGGAGACCCCTCCTTTGATTCCATAGGTACGAACGGGTCTTCCGGTGATGAAGGCATTCGTTGAACCAAATCTCCCAAAGAGCTTAGGCTCTTGTTCGAAGGCCACGGCCAATGAGTCGGTCAATTCCGGTAGCTCATCTTGAGCTACGGCACCGATTCCGCCGTAGGCGAGAAAAAGTAGAGACAAACAAAGAGTCCGGACCTTCATTGACATTGTCTTAAAGATACGGACTCCTTTAGTGGAATATTATATAGATCAGTGATCCTCTTCCCCTTCTTTCAAAGGAACAGTTTGAGGAACAAAGTCTTCTTCGTAGTTCGGGTTGCTGTAATCGTAAGCCCAACGGTGTACTTCAGGAAGTGCTCCTGGCCAGTTTCCGTGGATACGTTCTACAGGTGTCGTCCACTCCAATGTGTTCGACTGCCATGGGTTCTCAGTAGCAGGCTGACCGCGGAAGATGCTGTAGAAGAAGTTGTATAGGAACAAAATCTGAGCAATACCTCCAATGATTGCGAATACCGAGATCAGTGGGTTCAAGTCCATTACAAAATCGAGGTAGTCAAAGTTGCTGTACTCGTAGTAACGACGAGGAGCACCAGCAAGACCTACGAAGTGCATAGGGAAGAATACCCCGAATCCCGCTACAAGTGTGATCCAGAAGTGAGCATAACCTAACTTCGTACTCATCATGCGACCGAACATTTTCGGGAACCAATGATAGACACCGCCAAGCATTCCGAAGATCGCCGACATACCCATAACAATGTGGAAGTGGGCGACTACGAAATAGGTATCGTGTACGTTAACATCGAGCGCAGAATCAGCAAGGATGATTCCTGTAAGACCTCCTGTTACGAACGTCGATACAAGACCTACTGAGAACAACATCGCTGGAGTAAACTTGATGTTACCTTTCCACAGTGTTGTGATGTAATTAAATGCTTTCACAGCAGAAGGAATCGCAATCAATAGCGTAGTGAATACGAATACTGATCCGATGAATGGGTTCATACCTGTAACGAACATGTGGTGACCCCAAACGATAAACGAAAGGAATCCGATCGCAAGGATTGATCCGATCATGGCACGGTAACCGAAGATCGGCTTACGGCTATTCGTAGAGATAATCTCTGAAGAGATACCCAATGCTGGTAGCAGAACAATGTATACCTCAGGGTGCACAACCAGAACAAGTGCTGGTAAAGAATAGGTGAACCCCCAGTTACGTCAAGTGCTTCTCCTGCGATGTGAATATCACTCAAGTAGAACGCTGTTCCCATCGAACGGTCCATCAATAGAAGAACTACTGCTGATACAAGAACAGGGAATGAAAGTACGCCTAGAATCGCCGTTACAAGGAATGCCCAAATCGTCAATGGAAGACGTGTCATTTTCATTCCCTTCGTACGAAGGTTTACAATCGTAACAATATAGTTCAGACCTCCAAGTAGCGAAGATGCTACGAAGAGTACCATTGAGATCAACCATAGTGTCATACCCATACCTGACCCTGGCATTGCCTGTGGCAATGCACTCAACGGAGGATAGATTGTCCAACCTCCAGAGGCTGCACCACCTTCAACGAAGAGTGAGAAGAGCATGATTAAACTAGATACTAGGAAGAACCAGTATGAAAGCATATTCAAGAATCCTGAAGCCATATCACGCGCTCCAATTTGGAGCGGGATGAGTAGGTTCGAGAAAGTACCTGAAAGACCACCCGTTAGTACGAAGAATACCATGATGGTACCGTGAATCGTTACCAAGGCGAGATATGCGTTTCGGTCTAGAACCCCATCGGGAGCCCACTTACCTAGCAGTGTTTCAAGAATTGCGAACGATTCTCCTGGCCACCCCAACTGAAGGCGGAATAGAATGGATAGCATGACTGCTACCACACCCATAAAGATCGCTGTTATAAGGAACTGCTTCGAGATCATCTTGTGATCCATCGAAAAGACGTACTTCGAAATGAAGCTTTCCTCGTGATGTTCGTGTCCTTGTGCCATTATTCCTACGTTTCCTAGTTCTAATTAATTTAGAGAAGCAGTCTCTGTTGGTTCTTCGGCAACCTCCTCTACCGGTACCGGTGCTTCTTGAGCTGCAAGTGCCGGAGCTTCTTCCTGATTTACCTCCTCAACATAGAAGGTATCCTGTTGTTCTAACCAATCCTTGTATTGCTCTTCTGTTTCCACAACGATCTTCATTTGCATATTAAAGTGCGCTGCTCCACATACCTTGTTACAAAGCAATACGTAGTCAAACTCCTCGTCATCCATGATCAAACGCATACTATCTGTTGTGATCGTTGGAGTCATTTTAAAGCGTGTTGGTAGTCCAGGTACACAGTTCATCTGTGCACGGAAATGTGGCATATATGCCGAGTGAATGACATCACGTGAGCGGAATACGAATTCGATTTCCCTTCCAACAGGGATGTGGAATTCACCTTTCACTATGCGGTCATCTTTACCTGCTTCCCACGCCTGCACTCCGTTGAAATCGTAATCATCAATTTCAGCGATACGTTCAACTTGACGTTCGAGACGGTAAAGTTTTTCTGACTTTGCTTCATAAGCTGCATCAGTTAGACGTGTAATTTTGTCTGTTTCAGCCAACATTCTATCAATATCCGTTATACGTGCATTGATTGCTGTCTTCATTTCTTCAGACATTCCGTGGTGGTGATCATCATGACCTTCTTCAGCATGTTCTTCGCCGTGATTATCTCCATGATCGTGGCCGTGATGACCATGCGCTGCTTCGTGAAGTTGCTCTTCCAGATCATGCTTCTCAGCCATCAAATGACCGTACTCATAATCAAGCTCACCTTTCAGCTTGTTGATTGACTTCTGGAGGTCAGTCAAGCTTTCTTCCATACGCTCCTTAGTAACGATACCTAGTGGGTTCGTTGGAGTAATCAGGTTGTAGCTAGCCAATCCGAACTCAGCATCGGCACCTGCGTAACGTGCTGTCCAGTCAAACTGCTTAGAATAGAGTTCAATTTGAATAGCGTCAGCTTGCGCTTCTCCTGTCATCGCGTTCCAAGTGCGCAGACCGTAGATAATAATCACAGCCAACACAATGGATGGGATTACTGTCCATATCAACTCCAAACGGTTGTCGTGAGGGAAGAACTTCGCCTTTCGATCCTTACGGTAGTAGTACTTCGAAGCGAACCAGAAAAGCAATGTGTTCACAATGAAGAATACGATGATGATGATCACCATGTTAAAGAACATGAGTGTATCCACCTCTTCACCGTGTGCTGATGCTGATGGCGGCTGGTAGTCACCGTAGCGTATCATTAGCCAGATAAAGCCAGCAAAGAACAATACACCGAACACCAACCACATCTTTGCATTCATTTTATTGTCTGCAAAGGAGATCTCTTCTTCACGTTTCTTACGAAGAAGTGATGTCAGCTCATATATACGGGCTAGCTGCGATACAGCAACAATCCCGACAATAACAACTAGAAGTATTAAAAGCTTCATGATCAATCTCTTTCTTATTCAATCAATGGTGTAGTTCCTGGCTTTCCTGAAGGAATGGATGATTCTTTGCAATCAATGGTGCCTTCGACAATGCGTTAAAGGTGACGTAGACAAACAATCCAAGGAATCCGAGGAACATTCCTACCTCCATAAAACCAAATTCGTTGTGATCAAACATGGTTCCGGGGATAACTAGCAGATACGTGTCCACAAAGTGTCCCACAAAGATCAAGAACGCTACAGGCAGAATGAATCTTGGATTACGTTTCGCATCACGAGCGATCATTACGTAGAATGGAACCGCGAAGTTGATGAAGAACATAATGAAGAATGGCACTTTGTAATCAGTGAAAATTCGCTGAGTGAAGTACGTCACCTCTTCCGGAATGTTCGAGTACCAGATCAACATGAACTGAGAGAACCATAGGTACGCCCAAAGCATAGAGATGGCGAACATCCACTTAGCTAGATCGTGTACGTGTGAATCATTCAGTTCTTGGAAGTATCCTTTCGTGCGTAGGTAAAGCAAGCTCACTAAAGCGAAGATCATACAGCCAACCCACATTCCTGAGAATACGTACCAACCATACAATGTCGAGAACCAGTGCGTGTCAATTGACATCAACCAGTCCCATGAAAGTGTTGAGCTAAATACCGCGAAGAATACCAAGAACAAGGCACTGCGACGGTACATCATGAAGTGGATCTTTGTTCCACCGACTTCATCTTCTTGCAATGACCACTTGCGGAACAAGCGAGCGAAGATGACGAAGGTCGCGATATAAACAATCGTACGAAGCCAAAAGAACCAACCTCCTAGATATGCTGATTTATTTGCAATGATGTGGTCATAATTTGGATTGAGCACCGCACCTGCTTCTTTCGTATCTGAATAAGTTGTAGCACCATCAGATCCAACAACCATAAATTCATGGTAAAGCGTATGATCCATCCAGTGGTACAAGTGGTGAGCGTGGAATTGACCTGCCAACAGAACAATCAGGATAACGGCTGCTCCATATGGGATATAGGCATACATCGCTTCAAAGAAGCGCTTGATGTACGCTGACCAACCTACTTCAGCCGCATATTGCAACGCATAGAAGAACAAAGCTCCCAATGCGATTGCGAAGTAGAAGAATCCATTTACTAGCAAGTTCGCCCACCAACGTTGGTGATGATCAGAGCTATCAGTAATGAAGCCTCCGACCAATGCAATCACACCAATCACCATAAGGACCATTGATGCTGTCTTGAGTCTACCTTCGAATTTAAATTCCATGATCGTATGATCTGTAATGTGTTAAAATCGTTCTTTTTATCCTTCAGTTTCTTCTGGGGCTACCTCTTCTGTAGCTTCTTCAGCGCTTGCCGCTCCTGCAGCCATCATGTTGCCGTTCTCATCGAACTCTGGCATAGTTCCACCGTTCTGAAGCACTTT
Organism: Flavobacteriales bacterium; assembly: GCA_022447625.1. GTDB lineage: Bacteria > Bacteroidota > Bacteroidia > Flavobacteriales_D > Sanyastnellaceae > Sanyastnella. The sequence continues at coordinate 179,064 of JAKVAX010000006.1, read as the reverse complement.
TACGTACTGTACAACTTGCCATCTCTCGTACTGAGAAATCTGAGAAGCGTGTGATCCCATTAACCCTTTACCGTAGTGGATTGAGTGGAACGCTTTTCCTTCTGGAAGATCTTTCAACTTCCCTGAGTAATCAGGAATACCTTTGATGTGTCCGTTCTTCGAGATGGCACCGTCACCCTTACCCGCTTCACCGTGGCAGTGGATACACATGATCTCGTAAACTTCCTTACCGCGCTCAATATTCGCTTTGGTTGTTGGAAGTGGACTCTTCAATTCAGCTGCCTCTTCGTACCCTTCAGTAGTGTTCGGGTATGGGTAAGGCATGTTGTACGGCTGAACATCACCTGCGTATGCGATAGAACCGTCAGCTGGTTTGCGCGCAGAAAGACGGTGATTCAACGAATCGTACTGAGCTTCGCCGAAGTGGTAAGGGTCCATACCGTAGTCAACGTAAGCTTCAACTGCAGGAGAACGGTACATATCAGGCATGTACTCTAGTCCTGGGCTGTTTGGATCAGTGGTACATGCTCCCATTAGGAGTGCCACCAATGCAAAAAGGAATGTATTTCTTGTCAACATCGTGTGTTGCGTTTACTCGTAATCCTTAATACTCAATTCGATCATGTCTGTATCGCGCACAAGTGCTTCGATATCTTCTGAAGACATGCTGTGGTTTTCATCCGTAGTGATCTCCATCACGAACTTATCATCCGTTGTACGCGGATCAGGGTTGCTCGCTGGCACACCTGGCAGTGTTCCGTTACGAAGCAAGTATGTGATCGCCATACCGTGTGCACCACATAGTACACTGAACTCGAAGGTTACCGGAATGAAAGCTGGAAGGTTCTCGATCAACGAGAAGCTTGGCTTACCTCCGATGTTCATCGGCCAGTCACTGATCATGAAGTACCACATTCCAAGAAGTGCAAGTGCAGTTCCTGTAGAAGCGTACATGAAAGATGCAATGGCCAAACGTGTTCTCTTCACTCCGATGATAGGATCCAATCCGTGAATCGGGAATGGTGAGTACACATCTTTGACTTTTATCCCTTTTTCGACAAGGCCTTCAGCTGAGTGCATCAGCTTTTCCTCGTCATCAAACATTACGTGGAATACTTTCTTGCTCATCTTAGTGATTGTCAGTGTGGTGTAGTTTCTTAAAGTTCTCTCCAGAAGACTTCAGGATCGACTTCAACTCGTTCAGGGCTAGCACAGGGAAGAAGCGTGCGAACAACAAGAACAGCGTTGAGAAGATTCCAATCGTTCCAACAAAGATTCCGATATCGATCGATGTTGCGTGGAACTCACCCCATGAAGATGGGTTGTAGTCACGGTGGATCGATGTAACGATGATCACGTAGCGCTCGAACCACATACCGATATTCACAACGATCGAAAGAACGAATGTGAACGTCAAGCTTCGACGCCATTTCTTCACCCAGAATAGCTGTGGTGAGATCACGTTACATGTCATCATGATCCAGTAAGACCAGCTATACGGTCCAGAGAATCGGTTGATGAATGCGTATGATTCGTACTCAACTCCTGAGTACCAGCTGATGAATAGCTCTGTGAGGTAAGCCACACCTACGATAGAACCCGTAACGATGATTACGATGTTCATGTACTCCACGTGACGAACGTGGATGTAGTTCTCAAGGTTCATGGCTTTACGCATGATCAAGAGAAGCGTTTGTACCATAGCGAATCCAGAGAATACCGCTCCCGATACGAAGTAAGGTGGGAAGATCGTCGTGTGCCATCCAGGGATCACCGACGTTGCGAAGTCCATCGATACGATCGAGTGTACCGAGAACACAAGTGGTGTTGCAATACCCGCAAGTACAAGTGATACTTCTTCAAATCGCGTCCAGTTCTTAGCTCGTCCTGACCAACCAAAAGCCAGGATTCCGTAGATCTTCTTTGGTAGTGGCTTCACCATACGATCACGGATCGTTGCGAAGTCAGGAATCAACCCAATGTACCAGAACACCAACGAAACCGAGAAGTAAGTCGAGATCGCGAATACGTCCCAGAGAAGTGGTGAGTTAAAGTTCACCCAAAGTGAGCCGAACTGGTTTGGCAATGGGAATACCCAGTACGCACACCAGATACGCCCCATGTGTATTCCCGGGAAGATCGCCGCCATGATTACGGCAAAGATGGTCATTGCCTCTGCGGAGCGGTTGATCGCCATACGCCACTTCTGACGGAACAGAAGTAGAACGGCCGAGATCAGGGTTCCAGCGTGACCGATACCTACCCACCATACGAAGTTGGTGATATCCCAGGCCCATCCTACGGTCTTATTCAGACCCCAGACACCGATTCCTGTACCGATCAAGTAAAGGATACATCCTACCCCGTAGAACGCTACCAATCCTGCAATGGTGATCAACAACTTCCACGTACGTGGTGCTGGTCCTTCGATAGGCCCTACCACGTCATCGGTGATGTCCTTGTATGATTTGTCCCCTAATATGAGGGGCTCTCTGATCGCTGCTTCTTTTTGCATGGTTGCAGTCTTTTATGCTTCTTGATCTTCGATATTTCTCACCTTCGCCATGTAGTAGATGTTCGGCTGAACACCGATCTCTTCTAGTGCGTGGTAAGAGCGGTTGTTTTCAGAGATCTTTTTAACGTTCGATCCCTGGTCGTTCAAGTCTCCAAAATGGATCGCGTTCACTGAACAAGACTCTGCACAAGCCGTTTGGATTGCTCCATCCTGAACTGGGGCACTTGCCTTCTTCGCCTCAAGCTTACCAGCCTGGATGCGTTGAACACACATACTACACTTCTCCATCACACCACGAGCACGAACAGTAACGTCAGGGTTAAGAACCATACGGGTTAGCATGTCTTGTGCTGGGTTTACATTCTTGAACTTGTCGTAACCCATGTAGTTGAACCAGTTGAATCGACGCACTTTGTACGGACAGTTGTTCGCACAGTAACGTGTACCGATACAACGGTTGTATGTCATTTGGTTCAAACCTTCGTTGCTGTGTGTTGTAGCAGCAACCGGACAAACCGTCTCACAAGGAGCGTGGTTACAGTGCTGGCACATCATCGGCATGTGAACTGTTTGCGGGTTCTCTGCCGGATCTTCCATCTTACGGTAAGTAGAGATCGCTCCTAGTCCTTCTTCTTCTCCACGTTCCATCGTGTAGTCTGAAGAGTAGAAACGGTCAATACGCAGCCAGTGCATATCACGGTGACGGCGAACTTCATCTTTACCTACTACAGGTACGTTGTTCTCGATGTGACATGCAGTCACACAGTCACCACAACCGATACAAGAGCTCAAGTCGATTGTCATACCCCAGCGGTGACCAACGTTTTCTACTGCGTGGTCATGCCATAGGTCAAACTCGCGAGTTGACTTCTTATCTGATGCATTGATTTCGCCATCATTGTTTGTGTCCTCATGCACATTCAATGCGTGCATGCGGTTCCATGATGCGTAACCTTTCTTTTTGTCTTTTTCTGCAAGGAAAGCTCCGAGTGTTGTTTCCTTCACTACAGATTCACGCCCCATGTATGTGTGATGCATCTGCGTAGATGCCAGTGGATATTCTTCACCCATTGCCTCTACAGATACGTCCATGTTCGCCAATACTGGGTAGCCACCCATCATTGTCGCCATCGGGAACACATTCTTTCCTACCGGAACCAACGCTCCGTTCTCGTCTGTCAAGTGGTCACCGTTTTCAGCTGTTTGGAATGCAGCGCGTCCGATGTTCTCACCGTTCGCCCCGCGACCGTATCCAAGTGCGATACCGATTGTTCCTGGCTTCTGTCCTGGCTGCATGTATGCTGGTAGAACAACTTCGCGTCCTCCAGCAGTTACTTTCACCAATGAAGCGTGGTCAAGCTGGGCGATGTAGATATTCAATCCCATCGCTTCCATATCCGAGCGCGCCATCGTCACGTAGTTGTCCCACGTCACTTTAGTTACAGGATCTGGAAGCTCTTGAGCGTATGGGTTTGAAGCGTGCGCTCCGTTACCAATCGCTGTCTTCTGGTAGATCGCCAACTGCATTGAACCACCGCTGATCTTCTTCACAGCGTTGATCGCAGCTGATAGATTCGACGCTGCAGGAGCTTCCGCGCTAGCGTCTTCAACAACAGTAGCCTCAGCTACCGGGGTAGCAGCCGCCATCATATATCCATTGTGCACTGCAGCGTTCCAATCGCTATCAGTGTACATCATGCTCATGTCGTAGCTCGCGTTGTAAGTCGAACGAAGGAAAGTGTAGTAGTCACTTTCAACTCCTGCCCACTTCAACAGCGTTTCCTGCGCCTGACGCGTATCGAACAACGGTGTAATCGCTGGTTGAACCAAGTCAACACGTCCTTCAGTCAAGCTAAGGTCGTTCCAAGATTCTAGGTAGTGGCTATCTGGACAGATGAATCCACAACGTGCAGCTGTTTCGTCTGCCTTACCTGAGAATGAAACCGAAGTCTTCACTTTCGCAAGTCCTTCGTTGAACTCCTCAGCAGCGTACCAGCTGTATGACGGATTCACTCCGTAAACGATTAACGCGTCAACCTGTCCGCCTTTCATGTCGCGTACAAGCTGAGTCATCGCCTTATCGTCACCTTTGAACATGTTCAATGGCTTCGAAGTGTCGATGGTAGATCCGTAACTACCTAGTGATTGATTGATCGCATTCACGATCTCTTGAACGTCTGGGTTGTTGCTTCCTGCCACAACAAGAGAAGCTCCTTTTGTCGCTTTCAATGCATTGGCTGCATTCTGAAGCGCCATTTCGCTCACTCCGTCAACTTTCCCGCTTCCGCTTCCAGAAACAAGTTCATACAGCGCCGCCGCAACCTTACCTTCATCCGAAGGATTGATCATCACGCGGGTATCAGCGTTTGTACCAGTAAGTGACATTGTTGTTTCAAACTGGAAGTGACGAGACATCCACTCTCCTTCCGGACGACGAGTCATACCGTATTGTGGAGCGTAGAGGTTTGAGTTCAACCAGTTCGCAAGGAAGTCAGCTCCAATACTTACAATCGTCTTCGCTTTCGAGAAGTCGTAAGTTGGAACCATTGCTGAACCGAAAGAACGTCGGTTCGCTTCAGAGATACCGCTGTAAGAAACAGCATCGTACTGAACGTGCTTCGCGTTGTACTTAGTAGCAAATGCGTTGATTGCACGCTGAGTTGTAGGTGAGGCTACAGAGGCACTCAAGACAACTACATTACGTGCTGAAGACAGTCCGCTTGCAACCGCTGCATCCACAGCATCCCATGTCGCTGCTTGTCCAGCAGCTACAGGTCCCTTCAAGCGAGACGAGTCATATAGATCGATCACGGAACCAGTGATTCGTGCATTCAATGCACCTGCCTGGTGGCCGTGGTATTTGTTTCCTTTAATGAAGATCGGACGTCCTTCACGAGTCTTGACCATGACACTTCCGTAATCATGACCATCGTAGTAAGTACTTGCGTAGTAGTTAGGAACCCCAGGAGTAATCTCCTCTGGCTTCACTACGTAAGGTACAGACTTGACCACAGGAGTCTCACATGCGGCTAGTGTAGCTGCTGCAAGGCTGAATCCCATGAACTTTAAGAAATCTCGTCGTCCTGTGTTAGTCTCTTTCAGACGGTCGTCTGCTAGGAACTCATCTACTTTCTGCTGCGCAGGGAACTCGTTTTCGAGTCCTTCCTGATAAGCTTCTGTCTTGTCGAGTTCATCAAGACCGGTCCAATAGTTTTTGCTATTATCCATTTCTCCAGTCGATTGAGATTAATAGTGACACTTGGAGCATTCCCAGCCACCAAGATCTTTCACTGTAATTTTTTCATCTTCCATGTAACGAAGCATTTCTTCGTAGCCTCGTCCTTCTTTTAGGCGATCATGCACCTCTTGGTAGTATCCGTTATCCGAAGTCACCACGTTCACTTTCGCTTTGTTGTGACATTCGATACACCATCCCATTGTGAGCGTCGGCTTCGTCAACTTGATGATACCAGCACCTGGGTTTGCATCAGCGTAAGCAGCAACTTCTTCTACAGGAGCGATTCGTCCGCCCTTGAACGTAGCCACATCACCGTGACAGTTCTGACATTCTAGGTTACCGACAGTTACGTGCTGCTGGTGGCTGAAGAACACGTGATCAGGAAGGTTGTGAACTTTGTTCCACATGACAGGCTGCTGTTCGTAGTCTTCGATGTACTGACCAGAAGTACGATCGAATCCGATAGCTGCGTAGATCTTATCAATCTCCTTCTCTCCCCAACGGCTTCCTTTCTTGATCCCCTTGTGACAGTTCATACAAACGTTTGTAGAAGGGATTCCAGCGTGCTTTGATTTTGAAGCTGAGCTGTGGCAGTATTGGCAGTCTACCTCATTCTCACATACGTGGATGCTGTGGTAGAATTTGATTGGCTGCTCTGGTTCGTAAGCTTCGTAAACACCAACATCCATTGCTTCTTGGTACGCCACCGTCACAACGTAAGCTGTAACGAAAAGCCCGATGATGGAAACAAAGACGATATTTTTCCAAGCCCAAGCGCGAACTGCTTCTCCGTACGAAACGTTTGGAAGCGGTTCCAACCCTTCAGACTCACGGTGCGCATTCTTCACAGAACGCTGGATGTTGGTCGAAGAGATCGCAATGATGACAAATAGAACTAACAAAATCAGGAACCAGATGGCCGCTGAATCGTTGTCGTCACTTGCTTGTAGTTCATCGTAGGTTGGACATGCTGCAACATCTCCTCCATCTGCTGGGCCCTCAGCAGGACCGGCCTTGATGTAGGCCATGATATCCTTGATCTCCGCCTCAGACACTGCTTGCGCAGACATCCACCCGTAGACTCCTACGTAAGTTTCGACAAGATTTGCGATGTATGGATCACCCGACTCAGCTGCTCCTTGTGGATTTTGGATCCACTTAACTAGCAACTCATCGCTGGCTCCCCAACGTTCGCTAATACCGCCCAAGCCTGGTGCGGCTACTACTTCATTCGTGATGGAGTGACAGGCTGCACAGTTCGCATTAAAAACCGTCTCACCGTTCGCGGCATCTCCTTCATCGAAGATTCCGGCGAATGCCGAAGTGGTTAGCGTTACTGCCAGCAACAGAACCAAGCCATGGATGGCTTTACGACCCCACGAAGGTCTCGAAGATTGAAGGTTCATCGTGCTTCTTTTACAGAACAGTTTGGTCATTTTCGCGGGCAAATTTATGTGAAATTAACATCCAGCTTAGGGCGCACGTGACAAAATTGTGACAGTACCATCTAATTTAAAATCGTTCTAAATTAGATCAATCAGTGCTTTGCTGCGCATAGCTTTGTACCAAGGGCACTTAGAGGAACTGAATACATTTTCGGCACGGTTCATGCGTTTATATCTGTAGATTTACCGCCGTATCTATTTTTCTATGCAAAGTTCAGCACGAATACTATTCATTATTGGTCTTTTGGCCTTATCAGCAGATCTAAAGGCACAAGATGACCTTCCATGGTGGAAAAAGATGTTTCGCAAGGAAACAGTCGACGAAATGGCGGAGCCTGACAAGACGTCTCCTCCTGTTGTCACACCTGTTGAAGACAAGGCTACAGAAGACAAGGTGATGGAAGAAAGACCTGACACTAAAGTAAACCTCGCGAACACGGGTGAAACGGGATATGTGACTATCGCACTTCCTCCGGGGCTTGATCGTCTGGACAGCCTATATATGAAAGAACCTCCGATGGTACAGGGTTATCGCGTTCAGATCTACTTTGGATCGCTAAGTCAAGCGCGTGAACTCCGAGGTAACGTCATCAGTGAGAACAAAGATCTTCCGTGCTACCTCGTGCAGAATCCACCGAACTTTGCCGTACAGATTGGAGATTTTCGTTCAGAGCTCGATGCATATAGAGTTCAGGAAGAATTAAAGGCACGATTCCCCAATTCAATCATCGTCAAGACGGCGATTGAAAACCCCTGATAAAGCATTTAATCATAAAAAAGGCCTTCCAAGTGGAGGCCTTTTTATTTCGTTCTATTTCGATTATAGCTTCTGCTTCACTTCGACTTCTTCGTATGCTTCGATGTGGTCTCCCACTTTGATATCGTTGAACTTGTCTACGTTCAGACCACACTCGTAACCTTTGGTCACTTCTTTCACATCGTCTTTGAAACGCTTCAGTGATCCTAGTAGTCCAGTGTAGATCACGATACCATCACGGATCACGCGCACATTGCTGTTGCGGTTGAGTTTTCCGTCCAAGACGAAACATCCAGCAATGGTACCTACTTTCGAGATTTTGAAGGTCTCACGCACTTCACATGTACCTGTAACTTTCTCTTCAATCTTCGCTGAAAGCATGCCTTCCATGGCTTCTTTCATTTCTTCGATCGCCTTGTAGATTACAGAGTAAAGACGGATTTGGATCTCTTCTGTTTCAGCAAGTTTACGTGCTCCAGCTGAAGGACGAACTTGGAAACCAATCACGATCGCGTCTGACGCAGAAGCGAGGAGTACATCGCTCTCTGAGATCTGACCTACGGCCTTGTGAATAATATTCACTTGAATCTTCTCTGTTGAGAGTTTCTGTAGGGAATCACTCAAGGCTTCGATCGATCCATCAACGTCACCTTTCACAATCAAGTTCAATTCCTTGAATTCTCCAATCGCAATACGTCGTCCGATCTCTTCGATGGTAATGTGTCGTTGTGTACGAACACCTTGCTCACGCTGCAGTTGCTGGCGTTTCACAGCGATTCCACGAGCTTCCTTCTCATCTTCGAGTACGTGGAACTTATCACCGGTCGCTGCTGCTCCCGAGAGACCAAGCATCGATACCGGCATAGATGGCCCAGCCTCGTCAATGCGATTACCACGTTCATTGAACATCGCTTTCACACGTCCTGAGTACTGACCTGCCAATACAGCATCACCTACGCGTAGTGTACCACCTTCAACAAGAAGTGTACTTACGTATCCTCGTCCTTTATCAAGCGACGATTCGATGATGGTACCTACGGCACGTTTTGCTGGGTTGGCTTTGAGTTCAAGAAGTTCTGCTTCAAGCAATACTTTCTCGAGTAGCTCATCGATTCCAACACCGTTCTTCGCAGAAATTTCGTGGGCTTGGTACGTTCCACCCCAGTCTTCTACGAGGATATTCATAGTAGACAGCTCTTCACGAATCTTATCCGCGTTAGCGCCTGGCTTATCGATCTTATTGAAAGCAAAGACCATTGGGATCTCCGCCGCTTGCGCGTGATTGATCGCCTCGATCGTTTGTGGCATCACAGAGTCATCTGCCGCGATCACGATGATCGCAAGGTCTGTTACTTGCGCACCACGTGCACGCATAGCTGTAAAGGCCTCGTGACCCGGTGTATCAAGAAAGGTAATGGTCTTACCTGTAGACAACTCAACGTTGTACGCTCCAATATGCTGGGTGATTCCTCCGGCCTCACCGGCAATCACGTTCGCTTTACGGATGTGGTCAAGCAAGGATGTCTTACCGTGGTCAACGTGACCCATCACCGTAATAATCGGCGGACGATCAAGTAGATCTACAGGAGCATCAACTTCCTCTTGAATAGCATCCTGTACATCAGCAGCAACGAATTCTGCTTCGTAGCCGAATTCTTCTGCGATGATGGAGATGGTTTCACCATCAAGACGCTGGTTGATAGACACCATGATACCGAGCGACATACATGCTGAAATCACATCGTTCACGCTCGTTGACATCATATTAGCCAACTCGGAAACTGTTACGAATTCCGTCAGTTTCAAGATTGTTGACTCTTCCTGTAGTCTCTGCTGTTCTTCTTCGCGTCGTTCTGCGGCTGCATCACGTTTCGCACGACGCATCTTAGAAGACTTCGATTTACCACCACCGCTCAGACGAGCAAGTGTCTCCTTGATTTCTTTCTGGATATCCTTATCGGAAATCTCTGGCTTATCACCTCGGCGATTGCCTCCGCGTTGGTTTCCTCCACGTTGGTTTCCACCACGACGGTTTCCGCCACCACCTTGGCCTGGTTTATTGACATCTACCTTAGAGATACGCTTACGCTTGCGCTTCTTGCGCAGGTCGTCATCAGTTGATGAAGCTACGGGCTTCTTCTTCGGCTTTTCAACCGGAAGCTCAATCTTACCCACTACTGTAGGACCCGTGAGTTTCTTCGCTTCAGCGCGTACAATCTCAGGCTTCTTCTTTTCTGGCACAGGCTTTTCCTCTGCTGCTGGCTTTACAGCTGGCGCTTTTGGTGCAGGCTCCTTCTTAGCAGCTGGCTTTTCCGCCGGTGCCACTTTCTTCTCTTCCTTGTCCTTCTTAGGAGCTGGCTTCTTCTTAGGAGCGATGCTATCAAGATCTACCTTCCCAACTACTTTTGGTCCGGTCTTTTCCTCCTCCTTCGCTGGCGCTTCTTGTTTGGCAGCGGGAGGTTCTTCTTTCGCCTCAGGCGCTGGTGCTTCTGCTTTCGGCTCCTCTTTCACCTCTTCAGCAACGGGGGCAGGTTCTGGTTCAGGAGTCGGCTCTGGAGCTGGCTCTGGCTCTGGCTCAGGAATCTTCTCTGCTTCCGGTGCAGGAGCAGGGGCTTCCTCTTTCTTAGCTTCGGGAGTTTCACTTTTCTGGAAAGAAGACAGGTCGATCTCGAACTCTTCTTCTTCGGGCTTATCCTTCTCCTTCTTGCTTGACTCTAGCGTAATAGTCTCACGCTCAGAGCGGGAACGAGACACACTCTTCGATTTCTCTTTGAGCATTTTCTCGTCTGCGAATTCATCACGAATCACGCCGTATGTTGCCCCATCGATCTTGGTATTTGGGTTGCTATCAACCTCAATACCCTTATCTCCGAGGAAATCAACGATCGTACTTATCCCGACATTGAATTCTTTCGCGACTTTACTTAAACGTACCGGTTTCTTTACTTCGGTCATATAGTTCTTCCTGTATTCTCTCTTTTTCTGGGGTGGAAGTTACGATTATTCGAACTCAGAACGGAGGATACGTCGTACGTCACGGATCGTTTCGATCTCGAGGTCTGTACGCTTCGCTAGATCATCTTCTTCCAAGTCAAGTACGCTGCGCGCTGTGTCGCAACCAATCTCCTTGAAGGCATCGATGATCCATCCTTCGATTTCATCTGAGAATTCTTCCAGTTCAACGTCATCCAATTCAGCTTCTGACTCGCGGTAAACGTCAATCTCAAAGCCTGTCAAACGACTCGCAAGCTTAATGTTATGCCCTCCTTTACCAATCGCAAGTGAAACTTGGTCTGGCTTGAGGTAAACATCTGCTTTCATATTATCATTATCCAACGTGATCGAAGAAATTTTCGCTGGAGACAGTGCACGTGAGATCAACAGCTGCTCATTCGCTGTAAAGTTGATCACGTCAATATTTTCATTTTTCAATTCACGAACGATGCTGTGGATACGGGCACCTTTCATACCGACACATGCTCCCACTGGATCGATGCGATCATCGTATGACTCTACCGCCACTTTAGCACGCTCACCCGGCTCACGCACGATCTTCTTGATCGTGATCAGTCCGTCAAACACCTCAGGCACCTCCTGCTCGAACAAGCGCTCAAGGAATTCTGGAGCTGTGCGAGAAAGAATGATTCGTGGTGTATTGTTACGCATATCTACCTCAGCAACTACGGCACGTACCGTGTCACCTTTCTTGAAGTAATCAGAAGGAATCTGGTTTTGACGAGGAAGCACAAGCTCGTTATCTTCATCATCAATCACCAACATTTCACGTTTCCAGATCTGGTAAACTTCACCGCTGATGATATCTCCCACGCGCTCTTTGTACTTCGCGTAGATATGGTCTTTTTCTAATTCTAGGATTCGGCTCACCAAGTTTTGACGCATCGCCAACACATTACGGCGACCGAACTTCTCGATCTTGATCTCTTCTGAAACTTCCTCTCCGATCTCGAAGTCATCCTCGATCTTCAATGCTTCAGCAAGCTCGATTTCCATGTTCTCATCTTCAACCTCTCCGTCAGCCACGATCTCGCGGTTACGCCAGATCTCAAGGTCACCCTTATCTGGGTTGATGATGATATCAAAGTTCTCATCGCTTCCGTAGCGCTTAATAATCATCGCGCGGAATACGTCTTCAAGGATCGCGAGCATCGTCTCACGATCGATGTTCTTCAATTCTTTGAAATCCTGAAACGACTCATTCAGATTAAGAACGTTCATATTCTATTTTTTAAATGATATGACAACCGTCGCCTTGTCGATGTCGGCATAAGCGATGGTATGCTTTTCTTCTACCCATTCTTTCGCCTTTCGGCCTTCAATTCGACGCTTTTCACGCACAACAACCGCAATGCTTTCATCATCGGCTGCCTCCAAGGTGCCTTCAATCTTCAATCCTTCAGTGGTCTTCACTTTGAGACCTCTCCCCACATTCTTCACATATTGACGCTTCACCATAAGCGGTTGATCCGCCCCAGGAGAAGATACATTCAGGGAAAAATCTTCTAAATCTCGGTCATAAGAACCTTCGATCATTCGGCTTACTTTCACACAATCAGAGATCGCAATCCCTTCGTCGTTATCAATCAAAACTCTGATGTCATTTCCTGCGGAAACATCAAGCTTCACAACGAAGATCGGACCTTCTCCCAAGCCTTCTTCCAACAACTGTTCGATCTGGTCTTTTGTGATCATGTGCGTAATAAAAAGAGGGACTCTCGCCCCTCTTCATTTGTTTTAGCATCTCCTTTGCGCTGCAAATATAGTACAAATTAGTGGTTAGTTGTTGGTCTTTAGTACATAGTCAGAGATTTTAACCTTTTCTACGAGTATGTATGTGTGGAAAAGTCGAAGTAAGACATACCTCTTTGGTACAGAAGGCCGTTAATTTTGTGCCATGCAAGATTTGAAACCGATCCTGACTTCCCTGCTTCTTTTATTCGCCATTGGCGGAATAGCTCAAAAGCAACATTACGTTGACTTCTATGATGATGGCCAAAAGCGTAGCGAAGGCTTCTACGAAAGAGGACTCGAACACGGCAAGTGGCAATGGTGGTATGAAGACGGGAATCTGAAAGAAGAATCGACTTACTGGTTTGGTGTTCTTGATGGCCCTACCATTCGTTACCATCAAAACGGGATCATTGAAACAGAGGGTTATTTCATTCGAGGTCTCCAGGATAGCGTGATGCGTGTTCTCACTCCTGACAGCGTGCTTCTCGAATACGGTTTCTACAAAGCAGATTTCAAAACGGGTGATTGGTACTACTATTTTGACAACGGCGACAAAAAGCTGGTTGAAGAATATACTGACAGTCTGAAGCGTGTGCTTTATTTCGCTAACGCGGAAGGAGAAACACTCATTGAGAATGGGAGCGGAACGTACCCAATGTTCTTCAAGTCTGGTCCCGTAAAAAGTGAAACAACTTTCGCGAACGGCATTCCTAACGGAAAATACACCGGCTACTTTGAAGACGGCAGCCTTCGTCAAGAAGGAAGCTACGCAGCAGGAAAGAAAGACGGTCAATGGAAAACCAACTACTTCGGCGGTACGCTTGAGCAAATAGAAAACTACAAGAACGGAATGCTCGACGGTGAACTCCTGAGAAATTTTCGGAGCGGAGCGACTGAAGTCAAAGGAAACTACGCAGCAGGAAAGAAAACCCGAAAATGGACCTGGTACTTTAAAGACGGAAACGTAGATATGGAAGGCTCTTTCGACGCCGACTTACAAGAAGGCGAATGGAAGTACTATTATGGAAACGGACAAGTACACTACGAAGGTGAATACGTTCAAGGCCAAATGGAAGGCGTCTGGCACTATTATTACATCACTGGTGAAGACTGGAAACAGGGTAGTTACAAGAATGGGATGAAGAACGGCATCTGGGAATATTGGTTCGAAAATGGCAACCAACTCATGACGGGAACCTTCACTGACGATAAGGAAGATGGCCTCTGGGAAAGCTGGTTTGACAACGGCAACCCAAAAGACAAAGGCTCCTATGCCATGGGGAAACTCGACGGCAAATGGGAAGGATGGTACCCTAACGGAATCAAGAACTATTCAGGAGAATGGAAAGGCGACCTTCGGGTTGGTGAATGGGACTTCCGTTATGAAAACGGGCAACTCCATGAAGCCGGAAAGTACAATCAAGACGGCAATCGTACCGGTGAGTGGGTGATGGGAAATGAAAACGGCATCATCGAAACCAAAGGATCATACAAAGACGGAACCCCAGATGGAGAGTGGACTTATAACTTCCCGAATGGTTCACCGAATCGCGAATGCGAATACAGCGAAGGAAAACTCGACGGCCTGTCAAAAACCTACAACCGCCGTGGACAAGTGCTCATCGAAGCTGAGTACAAGAACAACCGGAGACATGGTAAGTGGATCACTTACAATGAGAAAAACGGACAAGTAGAAGAGCACATGATCTTCGAAAACGGAAAAGTGGTCAAAGTCATCAAAACCCGAAGAGGTTAAAGAAGGCAAACTTTCACTCATTTTCCATTGGCCTCTTTGAACATTTCGCGCTCCATGAAGTAACTTCGTAACAAACGCGGGGTAAGCATGTCGTACGTGACAAAGATGATCGCAGAAGGCGAACATCAACAGCAAGACTTTAAGATGCGCGTGGAAGACGCACGCAAAATCGCGAAGACCTTAGTGGCTTTTGCCAATACGGATGGTGGTCGCTTGTTGATTGGGGTCAAAGACAACGGCTCAGTCAGCGGAGTTAGCGTTGAAGAAGAATTCCACATGATTGAAGCAGCCGCGGAGTTGCATTGCAAGCCTGTGGTAGATTTTCAAACCCAAGTCTGGAAATCCGACTTCAAATCTGTTCTCGAAGTCATTGTAGAACCCTCTTTGAAGAAGCCCCATTTCGCAGAAGATCACGATCATCAATGGTACGCTTACCAGCGTCAGGATGATCGAAACGTGCGCGCGAACGGCGTACTTTTAAAAGTCTGGCAACATCAAATGACCGATGGAATCAACGACTTCCATTACACATGGAAAGTGCGCCGACTCTTCAAAGTGCTCACCGAAAAAGGCAAACTCGGTTTTAAGAAGACATCTAACATCCTTCGCATGGGACGTGAGCGTACAGAGAATACCTTAGCACAGCTTGTTGCTTGGGACATCTTAGAAATGGAGTTCTCTGATACGGGATGCTTTTTCCGTCTGAAAGACGAAGAAAAAGCACACGAGCTCGATCGGCAACACGCAGGTCAGGAGAACAAGGCTTCTTCGAATCTGTAAATACGATTATTCCAACTCTTCCGTTTACATTGCAGACCAAAACAAAGAATATGCGGAGGCTACTCGCAATTA
Source organism: Flavobacteriales bacterium (assembly GCA_022447625.1). Taxonomy (GTDB): domain Bacteria; phylum Bacteroidota; class Bacteroidia; order Flavobacteriales_D; family Sanyastnellaceae; genus Sanyastnella. The sequence continues at coordinate 163,752 of JAKVAX010000006.1, read as the reverse complement.
TCCTCACTTTTTGCACCCTTGCCAGCTATGCCCAGCAGGCAATCGGAACATGGCGTGAACACTTACCCTATGGAGAAACAATTGATGTTGCCTTCGGTAATGACCGCGTGTATTGCGCTACGCCTTTCAGCGTGTTCGCTTATTCAAAGGTTGATCAAAGCCTTGAACGCATTTCGAAAGTCAATCTCTTGAGTGGATCCGACCTTTCATCCATTGATTTTGATCCGCCTAGCTCTACCCTTCTTGTTGGCTACACTACTGGAGAGCTTGACATTATCACCAACGGTTCACCTTTCAACCTAGCTGACATTGCTCAAAGTAATGTGATTGGAGACAAGGCCATTTACGACATTACGATTGTTGACGGACTGGCTTATCTCAGTTGTGGTTTCGGGATCGTTGTTGTCGACATCAACAACCGAGAGGTACGTGAAACGTGGTTTATCAATGGGCAATCAAACCTCATCCGCATCAACACGCTTGATTTTGATGAGACCTACTGGTACGCTGCGACAGAAGAAGGTATCTACCGGGCAGAACGAAGCAACCCCTTCTTGGTAAGCTTTGAGGCGTGGGAACTAATGACCGACACACCAGATGAAGATGCTGAGTACTCTGAGCTCATGGTCTTCAAAGAAGACATCTTCCTTGTTCGTGAAAATGGTTTTGAAGATGAATTGTGGGTTGCGAACCGCAATGACTTGAACTTCACTATCCTCCCGGGCTATGAATCTGAGCAGGTAGTTGATCTAAATCACAATGAAGATCACGTGGTCATTTCCACCTTTAATAAGGTAACCGTAGTTGATGAGGCTTACGCCGAAGTGGGGTCTCAGCAAGGAATTCAGGGTAATGCTGTAATTCCTCGTGCCGCCTTGATCGAAGGAGAAACCATCTGGATCGCCAGTGAATTTGGCGGTCTGCTTTCATTTGAGCTTTCAGGACCCGAAGCAGCATTTCAACCTGCTGGTCCACCTGCATTCAATGTTCGTCGTATCGATGCATTTAACGACAACATATGGATTGCGTCTGGTGGCGTGGATCCCACCTGGACCAATAATTATGACAAGAAAGGAATTTACGGTCTTGTGAACGACCAATGGATAATCGCTCCTCAATCTGACGGAGAGAACGACATCGGCTCGATCAACGATTACATGACCGTTTCTGTGAACCCGACGAACAACAACAACATTTTCTTGGGGTCATGGGAAGAAGGGCTCATCGAAGTCAATGGAGGTGAGATTACTGAGATTTGGAACGATAGTGATAGTCCGCTTGAGCTCGCCAATTTCGGAGGCTCACCACGTATTGGAGTAGGCGGTGTTGATTTTGACCCGAATGGAAACCTATGGTTTGCCAATGCTTACACTGATGATCCGCTGATGGTGCGCACTGCAGGCAACTCATTTGTGAGTTTCAACTTCCAACCAGAAGTAGACAGCGACATTTTCATCGGAGACATTGTGGCGACCCGTCAAGGCTACATTTGGTCAATCCTCCCTCGAGGACACGGCATCGTAGTGCTCAACCATAACGAAACCATTGGAGATACCAGTGATGACAGCTACCAAGTACTCACCAATGAAGAAGGTGAAGGTGGACTACCAACCCTTGACGTTTACTGTTTGGAAGAAGACCTTGACGGTGAAATGTGGGTGGGAACGCTTCAAGGAATCGCGGTATTCTTTTCTCCCGAATCGATCTTTAATGGAAACAACTTCGATGCACAACAGATCTTGATCGAACAAGATGGGAATATTCAGATCCTCCTGGAAACGGAGCAAGTGAATTGCATTGAAATTGATGGTGCGAACCGCAAATGGGTTGGAACTGCTAACAGCGGTGTCTTCCTTTTCAGCGAAGATGGACTGAGCCAAATTCAGCACTTCACTGAAGAGAGTAGTCCCCTACTTTCGAACAACGTCGTTGACATTGCCATCAACCAGCGCAATGGTGAAATATTCTTTGGTACTGACCGGGGCATCATCAGCTACACTGGTACCGCAACTAACTTCGACCAAGAAATTTCAGAAGTATCCGTTTACCCGAACCCAGTCCGAGAAGATTACGAAGGTATCATCACCATTGACGGGCTCGCATTCGAAACCGACGTGAAAGTAACTGATGTCAGCGGCAACATCGTTTATACAACAACCTCACTTGGAGGACGTGCCACATGGGATGGTAATGACCGTTACGGTAAACGAGTAAGTACAGGCGTGTATCTTGTTTTCTGCACTACAGAAGATGGGAAGGCGACGAATGTCGCGAAGGTGGCGGTCGTACGATAGACGAGAGTCTAGGGTCTAGCGGCGAGAGACTTGGGACTAACGACTAATCACCAACAACCTCACCGTTGAGTAAAACACCTACGCTTACTTCTTCGAATCTTTTGCTTCGTGAGATTACATCGGCTGATCCCGGCAATATCCTCTTGGGCTTATCTAACCCCGAAGTCACGAACTTCTACGGCATTCATTTAAAGGATGAAAAAGCGGCGAAAGAACAACTTGAGTGGTTCGAAAAGAAAGAGCAACGCTGGTGGGCCATTTGCTCCCCAGACAACTCAGGATTTTTTAGACGCTGGCGGATTAAATGATATCGATCTGAGCGCTAAGAAAGCTGAAATCGGTCTTGGGCTCCTGCCTTCGTATTTGGGACAAGGGGTCATGCAAGAAGCACTCTCCTTGATCACCGAATTCGGAATTAGAAGTTTACACCGCCATCGTATTGAAGGCTTCGTAGAATCAGAAAACCTCAAGTGCAAATACGCCATGTCAAAACTTGACTTTCAATTGGAGAGCACCATCAAAGAGTCTGAGGTTAAAGATGGGAAGGCAATCAGTGTCGACGTTGACGGCTGACGGTATTTATTCAACATCTCCTGCGTTCCGCGTTCTGTATTCCGCGTTCTGTATTCCTCCAAGAAAAACCCCAGAGCTGCGTTGGCAACTCCGGGGTCAATTATTGAGAGAAGAGGTGTTTTTCTTAGTTCACACAAGGGAATCCGAAGGCCGCAAGGAATCCGAGCATATCTGTCGAATTGACGAAACCATCTTCATTCATATCTGCTGAACATCCTGCGCTACAACCGTAGTCGCCCAGCATGATGAGGAGGTCAGCAACGTCAACGTTTCCATCTTCGTTGAAGTCTCCAGGACAGCTTCCACAGCTATCAAATTCACAGCTTCCGTTATCACAAGACGCTGCGGCATCGTAGTTACAAGCCATTGGGTCTGTACATCCATCAGGAAGGATACATGATCCATCGTCACATGTTGCTGCTGGGTCATAGTTACATGCAGAAGCATCTGTACATCCGTCAGGGAGGATACATGAACCGTCGTCACAAACCGCACCGGCATTGTAGTTACAGGCTGCAGGGTTTGTACATCCATCAGGAAGGATACATGATCCATCGTCACATGTTGCTGCTGGGTCATAATTACATGCAGAAGCATCTGTACATCCGTCAGGGAGGATACAAGAACCATCATCTGTAGTCGCTGCGGCAGTATAGTTACATGCCGTTGGATCTGTACACCCAGGAAGGTCTACTGGGACACAGAAGCTGTGTGATGTTCCTGATCCGTAGTTAGCTGCCCCCATAGCGAACAACTCATTGCCGAGATCATCAGACATACTGTAGTTACCATCTACGGCACAACCTGAAGCAGTTCCATCAAGACCATCGCCGAAGCTATCGAAGATGTTGAATGTATAACATCCGTACTCGAGACAGCCTGACCAAGTGAAGGTTTGCTGGTTTCCGTAGGTACCTCCAGATACGCTGGCGATAACACTACCTCCTGCATCTAGAATTTCCCAAGAAACCTCTCCACCCCAGCAATCTGTATCAATGGTAAGTGTTACATCGCTGCACGGGAAAACACATGAGCCATCATCAAATGTGGCCGCGGCATCGTAGTTAGTTGCAATTGGATCAGTACATCCTGGCACTTGGCTATCGCAATCTCCTGTAGAAACCACGATCGTCGACGAGCTTCCTTCCGCAGTGGTGAAGTACACCTCGTAGTCGGTGTTAGATGCCAGTCCGAGAATAGCGTAGGTATTCATGTTGTTCAGGTCAACTCCGAGTGATACCAAATCATCACAAGCCCATGTTCCACCAACAGGACGGAAACAAACTGTTTCTGCTGAACAAAATGCCTCAGACATCTCAACATCAACAACAATCGACGCTTGGACGACGCCATTGATATCAAGGTAGCACTCACCAGCACCAGCAATAGAAGCAGGATCACATGGAGGAAGTGGGCCACAGTTACCCAATGCGAGGTCAATCGAATTGCGCACATTCAAACGTCCACCAGTGACACACTCACCTGCAAGGTTCGCTACCGGGTCAACACCATTCATGATGTATCCTCGTACCATATCGGCTGCCAATTGTGGATTCGAGATGGCCAATGCCGCGAGATCAGAACATGGAGCCGAGTAAATCAAAGCAATAGCACCCGCCACACAAGGTGAAGCGAATGATGTACCACTCGTGTTGGAATATCCTGTAGAACCTGAAGGGAGGTAAACACTTTCTCCTGGAGCTCCCAGGTCAATCGTTGTTGCTCCGTATCCAGAGAACGTACGAACATCACTAGAGTTTGTTGCGGTTACAGCAACCATGTAATCAGAAGCACATCCAGTAGGCATATCTCCAACCACATCAATGTTTACGTTGTTGTTTGCTGTTGCACCACAGTTCAGAATACCTACAGCGCCAAGATCGTCATAGTAAGCACACCAAACTGGGTAGTTTGCTGGGTTCGCATTGTCAATACCCCAAGAAGCGTTGGTCGCCACAACGAATGCTCCGTTCGCACCGTTTGTTGTGTTGTATAGGTTACGCATTACGTATGGGTAGTTGTACGCTGCGATTACATTCGCTTCGTTCAATCCACCAACTGTGACTTGCATGATGCTTACGTCCCAGTTTACACCGGCACCACCGTTTCCGTTGTTTCCTTTTGCACCGATCATACCCGATACAGCAGTACCGTGTCCACCACCAGGGATGTTATCGTTGTTTGAAACCGGATTCCATCCATTCACGTCATCGATGTATCCGTTGCCATCATCATCAGTTCCGTTTCCGTCAATTTCGTTGGCGTTTGTCCAGTGGTTATCGATCAGGTCAACGTGGTTGTAGTTAGAACCACCACCTTCAATGACACAGACTACGATATCGTCTCCATTGATTGTTGTACCACCAGTAGTGATATCCCAAGCAAGATCCGAGTCAATATCATTATCAGAAGCGTCAACATGGTGCCACTGATTTCCAAAACCAGGATCATTTGGCGTAGCGCGCTCTGTTACGATGTGGTTGAATTGTGCTGCTCGAACTCCACTTCTGCGTTGCACCATTTCAAGCATTTCTTCATTACTGATAATCGAAGTATCGAATTTCAACAAATAGATCCCGCTCAATTCAGATAATTGGCGATCAAGCTCAACAGCTTCAATGCTGCCTAGATCAGAGGCAAGTGTGCGGGAAAGTTTCGCTGGATTCTTGCTTTGCTCCAACATCACGATAATTTCACCATCAACATAAGGAGCTTCTTGAGCATAGATAACAAGGGCCGTGCACAGCGCCAGCGCGAGAGTCAAGAACTTTTTCATTGGTTGTTAAGGTTATAAACGAGATATAAAGATAGTGAAAATCTGGCTTATGACAGGCGGATCGCTCATCGCAGATTACGGGGTTGTTGGTTGTTAATCTTTGGTTCTTAGTTCTCGGCGAGTTGGAATCGCTCCTCGAGCAACAATTAAAAAACGGACGCGGTATGCCGGACGCTGGACGAAAAAAATGCCTTCGATAGCCAGAAAAATGGGCTATCTTCGCGGCCTTGAGCTGCTCGACATATGCCAATCTACCCATCCACTCTTTCATCGAAACTGCCGCGTGTAGGAACCACCATTTTCACGGTGATGTCTGCCCTTGCCAGGGAGCAAGGAGCGATTAATCTATCGCAAGGTTTTCCTGAGTTTGATGCCCCTGAACAAATGTTGAAGCACGCCAAAAAAGCGATGAATGCTGGTATGAACCAGTACGCTCCAATGGCCGGACTTCTTTCCCTGCGTGAGCAGGTTTCAGCACAACTTGAGGGCTATGGAACCAGCTATAACCCTGAATCTGAAATCACCATTGCCGCGGGTGCTACGCAAGCCATCTTTACGGCAGTGAACGCCTTGGTGAAAGAAGATGACGAGGTGATCATCTTCACCCCTGCTTACGATTGTTATGCTCCCGCGGTAGAAATGGCTGGAGGTTCTGCGATTTACATCCAACTCAAATGTCCAGATTACCGCATTGACTGGGATGAAGTGCGTAAGGTAGTGAACCGAAAAACGCGCATGATCATTCTCAACACACCACACAATCCAACAGGAATGTGCATGGATAAGAATGACCTGAAGGAGCTGGAAAAGATTGTTGAAGATTCAGACATCATCGTCTTGAGTGACGAGGTCTACGAACACATTGTCTTCGATGGCAAGCAGCACGCTTCTTGTGCTCTTTCACCGATCTTAGCTGCACAAAGCTTGATCGTTGGTTCGTTTGGAAAGACCTATCACCTCACCGGTTGGAAAATCGGTTACATCGCCGCTCCGGAAGCATTGATGACCGAATTTAGAAAGGTGCATCAATACAATGTCTTCTGTGTGAATCATCCGCTGCAATACGCTATCGCGGAATTCATGAAGGAAGATGGAGGACACGTCGCTGAATTAAGTTCTTTCTACCAAAAGAAACGAGACCTCTTCATCGATGCCCTCGATGGCAGTCGCTTCGAATTGATTCCAGCGGAAGGAACCTACTTCCAACTGCTGAATTACAGTCAAATCGTTGACGCAGATGATACTGAGGTTGCGAAGCAATGGACTGCCAATCCTGGTATTGCGTCTATCCCTGTTTCTGTGTTCTACCACAACCCAATTCAAGAGCACGTACTGCGCTTCTGTTTTGCCAAATCAGACGAGACCCTCGTCAAGGCGGCTGAGGTATTGAAAACACTCTAACATGTGGTTAGCCAATCTGCTTTCGGTCTTACCCTTTACGGTGAACGTCAGTGGACGAAAGCACGACTTCATCGTAAATGTTGGACGTAAGCTGAATAGCGACCCTAGCGGCATCAAACTCAACGGACATCGCATTAGCACCAAAGGTCATCCTAACGCGCACATCATCGCTTTTGCAGGAAAGAACTTCCTGCGCAACTTCCATCAATCTGATCTTGGAAACTACATGCGTTCCAGCTTGAAAAGGGGCGACTTATTCGTGGATATAGGCGCCAATTTGGGTGGCTTTAGTTTGTTAGCTCAAGGAATGGGAGCACGCTCCATAGCGGTTGAAGCTGCTCCGGAACTGGCTGCCTTCTTAAGTGAGAATGAACAGAGTTTCGGCGAGGTACATACCGTTGCGGTGAGTGATAAAGCTGGTTCTGCGACCTTCTATTTGAGTGACAGCAATATCGGTGGAAACTCCTTAACCATGAGCTCTGAGGGCTGGGAAGCTTCAGGTTACAGCCGCGAGACAGAAGTGGTGACGCAACGTCTAGACGATTTGCTATCAGAAGTGGGTACCATCGACCTATTGAAGATAGATGTGGAGGGCCATGAAGAAGCTGCAATAAAGGGATGCGAAGAGCTGTTCAACGCTGGAAAGGTTAAAGCTGTCTGGTGTGAGGTTCGAAGCGCTAGCTCTGACCGCAACCCAAATAGTTATCGTGCAGTATGTGAGCACCTAGATTCTAAAGGGTTTCAGGCATTTCGCTATCGCGGAAACGCAATACCTTTTGACTGGAAGAAAGACCAAGAACTACCACAATTCTTCGATCTTTTATTCCTTCTGAAGTAGACAAGTTCTACCTTCGGGGATATGGAAGATTTTCACGTATCCTTAGTTCAGTGCACGCTGTACTGGGAAGACCGCATAGCCAATCTCGATCACATTGAACAACTCATCAGCAACGAATCATCGAGCGACCTCATCGTGCTGCCTGAAATGTTCACTACTGGTTTCTCCATGAAACCTGCTCCTATCGCTGAAGATCACCACCTTGACTCTATGGAAAGCCTTCAACGTATGCGCCAATGGGCTAAAAACCTTGACGCTGCCATCGTGGGTTCCATTAGCACCAAAGACCAAGGGAAGTACTATAACCGTATGTACTTCGTTCGTCCTGACGGTGACGTGCATTGGTATGACAAATACCATCTCTTCAGCTTCGCTAGTGAAGACGACGAATACTCTCCCGGAGGCTCCAGAGTCATCGTCAACTGGCGCGGATGGAACATCCTCCTTCAGATATGTTATGACCTTCGTTTTCCGTCTTTCGCTCGCAATACGATCACAGACGGCCAACCAGATTACGATGTTGCCATCTATTCTGCAAACTGGCCCGCAGTGCGCAGCACTCCATGGAAAACACTGCTACGAGCACGAGCCATCGAGAACCAATGCTACATGATCGGCTGCAACCGCGTAGGTAGCGACGGCAACAACATTGAATACACAGGCGATTCATGCCTCCTCGACTCCAAAGGCGAAGACATCGCCATCGGCGCTCCAGGAGAAGAAATGATTTTACACGGCAGTTTCTCAGCGAGTGAACTCGAAGCGTTTCGGGGGAAGTTTCCGGTGCTTTACGATCAATAATCGTAAAGGCTTATGGCATAGGTTGACTCGAGTCAATCGCTCCCTGCAGCCTAAAATATCGGACACAAAAAAGGGTGCTCCAATACGAAGCACCCGTCTAATTTCATCTTTAAAACACCTTAGACCATCAGCCCTACGCCTATTTAAAGGCATTCTCGCCCGTAATATCCATTCCTGTAATCAACAGGTGGACATCGTGAGTTCCTTCGTAGGTGATTACTGATTCGAGGTTCATCATGTGGCGCATGATTGGGTATTCATTGATGATGCCCATACCACCGAGAATCTGGCGTGCTTCACGTGCGATATTAATTGCCATATCTACGTTGTTTCTCTTTGCCATAGAGATCTGTGCTGATGTTGCACGTCCTTCGTTACGAAGTTGGCCTAGACGATGAGTGAACAACTGTGCTTTGGTGATCTCAGTGATCATCTCCGCGAGTTTCTTCTGCTGTAGCTGGAAACCTGCGATTGGACGATCGAACTGCTTGCGCTCTTTCGCGTAACGAAGTGCGATATCGTAACAGTCAAGTGCTGCTCCGATGGCACCCCAGGCGATACCATAGCGTGCAGAATCAAGACAGCTCAATGGAGCTCCTAGTCCGCTGCGACCTGGCATCAAGTTTTCTTTTGGCACCTTCACGTCTTCGAAGATAAGTTCTCCTGTATCAGAGGCACGCAGGCTCCACTTACCAGTCATTGTTGGTGTAGAGAAACCTTCCATCCCACGCTCCACGATCAATCCGTGGATACGCCCTGATTCGTCCTTAGCCCAAACTACAGCCACGTCAGCGAATGGTGCGTTGGAGATCCACATCTTTGCTCCATTTAGCAAGTAGTGGTCACCCATATCTTTAAAGTTTGTGGTCATCCCTCCTGGATTTGACCCGTGGTCTGGCTCTGTCAAACCGAAACATCCAACAAGCTCTCCAGATGCAAGGCCTGGAAGAAATTTCTGACGTTGCTCTTCTGTTCCATACTTCCAAATCGGGTACATCACCAATGAACTCTGTACCGACGATGTCGAACGCAGTCCTGAATCACAGCGCTCCAGCTCTTGCATGATCAATCCGTAAGAGATTTGATCAAGTCCTGCGCCTCCATATTCTGTTGGGATATAAGGTCCGAATCCGCCGATTTCTGCGATTCCTTTGATCAGATGGCGCGGGAATTTCCCTTCTTCGAACGCTTTTTCAATGATCGGACTTACTTCCTTCTTCACCCATGCACGTGCTGTGTCACGTATTAACTTATGCTCTTCAGTGAGCAAATCATCCATTAGGTAGTAGTCGTGTCCTTGGTACTGGTCGGTTCTCATAATCCTAAATTTCGGAGGCAAAAGTACGGAATAGTAATCAGCAACACAGAAGATTGTTCGAAATTAGGAGTGCGGAGCGCGGATTGCGGAATGCGGTGCTTGGAACGTGGAACGAACTAAACCATAGCCCCATTCACTAATTAGAAATAATTATTTATTTGGTTACTCTTCCATCCCGTCTACCGTCTACCGTCCACCATCATTTAGCAATCGCCTCGTAGCCTTCGTCTACCAACAACGGTCCTATTTGGTAGGCTGAGACCGCGAGTTCGTCAGCGCGCTCGTTCATGGGATCTCCTGCGTGGCCTTTTACCCAATTGAAACGGACATTGTGTTTCCTGTATGAGATGAGGAAACGCTTCCAGAGATCAGGGTTCTTTTTGTCTTTGTAGTTCTTCTTTTCCCAGTTGAAAACCCAACCTTTTGATACCGCGTCTACCACGTATTTACTGTCTGAATAGATGACTACCGACAGCCCATCGCGTTTCAGTGTTTCAAGCACCATGATCACAGCGAGTAGCTCCATGCGGTTGTTGGTGGTCAGACGAAAGCCTTCGCTCAGTTCCTTTCGGTGTTTACCCCACATGAGGATCGCTCCATAACCACCAGGACCTGGATTTCCACTTGCGCCGCCGTCGGTATAAGCCACTACTTCCATTAAAAGAGCATTTTCGCGTTAGATGAGAACAGTTTGATCGCAATCGCCAATAGGATAATCCCGAAGGCTTTTCGCAGCACAGCAATTCCCGCATCCCCTAAGGCTCTTCCAATTCGATCGGTCAGCTTTAACACAAAGAAAACGATGAGCATATTGGCGATAATAGCCAATCCAATCTCCAATTGAGAGAATTCTGAGCGGAGCGAGATGATGGTCGTCATACTACCGGCTCCAGCAATCAATGGAAAGGCAATTGGGACAATGGTAGCCGTCTTATGCGCTGTTTCATCCTGTTTAAAGAACTCGACTCCAAGCACCATTTCCAAGGCTAGGAAGAACAAGACGAATGACCCCGCAACGGCAAATGAATTGACATCGATTCCGAGGAAAGTGATCAGCTTTTCTCCAATAAACAGGAAGGCAATCATGATACCCAGTGCCACAAGAGAAGCTCTCAGTTCATTGATATCACCTGCTTTTTTCTTTACATCCAAGATCACCGGAATTGATCCGATGATATCGATAACCGCGAACAAAACCATGGTCACCGAGAAGAAGTTCGTCCAAGTAAATTCCATAATCACGCTTTACATAAGGCTTCTACAATTTGAGGGTAGAAGCGGTGTTCTAATTGCAATACTTTTTTCGCTATCGCGGAAGCGTCATCATCGTCGTTGATAGCTATTTTCGCCTGAAACAGCAGCTTACCTTCGTCGTAATTCTCATTCACCAAATGAATTGTCATTCCCGATTCTTTTTCTCCGGCTGCTTTCACTGCTTCATGCACATTCACTCCATACATTCCTTTACCTCCATAATTAGGGAGCAGTGCTGGATGAATGTTTACAATGCGGTCTGGAAATGCCCTAAGCAGATTGTCAGGGATTTTCATCAGAAATCCTGCAAGTACTACCAAGTCAATGTTTTGGCTCGTTAGGAAAGAGGTAACTCCCCCTTCTTCAAGCGCTGAACGATTGAAACTCATCGATGGAACCCCACCCGATTCCGCGATAGCGTGAACACCCGCAGACTTACGATTCGACAGTACATGAACGACCTCTGCCAACTGACTGTCTTTCAGGTGATCAATGATTCGAGCGGCGTTACTTCCCCCACCGGAAGCGAATATGGCGATGCGTTTTTTCATAAAATTCAATGCAAAGCTAGTGCGTTCAGGGAGCTCCTGAATCGCGTCTACAAAAAAGATTCCGACAATTACAGTGAACGAATAATCTCAAGCACTCTTCGGGTGGCCTGACCATCCCACATTGGAGGCACTTCTCCTGATTTGAAGGTTCCGGCCTCAATCGACTTTACATGGCCTATCACCTCATCAATTTCCGCAAGAACATTGGTACCGAGGTCTATAGTAATTGGCCTTTCGGTATTTGGTCTGAGCGTTATACACGGAAGTTGTCTGAAGGTGGTCTCCTCTTGAATACCGCCGCTATCAGTGAGCACCCACTTCGCGCATTTGATCAACTTCTGGAACTCGAAATAGCCGATGGGTTCGATCAGGTGGACTTCTTTCAAGCCTTCAAATGATAACCACAACCCAAAGTCCTCCATGCGCTTTTTTGTTCGAGGATGAAGCGGCAGCACAATCGAACGGAATTGGCTAATTTCCGTGAGAAGTTGCAGCAATGATTTCAAACCGGCTTCATTATCAACCAAAGCCGGACGATGAAAGGTCATCAAAGCGTAGCGTTCCGCCGTTAGGCTTAAATCATCGAGAATAGAAGAAGCATCAATCTCATCTTCGAAGGCCACCATAGTATCAATCATCGTGTTCCCTACCATATGAATGGCGGCTTCTTGCTTACCTTCGGCTAATAAATGCTTGGCACCACTGGCCTCAGTAACGAAGAAGTGATCAGTGATTTCATCGGTTAGAATGCGATTTATTTCTTCTGGCATTCCTCTATCGAGGGAACGCAACCCACTTTCGAGATGGGAGATTGGAAAACCTGCTTTCTGAGCAGCCAAGGCACCAGCTAATGTGGAGTTCACATCTCCCACCACCATGACTAATTCAGGTTGAAGCTCTTCAAAGAAATTCGCTAATGCAACGATATTCTCACCCAACTGCTGTGAAGGACGACGTTCATTGAGCGACAACACGTGATCAGGTCGTAAACCGAATTGATCAAAGAAAACCGTGGCCATGTTATGGTCATAATGCTGACCTGTATGCACGATAGAGACGTCGATACCCAATTCAGCACCGACCTTCTTCATTTGCGTCACCTTGATGAAGTTAGGACGCGTTCCAATAACGATGGCGATCTTCTTCACGGTGCGAAAGTAGTCAAAGGGAACTCTTTTACGCAGGTTCCGTATAATGAAACATGCGTAAACTCATTTTCACCAGTCTGTTTTTGCTTTCTATCCCAGTGATTGGGTTGAGTCAAGATGTATCATTGAATGCGATGATCTCTCCGAATCCTGCCAGAAACTATTGTGAAATCAGCACTTCTGTGCCTGTAGAACTACGTATCTTAGACATGCAAGGAAAGGTGCTTATTGAAATGGGTAAATCACGCCATCAAGACGTGGATCTTACGATGATTCCAGAAGGAATCTACTTTGTACATCTTATTGGAGAGAACCAGGTGCAGACCTTGCGTTTGGTTCGTTCAGAGAAGTAATTACTCTTTTGGGATTCTCTCTAAGAGTTCCTTGTAGCGATTCAGCAACTCTTTTCCTTGAAGCTCTAACATCTCGTAACGCTCATGGCTTACGGCATGTTCAACGTGTGCTAGAGTCTTCGCCAGATTAGACGCTCCTACAATACTGAGTGTTGGACGTACCGAATGCGCTAATTCAGCGAGTCTTTCCCAATCTTCAGCCTTGACAGCTTGGTCAATCCTTTCTTCGTGTGACTTCAAACTGTCATTCACTACTTCAAGGAAAGGTGCGAAGTCACCGTACATTTGCTCGCGTAGTTTTGACAACCCGGACTCTTGATCAATCTCAACGAGATCTTCATTTGAAATGGCATGGCGAATGGTCTGATTGAGTGATTCTGGAGCAAAAGGCTTCGATAGGTAACCACTCATTCCGGCGTCAAGGCATCGCTGACGTTCACCTGCCAAGGCATTGGCAGTTAGAGCGATTATTGGCACCATTTGACGGAGTTCTTCGCGAATCAACTTCGTGGCTGTCATACCGTCACATTCAGGCATTTGAAGGTCCATCAAGACCACATCGAAGAAGTCATTCTTAAGCGCCTCAACCGCTTCGAAACCATTGACAGCTTCGGTAAGGATCACCCCCCATCTATTCAGAATAGTGCGGGCTAGGAACCTGTTCATTTCGTTGTCTTCGACAAGAAGCACGCGCACTCCGTCTAATTGCTCAATTGTTGCTTTCGCCACTTTCTTAACCTCATTCCCAATTTCGAGTGGAATTTCAAACCAGAAGTTCGACCCTTTTCCTTTCTCTGAATCAACGCCAATTTCACCACCGAATAAATCTACTAATTGACGACAGATGGAAAGACCGAGTCCGGTACCTCCATATTTACGCGTCACCTTATCATCTTCCTGCGTGAAATCTTCGAAGATTGACCCTAGTTTGTCTTTAGCGATGCCCACTCCGGTATCAATCACTTCAACTCGAAGTCGTTCTTTAGATGGTTCGGTGATCTTAATGGTCACCCCCCCATCCTCGGTAAATTTGATGGCATTTCCGGCGAGGTTTGTAACCACCTGAGCCAAACGCACATGATCACCCATACGCCATTGGTTGATGGCAGGGTCAATTTCCGCTTTGATATAGATATCTTTCACCGCGGCCGTCTGTTCCAGAGCCTTCACGGTGTCACTAACAGTCTTATTGAAATCGAACCGAACTGACTCCAGGACGAATTTGCCAGAGTTCAGTTTAGAGACATCAAGTACGTCGTTAATTATAACCAGAAGGTTCTTAGCTGAGGTCACGATAGCTTCCTGGTACTTGCGTTCCTCGATATTCAAGGAAGCTTTACCAAGGAGACCGGCCATACCCATAATGGCATTCATTGGAGTACGAATTTCGTGACTGATATTCGCCAAGAACTGATCTCGGGATGCAAGTGCAGCTTCAGCATCTTCACGGGCAGTGATTAGGGCTTCTTCCATCTGCTTGCGTTCTGAAATATCAAAATGTAGTCCTATAGACCCTACTACTTCACCTTCCGTAGAAACGATTGGTGCTGCCGAGATAATCACCCAGATTTCTTTTCCATCCTTCCGAACAAGCTTTGCTTCGTAAGCACCTGCCACCCCTTCTTTTCGGTTTGACATCTGCTGATTGAACTTCTCTTGCTCCTCTTTCGGAACGAATAACTCAAATACCCTTTGACCTAAGAGTTCATCTGCTTCGTAACCGATCATTTCAACGAACTGGTCATATACCTTGGTAATGCGATCTTCGTTGTCAGTTTCAATCAAACCGAGAGAGAGGTTTTCAATAATTCCTCGGTACTTATGTTCACTCAGGGCAATCTGCTGCTCGGCATTTTTACGCCTGGTGATTTCAGCACGTAGCACGTCGATCACGCTCAATACATCTTCGCTATCGAGGTCTTCATTACCCCCGCTGAGATCATTGATGGAAAACTTCAATGCATCCAACACCAGCTGTGCCTGCATAGTTTGTTTACGGAGCTCACTGTTGATCTCGGTCAACTCACGAGAACTGACCTCGGTCGCGTGTTGAAGCAAAGAATAGTTCTCTTCAAAGTGAGCGTATGAGCTTTCCACCACATCAAGGAAAGGCAGCAGGTCGAGCGGAACGTTCTCCAACGACCCGAAATGCTTCCTCAATTGACGGGAAAGTAATCGGCTATATTGTCCCTTATTGACGATCAATTATTCTTCTCTATATGTCGTGATTGTCATCGTCTGGTTGTGCAGAGAACACTCTACTTTACCATTAACTGGAGTAATCTCTCCATTGCTGTAGAATCCTGAGTAGCATGGCTTCTCACCGAAGAAATCGCATACTGCTTCCACTTCATCTTCTACGCGATGACCAAGCACCATTTTTCGTCCTACACAGCTAATCATTAGTACGAAATCA
Source organism: Flavobacteriales bacterium (assembly GCA_022447625.1). Taxonomy (GTDB): domain Bacteria; phylum Bacteroidota; class Bacteroidia; order Flavobacteriales_D; family Sanyastnellaceae; genus Sanyastnella. The sequence goes on along the minus strand of JAKVAX010000006.1, from coordinate 148,029 downwards.
GGGCTTTCTCCGTCAATCGACTGTAGTCCGAATTGTGCTGCCTTTTCTGCTCCTTCCACCAATCGGTCGAAGTTCGCCATCATAAAACGCGCTTGATTACCTTCAGGAATGTCTCCGGCAAATGTCATGGTTCCTGTTTCATCGTCGATACTTAGAATCGTTCGCACCAGAGTGACATCCCCTTCCACATAAATGTTCAATGGGAATAGCAGCGCTGCTCCTGGAAGGTCTTTCGCTTTATCTCCAAGGTAATCCTTGTAGATTTCCAACGCTGGCCTTCCGTCAAGCTCATGAAGTACGTTACCTTCTGACTTGGTAATGCTACGGACCGGACCGAATTCGTCCCACCCCCCCATCGAACCATGTCCGATTTTGATTCTACTTCCATAGAAACCGATGACAACGACATTTCCTGATTCAGGAGTACCATTTAGACCAACGAAAGTCTTTGTGAATCGACCTGCATCTGCTGCAAGACCACCAGTCACAAGTACACCTTCAGGAAGGCTAGCATTCAAACCAGCTACCAGCTGATCACCGTTTACCTTCGAACCGTCGGAAATCACCAATACATGACGCAGGTCGGTCGTATCAAACTGTTGTCCGAGGTTTTGTCCGAGTTCACGGCTGTCAGAAGCAACATCTACTGGTAGCATGTGTGCGACGATCTCAGTGCTGTCAAACTGAAGGAGGTTTGCGATGATGGTTTCATCGTTTACCTCATCGTTGTCAATTTCTCCCGCAGTGGAAGCCATTACGATGTTTGCCTCAGGAAAATTAGATCGAAGATGCTCATAATGCGTGTTTTCGAACACTACATCAATCCCTCCGAAGGCTAAGACCAGCTGTGGGTTTGGAGCGGATCCGTCTGGGGTCGTCCATCCACCGGATGCCGACCATCTCATTTGAGAAACATTCATAGTCAGTGGTTTTTCAGATCTCCTCATTCTTCAGCATTCGGTAAATCGTGGATTTACCGATATCTAGCTTCCGAGCAACGAGCAAAACGTTGTTGTCATATTTGTCTAAAAAGTGCTTGATAATACTCGTGGTGTATTCTCTCAAGGAACGTTCTTCAGAAAGTAATCCGGAAATTCCTCGGGTAGAGGTGAATGTGATATCGTCAGATTCGATGACTCCATTGCTTGACATCACTGCAGCCAGCTCCATCAATGCCTTCAGCTCACGAACGTTCCCCGGGAAGGGATACTTCAACAACTTCTGACGTGCTTCTTCTGTGATCTCCACGTTGCCTAATCCATTGTCTTTACTAAATGCATCCACAAAGAATCGGGCAAGCATGAGAATATCATTTCCTCGCTCACGGAGCGGAGGAAGAATAATTGGGAGACCTAATAAGCGATAGTAAAGGTCTTCCCTAAAATTTCCGTTCTCCACCTCTTCAGAGAGATTTTTATGTGTTGCAACAATCAAGCGAACGTTCACTTTTTTCGTTGCATTACCACCAATTCGGGTAATCTCTTTTTCCTGTATTGCCCGCAGTAGTTTACTCTGCATTGCTGGATCCATCTCACCAATCTCATCTAGGAAGAGTGTACCATCATCAGCTTCTTCAAACTTTCCTTTACGCGCAGTTTCAGCACCGGTGAAGGCACCTTTCTCATACCCGAAGAGTTCACTTTCAATCAACTCTGAAGGAATGGCTGCTACGTTTACCGCAATAAATGGCTTCTTCTTCCGCGTTGAATTGTAGTGGATTCCCTTGGCAACAACTTCCTTACCTGTACCTGTTTCTCCATTGATGGAAACAGTAATGTTGGTATTCACCGCCTTCTCCATCAGCTTCTTCACTTTCTGGATTGGCTGGCTGGTACCAATAAGATTGGCAAAATCATAACGCGCACCGATCTCCTCTCGAAGTCCTTCAAGCTCAGCTTGTAGATCTTTCTTCTCGCGGATATTCTTGACAACATTCCACAGACGATCTTTTGCGTCGTCATCCTTCACGATGTAATCATAAGCCCCTTCACGAAGGAGGTTTACGGCTGTTGAGACATCCTCCTGACCTGAGATCACTACCACAGGGATTTCTGCATCAAACTGCTTGATTTGACGCATTACTTCAATACCGGTCATATCATCAAGAGAATAATCAAGTGTCACCAACGACGGACGTTTGTGCAGATTCTTGATACAGTCTTTACCTGAAGTGAACTTCTCTACATTGTATTCTGGATTCAGCTTGAGCAAATACTCCAGAACTTCCCCGTACCAGAGGTCGTCTTCGACAATAAATATGTTGAATGGTTGTGCCATTAGTTGTCTTCTCTTGGGAATACAGTCTCAAATGTACACGCATGATTTAAGGCGTGGGTAAGAACGTATCCCTTATAGAATGTCAGATTAGCCCTACGATGCAATAATGTTAGCGAGGCTTAATCTACATCAAAATCACCAACCTTTGTAACGGTAGTGCAACCATTTGATACATGTGTAAGTGTTACTAATGAAACACTTCAACTTCAAGACTTATGAATCAAAACAGCCAATACCAAGAGCACGGTAAGGAGCGTGATCCTTACGACTTCAGTGGTCCGTTGTGGGAGAAGTATCACAAAGAGGTGCGAAGTAGAGCTCGCTTTCCTCGTGGATACAAAGAAGTAACTATTAACAGCTAACAAACTACACGACCGCTTTACACCAAACGTTTAGAGCATTTAAGAACTAAGAAAGCCGGCTAAAGCCGGCTTTCTTAGTTTAGAAACTTACCGTTCCTAAGTCTTTCAATTCTTGTTCTTTTCGGTCAATGGCTTTTTCGATTTCGCCGAGTCTTTCCGAAAGTTCAATGCTCAATGGGTCGTCAGGATGCTCTCTTTCCATTTCGCTTAGAATTCGTGCATTCACTTGATAAAGAATGCTCAAGTCTTCTGTCACTTGGTCGAAGTAACGTCCGTCTAGACTCAAGAAGTATTCAATCTCACTTTCGAAGACAGTAAATAGTCGATCACTCAATCCCGTAGCCAATTCTTTGGCTTGAGCACGCTCTTCAGCTGACAGGTTCGACTGGCGTAATGAATCTGGCTCACCAGATAAGTTGATCAATGCCTCAGCCACTGGAAGAAGTACGCGGTCGTATTCCACGTTCTTTTCTGGCGTAACCGTCAGAAGCTTATTCAATACGTTCAACGCCCGATCATCTTCTGAACGAATCATCAACTCTTCCGCCAAATTCGTCAGCTGAAGACGAAGATTTGTGGTCATACGACGGTTGTTCTCATCCATGTAGATGCCCGTTGTATCATCCATGTTACCCCATTGGAATTCGTTCATTACAAGATCGTACATCTTGTCCGCAGCGAATCCACCAAGAACGTTCGGGTTTTGGCTCTTGGGATATTTGATCGGAACCAAACGGTAAGCCAATCCTTCTAGTCTGAAATAATCTTGCAGACCTACGTATGAGTCAGGACCAGTAGTAACCGCGAAGTAAATTGGACGCGTCCAGTCATTGTTTCGGATCAACTCCATCACCATGTAGTGGTTCTTTAAGATGTATGGCTTTGGTCGCCCTCGCTGATCTGCGATTGTCCATTCGATGGCATCTACAATCCTATCTGCTTCATCCGGACCTACCACACCCGCGTTCATAACAGCCGCTGAATCTACTTCCATTCGGAAGCTGTGTGATGGGAGGTAGTTATAGCCTCTTCCTTCACCATAGTCAACCATTTTACTGTCATCAAGTGAAATACGCATTGCGCTTTCTACGTCAACGTAGGGATTTGACGGGTTCGCTGGATCTTCCAAGAGTACGATATCACGGGTACCCTGACGGTACTTCTCTTCCTCCATGTAGATCTGAACTGGGTCTGACTCGTACGCCTTGCGCTTCATCTGGTCAACATACCAATCAGTATTCAGAAGACTCAAGTTGACGATACGAACATCCGTTCGGTAACCTTCCACCTCTTGTACATACCAAAGTGGGAAAGTGTCGTTATCTCCGTTGGTAAATATGATGGCATTCGGCTCGAGTGAATCGAGGTAATTCTTCGCAAAATCTACTCCCGTCTCACGTTTCGCACGAGAGTGATCATCCCATCCATCAGCAGCCATCACTAGCGGTACGATCAAACATAACACTGCCGGAGCGGCTGCCCTGACGAAATTGCTGGTTGCAATGGTTTGGAGCAACATAGATATTGCGAGCAAGGCAACAGCGATTGCACTCATGTAAAGCACACAGTAAGAGAATGCGTTATCTCCACCTGAGATGTTTTCGATGGTATAGAATACCAAGCCTGCCCCAATAGACATTCCTGCTACTACGCCAAGGTCTTTCCACTTCATCGCGCGAGCAGCCCAGTACAGTCCGTAGACTCCCATACCTATCCACATGGCGAAGGCATAGAAGGAACCTACATAAGCGTAGTCACGCTCACGTGGTTGTAATGGGTACTGGTTCAAGTAGATCACAATCGCCAACCCTGTCATGAGGAACAGAAGCGCTACTACCAAGAATTCTCTAGGAGATCTCACCAATTGGAAAATCAATCCAATCAATCCGAGGATCAATGGGAACAAAAAGAACTTATTCAAACCTTTGTTGTTCTGCGCATTCATTGGCAGATTATCGCGGTTTCCGATACGTTGCTCGTCGATGAAATCCAGTCCTGTCAACCAATTACCATCAAGGAATGAACCATGCCCCTGATTGTCATTTTGCTTTCCAGCGAAGTTCCACATGAAGTAACGCCAGTACATCCAGTTTACTTGGTAATCCATGAAGAATCGCCAGTTTTCACTGAAGCTTGGGGTTAGCTCACCGTATATTCTATCTAGCTGCGAACGAATCTGTAGTGCACGTGTGTAATCATCTTGATTTCCCGTCGCATTCGCACGCATGATTGACATACGTTCTTCCTGTTCAAGGCGGCGTTTTGTTTCTTCCATACGCTCTACGTAGGTGCGTCCAACGGTCACGTTTTCAGAAAGAATATCAACGACGTACATCGATACCGCTTGAAGCATACGCTCATCATCAAGCACTGCTAGCTGATCAAACTCTTTCGTTTGATCATTGTAAATCAAGAGTTCATTCGCTGCGCGAACTTGAACGATATCGTTTGCTTTCAGTTTATAGGTACCGAAGAGTCTCGTCAAGGTGCGTTGTAGACTTCGCTGATCCATTCCAGCACCTAGGATGTCTTTTTCAATATGGTATACGAATTCTTCACGGCTCATGCGGAAGTCTTCCACTAGCGGTGATTCATAAACGCGTTCGACATTCCAATCCTTGTAGTTACTCCACTGCTTGTACTCACGTTCGTGGTTCGCTTGCGAACTATACATCCGTGGGAAAATCGTTGTAAAACGATTGTCGTAATTCGGGATACTCCCTTTCTTTTCACCACTATCAACGTATTCCTCCACGATGAAGAACTTGCCTTGATTTTCGGCCATGAACTTCTCCGCTTCATACTCCCAACGAAATGACTTCACACGTTGTTCGCGTGTTCCCCGTTGCTCTTTCACAGAGTAACTCTTTACCCATGTCGCACTTCCATCGCTGTATGGATCTTCCTGGTCAGTAGGCGTGTTCCAGTACTGACCAGAAGCTAATGGACGATCACCGTATTGTTCACGGTTGAGGTAAGATAGAAGCGTAAATAGGTTTTCAGGGTTGTTCTCATCCATCGGTGGATTGGCCGATGAACGGATAACGATCATTGCGAAGGTAGAGTACCCAATGAGTACCACTAGGATACTCAAAGCACCTACGTTCACCGCGCGCCAGTTCTTCTTGTGTGAGAACCAAATCAATGCTCCGATGACTCCTAGTACAAGGAGGGCATAGACGACTACTCCTGTGTTGAAGCCCATACCTAGATCATTCACGAAGAAGAGTTCAAACTTCGCCGCCAACTTGATGAATCCTTGAACGATCCCGTATTGAACGAAACCAAGGATGGCAATAGAAATGGCCCCTGTCAGAAGGATTCCAGGTAAGTTCGGCTTGTAGCGCTTGAAGTAGTATACGTAGGCTATCGCCGGAATCGCAAGAAGGTTCAAGAGGTGGACCCCGATGGATAGTCCCATGAGGTAGGCAATCAAGATAATCCAACGCAATTCTCCTCCGCGATCAGCGAGGCTTTCCCATTTCAGAATGGCCCAGAATACAACGGCTGTAAAGAGCGATGACATGGCGTAAACCTCACCTTCTACAGCACTAAACCAGAAGGAATCACTGAAGGTATAAGCCAGCGCACCCACTGCTCCCGAAGCCATGATAGCTATAATCTTTCCGCTATCTAGCTCACCTGATCTGCTCGCAATTTTGCGGGCAAAGTGGGTAATACTCCAGAATAAGAAGAGGATAGTGAATGAGGAACACAAGGCGCTCATCACGTTAATCGTTGTTGCGGCATACTCAGATGGCACGAACATCGAGAAGAAGCGCGCGACCATCATGAAGAACGGTGCACCCGGCGGGTGACCTACTTCAAGTTTGTATGCAGATGCGATGAACTCTCCACAATCCCAGAAGCTGGAAGTTGGTTCAATCGTTGAAAGGTAGGTGAGTGTGGCTATCAGCCATATTCCCCACCCAGTGTAGTTGTTGATCTTGGTATACGTCATGCTTGGCGTAATGGTGCTCTTTGGCAATGGGCGAATTTAGTAATAAGAAACCAGCCTACCCACCCTGAATTCCTAATGCATGTGAATGGAATTCCCTGAATTGTTAAGATGCCCTAAATACAAGCACAAAAAGAGGGGCTAAAAGCCCCTCTCCTTATCGCCTTAACCAAATCAGTGAACCACCTGGAATCGCTGCGTCAGGACTTTGGTATCACCTTCTATATGAAGGACATACACACCGCTTTTCCAGTGGCTAGTGTTCAGTTTAAGCACACCGAATTCGTTCAAATTTCCTTGTTCGACTAAACTTCCTTTGCTATCGAAAATCATCCATTCTTCATTGTTGTCATTCGGGTAAATAACATTCAATGTTTCATTTACCGGATTAGGGAAGAGAGAAAGTGATTCCAATTCCGCGCTAGCGATATCAGTAGCACAGTCATCATTCACACCCATTTCAATTGTAACCGTCTGGTTCAACAAGTCGATGTCATACTCAATGGGCAAACCATTATCGATAAAGATGGCGAGGTAAAGCGCGAGGTCTTCGAACTCTTCGAACGACATGGTCACCTGGTAACATCCATCAGGCACACATAGCTCTAGAATCGTTGAACCACACTCTTCTTGGATCGTGATCATCCCTTCTAATTCAAAACCAAGGCCTTCGATGATGTACTCGATATCGACATCTACATCCAATCCTTCAACGGCATCAAAGTAGATCACTACTGGAGTACAATCGAATTCATCAGCTACTACAATGTTCACACATTCTAAAACTCCTTCAGGACATTCCGGCGTCTCATAGAAGGCACAGATATCGTATTGACCAAAAGCGTTGAACTCATAATCAAAGAGGTTTCCACTATCCACCACTTCATCATTAATCGTCCACCAAACCGTGGCGTTATCTGGGGCATTCGCCTCAAAGAGGTAAGTTGTTCCCTCGATCAATTGGTTGCTTACCTGAAGGAAACAACCTGTTTCTTCTTCGCAACCATCAATTCCAAAGTCGAAGCACAACACAAGGTCTTGACAGAATGGGTCATTGTAGACCGCGCAACCTGTGTAGTAACCATTTTCGCTAACGATCACATCTAGGATACCTCCTCCTTCATAGGTGACTCCATTTACTTCCCACAACACCTCTGCGTTTGGATCAGCTTGCGGAATTTCGAGGAATACTTGGCATCCGTCAACCCAAGACTCCACGTAGTACGGACATTCACATTCTTCGACGTAGAATTCAGTACACCATTCTACTTCGCCTTCGCAGGCTTCAGACTCGTATCCAGCGCATACTGTGTGCCATCCTGGCTCGAGCAAGAAGGTCGCTGACATTCCTTGTCCGTAGTACTCATTATCAAGCCATATTCCTGGAATAACTTCCCATGGAAGGTTTCCGCTTAGTTCTAGCAACCATACATCGCAAGTCAAGGCTTCCACTTCACCGTAGAGGGTACAATCTTCTGTTTCAAAGCAGCCTTCAGGCACTTCTATCGTAATGCATTCAGTCGTTCCAAACGGACATTCAGGTGTTTCGATGCCTGCACAGATCGTGTAGACCCCTGCTTCTTCTGGCATAAAGGTGAACACGTTTCCTTCACTTTCAATGTTCTGTCCTTCAACCCACCACCAGATTGGCAGGTCAGGATTCTCGTTTTCGCCGTAGAAGACGAATGGCCCACAATCTGACTCTTGTTCTAATCCTACGTATAACTCACAATTATCAAAACAATCGACGTTGATGGAAGTACAAATGGTCGTCTCACAGTCATCGGTCAGGATCGTTGCACACACATCGTAAACACCTTCGTTCCAGAAGTCGAACACGTATGATTCATCTCCGTCGAACGCTCCAAAACCAGTAGCATCCCAGATGACAGGTCCATCATAGCCGTCAACGGTAGCGATGTATACAGCACACTCGTCTCCTACTTGTTCGAAGCTGATCGTTTCCGGACAATTAACCGCTGGTGCCGAAAGACAGAACTCGATGGCAAGACCTAAGTCGAGCATTGAAATCATCAAATCATTGATTTCACCGATGTCTGACTCAAGGTAAGCTTCGATACCCATTGGATTAAAAAAGCCATTCACCTCAGCGTTCAATGTATAGCACCCTGGTTGTAAGCAGAGCACTTGATCGTAGTACGGATCGTTCATCGAATATTGGGCTACTCCTGATTCCACAAGGGCATCATCGCTATCTACTAACTCCCAGAAAACCGCTTCGGGTCCGTCTTGGGAGATGTAGCTATCAAGACCTAGATAAACATTGTAGCAATCCTGAGATAAGACAGGAAAGCAAAGCATTAGCAATGCAAGAGAAAGTATAGTTCGTTTCATCGTTGTTTCGTTAGCTCAGCTTGCGCCGTTCCCCTGTATGACCAGAGCTTTCGAAAAAACGTTGCACAAAAAAGCCGACGAAGTTGTCAGCTTAAAAAAAGGAGTTCAATATTTTCAGGCTTCTTTAACGAAGCGTTCATCCACTTCCATCACATGCCCGCAATTGTTGCATGTTCTCAGCTCTTTAGAGGTATAAAACTCATTGAATCGAGGCAAGAAATCCTTCTCAATATTCGATAACGGGAAGTAGGTTTCATGCAGTTTGTGATTACAATTATCGCAGAACCATAAAAGTCCATCTTTTCCTTCGTATGAGGCACGCTTACGCTCAATAACTAGTCCGATTGAGCCCTCTGAACGCATTGGAGAATGCGGCACCTTCGCAGGGTGTAAGTACATATCACCTGCTTTCAATGGAATATCTACCGCCTTGCCATCCTCTTGGATGCGTACGTTGATCTCTCCCTCGATTTGATAGAAGAGCTCTTCAGTTTCATTGTAGTGGTAATCCTTACGCGCGTTCGGTCCGGCAACGATCATTACAATGTAATCGCCGCTTTCTACATACATGTTTTTGTTTCCAACCGGAGGCTTGAGTAATTCTCTGTTTTCTTCGATCCACTGAAGGAGGTTGAACGGACGTCTAATGGACATGACTGGAGATTTTCCCGTAAGGTAAGAAGGAATGCTTGAACTTGGAACTACCGCTGACCGCGGGCAGGCACACTTACCAAATAAACTCCGACGAAGATCGCGAGCGCACACAAGATTCGTTGCCAATTGATGTCGCCTGTATAGTCTTCACCACCAAAGCTAGCGAAGATGTAGGCAAAGATTCCTGCTAACAATGGTTGCAGGTAGATGTATACACTCACTACTGTTGGCTGAACGGTCTTCAAGGCGTAGATATTCATCAAATAGACTAAGAACGTGGTACAAATCACCACGTAGAATACACCCAACCAATGCGAGGAGGTGAAGCTACTCCAGTCAACAGCAGTGAATTGATCGAAGCCAACAGGGGCCACTAAGATGAGCCCCATGGTAAACACCCATGTAATCACGGTAACGGGCTTGTACTTTGCCATCAATGGCTTGACCAGTACAAGGTAGACACCATATGACAGCGCATTGATCAGGATCATTACATCTCCCTGCCAACTGATTTTGGCGCTTCCTTGAAGTAAAAGCAATACAATCGCTCCGGCCGCTCCCAAGAAGATCCCAGCTAGTTTTCTCGAGGTAATTCGGGTCTTCAGTATGATCGCTGACACCACCAATACTAGGATCGGGTTACTCGTCATGATGATGGATGCATTGACCGGAGAGGTCGCATTCAATCCATTGAAAAAGAATAGCTGATTGGTCGCCACGCCGGTCAGACCACACAGAGCTATTCGGGCGAGGTCTTTCCGATCTATCTTCTCGTAACTGAGCAGATAGACAATCCAAAACAAAATTGTAGCTGCAGAAACACGGATGAAGATAAAGCCAGATGGACCAATTAAGTCAGGCATCAAGCCTTTAGCCACCAAGTAATTCGCGCCGTAGATAACGGCTACAAAGAACAGTAGTATGTGTGCTACGAGCTTTTTTGACATTAGCCCATTGCTTCGGCGGCACCTTGAACCTGAGCCTTGGCACTTCCGATAAAGATCTTGTCGTCAATCACGATTACTGGTCGCTTTAAGAAAGTATACTCATCGATAATGAGTTGGCGGTAATCGTCTTCGGTCAAGGCCTTTTCTGCCAATCCCATTGAACGAAACTTCATTGAACGACGTGAAAACAAGGCTTCGTATGAACCTGCCAAGGACTTCATGTGATCTACCTGTTCAGGAGTCATCTTGTCGAACTTGATGTCCTGCATTTCGATGTCATTTCGGTCTTTTAGGCCAAGTTCCTTGATAATACGCTGGTTAGTATTACAAGTAGAAAGGTGGTAGATCTTTTTCATGTCAATTTGCTCTTGATGTGACTAACCAGTGCTGCTAGTCCTTGTTCAAAGCTCTCATTATTATTCACCACGAGGTCGCATTGATCCTTGTATGGCTCCAAGTACTTCTGGTCAGCTGGTCTTACGTGATTTGCCCATTGATAGCGTACTTCATCTTCAGGATAACCTCGCTCTTTTGCATCTCGGTCAATGCGTCGTTGCAGACGAATATCAGGATCAGCATCGATGTAGACCTTGAAATCAAGCATCTCCCGTACTCTCTCATAATGAAGCACAAATAGGCCTTCGCTGATCACTACCGGAGTAGGTTCAACGCGAATCATAGTTGGGGTAATTGCTGGATTATTGAAGGTGTATTCCAGACGTTCAATGGCTTGACCTGATTTCAATACTTCGAGGTCTCGAACGAATTCATCTTCGTAGATCGATTCCGGAAGATCGAAATTCATCCATCCATTTTCATCTTTGGGCTGTTCTTCGGCCGGACGATAATAGTTATCCTGTGAAACGAGACTGAGTTCTTCTTGACCAAAGCTGTCAAGCAAAGCATTCAGGAAGGATGTTTTCCCACTGGCGCTGCCACCTACGATTCCGATGAGATACGGCTTTTTCACGCCGCAAAGATAAGCTTACTGTCGACGTAGCGATTGCTTTTTGATCTCGTCGACCAAAGACTTCAAGGCCACATCGTAGTCTTGAATCAAAATGAAGGACCCTTGGCCTTCTTCCGCGACCTTTTCAAGGGTTTCGATAGCATAAGACTTCGATCGAATCCCTACCACGGTTGTCTTCACATCTTTCTTACGGTTCTTGTCAGCCATCTTGAGAATCTGCGGACTGTCACGTTTCGTAAAGGCACCATCAGTGGTTACTATGACTTCATTGTTTCCACCTTCGATGAAATATTCGTTCACGAGTTCATAGGCGTCTCTGAAACCCTTCGCTCCAGAAGTCATTCCCCCAGCTTCTAAGGCTTTGATGGCTGATTCCATCTCGCCTTTCCGATCTGCTGAAGTCATATCAAAGACCACCTCGGTTTTAGAAGCATAGCTGATTAAGGCCACCTGATCAATCGGACGAAGAATACCAATCATCTCCAGCATAGATGCCTTCAACAGATCTAACTTTCCACTTTGGTTCATTGACTGTGAAACGTCAACCAAGAACACAATGCTGTTCGGACGGTATTGATCTTCAGGAAGGTCAGCGCTCGTGACAACAACAGGTTCCTCTTCTACCGACTCCACCACTACTGGCTCTGGCTCAGGTTCAAGCTCCACCGGACGTTCAATTCGAATCACAATCGTCTCTTCACTCTCAACAGTCCACTCTTCTTCTAATTCTAATTCTTCCTCTAATTCTAACTCTTCCTCAACCTCTTCCTTTTCAAGCTCAAGCTCGAAGTAGTTATTCCGTCGGTTGATGTAGCTCGTTGAATCTGTGCTGAGGTACCCTTCCGCGCTAGCGACCATAAAGTAATAGCCAATAGGCACAGGCTCAGTATACACGCCTTCACGGTCAGTGCGCACATCACGTTGCAACACCCCTTGCTCAATCAATCTGAAACGTGCATTCTTGATGGGTTTGCGCGTTTTTTGATCAATCACTTTGACCATGAACGCATCATCCTCACAACAATTATCTGGACGTTCTCTGAAACTAGGACAAGCGGGATTATCTCCTCGATCAACGTAGTTTACTTCTGCACGCAACTTGATCTTAATTGGCTCTTGCATCGTCGAGAAATAGATCTCAAGCTCATCATTGTAAGCGCCCTTATTTCTTGGGTTAAACTTCACACGTAGCGTAATGGTACTATCCGCCGCTACCTGTCGATGTGACCAGAGCGTGGAGTAATAGTTCTCGCTTTTCGTGCGCAAAACGAAGGCACCGTCATCGCCGTTGTTGGTGAATTGAATATCCACCACACGGTCTGTGGTACGTTCAACCTCTCCAAAATTGTGTTTTTTGATCGAGGCTTCTATTTGCGCTAGCGCGGAATGGCTAAGCAAGATGAATATGAAGATGAGCAGTCTTCCTTGCATGATGATTTAACGTTCACTATCGCGGAATGGTATGCAATTACTGTTCTGAGGACTGAATCACAAGGTCAGCAATGCTCCTATCATTCGCTAATCGCGGAACTTTATTCTGTCCTCCCAGCTTGCCTCTCATTCTCATCATACCTTCGAATGAGCCTCTCTTCACAGATCGAATTTTGCACGCCCGAAGCACACTTCCAGTAATGAGATCTTTGTAATAGACATTCTGATCACACATGTTCTCGTCAAGAAGTGCTGCGAATTGCTCCAGAGATGCTGGTTCCTCTTCGAACTCAATCAACCAATCATGGAATGGAAGACCCTCCGATGGATTGACTTCAGGCGCTACGTGGAACTCACGTACTTGTGCTGGCATTTTGCCTACTGCATAGGTCAAGGCGCGTTCTACCTCTTCCGCAATCACGTGCTCTCCAAACGCAGAGGTGAAATGCTTGATACGTCCAGTCACCTTAATCTTTGGAGGATCAAGCGATACAAAACGAACGGTATCTCCGATGCTGTAACTCCACATACCGGCATTGGTATTCAGAATCACGGCGTAGTTCACTCCGATCTCAACTTCCGCTAATGAAAGTCGCGGTGGATTTTCATCGAAGTACTTATCTGCTGGAATAAACTCATACCAAATCCCTGAATCGAAGGTTAACAAGAGTCCTTCTTCTTCTTGGGAGTTTTGGTAGGCGATAAAACCTTCACTGGCAGGGTAGGTTTCGATGGAAGGAATCGCCTCTCCTATCAGCTCTAGGAAACGCGCACGGTATGGCTCAAAGTTCACCCCTCCCCATACCATGAGTGAGAAGTTCGGGAAGATCTCTTTGATGTTCGCCTTACCTGAACGTTCTACGAGACGTTCGAAATACATCTGAAGCCACGAAGGAATTCCCGAAATCAAGGTCATATTCTGATCAATGGTCTCATCAATCACTGCCTCTAACTTCGTCTCCCACTCTTCAATCATGTTCGTTTCCATTGAAGGCAAACGATTGCGCTGAAGGTAGCCAGGCACGTGGTGGGCCACAATGCCTGAAAGACGACCAAATGGAATACCACTTTCTAACTTCTGCAACTCAGGACTTCCTTGAAGGAAAATCATCTTACCATTCACGAATTCAGCCTTACCCGTCTCTGCGACGTACGATAGCAATGCGTTTCGGGCTGAAACGATGTGGTTAGGCATGGATGCTTTGGTCAGTGGAATGTATTTCGTTCCTGAAGTGGTCCCACTGGTCTTGCAGAAGTACAATGGCTTCCCAGGCCAAAGCACGCTGTCTTCTCCATTCACTGCGCGATCAACGTATGGTTTGAGCACCTCATAATCGAGCACAGGAACAGCTTGTCGGAATTCTTCTGGGGAACTGATCTGATCAAAGCGATGATCCTTTCCAAAGGCGGTTTTACGTCCTTCAGTAATCAGCATCTCAAATTGCTTCTTTTGCCAATAGACAGCACGTCGTGACTCACGCGCCACTTTGGCTGCGACCTGACGAGCAAAGGGTTTACTTAATGCAGATTTGATTCCCATAGGGCGCAAAGGTGAAGAAAAAAGCCACTTACTCGGAAGTAAGCGGCTTTCAAAGCGGTCATGAACGGTTAGTGTCTTACAATCACCATTTCGTTCACGCGTGTTTTATCAGTTTGGATCGTGATCACGTACCAACCATCAGCCCATGCGTCGGTGCTGACTTGGTGACGTTGCGTCCCTGCAGGAAGATTACCAAGAGCTTTTTCTTCAACGATCTGCCCGAGTTCATCGTAAACGATGAGTTGGACATTTGACGAACCTTCTAACTCGTAACTGACATTGAGCTGCGCACTAGCAGGGTTCGGGTATACATTCAATTCGATGTCTTGAGCAGTAGCTTCTTCGATGTTGCTCACAGGTCCGAAGTTCATACGCACTAACGGCGTGCGCACAAGGTAGAACCAGCTGTTCGGGAAGAAGCGCACCATAGATGTCAATGCTGGAGAATCTCCACTGATTGGGAAAAATACTTCAGACGGGCCTGCCGTTGTTCCAGCCATCACCAAATAAGCTGAATCTTGGTGGAGTTCAACTGGCTCAGGGAATGGGATGGTCATGATATTGTTATCTCCTACGTTGTTGTATGAATCAGCGATGATTCCAAACTCATCTGTAGAAGCGATTTCCGTAGCTGAGATTGAGTTTTCAATCGATACTGAGTAGATGCGTGCATAAACCGTTGCATTTGGGTCAGACCCCACACCTACACCAATTGAAACGGATTCTACGGCCTGATCATCCGACGTGATCACAAAGAAGTTTCCGACCTCGTACGTTTGTCCGGCGTATGCTTGATCTGGAATGTAGATCCCTTCAGTGGACAGTCGGTCACGTGCGTAAACAACGTCTGTCACCTCAAAATCACGAATAACGTGATTGTCATCTGGTGAATCTTCTTCTTCATTTTGAGTCAAATTGAAGTGCGCTGTGTACGGTGCCATATCAGGACCCAACTGATGTGCATCAGCACGGAAGTTCCAGAACTCGTCAGTATCTAGATCTGTCGCCACAGTCACGTCAGTGAACACCGTGTCCATTGTCAACTCATTGCGTAGGAATACTTCCATCGCGCAGTTCGTTTGATCTTCTGCACCGTAGTTGTAAACATTGGTTCCGAATTGAACATCAGGAGCCATTTCTGCAGGATACAGGCTGTACTCCATGTACTCGTATCCTGTTTCGTGTCCTTGATCATCCATATTGAAGTCACCGTAAGTGGCGCTTTCAACGTAGATATTGTTCTGAAGGAGTTCGAATAGCTCGATATCATCTAGCATCCAGAAGTAGTAGTTTCCATCGAACACGAAACGCAGACGTACATCTGATTGTCCGCCGAGTTGCTCGGTTACGTTGATTCGATCGAAACGGTCTTCACTACTTTCTCCACTATTCAGCGGAACGTCATTGATCCATAGTGGCATCCATTCTCCTCCGTCAACGCTGTAGTCGATTCTCGATTCTGTTTGATAGTTTTTGCAATACTGATTGAATCGAAGACCTACTGAAGGGTAGGCACTGAGATCAATGGAAGGAGTTTCAAGTGTACCGAAGTGAGGCCCTGGTGCAGGTCCTTCACCGAAGCTACCGCAAGGTCCAACGTTATCATCCCAGTAGTTAGAGTCAAAGATGATAAAGCCGTTATCAGCGGTAAGTGACTGGATCGGTTCACCGAAGGTCACGTCATCAGGCAGACACGAACCGCGTGTACCCGCATCTGAACTCGGGTTGGTGTTCGGTCCACGGTATTCCCACACTGCCAACTCCGGGTCACCGGTGTTGATCCATGTGGCGGGGATACCGTTAGCAAAATCTTCAGACCAGATGGTCTCTTCGCGCAAGTTGACTGCGCCGTCTTCAGGTGATTGACCGTTGATAATTCTACCGGGGGCAGGACCAACGATGGTCTGCTGTGCGGATAGAGACAGCGATCCTATCACCATGAGCAATAACAGTGAGCAAGCTGTTTTCATGGAAAGAATTTTTACATGGTTTGTGTGGCGAAGTTATCGACTCAATACTACGATGTCTTACAGTCAAGTGCCGAAGATACTGTCAGAACTTTCCTACATCTACATGTTAGTAATAGACAGAAACAGAGTTAGTTCGGTGGAATACCTGAAGTTTTAGTGGAGCACAATGAAGTGTTCACTGAGGGTTCCGAGCGATGTAGCGCATTGAATGATGTAATGTCCTGTAGGAAGATTTACCGTTGGAATTGTCAGAGAATTCGTGCGTTGATTGGGTGAACGAGTTAGAAGCAAATGACCACCTGAATCGAAAATTGACCACCTGATGACTTGATATTCTTCCTCAAATCGAATCCTTAGTTCATTATTTACAGGATTTGTCAAATCGGCTTTCAGCGGCTCAATTTCACCGATTGAGTAACAGAAATCAACATCAAGACCTAGTACAGGAAGAAAGTATTGGTATGGTGTCCAGTACAAGTTGGAATTTTCATCCTTCAGAAGAATTTCTACATCCGGACTATGAAAGCTTATCCTTCCTGGGATATCTAAACCTTTATTGTCGAAATCCACCAGCGAGATCCAATACTGTTTGTCTGGCTCAATCGACATATAGCATTCCACAGGTGCGCAATATATCTCAGATTCATCCCAATCTGTAGGAACTAATTCTGGGCTATTTGTGAAGAATAGGTGCTCTAAACCTTCAACACCCATATCACTTTCCTCAACAACCGTAGCTTCCCAATCAAAGGGTGTGTACTCACATAATGGACCAGGGCTTAATAGCCCAGCAGTCAACAATAGTTCTTCACTTGCAAATTGATGCTTCAATCTCAAACCATAAATGGTATCGCCATCAACAGTCAGACTTGACCCAAGTAATACATGGTAGTCTAAGTCTTCATTATTGACGTAGATCGATTGTGCGTCCGATCCTTTAAATTCCAAAAGCTCAGACTGGCTATCCATGGGGAATCCCAATGTTGCCTCGAAATGATAGTCTCCGTAAATAGGAAAATCAAAGTCGGTCTTTAATACCAATGTATCATACGGACATTGAGTATCACAAATAGCATCGAGTGTAACTAGTCCAGCAATTTCAAATAAAGTATCGAGACTGTAGATTGCCTGATTAGCTGAATTAAACACAGTCAGAGAAGCTGGAATAGACTCTTCATCCGTGAGCTGCATGTTCTCGACTAAAATACTTGTGCTCAGTTTAAGATCTTCAAATTGAGAGGGAATTTGCTGATACCCTGTAGTTCTTGACTTAATATCATTCAGAAATACAGCCTCTAACTTCATCCTTTGACTGTTGCCTACGACGACGATATCATCAATTCCCCAGAACTCTCCAAAGTAGATATTGGGTTCAATGTTAGAGTTCACCCAATGACTGAATCTGATTCTGACGTTATCAGCATTGTTTACCTGACACGTCAAGTTCATATTCACCTCTACAGCTACACCGTATGCACTTTGATAACTTCTGTACCGATTTTCATTTTGACGTGGAACCTCAAGACTATTCCAAGTTTGCCCATTATCTGTGCTAATCTCCACGCGCATGGGAGCATTCTGTAGGACTTGATAGCGATAATAATGTTCAAAGCGAAGCTCCACAGTTTCGAATCCACTGCAATCTATGGCCGGTAGTTCCATCCATGCGTTTACTTCTACCCAAGATTGATCATCGTTGAACTGATCATTATACCCGGATATATCGCAAATAACCCAACCATTCTCTTCAGTCGAAGAGTGCAAGGGCTGACACGAAGAATAAACGCTCTCAGGCCCTGTCTCCAACCCCAAATGCCAAACATCCCCATCTACACTATCCCAGGTCATTAACGGACCCAATCCGCTGTTACCTGCAAGTCCGTTAGCGAAGTCTTCGGAGAAAAGAACTACTTCTTGTCCTTGACTGGTCACAACCAAGAACAGAAACAGCAGAGATAGGCAGTATTTCATGGCTAGCGCAGTTGAACTAAGAAGATAAAAAAAGCCTCAGGGTTTCCCCTGAGGCTTCTTGACAAAAATCTGTCAAATATTACTTAGCGCTAACGACCATTTTCTTCGTTAGACGTACACCGTCAAATGTTAATGTGTAGTAGTAGATACCTGAGCTTAGCTCGTTAACATCGTAGTTGATACGGTGTTCACCACCAGGAAGAGTTCCTAGGTCGCGAACTTCGATCACACGTCCTTGTGCGTCCATCACTTCGAATGTTACTTCTTTACCAGCTACCTGGTACCACTGGATCAATGTAGTGTTGTTTGCAGGGTTAGGAACGTTTTGCATCAACTCAACACCGTTCTGGTTTGCTAGCTCATCAACAGCAACACGCTGCGATGTGATCAAGCGAACTGCAGGAGAAGCTGTTTGAGATGTGAACCAGATGAAGTCACCACCACCTGAAAGCTCGTAAACTCCAGTTGAGTTATCTGTATCTGAATCACCGTTACCTACAACTGTGAACTGATCTTCTGTTTCGAAATCGTTGATTACACCAGCGAAGTAGAATACATCACCATCAATATCGTTCGGGTTAGCTACTGACATTTCGATTGGATCTTCGAATGGGTAGTAGTGTAGTTCCGCGTCAGCGATAGTGTTCGGGATGTACTCAGGAGCGATTACGTGGAATGATGTTTCAAAGTTTGCATCGTTCAACGCCTCGTCCGGCTGTACTTCGTATAGGCGAGCTTCAAACTCCATAAATCCTGCTGTAGAAGGACCGAATGCCACAAGAACTCCGTATGCCATAGTTCCGCTGTTAGGAGCTAGGTAGAAGTTACCGTAACCCGTTGGTTCGAATGCGTCTCCGTTGTCGTTCTCACGTGGAGCGAACTCTACGTCCCAAGACTCTTCATCATCGTGAGAGTACTCATCGTCTGTGTAAGTCACAGGGCGAGTGATCACGTTGTTGTCTTCGTTTACATCCATCTCGTCAGAAGTGATCGTAGCGCGAACTGAGTAATCACCAGTTGAAGCAGGGGCCCATCCTGTAGAAATGTAAAGTGTATCGTTTGTGTTCTGTGGACAAAGCTCAGAGTTTGCAGCAGACTGAACTGTGAAAGGATCAGTAACTGTTGTGCTCAATACGTTTTCAGAATCGTCAAGGATCTCAACTGTGATTGTAGTGTTCGTTGCATCAGCGAATCCACCGTTACGGTAAAGCACACCAGCAACAAGACCACCATCAGTTTCAGTGATTGCCTGCTCTAGAGGAATATCACGGTACTCGAAGTAGTTGAAAATATCACCTGTAGCCAACTGAGTCATCTGGATATCGAATTCAGTTTCATTTTCAACGATTGTTACATCATCGATTCCCCAGTAGTAGTGAGTGTATCCGTTTCGTAGGATTGGGTTTTGTAGATACGCGAAACGAATGAATACAGACTCTTGTCCTGCAGCAGCACAAGAGATATCTACTGAAGTCGGAAGTGGGTTTGCAGAAGCAACGTTTGCAGACTCGATGAAGTCACCGTGGCCTGGGAAAGAGATCCAGCTGCTACCACCGTCATTAGATACTTCTAGGAAAACTGGTGCGAATGGGAAACAGCAGTAACGGAAGTACTGCTCCCACTGTACAACTACAGAGTTCAACGCAGACATATCCATTTCTGGTGAAATAATCCATCCTTCAGTATCCTCGAATCCTTCTGAGATCGGAGTGTTGTAGAAATCACAATCAAAGATCACCCATCCGTTATCAGCTGTAGCAGACGCCAAAGGACCGATGTTGGTTGAGAATTCACCTGCAGGGCTGTTTTCGTCAGCTACTGCCCAAATGGTGTTGCCGCCTGTATCTTCAACAGTCCAGCCACCTAGGCCATTATTTCCGTCGAATCCGTTAGCAAAATCTTCGTAGAAGAAGATGTTTCCTCTAGGCTCACCAGCTTCTGCTTTCAGTTGTGTTCCTGCACGACGTGCATTTTCAGCCTCCTGTTGCGTTACTGGAGTGAGTGAGTTGAACTCGTTTACATCTTGAATGCGCTGTGCGTTCAAAACTGAAACGAGCATCATTGTTGTTACTAGCAAGTAGATTTTCTTCATGTCTTACACTTTTGAATCGGGAAAATTACGCAAAACCTCTCTCGAACCAAACAATACAGCGAATGATTTATGAGAATGTACAGACCAAATTCTCCGGATTATACAATTCCAAATAGTTTGATCTGGCCTTAACCTCTTGTAAAGCCATTCATTTACTAGAAGTAATAAAATAAAAAAGAGGCTTCCCGAAGGAAACCTCTCTTTCAATATTGAGATGAAGTAATACTTACTTCACGATCATCTTACGAGTTACAGACTTACCATTCACAGTGAATGTATAGCTGTACATACCTGCAGCGTAATCAGAAACGCTTAGGTCATAAGCGTAAGATCCTGCACCTACAGTTCCAAGATCACGGGTCATCATCAACTTACCTGTGATGTCACGTACTTCGATTGCAACCTCAGCTGCCACTTCCAAGTTGTAAGTGATGCGAGTGAAATCAGAAGCTGGGTTTGGTGCATTCTGTGAGATAGCGAATGTATCAAACTGCTCCATGTTCTCAACTGCTGCTCCTTCGTCCATGTTGAAACGGATCATTGGAGTTTCGTTTGTGAAGTACCAGTCGAATCCAGCAGTACCGAAGTCACCGAACACGAAACATGTCTGATCTGGTGCGAACTTAGACTCACCGATACGGATACCAGAACCACCGTAGCTTTCAAAAGATGCAACCCATCCTTCACCTTCAGCTACTGGCCATGGATCTTCAAGGATGAAGTTGTACCAGATGATATCGTCACCAGACTCAGAACCGTCGTTCAATAGAGATGGGTTCAACTCCAACTCTGCAGTAGAAGCTTGAATTTCTAGGTTTTCAAAGTCAAGAACGTGACAGATCATTGGCGCACCCTCGTCACCAGCAGTAACTGCTACCTGGATCGAGTAAATCGTACCGTCACCGAAGAACTGCATTGGCGTTGCCGCCTGGAATTCATCATTGTAAGCAGCCGCTGGGAATAGACCCGAGAAGTTACGATCATCACGACCGTACTGTCCTCCAATTCCACCGTCGTATGCAACTGGAGAAACTTGGAATGACTGCGAAGTCACGTTGTCTCCAGGGTTCTCATCTTCTGCATCAGCAGAAACTGTGAATTCGACATCGTATTGACCAGGGTCAGTTGGTACAGTGTACCCCGTGATACGTAGTGTATCAGATGCTAGGTAAGGAAGATCGATTGCATCAGATGTTCCAGCCTCGTTTCCGTTGATGGAAGCGTTCAATGTAACGTTTGTCTGATCCAAAGAACCGATGTTACGAACTTTCGCAGCCATCTGTATTTCAGTTGCCTGAGTTGGGTGCCATGTATCTACTTCGTACATGGACGTACCGTTGTAATCAGTGTAAGTAGCGTAGCTATCGAAACGGATGTCGTTTTCAGGAGTATCGAAAAGCTGCATATCGTCAATCATCCAAGCGTAGCCCCAAGTTCCTTTCCAACGGAAGCGGATCCAAATTTGGTCTTGACCACCTGCAGCAGATGTAATATCAAATACGAATAAGGTTGGGTTGTCTACAGGGTCTTGAGTCTGCATTTCTGGCCAAAGCTCCCAACGAGCCTGCACCATGCCGTCTCCGTCACCGAAGTCAACCATACCTTCTTCTACTTCAAACGTTTCAACGTCTGGCCAAGTTTCACCGTCACGAGAAATCTCTACTAGACAGTACTCATTTCCATCAGATGAGCCGTTATCCCACATGCGGTAGAACGTCTCAAAGCTTAGAGATACGAACAGGTGATCCGCACAGTTGATTGGGTTCGCTGTTTGGAACCAGCTGTTTTCAATTCCGTCAAAACCTTCTTCACCACCGTACTCATCAGAGTCGATCATCATAAAACCGTTGTCAGCGGTTGTAGAAGCTACAGGATCAATTGCAGCCGGTCCTTCAGGTAGCACATCACCACATTCGAAGTTCAGATCTGAAACGAACTGTGTGAAACCATTGTCATAAGCGTTGTCGATAACAAAGTCAGAACACTCAGAGAAGTCATTCGTGTAGAACACTTCACGGTCAGTATTGACTTGCGTCTGGCTGTTATTCGCACGCTTCATTTCTTTGTCCTTGCCTTTAGCGTAAGGTGACATTACGTGCTGTGCACTCGCACCGATAGCAAAAAGTGACACGAACAACATCGCGTAAACTTTCTTCATAATCATTTAGATTTAAATAGGATTCGTAAACTAATCAAGCGCAGCAAATATAGAAATCTTTAACCTTGAGTTATTAAGAGATTTTAAGCAGGCTTGCGAACCTGATCAACGGTCACTTCTGTAAATGACGCATGCCGGCCGGATTCAACCAAGTACAGGATTCATAGAATCCCCATGTCCCAAGCCCTTTCCGCGCTAGCGAAACAAAAAGAAACCCGGGTGTAAACGTCATATACACCCGGGCTTTTATTGCTTTCACAAAACAATATTTACACCGTTTCCATGTAGTTTTCAAGTGGTGGACAAGTACAGATCAAGTTGCGATCTCCACTGGCATTATCTACTCGACTAATGCTCACCCAGAACTTTGCATCTTTCAATGATGCTACTGGATAAGCCGCTTTTTCACGAGAGTATGAATGGGCCCATACGCTGCTGATTAACTCAGTAGCTGTGTGAGGAGCCATCTTCAATACGTTGTCATCTTGATCTACCTCTCCTCGCTCGATCTCTGCGATCTCTTCGCGAATCGCCAACATCGCTTCACAAAAACGATCTAGTTCTTCTACTCCTTCGCTCTCTGTTGGCTCGATCATCAATGTACCGGCCACAGGGAATGAAACCGTTGGTGCGTGGAATCCGTAATCGATCAATCGCTTTGCGATATCTGCTACTTCGATGCCTACCTTTTTAAAGTCGCGACAATCAATGATCATCTCGTGCGCTACTGTATTGTTCTTTCCTTGGTACAATACATCGTACGCTGCGCGAATCTTCGCCTTGATGTAGTTCGCATTCAGGATCGCCATTTCTGTGCTTTGACGCAGTCCGTCTGAACCGAGCATCTTGATGTAACCGTAGGAAATCAACAAGATTAATGCACTTCCGTACGGAGCCGAAGCTACTGCGCTAATCGCATGCTCTCCTCCTGTTTCAATCACTGGGTTTCCAGGAAGGAATGGTGCAAGGTGCGAAGCCACGCAGATAGGTCCCATACCAGGGCCTCCACCTCCGTGAGGAATCGCGAAGGTTTTGTGTAAGTTCAAGTGGCACACATCTGCCCCGATATTCCCAGGGTTGGTCAAGCCTACCTGAGCGTTCATGTTGGCTCCATCCATATATACTTGACCACCGTGCTCATGGATCAACGCATTGATCTCCAACACATCTTCTTCGTATACACCGTGCGTTGATGGGTAAGTAATCATCAATGCACCTAAGCGATCAGAATACTCCTCAGCGCGTGCACGCAAGTCTTCGATATCAACGTTCCCGTTTTCATCACACTTGGTCACGACAACCTTCATACCAGCCATTACCGCTGAAGCCGGGTTCGTTCCATGGGCACTTGATGGAATCAAACAGATATCACGGTGTGCTTCACCACGCGACTCGTGGTAAGCGCGGATCACCAATAATCCTGTGTATTCTCCTGAAGCTCCTGAATTTGGTTGCAGACTTGTATCTGCGAATCCAGTGATCTCATTCAAGTTGACACGAAGCTCTTCGATCATTTCGTGGTAACCCACTGCTTGATCCACTGGTGCAAATGGGTGAAGTTGAGCGAACTCTGGCCAAGTCAATGGCAACAATTCACTCGCTGCATTCAACTTCATTGTACATGATCCTAAAGGAATCATCGCGTGCGTCAATGAAAGGTCTTTATTCTCGAGGCGCTTCAAGTAGCGCATCATGTCTGTTTCAGAATGGTAGCTATTGAACACCGGGTGCGAAAGGTATTCGCTTGAGCGATTCATCAATCCAACTGCCGTTGGCTGTGCACTCATATCACCTTCCGCGCTAGCGTCAAAAATCGAAAGCAAAAGATCAATGCTTTCATGATCATCTACTTCACACAGTGAAATTCCAACGTGGTTTTCATTGATGAAGCGAAGATTCACACCTGCCGCCTCTGCTTTTGATGTCATCGCATCTGCACTAGGCACTTTGAAACAAAGCGTGTCAAAGTAATGGGCATTCACTTGCTCCATTCCTTTCGCCTTCATGCTTGTTTCAACCAAGCGAGCCTTCTGGTGGATCTCTTGAGAGATACGCTTGATACCATCTTGTCCATGGTAAACTGCGTACATCGATGCCATCACGGCCAAGAGCGCCTGAGCGGTACAGATGTTACTCGTAGCCTTATCACGACGAATGTGTTGTTCGCGTGTTTGAAGTGCCATGCGAAGTCCTTGCTCACCAAGACGACCAGTAGAAACACCGATGATTCGTCCTGGAATTTGACGCTTATAATTTTCTGTTGTTGCGAAGAACGCTGCGTGTGGTCCACCGTAACCCATAGGCACACCGAAGCGTTGTGAGTTACCAAACACCACTTCAGCCCCCCATTCTCCTGGGGGTTTTAACAATGCCAATGCCGCAAGGTCTGTAGCCACAGCTACCGGCACACCGTTCTCTTGTGCAGCCTCAGTGAATGCAGTGTAGTCTTCTACTCCTCCAATTCCGTTCGGGTATTGAAGCATGCATCCGAAAACGTCTTCATTGAGGTCGAATTCACGCCATGGCTTCACTTCAAGTTGAATGTTTAAGTGCTTCGCACGCATCTTCAACACATCCAATGTCTGAGGGAACATGTGTTCATCCACCAAGAAGCGGAGAGCCCCTGCTTTGACTTTAGGACGTGGACGAGCGTGAAGCAGCATCAACATCGCCTCGGCAGCAGCGGTACCTTCGTCAAGAAGTGACGCGTTTGCAATCGGAAGACCTGTCAGATCACTAACCATCGTCTGGAAATTCAACAGCGCTTCCAAGCGCCCTTGAGCAATCTCAGCTTGGTAGGGCGTGTAAGCCGTGTACCATCCGGGATTCTCCAATACATTACGCTGAATCACTGAAGGAACAACCGTTGGGTAGTATCCCATTCCAATGTAGGTATTGTAAATCTTGTTTTTAGAAGCCAGACCTTTCAAGTGCTTGAGATAAGCGTGCTCCGTCATTGGAGCTGGAAGGTCAAGTTCATTTTGCAGGCGGATTCTCTCCGGCACTGTCTTAGAAACCAATTCATCAACAGAAGCATGTCCTGTTACCTCGAGCATATGCTCGATTTCTGATTCACGCGGGCCAATGTGCCGCGATGCAAAGGTGCCTGTTTTCATGGGCGCAAATCTAGGTTCTTAGCGAGTGCAAATATACAGCTTCGTCTATGTGATTCCTCACTGTATCAGATTGCTATTCATCAACTTCTTTCCAACAATCAACATCAGGCTTGTGGGAACAATCCGTTCGCTTTGATGAGTGGCTTGATTTCCACGACTAACTTTGATCAAAATGCAAACCATGCTATTGCGCACTTTGTTCTTGCTGCTGGGGCTTACACTCGTTAGTACGCTTCATGCCCAGCATCCGTGGGATCGAACCTTATCTAACACGACCGATGACCTTGTTCAGACACTTCGACTTCAAGTCGCAGACAGCGTTTGTGTCTCCGAATTTCAAGGCGCTGAAGTTCCTGACAGCATTCAAAAAGGTATTGAAGACTGGTTTGTTCACCACCTTTTGATTGATCAACCGGGTGTTGAAGTTCTTCGTGATTGCAAGGATGGGCCTATTCTGATATCTGGTGATCTCGCTAGCGCGGAATCGTCGGTCAAAGTATCACTTGACGCAGCCAATTCAACGAACGGAACGGATTGGGCGGCGGTATTCTTTCTTCCTGAAGTAGATCAATTACCGAATGTAGAAGACTCACTTGATGTCTTCAACTTGTCGTTCTTCCAGGTACCAAGCATGCCAGCGAAAGGAAGCGTGCTTCGCATGTCAGGTCACGTGGTAGAAGGTACCATCCTCTCCGTTGATGGCATTGATGTCGTTATCGAAACCGAAAAACGAAACGGAAAGAAGAGAACACAGTCCATCCACAAATCAGAAATATTCTCCATCAGTTTTGACGATGGCGAGTGGATACTCTACTCACCTGATGAATTGATTGGCGACGATCTTACCGTTGATGAAATGCGCATCTACATCGCCGGAGAACAAGATGCTCGAACCGGGTTCAAGACCGGACCAACCTTTATCGTTGGGGTATTGACTGGGGGTGCTACGGCATTCTTTGCAGGCGGGGGATTGATTCTGACTATCCTCCCACCTGTTGGATACACCATCCTTCAGCTCATTCCAGTAATTAAGATTCAAGGCAACAGCATCAGTAATCCTGATTACAAGTACAACGATCTCTATGCAATGGGATATGAGCGAGTAGCGCGACCAAAGAAGCTTCTTGCCGGACTCAAAGGAAGTTTTCTCGGGAGTGTCTTAGGAGTGACTGCCTACTTCTTAACCCGATAAACATGCGGTTTCTCTGGATTAAAAAACACTGGAGAAACACGGTCTACAGTAATGTTTGGATCGCATTAGGGGCTGGTCTTGCCACGTGGCAGACGACCACGATTATTGGCCTTTCAGATTCCTATCTACCTTGGTTCGTTGGTATCTCTACCCTCTTCACTTACAACTTTCAACGTCTGGTCAAACTGAACGACCGGCCAGAGTACATTACGGCAGGAAGAAATAACTGGCTATTCCGAAACCGCGTTACGCTTCGCGTGATTACCGCACTGTGCGCTTTGATCTTGCTCGGCTTAGTATGGACTTTGTCTCCGCTTACTTTTATTTGGCTTGCCATCGGCGGAATGCTATCGCTTGCTTATGTAGTGCGACTATTCAGTGGCTCACAATCGAAGAAAGCACTGCGAGATCTCCCCTTCATTAAGATCTACCTAATTGGCCTAGTTTGGGCCATGGCCACGGTGATCTTACCTTTCATCGAACTGGATAATGACCTCTGGCAAATTGATCGCTTGTTTTTGATTGTCGAACGTTTTGCCTTCATCGTAGCCATCACCGTTCCCTTTGAAATCCGAGACATGAACCTGGATCGTCCGAACATGAAGACGCCTGCCCAGTTGTTTGGGATCAACGGTGCAAAACTCTACGGACTTTTCTGGATTGTGGTCGCAGGAACCATGATCACACTCAACTTCAGCGATGGGATTTACACCTCATATGAGTTGTATGCCTTGTGGTTCTCGCTGATTCTTTCAGCAGTCCTTATCGGCGCTTCAAACCCCGAACGTGATGAAATGTACTTCACTGGATGGGTGGATGGAACCATCATCATCCAAGCTGTGGCATTTTACTTACTCAGCTGAGAACGCCACATCCAAAGCGGCCTTAAACGCTTCCGCGCTAGCGAGAATATCTTCATCTGAATGTGCCGCAGAAACGAAACCTACTTCGTAGCCACTAGGGCCAATGTAAACACCTCGATCGAGTAGCTCTTTGTGAAGCACCGTGAAGTACTTCATGCTATCAGGATCAATCTCTGACGACTTACGAATGGCGATCTTATCGCTAAATGCTAACCAGAATACAGATCCACGATGGAACATGTTAAACTGGTAGCCTTTGGCCTTCGTGTGTGTCAAGATGGTATCGATCAACAACTTCGTCTTACGCTCAAGTTCTTCGTAGAAGCCTTCTTCCAAACATGCCTCTAACTGCGCCGTACCTGCAGCCATCGCTACTGGGTTTCCTGACAGGGTACCCGCTTGGTAAACGTCGCCTTCAGGAGCAACATGCGCCATAATTTCAGCGCTAGAAGCGTAAGCACCTACAGGCATTCCACCACCTATGATTTTACCGAAAGCTAAGACATCCGGTTGTATATCATACAGACCAGCAGCTCCTTAAAAGCCAACGCGGAAACCAGAGATGACCTCGTCAAACAATAGGATGATGCCTTCTCGCTTGGTCACCTCTCGAAGGAAACGCAAGAATTCAATATCTTGAATCAACAGACCGTTATTCGCAGGAATCGGCTCAATCGCGACACAAGCAATATCGTCTTTGTAGTCTTCGATCGCTTGTTCAACAGCCGCTCTATCATTCAATGGCAATACGATGGTTTCACGAGCATAAGCCTCGGGAACCCCAGCGCTTGTGCTCGTTCCTAGCGTAGCCAAGCCGCTACCTGCTTTGACCAAAAGTGCATCTACGTGTCCGTGGTAACACCCTTCGAACTTGATGATCTTGCTTCTTCCTGTCACCCCTCGCGCTAGGCGAATGGCGCTCATCGCCGCCTCCGTTCCAGAGCTCACGAAGCGAATCTTTTCGAGGTAGCGGTGATTTGATATGATCGTCTCAGCCAGTTTATTCTCCCAAACAGTTGGCGCACCAAAGGAAGTTCCGTTTTCAACTGCTCCAATGATGTTCTTGCGAACCTTAGGATTGTTGTGTCCTAGGATCAGTGGACCCCATGAACAACAGAAATCGATGAACTTATTCCCATCGGCATCCCAGATGTATGGACCGTCACCTTTCTCGATAAACAAAGGTGTTCCACCAACTGAACGAAATGCACGTACCGGACTATTAACTCCACCTGGGAAGTACTGATTTGCGGTCACAAAAAGGGATGCTGATTTATCTCGACTGATCATATGATTGCGTATGCCTTTTGAATATTGATATAATTCGGCCTTCTTTGGGGTGCAAAAGTAGGACTTTCAATCGCCCCCCCATGCACTTTGATAATACACTTGACTTCGCAAAAGCACTTGACCAGCAGGACGAGCTGTCTGGATTCAGGAATGAGTTCCATTTTCCCGTCATTAATGGGAAAGAGGTTATTTACTTCACCGGCAACTCGCTAGGCCTTCAGCCAAAGAAGGCGAAAGACATCATCAACCAAGAGCTCGAAGACTGGGCAACCTGGGGTGTGGAAGGACACTTTCATGCTAAAAACCCTTGGTACGCTTACCACGAAATCTTCGCTGAGGACGAGGCGATGATTGTTGGTGCTCAACCTGAAGAAGTGGTGTTGATGAATGGTTTGACCGTGAATCTTCACTTGATGATGGTTTCTTTTTTTCGTCCACAAGGGAAACGGACGAAGATTTTATGCGAAGCCAAAGCTTTTCCGAGCGATCAATACGCGATTGAATCTCAGTTGCGCTTTCACGGTTTAGATCCTTCAGAGCACCTGATTGAGATCGCTCCACGTGATGGAGAACACCTGATTCAGCATGAAGACATTCTTAAAGCAATCAATGATTATGGCGACGAGATCGCATTGATAATGATCGGTGGAGTGAATTACTATTCAGGTCAAGTATTCCGTATGCGTGAAATCACTGAAGCCGGACATGCCGTTGGAGCCACAGTTGGTTTCGACTTAGCTCACGGCGCTGGTAACGTCGACCTTCACCTTCATGATTGGGGAGTAGACTTCGCTTGTTGGTGTACTTATAAGTACTTGAACAGTGGTCCGGGGTCTGTCTCTGGAATCTTCGTACACGAACGTCATGCAAACTCTCCAGAACTCCCTCGTTTCGCTGGATGGTGGGGATACGATAAGTCATCTCGTTTCCAGATGGAGGCAGGTTTCAAACCAATTCCAGGAGCTGAAGGATGGCAGTTGAGTAACGCACCTGTTTTTAACATGGCGGCACACCGTGCTTCCCTTGATCTCTTCAAGGCAGCTGGATTTGCTAATCTTCGAGCGAAGAGTCGTCAGCTGACAGATTTCCTGGAGTTTGTGATCAAGGATATTTCAAACACGAATGACAAGGCCGAATTTGAGATTATTACGCCAAGCTCTCATGATGAGCGTGGCTGTCAACTTTCTATTCTGGCTCACGGACAAGGAAAGGCGCTATTTGATAAGCTCACTGAAGCAGGAGTGATTGTAGATTGGCGAGAACCAAACGTTATCCGAATGGCTCCCGTACCTTTGTACAACTCATATGAAGACATTTACCGCTTCGGTCAGTTGTTGAACGAGGCCATTCAGTAAGAAACTATGTCAAGAAATCGATTCGCCGTGATTGGTGTGGGGCGCTATGGAACCCAAATCGCCAATAAGTTATCAGCTAAGGGAGCAGAGGTTTTTGCTTTTGACAACAACCTCGATCGCATTGAGAATATCAGAGACAATGTGGCCCTCGCAGTTCAGCTCGATACTACCGATCAAAAGGCCATGCTTTCCCAGAAGATCAATGAAATGGACGCTGCAGTAGTAGCCATTGGAGAGAACTTCGAAGCGACGATCTTGACCGTTATGAACCTGCTTGATTTCAAGGTGCCTCGTGTCATCGTACGTGCCAGTGGGGAAAACCAGAAACGTATCCTGAAGAGTCTTGGAATCGAAGAGATTCTAGCACCTGAAGAAGAGTTCGCTAGTTTGGTTGCTGAGCAATTGATTAACCCGAATATTACTGCCTTCCTTCAGCTTCCAGATAATTACGAGGTGGCTGAAGTCAAAGCACCACGAGGAATTGCTAATCGCTCCCTTGAAGACATTGATCTTGTCAACAAGTACAATCTAACCTTGATTACTATCAAGCGTTGCTACGAAGAGGAAAAGAATGGCGAAGTGGTACGTGAAGAACACATCCTAGGTGTACCACGTGCCGAAACAGTGGTCTATACAACAGACACACTGATCGTCTTTGGCACACTTGATAATGTGAAGCGCTTCCTCGAGATTAACGGATAAGAGAGACGTGTCCTGTCTTCTCTACCCATTCTGATTCTTCGCCTTCTACGTTTGTGATGTACTTGTAGCGTACAACGTAAACATATACATCTGTTTCCGCGTAGTACTCACCTCCGTTGACATTACCAACCCAGTATTGCGTGATATCATCTGTCTCCCAGATCTTCTCACCCCAACGGTTCCATACTTCTAGCTCGAACTCTGTCACAGCATCTCCCACAGCTTGGAAGATATCGTTGACACCGTCGTTGTTCGGAGTAAAGGCGTTAGGCAGGTAAAGATTTTCACCGTAGCACACTTCGTGAATGAAGGTATCAAAGGTCAAGCTACAACCGAACTCAGTAGTCACTTGAACCGTGTACAACCCTTCAGATCCAACGTTGATGCTTTGGTTATCACTACCGTTGCTCCATAAGTAAGTAGAACCATTGTTACCTGCATCCAAATGCACCTGGTATGGTGGCAAACTGAAACAGAATAACGAATCTTCGAATAGGTTATTCACCGGAAGTGGGTTGAAGAGCAGATCAACGTCGTCTGTTGTGAAACAGTATCCGTTATCTACTGTCACCACGTAGGTTCCGGTATTTTCCACATCAATCGACTGCGTTGTTTCATTCGTAGACCACGTGAAATTCAATCCAGGGTTCCCAGCGTCAATGGTTACGACTTCACCCACACAGTGTTGGCTGTCTTCACCTAAATCAACTACTGGATAGGTCTCGACAAACAAGAAAGTCTGATCTTGGGAAGTACAATTGAATTCATTCGTTACAACCACGGTGTATAGTCCTTCTTGGTTCACCGAGATCGTTTGGGTCACCTCATCCGTGCTCCAGTCATAAGTTGAACCTGGGTTGGCGGCATCTAACACGAGCATCTCATCTTCACACATGGTGTGTTCATCTGGGAGCTCAAGAACTGGGTTCAAGTGGAATACAAGGTCAATTGATACTTGGGTCGCACAGTTGAAATCATCGGTTACTGTCACCGAGTACGTGTCTGTCTCGTTCACTGTAATAACCTGCGTTGATTGATTGGTACTCCAATCGAAATCAGCACCAGCGTTTCCAGCGTCAAGATCCCATGTTTCTCCTTCACACAGACCGGGGTCAACGCCTAGATCTACTACAGGAAGATCGTGCACAACTACGTCGATGTTATCTGTTTCTTCACATCCTTCAGGACTAGTTACTGTTACTGAGTACGTTCCAGTCGCATTAACGTCAACCGTTGGTGTCGTTTCATTCGTACTCCAATCGTGGTCGAATTCCGCACCATAGCCCGTATCAAGTGTAGCGACATCGCCAGCACAGATATCTACGTTTGGCCCGAGATCAAATGATTCGAAAAGCAGAGTGATGGTAACCTCGTCAGTGCTTGCACATCCTGCTGGACTTTCTGCGGTTACTGTGAAAGTGTAAGTACCATCTGTGGAAATCGTTGGGTTAGGTACGTTGGCATTATCAAGAACCCCATTGTTGTCCCACTCCCATTGCAATAGGTCATTAGTGTTGTCAGTGGCATTCAATTGGAAACCAGCCACCGTGCAAAGTTCTTGATCTTCACCTGCGTCAATGGTGAAGGCATCGAATACTTCCAATGCAATTTCATCATTCAAGACACAACCTGATTGAGGATCGGTTACAATGACCTCGTAAATCACGTCTGCGGTTGGACTAGCCACTGGGTTTTGAGCCGTCGCATCATCAAGACCTTCAGCCGGACTCCAAGCATATTCTAACCCGGAGACTCCTCCAACGTCGGCACTCAAGTCTACACTTTCACCCGCACAGAACTCGTCATCGGTGGTTGCCACCGTGAGATCGAGCAACTGGTTCACAGTTACCGTCACTTCTCCGGTCGCTTCACAACCTTGAACAGATGTTACTGTCACGTTGTAGGTCGTAGTTGAAGTTGGAGATGCTGTTGGTGATTCGATCCATGGGTTATTCAAATCGTCTCCAACCCAATCCCAATTGTAGTCACCTTCGATGTCTGGTGTCGCACTAATCGGAATACCTTGAACATCACAAAGTGCAGTATCCGGTGTCATTTCAAGAACGAATCCTTGACCGATATCTACAGTCAATGAATCGCTGTAGACACACCCTGTCACCTGATCAGTCATGGTAACATAGTACGTTGTATCTACCAACGGTGTCGCAATAGGATTTGCGATATCCGTAGCACTCAATTCGTATGCCGGCGCCCACTCAAATACGTAATCATCCGTATTCGTCGCTCCGATGTAGATATTGTCAATTGACCAGTTGTCTTCATTTCCTCCGCTATTGGCAAGCTGACGCCAGCGGAAACGAGTGCTCGCTGTTTGCGCACCCATTGGAATCTCTACTGATACGTCTGTGAATGTGGCATAACCTGATTCAAAGAAGGTCTGCATGACGGTCCATGGACCGCCGCCTCCACCAGTAGAGTACTCAAGTACGATGTCTTCACCGACATCTACGTTATCACATGGGAATGACGTAGACCCAATGCGCAAACTAAATTGCACAGAACCACCATTCGCCACATCGATATCGATAGACTCGGCAGATCGTTGTCCGGTTCCGTTAAACCACAGTGCGTTACCCGTGGCACTGCCACATCCTACATCTTCCGTTCCGTTTTGGATGTCATCCCATAGCCCCCAGGATATGCCTGGGTCGAAGTTGTCTTCAAAGACACTTTCTTGAATGTCAATGGTGAACTCGGCTTGTTCTCCGGTACAGAAATCAAGGTCAGTTGATGTGGCCTCAAAGTTGGCAATGTTACCATCGATGACCTCAATGGTCAGGGAGTCAATGTTCGAACCACAGCCGGTGGCGGTACTCACCAAGACGGAATATGTTGTAGTTTCTAACGGCGTGGCAACCGGATTCGGACTGTTTGGATCATCCAGACCGATGGCCGGTGTCCAAGTATAATTGTACGCCCCCGAGTTCGGTGTTACGGTGACTCCGAGCTGCGTGCTTTGGAATTCACAAACTTCTTCATCAGCTTGGAACATCTCTAAGGTTGGCGGGTCAGGAACCTCTACTGAGAAGAATTCTTCTTCCAAACATCCACTTTGGAATTGGTTACCTACGGCTACGTAGATATCACTCACGATTGGCGGAATCAATGTTAGCTGAGGTCCTTCAGCAATCGTGTCCTCAGGGTTTGTTTCTGCATACCAGTAAACGTCCAAAAGCCCTGTTTCAACCGCAATGTTGATCGTATCACTTGAACACAACACGTCATCCACAATGAGTGGAGGTGCTGGGGTGAAGGAACCTACAGAGTAGGCGTAGCTCTCTGCATCACCTGTACCGTATACATACGCTGTGAAACCGTTTGGTGCGTCAAGTGTGTGGCTACCTTCTGCAATGGTGATTTGCGCATAAGAGTGGCTCGGGCAATCCGGGAAAGGCGTGAAATCTCCAGAAGGCACCGTGGCACCATCCAGTGTCAAGGTTCCCACATCTGCTGTATTCATGATGACGTTCAGACCGTGCTGATTAATCACCGTGGAGTTGACAGTTGCGAAGGTGATATTATCAATCTTCTGAGACTCATCGTTCATGATGCACATTGCCGGATCACCTGCTCCAGCGCAAGTAATCCCTTCCATGTATTGTGTTACACTAATTCCCTTATCAGCGCTTACACATTGTACATCAGGAATATCATTGTATTCTGTGAATTCACCTGCGTTCAAGGTAAACGGTGCTCCTCCGTTCACAGAGATGCTTGTATTGTCTTCGTTAGCGAGTACACGGTATGTGTACGATGTTGCAAAACTGAATGGAACCACATAGAAGTCCGTTCCCCAAGTATCTACTGGGAAGTTCTGCTCATAAATGTGGTCACAGGCACCACAACCGGTATAAATATTGGTACAACCAGAACCAGAGAAAACGGCAAAAGGCCTACAATCTCCGTTGGCCTCGGTTCCTCGTATGACGGTGCCCATAAAGTCTTCGGAGCTGTCACCCACCTTTACTTGGTAGCTTTCACCGGCGTCCATTTCAACAATGAAAGGCACACCTGCGGGATCACCACCTAGGGTTGATGCACTCGGGATAACTTCAATTTCTGTATCGTCTTCTGTAGCTACAATCAAGAACTCAGAGCCCCAGCTCGACAATCCTTGGTAGGAACTGATTCGGTATTCTGTTCCCAACGATGGTGTTGGAAGAATCTTCGTTCCATCGGCTGTATATCCGTTGAAGTTGATCGCAAAAACAGAAACGGTATCCACTGTTTCAATGTAGATACCTTTATTTTCTATCACTTGATTGGTAAAGTGCTCTGCAATTGGGTTATCCAGGGTGACTGTGGTCGTCTGATTCGCAGTAACGCTGAAGGCTTGAGAGAATCCTTGCCCTGGAATCTGAATAGTACCAACTGTACTTTGATCGGAGGTAATGAAAATATTCAATTCCTCTTGCCACTCTTCAACTTCATAGTTCTGCATGAAGCCCACCCAGAACTCTTTTCCCTTCGTAGGGATAACATCCTGAGCAACCGCCGAACCAATGATGAGAGAGCATAGTAGGGTGAGAAGCAAACGCATTTTAAACATCTTGTTAAGCATCAGTAATTCAAGAGTCATAGCTAAAAGACTTCATAACAACCTAGATGGTTGCTTGTTTCTGCTAATTTTCAGTGATCCATTCCAGATCAACTTCCCAATTAGAACGAACTGAAATTTCACTAGGCATATTTAGCATTATTTCAGGCTGGGTTTTCGAAGCGTAATCCGCTGGATCCCAAAAGCCATTGCCATTTTCATCAAAGAAGATACGTAATCGAAAAACACCGGGCAATAACCCAGCAAACTCAAGCTGTTGGCTTCCAACAACTTTTGCCACGCGAACCACACTTCCGTCTTTGTCAGTAAGTTCGATGATTCCTTCTCGATTATCTTCTGAAACGTAATCTAAACGTAACAAACCGTAGTGCTCTTGGTCATGGGTATCAAATGCCCAAATCAAGGTATCAGTCTTCGCTCCATCAAAACCAATGACTGCTTCTGGCAGCAACAACAGTTCATAAGAATTCCCAGGTTCTAAGTCGAGATCGAAATTCACTGCGAAGGGATCTTCACTCTCACTCATCTCCACCGATATATCAATAGAGTCTCTTTTTGCGCTAACGCGGAACGGCGAAAGCGTTTCTATCGGTAAATCAAAGCGCAAGCTCAGTGTGTCATCTGCGGACACAGTTCCGGGCATTCCAGAACGCAAGGCAAGGTTTCGAGCAACGTATTCGAGCCCTTCTTCGCGCAAGGTATCTGAACTCTCCCCGGCATTCACTACCCAGTCTCTTTCACCTACATAGGATGCGTCGGTCCAAGCAAAGAGCGAGTCTCGGCCTTCGTACCAAATATTAATTGCTTGTGGTGGTACGGTTGCTATCGATACCGGCACACCGTTGGCAAACGGGTTGTACATCTTCACACGCAAGAAACCAGAGCTATCTGAAACAGCGCTTTCCACGTATTGAGTAGTGTCAACCTCTTGGCTTAATCGCAGCGTAGGAAGCGTCTTCGCTTCTGAAGGTCGTCCTGGGAATACCGTGGAGTCAAGGAAAGCAATGCGCTCTTCAGGAAGGTCGTAGATATAGTTCTGAGCCTCTTCCGCGATAGCGAAAAGTTGAAATTCACCTTCTTTCAAATAGCTAAACTGGTACTTCCCTTCTTCATCTGTTCGGGTGAAGTAATACGGACGACTCGTCCTCGGCATGCTATCCTCAAGAGATTCATAGAGCATCACTTTAGCCCCTTGCACAGGTTGACCGGTGAACGCATCTCGCACTTCTCCAGCCAAGGTCAAACTATCTAGTTCAGGGCCCGTAGAGAAAACATACATCAGATTCTTTGCGGGATTGCCCTCATTGACATCTACAACTCCGGTACCGAAGTTCATGGTGTAAGTCACATTGGGCAACAAGTCTTCTTTCAGGTCAATGATGACCGCCTTCTTTCGAATTCGAA
The DNA here is from genome assembly GCA_022447625.1 of Flavobacteriales bacterium. GTDB lineage: Bacteria > Bacteroidota > Bacteroidia > Flavobacteriales_D > Sanyastnellaceae > Sanyastnella. Next base: position 110,843 of record JAKVAX010000006.1, on the reverse strand, counting down.
TCTCAGGCTGAGTCTCGAACGGAGGAGACACTACTAATTGATTGTAGATATCGTTCAAGGTCACATACTCATTGAACTCAATGTAGATACGACTGCCCTGGAAGTTCGTGCTCAAATTTCGTGGAACCATCAAGGTATCACGCGGAGCTTCCGTGTCTTTATCCCCACCATCAATTGGGACGATTTTCGCACAAGAAAACAAGGCAATGGCCAATACTACGAGCAGTATATACTTGATCACATACACGGTTTTAGCAATTCTACCAAGGCTTCCAAACCGGCTTTGTCTTCTTGATCAAAAGCAGCTAGCTGATCGCTATCGATGTCGAGCACAGCGACCACTTCATTGTTCGCATTCTTGACCGGAATAACAATCTCTGAACGACTCAAAGAACTACAAGCCACGTGACCTGGAAAGGCGTCAACGTCTTCAACAACTACTGTCTCTTCGCTCTCCCAAGCAGCCGCGCACACCCCTTTTCCTTTAAAAAGACGCGTGCATGCAATAGGCCCTTGAAAAGGGCCAAGCACCAATTGGTCATCTTCTACTGTGTAGAATCCAACCCAGTGATGCCCCCAAACTTCCTTAATCACTGCAGAGAAGTTCGCCATATTCGCTACAGCGTTTGGTTCACCTTGGATTAAAGATGCCATTTGGGGCAAGATTGTAGTGTACTTTTCTGCCTTTGATAGGGCAGAATCAATGGTCAACGTTGAAGCCATGCGACAAAGATAATGCTTCGGAGCTCAGAACTGGCGTTCAGCGTATGCAAGCGATGCAACTGAGACCTTTTTCGCTCCCGCCTCTAGCAACGCATTGACGCAAGCCTCTATTGTAGCTCCGGTGGTGATCACATCATCAACCACCATGTAATGCACATCAGTGAGCAATTCCGACTGACATTGATAAGCGCTTCTAATCCGCTCCCAGCGGTCAATTCGACTTAATTTAGTGAGTGACGCTTGATGTTCAGTTCGCGAAAGCAAGGTTGAATTTATCGGGATTTTTAACACCTCGGACATTCCCTTGGCGATGGCTTCTGCTTGATTGAAGCCTCTTCGTTTCATTTTTTTCGCATGAAGCGGAACGGGTAGAATTAAATCGGGAGGATCATGAATAACCGATAACAAGTCACGTCCAAATCGACGTCCCATCGCTTGTCCGAGCCGCTCATCTTGATCGTACTTAATGGCATGTAATAAGTCTCGAGTTCTGTTCTGTGGATTAAAACGCAACCAACTGTACGCGCTGTGAACGGGCACTCGACCCCAAAATGCCTTTTCTACTGGCTGAATTCCTTTCGGACGAAGCGAAAAAGAAAGATCAGCCAAACACCCCAAGCACAAGAAACCATGAAAGGCAGGTTTGGCCTGCTGACAAACAGGACATGTTGGCGGAAAGAGCAGTTCGTAGAGCGCTTGAAACACGCCTTAAGATGAGAAAGAATAAGACCATTCCAACAAGAACTTTATAGGTGTTGACCTATTCTTTACGGCATGCGTCGTGCGCTCTTCGGAGCGGTAGCGAAACCAACCAAGAAAGCGATACCTGCTACAGCTAGAAAGTACTTCATGTACTCCAGTCTGGTCAAGAACAACAAGAAAATTGACGACACGAGCGCTAGTCTACCAACGAAATAAGCATATCGCCAGAGCTTTGGTTTTTTTTGGGCGAAGAGATCTAGGAAATTCCAAATCGTCCATCCTGCGGCACCGAAAATCAGAATAGTACTCGAGTATGGCCAATGCTGCAAACGAAACACCAAGCCAACTGCAATGGCAATCGTGCTAATCATTCGCAGATTGAAATACTCCTTCGATTTATCTCGAGGAGCTTCGGGCATGTCCAGAATTTCGTCTTCCTCTTGCTCCATTTCCTTGGGTTTGTTCACTATTAAACAGTTCAACTGTCTATTCTGTTGTTTGAATCTACGAAATTGCTCTCGTGAAATACGGAAAGCTAGATAATATCGATGGTGTGGAGTTCATCATGCCTCCTGATCACCCCCAAACAGCCTTGGCCATGCCAGGGAAACCCGCCGAAAAGCTAGACATCTTCGTTGGTGGAACCATGTGGAATATTCCGAAATGGAAAGGAAAGATTTATCCTGAGAAGACTCCGGCGAATCAAATGATGGAACGTTACTGCGAACAGTTCGGAACGATTGAATTGAATGCGACGCACTACCGCATTCATCCTCCGACTACCATTCGCAAATGGCACGACGGATCTCCATCTGACTTCAAGTTTTGTCCGAAGTTCCCTCAGTTGATTACGCATTACCGCCGTTTCAACAATTGTGAAGGACTGGTAGATGAATTCATTCAATCTTTGTTGGCCTTTGAGCAGAAGCTTTCACCTTCCTTTATTCAGCTACCGCCGAATTTCACACCCAATGAAGGACACAAGCTCATCACCTTCTTCAAAACGTGGCCGAGAGAATTGCTGCTTTCGATTGAGTTTCGCCATCCTCGTTGGTTCGAAGACGAAGAACAGGCGGAAGAAGTTTGGGCCGCTATGCAAGAACATGGAATTGGCGCTGTAATCTGCGACACCGCCGGACGACGCGACGCGATGCACATGCGAAGCATTGCCCCTTGGCTGCTCTTGCGTTTCGGAGGCTATGAAGGCCACCCAACCGATGCGCTTCGTTTCAATCAGTGGATGGATCGCATCGAGCAATGGAAAGCCATGGGCCTTCGAGAGGTACATCTCTTAATGCACCAACCTGATAGTATCCTGACTCCTGAATCGTGCATTGATTTTGCCCTGCGGGCCGAAGAACGATTTGGGGTGGAAATAAAAAAGCCGCACCTCATCAAAGGCGCGACTCTTTTTTAACTCGTTCAGTGCGGGATTACTTCCCGTGACACTGCTTGTATTTCTTACCTGATCCACAAGGGCAAGGATCGTTTCGTCCGATTTGCTTTTCGGCCTTTCTTGGCTGAACTGTTTGTTGACGCTGTGCAGGAGCTCCAGCTTGTTGGGCGCGCATTGTAGATGCTCGCTGAGCTGTATTCTCAACACCTGCTTTATTCGTCTGCAGGTTCTTCATTTCATCACGACGTGGAGTGCGTGCTTCTTGAACGCTTTCCTGACGTGCCGGTAATTGCGCTTTCATCAAGAATCCAGCAACATCTCCGTTGAGGCGGTTGACCATTCCCTTGAAGAGCTCGTATGATTCGAACTTGTAAATCAAGAGTGGATCCTTTTGCTCAAAACGGGCATGCTGCACGTTGTTACGAAGGTCATCCATTCCGCGAAGGTGTTCTTTCCATGCATTATCGAGCAATGAGAGAACTACACTCTTCTCAAGTGCGGTGATGAGTTCCTTACCACGAGTCTCGTAGCAACGTTCGATGTTCGCAACAATGTTCAGATTTCGCGTACCGTCTGAGAATGGAACAGCCATATTGGTGTAGCTGTTGTTCTCATCGAGGTAAACACGCTCGATTACCGGCAGTGCCTCTTCTGAAAGACGCGCCAATTTGCGACGGTAATTATCTTCAGACGCTCGGTATAGATCGTAGGCTAGCGTTTCTGGATTTCCAGTAGCGAATTGCTCTTCTGTGAATGGTGATTCCATTCCGAAATTCTTCAATACTTCCAATGAGAAGTTTCCGAAGTCTTTCTCAGCATGGTAAAGAAGCACAATGCTCTCTGCCAATTCGTAGAACATGTTCGAGATATCCAGCTTCAAACGCTCTCCGTGAAGTGCGTGACGACGACGCTTATAGATAACCTCACGCTGTGAGTTCATTACGTCATCATACTCGAGTAGACGCTTACGAATACCGAAATTGTTCTCCTCAACCTTCTTTTGCGCGCGTTCGATAGACTTCGTGATCATGTTGTGCTGGATCACTTCACCTTCTTCGATTCCTAGACGGTCCATCATCTTCGCAATTCGGTCAGAACCGAATAGACGCATGAGGTCATCTTCCAATGACACGTAGAACTGGCTAGAACCCGGATCTCCTTGACGTCCTGAACGTCCTCGGAGCTGGCGGTCCACACGACGTGAATCGTGGCGTTCTGTACCAATGATGGCCAGACCTCCGGCGTCCTTCACTTCTTTCGAAAGCTTAATATCGGTACCACGACCGGCCATATTGGTTGCGATGGTAACAACTCCAGCTCCACCGGCTTGTGCTACAACTTCAGCTTCACGTTGGTGCATCTTCGCATTCAGCACTTGGTGCTCTACCTTGCGGATGCTCAGCATCTTCGATAGCAGCTCAGAAACTTCTACTGTTGTTGTACCTACTAGTACCGGACGACCAGCTTCACTTAGCTTCACTACCTCATCAATGACCGCGTTGTATTTCTCACGCTTGGTGCGGAAGACGAGATCTTGACGGTCATCACGTGCAATAGGTCGGTTGGTAGGGATGATCATCACATCCAACTCGTAGATGTCCCATAGCTCCCCTGCTTCCGTCTCCGCTGTACCCGTCATCCCAGCCAGCTTGTGGTACATCCGGAAGTAATTCTGTAGTGTCACGGTCGCATAGGTCTGCGTAGCCGCTTCAATCTTCACATTTTCTTTCGCCTCGATCGCTTGGTGCAGTCCGTCTGAGTAACGACGTCCATCCATGATACGACCTGTCTGTTCATCAACAATCTTCACCTTGTTGTCCATGACAACGTAATCGATGTCTTTTTCGAACAGAGCGTATGCTTTCAACAGCTGATTCATCGTGTGAATGCGAGCTGACTTCACTCCAAAGTCGCTGATCAACTGTTCTTTGTTTGCCAACTTCTCTTCATCTGATGCCGAAGAGGTATCAATGTTCACCAACTCCGTGGCTACATCTGGCATCGTGAAGAAGTTATCGTCATCCATGTTCTTGGTGACGAGTTGAATTCCTTTTTCAGTAAGCTCAACCTGGTTGTTCTTTTCATCAATGACGAAGAACAATTCGGCGTCAGCCTTATGCATCTCACGCTGATTATCCTGAAGATAGTAGCCTTCAGTTTTCAGAAGTGTTTGCTTCATTCCTTCCTCAGAAAGGAACTTAATCAATGATTTCGTCTTAGGAAGACCTCGGTAAGCGCGGTAGAGCGCCAGACCTCCGTCGTTCAACTCTTCTTTGCTAGCATCATCTTTAGAAAGTAAAGTCTTCGCCTCAGCAATGAACCCGGTAATCACTTTCTTTTGAGCGTTTACCAAGAGCTGCACTTTAGGCTTCAAATCATCAAACTCGTGTTGGTCTCCTTTTGGAGTTGGACCAGAGATAATCAATGGCGTACGCGCCTCGTCAATCAATACTGAATCGACCTCATCAACAATGGCGAAATGGTGCTTGCGCTGAACCAAGTGAGTTGGATCAGAAGCCATGTTATCACGGAGGTAGTCAAAACCAAACTCGTTGTTCGTTCCATAGGTGATGGACGCACGGTAAGCATTACGACGAGCTTCGGAGTTCGGCTGGTGTTTATCGATACAATCGATGGTCATTCCATGGAACTCGAACAATGGGCCCATCCATTCAGAGTCACGACGAGCGAGGTAATCATTTACCGTTACAAGGTGGACTCCACGTCCGGCGAGTGCATTCAGGAAGACAGGAAGCGTTGCTACCAAGGTCTTACCTTCCCCTGTCTGCATCTCTGCAACTTTACCACGGTGCAGTGCGATACCACCAACGAGCTGTACGTCATAGTGCACCATCTCCCACTTGATTTCTGCTCCCGCAGCTAACCAGGTGTTATGCCATAGGGCGTCCTCTCCGTCAATTTCAACTGAGTTACGCTCAGTAGCGAGCTGCTTGTCGAAATCATTCGCACGAACACGCACAGGAGCTTCCTCAGTGAATCGGCGAGCGGTATCTTTCACGATAGCGAATGCCTCAGGAAGGATCTCTTCCAAGACTTCTTCGATCTTCGTGTCTGTTTCTTTTTGGAGTCTGTCAATCTGTTCGTACACCGCTTCTTTCGCATCGATATCCATATCGACATTGGTCTCGGTTTGCACTTTAAGTTGATTAATCTCTTCGTTGAGTCCGGCGATGCTGTCTTGAATCTTCTTCTTCAGATCATCACTTCTTCGGCGAAGGTCATTGGCCGATTCATTTTTCAAGGTTGCGTAGATCTTATTGATCTCCTCTACAACCGGCCTTACCTCCTGTATATCTTTCTCGGCCTTGTCTCCGAGAATCTTCTTCAGGATCTTATTTACTGTTCCTAACATCGCTTCAATTGCTTCAAATGGTCAAATCAATCGCTGACCAAGGCGACAAAAATACAATCTTCGCCTTGGGCTTGCGGTTTTTTCCTCGACGAAAATAATGCCAAGCCCGAAAAGCTGACACCTTGTCGGGTTTTTCATTCCGTTCGAAATCAAATTTGATCTTCATCACATTTTGAATTGGAGACATTGATTTGTCTCTCAAAACGTTGAACTTTGCTTCGTCTTTCAGAAGGCAAATTGCGCACAACTTGTTCTCATTATGCAAAGCGAAACAACCACAGAAAATAAGGTTCTTCAAGAACCAATTTTGACAGAGAATCCCAAGCGATTCGTTCTCTACCCAATAGAACACGAGGATATTTGGACGCTCTACAAAAAGTCAGAAGCTAGTTTCTGGACAGCGGAAGCTATCGAGATGGATCAAGACCTTGTGGATTGGAACAGCAAGCTCAATGACGACGAACGTTATTTCATCAAACACATCCTTGCTTTCTTCGCTGCGAGCGATGGAATTGTGAATGAAAACTTGGCAGAAAATTTCGTTGCCGAGGTGCAATACACCGAAGCCAAGTTCTTCTATGGCTACCAGATCATGATGGAAAACATCCATTCGCAGACCTATTCCATGCTGATCGACACCTATATAAAAGAGGAAGAAGAAAAGAACCGTCTCTTCAATGCGATAGAGACGCTTGACTGTGTCAAAAAGAAGGCACAATGGGCATTGGATTGGATTGAAAACGGATCATTTGCTGAACGACTTGTCGGTTTTGCCGCGGTCGAAGGAATCTTCTTCTCAGGCAGCTTCTGCTCTCTATTTTGGCTGAGCACTCGTGGATTGATGCCGGGCCTCAGTTTCTCCAATACGCTCATCTCGCGTGATGAAGGGATTCACTGTGACTTCGCCTGCCTGTTGTACACGCGTCACTTAGTGAACAAGCTCCCGAAAGAACGCGTGGAGAAAATCATCTTGGAGGCAGTGGCTATTGAAAAGGAATTCATTCTCGAAGCGCTCCCAGTCCAGTTGATTGGAATGAATGCCGACCTCATGTCAAGTTACATAGAATTCGTAGCTGACCGTTTGCTTGTTGAACTGGGGAACGACAAGAAATACAACACTACGAATCCGTTCAAATTCATGAACTAGGGGATCGAAATTTCTACTCAAGGTGCAACTCATTCCGCGCTAGCGAACGAATGCAGATGAACTTTGTTACCTTAGACTAGATAACTCAATGACCATGAGAAGCTTACTCTTTCTATTGTGTTGCGCGTTTGCGCTTTCTATTCAAGCTCAAGAACCTCAGATCGGACTCTACTTTGAAGAGATTGATATTCCTGAACCAGAGCGAACGAACATCGAAAACGATTTTGGTTTTGCACCTCGCACAGTGCGCATTTACCTTGAGTTAGAAGAGAATTACGAACTGCAATACATCTATGGGGTAGGCGATGACCTTTGGTCTCTCGTAACACAATGGGGTTGCTATCAACACCCACAAGGCGGACCTACTTCGCTTTCCGTTGATAGTGATATCATCCCAACCTTCCCTGAACTTGCCTACGACTCATGGTTTACTATTGGGGCCGAAGAATTCGATGGCAATCAATTATTCGTATTACCTAACGAAAGTATCTTCGATGCATTTGAAGCAGGCAGCGACACTTGGGTTGTAGACGGACCGCTTGGAGGCGGAATCTACGTTACCACGGCATTCCAAATACCTCAAAACTCTCCGGATGAAAATGGGCGTATCCTTCTCGGTCAGTTCACCATTGGAGGAGAACTAATTGCACCGTGTTTCAACATTCAAGTGCGTCAGCTAAATCCAGATGGAACCATTTTCGATCCAGACGGACCAGGGCCATTGTTGTTCCAGACATACCAGTTCACTTCTTTATGCGAAGAGTATTTCGTGTCACCTTCTTGCCTCTCTGACTTTAACACTTCAGGAGGTGTAGGTACTGCTGACCTTCTGCTTCTTATTGGAGAGTTTGGATGCCTAGCGGACTGTAATCTAGATGTTTCGGGTGATGATGTTGTCGCCGTTGCTGATTTACTGCTACTTCTGGGAGAGTTTGGGACTACATGCCTTAACTAAATGATTTGCCTCAGGTTTTGATCAGATGACAAAACCATGACAGTTTGAAACCCCTTCTCTACCGATCTTTGTAACGTTATAAAGATCTACGTGGAGAATCTTCAGATCATTGCCATAACTCACAAGCATGCCCCGCTTGAACTCATCGGTAAATTACATATCGATGAAGAAAAGCGTGCGCACTTCCTCAACGACCTCAAGGAGCATCTTCAGGTGCAGGAATTGGCCTTTTTAAGCACATGCAATCGTGTGGAGTTTATTTTCTCTAGCAACAGCTACTTCTGTAAAGGACGAGAGAACCAATTGCTTGATTTCTTTGGGGTGGAAGGAAAAGAGAAAGGACAAATGCTAGCTAGCTTCCAAAGCTACCGCGGAGAAGAAGCAATGCGCCACTTACTTGAAGTGGGTGCTTCGCTTGATTCAATGGTCATTGGTGAACGCGAGATCATCACCCAGGTGCGCAAGTCATTCGAAGACTCTCGCGAATGGATGATTTCAGGAGATTTATTGCGTTTGGTTTCGAAGAAAGTCATCGAAACATCAAAGCGCATCTACACTGATACGGCTATCGCGACGAAACCTGTCTCTGTGGTTTCACTAGCGTGGAAAAACTTCAAAGCCCAGAACATTGCCAAAGACGAAGCCATCCTCTTAATCGGGGCTGGACAAACCAACGGTAATTTCGCGCGTTTCCTTTCGAAAGAGGGGTACCGCAATGTGACCGTAGCCAACCGCACACTCGAACGCGCTATCACTGTTGCTAAAGCGAACAACTGGGAAGCAGTGCAACTCTACCACATCCCTACCGAAAAGCATTACCGCGCGGTCGTTACATGCACCGGTAGTGAAGAGCCAATTGTCACGACTGATTTTCTTTCAGGACTTTGGTCTGACCAACTCTTTATCATCGATATGGCCCTTCCGGCTGATGTTGCTGACGATGTGAAAGAAGATGATTGTGTGCGCTACCTCGGCATGACTGAATTGCAAGCCGAAGCACAACGCAACATTGAAGTCCGCAAAGGAGAGCTTGATCGTTGTAAGGAGATCTTGGATGAAGCGATGGAAGACTTCCGAGTAATCCTTCGTCAACGTGAGATTGAGCTTGCGATGCGTGAGATTCCTGACCTGATCAAACAGATCAAGGAAACTGCCCTTGGAGAAGTCTTCTCTAAAGAACTAAATCAGATGGATGAAGCATCCATCGAGCTCCTCCATAAGATCTTGGGTTACATGGAAAAGAAATACATTAGTGTCCCGATGAAGCTCGCTCGTGAAGTGATGCTTGAAAATGCCAACCGCAACTAATGTCGAAGATCATCATTGGTACCAGAGGAAGCGATCTCGCTCTCTGGCAAGCTCACCATAGCCAAGAACTACTTTCTTCGATCGGAATTGAAAGTGAGATTACGATCATCAAGACTCAGGGAGATAAGATCCAACACCTCAGCTTTGACAAGATGGAGGGCAAGGGATTCTTCACCAAGGAGATTGAAGATGCGCTACTATCTGGCGCCGTAGATCTCGCCGTTCACTCGCATAAAGATCTGGAAACGCATCAGCCTGAAGGTCTTTGCATTGCTGCTGTGCCTGACAGAAGCTTCGTAGAAGATGTCTTGCTAATTCGAAAGGAAAAAGCCGTTCAGAACGTCAAATTCAAAGTAGCCGAAGACGCTGTGATTGGTACTTCATCTGCTCGTCGCAAGTCGCAGCTTAAGTTCCACCTTCCGCAGTGCATTACGAATGACCTTCGTGGGAATGTACCAACACGCATCGATAAGCTTCGTCAAGGTCAATACGACGCGATCGTACTGGCAAAGGCAGGTATCAAACGTCTTGAACTTGACCTTTCTGAATTCGAAGTGGTAGACATGGATCCTACCGAATTCATCCCTGCTCCGGCGCAAGGTGCCTTGGCATTTCAAATGCGCGACAATGATCCGAGACTTGATCAATTGAAGCAGCTCACGAATACCAGTGACGCCGCCAATGTTCGTATTGAACGCACCCTTCTTCGCGAATTAGACGGCGGTTGCCAGCTTCCTTTTGGTGCCCATTGCACAAAAGAAGGTGATCAGTATCATTTGTTCTGCGCTGTCGCAGAATCGGCTGAGGCTCCATCACGATATGCTTCGCTACAAGGAACAGACCCCGTTTCCCTTGTGGAAGACATGTTAATGATGCTTAAAAAAAAAGCCTAGGCCAGACCGTCTTTATCAGTTCTGACGAAAACCAAACCTTAACCAGGCACGCAAATGCCTGGGGAATTGAGCTGATTCAACAATCGCTGATTTCGAGTGAACCAACGTCCATCACCATTCCAGATGATGCGAAGTGGGTGTTTCTTTCTTCACCTCGGGCAACGCGATACTTCTTCGAACAACATCCCACAACTGATTTGAAGATAGGAGTCATAGGCAACGCTAGCGCGGAAGCTGCACCTCCTCACATTCCAATTGACTTCATAGGCCAGGGAGACACCCAGCAGGTGGCGCAACAGTTCAAATCGCTGATTGGTGAAAGTAAGGTACTTTTCCCAACAAGCGATCGATCGATTCGAACGGTCCAAGAACAACTGGCTGAAGGTCAAGCACTAGAACAAACGATTTACACTACTTCCCTGCATCCGGTGAACATTCCGGAGTGTGATGCGTATTTCTTTACGAGTCCGAGTAACGTGGAGTCATTCGTTTCGCAGCAGCAACTCCCCGAAGGAGCGAAGGTAATTGCGAAAGGAAAAAGTACGCTGCGGGCCCTGAATGAGCACACTAAGAATGCAATCGTGGCCCTGAATTATTCGGCCTCAGGAAGCTGGAGTACAATTTTTTCCGTGCTTCACAGTTAGGAATTCCGAGGGTTGATGTTCAATCTTTGAATAAAACACGATCTTCGAAGACCAAAGCGACCGAAACTGTATGTTGAGAAAGATCCTGATCTGTTTTGTATTTGTCTTGCCGGCACTCTGGGCCGCAGGTCAATCAACGGGTACAAGTGACCCGGTAGAATCAACGGTAGCTCCAAAGTATAGTAACGAGTTCCTCTCTATTGGAGTTGGAGCACGAGCCTTAGGTATGTCGAACGCTCAGGTAGCTGTAGTGAACGACGTAACTGCAGGCTATTGGAACCCAACCGGATTAATGGGCATTGAAAGTGACCTCCAGATCTCAGCGATGCACGCGAACTACTTCGCGAACATCGCGCAGTACGATTACGCCGGAGTAGGAAAACGTCTTGATAGCCTTTCGGCTGTCGGATTCTCTGTGATTCGTTTCGGTGTAGACAATATCCCAAACACTACGGAATTGATCGATGCTGGTGGGAACATCAACTACGATCGCATCACCAGTTTCTCTGTGGCAGACTACGCTTTCATCTTCAGCTATGCGCGCAAGATGAAAACTCCCGGGCTCATCATTGGAGGAAATGCCAAAATCATTTATCGTAAGGTAGGAGACTTCGCGAGCAGCTGGGGCTTTGGCTTGGACGCTAGTGTAAGCTACCGCACAGGTAAATGGCGCTTCGCAGCTGTTGGACGAGACATCACCAGTACCTTCAATGCGTGGAACTTCACCCTTGACGAGTCTACCATTGAGACTTTCACACTTACAGGGAATGAAATTCCAGAAAACTCGCTGGAATTGACACTTCCTCGTGTGATTTTGGGTGCCGCTCGTGACTTCCGTTTCTCTCAGAAATTCGGAATGTTAGCCGCCTTGGATTTAACCGTGACGACTGATGGTAAGCGAAATACCATTATCAGTAGCAACCCTATAAGTGTAGACCCAGCGGTAGGACTAGAATTCGATTACGAGCAAACGCTGTTCTTCCGAGCAGGTTTAGGTAGTCTTCAATACATCACTGATATTACTGATGAGCGATTATTGACCTTCCAACCGAATATTGGTATTGGTCTTCGCATCAAGCGCGTATATATTGACTACGCCTTGACAGACATTGGTGACCAGAGTACAAACTTGTACTCGAACATCTTCTCTCTGAGACTAGATTTGGTTAAGCAGAAGTAGCCTTCCCCATCCCTCTTAAGAGTGCACTCCACAGTGCTCCTAGCATGATCATTCCCGCCACCAGATGAACGGGCTGTAATGACGCTGGCATTCCGCCGTAGGCGAGTGTAATACCTACGATCAATTGAAGCAATAGCAAGCCCAACGCAAGATGCATTTCTGGCACCACTTGTGTTGCTTTTTGCTGGAGGTAGTACCACGCCCCAATCACAATCAACACCACCCAAGAGAAACTACGGTGGATGAGATACGTCGTGGGGTTTTCTAAATTTTCAATCCATAACGAACGGTCCATAACACCAGCGTGCACGAGGTGGTCGACCTCTTCACGAACTTGCGTTCCAAGCAGGATTTGTGCTAGTGTAATGATCATTCCTGCAACCAAGAGGAGTGAGACATTCCGCGCTAGCGTAAAACGACGCACTTGACCTCTTCGAATGATAAAGAGTAGTAATACAAAGAGCACAATGGAGCCCAGCATATGTATGGTAATAGAGCCTGGAATGAGGTTACCATCAACCACTAGTTTCCCAAGCCACGCCTCGAAACCGAGCATAAACAACACCCCTCCCGCTAAGAAGAAGTAAGCCCATTTCTTATGGCGAATGGCGAACAATAAACTTGCCGCAAAGAGCGCCAGCACCGGAATTCCAGTTAATGCCCCGATTAATCGGTTGATGAACTCAATCCAAGTATGGATTGGGTTGAAGATGGCGTAATCATGCTTGTCGTAGAGCTCCCAGTTCGCCGAGTTGTAATCTGCACCTGCAGTGAAGTCTTCTTTGGCAGTGAGCATTCGATCTTCATAGATCTCCCCGTTGAAGAATTCATGAACGATCATTTGGCCTTTGTTGTATTGACGTCCACTTTCCCAGGTCACATCATCGACACTCGTGGGTGGAATGGCGTAGCCAAAGCACTTAGGCCAATCAGGACATCCCATTCCGGACCCTGTCATACGAACAACAGACCCAGCAACGATAACGAGGTAAACAAAGATGAGGCTCACCCAAGCCAAACGACGGATCAAAGACTCTAGACGGTTCATACGCACAAAAGTAATCTTCAGATACGTGAAAGGTTCTCAAACCATCGAAAAAGGTGACTGATCGTCATCAGAAACAAAAAAAGGAGGCTCGAGGCCTCCTTTCTTGTTATATATGTACAGGTTTTACCCTGTAATCATTCTTAAGATACCCGACACCAAATCTGAGATACCTGGGGTTTTGAAACCTGAAGCATCCATGCTCACTTCGTCATCTTGCCCTGCTGACGAGCTTGCCGCAGGAGCGTAGCGTGTTACTTCCATGTCTTTCACAGCGTACAGCTTTCCATCACTGATGGTATTGATACAACGGATAAGTTCTGTTTCGTTCACTTTTGCTGGGTTATATTCAACCACAGCGTAGTTTACGTTTTCTCCTTCGTTGTATTCGATAGAAGCGTTCGCCACTCCATGAATTTCAGAAAGTTCTTTGCGGATCTTTCCACCACAAGCGATTTCACACATCATCCCTTCTACTCCAATCGTAGCAACCGTTTTCTCAACGTCAGCAACACTTTCCGTGTACACGACATCAATCGGTGGCTCCGCGCTACATGCGTAGATGAGCACAAAGGCAGACAATAAGATGAACAAATACTTACGCATACTGATTTCTTTACTGCAAATACTAACCGTAGGGTCAAAGTTAATTACTCGTGATCAATTCCCGAATCAAGGAATGTTAATTTAGCCGCCTCGTTGGCATGACTGATCAAAAACCGTCCATAGAACACTTTTTACTGCTTGGCTTTTTGGCCTTGATCTGGGGAAGCTCCTTCATTTTGATGAAAATCGGATTGTTCGGACTCGATCGCGATGGGGAGGTGTTTTCGAGCTATCAGATCGCAGCCATGCGGATCGGCATTGCAGGTATAGTTCTATCGCCCATCATCATTCGAAAGTGGAAGCAGATTCAGCGCAAAGATCTATTGTGGATGATGGCAGTCGGAATGATCGGAAATACTATCCCGGCATTTCTCTTTACAGCTGCTCAACTGAAGCTTGCCAGCAGTATCGCCGGCATTCTGAATTCATTGACTCCGCTCTTCACCTTGGTTGTAGCGATGATTGTTTTTGGCAATCGCTTTACTCGTCGACAAATTATAGGCCTACTCCTCGGATTTGCTGGGGCTGTGGGTATGATCACTTTGAAAGACAGCAACGGAGAAACGCACCTTCTGTCAATGGGATTGATTGTGATCGCTACCCTTTGTTATGCATTCTCGGTAAACATCATTCGAAATAAGTTGGCTGGGGTATCATCAATGCTGATCGCAGCTGTAGCCTTGGTCAGCATGGCTATTCCTAACCTTATTTGGTTATCCACCACTAACGTGGGAACGGTGATTACGCAACACCCTGAAGGAGTGAATGGGTTCCTTGCCACCTCCGTACTAGCAGCGGTCGGAACCGCGATGGCTCTTGTGCTTTTTAATGGACTTATTAAAGATACATCGGCACTGTTCGCGAGTTCTGTTACCTATTTGATTCCAATCGTTGCTGCGTTGTGGGGATACTTAGATGAGGAGCATTTGACACTCATGCACTTAGCATTCGCCATGGTCATTTTGATCGGTGTATATTTGGTGAATCGCAGCAAGCCAGTTTCACGCTCGAAAGCATCCTAGACTTTATTGTCGAACATCTTGTGATTCAGTTGAAAACTTTCGTATCTTTGCCGCCCCAATAAATTAAAGATATGTACGCTATCGTAGAAATAGCAGGGCATCAATACAAAGTTGAGAAAGATCAATTGATCTACGTTAACCGTTTGAAGGAAGACGAAGGCGCAAAAGTGTCATTTGACCGCGTTCTTCTACTTGACGACAACGGAAACGTTTCAGTTGGCGCCCCAGCTATCGGCGGAGCTCAGGTGACCGCAAAAGTAGAAAAGCACCTGAAAGGAGATAAAGTCATTGTATTCAAGAAGAAGCGCCGTAAGGGTTACCGTAAGAAGAACGGATTCCGTGCGTACTTGACTGAGCTTCGTATTGAAAGCATTGTTGCTTCTGGTGCAAAACCAGCTAAGGCAGCTGCTCCTAAGAAGGAAGAGGCTCCTAAAAAAGAAGCTCCTAAAAAAGAGTCAGCACCTAAGAAGGCAGAAGGTGGAGACAAACTCACGAAGATTGAAGGGATCGGACCTAAAATTTCTGAGATCCTCACTAACGCAGGTGTGGCAACTTTCGCTGATCTTGCTGCTGCTGACGTAGAAAAATTGAAAGAGATCCTAGCGGAAGCAGGAAATCGTTATAAAGCATTTGACCCAACCACTTGGCCACAGCAAGCTGCACTAGCCGCTGACGGTAAATGGGATGAACTGAAAGAACTTCAGGACAATCTCGACGGAGGACGGGCTAACTAAACCTTAGAAACCATGGCACACAAAAAAGGAGTCGGTAGTTCTAAAAACGGTCGTGAATCGGAGTCGAAACGACTCGGGGTTAAGATCTTCGGTGGGCAAGCATGTCTTGCTGGTAATATTATCGTTCGCCAACGTGGTACACAACACCACCCAGGTGAGAACGTAGGAATGGGTAAAGACCACACAATCTACGCATTGGAAGACGGAGTGGTTGAATTCCGTAAGAAAAGAAACAACAGAAGCTACGTATCAGTTCGACCTTTCGAAGCCTGATTCTAACGCATCTTAATAAGCTTACAAACTCCCTTCCTTTCGGTTGGGAGTTTGTTATTTTTGCCCCTGCTCAAACAACACATCATGTTAACACTAACTGACATCGCGCGAACCGCGATGAGATTGAAAAGGCCCTCACCAAACGAGGACTAGAAGCCGGTGACACCCTTGACCAAATCTTGGCAGAGGATGAGAAACGTCGTGCCACGCAAGCTGAACTTGACAACACCCTAGCTGAGAGCAACAGCCTATCCAAAGAGATTGGCAACCTCTACAAGCAAGGGAAGCGAGATGAAGCCGAAGTAATGAAGTCACGCACTGGTGAATTGAAGGAGCGTTCGCAAGAGTTGAAAGATCAACAAGCAAGCATCGAGGAAGCATTGACACAAATGCTCTACCAACTTCCAAATAGTCCGGATGAATTGGTGCCTGCTGGGTTGACTGAAAATGATAACGAAGTTGTCAATGAGCTGGGGGAGAAACCCAACCTTCACGAAGAAGCTACCCCTCACTGGGATCTTGCAGATAAATACGACCTGATTGATTTCGATCTTGGGTCTAAGGTCTCTGGAGCTGGATTCCCTTTCTATAAAGGAAAGGGAGCCCGCCTTCAACGCGCATTGATCCAATTCTTCTTGGATGAAGCCAATGAAGCTGGGTATACTGAATACATCCCGCCATTCGTAGTCAACGAAGCGTCTGGCATTGGTACAGGACAACTTCCTGATAAAGAAGGACAGATGTACCACGCCACAGCGGATGACCTCTACTTGATCCCAACCGCGGAGGTACCGTTGACGAATATCTTCCGTGATGTGATCCTGAAAGAGGCAGAACTCCCACAAAAACTATGTGGATATAGCCCTTGTTTCCGTCGAGAAGCAGGATCATACGGGAAAGACGTGCGCGGTTTGAACCGTTTGCACCAGTTTGAAAAAGTAGAGATCGTTCAAGTGGTGCACCCAGATAACTCTGCGGCCATTCTCGACGAAATGGTTGCGCACGTGGTTGGCCTGCTCAAGAAACTAGAGCTTCCTTTCCGTACGCTGCGTCTTTGCGGTGGTGATTTGAGCTTTGCCTCTGCCATCACTTACGACATGGAAGTATGGTCTGCTGCTCAAGAGCGTTGGTTAGAAGTAAGTTCTATCTCAAACTTTAAGACTTTCCAGACGAATCGCTTGAAGTGTCGTTACAAAGGCAGTGATGGTAAAACCCATCTTGCACATACTTTGAATGGTAGTGCATTGGCATTGCCGCGTATCGTTGCTGCACTTCTGGAAAACAACCAAGACGAGAATGGAATCAAGATTCCTGCTGTACTCCATAAGTACACAGGCTTTGACCGCATCGATTAAGTTGAACTTTTTTGGCATGAACGTTGAAGCCAATTGAGTAACTTCATGCCATGTCTAAACGCGTGTACATTCTTACTCTTGGAGTGGCTCTTTCAGCCCTCATTTTCTCTTGTGGTGGCCCGAAGCACGACTTCTCGTCTCAATTGAGTTCGCTAGACTCATTGAAGTCGGAAGTAGTTATTGCACAAGAACGTTTTGATGAACTGGATGCTTCTGCCATCAGCGGAGCGCTAAAAACCATGAAAAGCGATATGGCTTCTATGAACCTTTTAAGTCATGGAGCCATCAACGAATCTGAGGCCGAAGTATTCTCTGAATACAACCGAGCGAAGCGACTCATCAAAGACTTTCCTCAACGTCATCGTCGAATTTCTGAAGAGTGCGAACGAACGCTTTCACAACTGACCGCACTCTCTGACGCCTTGCGTATTGGTGCAACTCAAGACGCCCAAGGAAACAAGATCACGCCAGAATACGTTAAGAAGAACTATGATATAGAATCTCGCGTAGCGAGTTCGTTGATCGAAGAGGCTAATAACACCATTGACTTCGCCACACGTGGGTTAGCAACCTACAATGAAATGAAGCCGCAGGTTGACGCCTTGCTTGAACAATGGAAGAACAAAGAATGAAAAGCGCACGATACATAGTAATGATGGTCTTAGGCCTCTTGATGAGCCTGGCTGTCTCTGCGCAAGAAAGCGACATTGAGTTGGCGGAATACTACTTCCAGAATGGACAGTATGCTTCAGCTAAGCTCTACTACGAGAAGATTTGGAAAACGAATCGGACAAATCGTGTGTACGAGAACTACCTCGCCACTCTGATTGCGTTAGAAGATCTCGAGAATGCTGAGAAGCTTGTCAAAAAGAAGATTAGGAGCCGAAACAACAATGCTACTGCCTATGTAGATTTGGGGTCGCTGTACCTTCAATTCGGACAAGACGACAAAGCCAACCAACAATTTGAAGAAGCCCTCAAGAGTTTGGAACCCGGGCGAAGTCCGGCTATTCGATTGGCGAATTCCTTTATCAAGCTCAACAGACATGACCTTGCGTTGCGTACCTATGAAAAAGGCCAGCGCATCTCGAAAGATGGATATCCATTCCACTATGAGATTGCTAATGTCAATGGGATGATGGGCAAGCATGAAGAGATGGTAGAGTCGTTTATGGATCTGCTTCTGACAAGCCCTAATTACATCCAGACCGTTCAGAACTCCATCAATCGTAATCTGAATGTGCTTGAGAACGAAAAGAACGCTGAAATGCTGCGTTCAAAGCTGATCAAGCGTACGCAGCGTTACCCAGATGAATTGATCTACTCTGAGCTGCTTATCTGGCTTTTTAATCAGAAGAAGGAATTCGCTGCTTCATTGATTCAAGCCAAAGCAATCGATAAACGCTTGGGTGAAAATGGTATTCGAATCATGGAGATTGGCCAGATGGCGCGAAGAAATGAAGACTACGCCACAGCCGCCAATGCATTCAGCTATGTGGTTGAGAAAGGAGCACAGTTCGATTACTTCGTCCCTGCCCATGGCGCTATGCTTGAATCAAAGCTGGCTCAGCTAGAATCACAACCTACACCTGACCGCACATCCTACGCGGCACTCGCTGATGAATATAGCGCTACCCTCGACCGCATTGGAAGAGATGTAAATACCATTGACATTATGCGCGACTACGCGCACATCAATGCCTTCTACTTGAACAACAGTGAAAGCGCGATTACCATCCTAGAAGAAGCCATTGAAACACCTGGAATTTATGATCGCGCACAAGCGATGTGTAAGCTAGAATTAGCTGATATCTTGCTCCTTGATGGTGATATCTGGGAAGCGTCATTGCTTTATTCTCAAGTAGAACTCGCCTTCAAAGAAGACGTCCTTGGTGCAGATGCCAAATTCAGAAACGCCCGTATCTCTTATTTCACAGGAGACTTCGAGTGGGCTCAGGCGCAACTGGATGTATTGAAAGCTTCTACTTCCAAGTTGATTTCAAATGACGCCATTGACTTGAGTCTTTTGATCACAGATAACTACAACATGGATACCACCACGGTTCCGATGCGCATGTTCGCACAGGCAGACCTACTGGGCTACCAGAACCGTTGGGATGAAGCCATGGTGAAAGTAGATTCACTCTTAGCCGAGTGGCCTATGCACACCCTCAAGGATGAGATCTTGATGATGAAGTACAAGATGCACATGTCACGAGGTGAATACGAGGCCGCAGAAGCACAATTGAACGAAGTACTTGAATACCACTTCGCAGATATTCTAGCAGACGATGCTTTGTACAACCTGGCTGAGATGTACGAGCTGATTTATTTCGACGAAACCAAAGCACAGGAACTTTACCAGCGTCTATTGGTAGATTACCCAGGCAGCTTGTACGTGGTTGAAGCAAGAAAACGCTTCCGTGCATTGAGAGGGGACCCCTCTTAGTCTCCCCACATAATTACCTTCGGATTATTGATAAACCGACCGATGTCTTTTGCGAAGATTAAGTGAAAGAGATCAATGAGCGGTATCACTCCTAGCCCTCCTCCAATCGTAAGAGCGTAAATAACAGGTACCTTATCACTGGTACCTAGATAAATTCGATGTGCCCCGAAAGGACCCAAGAGCAATGTTAATGCAATGGCAATTAAACGTGGGTTTTCTTGCCGTTCAAAGAAAGCTAAGCGCTCTTCGTCAGTGGCATCCTTTAACGCCCTAACTTCTTTGATAAACTTTCTAAGGTGCACACGTTCTTTCGCCTTTGGAATTCCTTCGAGTGCAGGTGACTCTTCAAAGCGAAGCGTTCCAGCCGTGAGGCTAAAAGCAAGAAAGAAAAAAAGGAATGAGGCCAATGCCTGTTTCATGCGCATACCTTTCGATAACGCAAGATGTCGACAAAGATTGAATTTACAAGATCAACATCGCGTCACCGTAAGCGTAGAAGCGGTATTCTTCTTTGATTGCTGTTTGGTACGCTTCCATGATCAGATCGTATCCTCCGAACGCCGCAGCCATCATCAACAGCGTTGATTCAGGAGTATGGAAGTTCGTAATCATGCGATCTGCAATCTTAAACTCGTATGGAGGAAAAATGAATTTATTCGTCCATCCGTCAAAGGTATTCAGACGCTGATACGTGCTTACTGAAGACTCAATCGCTCGCATTACTGTAGTACCTACAGCACATACTTTCGTTTTCTTGTCTTTGGCACCATTGACCAAGTTTGCTGATTCCTGAGTGATGTAAACCTGCTCTGAATCTACTTTGTGCTTGGTTAAATCCTCTACTTCCACCGGACGGAAAGTTCCGAGTCCGACGTGGAGTGTGATTTCAGCAAAATCGATTCCTTTCAACTCAAGACGCTTCAATAGCTGACGAGAGAAGTGCAATCCTGCAGTTGGAACAGCTACTGCTCCTTCGTGCTTCGCGTAAATGGTTTGGAAACGATCAGCATCTTCCGGCTCAACTTCACGCTGAATGTATTTCGGAAGTGGCGTCTGCCCTAATTTGTAAACAGTCTGCTTGAACTCTTCGTGCGTTCCATCGAAAAGGAAACGAAGTGTACGTCCACGAGAAGTGGTGTTATCGATTACCTCTGCAACCAACTCATCGTTTTCACCGAAGTAAAGCTTGTTACCGATACGGATCTTACGCGCTGGATCAACCAACACATCCCATAGCAAGCTATCGCGGTTCAACTCACGAAGTAGAAACACCTCGATAGTTGCTCCGGTCTTCTCTTTGTTTCCATATAGACGTGCTGGAAAAACCTTCGTATTGTTCAACACCATTACGTCACCTTCATCAAAGTAATCAAGTACGTCTTTGAACATCTTGTGCTCAATTGTTCCAGATGCTCGATCGATCACCATCAACCGCGATTCGTCACGGTTGTCTGTTGGGTGTTGTGCGATCAATTTTTCAGGAAGTTCGAACTTGAACTGAGAAAGCTTCATTGGTCTCATAGCGCGTCTTTAAAAAGGGGTGCAAAAGTAGTACAAAACACCCTGTTTGTCAAGTGTCTTTAGCCATTCGTCGCATCTGGCGCGGGATCTGGTATCGCGGCGAGTCGTTCTGAGAATGTACCCACTGTAATAGCGTCGTTTATATGGAACTTTCCGCTTTTATATCGACGAAGGGCGATCAAGTAAGCTCCATTATTCAATTGCTGACCTAAGTCATAAGCGAGCGAACGAATGTAGGTTCCTTTGCTGCAGCTTACATCGAAATCCACCTCAGGCAATTCCACGCGCGTGAGATTGAATTCATGGATCATGACGTGACGCTTTGGGATCTCAACCTCGCGCCCCTTTCTCGCATGCAGATAGGCTGGTTTCCCGTCAATTTTCTTGGCAGAGAAGATGGGCGCTTGTTGCGAATAGCCAGGGACGAATTCTTGAGCTGCCTTTGCAAGATTGTCAGGGCTTAAGTCATCTATAGGAAAGGTATCAGTCTCTGCTGATTCCAAATCATAAGTGGGCGTGATCGCACCGAATTTCATGGTACCCGTATAGCCTTTATCTTCCTCGATCATGGCGGTAATTTGTTTGGTCATTTTTCCAGTACAAATCACTAGCAGGCCAGTGGCTTTTGGATCCAAGGTTCCAGCATGACCTACCTTGATCTTCTTCACTCCCAACTTTCTTCGGATCATCCCGCGCACCTTATTGACCACGTCGAAAGACGTCCAGTCAAGTGGCTTATCGATGAGGAGCAAAACACCGTCTTTAAAATCCTGTGCTTGGGTAAAATGATTGGGCTTCGGAATCATAGAGGCGCAAATTACTGAATGAATCGGGTATGACCGAAAACATTTAAATTGGCTTCAAACAACTTTCCATGCGAGCAATACTACTCTTTCTCTGCCTTGCGGCTACTGTCTCAATCCAAGCCCAGCAAGCCATTTCTATTGAACCGCTGCTTGTATCGCGTAGCTCGCATCAGCTTGCAAAGATTGATGACACCAAGGCTCTTGCCGCTGGTGGATGGGACGGATCAGAGATCAGCGCTTCTGCTGAATACTACGATGTAGAAACAGAAATGTGGTTGGAAATCGCACCGATGGGTACAGCGCGCACCAACTTTGCCATGTGTGGCCTCAACAACGGCTATGTCATTGCTGCAGGAGGATGGGATGGCGAAGATCCTGCGAGCTTAGCCTCAACAGAGATCTACGATTTCGATAATGATACTTGGATGACTGGGCCAGACTTGACGGTTGGTCGTTCGTATGTTGAAACAACAAAACTCCTTGACGGACGTATACTATTTACTGGTGGTTTCGACGGGAACAACACAATGGCCACATGTGACATCTATGACCCCGTAGCCAACACGATTACTGCAGCGGCTCCAATGAACTTTGCGCGTAATTCACATGCTACGGTATTGCTTCCTGACGGAAGAGTTCTTGTGGCTGGAGGATTCAATCCTTCCCTCGATTTCCAAATGGATGAAGCAGAGATTTATGATCCGTTCCTAGATGAATGGACTGTCACTGGAAGCCTAAACATAGGTCGTGATAACATGGAAGGTGTTGTGAACGAAAGCGGCATCTGCGCTATTGTGGGTGGTCGCGTTTTCAATGGCAATGAGAATCTTTTCGAAGGTCTCGCTAGCGCGGAAATCTATGAGCCATTCACCGGTACTTGGATCACTGTTAGCCTGCCACAAAAGCACTGTTACAACCACATGCTTCAATTTGGAAACGGAGCGATTTATTCCGTTTCAGGAACGGATCAAACAGGAGATGGTGTGACTACTACTTACGCTCCTTCTATGTCTTTCAGCCTAGGAATTAGCACTAACGTGGAAACGATTGATGCCGCTGAGGATGGTGATCAGCGATTCAGAAGTGCCTCTGCTCAACTTTCACCAGACATGTGGATCATAGCTGGAGCTGACGACGCAGGGAACGGAACCGCTGAACTATGGATGGAACCAAGTGCTGTAGAAGACATCATTGCTCCTTCAGTAATCGCGTTTCCAAACCCGAGTATTGACCGATTTGTCATCTCAGGGGAAGGAAACTATTTCTGGCAAATGATCGATATGAATGGTCGAATTGCACTGGAAGGACAAGGAAATGTGGTAGATGTGACTACCTTGCCTGCTGGAAATTACCAGTTGACATCGACAGACAATGAGAATCCATTCCGTTTGTCAGTTCAAGTGATTCACTAGAACCTTACTATGCTCAAGAAAACACTACTCTTCTGCGCCTTTGCGGTTATTCTTACTTCGTGTGAATCACGTTCAGAAAAAGCCGCTGCCTACAACGATTCATTGATTGAACAGCAAGCCTATGTGCTCTCTGCGCTAAACGAATTGGATAGCTCTTTGAATAAGATTGACACTACGCACATCGATGAGGCTTACCTGATTCTGCAAGGCCGTATTGTGGAGAGTTTGCGTGCAGTAGACGACATTGGTGCGTTCAATAAAGACGAATCACTGTACAACGCCACTCGAGAATTAATTCAAGGATACGAGGGGATTGTCGACGGCCCTTATGCCGAATTAATCGATTTGATTTCTCTACCAGACAGCATGTTCACACCTAGCAAACAGCTGCGCGCCTTTGAAGTAGAGGATGACATCATCAACGGAGTAGAATATCTGCACGACAGCTTCACGAAGAAACAGGCGACTTTCGGTGTAAAGTACAATGTGATTTTCGAAGAGAATTAAGCTCCCACTTTCTGTCCGTCAAGCAGGCGAAGAATCTCCATTGCTTGATCAATTCGTTCCACGCTCGTGAAGCTCATGCGAAGCACACCGTTCTTCTCATACATCTTCCCTCTATTTGGGTGATCCTTCAGGAACTCTAGCACATTCGAGAACTTTTTACTCTGGTAGTACGCAGACTCTTGGTTTGAGACAAAATGTCCGATCATTTTCCCTGATTTCAAGATCAATTTCTCAAAGCCAATGTCATTGGCCATTCGACGCACCTTAATTGATTCTAAGAGATCTTCAGTCTCTCGTGGAATTGGACCGAAGCGGTCAACCAATTCCTTCTTGAAACGGTCTAGCTCGTCGCCGTTCGGTGTCTCGTCAAGTTCACGGTAGAGCTGGATACGCTCTGCAATTCCAGTTACGTAATCATCTGGAATCAGAAGTTCAAAGTCTGTCTCCAAGGCTGTCTCGGCCACGAACTTTTGCGTTTTCATCTGCTCTTCATCGAAGAGATCCTTGAACTCTTCTTCTTTCAGCTCACGAACTGCCTCATCCAGGATCTTCTGATACATATCGAAACCGATGTCGCTGATAAATCCTGACTGCTCTCCTCCAAGCATGTTTCCTGCTCCACGGATATCCAGATCTCGCATGGCGATGTTCATTCCAGACCCAAGATCAGAGAACTGCTCAATCGCCTGCAATCGTTTGCGTGATTCATCAGGTAAAGCATGGAGTGGAGGCGCCAGCAGGTAACAGAATGCCTTCTTATTTGAACGCCCAACACGTCCACGAAGCTGGTGAAGATCACTTAATCCGAAGTTCTGCGCTTCATTAATGATCATCGTGTTCGCGTTCGAAATGTCGATACCCGATTCCACGATAGTGGTAGCAACCAAGACATCGAAAGTACCGTCGATGAAGTTGGTCATGACCTCTTCTAGTTCATCACCATTCATCTGACCATGGCCGATGCCTACACGAGCGTCAGGAACCAGACGCTGGATCATACCCGCCACTTCCTTGATGTTGCTCACACGATTATGGACAAAGTACGCCTGTCCGCCACGTTGAATTTCATAGCTGATGGCATCTCGAATGATCTCTTCATTAAATCCATGCAACACCGTTTCTACCGGATAACGGTTTGGAGGCGGTGTATTGATGATGGATAAGTCACGTGCCCCAAGTAAAGAGAATTGAAGCGTTCTGGGGATCGGTGTTGCAGTCAAGGTCAAGGTGTCTACGTTGGCACGCATGGTCTTCAGCTTGTCTTTCACAGACACCCCAAACTTTTGTTCCTCGTCAATAACTAGAAGTCCGAGATCTTTAAAGTTCACTTGTTTCCCGACGATCTTGTGGGTACCTATGACGATATCCACTTTACCGCTTTCAATATTATCGAGCGTCTCACGAAGCTTTTTCCCAGTCTTGAATCGATTGAGGTAATCAACAGTTACTGGGAACTCTTTCAGACGCGCCTTAAAGCTCTTGTAGTGCTGTAGAGAAAGGATGGTCGTAGGAACCAAAACAGCCACTTGTTTTCCATCACAAGCTGCCTTAAAAGCGGCACGAATAGCTACTTCCGTCTTACCAAAGCCGACATCACCACACACGAGGCGATCCATTGGATACTCACCCTGCATATCTTCTTTCACAGCGGTCGTTGCGGCGAGCTGATCAGGTGTGTCTTCGTACATAAAAGAGGCCTCCAGTTCGTTCTGGAGATAGCCATCTGGTGAATACGCAAAGCCCTTACTTGCCTTACGTTTCGCGTATAATTTGAGCAGGTCAAAGGCCAGTTCCTTGACGCGCTTCTTCGTCTTGTTCTTCTTATTCTGCCAAGCAGGTGAGCCGAGTTTATCAATCTTCGGCACTGTTCCTTCTTTCCCTGAATATTTGGAAATGCGGTGAAGTGAGTGAATCGAAACGTAGAGAATATCTCCCCCCTTATAGGTCAAACGAATCGCCTCTTGCTCCTTCCCGTTGACGTCTACTTTCTGAAGTCCGCTAAACTCACCTACCCCGTGATCTATATGTACCACATAATCTCCTGGCTCTAGGTTCGAAAGTTCTTTCAGCGTGAGTGCTTCCTTGTTCTTGCGAAAACCTTCCTTCAATCTGAAACGATGGTATCGCTCAAAGATTTGATGATCCGTGTAACATAGAATCTTACGACCTTTATCAATGAAGCCTTCACTAAGTTCGATGGAAATGGGCTTGAACTCCACCTCTTCTTGACGGTCTTCAAAGATGTCGTAAAGACGCTCAATCTGTTTAGGCTGACCCGCTGTCACCACGTTAATGTACCCTGAGGTATGGTTCTGACGCAGGTTCTTCCCTAACAGCTCAAAGTTCTTATTGAAGCTCGGCTGAGGCGTCATGTCATACTCAATCATCACGCTTTGAGCGAAGTAATTCGCTCCTCCGAATTCTGCTGTTTTCAGTGAACTTACCAGCTTTTTGAATACCGACGAATCAGTGAATAGATCTTCAGGTTTCAGGTGGTTGAGTAGCGACTCCAATTTCTCGTAATGGTGGTGTGCCTTTTCGAGGGTCTTTTTTAGTTCATCTTCGCACTTGGCGAAATTATCCGCCCATACCACGCCGTCATTTCCGAAGAATTCGAAGAAGGACTCTCGTGACTCATGCAGCAGTTGCTTCCCTACATTCGGGACAATGGTCGCCTTGGTCATCTTCCCTGTACTCAGCTGAGTTGTAGGATCGAACTTTCGAATTGAATCCACATCGTCGCCGAAGAATTCAATACGGTATGGCTGATCAAAGCTGTAAGAGAATATATCAACGATTCCTCCGCGAATAGAGTACTGTCCGGGTTCGTATACGTAATCAACTTTCTCGAATGCATACTCTTGCATCACCTCATCAATGAACTCCATTGAGTAGCTTTCTTCGAGATGAATATCGAAGGTATGTTCTGAAAGATTCTTCTTCGTGACCACCTGCTCAGCCAACGCTTCAGGGAAAGAAACAGTGATCGTTCTCCCTTTGAACTTGCGGATCTCATTTAGCACCTCCGCTCGCATCGCGATGTTAGCGTTCTCTGTACTTTCAGACTGATAGGGCACACGGGCTGAACGCGGGTAGAATAAAATTTTGCGATCTGGGAGTAGATGCTCAAGGTCATTGAAGAAATAGGCCGCTGACTCTTTATCGTTCAAGATGAACAGATGATCTCCCTTGATATCCTCAATGACAGCTGCTGCAATCATTGCTCGGGATGAGCCTACAGCCCCTTTGATCATTACCTTTGATTCAGGGTGTGACAAAAGATCGCCAATATGCTTACTGACGGGGTCTGAAGTATATACCTGTTGGAACTCTTGAAGGGTCATGGCTGACTTACGGGGTGTAAAGTTACGGTATCTTGGGGCTTGGAACGCGGATTGCAAATTACAGATTGCGGTTTATGTGCCGTAATCCCGACTGTTTAAACCCCAAAAGTCCTTAAACGTTCTCTTCGCGCCATTCAGTCTTCCATGAAAAATCTGTAACCTGCGGTCATCAATGTCAAAACCGAGATTGCTCGAGCTTCGCATTGTAGAAGAAACTGGCTTCCAGCTTGAGGATATCCAACTACTGAATAAGTCATCACGCACTATCGTTCAAGCGAATGTAGACGATTATCGGCGCATAGGCTATCAACAACCACGGGTCGGTTATTTATCCGTTCAGAATGGAGATTCCGTTGGCTCGTTTGGTTTTAAGGAAGAATGGCATTCAATTGGGCACATTATTGAATTTAACTTCTGCGCTGTTCTTTGGATGTTCTGATGAGGGGAGCGCTACGATTTTTGATGTTGGTTCTGAAGCGGCGCGTTTATGGGAGAAGATGTACACCTCTGGGAATGTCTTTTCGCACCTCTCAAAATTCGAGGGATGAACTTGGATTAGGTGTGAAAGATTAAGGGTTACATAAATGACAATAGACAAACGACAAGAAATTAGAAACCAAGAATTGTCATCGGTGGTCGATGACGGATGAGTAAAAAACGAGAATCAATGAAGATCTGGGTTCAAATACATACCTCGAGGAAAATTATTGGATTACACGTTCTATTGATTATCGGGGGCTTGTCTTTGGCATCATTCAGTGCGAAGTGTCAAGACTCCGATGACAGCGCTATTCATTTACTTTTGAGTTCTCGGGTGGATACATCTTCAATGGATGTACGAGCTATTATTGAGAACTACGAAGGTTATTTCCGTTCCACACCTGAAGCCGCAGGGAACTCATATTTCTGGAACTCATTGGAAGTCGACCTTTATGAAGACTTTGATTTCAGCAGAGCGAGTTTATTCCAGGGTGATATGAATGCTGAGTTGTTGTTTCGGCATTTCTCTCCATTTGTTCTCTCAGTAGAACCCCTCGGCGAGAAGTACCAGATTAGGGTGTTGTACTCATCAAACACCTCCGATCCGGAGTATATCGGTTCCAAAGTCTGGTGCATTCACAAGCTCAACGCGGTCAAGGAGAACAATCGATGGGTCTTTGAGAATCTCATTGTTGAATTAACTAAGCAGTGGTCGTCTCAATCTTATGGTTTAATACACTATTTCCATCCAGAAAACCATGTATTTAATCATCAAGAGGCAAAGCAAGCTCTCGCCTTCTGCGAGGATTTCATCGAACGCTTCGACCCACAAGGAGTTGAACCGTTCAACTATTTCATAACGAATAGCATCGATGATATGGGGCTACTAGAGAACTTCGATTACTATTTTGTGGGTGTCACAGGGGGGAAAGCACGGGAAGGTATGATCTTAACAGCTAAAGGAAACGAGTTTTATCCTCATGAGTTGGTCCATCAACTACTGCCGATGAATAAAAATCGTGGCTACCTTATTGAAGAGGGCCTCGCCGTATTCCTTGGCACAAGAGAAGATATGAACGAGTTTGAACAACTGATGGGAATGCTCGCTACTGATCTCGTGAGAGATCCTCTTCGGTTCAATTTTGAAACCCTTATTTCACAGACCACTCAATACAACGGCTACCGCACGGCTTATCCTTCAGGAGCAGCCATCTGTGAATTAATATATCAGCTAAAGGGGGATCAGGGCCTGCAAAAGCTCATGAACGCCTGTACTTCAGACTATACCTCTCTCATGAACTCCCTAACGACTATTTTAGGTATGAATCACGTGGAAGTGACAGAAGCATGGAGTGCGGTCGTCAATTCATACAATAAAGACTAAGCCTTCAACGTAGATGTAATTAAGCTTTTTTATTCACCGAATTAGCTGGTCTGTATCATATCTTTCTTCCATCATTGCATAATTTGAGCACTACCTTTTGGAGTAGTATTCACCTTTCACACAGGTTAGAAGTGCGCTATGTCAACGTAATCAAATGATGGGTTCATTAGCAGGAACTATTCTTGAGTCTTTAGTGGGGAAGACTTCTCATTTTTTTAAAAAAGCCGATATTACCTTTTGAGGTGCTGAATAGAATGTACCGTCGATTGACTCAAGACACCCCATCATGACCTACTCTATCAAAAGCGTAATATCCATACTTTTCCTAACCGTAATGGTTTTGCAAGGAATGTGTCAGTCTTTCCAAATGACCCCTGGATTCTCCAAGGAAGAATACGCCGAGCTTTTAAGAGTATCCACTAGGCAAAGCGACTCTCTGTACAACCCCCTGCTCCCTGCTCCTCGATATTTCGAGCGAAAATATAGGTCATCTACTCTAGGCTTAGATAACAGGTGGGAGCTTTGGGTATCTTCGGATTCTATTGCCGCAATAAGTATTCGTGGAACTACATTGAAACTGGAAAGTTGGGTTGAGAATTTCTTCGCAGCTATGTTACCTGCCGAAGGCACATTAACCATGAGTCAAGAGGCAATCTACCCTTACAAATTGAGCAATGATAAGCGTGCTTCTGTTCACGCTGGTTGGCTCATAGGTTCGGTTTCAATATTTCAGGATTTACTGCCAAGAATCGACTCATGTATGGCAGAAGGCATTCATGACTTTTACATTGTAGGCCATAGTCAAGGTGGGGCAATCGCTTACCTTTTGACTTCCTTACTTCATCATCTCAAACAAGATCAACCTAAATACGACAGTATTGCTATCAAAACTTATGCAAGTGCTGCACCCAAACCTGGTAATCTTTATTATGCTTATGAATTTGAAGCGTTAACCCAAGCGGGATGGGCCTTTAATGTTGTGAATTCTGCTGACTGGGTACCCGAGGGTCCCTTTTCAATACAAACAACCGATGATTATAATACTCTGAATCCATTCAAATATGCGGATGAGGCGATCAGTAATCTCTCATTTCCAAAAAATATTGTGCTCAAACACTTTTACAACAAGCTAGATAAGCCTACCAAGAAAGCCAGGGATCGATTCAATAAACACCTTGGGGAACACATGGTCAAGCAGGTGCAAAGATACCTTCCCAATTCTTCAATTTTAACCTTCAATGAAAGCTCCAATTATGTTCGGGTAGGTCAAACCATTGTTCTATTTGCAGATGAGGAGTACTTTAAAGAATTCCCAAATAATGATGGTGAAATCTGGCAACATCATAAATTTGAAGCCTACTTCTACTTACTCGAAAGGCTGGCTCTTTAAAGCTGATACGAGATCCACGAGCAGGAATGAATCCAATGAATTCATATCCTACTTAGTGTAACTTTAAGGGCAAGGTAAATCTAATTGCACGATCAAAAAGGTTAATGAATAAATGTTTATTCAAGCGATCGGTAAATTCATAGGCCACTCCATTTTACCATGCTTCAGTGAATCTGACAACACCTTAGGTTCCACAAGACAGTATGAGCCTTCATTCTTTACGTATCTTTCTCTGAACCACACAGTAAAATGCTGTTTTGAACTACAAGATACGCTCCCGGCGGGGTATCCGGGAATTAACGTGTACTAGATAATGTATTCTAAATATGGGAAAGATAATTCCAATCCTTATGCTCATGCTCGTCCTCGTTCAGAACGTCACTTGGGCACAGATTTTAACCGAGTCGGCCCTGCCCATTGTGTATATCACCACTGAAGATGAGGAGGATATTCCAGATGAACCAAAGGTAAATGGGACAATGGGCATCATCAACAATGGTGATGGGATGACCAATTCGCTATCTGACCCTTTCAATTATCACTTCGGAAACATTGGTATTGAAACGCGCGGGAATTCGACGCAAGGCTTTGAGAAGAAAACCTACGCCTTAGAGCTTCGAACTGAGGCAAATCAAGATACATCGATCAACCTATTTGGTATGGGGAAGGAGGAAGATTGGATCCTCCATGCGATGGTCATCGACAAGACGCAAATACGCATTCCATTCAGCTTTTATGTATTCCAACAGATGGGACATTATGCCTCTGATTGGCAATATGTGGAACTCGTTATCAATGGAGATTACCGCGGGCTTTACCTCTTCTGTGAGCGTATCAAGCGGGATGATGACCGAGTAGACATTGCCAAGTTGAGTGAAGATGAAATCACCGGTGATGATGTGACTGGTGGGTACATTTTACGTATCGATTGGACCTACGATTACGAAGGCGCTGGTTTCGAGTCGCAGTTTGAATCGCAAAGCGGAGATAACATGATCTATCAATGGTACTATCCGCGTGAGGAGGCCATTCAACCTGAACAGGCACAGTACATTGAGAATTGGATGTATCGCTTTGAAAGTGCGGCCTTCAGCAATGATTATATGAACGATCAAGGCGAACGATATACCGATTTGATCAACGTAAGTTCATTTACCGATTTCTTGTTGATCAATGAACTATCGAAGAATTCTGATGGCTATAAATTGAGTTCATACATCCACAAAGACAAAGACAGTAACGGTGGAAAGTTGGTTGCTGGTCCGATCTGGGATTTTGACCAGAGCTATGGCAGTTCATTAGTCTGTTCAACTCATATCCCAGAGGGTTGGACTTACCTCCAGGAACAAGACGGATGTGAAGATTTGGAATCGATGCCTATGTGGTGGCAACGGATGATGCAAGACAGCATCTTCACCAACCACTTGGCTTGTCGATGGAGTCAATTCCGCCAAGACTTCCTCTCACTAGATGCCATCAATAACTGGATCGTTGAAGATACAACACTGATCTCTCAAGCGCTTACACGCAACTACATGCGCTGGGATGATGTGATTGGCGAATACATCTGGATTGAGCCCGATCCGCTTCCAGAAACTTACCAAGAAGAGGTTGAGGTGATGCAAAACTGGATTTCACAGCGCATCGCTTGGCTTGATGCCAACATGCCTGGTAACTGTGAGTTTGATGTTATCACTAGCGTGGAATTGCCTGATATTCTTCAAGCTTCGGTATATCCAAACCCAGCGGGTGATGTCGTGAATGTCAGAACCAACGAAGCAGTTCAAATCAATCTCATCGACGCACAGGGGAGAGTCGTTTACCGATCTCTACGTCCCCAGAATCAATTCTTAATTGATGTGGGTGCTTTTGCTACAGGCACCTATATCTTACGGTTAGAGGGGTATAATAGCGTGGGAGTGGAGCTACTGGTCGTTCAGTAGACTACTTCGTCACCGCCTCTTGTTGGGCTAGATATTCCATGGCCTTCTCGACCATGTTCTTTGATCCAACGTAGTAAGGTACACGTTGGTGAAGCTCTGTAGGTTTGATATCAAGGATGCGTTGTTTACCGTCAGTAGCCACACCACCTGCTTGTTCTGCAAGGAAGGCGAGCGGATTGCATTCGTACAACAGACGAAGCTTTCCATTCGGTGCACTTGATGTTGCTGGATAGATATAGATTCCACCTTTAATCAAGTTTCGGTGGAAATCGGCTACCAAAGAACCAATGTAACGAGCCGAATACGGACGATTCGATTTCTTGTCTACTTTCTTGCAGTAATCGATGTATGATTTTACGCCTTCTTCGCACATCGCAAGGTTCCCTTCGTTGATGCTATAGATGTTTCCATCTTCCGGAATCTGCATGTTCGGATGACTCAAGCAGAACTCACCAATTGAAGGTTCAAGCGTAAAGCCGTTCACCCCATGTCCGGTGCTGTACACCAACATAGTTGAAGAACCGTACACAACGTATCCAGCTGCTGCTTGCTCATAACCTACTTGGAGGAAGTCATTCACATTAGCCAAATCACCAATAGATGAAGTACGACGGTAAATGCTAAAGATGGTCCCAATAGACACGTTTACATCGATATTGGAAGATCCATCAAGCGGATCAAATAGCACGACATACTTCCCTTTCTTACACAAATCCTTTTCAAAGGCTAGATAGCCATCATTCTCCTCACTTGCGATTCCGCAGACTTGTCCACCATTCTTGAATGAATTGATAAATACCTCATCTGCAATGACATCTAGCTTTTGCTGAGTTTCCCCTTGGATGTTCTCTGTCCCATGTGCACCCAGGATATCTCCAAGTCCGGCTTTGTTCACCTGCTTGTTCACGATCTTAGCCGCGATCCCAATGTCACTTAATAATCTTGACAAGTCACCAGAAGCGTACGGGAAGTCGGCCTGGCGATCGATGATGTACTCGCTGAGTGTAATGATCTTTCGCATCGTGAGGAATTGGGCCAAAGATAGAAAAACGAGAGGGCCTAGAAGGTAGGTGGAATCTGATTTTCGGGGCTTTGAGTAAGTGTGCTTTATACACGTATGAATACTTCTGAGCGATGCTCGCTTAAGTCAAGTGCTGCTCCAAGGCGAGGGTCAATCGAATAAAGTCTTGAGGAGACAACTGCTCCGGACGTTTACTTTCGTATTCATCAGGTAGGGTGGTCCCTTTCGGAAGGATTGACTTCAACGAACCTCGAAGCATTTTTCGTCGTTGGTTAAATCCTGCTTTCACCACGCGTTTCAGCTTCTTCACATCGCATTCCAATTCAGTTAGCGCATTTCGACGCAAGCGAATAACCCCTGACTGCACCTTCGGCGGAGGGTCAAACTCCTGAGCATCAACAGTGAAGAGGTATTCGATATCATAAAAGAGTTGAAGAAGAACAGATAGAATACCGTAGTTCTTGTTCCCCGGTCCACTTGCAACGCGTTCGGCGACTTCTTTTTGGAACATCCCCACAACTTCTGGAATGTCATCCCTGTGGTCGAAGACGCGGAATAGAATCTGTGAGCTGATGTTGTAGGGGAAGTTTCCAATCAGTCCGAAATTATCTCCAAGAAGTTCGTTCAAATCAGCACGTAAGAAATCTACTGGCAAGATTCGTCCTGAAGGCAAAATCTTCTCTTGTTCCAGATACACAATCGACTCCTGGTCGATCTCCATTACAAAGAGTTCTATTTCCGGAAATGCCTCAAGAATACATGTTGTCAGAGCTCCAGTACCCGGACCAATTTCCAACATCTTCGTATAGTCACCGTGCATGGTCATTGCCTTGGCGATATCCATTGCAATCCCTCGGTTCTTGAGGAAGTGTTGTCCTAAGGCTTTCTTTGCGCGAACCTTCATCGTGTCTCGTGCAAAATCTCAAGGATGGTGCGGAAAGCCGCGAATTTCCCTTGGTAGCGTTGCGTATGATCTGCTTGTAACCCAGCGGCGAATTCTTTCTGATAGCGATCATAATGCTCACGATCAGGTGCTACGTATTGGATGGCGTAGGTCATACCTCCCTCCTCTTCACCTTCGACTTTACAGATGCGGTTTTCTTTGAACATGCCTGTGGCCATGACGTCTGGAATGTGTTTTTCCTTCATCCATTTCAGCCACTCTTCATGCACATCTTCGTCGATGCTAACGGTTACGTTGTATAGGATCATGGTACAAAGGTACGTCGCTTCCTGAGATCAATTGAGTTCGATATTGGCATATACCTGAAAGAACGAATACCTCAGTGCTGGTGCCTCTGAACCCTCAAATGCACGGGAAAACATCCTAGTCAGTCTTCCGCCGAAGGCGAGATAATCATTCACCATCACTTGACCACCTAGGACATATCCGAGCTCAATCCAATTCCGCTCCTCAGGAATAACGGCAGTCACCCAACCACCAACATCTTCTTTGAAGGCGCTCAACTCTGCTTCATCCAAGGTGACAGAGGTTTGAACGCGCTGTGCTAAATGAGCCCCCATATATGCTGAAATATTATCGCTTGCGAAATACTCGAATAACACCGGTAGCTCCCAGAATCCATCGGTCACTTGTGCTTGAATTGATGCCTTTCCCGCAATGCTGCTGACAGGCTCGAGGTATTTGAAAGGATAAGGCCCTTGAACTCTCCGTTCTGTGCGAAGCATTTCAACGCGGATAAACAAGGGTCCTTTCAATCGAGCCTTTGCATACACACCTGCCATATAAGAACCAGGTCCATGCAAAACGTCAAGATCCAAATCATTAAAGGATAACATCATGGAATAATGCGACCCACCGGTAAGGCCGAACCGGAAATTTGAATCGCCAGCTTCCGTCTGTGCGTTGAGATAGACGGACATTACTGTCAGAAAAGAAAAAAGAAGAACTCTTATCGACATAGCACAATGATAACGAATCGAGTTTCAACCTATTCTGCTATCGAGGCAGACCAATCGTCGCGTACAGTTGAAGTGAACTCAATCTGATATCGACAACATCATTCCTTGAATATCCAGGGCTAAGCATTTGCGTGCATCGTAGGCCTATATCCAGCCATTTGTTCAGTCGATACTGAGTGCCGATAAGGAGTCCAAAGTCTTGCTTTCTGCGAGTATTGGGTGTCGATCCCATCGAACCCAGTTCAGTTTCTTCTCGCCATTTTAGGTAATCCTCAAGATCAATAATTACATCTACATCCCGTCGAATTCCAAAACTCACGCCGGCATAGGCAGATGCTTTAGAGGTCGCATGAAATTCTCCAATTACATTGTAAAGCGTATAAAACTCAAGTGTTTTGGCCTCTATTAGAGCTAAAGCTGACGTTCCATCTGCTGTCCTTTTCACATATGGTCTTGGGCCAGCGAACGATCTTCGTGTGCTCAAAACCTCTACCCTAATCATTAGGGGTGCTTTCACGCGAAATTTGAGGAACACACCCAGGTCGAGTTCTCCAGATCCATGCATCCAGTCGCCAGAAAAATCATCTAGTGAACGGAGGAGTGAATAGTTGGAGCCCACTTGGAACCCACAGTCAAAGCGCGGTGTTTCGTACTTCTCCTGACCATGGGTAAATAGCGTCAAGGTGACGAAGAATATCAGTATAAACCCCTTTCTCATATTGCAAGCCGAATTAATTGAACTCGATTGACAATGAAATCAGCTGGGTAACACATGCATGAATACTGAGTTTCGATGGTGGTGCCTAAGCCAACACCAGCAAGATCTCTTTCGCTTTGCGCGAATGATATATTCGGAAAGGCGATCAAGCACATTAGAAGAATTAGCTTCTTCATATTTAGTTGTTGTTCGTTGCTCAATAAGGTACTTGATTTCACCCAAGATGTGGAATATCTTTACTGAAAAGAGATTACCCTGAACTTCGATCCCGTCATACTCAGTATCCCGATCTTCTTCGTCCTGATTGGTCTCGAACTCGTCTTCGATGCATTCCAGCAACGTAAAGGAAAGAAAGGTCACTACCGGCTGAATGATGCCATTGCCAACATCAGCTGCGGCGTCATTGACCAAACCACTGGCATCTTCGCCAAGGTATTGACCATCGGTATTTATACCGTTGTTTACGAGCTCCTAGAGCCTATTACGCCGTGGCAAATGGTTGATCACTGGGGAGCTTTCATCCTCTGCTTCGTGGCAGTTGACCTCGCCTATTACTGGTCGCATCGCGTTAGTCATCAAGTAAATTTATTCTGGACTGGACATGTTGTCCACCATCAAAGCGAAGAGTATAATCTCTCCGTTGCACTGCGCCAAGGTGCTTTCCAGAAGATGCTGATGTTTTGGGTTTACCTCCCGCTGGCTGCCATTGGATTTCCTCCAGAATGGTTCTTGATCTCCATGGGATTCAACCTGCTCTACCAGTTTTGGATACACACTGAGCTCATCGACCGCATGGGGCCGTTGGAATACATCCTGAACACCCCATCGCATCATCGAGTACATCACGGAAGAAACCCAAAGTATATCGATAAGAACCATGCTGGAGTATTCATCATTTGGGACCGTATGTTCGGCACCTTCCAACAAGAAGAAGAACGTCCGACCTACGGTATTACCCGTCCACTCAGCACCTTCAATCCCGTCATGGCGCACGTTCAGCCCTTCAAAGAACTCTGGGCAGACGTTGGCTCCATACCAAGTTTAGGAGATAAAATTCGCTTCTTGTTCGCTTCTCCGGGATGGTATCCTGAAAGCATGGGTGGTTTCAAGGCCCCACCAGAACTCACTGGTGAAGAGCAGAAATATGACCGTAAGATTCCCCTCGGCTTAAACATCTATCTACTCGTTGAGTACACCATCCTCATTGGTGCTTCAGCCTTCATTCTGTTCACACTAGAGAACTATACGATGAATCAGAAAATGCTCTTCTTGGTGTTCACCTTGTATCAAGTATTCGCCTTGGGTTCCATTTTCGATCAAAGCAGACGTGGTGTTCTTCTTGAGGCTATCCGTCTTGCATTGATGATGGGCTTTGGTGTCTGGTTGGCGCTCGTCATTGGTCAGATTCCAGTGGCTGCCGCCGTGATTATTTCGGGACTCGTTTCTACTGCCTGGTTCGCTATCTTGCGCTCCCGAGGAAGGTTCGATGAAAAAACAGACTAGACTTCTTGTTGTCATTTATCTGATCTGGCTAATCGCCGAATTGTATACTGAAACAATCCAGTGGGACTATCCAGTGCTACACGGAATCATGAAGGGTGGTTTGATGCCAATCCTCATGATTATCTCTACGCTAGCGCGGAAATCATTTGGGAAACTGTTTCCCTTCTTCATCCTAGCTCAACTCTTCTCTTGGTTTGGAGACTTGCTTCTTCTTGGTTCTGAGAATGAGTTTTATTTCATTGCTGGCTTAGGTAGTTTTCTCATCGCACAATTGCTCTACGCATTGACCTTCTTCAAGGCGATAGATACCAACTTTGAGCAGATCGTATTGAGGAAATATCCGCTTACTTTAATCGTTCCGGTGGTCCTTTCAGGAACCATCTTCAGCATCTTGAAAAATGACGTTGGGGAGATGATGATTCCGGTGCTCTTCTACACCTTCGCCATCACCACGATGCTGTTAGGAGGAATCGCGCGTTGGCGAAAAACCAGTCGTCACAGTTTCTGGTTCGTCGCGTTGGGAGCAGCGATCTTCATGTTGTCAGACACACTGATTGCGTTTAACCGCTTCCACTGCCCTATTTCTTACAGTGATTTGTACATCATGAGCACCTACGGTTCAGCCCAGCTCCTGCTCACTCTCGGTATCGTCTCGCACGTCGAGGAATGGCGTTCATAAAAGATTGTCCAACGACTACAAAGTCGTGCTTAATCTGCTGGTTTCGTGTCGTCTGAAATTGTACTTTGTATTGCTTTTCGAGGGTAAAAGTTCGACGGAAATAAAGGATTGTCCGACAGAAATAAAGAAAGCGGCAACTTTTTTGGCAATCTAAATTCCCGGCCCGAACTTCACCCCTCGGCAAGCGAGGCGGCGGGGGAGGGCCCGCCTCGAGAGGGAAAAAAGGATTACTTCTTAGTGATTCTGTAGGCCAGTCCAACCTGCGGGAACAACCAATCCGAAGACTCCGCCCCCAACACCTTATAATAAATTAAACTCACCCCAGTAGTCCATCGCCCTTCCGTCGTCAGCGAAAGCCCGACCTGCGGCCCGACCAAAAACATATTTCGTTTTCGATCCAATAATTTCACTTCCTCTGTTACATATGCAACACTCATTCCGAAGAACGCGGCTTGACCTTCCCTTTGGGTATCAAATAAAGAACACCTAAACGGTACTTCTCTACGTTGTAATTCGCAGGAACCCGTGGATCAACACTCTCAATCGAGCTGTAATTACCATAGCCAAGACTGAGAAACCAATTCTCTTTAATTTCTCCTCCAAATCCCGCTTGGTATCCAAAACCACTGCGCTTTTCGGAGAGAGATTTCATATAAGACAACCCACCTCCAATGGCATTAAATTCATATTGAGCGGTACACGAAAGGCAGCAAAAGACCAGGGCTACCCCAGACAAGAGCGCTTTCATAGATGTTGTTTTTGTGGCTGTTAGGCTGCAACTCCATGCTCAATTACTCAAATAAACTGCCAAAAAAAGCACCCATATGGTTGCTTTTCAATTGATTATCTCAATTCCAATTAGTCTATCAAGTAGGTTGCGCCAATGCCGATTCCCAACAAATTCGCTGTATCATCTTCACCAAAAACGACTGTGAAACGAGCATTCGCATTGATACCAATATTATCTGTCACAAAGTAGTTCGCACCTACCAATGGCGCCACTCCGAAGTACGAATCAGAATTTCTTTCATCTTCTACTTTCGCTCCAAAAGTGTATAAACCGAGGTTAAGTCCTGCATATGGAGAGAATGGCCCTTCCATGAAGGTGTATTCGCCAAGAACATACAGCGGACGAACAAACGAACGGAATTCAATTCCCAGGAATTCATCCTTTGTGCTGTAGCTTCCAAAACCAAGCCCAACACGCAGACTTTCATCGATATCGTATTTACCCTCTAATCCAAATCCAAACAGTGGATCTGAATCGATATTCTCCCCTACCAATTGTTGCATTCCGAGGTTTCCAGTAACCGATATCTGTGCGGTCAGATTGCTTGAAAACAGCGCAAAGATTGCCACGATTGCAGCTGATAGAATAGTCTTTTTCATGAGTGATGTATAATTATTAGCATTCAGTTTCTTGGTACAAAAGAAGGTTGAGAATTCACCATTTCTTAGATGGAATGAGCACTTGGTAACTATGACATAGTAGTCTGTCGAATTTCCACCCCAAGATGCACCTGCTCTTTCATGTTTCAGTCGTAATTTTACTTCATGGCAGAACACACAAAAATCGTGATCACTGGAGTGCCTGAGCACTTCAATCTCCCTTGGATCTTAGCTATTGAAGATGGCGCTTTCGCTAGTGCGGGAATCGATCTCGAATGGATTGATGAGCCAGGTGGAACAGGAGCGATGAGCTCTGCTTTGTATCATGGAGATGTAGACATGGCCTTGCTTCTAACTGAAGGCGCGCTGACGAGTATCCTCACAGGAAACGAATGCACCATCCACTCGACCTATGTAGATAGCCCTTTGGTTTGGGGTGTGTTCGCAGGAAGTGGTTCTGAAAAAGACGCTCAAGGATTGGAAGATTCACCTTTCGCCATCAGTAGATTCTATTCAGGATCTCACCTGATGGCCTTCGTCTATGCTGATCAGCACGAAAAAAAGGTATCTCAAGACGACTTCAACCCAGTAGGAGGCATCGATGGCGCTCGTGAAGCACTGAAGGCTACTCCTGATCAACGTTTCCTCTGGGAGAAGTTCATCACGCTTCCTTTCGTAAGAAATGGTGAGTTCAAACTAGTAGATGAAATCGCTAGCCCTTGGCCAAGTTTCGTTGCAGTGGTTCGTAATGAGATTAAAGAAGAGAAAAAAGATGCCATTAACAAAGCCATGGAGATTGTTCGCGAATATGCTTTCAACCTTCAATACAGCGGCGAAGAAGGAGCTGAACTGATTGCCCATATCTATGAAATGTCTCTTGAGTCAGCCACGAATTGGTTGAATGATGTGCGTTTCAGTGTGAACGGTAAGGTTGACTTAGATGTATTGAAAAAGGTCACCTCCACTTTGCATGAACTTTCTATTCTTGAGCGTGTACCGACAGACAAAGAACTCAGTTACATCGTTGCTGAATAGTCTGTTGATTTCATGAAAAAAGTGCTTC
This sequence comes from Flavobacteriales bacterium, assembly GCA_022447625.1. Taxonomy (GTDB): domain Bacteria; phylum Bacteroidota; class Bacteroidia; order Flavobacteriales_D; family Sanyastnellaceae; genus Sanyastnella. The sequence goes on along the minus strand of JAKVAX010000006.1, from coordinate 69,955 downwards.
TATTCGCAGGATTACTAAGTCTTGCAACGACTGGAATATGCCAATCGAACTCAATTGTTTTTTTAAAGAGTGATGACCCCACTTGGCTTTTTGGCCCCAAGTACGTCACCTCATTGTCAAATGAGGAATACGTCACTTCAGTTCTCGAATATGCGAATAGTCATAAGTTCATTGACCAACTCGACACCATTCACATTCTCGAGTATGATCAGCTTAAAAAGGTCACTTCAAAGTCCACGCTAGAAGGCTATTTACCCATCGAATCAAGCTCAGTATTCTTTAGAGAAAAAGACGGCGAACTCGTTGGTGTGGTGACCAACCCTGGTTTGGGAGATCTGTTGGGAGCGGCTCCTTATACTATTTCAGAAGGCACTAGAGAATTCGTTTACAAAGACAACGAACTCATCTATTACTGCCATGACTATACCAATAGCTCGCGTATGGGATCGTGTGGTACAATCCACATGCAACTTAGGGGCTATTTTCAGGCCGATTCGCTCTATACACAAGAGTCGCTGCAGGGAAATTGGAATTGCTACTGGGACAATATCAATGGTGAAGCTGCACTTGATCAAGCAGAGTTTTGGCTTGAAACTTACGAGACTTGGAAACGGAAGCAATCAGCAACGGATCGTCCATAGACCATTGCGGCTAAGGGCTTTGAACCATTCGGTTTCGAGAATCTTATCCGCAGAGACTCCAAGCATCACAGCCCATGTTTCAAGAGTCGCTTTCACCTCTATACCTTCCCCGAGATACATGGCTGTGGCTGCCCATTTTGAGTTCAAATCGAGGACAACTTCCTCAGGCAGGCTAAACTCCTCAAATCGGCCATTGCCCTGCATTTCGACTTTGACCTGACCTTTCTTTCGTCCCACCTCAGTCAATAAGACACCATGCTGAAAGAATCGGTATCCAGGTATTTTCAGAATGCTCTCTTCGCGCTGTTTGAGGGCTTTTTGAATTCGCTTACGCGGAACGGTTGGTGCAGGAATCGGGAAATCGAAGAACTCTTGCAAAGGGAAGTCTAGCCCGTTATCATGCATGTAGTTGTAGAGTGCCTTGCGCAAACCTTCACCATATTCCTCATGATCAGCACCTGTTGGATCTTCATGGTAAAGATCATTATTAGCGAAGCCCATGAATTCAGGACCGGTTCTTATCACTTGGTACTTACCCGGATTCTTCCCCACGGGTGAATGGGCTGTCATGGCGAATTGATGCCAGAAAGCCGATTGCACAACCTTTGCTTCGAATAACTGACGAACAACTTCCAATGAATCTATGGTCTCTTGTTCAGTTTCAGTTGGGAAACCATACATCAAATACGCGTGCACCAAGATTCCGGCATCACTGAAGGCTTTAGTCACCCGTGAGACCTGGTCAATTGTCACTCCCTTTTCCATCAGTGCTAGCAATCGATCACTAGCCACTTCTAGTCCGCCAGTCACAGCGATGCACCCGCTGGCTGCAAGTAGTCGACATAAATCAGGAGTAAAGGTCTTCTCGAACCGGATGTTTGTCCACCAACTCACTTGAATACCTCGTTTCAAGATTTCCATGGCCAAATCACGCATGGCTAACGGAGGCGCAGCCTCGTCAACAAAGTGGAATCCAGATTCGCCGGTTTGGGCCATCACCTGCTCCATTCGATCAACCAGCTTGGAAGCCGGAGCTTCATCGAACCGACCGATATAGTCTAAAGTAACGTCACAAAAACTGCATCGTTTCCAGTAGCATCCATGTGCGATGGTCATTTTGTTCCAGCGACCGTCATTCCAAAGTCGGTTCATTGGATTTGGCATATCGAACATGGAGAGGTATTCATCCATCCGCAGGCCAGAATAGTCTGGTGCTGGTAAGGTCGCATGCCCAAAGTCACCGCCTACTAGGTCATCTTGGAACACCACCTCTCCTTCCTTGCGATGGAAAGTACGTTTCAGATGAGGATGCTTTTCTGGGTCTTCTAGATGCTTAAGCAAGGCCAAGATCGGACCTTCACCATCGTCCAAAGTGATATAGTCGATGTAGTCGAATACCTGAGGATCGGACAAATCACGAAGTTCTGTGTTGGCATAACCGCCGCCTAGGATAATCTTAGTTTCAGGGTGGTATTGACGAATCCATTGCGCACACTTCAAGGCGCCGTATAGGTTCCCACCAAATGGGACAGTGAATCCAACCACTTTGTGAGCTTCATTCTCAAAATAACGCGCCACCATCTCTTGCAACTTGAGATCGACAAGGTTCGGTTCAAAGTCTAGCTCTTCCTTAATCGGCTCGAAACTGCTAGCGGTTCGACCAATACGTTCTGCATATTTTGAGATCTCTAAATGTGGTCCAACGCTGGCCCCTATCATATCAACAAGATCTTCTAAGTAGAGACTGCAGAGGTAACGAGCTTGGTCTTGAACGCTATTCGTTCCAAAGTACCATTCCAGATCTGTTACCGCTTGAAAACGTGCCCCTTCTGGAAGGAAGTTCCGCTGGGCAATGCGATAAGCAATAGTCTCGTGCTTGTGTTGAAGGAAGCCAACAACCGTCTCGATCGTATTCTCATACAACCGACGTTTGCGAAGCATCTCTGATACTTCGATGTCTAGTCCTTCTGTCTGCTGGAGTTCAACAAGTTGATCGAAAATCTCTGAAAGCCCTTCTTTCGTGAAAAGTTCCAGAATCAAGTCTAATCCTAAATCGCCTTGGTGTACAGAATAGCCCTGTTCAAACAAAAACCCTTTCAAGTATGCTGTTGCCGGATAGGGCGTATTCAGCTGGGTAAGTGGTGGAATGAGCAGTAGCATGTCCGAAAGTTAGGACTTACGCCTCTTCCCCCTGCGGAGCAGTTGAATCGAGGAATAGTTCATCTAGCTGTGCTTGATCGACCGGTGCAGGAGCATCAATCATCACGTCACGTCCAGAGTTGTTTTTCGGGAAGGCGATGAAATCACGGATGGAATCACTTCCACCGAAGAGTGAACATAGGCGGTCAAACCCAAGCGCCAATCCACCGTGTGGAGGTGCTCCGTATTCAAAGGCATTCATCAAGAAGCCAAACTGAGCCAATGCTTCTTCCTTAGTGAATCCAAGAAGGTCGAACATACTTGACTGAATTCCACGATCGTGAATACGAATAGATCCACCACCAATTTCAACACCATTGATCACCATATCATACGCATTCGCATTTACCTTTCCTGGATCTGACTCCAAGATGTCCATATGCTCAGGCTTTGGTGAAGTGAATGGGTGGTGCATCGCGTGGTAACGCTCTGTATCTTCATCCCATTCAAGAAGTGGGAAGTCAACAACCCACAACGGTTTGAACACCTCTGGATCACGTAATCCAAGCTCACTACCCATATGAAGTCGAAGCTCGTTCAGTTGCTTACGTGTTTTTTCTAGATCTCCACTCAAGATCAAGATCAAGTCACCTTCTTTCGCACCTGTGTGCTCCATCCATGCTTTTTGATCTTCTTGTGAGTAGAACTTGTCGACACTTGATTTGAATGTACCGTCAGCATTCACCTTGCAATACACCAATCCTTTCGCACCAATCTGTGGACGCTTCACGAAATTCGTCAGGGCATCCAACTGCTTGCGTGAGTATTCCGCACATCCCGGAGCTACGATTCCTAGCACTGCCTCAGCACTATCGAATACATTGAATCCTTTGTCTTTGGTCACAGGCGCCATATCCACGAACTTCATATCGAAGCGGATATCTGGCTTATCAGAACCGTATTGCTCCATGGCCTCAGCGTATGTCATGCGAGGGAACTCAGGAACTTCAATTCCTTTCACTTCTTGGAATAGGTGACGAACCATTCCTTCAAAAGTGTTGAGCACATCTTCCTGCTCAACGAAAGCCATCTCGCAGTCAATCTGTGTGAACTCCGGCTGACGGTCAGCACGAAGGTCTTCATCACGGAAACACTTGACGATTTGGTAGTACTTATCGTACCCTGAAACCATCAAGAGCTGCTTAAACGTCTGTGGAGACTGTGGCAATGCGTAGAACTGACCTGGGTTCATACGACTAGGAACAACAAAATCTCGCGCCCCTTCTGGTGTCGATTTGATCAAGTATGGAGTCTCTACTTCCATAAACCCGATTGAATCCAAGTACTTGCGACTTTCGATCGACATGCGGTGACGCAACATCAAGTTGCTCATGACCGGACCACGACGAAGATCAAGGTAGCGGTATTGCATACGAAGGTCATCCCCACCATCTGTTTCATCTTCGATGGTGAATGGAGGTGTCTTTGAAGCATTGAGTACTTCCAATGAAGTCACATCAATTTCAATCTCACCTGTTGGGATGTTCTTATTCTTGCTGCTTCGTTCGATCACTGTCCCCGTGGCCTTAATCACGAACTCTCGTCCGAGTTTGCGGGCTTGTTCACAGAGCTCAGCACGTGAATCCATATTGAATGCCAACTGAGTGATTCCGTAGCGATCACGAAGATCGACGAAGGTCATCCCTCCAAGGTCACGTGAACGTTGAACCCATCCACTAAGGGTTACTTCCTGAGAAACATGGTCGATGCGGAGTTCTCCGCAGGTATGCGAACGATGCATAGCAGCTTGTTTTAGAGCGGCAAATTTACGGCTTTATCAAGGAATGTGGAAGCGATTAAGAACGTCCTTCATCCCACTCCTTCCGAAAGGTGCGCGTTCGCTCCTCAATCCACCCTTGGACTTGGGTGCGGATCTCCGCTCCGTCTTCACCTGAAACCGGTTCTCCGAAGGCTACTTTAACGCGTGTTTTGCACGACCTAAATTCCCGCAAAAAGTGCGGAATAAAGAGGTCATCATCCACACAAGCGATTTTCGGATTTTCATATTCAATCGCCACCGGAATAATGCTCAAATCGCTTCCCGCGATAGCGTGAAACATACCCGGCTTAAAATCCAACACACCTGGACCTACGGAGGTCGTTCCTTCAGGATAAACAATTACACTGAGGTCTTCTTCCAAGCGGTCCATAATGGCATTTCGCGTCTCATTTCGACTCTCTTTATTTCCTCGATCCACCCAAATCGTACGCATAGCATCACCTCCCCAACCAACAATTGGCCACTTGCGCACACTCGCTTTCGCCACGTACACCACAGGCGTCAACGATGGAATCATAATGATATCAAGATAAGAGCGGTGATTCGCCATAATGATGGCTCCATGCTGCGGAATCTCTCCCTCAGAAATCACTTCAACATTCATGATTTTGTGTTGCAACCACCGCCACAACAAAAACACACGATACACCGCTGAATGACCAAAGCCCAATCCGCGAACTATCAGTCCCAACAAAGAACACATCAGGGTAGTCAAAGGAAACAAGACCAAACGAAGAAGGACAATGATCATAGCACTAAGCTAGAGAACCAAAGTGAAGAAATTGGTATTCGCATGTTAGGTATCGTTAAAAGGGACGCGGATTGCGGATTGCCGTGGACCGTGGACCGTGGACCGTGGACCGTGGACCGTGGACCGTGGACCGTGGACCGATATTAAGCTAAACCCTTAGCCCTTTCGCCATTTCGCCCAAAAACCTCTAACGCCTTTAGCCCAAAGCCTAACGCCTTCAAAATGTCAGGAATTCAACCCTTTCCTCAAACTCTTCAGAAATAAACACCATTCCTTGCGTAACTTGTATGGTGAAGTCTCATTCCTCGAGAGATATCATCGAACTTCGTTGTGGTGCGCTTTATTGCTATCATATTATGCCTTCTTTCACTTCCCACTTTTGGGCAGCTTGGAAATGAATGGATCGACTACTCCCGTCAATATTGGCGATTTGAGGTCGTTGAAGACGGCGTGTACCAACTTTCTTACGAAGAAATGGCCCAAGCGGCCTTCCCAATCAATGGGATCAACGTTGATGAAATCAAGCTTTTCGGGAGAGGACAAGAGCAATTTGTGGAGGTCATTGACCAAAACAATGATGGTTTTGGACCAGGTGATTACCTGCAGTTTTACGCTCAAAAGAACGATGGGTGGCTCGATCAATGGGCTTACGACCAGCCCCAAAACCAGGTCAATTCCAATTACAGCCTCTTTAATGACACCGCCAATTATTTCCTGACTTGGGCTCCTGGCCCTTCATTGAGAACGCAAGACTATATCCCATCAGGCACTTTAGACAATTACAACGAAGCACCTTGGGTTTCCTCGCGGTCAAGGCTTGATTTTAACTTGGAATACTTGCTTGGCGTGCAAGACAACAACGGTATTTCGTTGCCTTTCTATGAGCAAGCAGAAGGATGGTATGACACCCGATTCCCTCAAGGTGCGACACGCTCACATGCCATTCCACACCCTGAAATGTATGACGGACCTGGGGCGCCTGAAGCTATCTTCACGGCTACTTCAGCCTCGGCATCGTCTGCCTCGGGTGTCTACAACCACCACCTTCAGGTTGGTTGGGGAAATAACTTCAACCAAGTCGTTGACACCATCTACTGGGGATATCAACACAATTGCTTTGAGTGGACCGTCCCAGCTGATCAATTGGGTGGTGGTGCTACTACAGTCACGCATCGTTCCATCGATGACCTCGATGTAGCTACTGACTGGCATTCGGTAGGTTGGATGGAATTGCGTTACGGACGCCAGCCGAACTTCAATGCGACCTTGCTCCACCGTTTTCAGTTGAAGAATTTTGACGCTAACGCGGAAGGTCGACTCGACATCGTTTTCAATGGGGATAACCCGGCCTTGTATGAAATCACTTCGAACGGACTAAAACGAGCACTTCCTCTCACGCTCATTGAAGCTGAATGGCGCAGTTTAGTTCCCTTCCTAGATAATCCAAGTGGCACTGAATTACTGCTGTACGATTCCGCGCTAGCGCAAGAAATCACCAATCTTCAACCCATCAACCAAAGCGGGTACTTCACAGATTATACCGCTGTGGAACAAGATAGCGCCTTCGTCATCGTGGCCCATCCTTCATTGTTAGACGCGGCCACCAACTACGCTTTCTACCGCGAAACTCAAGGCATGGAAGCCTTGGTAGCCAGCGTTGATGAGTTGTACATGCAATACGCCGCTGGGGTTTGGAAGCACCCATTGGCGATTCGACGATTCTGTGACCACTTACTTCAAAGTTGGGAAAGCTACCCTTCTCACCTCTTCTTGATCGGAAAATCGATCTTCGAAATGAAGATATCAAACACCCAAGGAGCGCGAAATAACCCATCAAACTACGCACGAAACTTGGTACCGAGTTGGGGTTATCCAACATCTGATATCGCCTTTACTTCAGGACTCAACGATTCTGACCTCGACATGGCTATTCCAACCGGACGACTCGCTGCTGAGAACTCTGAGACCGTTCTCGATTACTTGAACAAAGTCATTGAACTCGAAGCGCAGCCGCCTTCTGACTGGATGAAACGGGTCATTCACTTCGGTGGTGGTGGAAACAGTTTTGAGCAAGGGCTGTTCAGTGGTTACCTAAACACCTACCGCGGTATTGCGCAAGACACTTGCTTTGGTGGTGACGTCTATAGTTTTTTCAAGACTTCGACAGACCCCATTCAGCTCAATCTAAGTGATTCCATTGCACTATTGATTGAAGAGGGCGTCAGTCTGATGACCTTTTTCGGACACGCATCAAGCACTGGTTTTGATGTGAACATTGACTCTCCTGGAAGCTATAATAATCAAGGCAAATACCCGCTTTTGATTGGTAATAGTTGCTACACGGGAAACATCCATTTGCCAACAAATTTTCGCACAAGCGAAGAGTTCGTTTTGGAGCCAAATGCTGGAGTCATTGGATTCATTGCCAAAGGTGATCTCGGCGCACCGGGATACTTGAATATCTGGACCGAAAACTTCTACCGACAGCTCTTCCAAGAGAATTATGGAGGGTCCATTGGTCAGAATATGCGAAGGGCAGTGCAAGCCTTCCAAGGTCAATCCACAAATCTATTGACCATCAATACAGCGTTGACTTTCAGTCTACATGGTGACCCTGCAGTCGTGTTAAATGCTTGGGATCTCCCTGACTACAGCGTTTCAGTTGAAGATGTGATTTTTGAACCTGAAGAGGTAAGCACAGAATTGGAAGAATTTACCGTGAAAGTTGCCTTAACGAATCTAGGTAAAGCAGTAAATCAACCCTTTGGTGTTGAGCTTATTCGTCACCTTCCTACCGGACAAGACACGAGTCTTTTTGTAGAGATGGCACCTGTTTACTTCAGAGACACGGCCTACTTCACACTCCCAGTAGATCTATTGAACGGCGTGGGCTTGAACAATTTTGACGTGTTGGTCGACTTTCCCGTGAATGCTGTAGAAGAGCTTGAAGAACTCTCGAACAACACAATTAGCGGAGCTGAGCTCCTTATCACTAGCGGGAACCTCATCCCTGTTTACCCTTTCAATTATGCCATTGAACCTGAAGGAACAGCCACTCTAAAGGCATCAACGGGAGATCCTTTCGCAGAGAATCATTCGTACCGTTTTGAAATCGATACCGTTGATAGTTTTGATAGTCCTCAATTGCAGCAAGGCCAGGTGATGAGCACCGGCGGAGTGGTCGAATGGGAAGTACCTATTAACCTCGAAGACCAGGTTGTTTATTATTGGCGCACTGCGGCAGAAGTAGATACAGGAGAAGAGCTCAACTGGCGCATGCACAGCTTTCAATACCAAGCGGGAGAGCGCGGTTGGGGACAATCACATTTTGATCAATTCCGATTTAACCGTTACGATCAAGTCACCTTTGACGAAGCTGAAAGCGACTTCGATTTCTTTACCGGAGACGTCAATATGAAATGTACCGTGTACGGCGACCCTGCCGACGTCTTTGAGATCAGCGCCACACGCTATCAACTTGACCTCGACGTACAAGATTATGGGGGCTGTGGAAGTGCTGCTGCGCTTCATGTTGCTGTTATGGACCCGATCACCCTTGCTCCGTGGGAGTCGAACTACAACGACCTTTTCCCTGAGAATGATTTCGGAAACTTAATGGATTGCGCGAATGGTAGAAACCGACCAGAGAAGTACTTCATTTTCCGGCAGAATAACCCAGACGAAATGTCTGGTCTGGTTGACCTTCTGTCTAACCAGATTCCTGACAACCACTACCTCTTGGTCTACACCTGGAAATACGTGAATTACGACGGATGGGACGCTTATGGCCCTGAGCTGTATGACCTTTTCGCTGACATGGGCTCAATGGCGATTAACACCAATGCTCAAGACAGTGTTCCGTTTATTTTCTTCACGCGTATGGGTGATCTCGCTAGCGCGGAAGAGATTTATGGCGTAGAGCAGAGTCAACTCATTGAAATGGAAACCACCATGACCGGAAACTTCGGGATCGGTGGAATGACGAGTCCGGTTTTCGGTCCAGTGACCAACTGGGAAGCACTCTACTGGAATTACGATGAAGAAGAAGGCGACAGCACACGAGTGAAAGTACTCGGTTCGAATATCGGTCAGCCAGATGTTGAACTTGCTGATTTCATCAGTGACGAAGAGGAGTGGCAAAACTTGGGCATGGAAGTCAATGCAAACCAGTATCCAACGCTCCGACTTCAAACTGCACTTCACGACGACGAAAATCAGACTCCAGCGCAAATCAACTATTGGCAGCTGATCAGTGATCATGTCCCTGAATGTGCCCTGAACCCTCTCGCTGGATTCTGGTTCCCAAAAGATACGGTTGAGAAAGGTGAAGAGCTTCCGATTGCCATCGCCATCGAGAACATCGGACAGTTTGATATGGACAGCCTTTTGGTACGCTATGAAATCTCAAGTAGCGGTGGAACACCGATTCCTGTAACTTACCAGCGTCAGGCGCCTTTGGTCGTTGGTGATATCCTACTGGATACCTTGATGATTCCAACTTTCGGTTTGTCAGGTGATCTCACCCTCCGGGTAGAAGTGAATCCTGCTGTTGCCCAAGGCATTTACGACCAGCCTGAACAGTACCACTTCAACAATATTGCGGAGTTACGATTCCACGTTAGTGAAGACAGAATCAACCCAATTCTAGATGTCACCTTTGACGGCCTGCACATCTTAAATGGAGACATCATCTCAGATCAACCGATGATTCGCGTGTCGCTAGATGATGAAAATCCATTCCTCTTGTTGAATGAAGAAGCAGACACATCCCTCTTCCAACTCTTTGTGAATTGGCCTGATGGAATGCAGCAACAAGTTTACTTCTCGGAAACAGATATTCTACGCTTCTTCCCGGCCATGGATGAACGAAACAAGGCCTATTTAGAATACACCCCGCTTTTTGATCAAGACGGTAAATACACGCTATTTGTACAAGCTCAAGACAAAAGCGGAAATCAAAGCGGTGACATTGACTACACCATCGAGTTCACCATTGATTCCCATCCAACCATCACCGAGGTACTCAACTTTCCAAACCCATTCAGCACCCGCACTCAGTTCGTGTTTACCGTTACTGGAACCGAACCCCCTGATGAAGTGTTAATCCGCATCATGACCGTCGGCGGACGAGTAGTTAGAGAAATTCATACGGAAGAATTGGGTCCATTAAAAGTGGGCCGTAACCTCACCGAATTCTGGTGGGATGGAACAGATGAGTTTGGCGATCCTCTTGCTAATGGTATCTATCTATACACCGTGCGTGCGCGTCTACATGGCGAAGACCTGGAGATGAACTCTCAAGCCAGTCAGTACTTCCAGAATGGGATTGGGAAGATGTATTTTTTGAGGTAGACGGTTGACGGTTGACGGTTGACGGTTAACGAAATTCAATTATTCCTTTGCATTCGCAGCCCAAGGGGCTGCGTTCTTCATTTATTTTGATTCTCGTAGGGATTATTGCCCCGTGTGCAATCCGGCCGTGGACCGTTTCTAAACTAATCATGCTATTCCGCCTGCGGTGAACTAATCACGCTATCTCGTTTTGAAGTCGCTCGCCTTTTCAAACTAAAGAACATCCCCGCTAACAACCCCACACCTCCGCTGAGGTAACTGAAATTGTGCATGGATCCTACCATGATAAAACGTTGTGGATACTCGAGATAATCTGAAATAAACCAGCCGGGTGATGCTTCGTATGTACATCCGATCGCTAATCCAATGAGACACGCGACTAGGGCGACGACCATCGTCAGAACCAACGCCTGAAGCGTGGTTTTCCACATATTCCGGTGGTTCTTATGGAGGAGTCCGACCATGGCTAAAATCCCACCAATGATGACACCTACCCACCAGGTGGCCATGGCACCTACGTAAGCCGCCTCTAGTCGAGGGTTATTGAGGATGATTTCCGGCCTTTACATTCGATTGTTTTCTAAAGCCATTGAAAATTAAACCGTTTAGGGACAACTCAAATCGTACCTCATAGGCATTGACCCTTCCATCTAGGTGTACTCCTTATTCCTTGGCGATTTGTTCCCATGCGGTAGCAATCGCTAGAAAACCCTGCACCCACCATGAATCTTTAGGAATTCCCTTTTCTACCTCTATACTCATGATTTAGATCCTGAAGTTAATGTCAATAGCATCGATTCAAAGACCAAACTACCAATTCGTTTCACTGAAAATCAGAGTACCCCCTCTTTCCTTATACTTTCTAACCGATTCATTTCTAAGATTATGGCACAGTTTTCGCGTTATCTCCAGTAGTTCATTCATAGCATTTGAATCGAGCCTGTTGAATAGAGTGAATACGTGTTTCGAGGTTTTAAAAAGATCTAGAAACACCGCGTGTCTGCTGGATGAACAGAATTGATAATCACAACACTGCATTGATATGAACAGTCTACTTAAAACATACGTCGTCTGCGTTGTGGTCTATACAAAGGCTATATGGTCATACATGATCATCAACGACTGGACATTAGTAAACGAATACGGATGGCACTTTGATGCTGCTGGAAGCTGGTTCTCAGCGTACATGGTTCACCTCATCATTGGAACACTCATTTTCTGGGGAGCCGCTGGAATTAAGAATCTGATTAACGTATCCTTCAATTAAATATAGACACCAATCCTCTGGGCTTAATCATTACTTGATCAATTAATGGTCTTTGAATCAAGGTATTTCGACCCAACAAAACTGAGTCACGCTCCTGTATTTCAAGTGAATATATAGGGGGGGGGTTTGTTTCTCTATTACTAATTGCCCCAGTCATGACATGTTCAGAAATTGTCAAACAGGTTGAATGGAAAGACCTTTGCAAGCTCTTTATTAATTAATGCTCACTGAAAACGACCTCACCATTCCATGGGATTTGACCTCTTAGGTTCTTGCCTAATTTAAACTCTATTGGGCTGTACTTCCATTTTCAGCGTTCTATATCCTCACTGAGTTAAGGTAAGTCCATGATAGATTCCACAACACATTTGTTGTTTATCCTATCTTCGTCCCATGAAATTCGAGCAACTCGATCAGAAGCTCGCTGAAGCCAAATTGGGTGGAGGCGAAAAGCGCATTGAAGCGCAGCACAGCAAAGGCAAACTCACCGCACGCGAACGTATTGAATACCTGTTAGATGAGGGTTCATTTGAAGAAATGGGAGCCCTCGTCACACACCGCTCTAACAACTTTGGCTTAGACAAGCAGAAGTTCCTGGGTGATGGTGTGGTTACTGGATATGGTAAGATCAACAGACGTCTAGTTTACGTCTTTAGTCAAGACTTTACCGTGTTGGGTGGTTCGCTTGCTGAAGCTCATGCAGAGAAGATCTGCAAGATCATGGATCTCGCGATGGAAAATGGAGCTCCAGTGATTGGGTTGAATGATTCAGGTGGGGCGCGAATCCAAGAGGGAGTTGTTTCGCTAGGTGGTTATGCCGACATCTTTTACCGTAATGTTCAGGCGAGTGGGGTGATCCCACAGCTAAGCGCGATCATGGGCCCATGTGCTGGAGGAGCCGTGTATTCACCAGCTCTGACAGACTTCATCTTCATGGTTGAAGGAAGCTCGTACATGTTCGTGACCGGACCTAACGTAGTGAAGACGGTGACGCACGAAGAAGTAACCGCTGAAGAACTTGGTGGAGCCTCTACGCATAGCACAAAGAGTGGTGTTACCCACTTCTCTTCAGACAACGAGGTAGCTTGTATGCGAAAGCTTCGTGAGGTGTTGAGTTACGTTCCACAGAACTGTGAAGAACCTGCTCCTAGCCTCGACTACACCCCAGGTGATGAAACGCGCATGCACTTAGATGAGATTGTTCCAGAAAGTGCCAACCAGCCATACGACATTAAAGACGTCATCAATGGTGTCATTGATGAAGATAGCTTCTGTGAAGTGCACGAATCATACGGTGAGAACATCGTTGTTGGTTTTGCACGACTTGCAGGAAAAAGCATTGGTGTGGTGGCGAACCAGCCGGCTTACTTAGCTGGGGTTCTTGACATCACCGCTTCGAACAAAGCAGCGCGCTTCGTCCGTTTCTGCGATGCCTTCAATATTCCATTGTTGGTCTTCGAAGATGTACCCGGATTCCTTCCTGGAACTGATCAGGAATGGAATGGTATCATTTCGAATGGAGCGAAATTGCTTTACGCATTCAGTGAAGCGACGGTTCCACGTATTACTGTAATTACGCGTAAGGCTTACGGTGGTGCTTACGATGTGATGAACTCGAAGCACATTGGTGCCGACATGAACTACGCTTGGCCTTCAGCGGAAATTGCCGTTATGGGTTCGAAAGGTGCTGCTGAAATCATTTTCCGCAAAGAAATCGCTAGCGCGGAAGATCCGACAGCGAAGCTTGCGGAGAAAGATGCGGAATACGCAGAAATGTTCGCTCACCCATACAGAGCAGCTGAGAGAGGTTATGTGGATGAAGTGATCAAACCACACGATACTCGTAGGAAGCTTATTCGAGCATTCGACATGCTTCAAAACAAGGTGAAGCACCTACCGAAAAAGAAACACGGAAACATTCCATTGTAAATAAGAAAGGGCCGCGATTGCGGCCCTTTTCTTTATCCTATTATTCTGCTTACTTGTCTACACGCTTGATGCTGCATCCAAGTGGCTTCGTTGAGCTTACTGTGATCTCTTTGCCATCCTTAAGCTGACCAAGAGCATCCATCAAGTAGTGCTCCTTTACTTCTTTTCCGCTGTCTACGTTGTCGTCGATAGCTCCTTTGTACACCAACTTCATATCCTTATTGAAAAGGAATACGTGTGGAGTTGTGCGTGCACCGAAAGCATCTGCCAACTGGTGGTTCTTGTCTTCAACGTAAGGCATCATGTAGCCTTCAGACTTCGAGTGAGAAGCCATTTCGTCCATTGAATCAGCTCCTTCTCGCTTTGCTTCGTTTGAGTTCACGAGTACCATACCAACGCCTGCTTCTTTAGCAACACCGTATACTTCGTTGTAACGATCTTCCCATCCATCAGACTTCCCATCACGTCCTACTACGAACGGGCAAGTATTGCATGAGAATACTACCAACACCCCGTTCTCTTGTGCAAGAGATGTCAATGAGTGTTGTTGACCGTTTACATCGGTCATTTCATATTTCACCATCGGAGCGGCAGCACCAATCTCCAGTGATTCCATTTCGGCATCAGCCACCATAAAAGCTGAACCTGCAATCGCCGCAACCAATGCCGCAGCTATGAATAATGTCTTTTTCATGAGTTTTTTGTTTGGCGAATAACTAACACCGCAAACTAGTAATTGTTGCGAGAGACTCGAATGAAGAGAGTCTTAACATTTGCCAAAGAAGATAGAGATAGGAATCTGAGATAGAAAAGTCCAGAAAACCAAAAAGGCCATCCCGTTGGACGGCCTTCATTGGTAAATAAATGAAAACAATTAAACTATCTAAATATCTCTACATGAGAACTTACAAGGGTGTTTAACGGCTATTCTTCACTTCGGTTACACGAATTCGAAAAAAAGTGTCTACATACTTACTAAGTCCTTCATATACAGCATGAAAAAATGTTGAGTTTGCAATCCTTGGAGAATCCGCAGGAAGAAGGAACACCTATTCCGACGACCGGCATCCGCATCCGTTTCTCACAAAACCACTACCCCACCGCGATCTGCGTTCCGCGTTCCGCACCCCGTCTACCGTCTACCGTCCACTAAAAAAACAGATTCTCAATAGAAGCCTGCCCCCTCTGGGTCTCCCCCCGCACTTAACAGAAATAAAGGCTTGCCGAACATAAAATCCATACTTTTGTTCCTACGGTATGACGGGCGACGCAATGATCGTCTCCAATTCTAGAACCATGAGCGAATTTCAAGCCGGACCACTTCTCGACCAAGTTGTCATTCCAGACGATTTAAGACAGAAGATTAAAGAAGAAGAATTGCCGCAACTCTGTGACGAGCTGCGTCAATACATTGTGGATGTTGTTTCCGAGAAAGGTGGGCACTTTGGTGCATCGCTTGGAGTTGTTGAAATGACTGTAGCGCTGCACTACGTATTTAACACGCCGTACGATCAAATTGTATGGGACGTAGGACACCAAGCTTACGGACACAAAGTTCTTACCGGCCGACGAGAGCGTTTCCACACTAACCGCGTTTACAAGGGAATCTCTGGTTTTCCAAAGCGTACGGAAAGCGAATACGATACATTTGGTGTAGGACACTCCTCCACGAGTATCTCTGCAGCACTTGGTATGGCTGTAGCTAACCGCATTCAGAAAGATCATGACCGCCAACACATCGCCGTGATTGGTGATGGTGCCATGACTGCCGGCTTGGCCTTCGAGGGATTAAATCATGGTGGTGTTGAAGACACAGACATGATCGTGATCCTGAACGATAACTGCATGTCGATCGACCCGAACGTCGGTGCTTTGAAAGAGTACTTAACGGATGTGACTACTTCACACACCTACAACAAAGTGAAAGATGAAGTTTGGAATCTCCTCGGGAAGATGAGCAAATTCGGCCCGAATGCTCAAGCGGTTGCTCAGAAGGTCGAGAATGCTGTGAAAGGGGCTTTGCTCAAGCAGTCAAACCTCTTCGAATCATTGAATTTCCGCTACTTCGGACCTATTGACGGACACGATGTAGAATACATGGTTAAAGTTCTTCGTGATCTCAAAGATATTCCTGAACCTAAGCTGTTGCACTGTGTAACAGTAAAGGGAAAAGGCTACGAACCAGCTGAAAAAGGTTCTGCTACGAAATGGCATGCTCCTGGTCTTTTCAATAAAGAAACCGGCGAAATCATTAAAGTCGTGCCGAAGAACCCAGAGCCACCGAAGTACCAAGATGTGTTCGGGCACACTATCATCGAGCTTGCCGAAAAAAATGAGAAGATTGTTGGGGTAACTCCAGCGATGCCTTCTGGATGTAGCTTGAAATATATGATGGAAGCGATGCCTGACCGCGCCTTTGACGTGGGTATCGCTGAGCAACACGCCGTGACATTCTCGGCAGGAATGGCTTCGCAAGGACTGGTTCCATTCTGTAACATCTACTCTTCGTTCATGCAGCGGGCGTTCGATTCTGTTATCCACGATGTGGCTATCCAGAATTTGAACGTGGTATTCTGTCTTGATCGCGGAGGTTTGGTCGGGGCCGATGGTCCTACACACCACGGTGCATATGACCTGGCGTACATGCGCTGCATTCCAAACATGATCGTTGCGGCTCCTATGAATGAAGAGGAATTGCGTAACATGATGTACACGGCGCAGCAAGTAGACATGGGTCCTTTCAGCATTCGCTATCCTCGTGGTAAAGGCGTCATGACTGATTGGAAAAAGCCACTGAAAGCAATGAAAGTAGGTCAAGGTCGCCGTATTCGTACGGGTGAAGATCTCGCGATTTTGACGGTAGGTCATATTGGCAATTTGGCCATTGACGCTAGCGCGGAATTGGAATCAAAAGGTATTTCTGCGGCGCATTACGATATGCGTTGGGTAAAGCCATTGGATGAGATCATGCTCCACGAAGTATTCGGTAAGTTCAAGAAAGTAATCACTGTAGAAGACGGAAGCATTCAAGGAGGCTTCGGATCTGCAGTTACTGAATTCATGGCTGAACATGGATATGGTGCTCAGGTGATCCGCTTAGGTGTGCCTGATAAATTCATCGAACACGGAACACAACCACAACTTTACCGTGAATGCAGATACGATGCTCAAGCCATGGTAGAAGCAGCTGTAAAGATGGTGGGAGAAAAATCCGCTTCGAGCAAACTGGTAGGATAAACTATGGCGGGCGAAATCGTCAATCGTGTAGAAAAAAGTGGCATTGTCTCGCTCAATCTTGAAGAACTCCTTCCTTCCTTTCCTATTGCTTTCATTGATTTGAAAGATCAGCTCTTTCAAGAAATGATCCTGCGCGAAAAAGACTTCCGCGAATGGATTAAAACCAACGACTGGAGTCAGTACGAAGCTAAACACGTAGCCTTATTTTGCTCTGCAGATGCCATTATCCCTACGTGGGCTTATATGCTCGTCGGAACGAAACTTGACGGCATTGCTGCTTCCTATTTCACTGGCGAAGTCAAGGATCTTAAGGCCCGCCTTATCGAATCCTTCATCAACGAAATGAACGCCGAAGACTACCGTGATGCTCGTGTAGTCATTAAAGGCTGCTCAGATGAAGCACTACCGGCTTCAGCCTACACAGCCTTAGCAGCGAAACTTCAACCTGTG
Organism: Flavobacteriales bacterium; assembly: GCA_022447625.1. GTDB lineage: Bacteria > Bacteroidota > Bacteroidia > Flavobacteriales_D > Sanyastnellaceae > Sanyastnella. Next base: position 52,349 of record JAKVAX010000006.1, on the reverse strand, counting down.
GTAAGAGCTATGCTTTTCGGTGAACCCTGCAGTACGGTTCCCCTCTGGAAAAAACCTCGACGTAAGGCTTAACCTTACTTAGGCTTTAGGCGATAGGCGTTAGTTCGATCCCCACCGTCCATCGTCCATCGTCCATCGTCCACCGATTAAAGCCTATATTCACAAGCCCAAACAAAGATCTACATGTTATCCCAAGATACTGACAAGAAGCTCTTCTTGCTCGACGCTTACGCGCTGATTTTCCGTGCGTATTACGCTTTTATCCGCAACCCACGAATCAACTCTAAAGGACTGAATACCAGCGCCATGTTTGGGTTCACGAATGTGGTTTTGGATATCGTCAATAACGAAAAGCCGACGCACATTGCAGTGGTCTTTGATCCTCCAGGGGGTACCTTCCGAACTGAACAGTACCAAGCGTATAAAGCGAACCGAGATGAAACGCCGGAAGACATCAAATTGTCAGTGCCTTTCATCAAGGATATTTTGAAAGGATTCGGTATTCCGATCATGGTGAAAGAAGGCTTCGAGGCGGATGATGTCATCGGAACGGTGGCAAAGCAGGCTGAGAAAGATGGCTACCTCACCTACATGATGACTTCGGATAAAGACATGGGGCAATTGATCTCAGAGAACATCCTCATGTACCGCCCTGGTCGTTCAGGGAAGCCGGCTGAGATTTGGGGGATCGCTGAGATCAATGAACGCTACGGTCTGGAGCGTCCTGAACAAGTGATTGACATCTTGGGAATGATGGGAGACAGCGTAGACAACATCCCCGGTATTCCTGGTGTAGGTGAAAAGACAGCCATCAAGCTGCTCGGTAAATACGGCAGTATGGAGAATCTGTTAGCGAATACCCATGAGCTCAAAGGGAAGCAAAAGGAAAACGTAGAAAATCACAAAGAGCAGGCCCTGCTTTCGAAGCAATTGGCTACCATCATCACTAATATCGACATGGAGATCGATTACGAAGACATGAAGATGAGTGCGATGGATCGTGATCACCTCAAGAAAGTATTCGAAGAACTTGAATTCCGTACCCTCGCCCGTCGCGTGTTGGGTGAAGAGCTTCCAAATGCCGGTGAGCAAATTAGCTTGTTTGGGGGTGCTGATGAGGCTAGCACCGAAGCGGACATTCCTGAAGTGGAAACAACTCCGTTAAAGACCCTAGAATCTTCTACCCACGACTACAAACTCGTTATGCCAGAGGATGCAGGCGAATTAATCGAAATCCTCCATAAAGCGAATACTTATTGCTTCGACACCGAGACTACAGGACTCGATTCGCTACTCGCAGATATCGTGGGAATGTCATTCTCTGTGAAGCCTGGTCAAGCCTGGTATGTGGGCTTGGTAGGTACAGAAGACGAAAAGAAGGCAGCCATCGATGCATTCCGTCCGGTCTTCGAGGATGAGTCGAAGACCATAGTCGCGCAGAACCTGAAGTACGACTACAAGGTGATGCAGAAGTACGGGATCGAGATCAAGAACAAGTTGTGGGACACCATGATCGCACATTACTTGATGAATGCCGACATGAAGCACGGAATGGATTTCCTTGCTGAGACTTACTTGAACTACAAGCCGGTTTCCATTGAAACCTTGATTGGTAAGAAAGGCAAGAACCAAGGCAATATGGGTGATCTCTCCCCAGAGCAGATTACAGACTATGCTTGTGAAGATGCAGACATCACGCTCCAACTCAAGGAGAAATTCCAAGAAGAAGTCGAGCAAGTGCACCTCAAGTCATTGTTTGAAGATGTCGAGATTCCACTCTTGAAAGTGCTCGCTGACATGGAAATGGAAGGGGTAAATTTGGATGTCCAAACATTAAAAGACTACTCACAGCAGCTCGCAGGTGAAATTGACGGCTTGGAAAAAGAGATCCATGAGCTCGCTGGAGAAACCTTCAACGTAGACTCTCCAAAGCAGCTCGGTCCGATCCTCTTTGAAAAGCTAGACATTGGAAAGAACGTTCGTAAGACAAAGTCAGGTCAATACTCTACCAGTGAAGACATCTTGACCAAGTTCAAAGCAGATCACCCAATCATGGAGAAGATCTTAGACTACCGTCAAGCGCGTAAGTTGAAATCGACATACGTTGATCCACTTCCCGAGCTGGTCAATCCAAATACCGGTAGAGTACACACGCACTATATGCAAACCGTGGCTGCTACCGGACGATTGAGCTCAAACAATCCGAACCTTCAGAATATTCCAATTCGTACCGAGCGCGGTCGTTACATCCGAAAGGCCTTCATCCCTCGCGATGAGCATCACATTCTGCTCGCTGCCGATTACAGCCAGGTGGAACTTCGAATCATTGCTGCGCTAAGTGGTGATGAAGGAATGATCAAAGCCTTCCAAGAAGGACAAGACATCCACGCAGCTACGGCAGCTAAAGTATTCGGCGTTAGCCTAGAAAATGTTGACCGCGAGATGCGTAGCAAAGCCAAGGCAGTAAATTTTGGTATCATCTATGGTCAAGGAGCCTTCGGACTCGCTCAAAATCTAGGTATCAAGCGCGGGGAAGCGAAAGAGATCATTGAAAATTACTACACGCAATTCGCTCGTCTGCGTGAGTACCAAACGGAGAACATCGAATTTGCCCGGAAAAACGGCTACGTAGAGACCATCCTCGGACGACGTCGTTACTTGAAAGACATCAACTCTAAGAACGCGGTCGTTCGCGGTTTCGCAGAACGAAACGCCATCAACGCCCCAATCCAAGGGTCAGCAGCCGACATCATCAAGTTGGCGATGCTCAAGATCCAAGAGGTATTCCAAAAAGAACAATTCAAGTCACGCATGATCATGCAAGTACACGATGAATTGGTCTTCGACGCCCACGTAGATGAACTCGAGGTTATCAAACCTATCATCGTTGACGGCATGCAAGACGCCTACAAAATGGTAGTTCCATTAAAGGTAGATATGGATACGGGGGAGAATTGGCTTCAAGCCCACTAATAAGGCGTAAGGCTTATGACCTAAGGCGTATGTTACACTTTGATTTTATTCAGAGCTTGTCTTGATTCGTGTGAATGAAACCGTGTTATGTGACGATTTTCAGGCTTATGCCATAGGCCTTAGGCCATAAGCCCATGCATGTAGGCTTAATCTGACACAACCTTGCTTCACACCTCCTACGTGGGGCCAAATAGGGTGCGCTTACCTTTGGCTCATGTTAACAACAACGATTGTATAACTTTTACAAGGATTGGCCGTAGAACGGAGGAGCAATCCTAATTTCAACCTTGTTGAAGCGACCATGAACACTAAAAAACGAATTATGTCCGCCAGGAAATTGAATCTTTTCACCCTTACGGCTCTCTTCTTTGCAGGCATGCTCTTGATCACCAGTTGTGGTGAAGGGAGCGGCGATGCAGAAGGAACCAACGCAGATCAAGCAGTAGACCAAGAAGCGCCTGCTGAAATTGAATTTGCAGACCTCGAAGGAGCCCAGGTTACCGAACGTAAGGAAACCATTAAGAAGATCTTCTACACGATTCCAGCTCCGATGGAAATGGCATCGTTGATCCAGTCATCTGGAGCAGCATTTGATCAAGATCTATTGAACAGCGTAGATAATGTAGAATCATACATGACGCAGAAATCGAAGGCGATCAACCTTGGGATGTATGGAGCAGACTTGAGCTACACGACGATGTTCGAACGTAGTAAGGAATCTCTTTACTACCTGAGTGCTGTGAAGCAATTGGCCGACGAACTCGGTGCCTCTAATATCATCGCTGATGAATTGATTACGCGTGTGGAGACAAACAAAGAAAACAAAGATTCATTGATGAACATCGTCTCTGATACATTCTGGTCTCTGAACGCGAAATTCAAGGAAGACGGAATGGAAGACATTTCAGCGCTGGTTATCGCCGGTGGATGGATCGAAGCACTTCACTTGGCAGGAAGCCACGTGGAAGGAAATGATGAACTTCGACAGCGTATCGCTGAGCAGCAATATTCATTGGATGATCTTTTGAAATTGATCAACACCTACAAGAACCAAGATAATCTTACAGATCTGAAGACAGATCTTGAATCTCTCGCGTCAGTTTTCTCTGAAGTAGAAATAAATAAGGAAAAAACTGAAACCTCTAACGATGACAACGGTACAATGCTTATAGGCGGCGCAAGCACAGTTACAATGAGCGACGAAACACTCGCAAAAGTTCGTAGCACTGTTGCTGAAATTCGCTCGAAGTACATCCAGTAAACGAAATGACAAGAACGATGAAGTTCCTCAAAGTAATCCTCCCCCTTCTTTTGATGGTTCCGCTCATGGCAAATGCTCAGTGCCGAAGCTTCACAAAGAAGAAGTGCCTACCTGAACTGGAAGGCTACGTACAGAACGATAACTTCAACAGCGCGGTATTAATCCCTGGTGATGAAGCTGAACTCCTACTCACATTCTACGCTGACAAAGAATACCGACTATTGGTGTGTGGTCACCCGATCCTCGGTGACCTCGATTTCGAAGTGCTAGATACTGACGAAGAAGTGATCTACAGCAACGCAGATGCTGAAAACGAAGGAAAAACAAAATTTGACTTTAAAGTCGCAACAACTCAACAGTTGATCGTTCGGATCCGCGTCCCGGAAGCCGAAACTGCTTCAACCTTGATCCATGAAGGATGTGTGTCTGTCATGATTGGCTCCAAAGAGAGCTAAGTACTGCGCCTTATATGATATGGAAGCCCCGCAATTGCGGGGCTTTTTTTGTGTGGAAAAAGGTACGCAGATCGCTGAACGCGGTAACGCAGACTGTAGGCAGTAAGCGGAAGGCCGCAATCCATCCTTTCGGTTTGCAGCGCAAGGCGCTGCATCTCCCTTCCTCCCGAAGCACTCGTAGGGATTGCCCGTGGGCGATCCGGAGAAAGGAACGCGGTAGACAACCAAAACCCCGCGATCCGCGATCTGCGTTCCGCTACTCACCAACGGCATAAAGCCTACAGCTTACTGCCTACAAAAAAAGCGAGCCTAAGCTCGCCTTTTCAAACATGTTCTAAGATCGTAAGCTGCTGCTTATCGAACAATCAATCGCTGGCTGATAAATTCGTTTCCTACCTGCATACGGATCAGGTAAACGCCTGAAGCAAGCTCTGCTGTATTGATGTTTAGTTTGTTTTCTCCTCGTTGTGCTGGTCCGTTGTACATCGTGTCTATCAACTTTCCGAAGCTATCATGCATTACGATGGTTACATCGTGATCCATTGGCATGTTGTACGATAGACTCGCGAACGCATCAGCCGGGTTTGGAGCGAGTGTCATCTCAATGCCACTTACCAAATCTAGTACTGTTACATTATCTGCCGTGAAAACATTGATGTTTATGTCATCAAGGTAAACGTGGTTTCCGAAACGTCCTTCGAAATCGAACTGAACGCGGAATCCTGGTACCATGTAATCCGGGTTATCTACCGTCGCTTCTCCTGTTGCCCACTCGTCACCCTCTGGCACGAACGGTGCGTTTTGTGGGTCCGCCGTTGGAAGGTCAGTAATTCCTCGGTGGATTTCACGTAGTACCCATGAGTCACCACAGTTGTTACTAACGTTCACACGGAGCCGGTCATCCGTTTCATCCGGACGGTTACAGTAGGCGTACTTGTATGTGATTGTTGCAAATGACGCTCCTGTGAGGTCCATTGTAGATGACGTCAAGTAATCACGTGAGTACTCAATTGTATTGTTACGGTTGCGAATACGCACGCATTGATCCCCCGTAGCCGCAGCCACATCAGTCAGCTCCCATGTTACGTTGTTGTGTTGATTCTCAATGAACCATGTTTCACTCGCAATTCCAGCTTCAAAACCTTCAACGAACGGTGCATCCAGTGCATCCATAGGAAGAACAGTGATGAAAGCTTCTTTCGTTTCCTCGATAGAGTCAATGCCATCGCTTACAGTCAAGGTAACATCGTATACTCCAGGCTCATCGAACATCACGATCGGATTCTTGTGAACCTCTTCGTCTGTTCCAGAAACGGTGAATGTTCCGAAATCCCAGTTCCATTCCTGAATACCGTGGAATGATTCATCGAAGAATTGAATCTCTGTTCCTTGACAAACGATTTGTTGATCAGCTCGGAATTCAGCTGCACATAAAATACTCTCTTCAAGAACACCTGTAGCTTCAAGGTTACTCTGCTGCCATAAATCGTTACGGAAAGCTGTATTGCTTTCTGCTGCTTGACGCATACGCTCTTTCTGATCAGTAGTAAACATGCGTGAGCAGTAAGAGTACTCCATGTAGTTCTGAACGTTGTCAAGGGAACCACAAGACTCTCCATCAAGCGTACAAGAAGTCCAACCTATTGTTTCAGGCGTATCAGGAATCCCATCATCCATATCACAGTTCGCAGCGACACCTGGTGTATTGCTACCACCCCACAAGTGAGGAAGGTTCAACCAGTGCCCACACTCGTGAGTTAATGTGCGCGAGCGGAAAGTGTTCGACGTTCCAATCGCTCCAGTGTAATCGTGAAGCAATACGATACCATCGAATTGAGGTGAGTTTTCGAGCCAGTTGGCTGGCAAGTATGTATATCCAGCAGCACCACCAGCATCTGCACATACCCAAACGTTCATGTACATGTCTGTTGGCCACTGAATCAAGTCTTTCATGTCTTGGTCACCCTGATAAGTCAAAGCGCTCTCTACGCGATTGATTCCTTTGGTACAATTTCCTTGTGGATCACGCTTTGCCAAGCGGAACTCGATGTTAATCGGCTGTGGAAGATCGGAGAAGGCATCTACAACATCTTCGATGTCTTCATTTTCCATTGCGAAATCACGGTTCAAGATTTCCACCGCACTGTATACCTGCTCATCTGAAATGTTCTCCTCGCCATTGTCATGTATGATATGGAACACTACAGGAATGATGTATACTTCTTCATCTCCGCCTCCGCGATTTGCACGGTTGGCAAGACGTTCTTCATATGCAGCTTGAAAATCCGTTTGAGACTGTTCATTTTCATGACGGAGATGTGGGTATTTCGCAAACAACGCTTCTGTGGCTTGTGTTTGCCCGCAGTAACGGATTTCTTGGGCGCTGGCCGATAGCATCACAATGACGGCCAGGAATGTCAACACTATTCTCATTTTCCTCATAGGTATTCGAAACGGATCCTAAAGATAATCTCCACTCATTACAAAAATGTCATAGTAGCACCCTAATCAACCAATAAATAGGATTGCTGTTCGATTCTCAGGAGTGAAATACACGTGGGATTTTTCTGAACTGCCACCTCAAGCCCAGCGGGCTTTTTCACGAACTTCGTGATGATGATGCGAATTACCCTGCTCTTTTTACTCATTTTTCTCGGGCTAGCGCCGAATAGCTGGTCCCAAGATTCTCAGAACGTCCGACTGATGGCGCAATGGTTCTCAGATGAGCCTGAGACCAACGCGCGCGATTCACGATACAATGATTGTTGGGGTTTTGTCATCAATGGAGAGGAGTACGGTGTAATTGGCTCTACATCTGGAACGCACATTATACACCTTCCCCTCAACAACGCCATTAAAGAAGTAGCCTTTATTCCAGGAGATGCCCAAGGGGAGATCGTCATTCACCGTGACTATGCTACCCACAACGGCTACCTGTACGCAGTTTGTGACCAACAGCCTTCCAAACTTCAAGTCATCGATATTCGGCACCTTCCTGACTCTGCATCGCTGGTGTTGAGTACCGATGAATTCTTCACCACAGCACACAACATTTACACCGACGAATACACAGGTAAACTGTACTGTAGCGGAACCTCTTCAGCTGCCATGACAGTGCTTGATGCCTCGGTCACTCCTGAGTCTCCTACTCTCTTGAATCAATTCAATTTGGTGGAGTATGTGCACGACGCATACGCACGACGAGATACTGTATTCTTGCATGCGGCTTTTGAAGGCATGTGGGTGTTTGATTTCGCTAACGCGGAAGATCCCCAGCTTCTTGGAAACTTAGAGGAGTATCCAGACGATGGATATAACCACAGCGGATGGCTCAATGACGATGGATCGGTCTATGTCTTTGCTGACGAAACGCAAGGCAAACGACTCAAAGTATGTGATGTTTCAGACCTGACGGATATCCAAGTCACCTCCTTCCTTTTCAGCGGAGGAGCCAGCCACACCATCGCACATAATGTCATCGTAGAAGGCGATTATGCCTATGTCTCTTATTATTTTGATGGCCTGCAAATCTTCGATATCTCAGATATCAATGAACCGCAGCGGGTAGCCTGGTATGACACCTATGACATTGATGAGCAGGACTATCGAGGAGCTTGGGGAGTGCATAAAGGGCTACCAAGTGGACGAATCCTGATTTCTGATCGCTATACGGGCCTGTATGTATTCAGACATATCCCAGAAGGAGTTCCGGATATAAATCAGGAAATCGTCATGTTCCCAAACCCAGGAAACGGCGACGCGATCGTTCAAATCAGACGTAGTTCATGGCTGCGCATGCAACACAGAGCTTATGACAGTCGAGGACGTCTGATAGATGCAGGAGAATGGCTCAGTGGCGCGGATACTTTTTGGTTTCCAGTTGATCTTTCTGATCAATCTGCCGGGGCCTATTATATCGAAATTATCATCGATGAAGGAACGCCAGAAGTACTTCGTTACATGTTAAACAGAGACTAGTCCGCAGTCACACAAGGCTTCACGACGTATGCGTTTGCACTAGACTCAATCCCCCATAATTTCAGCAGCTTGACCGAGTTGAGTGATTCCCCCGGATTCTCGGCCTTCCACCAATGCACCAACAGGCATTCGTCGCAAATTGCTGCCACATCTTTATCAGTGGATTGCAATTCAGAAATTCGGGCTTGTTGGCAGAGGTAGTGCTCAGTATATAAAGGGTCGAACTTCCAAAACAAGAAGAGCGCCCTGACAACAATCACCACGTAAACCGCACTCATCCAATCTTTGACAATCAGTGGTAAGATGCTTTTCCAGCCAAGCACATTGACTAGAATTAAGGCATAGGTCACTGGAATCAATACATCATTACGCAGCATGTTCGGTCGCCATGAACGATACCCGCCTAACGGTAGCAGGAGCAAATAGAGCACGACAAAGCCCAACACAAATGCTGATGGACGAAGGAGCTTTTTGAATGACGTTGCGTCTTTAAAGCGGAGATATGCTAGTCCTGTGCCCCAGAGAATGAACAACAAGTAGTAACCCCGACGTGAAAGCATTTCAGTCCAGACCCCTTTCGCAAGGAGTACATATCTTTCTGATAGCGGTATATTCTCCGTCATACCGATGGCATCTAAACTGCCAATGAATAGCGAGTACAAAACCCCTAATGAGAAAAGCATGATATAGATAAGGACTGGAAGCTTTAACACCCTTGCTCTCCAATCTGGTTGGCGTAAAACGGAAACGGCCAGCATGATGAAGACTACAGCAACAACTCCCGTATTAGTAGGTCCGCTCAAGCATGACACAGGGATGAAAATGAAGCCTAGTAACAAGGTCCATGAAGGAGGATTCTCCTTTGGGTTTCGAATAAGTTCAATGAGTGGGAAAAGGCTCAAAAAGGTCCAGAAAAAAGGCAAGGCATAGAAAAAGAAATAGGTAGGTGCTTTGTCAATGATCGCATTTCCCAGCATGTGATCCTCAGCGGCGAAGAAGAGGTGGGTAGCCAGGATAATCAGCAGACCTTGAGAGGTCTTCCATGGAATCTTGGTGATCCTTAAAATGAAGAGCAAGAGACCTAATTCTGTTAAAATCTTGATAATGGCCATGGCCAGATAAGGGGCATTCTCTGGCTTGACAATTGACCCAAGCTTAGCCGGTATTTCACCCATGTATATATGTAAGGCATAATGAGAGAAGAAGCGGTTAGGATTGGGATAGGAGCCTGGCTTGTCTATCGCTTCCAACCCTAGTGGATTATCCAGAATTTGCTGCACATCGGCATCCACTAACACTCCGCTTGGGAGGTCTCCATCCATTGGCATTAAAAAATGCTGATAGGCTGAGTACCCCAAGGAGGTGAATACTAAAAGAAGTAATAAGATGTACTGAAGCTGATTACTCTTCAAGGCATGGGTGATTGCTGCCTCGAATCTACCTCAAAATAGTCACATGCCCTTCGAACTCGATCAATTCACCGGTCTCTACCGAACGAACAACCACACGCCAAACGTAAACATCGTTTTGAACGTAGTAACCGCCAGCTTTGAGGTTTCCTATCCAACCAATCGCTGGATCGTTTGTCGTGAAGACTTTGTCTCCCCAACGATCGAAGATGGCGAATTCGTATTCATCATCGAAGACCACACCTCCACCAAATACAGGGAGGAACACTTCGTTGATTCCATCTTGATCAGGAGTAAAGGCATTTGGAACATAAACCAAGAGTTCACTTTCACTAGTGATGTCTTTACAAACGGTATCAGGACAACCAAATTCACTTGTGGCAATCAGACACACTTCCCAAACAGCTAAGTCAAGTGGTGGGAATGTGAAGCTAGGGTTCGCTTCGATACTTGTTCCAAGTCCTGCGAAGTTCCATTCAAAGAATTGCGCATTGTCGCTGGCATTCACAAAGTCGAGTTCGTTTTCGAGTGTGGTCAACGGGAATGGTTCGTAGAAGAAGTCAGCAATTGGATAATCATACACGTAGATCGCGGAATCCGAAACTGTGGTTCCAACGCAACCGCTAGGAGCTGCTACCGTCAACGATGGGAAGTATTCACCAGGTGTTGCGTATGTGTACACGATGTCTCCACAGATATCTTGAACGTCATCATTACCTAAGTTCCACGTACAGTCTCCGAAGAAGCTATCATCGGTCTCATTCGTGAAGGTTACCGTTACTGGGAAGCACCCTGATTCGACATCAAAGCTGAAGTCAGGAACAGGCACTTCGAAGATGTTCACGATAATCGAGTCAATGGCTGGTTGTGCACATCCATCAGTCACGGTCACTTCGTAGATTACTTCATTCACATCTGGTGGACAGTCATTGACACTTGGAAGGTTCGAAATGACATCTCCTGTAATTGACGTTTCTACCCAGTCAATCTGAAGTGGACCACTACCCCCTTCCGCGTTAGCGAAAAGATCGACACACTCACCTTCACAGATCTCAATGACATCTGCAGGACCAACTTCGAGCGAAATTGGTGTATTCAGGGTGATGTTCGAAAGCAATGTATCTGAAGAACAACCATTGCCATCCAAGGCTACAACGTAGGCTGTCAAATCTTCAGTAACATTCGTGATGTACGGGTTATCAGTTGAAAGTTGATCGGTTGGAGGAAGGTCTCCATACCACGTGTATGTGAAGGTACCATCTCCCCCTTCCGCGTTAGCGAGCAGGTTCACTTCGTCTTCAAAACAAACCACAAGATCAAGGATATTGAGACCTATGGTAATCTCGGCAGAAAGCTCAGTCAGCGTCACCGTTGAATCTGCAATACATCCGTTGGCATCAGTTGCGAAGACATCGTAAGTCCCCGCCGGAAGGTTGGTAAAAATCCCAAGATTGTTGGTTTCACCAGTAGGCACTCAGGTGAAGTTAACAGCTGTGGCACTTTCAACATCCATCACGCCTGTCTCGTCTCCGAAACAAGTAGGAGGAGTAATGATCACATCATCCAGGAAGTACTCTTCGTCTTCAGTAATTGTTACTGATCCAGTGAATTGACATCCAATACTATCAGTGATTGTGTAGTTGTAATCACCCGGACAAAGTCCGTCGATCAATGGTGTAGTATCTGCAACCTCATTCCAAGCATAGGTGTATGGGGGGTAGCTACCACCGATGGTCAATTCGATGTTGCCATCACAGATTCCGAAACAAATCTCATTCGTGAAACTCTGTGCCAATACGAAGTCTTGAGGAACATTCACCCACACCGAATCTTCAGCAGAACAGAGGTTAGCATCTGTCACGTTTACGACGAACCACTGGCTTAAAGGCGGCTCAACTGTTGGATTGAAGGTATCTTCACCTCCTTGAGTAAAGGCAGGGCTAGTTTCCCATAGGTAGGTATCACCACCCGTGGCATTCAAGGTTACGGCATCTCCAAAACAGATGAGCGTAGAATCTCCAGCTTCTGCTTGTGGCAATGGATTAATGGTCACTTGTGTTTGATCAGTTGCCGAACAGAACCCTTCGGTAACAATCACTTCGATGTCTAGAATGATCGGAGCAATGCCATCGTTCGTCAGGGTCACTTGGGGAGCAGACAGCGTTGTATCATTCAGGTTATCTGTGTTGTTCCAAGCGTATACATACCCTGCTACAGCTGGTGCACCAATGAACTGAACATCTCCTGTACAGAATACCGCATCGGCCCCTGCATCAGCCATTGGAATTGGAATTTCAGTCACCTGAATACAAACCGCTGGGAATGATTGACAACCATTGGCATCCAACACCTCGTCGATGCAATACTGCCCTGGCGTGTTGATGTTCAACACCATTGGGCTCGCAGCAATCGTGAGGGTTGTCGGCACCCCGTCAAGTGAATAAATCACATCATAAGGAGCAGCTCCAGTAAGATCAACGATTAGATCAATGTCGGTTCCCGTACAAAAGCTCGTATCTGCAAAAGCAAATGTTGCTGTTGGTAAAGGATCAATCTCAACGGTCTCGACGTTCGAATCCGCATCGTTGATGCATCCATTCCCGTCAGTTACGGTGTCCACAAACCATAGCAAGCTGTCGTTCACCGTATAAGTTGTTTGAGTAGCACCTACGTTAATGACTTCAGAGAAATCTATGACTCCGTCGTTATCATTATCATTAGCGATTGTCACATCCCAGTTCGGTGTTCCCGTTAGGTCAAGCGTAAGGTCTAAGGAACCTCCAGCACAGAAGGTACCTCCGCCATTCAGAGTTGCTGTTGGCGCAGGGTTGACAATGACATCAGCTTGACCAGCCACAGTTCCCGGACAGAAATCGTTGGAAACATTCAAGAGGGTATAGCTACCTGCATCTCCAACTGGTATAATGAATGGGTTATCAGCGGTAGGTCCAAAAGGGCTATTCGCTACTTCAACCCCATCAAGGGCGAGTTGGATTGTATAATCACCGGTACCGGTGAAGTCTACTTGAAGGTCAGTAGTTAATCCTTCACAGATCGTAGCACCACCTGAAAGGGTCGCTGTTGGTGTCTCAACGATGATGAAAGGAACTCCAACTGAAATATCTACTCCAGGTGCACCGAGATCAACAGTACCCGCACCATCGTTGTCACCAGCCACCGCTGAGACGTAGTAGGTAACGCCGTACTGAAGTACTCCAGGGACATCCAAGTCTGCAGTAACATCCCATGATGGGGTGTCGCTGATGTAGTATACAATGCCAAGGTTTTCGTCTGGACTATCATGGATGACGAAGCTCAGCACATCATTTCCATCTAGAATTTCATCTCCGTTAGGTGAAGCTGTCAATACACCCGAATCACAGATTGTAATGAGGTTTTCATCCACCGTTCCAGCATCCGTTAAGATCGGACATGTAAACGGATCAAGTGTGAAGTTGAATGGGTTACAGTTATTGACATCATTTATGGTCACGTTCGCTCCATCTTCTGGAATCAACGGATCACTCACGAACGACCAAAGGCCGCCTCCTTGATCTGTCAATGTTCCTGGAATATCAATAGCGTAAGTTGCCGGATCCCCTGAAGTGATGTCGAATGTAATTTCCCATGTATCTCCTGTATTCGCACAAAGGGTATCAATGTTGTTTACGACAGGAGAAGTGAATACTGTCGCTACCGCGGACGCGCCGGGGTTGCTCGTACATGTCGTCGGCATTCCATTGTCAGTCACGAAAGTAATCGTGTACGTACCTCCGATGGTGTTATCGATAGGGAATAGATCCCCGTCGTTCACTCCTACCACTGTTTGGGAAGTCGTGTTCACTCCATCATCAAATTCAACATCGATATCTAGCGGCCCATTGGTTACCGCAAATTCAAGTTCAAAAGGATCAACACCTTCACAAATCTCCACATCAGAAACAAAGCTTGCATCTGGCAACGAGATTACCGCGAGCGTTGCTGCGTCTGCACCGGCAGCGATCGCAGAACAAGCCGTTGCTGCGTCGACGTAATTTGTAACCGTGTAAGTAGTTGTGGCGATCGGACATTGTTGGATAGTATACACACCTCCGATGATATCAACCCCATCTGCGAGTGGTCCAACTGTTACTCCGTTTAAATCGAAAGTAACTGGCCCTTGAACGTCAGTGAAAGTGAAGATCAGATCACCACAGTCTCCATCACAGATATCTGCATCACCAGAAATGGCAATGGTAGAAATCGGTGTAACGGCGATGTCAATGGTTGTGCCGCTAGTAAAATCAGCGGAACACCCCGTTCCTAAATCCGTTGCAGAGGTGATTGTAAGGTTGTAGTTGCCTACAGGACAAACCTGGTATATTTCACCTGCATTCAGTTGAATCGTATTATTAACTACTCCGTTATCATCTGTTTCTGTCACCTCAAATTCGTAAGGACCTGTGCCTTGGTTGAAGGTGAATGCAATATCATGGCAATCATTGGCACAAATGGCTGCATTTGCATCAGTCAAGTATGCTTCTGCTAACGGAATTTCAGTAAGTGTAGCACAGCTCAAAGTAGTGTTCACACATCCATTCGCATCCGTCACTGACTCGATGCAGACGTTCGTATTTCCAACGGGGTCAATGGCAACCACAAAACGATCATTAATAGCAACGGCATTGGTGCTTCCTGCGCCGGCATTCCAAACGACATCAAACGGCCCAGGACCTACAAGGTCGAATTCCATGTTTTGAGTCACATCACTACAAATCGTAGCGTCGCTCAATACGGTAGCTGATGGAAGTGCGTTCACAGTGATAGTCGCATCTGAAATCACTGTTTGTGAACAGTTTGTACCTGTATCAGTCACCCCTGTCAAGTTAATCGTAGTTGTGGTCGCTGGAGAACTCGCCAAGTTCCATGTGAATGGCGTTGCAGCGATGATCAGTGGTGAAGCATCCCCTGCGTAATCATGGGTTACTTCCCATGGACCCGTTCCTGTTAGGTCAATAGTCAAGCTGACAGCATCACCTTCGCAAATGGTAGTTGAACCAGACAAGGTCACCGTAGGCAGCGGATCAACTTGCACTTGGAACGCACTCACTGTCGTATTTGGACAGTTCGGAGCATCCGAGTATTGCACCTGCGTAATGCTGTAGTTTGTTGTGACTGGTGGCGAAACATTGATGACGTCACCATCGGTCAACACCACCGGTGACATTGGGTTTCCGTCGTTCGGACTATAAGTCACTTCGTAGTTACCTGCTTGGTCAATGTCAACTTCAAGATCAACATCGTCTCCTGCACAGATAGAACCTGGATCAAGGAATGTAGCTGTCACTGTTGGTCGTACTGTCACCGTCACATTGCTCGGAATTGTGTATACACATTGAGGAGTGTTGCTGTCTTCAATCAGCTCCAAGGTGTAAGTAGTGGTCACGAGCGGACAAACTTCAAAAGTGTCTCCGTCGTTCACTGCAGGTACAGCTTCTAATATGTTGGTATTCGTGTTACGAAGCTCCACATTGAACGGTGCGGTGCCAGCCATGGTAAATAGAATATCTGCACAATCACCTTCACAAATAGTAATATCACCGCTGATAGAGCCACTTGGTTGTGGTGCTGTAGTCAGGGTGAAAATGGAATCTCTTGAACATCCTGCAAGACCAAGGTCAGTCACGTTTAAGGTATAAGCGCCTCCGACCAATCCGGTCAAATCCTGCGCTACCGAAGGAATATCAGGCCAACTATATTCATATGGCCCAGCAGAGCCTGCAACCGACACATCGATTTGACCATCGTTTCCGATACAGCTCTCATTGGTAATCACTGCTGTAAGGTCAGAAATCGCTACATCGATATTCAATATCTCGGTGGCTGTGCATCCTGCACCAGCATTGTTGGCTGTAATTTCAATTTGAGTAGCAACATCTGGGGTTACTGTTTGCGACCCTCCATTTCCAACGAGACCAAGACCTGCATCTCCTGACAACACATTCCATGTATAATCAGAATCACCTGTCGCTTCAATGTTGACCGATTCACCGAAACAGATTAAGGTATCTGGAATATTCAGATTGAGTGATGGATCAACATTAATAGTTAACTGAATTTGATCTGATGTTGGATTGACACAGGCGTCATCGATCGCATCAACGGTCACCACGTTGGTTCCTATCATCGATTCATCTACTACTACAAAGAGTTCACCTTCTGCAGGGTTGATTCCTGTTTGAGTGAATGTACCTCCTGGGTAAAGCGTTTCGAAATCGCTCGAAAGTGTGATGGTACGGAAGATGTTTGCATTGGTCGCTTCCACAGTAATTGAAAGGCTGTCACCAACACAAGCATCAACTTCTGTAGCATTGACTTGAACAATATCATTAGAGACCGCTTGGATTTCTGGCGTAGTAAAAATCGTTGGAGTTGCGTCACAAGCACGCACAGTAAATGCGAAGGTGTGCATCAATGTACCAACGATGTTCCCTCCCCCGTCGATCATATCTACTTGCACGGTGGCTGCGTAGTTCCCGAAGAGGCCTGGAGCAGTTGCCGTAAAGGTTCCTGTAACGTCATCGAAGGTCATTCCCGCGATAGGCTCAGTACAAGCTGAGATCATAGGTGCATCTACCCCCCCTGTTGTTTGTGGACAAACCAACGTATAGTTGAGGGTGTATCCTCCAGGATTCAAAAACTCTAGTGTATAGCTCAACGGATCACCAGCACATACGTATGGGATGGGGAAATCATTGTCTGGGGTAACCGAATCATTGCAACCCAGGGTTGGGTCAATGGTGGTGAGGAAGTATGCTGTCGGAAGCATACCATTATCCATGTTGACGAAGTAATTCCAGTCACCGGCAGCCCAGCTGACTTCCCACGAACAGCCAGAGTCTAGTATGACTTCGGCGTAATATGTTAACTGTTGAGCTCCTGGGATGAATCCTCCAGAACAACTTGAATTCGCGATTTCGGATGCACAAAGATCTGAGATCTCCGTCTCTGTCTGCAGGGGAAGAGGAATGGAGAAAGGAAGTGTACAACCATCAGGAATAAAGAAGACATCTTCTTGCAGCGTGGCCGGTGTGGCTCCAAAACAATCTTTGTAGATCGTCAGGGTGACACCGTAGTTGTCTCCACCAAGGCAGGTATACGTTATGTTCCCTCCGAGTATGTGGTTTGCTGACACCTGCAACGTAGCAAACAATAGACATACCCCGAGTAAATGCTTTATTACTCGCATGAATCCTCTCTCTCCTGAATAGTTAGCTTTAATCTCACGAGGCACAACTACACTGCTCTGCCTCACGCGATATTATCAAATTTAAGGATATCCATCGACACCACAGCCGTGAATTCCCAACGAGTCATTTGTTAACATTACATGACCTTATAATCTCCGACTTGTTGAGCTCTCAGAAACTTGTCTAATTTTGCTTGTCCAAATTGGATTTAACAGAAACGTTATGAAAACAATCTTTACTCTTGCTATTGCACTATTTGTAGGACAAGCAGCTTACGCTCAAGGTTGCACGGATCTATTCATTTCAGAGTACTGTGAAGGCTCTGGAAACAACAAAGGATATGAAATCTATAATCCTACACCCGACGCTATTGACCTGGGGCCTTATGTCATGGAGCGATGGTCTAACGGAGCTCAAGCTTCTTCTGATGAAACCAACCTTGTTGGTATAATCCCGGCCTACGGTACATGGGTTGTTGTGAATGGTCAAACTGAAGACGTTGACCTAGGTGGCGGACAGATATCAGATGCGGTTGACCCAATGATGCAAATTCTAGCCGATCAGTTGGACAACCCATACCCAGCACCAACATACATGAACGGCAATGATGCATTGGTGTTTATAAAAAATGGTTCTACTGTAGTGGATATCTTCGGTAAGCCAGGAGAAGATCCAGGTACTGCATGGACAGACAACGAAGAAGCAGGATACACCTCAGATGACGGTGGTACTTGGCTAACAGCGAACCACACACTACGTCGTAAATACGACATCACTGCAGGTGTGACTGTTCCTCCAACAGCTTTCTACGCTTTGGCTGAGTGGGATTCATTACCAAGCAACACTTGGGATGGCCTAGGTTCTCACGCTTGTGCTTGTGATCCTAACAGCGTTGCTTCTATCGAGATCCCTGTTGAATTCACATTGTTCCCTAACCCAGTGACTGAAGGTGAATTCCAGATCAACTCAAACTTGAACATTGACAAGATCAACATCTACGACCAGAACGGACGTATCGTTCTTTCAATCGTTCCTGAGATGAACGTTATGCAGCAAGTGATCACTACTGATGACCTTGAAGCAGGAATGTACATCGTAAACACGCTACTTGCAGGTAACCGTGCCTTCTCACAGCGCGTTGTGGTGCGCTAAGGCGTATCCAACCAAAACTCTCGACATATGCGTCTCTTTGCTATCCTATTCGTCCTATTAGGAGGAAGCTTGTCGCTAAGTGCTCAAACGTCTAAGGTTACGGGAACCATTTCCGACCAAAGCACGCATGAGACACTGATCCAAGCAACGGTCATCTTCGAACCAAAAAACGGAGACCCGATTGGTGTATTGACTGACTTTGACGGTCGATACAGCACTGAACTTGCTTACGGAAAGTACACCATGAAGGTGAACTATGTGGGTTACGCTTCTTACACCCGAGAAGTGGAAATCAACCGACCAAGCAAAGAGCTCAATGTTGACTTGAAAACGATCATCTTGAAAGAGGCCACCGTTACAGCGGACCTTGTAGACCGGGAGACGCCGGTGGCCTTTTCAGATGTCAAACCGATACAGATCCAAGAGGAGTTGGCTTCACAGCCGCTCCCTATGATTTTGAATAGTACTCCTGGTGTGTATGCCACTCAAGAAGGTTCTGACGATAATGGTCCTTCGGTAACTATCCGTGGTTTCAAACAACGAAACGTATCGGTGATGATCGACGGAATCCCAGTGAATGACATGGAAAACGGAGGCGTTTTCTGGAATAACTGGTTCGGACTTGATGTCGTGACTCAAACTATGCAAGTGCAACGAGGTCTTGGTGCTTCGAAACTTGCGCTTCCCGCCATCGGCGGAACCATCAACATCCTTACTCAAGGAATTAACAACAAGCGCAACACTATGGTGAAAGCGGAAGGAAGTACAACCGACCTTTACCGCGTAACGCTTGGACACACCTCAGGACGCCTCGATGGAGGTTGGGGATATACTCTCGCTGGAAGTTACCAGCAGAACCGTGGTTGGATCGACCAAGGCGGATCTCGCGCTTGGTTCTACTACGTAAAACTTCAGAAAGAATTAGGAGATCACATCATCTCTATCTCTGCTATGGGAGCTCCATCAGAGAACAATCGACGTTCTTACCAACAACGAATTGCTACGTACGACAAAGAATACGCTCGTGGCCTTTTCACTGGTACAGATACCGAATACGCACAGATGCAAGATTACTCAGTGCGCTACTGGACCATCAAAAACGACCAGCTTAACCTAGCCGAAGAGGAACAAGCGATTGCTGATTTGAATGCTGAATACGGATATGATTCCGTAGATGACTTTGAAGTCTTGATGAACCAGACGGATTTCATTGATACGACCAACATCATCGAAAAAGGACCGCGCTACAACGTACACTGGGGTATGTTGGCAACCGATGCCAACCGCGAAAACTTCCAGCCTAAAATTGAGCGTGTTAACCGCTACCACAAGCCGCTATTCTCACTTCGTCACTCTTGGAACGTTTCAGACAAGTTCTTCATCTCGAATAACCTGTACGCTTCTTTCGGACGAGGAGGAGGAACAAGCCTTAGCCCAGGATTGGGAGACGGTGACTTCAATGCTGCCGGACAAATAGACTTCCAGCGCTTCTACGACGCTCATACCCAGCCAAATATCTTTGGAGGCCCGCCAAGTCCGCAAGCGGGATGGATTCTGCGCAAAGGATTCAACAACCATTACTGGTACGGATTGCTGAGCACCTTCAACTATGAAATTGACGATCGCTGGAATCTTTCTGGAGGAATAGACCTTCGTGATTACCAAGGCGAGCACTATGCGGAGGTACACGATCTTCTCGGTGCAGAATACTGGATTGATAACAACGGTGATGCCAACACCTTACCAGAAGAGCGCTACGAAGGAGACCGTATCGGTTACTACTACGATTCTTTCGTTCGTTGGGGAGGAGTTTTCGGACTTCTCGAATACAAAGATCGCCTTTGGACAGCCTTCCTAAATGTGAGTGGTGTTTACCAAGGATATAACCGCGTCGATTACTTCGCACCTCAGGATGTGGTAGTTGATGACATCGTATACTACCAGCAATTGAGCGTGCAAGATGCGTTCGTATTGAACAATGACAATGGCGATTTCTTCGTCGTTGATGATGACGATGCAAATCCACTCATGGGTGGTACAGACAGCCAGTGGATTGTTGGTGGTGACACCTTAAATAACGCCACAGTTGTATACCACAACGGAGACCGCACACGCACTTCACGTTCAGATTGGAAGTGGCTTCCTGGTTACACCGTAAAGATGGGAGGTAACTATAACCTCAACGAGTGGAACAGTGCCTTCATGAACATTGGTCACCTGAACCGTACGCCAGTGCTTCAAAACGTCATTGGATTCGATAACCAGTTCGTGAAAAACACAGCGAACGAGGTCATCAACTCGATTGAGCTTGGATACAAGTTCAGCAAGTTCCCATTCACCTTGAACGTCAATGGATACTTTACTGATTGGAATAACCGTCCGTTGGATGAACTCCTTCGTGTCGTCATCGAAGACTCTCAAGGAGTAGAGCGTATTCTTCAGGCAAACATCACCTCGATGAGTGCTGTTCACATGGGGGTGGAAGTAGATGGAGCCTACCAGATCAATGACATGTTGACCGTAGAAGGGTTTGTTTCCCTTGGGGATTGGAAATGGGACAGTTCAGAAGATGAACTCACCTTGATCGATGTTGAAACGAATCGACCATTTGTTGATGGGGAAGGCGAAATCGTAACCGTAAGCTACAACGCTCAAGGTGTCTCAGTAGGTGATGCACCTCAAACGATGATAGGCGGTGCTTTGAAAATGCAGAAGAAAGGCTTCTATGTTAAGCCTCGCTTCACATGGTTCGCACGTCACTTTGCTGACTTCGACCCCTTCAGCCTCAACGGTGAAAATGAAGGACGTCAAAGTTGGGAGATTCCAGCCTACGGCCTTCTTGACCTTCACGCAGGATATACATTTAAGGTAAAGGATTCACAGATCGACGTTCGATTGAGTGGGTTCAACCTCTTGAATACATTGTACATTATCAATGCGCAGAACAACGATGTCTTCCCATTCTACCTCTACCGAGGACAAAACGGAAGCTACGATGACCAGCTGCGCTACAATTTCTCAGAAAGTAATTTTGACGCGTCTTCAGCAAGTGTCTACATGGGCTACGGTGCTCGTGGAAACTTGTCGATCCGCGTACGTTTCTAATAGATGAAAATGAAAAAACTACTACTCTTTGCGTTCACATTGGTGAGCGCTGTATGCTTTGCACAGACAGACATCCTTGATGCACGTACAAACTACGGCATCGACGACGAGGTGACGGTAACCGGAATTGTAACGAACGACGCTAGTTTAGGTTCTGTTCGTTACATCCAAGATGCAACGGGTGGAATCGCTCTTTACCCAGGATTTGATTGGGAAGGATGGGACGAACCACAACTCGGTGACGAAGTAACAGTAACTGGTACAATCAGTGAATTCAACGGACTTCTAGAAGTTGGTCCAACATTGGCGTCTGTAACTATTAACAGCAGCGGAAATCCACTACCAGCTCCAACGACGATCACTCCTGATCAGTTGGAAGAAGACCTAGAAGGTGTGCTTCTAACAGTTGAAGCTGCTACTTTCGATCAAGGTGGAACGATCATCTCTGGAAACAGCACATACAATTACCAAGCTGGTGGAGAACAAGGAGTAATCTACGTGCGCAATGGAAACTACCTTGTAGATGAGCTTCTTCCTGCAGGTGAAGTGACGATCATCGGGATTCTATCTCAATTCGATCCAGATGGAACCGGAGATGGATACCAAATCCTTCCTCGTTCTGCTGACGATTTGATCCCTTCTTCAGCAATCAATATTGCCTCTACAGTTGACCAAGACAACATTACGACAACTTCGTTCACGTTGGAGTGGTTGACTGACAATGCTGGTGACTCGAAAGTGGAGTACGGTTTGTCTCCAGACGCTTTGGATGACGAAGTGTACAGTGCAGACGCGGTTACGGATCACTCGCTTGATCTATCAGGACTGATACCTGGAACGATCTACTTCTGCCGTGTTTCCTCTGCAGCTGGTGAAGACAACACTGAATCGAACGTGTTGGCTTTTGCAACAGTTTCTGAATCAAGCGGTGACATTCTCGCTTACTTCAACCACCCTGTTGACAATAGCGTAGCTACAGATGAACTTGCTCTAAACATTGGTGATGACATGAACGATACCATTGCTGCTTACATCACACGAGCGGAGCACACGCTTGATATCGCTGCGTACAACATCAATAACAATGTCATCGTTTCAGCCATCAACGAAGCACAGAGTAACGGAGTACAAGTACGCTACATCGCGCACAGCGGTACTGCGAACATCGGTGTAGATGACTTTGATGCTGGAATTCCAGTGTTGTTCCGTCCAGATGACCAAGGTTCAGGTATGCACAACAAGTTCTTGGTAATGGATGCTGAATATACTGAACTTGCGTTTGTATTGACCGGTTCAACCAACTTGACAACAAGCAACTTGGCTACAGACCCGAATAACCTGATCATTTTCCAAGATCAGAGTTTGGCTCGCGCATACACACTTGAGTTCAACGAGATGTGGGGAACTGATGGACCAGAGCCAAACGCAGGAAACGCTCGTTTTGGTGGAGATAAATTGGTGAACACACCAGAGAAGTTCATCATCGGCGGCTCTGATGTTGAGCTATACTTCAGTCCTTCTGACGGAACAACTCGTGCGATCGAAAACGCGATTCTAACTACAGAATACGACCTCGAAATCGCTACACTTTCATTCACTCGTAACGACCTAGGCGAAGCAGTAGTTGAAATGGGAGAAAGCATCTTCATCAACCCGATCGTAGTGATGGAACAAGTGAACAATACTGGATCAGAATACGAAACGCTTGTGAACGCTGGTATCACTGTATACGACCACTCAGCTGTTACGAATCAGATGCACCACAAGTTTGCTATCGTCGATCACTCTCAGACATTGGCTGATCCAATGGTGGTAACTGGTTCGCATAACTGGTCTACTTCTGCCGAAACGGTAAATGACGAGAATACGGTCATCGTTCACGATGCGCGTATTGCGAACCTATACCACCAAGCATTCCAAGGAATCGTGAACGACTTCGTAAGCGTTGAAGAAATTGCCGCTACGAAATTGATCGCGTACCCGAACCCTACAGAAGGAGTATTAACAGTCAAGAGCTCTCAGTCGTTGAATGGAGGGCAAATTACTATTGTTGATCTTAGCGGACGTACGGTTTTGACAGCGCAGTCATCTCAGCAAATGATCCAGATTGACTTGAGCGAACTACCTACAGGTTCTTACCTCTTGAACTACTCTGATGATACACAAATGATCAGCACACGATTTGTGAAGCTGTAAGTATCCATCACAACATATTCGAGAGCCCCGTTAATTCGGGGCTTTTTTATTGCCCCTTTAGAACATTTTCCTGTAATCAACATTGTTTTTTCGACTCATCTAAAAATCTATCTTTGCAATAGGAAAAAAGAACAATGAAACACCTCTTCCACGCCATCTCACTTTTAGTGGCCCTATTTACGCTTTCGACTTCTTGGGCTCAGTCCGGTGTTCTAAGAGGGTCTGTTGCTTCAGATGATGGTCCTTTAGCCTTCGCAAATATTGTTCTAGAAGGAACGCAACTCGGAGCATCTACAGATACCGAAGGAAGATTTTCAATTGACGGAATCGGCCCAGGAACCTATACTGTTAATGTGTTCTTCATTGGATACGCGTCGTACTCAGAAGAGCTAACGCTTTCCGCTGGTCAGATGCTTGAAAAGGACTTCACGCTACGTGATGACGCTTTTAACATTGAAACAGCTGTGGTCAGTGGAACACGCTACGAGCAAGACCGAGTCAATAATCCTGTTGTAGTGAATGTCTTGAGTCCTAAGCTTTTGAATGCCACACAGTCTATTGCTATCTCAGAAGGTTTGAGCTATCAACCAGGGGTTCGAGTTGAAACGAATTGTCAAAACTGCGGTTTTACCCAGGTAAGACTGAATGGTCTAGAAGGTGCATACTCTCAAATCCTCATCAACAGCAGGCCCATATTTTCTGCGCTGAACAGTATATATGGTTTGGAGCAAATCCCTACCAATATTGTTGATCGCGTAGAAGTTGTGAGAAGCGGTGGATCGGCTCTCTACGGTTCAAACGCCATTGGCGGAACCATCAACATCATTACGAAAGAACCCGTTGAAAACAGCTGGGAGCTTCGTTCCAACACCGCGGTCATCGATGGAGATGCTCTGGATCAAACATTCAACCTGAATGCATCTATTGTAAATGAATCGCTTACAAGTGGTATTACCCTCTTCGGAATGAGTCGAAATCGCGATAGCTACGATGCCAACGGAGATGGATTTACTGAACTCGTTGAACTTAAAAACACAGTGATGGGCGCCCGCGCTTTCTTCAAGCCAAATGAGTATAACAAGATATCCCTCGACTTCAGTGCACTCGAAGAATACCGTAGAGGAGGCGACCAACTCGATCTAGCTCCTCACTTCACGAACATTACAGAAGAACTCGATCACAATACCCTTTTCGGAGGGATCAACTACGAACACTGGAGTAAGAATCGAATGAACCGTATCGCTGTTTACACCTCTGCTCAACGCACAAAGAGAGGCAGCTACTATGGTGGTTTGGGAGGCGGAACAACTGCCGAAGACAGCTTACTAGCGCTCAACGCCTACGGAAATACGGAAGACCTTGCAGTTGTTGCAGGTCTGCAGTACGTACATTACTTCAAAAACGAAGACGTCATCACCGTAGGTGCCGAAAACCAGACTTACGACACCCAAGATGAAATCCGTGGATACAATCGATTGGTTGATCAACAGGTAAATACCACCGGGCTTTATGCGCAGTACGAATGGAAACCGACCAAACGATTCACTGCCTTGCTAGGTGGACGTTACGATCACACCATCGTTAACGGTAGCTACCAGATTGCTGACATTAACAACTCGGTAGATATTGAAGTGGGAGTGTTTAGTCCGCGTGCAACTTTGCTCTACAAGTTGACTGAAAACCTTAGGTTCCGTGGTGGCTACGCCAAAGGATTCCGAGCACCACAGGCGTTCAATGAAGACCTGCATATTTCTTCTGTTGGTGGAGAGCCATTGTTTGTTATTCTATCAGAAGAGCTCGAAACAGAAACTTCAAACGCCTTTACTGGATCTCTCAACTACACGAAGAAAGCAGGACTCAAGCAGTATAATCTTTTGATTGAAGGATTCTACACTGAGCTGAACAATCCATTTACGCAGGTGAGCACAGGTGCTGTTCTCCCGAATGGATCGATTATCGAAGAAGTTCGAAATGGTGAAGGCGCTACCGTAAGAGGATTCAATTTTGAAGCGGGTTACTCCCCAACCAGCAAGTTTACATTGCAAATTGGCGGAACAGCACAAGAATCGAAGTACGACGAAGTTCAAGTATTATTCGAGCCTGAAGAAGGTGCTTCAGACGCTCAAAATGTCGTTGCGGTCGATGAATTTGTCAGAAACCCCAACCTCTACGGATACATTACTTCCTTCTACAATCTCACATCTAACCTCCGTTTCGATTTGTCTGGAACATATACCGGATCCATGATTGTTCCTCGAGTAGTAGGTCAGGACGGTTTCATCGACCTTGTTGAATCGGATCCTTTCTTTGATCTGAACTTGAAGGCCAGCTATCATTTTGACATTTCAGATGACTTCCATTTAGAACTTAGCGGTGGCGTAAAGAATATGCTCAATAGCTACCAACCCGAATTTGATTCAGGACCTGAACGCGATTCAGACTTCGTATATGGTCCGATGGCTCCACGGTCAGTATTCGTCTCATTGAAGATTGGAAACATCCATTGAGAGGCCTCTTCGTCTATATCGCCTTTCTTTTCACTTGCGTGGCAAACCCATCCCAAGCTTCGGCGCAAGCTGATGAAATACAATGGATCTCCTTTGAAGCGCTCGAGGATTCATTGGCCTTGCATCCTAAGAACGTCCTCATTGACTTCTATACTGATTGGTGCACTTACTGCAGAAAGATGGACAAGTCGGTATTCAGCAAACCGGCGGTCATTGAAACGCTCAACAAAGATTTCTACGCTATCCGTTTCAATGCCGAAACAGATGAAGAAATCATCTTCGGAGGACAATTGTTCGTGAATGATCAAGTTGGTGAATCACGCACACCGATGCATCAAATTGCTCAGTTATTGGCCACTAGAGATGGTAAATTTGCTCCCCCAGTGTTATTGTTGTTAGATCCGGAATTCAATGCTCTCGGTAGAAACTTTGGATACCTAGACAGCAACCAATTGCTTGAGTTTATCAGCACCAAATAAGACATTTCCTTTGTTAACACTTTCGAATTCACGACGAATTCCTGCCGTGATGACGCGCTTACTATTTCCCCCTCATTGAGAGAATTCTAGGCTAGAGATTTGGAACATCAAACCGAATCAAATGAAAACTAGCAGCCGCATGTTATTCAAGGTGTTAACAGTGATCCTTCTGGTCATTATACTCCTTTTCCCCGCCCTCCTCGTTCAGAATCTTGTGAACGAACGCGAAATGCTTCAGCAATCAGCTCGAAACGAAGTCTCTTCTCAATGGGGTGCTCAGCAAACGATTTCAGGACCTTTCATCACCATCCCTTGTGATAAGGTTCTTCAACGGACGAAAATGGCCGACGGACGCATTAACGTCAAAAAGGAACGCTTCTACCTTCATATCATGCCGGAAGAACTTAACATGACTGGTGACATCGACCCTCAACAACGAAAGAGAGGGATTTACGAAGCCGTGGTTTACAGCAGTAAAATTAATATTGATGGTTCCTTCACTGCCCCAAATCTCGGACAAGTAGATACCGCCAACACTGAAATACTCTATGATCAAGCGGTACTCAATGTAGGCCTATCTGATCTTAAAGGAATAGACGAACAGATTGAATTACAGTGGAATAATAATATAAGTCGATTCGAACAGGGTGTTCGCACCCAACAAATTGTGAACTCCGGACTTCAAGCTGTAGTGAACTTCGACAATTCGATCGCTGAGCAACATTTCAGTTTCCAACTTGATCTGAAAGGAAGCGAGCGTTTGTTCTTTGTTCCGGTAGGAAAAACCTCCCAGCTGACGTTAAACAGTCGATGGACTGATCCGGGATTCACTGGGAATTTCTTGCCAGATGAACGCCAGGTAAGTGACGATGGATTCACCGCTAAATGGAAGATTCTTCACCTGAATCGTCACTTCCCTCAGCAATGGAAAGGTGGTGAATTTAACTTCTATGGAAGCAGTTTTGGTGTTGATCTTTTGATGCCAGTAGACAACTACACAAGGGCGCACCGAGTAACCAGATACGCTATCCTCTTCATCGCCTGTACCTTCTTGGTGTTCTTCTTCGTGGAAGTCATCAAAGGCATCCACGTACACCCGATTCAATACCTCCTCGTTGGAATTTCATTGGTGGTATTCTATGTGCTGCTCCTCTCATTGAGTGAGTACGTACTCTTCAACATTGCATACATCGTGTCGGCGCTTATGACGCTGATCCTCATAGCCTTCTACACCCGAGCAGTTCTCAAGAGTTTGCGTTTGGCGGCGCTGACCACGGGCGTGTTGGTTGTGCTTTATGGTTTCATTTTCGCCATCATTCAGATGGAGCACTACTCTCTCTTGATTGGTAGTCTTGGTGTCTTCACGGTGTTAGCTGTCGTCATGGGACTTTCCCGTGGAATCGACTGGTACGAACTTTCTGCTTCACCTCCCGAAAATGAGCAGGAAGAAAGCCAGCAGGTTTAGTGTTAGTCCCGGTGAAAGCCGGGACTTTCTTTTTGGTGACCTCAATCACTGTAGCCCAGTTCAATACTCACGATCTTTGGTTACATTAGAATTAGAAACATCATCATGAAATACACTTTTCTCAGCGCTCTTATGATCGCTTTTCTTTTCGCCTGCGGCGGAAATGAGACTCCACCTCCTTCGAACGACGTTTCAGAAGGAATGACTCAAACGGAAGCAGCAACTATAACGAAAGACGTCGACCCAACCACTTTTCAAGAGTTAATGAATTCCAAGTCAAACGCCCTGATTTTGGATGTTCGTACTCCTGAAGAAGTTGATGCTGGTATGATCGCTAACGCGGAACATCGAGACTTCTATGATGACGACTTCAAGACTCAATTGGAAGGTTTCGATAAATCTCGCCCAGTGCTCGTATACTGCGCAGCTGGTGGTAGAAGCGGTAAAGCGATGGATATCATGCAAGAAATGGGATTCAAAGAAGTTTACAATCTCGACGGCGGCTACCGCGCTTGGAAAAATAACGGATTACCTACAACGAAGTAATGCTGGCTACCCTGAACAACTGGAAGCTCATGTTACTACTGAGCTTGACCCTGGGGCTCGCTCCTTTTGTTCCAGAACCTCATCTCATCGGAAAATTACGATGGGTTATTGACGGAGCAGAAGGCATGAAGCTCATGGATTGGGCAGACCTTGCTTTACACGGCACACCTTGGTTACTGCTCATTCGCGCGCTCTACTTAAGAGTAAAGGGCTCAGTTTGATTCCCACTCTTCCAAGGCAAAACCAATGTCCATCACTTCTCGGAGAGGATCTTCTCTCATAGCTTGAGTGATGGTCACCTTGTATGTTCCTTTCAACGGGAATATTACGGGTTCATTCTTCTGTCGTAAACCGATACGGTGATCAACGAGGTCACCCATACTCCTTCCACCCCACTTACCGCGAGGGTCTGCTAGCAAACACTCGAGCGTATCTATAGACTTCTTTCCATTGGGGAAGTCTAGCTGCATGAACACATACATATTGCTGTAAGGATACGCCTCCGTATGACGAAGATTCATCAGCATTGTGTACTTCTGAGTAGTATCTGAAATCTCGAATTCAAACACGCCAGGATCATTCGCTTCCCACATTCCATTCACCGTCTTCATTTCTTCATAAAACGGTGCTGGAGTGCAGGCATACATCATGCTAATGACTGTCAAACAAGCTAAGATGGTATGGAGTCGAGTTATCATCCTACTTTTTTCGGTCCGCCTCCTTGAGCTGGCCCTTTGCCTTTTCCGCTTGGTCTTCTTCGTTTGTTTCTGTTCGGACGTTGCCCAGAGTTACTCTTGCTTTGGGGGTTGTTACTCTTCTGCTGAGTATTTCCTCCCTTATTTTGAACTCCACCTTTGTCATTTCTGGCCTTTGACTGGCCGCCACCTGACTTCGGTTTCTGTCCTCTCCCTTGTTTATTCTGAGGTTGACCAGAACGCTTGTTACGAGGAGGACGCTTCTTGCGCTTCTTCTTATCAAAACGTGTGAGGCTGTCTTGACCCACAACGTTCATGAAGTCGTCTTCCAGTTCAACTTCTTGAGTGATCGAGAAATCTTGTAGTGACATTGGTTTTTCACCGCGTTTGTTCATCTCCATGATCTCAAGAACATCATCCAAGCTTACAGCTACTGGAGAACCACCTCTTTCACCTTCAATCATGAAATACATGATGCGTTTGAAGATGTCAGTTTTGAAGTGGTTTGCGCGTCCACCTTCCAATTCAAGGCGAACATTTGAAGAAGGGAATTCTTTCACAGCTTCTTTGTACTGATCAAGCTCATAGTTGAGACAGCACTTCAGCTTCCCACATTGCCCGGCCAGTTTCTGAGGATTAAGGCTTAGCTGCTGATAACGAGCTGCTCCAGTTGAAACACTGCGGAAATCAGTGAGCCATGTCGAACAACATAGTTCGCGTCCACACGACCCAATTCCACCTAGTCTTCCAGCTTCCTGACGCATTCCAATTTGGCGCATTTCGATGCGCACCTTGAAGGCCTCAGCTAATTTTCTGATTAATTCTCGGAAGTCAACTCGGTCTTCAGCGGTGTAATAGAAGGTAGCTTTCGCGCTATCTCCTTGATATTCAACGTCGCTGATTTTCATCGCAAGCCCACAGTGCTGCGCTATCTCGCGAGACCTGATCATGGTCTCCTTCTCTTTCATTCTGGCGTCTTGCCAAAGATCGATGTCTTTGTCGCTTGCTTTGCGCTGTATCTTGCGGATTTCGTGGTTGTCTTTGACATTCTTTTTACTCAATTGGATTTTCACCAATTCTCCTGTCAACGACACAACACCCACATCGTAACCTGGCGAAGATTCCACCACGATTACATCTCCTATATGAAGTTCTAACCCTTCAGAATTGCGATAAAAGCCTTTCCGGCTATTCTTAAATCGCACCTCCACGATATCATAAGGACTCTGGTTGTCTGGAAGTTGCATCCCTGACAACCAATCGAATACTTCTAACTTATTACATCCGCTTACACCACAAGCTCCATTGTTTTTACATCCCTTCGGCAAGCCACTCGAATTGTTCGAACAACTTTCACATCCCATACGGCGGTGTTTACTGGCAATTTCTTGCCCGTTTCTTCAAAGATATAAACTCCAACGGCTCAGATGAGTCCGAAGTATGATTTGATTAACGTTTTGTCGTGAATACTACTGAGGTCGGTGTAGTTCGTGGTGCAGACGGAGTGAAAGATCCATGAAGACCATTTTTCCATTCGCATTTCTGAAGAGATCAGACATCGCTTCATTCAAAAGTTCAGTAATGCGCAGCACATTGCCGTGGTGAATGAACGGAGCAAATTTCGAAGCGAAAGCCCCTTCCTCACTGGTGAACCTTGCTAAGTCTGTTTGACCGTAATTATTGACGATGCACTGACGCACAAAATGTAGCGCGTACGAAAGGAATTGACGTTGCGATTGCTTGGCTGCTCCTCCCAGCGCAGCAGCCATGTTCACGAGTTCAGAAGCATCACGCTTGTAACAGGCCCGCATCCAAGAGGTGAATTGGCCGAGGAGTTCTTTTTGTCCTTCAGCATTGTTGAGCATAGCCAGCACCTTCGCATAATCACCTTCGGCGAATTGTGACAAATCACGCGCTTGTTGAGGATCCAGGCTATGGCGTTGTTGAATTGCTCCTGTCAAATCTTCGTCGGCAATGGCGTTCACTTTTATCAATTGTGTGCGCGAAAGGATGGTCGACAACATGCGATCAGAAGAAGAAGCTACCAAGAGGAATATGGTTCCTTTGGTTGGTTCTTCAATCGTTTTGAGGAGCTTATTGGCTGTTTCCTGTCTGAGATACTCAGCTAACCAGATCACTTGAAACTTGTAGCCTCCTTCGTATGAACGAAGTGCCATATTCCTTGAGATCACTTCAGCTTCTCCAACGAAGACTTCCATGTTCTTTCCGGCTGCATCTAAGTGTTCAATCCATGAAGTGAATGTCGGGTAGGGCTTTCCAATAATAAAGTTTCGCCACTCTTCATTGAAGCTGGTACTAACATTCTTAGAAACATCACCCTTCGTATAGATCGGATAGGTGAAGTGCATATCTGGATGCTGGAAGCTTGCGAACTTCTTACACGAATCACACTCACCGCAACTATCGTCATCCGTTCTGTGCGGACAGCTCATATATTGCGCTAACGCCATCGCTAGGGCGAAAGGACCAGAGCCTTCTTCCCCCAAAAATAGATTGGCATGAGGAATCATCCCTTGACGGGCGCGTTCCCTCAATCCACTCTTGAGTTCTTCTTGTCCGATGACGTCGCGAAAAAGCATAGGGCAAAAGTAGCAATTGAAGCGTCACGCAAAGACCTCACGCAAAACCTCTAGTGATTTCAATTCTCTTTGGTCATTAATATGCAACTGAAGGTACATCACTTGGGCATCTAGTAAAGACCGCAGGTCGTTCCGCGTTAGCGAATACCTACGGAACGCCTCAGGTGATTCAGCACAGCTACTGCGTAAGTAACTTCCTAATTGACCTTCGATCACAGCATTGTGCAAGGGTGCACGATAACTCCAATGACCAGAAGCCAAATCGAGAAAACCCTCTTCTTGCCTGAAACCCAGTGGCATTTCATCAGGCATAACACCTAAAAACTTCATCAACCGGCCAGCTAAGAGGATGGCATAGACTCCGGGCTGGTCGTCAATGTCCATCATTTGAGTTGAATTCCAGAGGTAATCGAACAGTTCAGGATGCGCATGATCTTCAGCGATGCAGTGTTGAACCAATTCGGCCATGAACATAGCCAACATGGCTTTGTACGGTTCAATGCTCATATGAGTAAGCACTGCGGCGCGCTTGTGCTCTGCGATTTGATGCAAGGAACCACGACTGCGCTCGCGTTCAGTGATCTCAACCAATGACAATGGCTGTAGCAGCGCATTCGAAGACGACCTTTTCTTTCCCACGTCTCTAACTAAATAGGCTCGAAGACCATTTGACTCAGTAAAAATACGCACGATTCTACTGGAATCTGTGTACGGAATGCTATGTAAGACGATTGCTCTCACGCAGGTATATCAGGGGCTCTAGATGTTTTCAACAAGCTATCCACAGTTTTCTGTTCACTTCTAGTTCGCGTGCTGTATATGGACGAAGGTGCATCAACTACATTTGAAATCAGAAGCATATGGTATTTCATGCTTTAAAAATATTTAAGGTGCTAGTGTAAGTATTCATTTGCACATAGTTTAAAGTTAGGTTAGGCAGGGCAATCGAAAGGTTGTCCTGTTTTTTTGCCTTCTCCTGAAACTTTGAAGGAAACATCCCGTAATCCATGTCAGAAAACACTGATAATCCAATTATCAGGTATCGACGTCGATGAGACGACGACTTCATAGTCGTACATTGATTTTGGTTTACTAATGTACTCGGTTGGAAAGAGCTAACGAACGCGTTAGCTCTTTCTTTTTCACCCCGCGTTCTATGTAGTACCTTGCACCAAGCATCGAAGAGTATAATGAGCGAAGAAGTAAAGTGGACCCTAAGCATTCTATGTATTGTTGCCGTAGTGGCCATTCTCGTATGGCGTCTCGGACCTGTCATCTTTTTTGATCGCCGAGCGAAAAAAGTTCGTGGTGTGATCGTGAATTGGATGAGTGCCAAGCAAAAAGGAAAAACCATCTATAAGCCCATCATCAAGTACATTGATCACGAAGGCACTGAGATTACGCACGCAAGCGATGATCGCTGTGAGGGTCAACCTGAATATCCTGTGGGTACGGAAGTAGAAGTGAAATACGACCCGAAAGACCCGAAGGCCGTTCGAATCGTATACCCTGAAAAGTCTTAATCCTCTTCTCCTGGAGAGAATAGGTTATTGAAAAGGTCGCTGAAGCTCACCTTGTTCTCCAATACGTGCTTATTCAACAGGCTGTATTCGCCTAATCCGTGAAGCAAGAATTCCATCCAAAGTAGTTTACTTTCACCAGCATCTGGCACATAGCGATCCACCACTTCTTCAAGACCATCGATCATATGTAGCTTCTCCTGATAGGCGATGTCGCTATCGGAGTGCATGATCTCTACTTGGTTCACAGAAAACCAATCAGTGATCTTCACATAAGGGTCTTCGATTTTTCCGCGTTTAGCGAGTTCAGGATCAGGAAAAGACTGAGGGAATCGTGTTCGAATTGCCTTTCCAACGAGATGAAGCGCTACGCCTTGTGGTCCTTCTTGTTCTCCTTCGTAAACCAACTCTACTTTACCTGTAACGGCAGGTACGATTCCAAGCAGGTCTGCAACACGCACCTTAGTGTTGGCATCGCCATTCTTCAATCCTCTCAACTCAGCCGTGCTGACCAAATTCTCAAAAGCAGAAATCGTCAATCGAGCTGAAACACCCGATTTCTGATCTATGAATTCAGATTCACGTGCTTCGAAAGAAACCTGTTCCACCAAATCCTCCATCAAAGGAAGCACTTGAACCGCGTCGCGCTGCGCCTCATTGATCTTCGCTTCTTGCTGAGTGATCGTCTTTGAAATATCTAATGAACGCGGGTAATGCGTCAAAATCTGCGACTGAATACGGGCTTTCAACGGTGTAATAATCGCCCCACGATTCGTGTAATCTTCTGGGTTGGCAGTGAATACGAACTGAACGTCCAACGGCAAACGCAACTGGAACCCACGAATCTGAATATCTCCTTCTTGAAGGATATTGAAGAGCGCCACTTGGATACGCGGCTGCAAATCAGGTAGCTCGTTAATCACAAAAATACACCGGTGTGCACGCGGCACCAATCCGAAGTGGATCACACGTTCATCGCTGTAATCGAGACGAAGGTTTGCGGCCTTAATCGGATCAACATCTCCAATCAAATCTGCCACCGTAACATCTGGTGTTGCCAGCTTCTCCACGTATCGTTCACTGCGATGTATCCAGCGAATCAGCGTATCATCTCCTTTTTCAGCGATTTCCGCTTGCGACTTGGTAGTCAATGGAGTCAACGGATCTTCGTTCAAGTCACTGCTTGCCAATACTGGAATGTATTCATCAAGCAGTTCGGTCATTTGGCGTGCTAATCGCGTCTTCGCCTGACCACGTAGCCCAAGCAAATTCATGTTGTGACGAGCCAAAATGGCACGTTGAATCTCTGGGATTACGCTTTCCTCATATCCTTGAATACCGCTAAATACGCGCTCATTGTTGCGAAGTCGAACAATGAGATTGTCGCGCATTTCATCGCGAACGGTTTTACTCACGTATCCGCTATTCTTGAGTTCACCTAATGTGGTGATGGAGGTCATTTCTTTTGTTTCCATGCTATTCTAAAGCTTCCTTCTTCTGTTCTTTTCAAAGTCCGAGAACATGATGTCACCCAAACCTTGGAGGCCGGTGAAGAAAGCACGGCCATTATTTGCTTCTGTAAAATCCTCCACGAACTGTTGGAGGTATGGATCTGAGGCGATCATGAAAGTGGTGATTGGAATCTTCAGCTTGCGACATTGCCGCGCCAGATTCAAGCACTTACCAACAATGTAAGGGTCTAGGCCCCAGCTATTCTTGTAGAACTCACCGTTTTCAATCAGACACGAAGGCTTACCATCGGTAATCATGAAGATCTGTTTATTCGCCGTTTTTCTGCGTCGGAGAATATCCATAGCCCGTTCTAATCCCGCTACCGTATTGGTGTGATATGGACCAACATTCAGATACGGCAGGTCTTTGATCTGAATTTCCCATGCGTCGTCTCCGAATACCACAATGTCTAAGGTGTCTTTCGGGTA
Organism: Flavobacteriales bacterium; assembly: GCA_022447625.1. Lineage (GTDB taxonomy): Bacteria > Bacteroidota > Bacteroidia > Flavobacteriales_D > Sanyastnellaceae > Sanyastnella. Next base: position 16,839 of record JAKVAX010000006.1, on the reverse strand, counting down.
CTTGCGCATGATCAGTTCACTCAAGGCCATGGCCACCTTCTTTGCAGGCGTAATTCGATCTTCTCCATACAGGATCATCGAGTGTGAGATATCTATCATCAACACCGTTGACGTCATAGATCGATATTCCCGCTCAACTACCTCCAAGTCATTCTCAGTGAGCCAGATATTGCTATCTAACCCGTGATTGATTTGAGCGTTTCTGAAGCTTTCTGCAAAATCAATCTGTTCTGGCTTATCGCCGAAACGGAATGGTCTGCGGTCTTCTGTGGCTTCGTCTCCTCCTCCAATGTGCCGGGTGCGGTGCTGCCCGCTCCCCCCTTTCTTGAGATTACCAAAGATTTGGTCTAACGCACGTTGTCTAATCTCTTGCTCCCCTTTTGATGAAAGACTAGGTCCTTGACCTTGGCGTTCAGGGTCACGCAAGTAACCGCGTTGTTTCAACTCATCCACAAAATCATCAAAGGTGTACTCGTCATCAAAGAGCGAGTATTCTTGATCCAATTGCTTCATCCAATCGAATGCCTCATCAATATCTCCGGAGGTGTGTGTTACCAACTCAAGGAAGATATCCTTCAGGCGTTCAAAGTGACTTCGTTGATCTTTTTCGGGTGTGTATTCTGAAAAGCGTATTCCAAGCATAGCTTGTTGAAAGTTCGGCATTCCGCCTCGTCAGCGCATATTAATTCTTCTTAAATTTAACCTGAGTGACCCTGACTAAGTTCACATCCTCCACCCTGTTGAGCTTTGTTATGAGAAAAGTACTGTCAATCTTGTGTTTAGCACTGTTAAGCACCTCATCGCTGGCGACCATTAAGTTGGAACGCATGGTCGATTTTGGTGAAAACAGTACCGAACTTTCCCTTGAAGCGCGAAAGACGCTAGGCGAATTTTTTGCCCTAAGCGATGACTTCGTTGTGGAAAAGGTAGACATCTCCAGTCTTTGTGAGGCAGGAGAGTTGGATTACTATACCATGAAATTGGCACAAGATCGCAGCATGGTTGTGTATGATTTCCTCACTCAAAAGCTCCCAGAGAATAAGAGTGTTTTCGAAATTAAGATGCAGCCCTTCAACGGCAATGACGAAGGTCACGCCAAGGCTGACTGCGTGCGTATTACTGCGTACTTCGTTGAAAAGGAAGGTCCCAATTTGGTTGACCCTCCACGAGCACTTTTCCCTGAAGAGTTCAAAGAAGAGACTTGGCCTGCGTCTATGACGGCGCGTACGAATGGCGATGAAATGCGTTTCACGCTCAATAACATTCTTTTCGAAGGCAATAGCGCTGTCTACCTCGATGAGTCGGAAAGTACGCTGCTTGATGTCGCACAGTACCTCCTGGATCACCTTGAATATGACATCCTACTCGAAGGCCATGTCAATGGATACATAGGTAAGAAGTATCTAAAGCGCGCTGCCAAGTCGAATCCTGAAAAGGTGGCTTATAAGAATGGTAAGCATCTTTCTCGCGCTCGTGCGGAATCAATCCGCGATTTCTTGGTGATGCAAGGTGTCTCTGAAGAACGTATCACATGTGAAGGGAAAGGTGGAACAGACAAGATCTACAAAGACCCAAAGAACCGCAAGGAAAACGAAGCGAATCGACGCATCGAGATCATCTTGATCAAACGTTAAGGAATCCCCAAGGAATACAACAATTTCCACGGCATGGTGTTACCTTGCCATATGGAAGTGAAAACGGCTACAATGCACTACTGCAGCGATCCCTTCAATTATCAGCGTTTCAAAACACGCGAAGTGAGTATTGGTCAACTAAAAATGGGAGGTGATCAACCTATCCGTTTACAGTCAATGACTACCACAGACACCATGGATACGGAAGGCACCATTGCGCAGTCTATCCGCATGATTGAGGCTGGTTGTGAATTAGTTCGTATTACTGCACCGAGTAAAAAAGACGCCGCCAACCTGGAACAAATCAAAGCCGGTTTGCAAGCCAAAGGGTTTGATACTCCGTTGGTAGCTGACATTCACTTCACTCCAAACGCAGCAGAACTCGCTGCTGATTACGTTGAGAAAATCCGCGTCAATCCTGGAAACTACGCTGACAAAAAGCGCTTCCAGGAAATCGACTACACTGACGCTTCGTATAACGAGGAGCTCGATCGTATTCGTGAACGATTCACTCCTTTGGTGATCAAATGTCGTGACCTCGGCCGTGCTATGCGCATTGGAACCAACCACGGTTCGCTTTCTGACCGCATTATGTCACGTTATGGAGACACGCCAATTGGCATGGTTGAATCAGCGATGGAGTTCCTGCGCATCTGCCGTGACAACGACTATCACGATCTGGTGATCAGTATGAAGGCCAGCAACCCACAAGTAATGATTCAAGCTTACCGCTTGTTGGTAAAAACCATGCAAGAGGAAGGCATGAACTACCCGCTGCACTTGGGAGTGACTGAGGCTGGAGATGGTGAAGATGGACGTATCAAGTCTGCCATCGGAATTGGCGCCTTGCTCGAAGATGGAATTGGTGATACCATTCGCGTATCATTAACTGAAGAGCCTGAAGCTGAAATTCCGGTAGCGCGAATGCTCGCAGAGCGCTACATGAACAGAGCTAGACACGCATCCATTGAACCGATGGAAATGGCGATTGATCCATTCTCATACCACCGAAGAGATTCGCGTGAAGTTCTAAACTTCGGTAAGCCGCACGTACCTGCTGTTGTTCTCGATTTAAGCCACAAAGATCAAATCATTCCTGCCTCCCTTTTCGCAGGAGGATACATGTACTCTATCAAGCTCGATAAATGGAGCATGACGGATGCAGCATGTGATTTGGTATATGCAGGCACTCGCTCACTTGGTTTTGAAATTCCAGGAACCCTCGGTGTACTTGTAGACGCTGACCATTGGGAGCCAAAAACACGTCACTACCCGCTCTGGAAAGCTGCGGCTTACCTTGAAAAAAGCCCGGATTCGGCTGATATCAATTTCATTGAGGCTTCTTTAAATGAACTAAACGAGCAATTAATCAGTCAACTTAAAGCTGACCCAACAGCTATTCTCGTATTGGTTACAGACCACCAACACGGAATGGTAGAACAGCGCACAGCATATTTTAAGCTATTGCATGGCGGATGCGATGTTCCGGTAATTACAAAAAGAGCATATCACAACATCGATAAGGATCACTTCTTGTTGCATGCCTCAACAGATCTCGGAGCTTTGCTAATTGATGGACTCGGTGATGGAGTATGGGCGTTTGCCCCTGAAATGGCGCCGAAGCTCGTCAATGATACCCTATTCGGAATCCTTCAAGCGACAAGAACACGAATTTCAAAGACAGAGTACATTTCTTGTCCGAGTTGTGGACGTACCTTGTTTGATCTGCAAGAGACTACCGCTAAGATTCGCAACGCCACGAGCCACTTGAAAGGTATCAAGATTGGTATCATGGGCTGTATCGTAAATGGTCCAGGAGAAATGGCCGATGCTGACTACGGGTACGTAGGAACCGGACCAGGAAAGATCAGTCTATACAAAGAGAAAGAAGTGGTGAAAAAGAATGTTCCTGAGGACGAAGCCGTACAAGAATTGATCAATCTGATCGTTGAACACGGTGATTGGGTAGCTCCACATTAAGCTTGTACCGCTCCTTCTTCGGAATTTCCAGCAACTTCTGGCTCTTCGCTTTTCTCCTCTTCAGGTTTTGCGAAGTAGACACGCTGTCTAATTAGAATCCAGATCACGCCAACTGTAATTGCTGCATCCGCGATATTGAAGATGGGTGGGAAGATTTCGTTGATTCCATTACCTCCTAGCCATGAAGGCCATTTGACAGTGAAGTGGAGCATATCAACAACGTCACCGTGAAGGAAAGGAGCATATCCTCCATCTGGAGGCAATAAGGTAGCCGCTTGAACAATGCTGCTGGTGCTGAACAACATACCATAGAATGCACTGTCGATAATATTCCCAACGGCACCCGCGAGGATTAAGGCTACGCAGGTCACAAAACCTTTGTGGGCCCCTTCGCGGATGATTCGTCTCAAATACAGCGAGATCACGACCACCGCAACAATCCTAAACAGACTAAGTGCGATTTTGCCCCATGCACTCGGAATCTCCATTCCGAAAGCCATACCCTTGTTCTCTATGAAGTGAATCTCAAAGACCTCCTTAAGCACAGGGAAGCGTTCTCCAATCCGAAAATTCAGCTTGATATAAATCTTGACGATCTGGTCGATCAGCAAGACTGATCCAACGACGAGGAGTACGCGTTTTAACATGGGCAAAGTTTGTGCACTAGACACAACGACTTAAAGAGAAATTTATTGACGATTCTTTGCTTCGATGCTCAAAGTAGCATGAGGAACCAGGCGAAGACGCTCTTTTGAGATCAACTTCCCTGTTTCACGGCAAACACCGTAAGTCTTGTTCTTAATGCGTAGTAGAGCATTTTCCAAGCTACGAATGAACTTCTCTTGGCGTGCCGCCAACTGAGCTGTTTCTTCGCGGCTCATTGTCTCAGAGCCATCTTCCATCATCTTGAAAGTTGGTGAGGTATCGTCTGTGCTGTTATCGTCTTCGTGTGATAGAGATCTTTTCAACTGATCGAGATCTTGGCGCGCTTGAACCAGCTTCTCGTTAATGAGTTCTGCAAATTCTTTCAAGTCGCTATCAGAGTATCTTACGTCTGCCATCGTTGCATCAATTAATTTAGTGTTTCAATAGAGATTTCGGTAGAGATTTCATCACTCACTTCTACAGGATGGCCATTATCTAGGCTATCAACCATCTCCAATTTTCCTGCCAGAGTTTCCTGGCAAATATATTCCAAATTGCTCGCCACCGCTTCTTCGATTGCATCGGTGCGTACAATGTACAAGGCAATCTTATCAGTCACCTCCAAACCACTGTCTTTACGCAGGTTTTGGATACGGTTGATCATTTCTCGAGCGATTCCTTCGTTCTTTAATTCTTCTGTTAGAGTAATGTCTAGTGCTACGGTTAACCCTCCTTCAGCACTTACCAACCAACCTGGGATATCCTGTGAGCTGATTTCAACATCACTCAGGTGTACGTCAGCCTCTCCAGTTGAGATTGAGATCTTGAACCTGCCATCCTTCTCAAGAGAAGCAATGTCATCTTGATCCATCTGCCCAACTGCTTCAGCTACTTCCTTCATTTGCTTACCAAATCTTGGACCTAGAGCCTTAAAGTTTGGCTTAATCTGCTTCACCAACACTCCAGTGTCGTGCAGGTATTCCAGCTCTTTCACGTTCAATTCGGAAAGGATCAATCCTTCTACTTGCTTCAACTGCTGCTCAAATCCTTCACTCAAGATTGGGATCATGATCTTCTGAAGCGGTTGACGTACACGAAGGCGCTCCTTCTTGCGAAGACCGAGAACCATAGACGTCACATGTTGAGCGATATCCATGCGATCTTCGAGTGCTTCATCGATGCAAGAAGCGTCACTTTCAGGGAAATCAGCCAAATGCACTGAATTCTCTTCTGTTCTTCCTGTCACCGCCACAAGATCTCGATACAACTTTTCGGCGTAGAACGGTGCAATAGGTGCTGCCAACAAAGAGATCGTCTCCAAACACGCATAAAGTGTCTGGTAAGCTGAAATCTTATCGCTATTGTAAGCTCCTTTCCAGAATCGACGTCTTGCCAAACGAACGTACCAGTTAGACAACTGATCTACGGTAAACTCTTGAATCAAACGTCCGGCGCGTGTTGGTTCGAAGTCAGCATACGCTTGGTCAACTTCCTTGATCAAGGTATGCAGTTTCGACCAGATCCAACGATCAAGCTCTGGACGTTCTTCCATGGCTATTGGCGCTTCTTTCAGGCTGAAGCCATCGATGTTCGCGTACAGCGCAAAGAAGTTGTAAGTGTTATAAAGTGTACCGAAGAACTTACGCTGCACCTCTGTGATTCCATTGACATCAAACTTGAGGTTATCCCAAGGTTGAGCATTCGTAATCATGTACCAGCGCGTTGCGTCCGGTCCATATTTCTTCAATGTTTCAAACGGATCAACCGCATTTCCTAGACGCTTAGACATCTTCTGACCGTTCTTATCTAGAACGAGTCCGTTAGATACTACTGTCTTGTATGCAACCGAATCAAAACACATGGTTCCGATCGCGTGCAAAGTATAGAACCACCCACGTGTTTGATCAACCCCCTCAGCAATGAAATCCGCTGGGAAAGACTTCCCTTCATCGATGAGTTCTTTATTCTCAAAAGGATAATGCCACTGCGCATAAGGCATCGAGCCTGAATCGAACCAAACGTCGATCAAGTCAGATTCACGACGCATCGGTTCTCCTGAAGATGAGGCCAATACAATCTTATCTACATAGGGTTTGTGTAGATCGAACTTGTCGTAGTTCTCTTGCGACATATCACCAGGCGTGAAATCAGCAAGTGGATTGGCATCCATTACTCCTGCTTCCACAGCTTTATCACATGCTGTCTTCAGCTCTTCTACAGAACCAATAACTACGCTTTGGTTTCCATCGTCTGTTCTCCAGATTGGGATTGGAATACCCCAGAAACGCGAACGACTTAAGTTCCAGTCATTCAAGTTCTCAAGCCAGTTACCGAAACGCCCTGTTCCCGTTGCCGCTGGTTTCCAGTTGATGGTTTTGTTCAATTCTACCATGCGGTCTTTTACCGCAGTAGCCTTGATGAACCAGCTATCCAGTGGGTAGTACAAGATCGGACGATCAGTTCGCCAACAATGAGGGTAGCTGTGCTCGTATTTCTCAACATTAAAAGCTAGGCCACGCTCTTTCAAGCTGATGGCGATCAGAACATCGACTGACTTCTCTGGCGCCTCACCTTCATCGTAGTATTCATTTTTTACATAGCTGCCTTTGTAAGGACCTGCAACGAAGCGTCCCTGAAGATCAACCAATGGAACTCCTTTTCCAGTGCCATCATCAACGAGCAGAGGAGGAACACCAGCGTCTTTCGCCACCTTGGCATCATCAGCACCAAAGGTAGGTGCCGTGTGTACGATACCTGTACCATCTTCTGTTGTCACGAAATCACCAGGAATCACACGGAAAGCTTGCTCCGCATCATCCATTGGTGTTGCCCAATCAAGGAGTTGCTCGTAGGTGATTCCAACAAGATCAGCTCCTTTACACTTTCCAATCACCTCAAACTCGACTCCTTTCTTCACTGGAAAGTGCTTTGACATCAAGGCTTCGGCCATCACCACGGTGATGGGCTCGTCTGTATATTTGTTCGTCGTATTAACGATGACATAATCGATCTTTGGACCAACGGTCAAGGCCGTATTCGAAGGAAGCGTCCAAGGAGTGGTTGTCCAGGCTAGCAGACCTGTTTTGTCTGTGATTGTGCCATCAGTTGCCAACTCCTGCAGGCGAGTACGCCCTTCCGCGCTAGCGAGAAAATGAGCAACAATCGTTGAATCTTTCACATCTCGGTAAGTACCCGGTTGGTTCAACTCGTGCGAACTCAACCCCGTACCTGCCTTCGGAGAATATGGCTGGATGGTATAACCTTTATAAAGCATCCCCTTGTCGCTCAACTGCTTAAGCAACCACCACACCGATTCGATGTACTTGTTTTCATAGGTCACATATGGTTCATCCATATCAACCCAATAGCCCATTTTGAGGGTCAGATCATTCCAAACATCGGTGTAGCGCATCACCGCCGTACGGCAAGCTTGGTTATATTCTTCAACCGTGATCTTTGATCCGATATCTTCTTTGGTGATCCCTAATTCCTTCTCTACACCAAGCTCCACAGGCAAACCGTGAGTATCCCAACCGGCTTTTCGCTTCACTTGGTAACCTTTCAAAGTTTTGTAGCGACAGAAAATGTCTTTAATAGCACGAGCCAATGCATGGTGAATTCCAGGCATCCCGTTAGCAGAGGGTGGACCTTCGAAGAATACGAATGGTTCCTTCCCTTCTCGCGTGGTCATACTACGATCAAAAACCTTTTCCTCTTCCCAGATCTTTAAGACCTCTTCAGCCACTGCTGGGAGATCAAGGTTCTTGTATTCAGGGTACTTAGCAGACATTTTTGTGCTTTTTGAAAGTGTGCGAAGATAATGAATTCTCAGCTAGAAAACCGCTTCCGAGATCAGCATGAAAAGCCAGCATCCACGGTGCTTATAGGATATTGACACACTTTAACGTCTGCACATCTGGTGAAGATTGATTCTTCAAAGCATCAGGATGTCAGAATTTCCCCACACATGCATCGTCCTCCAGCTTACCAACCAGGCTCGACACTGAGAGTACATTCGTTTCGTAGAAGTCTATAATTATGAAACACTTAAGCGCCATCCTATTGCTTTTGCTCAGCGTTTCGATATGCGCAGCAGAAGACATTCCCAAGTGGGCCCGAAAGGGTGAGGTTCTCTTCATTGAGTACGATTATTTCGATGCACTAGAAGAATTTCAACGTGTGCACACTAAGCATCCTGAAAGTGCTTTTGTACTGCGCCGCATTGCCGATTGTTACCGACTTATGGGTGTTCCAGAGGAAGCCAAGGAGCATTATAAACAAGCGGTAGATATGGGGTCGTACGACGCATTGGATTTCTATTACTGTAGCGAGGTGCACCGTAGTCTTGGAGAATACGAGGCGGCCGGTTACTGGATGCAACAATATCAGACACAAATTCCTGGTGATTCGCGCTCAAAGCGAGTATTGAATAATCCGAAGTATTACACGGAATTGGAAATCGACAAGCACCAATATCAAGTTCAGCCATTGGAGGCGAACCAGCAGCGTGCCTTGATTAGCCCAACATCGTTTGATGATCTTTTGATTGTTCCGATTGCAACCGGCGTGGATGAAGGGTGGTATCCGCACAAACGTTTTCTGCAGAATTATGACCTCTACCAAACAACTGTGGATGACGTATTCAATTTGGTTTCAGCTGAGCCATTGAAAGGACAAGTAAACTCACGTTTTAATGAAGGCCCTTCTTGCTACGATAAAGAACGTGAGGTTTTATATGTGACAAAATTCCTCGCCAAGAAAGGCGAACCTGCGCTTGATGAGAAAGGTGCTGTATTCTCAATGATCATGAGTTATAAACTGATTGAGGGTGTTTGGATGGAAGTTCCCATGTTTGAACACAATGATAAACTGACTAGTTGTGCATACCCTGCGCTATCTCCTGACGGTTCAAAGCTCTATTTCAGTTCGAACCGAAAAGGAGGAATGGGTGGTATGGACATCTACTACTGTGATTGGCTTGAAGAATTCAATCGCTGGGACACTCCTCGCCCGCTTGACATGGAGGTCAACACTGAAGGAAATGAGATCTACCCTTCGTTCGCTCCCGATGGAACATTCACTTTTGCATCAGATGGGCACCCTACCCTTGGCGGACTTGACATTTTCTTTGCGGATGTCAATATGAATCCGATGGTGGTGACCAATCCTGGTATGCCTGTTAACAGTCGAGATGACGACTTTGGTTTGGTATACATGGGAGGCGAGTATGGATACTTTACCTCCAATCGAGATGTTACGCTCGGTGGAGATGATCTATTCTTCTGGGAAAAGATGAATGAAATCATTGAAGCAGAGATTGTATTGATGGATCCGGAAGGAAACCCGCTGTATCCTGAACGTGTTGAGGTACGCAATCTGACTACAGACGAATTAGCTGTAAAATCTGCGATGCGCGGACATTTCCAGGCAGAATTCAATGGCCAAGACACCTATGAGATTACATGGCAACAAGATGGAAATTCGATGGTCATGCATTGTAAGCCTGAAGAAACGCCTTATGGTTTGAAGTACGTTTATGACAGTCCGAATCGTGAGTCTTTCCTTGCTGACGCGGAATTGAACGCCTATCGAACAAGTACGTATCGTAAAAAGAAAATCCCAACCAAATATTGGCTAGATAAGAACTTGACAGACCAAACTGACTATCCTGCACAAGAAGCCGAAGGTGAGCAGTACTTAATGGCACAGTGGAATCCATTGTCACCTCACTGTCCTGCACCTGGCACTCGTGTGTTCATTAAAGATTTGGAAACCGGTGCTGTTAAGGCGTTTAATACGAATGACGCTAGCGCGGAATTCAAAATTGCTCCAGGGCACATGCAGGCCATGACTTGGAAAGATGCGAATGGCGTTCAACAGACGCGTTATGTTACTGATGACCAAGGACATCTTCGTTTCCTTCAGCCAGCAGACAACTGGAACCTCGCTTTAAACGACGAACCTCAAATGGAGGAAAACCTCAACACGGAAGTCACTTTGGTTGCAGCATTGATGGCTTCTACTGAAGGTGGAATCGTTACAGCTGAAGATGCTGGTGAGCTTTTAGCTTACGCCGAAGAGGGTCGAGACATTCGCGTGGCAGGTAGTTCAACTATCGTGCACGCTGAAGACCTATACTTCGGATTCGATAAGAGTCAAGTCTCGGAAAAAGAGAAGTTCAAAATCGATGAAATCGCTCAACAAATGATCTCACATCCTGAGATGGAAATGGAAATTCGGGCGCACACCGACTCAAGAGGTAGTTCTTCCTATAACAAACGACTTTCTCAACGACGAGCAGAAAACACTAAGAAAAAATTCACCTCCATGGGCATTGATGCCTCCCGCATCAAGATTGTGTCTCTTGGAGAAGATGAACCCGTGAACGATTGTTTTGATGGTGTAGACTGTAATTCAACACAACATAGACTGAACCGACGTGCGGAGATCCATTTGATCATTCCAGTCACAGTCGTACCGAACAACTAAGGCTAGCCATACAATTGGCTCAGGTCCCGGCGAAAGTCGGGGCCTTTTTTTGTGCATCTAAATTGGATGCACATTTTTTTTGTCTTGAAAGTTAGCGTCTGACAAGGCTTGTAGGACAATTCTGAAAAAAGTGCCCTCAAAACATAACCTTTTATGTAGGCCTCCAGTAAAAGGATATGAAAACTACGACAATACACACTATCTAACCTGACTAAATACAATTTAGAACCGATGAGAACGCTAACTACAGATTGCTGCAAGAAACCTGAATCTCAGGTACGTTTTTTTGACTCACAATTGTCCTGTCAAAAACGTTAAGCACACCCTGATTACATAGCGTTACACGCACTTACCAAGTATTTACCCATAACTCCCACAAGTTATGCTTAGTCGAATATTATCTCTACTTTTTGACGAATCAAACCGTCATAACGCCTATATATCAGGCGATTACGTACATCGCATTGCGCAAATTGGTGCAAGTAAATTGGTCTTCACCCTATTGACCTTCGCGATTACTTCCCCATCATTTGCTCAAACGTCATGGACGGAAAACGCATCCGGTTACAACATCGATCTCGGTGGTAACAAGAATGGTGGTTTTGCTTTCTGTGATTACGACCTTGACGGAGATTTTGACCTTGTTGTTAATCGTAACAATCGGTCTTACTTCTACCGCAACAACGGTGGTTCATTTACAGATGTAACAAGTTCAGTAGCTCCTGCGCTAGCGTGGGACGGACGTGAGCGTTGTGTTGTTTGGGGAGACCTGAACAACGATGGATGGCCGGATTTTGCGAGAAACACCTCTTCGGATGGTGTTGAAGTTTATCTCCAAGACCCTTCAACCAACACTTTTGGGGATGGAACCGGAGGTAATACACCCCAAGATTATAACGGATCTGCCTCAGGTAGTTTCTACGTTGCTGACGGTATGAACAGTGAAGGAATGGGATTCCTTGACTACAATGGTGATGGATTCCTTGATATCATTTTTGACAATCACGATCACGGTATCGACATGCTTGAAAATGACGGTACTGGGTATTTCACGCATGTAACAGCCATTACAGGTTCATACCAATGGTGGAATCCTGCAAGCTGGCCGCTTGGATTAGCTCAAGAATCTACTGACGGTGACTACGGATCAACAACCGACTATGATAATGACGGGTGGGTAGATTTCATCTCCCGTAAGCGGGACCAAGTTGACTTCTTCCGAAATGTCGGTGGTACTTTCGAGGAATCCATCGACGTAGCGCAAGCTAGCAATGGAAATAGAGGTGCGGTTAACTTCTCTGATTTCGATAACGACGGTGATTTTGATTTATTCTGGACTGAGAATGACGACAACCAGATCTTTGAAAACGATAACGGAAACTTCGTTGCACTTGGAAATGCGACGGGCATTCCAACTGGATTTGGAAGCAACCGTATCGATGGTATGGCTTGTGGTGATGTCGATAATGATGGCGACATTGATATTTTCCTCGCGGGTGACCAAACAGGAATTCTATTCATCAACCAGATTAACGACCCACTTCTCGGAGCCAATGTTGGTACTCCGATGACCTTTGTTCAAGATTCTTACACATTCTACAGCGGCGACGGCGAAGGTTCGTCCTTTGTCGACGTTGATAACGACGGTGACCTGGATCTCTATGTGAATATTCGCAATGGGAACAACCGATTATTCATCAACCAACTTTCTGGAACTCCTTCGAACAACTACCTTTTTGTAGATATCAAGGAAAACCGTGCAAGCGCAAACATGCCTTCAGGTGCGGAACGCGATGCACTTGGCGCTACCCTTCGTCTCGTAGACTGTGAAGGGAATGTGATTTCAGGAATCCGTGAGATCAACGGAGGAAATGGACACGGCACACAGGATGTAGCTCGTATCCACTTTGGTCTTCCAAATGGACCTGCAGATTACTACATCCTTCAAGCATCTTACCCGAACATTGTTGGGGAAGACCGCTATCAAATCAATGAAGAAATTCGGCCGGCAGACTATGCGTACCATTTGTACGAGATTGCTCCGGCAGCCTCTACCAATAACGCACCTGAAGGGCAAAATGACATCATTTACTACACTGAGAACACTACGATTACTATTGACGTCATCGCTGATAATGGCAACGGTGTGGATAGCGACCCTGATGGAGATCCACTCACAGTGATGACTACTCTGGGTACTAGTCCGTCAAACGGAACAGCCATAGTAAACGCGAACAATACGATCACTTACACTCCGGATGCAGATTTCATAGGAATCGACAGCTTCACTTACTACTTGTCAGACAACCCGACTTGTCCAGCAGCAGGTATGACCGAAGAGGTAACGGTAGAGCTAATTTACCAAGGGAGCCTTGATAACTGTGTGATTGGATTCGATCCATACACATGGACACAAATTTCACCAAACGATGACGGTTCTGTCGGTCCTGTTGCACTTCCATTCGACTTCGACTTGTATGGAACCACGTACAGCAGTGTTTACATTAACAATAATGGTAACGTCTCATTTGATAACCCTTACTGGTGGTACACTTCAACAGGTTTCCCTATCACAACCCCAATGGTAGCACCATTCTGGGGCGACGTTGATACACGTGACTGGTTCGCCAATGGCTACCAAGGGGAGGTATGGTACAACGTAACTCCTGACGCAATTTACGTGACATGGATGAATGTTGGTCCGTATTACGCAGGTAATGCTGCTCACGATGACCTTCAAGACACCTTCACATTGGTGATGAGCGACGGGTCTGGTACCGTTCTAGCTCCTGGAAACAACGTTGCCTTCTTCTATGGTGACATGGATTGGACAACGGGTAGTGCCTCTGGAGGTACGAACGGATTCGGTGGTTCTCCTGCAACCGTAGGGATCAACGCAGGTAACGGTGTCGATTACATCCTCATGGGTATGTTCGATTCTGATACTGATGACTACGACGGCCCAGGCGGAGACAACGACGGTGTGAACTGGCTTGAGGATCAGTGTCTTGAGTTTGACGTCTCGAGTGCAACAAACTTCCCCCCTGTAGCTCAAGGATTCCCTCAGGACAACAGCATAAACGTTTGTTACGGAGAAACGCAAGACATTACACTCGGATTCACAGGTCCAGAGTTCGCTGAAACGGTTTCTATTAGTATGAACGACTACGCATGGAGTGGTGTGACTGTGAATAGTAACACAACTGGTAACCCAGGTGAGATTGATCTTACCCTCAGTGGTGATGCCGTAGGTACTTATCTGTTGACATTCACTGCCACAGACAATAACTCATCTCCTGAAACAACAGTTGTTGACCTTACGGTGAATGTTATTGACTGTAATTGTTCAGCCCCACCATCAGTTATTTGTCCTCCGACAATTTCTGTTGATACAGATGCAGGTTCTTGTGACGCTACAGTCTCAGTTCTTCAACCAAGTGTATTGAGCTCGTGTTTTGGATTCAACGCCCTTGATTTCGGAGCAACTGGAGATTACGTTGGACTACAAGACATCGTTCCAAACGGTGATTTCTCGATTGAATTCTGGTTCCAACCAGAAGCATCGTCTTGGTCAGGAACCCTATTTGATATGTCGGAAGACAATGCGGCTGTAGGTTCGAACCAGCGTTACTTTTACATCTCAGGTGATGATAGCGGAATGACGTTCGCCTTTGAATCAGACGACGACGCTGATATTCAAATCGATGCGAACTACGACTTCAGTGAAGTACGTTGGTACCACATCGTTGCTGTTGGAACATTCGGTGCAAATGATCAGCACCAACTTTATATTGATGGAACTCTCGCAGGATCTGACGATACAAATACCTCTGCAAAGCCATCAACTTACGAGCTTCCACGCATTGGAACATACGGATCTGCTTATTTAGTTCCTCAGAACGAATTCAACGGTCTTATCGACAACTTCCGTATTTACGACACGCGATTGAACTCAGCAACAGTAAATGAAATCGCTTGTGGTGATCTGACAGCTGTTCCAAACAACATTGTAACCAACCTAGATTTCGAAGATGGCGCAGGGAGCGCTCAAGCTTCTGATGTAAGCATAAACGGGAACAACGGTGCGCTCGTTAACATGGACATTAACACGGCATGGGTATACTCTGATCTTGTGATGGAGTGTATGACTGTTACCAACGACTACAATGGAACTGAAGATGCTTCGGGTACTTACCCGCTTGGTACTACAACTGTGACATGGACTGTAACAAACACTGCTGGTGCGAGCTCTTCGTGCACACACGACGTCATCGTAGCTGACACAGAAAATCCAACTGCTACTTGTCAGAACATGACCCTATACCTTGATGCTTCAGGTCAAGCGTCATTGGACCCTTCTGACATAGAAGTAAGCTCCTCTGATAATTGCGGCATTGCCGATATCTCTTTAAGCCAAACCACATTCGATTGCGCTGATCTAACTGCGCCTCTTGTTGTAAGCTCAGCAAATGGTTATGACGTAATTATTGATGTCAATGCAGTGAGTATAAATACAGCAACAGCATCGTGCCCGTGGGGATATTCCTATACAGTGGAATTAGACTATGATGTGTCTTTCACTGGTGTGAATATCCCTTCTAATCTCTACACCCTTCAAGGAACAATAGGATGTGACCCTGCAAATCATTTCTTTAACCTTCCTAATTCAGGCGGGTCAGGGAGCGTTACTTCTGCTAATAGCTACAATAGCGATTCTGATTGCGCAACTGCAACTCCGGAATCTTTAGGATGCAATACCATTACTATTCAAATCTCCGGCCCTGGCATTCCAGAAACATTTATCGTGATGCCGTCAAATACGGTTCCAGTAGATCTGATCGTTGAAGATAATGCCGGAAACATCGGAACTTGCACGGCAGACATCACGATCATTGATGACATCGCACCTACCATCACATGTGCAGCTGACATTAGTACTTCAACGAATGCTGCTGGATGCACTGCGAACGTAACGGTTCCTGCTCCTTCCACAGCTGACAACTGTTCCGTTGCTTCTCTAACGAATGACTACAACGGTACAGCAAGCGCAAATGACAACTACCCTGTAGGTACAACAACTATTACATGGACTGTGACTGACAACTCAGGTAACACAGCAACATGTACTCAAAATATTACTGTTACTAACAACCTTTCAGCTAACGCTGGAACGAACGTGACCATCTGTGAAGGAGAGTCTACCACCCTGACAGCTTCTGCTACAGGTTCTGGTCCGTTCAACTACTTGTGGGATAGCGGACTTGGAATGGGAGAATCACACACGGTGTCTCCTATTCCTTCTGCTTATGCCAATGAAAACTTCACGTACAACGTGACAGTAACAGACGCGAACGGATGCACAGATACTGATCAGGTGACTGTGACGGTTGAATCCACGCCGGATGCAACATACACTACGGTTGATCCAACATGTGGATTGAACAACGGATCAATCACTTTCAACTTTATAGATCACCCAAATCGCACAGGAATCGAATTCAGCATTGATGGTGGATCTTCATACGAATCTACTGTAGCTGATAACAGCGGTTCTGTTACCTACAATGGATTGGCACCAGGATCATACACATTGATTACTCGTTGGGGTAACAATGAATGTCCAATCACCCTAGGAACAGCAGTTCTAACTGACATCGACAACACGCCTCCAACGGTTTCTTGTCCTTCAAACATCTCAGTAGGAGCAAACGCTGCAGGATGTAACGCTTCAGTATCTGTTCCTCCAGTAACAGCAAACGACAACTGTTCAATCGCATCAATCGTAAATGATTACACGGGCACTTCTGATGCTTCTGGTACTTACCCAGTAGGTACAACAACTGTAAACTGGACGGTAACTGATTACAACGGAAATACAGCTACGTGTTCAATGACAGTAACTGTGGTTGACGACGTGGATCCTACAATTACTTGTCCTGCCAACATCTCTGTTGG
Organism: Flavobacteriales bacterium; assembly: GCA_022447625.1. Classification (GTDB taxonomy): domain Bacteria; phylum Bacteroidota; class Bacteroidia; order Flavobacteriales_D; family Sanyastnellaceae; genus Sanyastnella. Next base: position 136 of record JAKVAX010000006.1, on the reverse strand, counting down.
AACAGACGCTGATGACTGTTTTGCAACTGTAGCATTGGGTACTCCAACTACGGATGACAACTGTGCAGTAGCTTCTGTATCAAACGACGCCCCAGCTACTTTCCCTATCGGAACGACGAACGTTACTTGGACTGTA
>JAKVAX010000059.1 GCA_022447625.1 Flavobacteriales bacterium | reverse complement strand
AAGGATAATTTAGTTCTGAATGAAGTCATATGTATACCTCAGAGATTAATTACTGTGTAGCCGACAATTCTTATGAAGTACCGCAGGGTTGCAACTTAACGTAGCGATCTCACGCAGCGAAGCTAGTAAACCCAGCGGAGCAGAGGTACTATTGGCTAATCCTGATGCTCTCGCAAGCGGGCGCGTGATACGGGTCGTGGGCAGCCAATTGAGTAACCCTCTGCCACAGTATATGATTGACATGCTTTACGCCTCGCGAGATGAAACAACATTGCGAACCATCATGGAACGAACTTTGGCAGATCTAAATTTCGAGCGCCAACGTGATTATAAACGTCTGATTCATAGTAAGTTTTTTGTAGAGGATCAGGTGGATGAACCAGATAGCGTTCTTTATTATGTGAGTAGAATTAATACTTTGGAGAGCAATGTTGCAAGAGCCGCAATATACGCGGATAGAGGACAGTTCAATAGTGCTACGGCCTTACTTGATTCTATGATTGTGAATTTTAAACTTGAACAGGGCCAAGTGACTGAATTAGTGGCTTTAAAGTCTATTTATGGCATAGTTGAATCTGCGATTATTGATGGAAGAGATATAGCAAGACTAAACAGTTCAGAACTTACTTCATTGATTAGCATTGCGGATGATGATAATGCCGGAATCGCTCAAAATAAAGCTCAAAACGCGCTCTGCTTTCATTACGATATCTGTTATGCACCTGTAGGAACACCCAAGAATAATCAACTGCCTATTATACGGCCTACCAAGGAAGAGTTGTTGGATCAGTTGAATGTGATGACTGCTTTCCCAAATCCGGCAACTGATTATATCACAGTGGAATATCAATTGCTGTCAACCTCTGAGAATACCATATTATCAGTTTTTGACCCTTTAGGTAGAGAAGTAGAAAGCCGTACATTAGGGATGAATTATGAGGGTCAAGAGTTATTTGATACTCGCAGCTGGAGTGATGGAATGTACATATTTACGTTACGACAAAATGATGAGTTAGTCCAGACTGGTAAATTCACCATTATAAAATAAGATGAACCGCTTATCTTTAATGATAACTGCACTGATGATAACCTGTGTCAACGCTTTGTTGGCGCAGGTTAATCATTATGTGATAGACCCCACATTTAACTCTGCAGATTATTACACCAAAGGCACCACAAGAGGGTTTTTAATCAGGGAAGAATTCCAAGACATCTACGTCAATTTTCAAAGAAGTAGTGGAATAAGTGAGGCTTACGATCAATCTATGCTTAACCTAGATGGGGAATTGGTGTATAATGTTTTTGATGCTCTGGGTGGGATTCCAGTACTGTACCGAGAAGGAATTCTTTCAGTGGGCTTCGGTGGAGTAGCATACAGGGTGTTGCCTCCAAATCCTGATGCTGGAGGTGTACTGGATGATGACATCTTCTTTTTCGAGTACAGTAAGAATGTATACTCCTTCCAATCTTTTGGACCTACTTCAACTAATTACCTCATTTTGCCAGATAAGACTGTTCTTTTAACAGGCAGCTTCAGCACGGACAGTATAAGTCCCGGTCCACAAGGGATACGCCATCTTGTGCGAATTGATTCCATTGGAGATCCGGTTGATGGTTTTCCAAATATAATTTGTGAGCCTCTTAATTCTTTGGCCAATGGTATAACTCCTGCTGAAGATGGTTCTTTTTGGCTTTACGGAAAATTTTCGGCAGTAAACGGTCATCAAACAAGCTATTTGGCTCATTTGAACAACGATTTTACAGTTGATACGACGTATACGAGTCCCTTTATTGAAGATTTTGGTTGGGCATCTGTCATAAATATAGATTCTGATGGAAATCTCTGGATTGGTTGTGGTTTGGGGTGTAATACTTCATCTGCATCTTTGGAAGATCGGACCTTGATGAAGCTCACCCCAAATGGACTAATCGATCCAGACTTCAATATTCCAACTGCTACCGCATATCTAACAAGCGGAGTCGACGACGAGATGAGGGTAGTGCCAGATATTGCTTTCGAAGATTCTGATGGGATGTTTATCATGGGAGGACATGTGATGGAGTACAATGGTTCGCCTGTCAAAAGGATTTTCAAGATTACACCTTCAGGTGATCTTATCCCCGAAGCGTTCGAACATCTTGGAGCTGACGAAGCCGTTTGGGATAACTGGACGCACGAATGGGATCTAGGTCAAGTGAGAGTAGATCAAATTGCAAGAACACCGGAAGGAAAACTCTTGATCGGTGGCTCCTTTTCATCCTTTGGTGGTGAATCTTACAGTTGCTTGGTAAGACTTGAGCAAGACGGCTTCGTATCAACTGACAACCAAGAGGGAGATGATCTCCGAGTACACGTTTGGCCAAATCCCGCGAGTACCCATGTCAAATGGAACAAAGGTGTCGAATCCATTACTTTGGTGAATGCGGTAGGCCTAACCGTTCTGGAAAAAGCCTCGGATAGCACTTTTCGGCAAATTCAGCTTCCGAATCTGCCTGAGGGACTCTATACTCTGGTGTTTCAGAAAGACAATCAATTAGCTAGGAAAAAAATAATAATCCAACAACGATGAAGCGAACCATACTATTTCTATTTCTATCCTCTTCTGTCTCTGGTTTTAGCCAAGACGAAGTTGAGTGGTTTCTAGATGGTCAAGAATGGTATTACAATATTTACTGTTTTCAAAGTTTCTTTTGCGGTTTTCAGCACTACGAAGTCAGCGGCGCTGAAATGTTGGGTGAACATGAGGCGACCATTCTCGAATCGACCTACTACACAAGTGAAGGAACCACAGAACCCATATCGGAAACTCAGTACTTACGTTATTCAAACGACACAGTGTGGCGTTATGCGACCCAAGCAGAGCAGTGGCATATGCTTTGGGATATGGGCGCTGAAGTAGGTGATGTTTGGACGATTCAGGAAGCCGTGTACTACGGCTATGGCTTTGAAGGGGAAGAACCAACGGACATTCCACTATTTAAAGTCCGGGTTGATTCCATTGCTTTTTGGGACGATATACCTAACTCTTCACTATCAAATCGAAGAGTAATCTACGTCAATCCAGTCGTAAATGAGACTGAAGAATCACTGTACACTTTTGGTCCCATCTTGGATGGAGTCGGGCCGATTAATGGTGCTCATGATCTGATCGGCAATTCGAGTGCAACGGCTTTACCACTCCAATCCCCCTATTTTCAGTGTTTCTTGGAAGGTGGGCAACTTGCATACGGCGCACAAGGCAGTCCTTGTTTGACTTTGGGAACTGATGGTATTGAGCAAACCGATATCCGACCGATCTACCCAAATCCAAGTTCAGAGAGGATATTTTGGGATGATTCTCTAGACGAACTCCGGATAATTGATTTACAGGGGAGACTTGTTTACCGTAACAATCAACTGAGCAGTGTTCGATCTGTTCCAATAGACCAATTATCAGGCGGAACATACATACTACAAATGGAAGTCGGAGAAAACTCTTTTATTCAAAAATTGGTAGTGAAACCTTGATTTAGTCAATTGGCTTTAAAAGACAGTTATTATAACTGTAAAGACATAAAACGGTTGTTGTCTCCTTCTCAGTAAGAATTAATTCTATCAATTCGCATATTTGAGAAAGGGCTAGCTATTAATCACAGCGAGCAATGCTTCGTCAGTCTCTTGGTGAATAAAGTTTCCTTGGTAGTTTATTGTCGTTCCCAGATTTGAATGCCTGTAAAGTTTTTGTAACATCAAGGGATGGATAGTATCTCCGGCGATATTTCCAAAGGAATGTCTTGCAATATGCATGGTAAGCTTTTTGGTTATACCTGCTCCGCAGGGTTTGCAACCCTGCGGAAACTAACATAAGATGTATCTTGTAGTCGGTGAGACAAGGCATCAAACACAACATAAAAGAGAACAAGACCTATTATCTGACCATGACCTTAGTTAAATCGGTCAATTTGTTTTCGCGTAAATCACAAAGGGATCTACCGCAAGGAATGGATATTGTCGCTATTTAAGGAAGAGGGCAAACTCGAGCCCAAAAACAAGGAGTTCAAAGTATGGCGATCTGGAAATCACGCTATCGAATTATACAGCGAGAAGTTTACATGGGACAAGATTAACTACATCCACAAGAATCCAGTTGAGGCTGGCTTTGCGGAGTATCCGGATCAATGGAAGTATTCGTCAGCCGGTAATTATGCAGAAAAGGATAATTTAGTTCTGAATGAAGTCATATGTATACCTCAGAGATTAATTACTGTGTAGCCGACAGTTCTTATGAAGTACCGCTGGGTTGCAACTTAGCGTAGCGATCTCACGCAGCGAAGCTAGTAAACCCAGCGGAGCAGAGAAGAACACGGTCTTTAAACTTGTGGATGCTTTCCTGAGAAATTTCAAGGCTAAAAAAGCGTACGCGTCGTGAAAGGGTTTCGTTTCATGCCGCAGGGTTGAAAACCCAGCGGAGCGGAGATTTTCATTCGCGTTTTTGGGAACCCCAAATCGCGAGGTGGACATCACCAGATCCAGCACTTCAATTTTCTAATCCGTACTTAGGAATCGGTAACGATCCAATAAACTATACCGATCCAGATGGAGAATTTATCCATTTAGTTGCAGGTGCTCTAATAGGAGGAATAGGTAATTTAGTTTTGAATAGTGGAGATGGAGATATGACGTTTGCTCAGGGGCTAGGATATTTTACAGTAGGAGCCATTGCCGGTGGTTTATCTGCAGGCATGGGTTCCGGTATGAGTGCTTTGATGGCTAAGAAAGGTACATTTGGCGCAGGTTTTGTAGGTAAAGCTACTGTTAAAAGTGTAGGTTTTAGCTCTGGAGCGGCATCAGGAGCCGTGGCTGGTGTCACGAATGGTTTTGTGCGTGGCCTTGGGAATGCATTAATTCAAGGAGAAGGATTCGGTGATGCTCTTGGAAATAGTTTCATTACCGCCGCACGAGACGGAAGTGTCGGAGCCTTGGTTGGTGGAGCTATTGGAGGCATTAAAAGCGCTTCAAATGGAGGCGGGTTTTTTGAAGAAGGAAAAGTGAAGACTGAAGTAATTACAAATGATATTGGAAGAGGCGAACAAGCGCATGAAAAAAACTGTTTGTGCCAACTTGGTGAAAGAATGGCCGAAGTAGATGGTGTAAAGAATAAGGATGGTATGCCAATGAGTGAGAAGGATTTCCGTGATGCATTGGGAGGTAATCCAAAGCTACATGAAGTCAAAAACAATAAATTTGGAAAATACTATGCATCGCTTACAGGAAAACATTTCGGGAATAGACCAATAGAAGATATGAGTGGCGCAACACTTTATGAGCATATGGAGAACGGCGATTGGGTAATACTATCCAGAGTAGATGTAGATGGAAATGGCCATGCAACTATTTTGAAGGAAGTTATGCGCAGAACCTACACCTTTAAAAATTCAGACACTTCTTTTTCGTACAAATTTGAAGTGATGAATCCTTCTTCTTCAGGAGGGTTCTTCGAAAGATGGAGATTTAGCGATTTCAAAACGGTCAATTTTCTTACGTTTCAAGCATACTAAATCATGACCCGATATAAGATTTTCAGTTTGTTTTTTCTCGCATCTTCTTCCATTCATGCTCAGCATGTATCGAATTTTCGCATTGACCATGAACTTTTCCAGAAAACTTTGGAGACTATCTGCTACGTTTGGACTTCTGATAGCTCGACTCATGAGTACGATGTGGATACTGTGCTTTGCTCCTTAGTTGCACGAATTGAATCAATAGATTTTGACGAGTTGGTTCACAATGAAATTGACCTGAAGAATTATGTGAAACTCAAGATAAGGGATAATGGATTCTATGAGTGTAACTGTTATTTTGTTGATAAGAATGGCTTTGAAATTGGTACTGTTGGCTCTTTCGATTTTTACCGCGTGATGCTCAATTTTGGAGATCAGAGGCAAAGGCATCATTTGTCTCTAAGGTATCTTTCACAGAATGATCAATTAGTCATGTATCCACTGTCAAGAAAGTATCTTTTTGCTGCTAAATGGTATATGAGTATTACAGCAGAAGGAGAATTAGTCTGGTATGATTCGAGCTATCCTGAAGAAAGCTACGACTTGGAACGACTTTATAGATCAGAAAGGGCAGACTTCATTTTAAAGTAGTCCTTTGAAATTAGGTTGATAATTTCAGAGTCCTATTCTATTATGGACAATAGAGCTTCGTCGGCCTCCTTGTGAATGAATTTTGCTTGGTAGTTGATAGTGGTCTTTAGATCTGAGTGCAGGTAGAGTTTTTGAAGCATCAAAGGATGTATTCTGTCACCAGCAATATTCCCAAATGAATGACGAGCAATGTGCATAGTAAGCTTCTTACTTATTCCTGCCTTTTGGGCTACAACCTTTAGGTGACCATTGAATTTTTCAGTTGCATTTTTGGTCTTTCGAAATATGATGAAGTCATTTTCTTGATTAATGCCATTTAGTTCTGGGAAAATATATTTGTGTAAAGCAGATTCGTGTTTCGTGTATTGATCAATTATTCTTGA
>JAKVAX010000058.1 GCA_022447625.1 Flavobacteriales bacterium | reverse complement strand
TTACAATAGGCTTGTCTGATTTTTTCTTTTTCATTCCATATCTAAGTTAAGTAGACACAGTTGAATGAACAGTCTCGAAAATTCAGTCCACCGTCCACCGTCCACGAACCAACCTTTCATTCCACATTCAACGTTCCACGTTCAACCATAAAACCTATCCACACACTACGAACCGCGAACCACGCCCCCCTGTCCAAAGTACACTTTCCTCAACATCAACGCTCACCCCACGGAAGCCGGACGCCGGACGTCGGAATTAAAAATCAAATTCGGGGGTAGGGTAAAAACATCACCTCTTGTATTCCATGCAGACAGGCTTAACTGGAGAAATGACAAGACAGATAATTACTTATCTAACGATCATGTTAGGAGCACTTTCGATCGCGACCGAAGCGGTAGCTCAGTATGCTCCGAACTTCTCTGTGACCGACATCAACGGACAAGATCATCACCTGTATCAGGACTACCTGCAGAATAATCAAGTGGTGGTGATCGGGATGATCTATGTTGGGGCTCCCCTCGTGGATGAGATGCTGCCTGCGCTTCAAGATTTTGCTTTTGAAAGTTGGGACGAAGAAGTTCCTGTTCAATTCATGATGATGTCTGGCGTGGACGATGACGAAGCCATGCAGGAATTGTCATATGACACAGGCTTTGAGCTTCCGATGATTTCTATGGACGGAGGTGCTGATGACGCGATTGAACCATACATGTCTGGTGAGTACGGTGTCTTCTTTGGTTACCCGATGTTCGTAGTGATTGGTCCTGATGCCTCTGTTGTTTATGACCCCTGGGGCGAAACAATGGAAGAGACCATGGAACACATCAACCAAGCGATTCTTCAACTGCTTGGGGTCAACGTAGCAGAAAGCGTTACAGAAGCTCGTCCAACCGTTTACCCAGTGAATGGTGGTATGGTAGTTCAACTGCCAGACAACTTCCCTCCTGTTTCGTTGACGACGTTTGCGCTTGACGGACGAATCCTCGACCAACAGCAAATTCAGCCTGGACAGAACTTCATCGAAGAAGATGAGTCTGGCGTGGTGGTTTACCAGCTGAACGGTTCAGGAGTTCACCACAGTGGCAAGATTCTAATGCGCTAAGCGCATTCCCCGATTCTTTTTATCTCTTTCTAAGATTCGAATTACGACCTTTGCAGCATGTTTTTCCATGCTGACGATTCAACGATTTGTGCTTTATCGACAGCCCCAGGGATGGGTGCTATTGCGATGATTCGTGTTTCTGGTCCTGATGCCATCAATCGCTGTCATCAATTATTTAGCGGAGACTTGGTCAATGCCAAGAGTCACACCGTAAAGTACGGTCGCTTCATGGAAGGCGAACGCGTGGTAGATGAAGTGGTGATGACCATCTTTAAAGGTCCGAACAGCTTCACCGGAGAAGACGTAATTGAAATCGCTTGTCATGGTTCTACCTATATCCAGGAAGAGATTCTCCGCATTCTTGTCGAGAATGGTTGTCGTTACGCGGAGCGTGGTGAATTCACCTTCCGTGCCTTCTTCAACCGTCGGATGGATTTAAGTCAAGCCGAAGCCGTAGCTGATCTGATTGCAGCCGAAAGTGCAGGTGCCCATGAATTAGCTTTGAATCAGATGCGTGGCGGCTTCTCCAAAGAAATCGCTGAACTAAGAGAAGAGCTGATCAACTTCGCGTCTCTGATTGAGCTCGAGCTAGATTTCTCGGAGGAAGATGTGGAGTTTGCTGATCGGACGGAGCTCACGAATCTTCTGCTGAAGATCAACAGTGTTATCACTTCCTTGATCGATTCCTTCCGTTCAGGAAATGCAATCAAGAATGGAGTCCCGGTAGCCATCATTGGTAAACCGAATGCGGGAAAATCCACCCTACTCAATGCTTTATTGAACGAAGAACGCGCCATTGTCTCAGACATTCCAGGCACCACCCGCGACACCATCGAAGACTTCGTGGTTATTGATGGCATCAAGTTTCGCTTCATCGATACGGCTGGAATCCGTGAAACGGAGGATGCCATTGAGAAGATTGGTGTGGAACGAAGCATGAATGCGTTCCGCGAAGCGAATATCATTACCTACTTATTCGATGTAAATGAGCTTTCGCCAAGCCAACTTGAAACCGAGCTCACCACCCTCAACCAAGAGCTCACCGAAGGACAGCAACTACTCATCGTCGGAAACAAAATCGACGCGTCTGAGGTGGACCTTTCCGGTTATCCTTCTGAGGTATTATTCATCTCATCGCTAGCGCGGAAAGGCTTACTCGAACTCCAAGAGAGCCTCATCAACGTCAGCAACCTCCAAGCGGTCAGCAAAGAACACAGCATCGTGACGAATGTCCGCCACCACGAAGCCCTCTCCAAAGCCCGCACCTCCCTACAGGAAGTCCTCACCGGCATGGAAACCGGCATCCCAGGCGACCTGCTGGCAATAGATATTCGCAAGGCGCTTCATCACCTCGGCGAGATCACCGGCGAGATTACGACGGATGATTTGTTGGGGAATATTTTTGGGAAGTTTTGTATTGGGAAGTAGAGGTTAAATAACTGTTTTTCACATATTTACACCTGCGTGACCGGATAATATTCTCGCTTTTCATCGAACTTGAACTTGGCCTTCAGGCAAGAAATCCAGTGTGATTTGGACCTATTTTGTCCCCAATTCCACTGGGGACTAAATCGAGACAATTATCTGTTCACAATGCCCAGCAATTCTCCGAAACCACATAACGCTCCCTTGCGCCCTAAAGACTCGCGCTTGACCTGAATCAATTCAGCCTCACGTAGTGATTTTAGCAAGCGCCCGATACTCGCGCGAGGTACTCCGGACTTTCGTTGAAATTGACCGGATGAGAAGACCGAGTATTGAAAAAGAAAGTCAAGACACAGACTTGCATGTTTGGATTCCAAGTTTTCACTTGCTTTAGCAGAAGGATCACAGCAGAAATAAGGAGGAAATTCGTATCGTCTAGTTCGAAACCTATACTTCCATGAAGACTCTTTTCCCTTGCCTTCTGTTTTCCCTTATTTCCGGTCTGTGCATCTCCCAATGCGAGTCTGGAGAAATCGAACTACGTATTGAAATTCTGACAGATGAATGGGCCGGTGAAACCTACTGGACCCTCTCGGACGAAGAGGAAAACGTCATTCTCCAGGGCGGGCAGGACGGCGTATATGAGAACCTCACGAACTACTCCGATAGCATTTGCGTGGACTCCACGATGTGCTATACATTTGAAATCTGGGACACCTACAGTGACGGCATCAACGCACCGGGAGGATATGAGTGTTACGCAGATGACGAACTGGTAGCCGCCGGTGCGGTGGACATTGGGCCTTACGCCAGCGTAGACATGCTCTGCCCGGATTACTGCGGCACGTTTGAAAACGAAGTCAAATTCCGCGTGGAAATCGATACGGACCAATGGGGTGGCGAAACCTCCTGGGCCATTACAGACCTGGACGGAGAAGTCATTATGGAAGGTGGCCAAGACGGTACCTACGCAAATTTTCAGTCCTATGCGGACAGCATTTGTGTGGATTACAACGGTTGTTACTACTTCGAGATCTGGGACACTTTCGGCGACGGAATTAATGCTCCTGGAGGCTACGAACTGTACGTGGACAATGTGCTCTTGTCCAGCGGTTCGGATGACATCGGATCGTATCAGAATGCTACCGTCCACTGCCCTGTCGCCTGTGACATAATGGAGAATGCGATCAACGGATTGCACAACCACATCATCGGTGTAGATCTGCTGGATGAAAGTGCGTTGCTGGCGATTCGGGATACGCTCTGGCTCTTCCCTGAATGCTTGGCTGAGAGCGAGGAAATCATCCTGTTGGCGAAAGAAACCGTTTCGGCCTATGATGTCCAAGAGGGTCCGCTGTTCACGACACCCGAAACCGAATATGGATTCTCCAAGGACCCAACAGTCGACACAGGCCTGGAACTGGAACACGCCATGCTGGCGCTGGAGCAAGCCATCTTTGATTACACCTTCTCCCCACAGGTGTACGCGGAATCCCCTGAGCACCTGTACCAGTGGAAATTCAACTCCTGTCAGGCATACCCCGGAGCGGCTCCTTATCCGGAAGATTCCACCATCACCTATACCCGAATCATTCGCGCAACTTTCGAGGATCCGGCTGGCATGAACCCCTACTTCAACATCAATGGTGACGGAACCGATCACGCCCTGCGTCCCACAGGAGCCTACCTCGCCCCGGGAAGCTGGGCCACAGTCACGGTGCCCGAGGAACTGGTCGGGCAGGACTTCTGGGTCCGGGTGGGCTCCCATGAATGGGACCTGACCGAAAGGCCTCGCTTCAAACGACTGGATCGCATTTCCAAGAAATTCCCTATCGAAGAGACAACCGTTGTAGTGTTCAACCCTCTGGGAGGCGCAATCTCTATCCTGGTGCCTTTCGGAGCGAGCGAGGGCAACGTGGAAGTTAGCGTGAACAATGCTCTGGAAGCACCCTTCTTTTCCATCAAATCCTTTGACGTGACCGCTGATCCCGCGTCCGAACTGGACAAACCCGCTCCCTGGGCGGTGTTTGAATCCGAGAACGTGATGTATACTGTTCCAGTGGTAACCATCGAGGATGGACCGGATGACCTTTTGGCCAACCTCCAAGAATGGGAAACTGCGGTGCGAGGGGTGAATTCCATCATGGCACGTGAGATCATCCCCGACAAGCACACCATGTACATGATCACGGACCTGATCATTCGTGCACCTGCATATTCCATTGGGTATCCCATGTCAAACAGCCCACTGAACCTCATCGATCCCTTCCCACCAGCCTATTTCATGGACGGTCCGGGGCCGAATTACCGGGTGAACTTCCACGAGACGGGTCACGCCCTGGCGATGTCTAAATTCCCAGGTGAGATTGAAGCCCTGGTGAACATGCCCTACGTCATGGCCATGAATTATAGTCTGGGGGTAGAGCTTGACGAAGCAGTGAACCACAGTTTTGTGCCCACCACCTTCGACGTTGACAAGACCGCCACACATCGGATGGTCTCTGACTCATTTGGTGGAGAGCGTGATATCTCAAATACGGTAACCGACGAAGTGCGCTATCAGCACCGTGGTTGCGGGCACTATTTTGAGATAGTGAACATGCTGGGCTGGTGCCCTTTGCGGAATTTCTGGCGGTCGGAATACCTCGATTTCCAGAATGGCATCGATCATGGCATCAACAACCAGGAAATCGACAGCCGCATCCTGCGCATGTCGGTGGCCGCACAAGCCGATCTGCGATCGTTGTTCTACGTCTATGGAATCTTGCCCCAGGATCCTGAGGCACTCCAGGAAGCACTGGAAGACGCCGGTATTGAACCTTCCCTCATTATCTACAACCGACTGCAGGAATACTTCGATCTGATACCAGAAGATAATGAGGCGTTCGTGGATTATGCGCTGTTTGTCTATCCAAATCTGTACACCGACGGCCCTAAGGCCGATCCAAACTATGGTGTCGGCTGGCACTACTTGAAATCGCTCTCCTACAATGCGGAAGAAGCCCAGGAGCGCGCAGATATCCTGCAGGACATCATAGACATCTATTTCCCTTCCGGGGCCCCTGACGAAAGCGGAGATGTCGATGTCTGCTGCACACTGGATCCGCTAAGCTTCACCATTGATGGGAATGAAGTGATTATCACCGGGGGGGTAGAACCCTATGACATCACCATCGAAGACGAAGGTGAAACCCTGATCGTCACAGTCATCGATTATGACAACTGTGTAGCCACCAACAACCCAACAACTGTGACGGAAAGAGCAGAACGGCAAATCACCGTGTTCCCGAACCCTTCGAGTGGAGATGTTCAGATCGATTTTGGTTCAACCCAGGACCAGGTCACCATCAGTGTCATCGATACCCAGGGACGCAAACTCGAGTCAAGAACGGCACAGACCGGCGGTTTGATGACCTTCCATCTGCCCCGGTCAGTCGGTGTATATATCCTGGAAATGACATTCAAAAACGGTGGGCACGCAGTTGCGCGGGTGGTGAAGCAGTAGTTCATAAAAAAGCTTGCTTCCCTTCCCCTGAAGCGGCTGGCGCATAAAATCCGCTGCCCGGAAGCTATTCATTCTATAATTCAATCAATACTGTCAGGTTTACCACATGGAACCAGTTGTTCACTTCATAAGAGGGCAAACTTCTGATTCACAGTTCAAGCGGCAAATTCATCGATTCCTTCGCGGTTTATCATCATCCCGGAACCACCCTCATACAGGACGTTTCGGGCTACCCAACCGGAGTTTACCTGCTTTCGTACCAGGAAGCTGCGAAAGAATTGCAGCAGTTCCGCTTTGTCGTGGAGTGATACCAGTCGAAAACTGTCCCATTCCATCCCCAAAACCCCTAAAAGACCCGCTAATTGGTGGGTTTCACTTCCTGAATCGGTAAATAGGCGTTAGGCTATAGGCTTTAGACGTTAGGTTTTTTTCTTTTGGAGTTGTGTGTTCACATTGGTGTTTTGTGATTCTATGTTCACAAAGACTTTTTGGAGTTCAGATTTCACAATCACTTTTCTGAATGCTGGGTTCACAATCGGAGACTGTTCAGAAAAGTGTGTCAAGTTAAAAATGAAATATCTTGACGAAGATGAAAGAAAAATCAGAAGCAGAGA
>JAKVAX010000057.1 GCA_022447625.1 Flavobacteriales bacterium | reverse complement strand
AAAAAACAGCGTTAATTCACCTAGCTCATACACTCAAATGGAGGTGGGTCAATTTCAGCGAAAGGGTGGGTTAGTTTGAAACGAAGGAAGTGGGTCACTTTCACCGAAAAGGGTGGGTCAGTTTAAGCGAAGGTTGCACCCATTATTACCAAATCTGTCAGTAGAAAGAAAAATCCAATCAGATTTCTCTGGAGAAATCATAGTGCCAATTCTAACCTTTAAACGCTCTTGGGGCTCTTCCTTAGATCTCTCTTCACTCGAAAATGCCGCTTCCATTTGAATATCCATTACATATTATCTTCGACGTATGTCACAAGCAGCTATCTCAACCCAATCTCGTAATCTCTACCAAAACACTTCCGAAATTGTTAAAGTAGAATATTGGGTTATGATGGTCATTGGGAAAAATAAAGAAGTTTCCACCATAGCGCATCTCAATTTCTTTTTGCTGACCAATGATTTCAAACCGTTCGTCTACGCGTCCGTAGCAACCGCAGAGCTGGAAGCATTTTGCTCCGGGGATGCGCTTGTCTTGCTCGCGTAGCAAAATGTTATCAAAACCATCGGCGTCTACTACCATAGATAGATCAATCCAGAAATCAACCGGGTTGCACCAAAATTTATAGTGCTCTCCTTCTTCCACCGCAAGGAAATCACGAGAATAAACATCTCGTGATCTTACTTTAATGATGGTCGTTTCTCCTATTTCAAGACGATGCTCCATTTGACTTATAAAAATTCAACAATTCGTTTTAGCACTGCTTCATTTTGCATGTACATGAAGTGATTGAAATCTGTCGAAATCGGCACAAATACCTGTTCAGAATCGACATCCAATCCTCCAATCGCACTATTTAGTGGGGTTACAGCATCATTCGCCTTGTTCTCAAATGCTGCGATATCAATGCCATCGTTAATGATTCCTTTGAAGAATCCACTTGGTTCAAAATCAGCCCCAATAAACAATTGATTATCATTGATTTCAAAACCTGACAGTTCTTCAACCACCAAACTATCTGGTTGCTGATCTGAAAGCCCCTTGGCTTTGTTAGGTACGTGCTTAGCTATGAAACCCGCAACCTTCAAACACTGCTTAATTGCACCTCCTACTCCACCGAGTAAACCGGCAATTGTTGCAACTCGGTCTATCCATTTCTTCCAGTTATCTCCTTCAGCTAAAGGCGTACCTAGGTGCGTTCCACCGAACATGACAAGCTTACTATTCGGTCTATTTCTGAACGCGTATCGCGCTACCAGAGCCCCACGGCTGTATGAAATAACATCCACTTTTGACAAAATCCCCCAATCGCGAAGTGCCTGCTCTAGCTCTTTTGCATTGTCTTTAATACCCGTGCGAATAGTACTCATGTTGTACGCAATCATATACTTTCCATAAGCGCGTTTATCCTTGAGTTGGTTCATGAACTCCTTATTCTCAAAAGCGCTTTGGAATGATCCTCTCGGTCCGCTATAAGTGCCGTGAACCCACAAGAGAATTTTTTCTTGCGATTTTAAATCTTCAGGAAGTTCACTTGCCCTGCGAGCATAGATGAATTCCCCCAGACCGTCAGGACCAATTTGCGCATAGTGCAATCCCTCTTCTCCTTCAATTGGCTCATCTTTGATAGTACGATAGATCTTCACAAAGACGTTTCTGACTTTTCTGAAGAAACCTCTTTCTCCAAGAGAATCAATATCGATTATGAATCCTCCCTCGTCTAACATTGACTCAGCACCAAGCACACTTCGCTCTGCCATTTCATCACCATTCGGTAGGAATTTCCATTCGCAAACCTTTTGACCATTGACTTCGGTTTGCACCAGCATTACCAAATCAGTATTGGATGAAGCTGGCTTGACACATAATCGAGGCTTCCTCGGTCCAGAACCTCTTACGCCGTCTTGTTCGATGGTTATGTTAAACGCCCCTACAAGGTTCCCTTCCGAGTCATCAATTGAATCTGGATTAAATTCATTTAAGTCGAACTTCACTCCTAAGCCGTAGACTTGAATATCGTCTTTGGCGCGCTTGAGTCCTTGAGAAGCTTGAGTAGTATTGTTTGGGTTAGAATTCGCACCTCGAGCACTTTCCAATCTTGCCTTAATGTCATACCGTCCCAGAATCACTTTCTTCATGAAATCGGATGAATACTCCGAGTCATAAATTGCTTGTGCCATGTCTTTGAGCGTGGCGTCTGAAGGGAACTCACTTAATCTTGGATCACTTACACGGAGCTGAGCAAGTTCTGTTTCAAACATTTCATAAAAGATATCGCTTCTGTCATTGGCCTGCTTCTTGAACAAGTCTATAATCTCATCAATTTTAACCCAGCCCAACTTTTCTTCATCGGTGTAAGTTACATTCTCGCTCGCCTTTGCAAATGGGTAATCGACGGCATCCTTAGCACGTAATACTCCATTACCGAAGACGTGGCTAAATTCAGGACGAGACTTGTCAGCGGTATCAAATAAGGCATTGCGCACCACTTCCACCTTTTTCCATAGTTTATCACCAGCAAATTCTTCCAATTCTTTACGATACTTGTGAATGTACAGGGCAGCGGCTGCGGCTACCTGAGGGGTTGCCATTGACGTTCCCCCACCAGATTTTTCGAAGAAGTCTTTTCCATTTGTTCTTGCAGCCCATCTTCCATTCGGTGAGAAAGCCGCCATCACCGTATCCATTACATCCTCTGGTCCGAATGCTGTTTGCATGTAGTCACCTCCTGGTGCTCGTTCACCTTGGTTTAGGTGTTGCTGGTAAGATCTCAAGTATGGTGTATGCTCCACCGTAGCTCCAGTAACACCGATTGTACGCTTTAACCTCGCCGGATAGAGGATACTCTTGGGAAACTTCTTCGCTTTAAACCCTCCTTCTTCATCGGACCAAGTATTACTTCCAGCAGATACGACTACTACGCCATTTTCATAGGCATGATCTATCGCTTTGAGCATCTCCCTGGATGGCAGGCCAGCCATCGACATGGTAACCACATCACATTTGGCCACGTCTACTGCATATCTCAAAGCAGCCGCGAATCTTTTACCACTCAATAATACAACTGACTCACTAATTTTTAGTGTAACCACTTGAGCGAATGGGAATGCTCCAAAGTACCCTTGGTACTCTTTTTCGGTTAGCTCATTGGTTACTTTCCCTCCAGCTAATAAAGCAATAGTGCCTGTTCCGTGGCCTTGTTGTTCGAGCTCGGCGAGTGTCTTGAACACCTTTCCTACCTTAGGCAACTTAGTTATTGGATCAAGCTTTTCTTTTACGTGGTAGTCTTCCACATCGTAACTTTTACCATTCCACATAAAGCGACGATTCAAACTATAATTTAAGTTTTCTGGAAGTGCTTCATGACGAGGGTAAATCCCTGTATCTACGTGAGCAATCACTGGATATGTATCTTTTTTCTTCGGATCTAAGTCTCCTGGCCCACATACTGAACGAAAGGCCGATCTTAATTGAGAATGGCGATCGTCCAAATGCCAAATGAATAATGGTTCGTCAGAGTTCTCCTTAGTAGGAATAGGGTAAGTTTTTAAAAAATCATCTACCGCTCGTTTTTCACCACTGCCTTTAAGTGTTTGTGGGGTTTCATAGAGTGGAGCAGCTATATCCGGTTCGATAAAATCTACGTCATCTGGATTCTCAAGGCTATTATATAGGTCGTACGCCATGTCCCATGGAGATCTCAATGACCGCTTTCCATCCACTTCAATGTATCCATCAATAACTTCAATACTACTCTCATCAGATGATCGCGTTGCATCCTTCTTCAAATTGAGAGATTTCTTAGATGTGGATACAATGATTCCATTGAATTCGTCGCTTCTAGTTGAGTTCATTCGCTTAGATTCAGTGGAATTACTACTTGGTTTATGGGTGGCATAGGTATGTTCGTTATTCGCACCAAAAACGCTTGAATTGGAGAAATCACGCTCTCCCGTTCCTTGGTACTCCATAACAGGGTCCTGATCTCGAGGAAGGGAAATATCCATTGCAACTTCGAGTTCTTGGCCCGTAATTTTTGAGTTCGAATAGTATAGACTCTCAAAGTACTCAGAGAATTGACCACGACCATTAAACTCTTTTGCCGTTTGGTCATCTTCACAAGCGGCTAGTGAAAGTATCGCTGCCCTTTGAGGAGGTCGGTTAGATTTCGTGGGAATGCTCCGAAGAATCTCTTCGTACATTCCACGGTTCTGTTCAAGCGCATGTTTAGCCACTTCCATACTTACCTGACGCGGAACGTACGGAATGCTCCGTGCAGCCATGGCTTCCAAATCAATCGTCAAATTGCGAAGATTGGAACCACTATGACAACAGTCTGGAAGCCACACAACTCTCACATCTTCAGCAAATTCTGTGAGTTTCATGTACAGTTCATCGTCATAAATCATGGCATCATAGCCAAGAATTACTTCATCCTTTCCATCTTCTTCGTCCTTTTGTAAATCTGGCATTGGAGCGCCATGACCAGCAAAAGTGATGAATACGAGGTCGCCAGCATTGGCGTGCTTCGCGAGTCTATCGAACGCGTCTAGAATGCCTTGCCTAGTAGCATTTGAATCAAAGAGATACTCAATGCTATCAAACCCTTCATTCTCACTGATGCGACCTAATGCTCTCGCATCATTTTTACAGCCGCTTAGATCAATATTCCCTCCGTAATTTGAAGAGTATTGGTCAATACCAATATGCAGTGCTAGTGATTTGGATTCCATGCTTGTGTTTTTGTTATGTGGTTTCTTCTTAGCTAGACCTGTCGCTTTGTCGGCCCTTATTAGACCATAGCCATAGAACTTGCTCTTACTTTCTTTATAAGTTGTTTGATTCCCAATTTTCTCGCAAGAATCTCGAAGTACTTTCGTCAATTCCTCGCGAGTGAGTTGAGGATTTATTGATAGCACCAGTGCAGCTACACCAGCAACTCCCGGGGCCGCGGCTGAAGTACCTCCAAATTTGGAATAATAATCACTATTCGTATAGCCTGGTGCATCTACCCGATCAGCTACGGTTAATCCGTAGGGAATAACATATTTGCAATCTACTTTTTGAATTTCACTGCTAGGAAAACAGCAAAAAAGAGCATCTCCGTAGTCTGAATATCTGCTCCTACGGCTATTCCGATTAACGGCTCCGATGGCTAAGACATAGGGATTCGAAGCATAGCCATCTCCTTCTATTTGTTCATTGCCATTTCCCGCCGCAAAAAGAATCAGGCACCCCTTACCATTTCTTCCTTTAGTGGCGGCATATTCAATCGCTAATCTTGTATGATCGGGCAACGGATGATTTCGGATGTCGTCAATCGGGGTATCGATATCCCCATCTACTGGTCCCCAGCTACAAGAAATAATATCAGCTCCTTGATCTGCAGCCCAACAGATGGCCTCTGATTCTAAGACAGAACCGAGTCCCTTGGTACGAATAATCATCAAGTCAGCTTCAGGAGCAACCCCTGGGGCGTTTTCGTCAGATGAAGCGGCGATGCTCGCACATGGTGTTCCGTGGATTTCACCGTTGAATTTGTGCGTTCCAAAATCACAATTGGAGTCACAGAACATATCGCGTCCGGTTACCAACCTATTCGTTGATTGGAACCCAGGGTGGTGAAAATCTAATCCATCATCAATAATGCAAATTTTCACTCCCTTCCCTTTGGATTGTTCCCATGCCGCAGGTAAGCCTATTTTTTCATAAGCCCAATGACTGTTGGTATCAGGCTCGTAGGATTCTCTGTCACCCTCAAAGGCCTTTCGCTTTACAATCAACTCAGGATGAGCGTACTCCACATCTTCGTTATGGAGTAACTCTTCGGCTTTCGAAAA
The DNA here is from genome assembly GCA_022447625.1 of Flavobacteriales bacterium. Lineage (GTDB taxonomy): Bacteria > Bacteroidota > Bacteroidia > Flavobacteriales_D > Sanyastnellaceae > Sanyastnella. The sequence continues at coordinate 1,214 of JAKVAX010000057.1, read as the reverse complement.
AATATCTCGTCCAGGGTCCAGATGTGATTCAAATTCTACGAAATAGCAATTCTTAGAGAATCGCAGTCTCTTCTTCAGTTTCAATCCCCACTGTTTTAATCGTCGCTGACATTGGGTTTTGGTTTGGTTGTCGAAGAATTTGATGAATACATTACCACTGTAGAGCTGATAAACTTTACTTACCGGGTTCCAGTATACCGACCCGATAAAATCAAGTCGCTTGTCGTTCTTGCTACGAACAATCCCTTTCAACGTATCAATGTCTACAACGCAATTTTCGTGGATTTGAAAAACTGAAATATTCACTTCGGGGTAGTCATCCAGAAATTCAACATGCGCGGCATGGTCTCCGAGATGATCCTCTAAAATGACGGCAATATCATAGCCTTCCGCAGCGCGTAAGACAAAGTGTTTGTTACTAATCGATAACTCATGACGAGTGCCGGAACTTCCTCCGAAATAAAAGGCGCGTTTCAAGCAAAAATGGCTTAAGGTAGATTACATACTACATCCGCAGCATGTTGTCCCAATTTAGGAAAAGGATCCCACATCGGTATTTTCACAATATTAAAGACACTTGATTTAATTTCCTTCACCCTTTAGGGGGGGGGAAGGACTAATACTTACCAAGTGATCAAACCAATCAAATAACCGTTGAAACTCTACGAATACTTATTGCATAGGATAATGAGTCAACTCGACCGTAACTCTGTACGACAAGAAGTTCCCTATACCCAACCCATGCTTAACACAAAGCGCAGAGCTTAAAGCCTGGACTCGCTTTGTGGTGCGAAGAACATATTCCTACACCTTCAGTGGTGTTGTCGGTCTGACCTTGATCCCCCTCCTATTCATTGGCCCTAACCTTTGGTACAGCATCTTCATACAGAAATGGTATGTCATTCTTGGGGCTATTGTGGGCTTCGTTCTATACAATATATCACTCAACAAGCGCCTCACGAAAGTGATCTTATCCGGATCACTGAATAGCTTTGCTGGAGGAATTACCATTGCATGCTTAACCGTGCTCTTTGGATACATCGGAGGATTTCTTGGTGAAGCGATAGAATATCAAACGCAATATGGATGTTCTCCCCCGAAGCCGGTCTTATACTCTTCGGCTATGAGTCTAGCTTATAACGCGTTGTGCTATTGAAATTGTGAATTAAAAAAGCAAAAAGGGGTCGTGCACTTTATTGATGGTCAGTATCTTA
>JAKVAX010000056.1 GCA_022447625.1 Flavobacteriales bacterium | reverse complement strand
TTACAATAGGCTTGTCTGATTTTTTCTTTTTCATTCCATATCTAAGTTAAGTAGACACAGTTGAATGAACAGTCTCCAGTCCACAGTCCACAGTCCACCGATACCCAGATTGACTGAGAGGCAATCTCTACAAAACGCTGGAGTAGGGTCAGAAGCAGCGCAGGGCGCTGCATAAATTCCGTCCACCGTCTACGGTCCACGGTCCACCTTCCTCGTAGTCAACTGTGATTTGTCTCAATTGCTAGGATATACGACCTTTGCCAACTAGTTTTTTAACGCTTCCGCGCTAGCGAAAGTAAACCCCTCATCAAATGCAGGAGATACCTACGAAGTACGACCCTACAACCACTGAAGATAAGTGGTACGCTTACTGGATGGAAAACGAACTGTTTAAATCAGTTCCAGACGAACGTGAGCCTTATACGATCGTCATCCCACCACCGAACGTCACCGGGGTCTTGCACATGGGACACATGCTGAACAATACGATTCAGGATGTTTTGATTCGTCGTGCGCGTATGCGTGGGTACAATACATGTTGGGTGCCAGGAACCGATCACGCATCGATTGCGACGGAAGCGAAAGTAGTGCGCAAGTTACGTGAAGAAGGCATTAAGAAGTCTGACTTGTCACGTGAAGGTTTCTTGGAGCACGCGTGGGAGTGGACACACAAACACGGGGGTATTATCCTTGACCAATTGAAAAAGTTGGGTGCAAGTTGTGACTGGGATCGCACACGCTTTACGATGGATGAGAAGTACTACGAGAGTGTAATCGACACCTTCATTGATCTTTTTGAGAAAGGAAAAATCTACAGAGGTGAGCGCATGATTAACTGGGATCCAGCGGCACTTACAGCCCTTTCTGATGAAGAGGTGATTTATAAGGAGGTAAACTCAAAACTCTACCACGTTCGCTACCAAGTAGCTGGTTCAGATGAGTGGCTAACGATTGCAACAACTCGTCCGGAAACCATCTTAGGAGATACAGCGATTTGTATTCACCCAGACGACGAACGCTACACGCACCTTCATGGGAAGAGGGCCATAGTGCCGATCGTCAACCGCGAGATTCCGATCATCTTGGATGATTACGTAGACATGGAATTCGGAACAGGATGTTTGAAAGTAACACCTGCACACGATGTAAATGACTACGATCTCGGTGAGAAGCACGGCTTGGAGACGATTAACATCATGAACGCCAACGGTACATTGAGCGAAGAGGCGACGGTGTACGTAGGTATGGATCGTTTCGACGTACGTAAGCAGATCTCAGCTGACCTGAAAGAAAAAGGCCACCTCGTGAAAGAAGAGGAGTACATGAATAAAGTGGGCTTCTCGGAAAGAACAGATGTGGTTATTGAACCGCGTCTTTCCCTTCAGTGGTGGTTAGATATGAAAGAGCTGTCAAAGCCAGCCTTGGAGAACGTAGAGAACGATACGATTCGTTTCTTCCCTCCAAAGTTCAAGAACAGCTACCGTAACTGGATGGAGAACATCAAGGATTGGTGTATCTCTCGTCAACTGTGGTGGGGACATCAAATCCCAGCCTACTACTACGGTGAAGGCGACAATGATTTTGTTGTGGCGAAGACTCCTGAAGAGGCATTGACGAAAGCACAGGAGAAATCTGGAAATGCTTCCATGACTGCTGCAGACCTCAAACAAGATGAAGACGTCATGGATACGTGGTTCTCTTCTTGGCTCTGGCCAATTAGCGTTTTTGACGGATTCTACACGAAGGAAGAAGTAGACTACTACTACCCAACAAATGACTTGGTAACTGCACCAGAGATCATGTTCTTCTGGGTGGCAAGAATGATCATCGCAGGATACGAGTACCGCAACGAGTTCCCGTTCCGCAATGTATACTACACGGGTATCGTACGTGACAAACTTGGTCGAAAGATGAGTAAGTCGCTAGGTAACTCACCTGACCCAATCGACTTGATGAAAGAGTACGGTGCGGATGGGGTGCGTGTTGGTATGCTCTTAACGTCACCGGCAGGAAATGACCTTCCGTTTGATGCGAAATTGTGTGAGCAAGGACGAAACTTCTCGAACAAGATTTGGAATGCATTCCGACTTGTAAAAGGATGGGAAGTTGCTGACATAGAACAGCCAGAAGCTGCTAAGTGTGGGATTGAATGGATGGATGCTCGTTTAGCGAAAGCTATTTCTGAAATCAATGATCTCTACGATCGTTTCAAGATTTCGGAAGCACTCATGGCGACTTACCGCTTGATTTGGGATGATTTCTGTTCGTGGTACCTCGAGATGGTGAAGCCAATTTACGGTTCACCGATTGATCGTACTACGATTGAAGCAACGACCAAGTACTTCGAAACAGTACTTCGACTTCTTCATCCATTCATGCCGTTTATATCAGAAGAGATCTGGCAACTATTGAATGAGCGAAAAGATGCATCTGAATCAATTTGTTTGGCTACATGGCCAGAAGCTGGTGCACAGAATGAGGGTCTGTTGAAAGACTTCGAGGCTACACAAGAGGTCGTAGCAAGCGTTCGTAACATCCGCAAAGACAAGCAGATTCCAAACAAGAATCCACTGCAGTTGAGTGTGAAGTTGAACGAAGGCTACAACAAGGATTTCGACGCCGTGGTTGCTCACCTCTGTAATGTAGAGGCTGTAGACTACGTATCGGAGAAAGTGGATCAAGCCTTCTCATTCATGGTAGCAACCAATGAATTTTTCGTTCCATTCGGTGAAACAGTAGATCTCGAAGCAGAGAAAGAAAAATTGCAGAAAGAACTCGATTACCAGAAAGGCTTCCTTATCAGCGTCAGCAAGAAGCTCTCAAATGAGCGCTTTGTAAATAACGCACCAGAGGCAGTTGTAGCTTCGGAACGTAAAAAGCAAGCAGACGCTGAATCCAAGATTCAAGCCATCGAAGAGAAATTGGCATCACTGAACTAGCCAGAAAACCATATTCATCGAAAGGGACGGATCATATCCGTCCTTTTTTGATTCAAGGCGAAATAGGAAAATAGCTAACAGATTTATGATGAATAAACGATAATCTATGACCTATACTAGAACCACGCTAACGCCCATAGCCCAAAGCGTAACGCCTAGCTTCGCGAACCTTTGCAGAAGTAGTGTGTTCTATCTACATGTTTGGACTATTCAAAAACGATCCAGTCAAAAAGCTTGAGAAAGAGCATAAGCGACTGTTAGACGAGGCCTTCCGAATGAGCAAGGTAGACCGCACGAAGTCAGATGAACTGACGGCGAAGGCGGCACAGATAGAAGAAGAGATCATGAAACTGCGTTCGAATTGAAAACGATAGCAGTGATAGGAGATAGCAGAGGGATCGGAGCCGAAGTGCGCGATCAGCTGCTAGCGGCAGGACATCAAGTCATCGGAATCTCGAGAACAGGGGCTACAGCCGGAGGTAATTATACTTCGATTACGCAAGATGTAGTTGCTGAACCAATTGACTTGTCTGAGTATACAGACCAGCTTGATGGTTTGGTTTATTGTCCGGGTACGATCAATTTGAAGCCTTTCAGTTCGCTGAAACCCGAAGACGTTTTGAATGATCTTCAGGTGAACTATATCGGCGCCTTTCAGAATATCCAGAAGAATTTCAGACTTCTACGCAAAGGGAACGATCCAGCGGTTGTGCTCTTCAGCACCGTTGCGGTGAAGAACGGAATGGCATTCCATAGTTCAATCAGCGGAGCTAAGGCGGCAGTGGAAGGATTAACCAAAAGTTTAGCTGCTGAATTTGCACCTAAGATTCGTGTGAATGCGGTAGCACCTTCATTAACCGATACTTCGCTGGCTGAAGCCTTGTTGAATAATGAGAAGAAGCAAGAATCAGCGAAAGATCGTCACCCGATGAAACGCTTTGGAGAAGCGGCAGATGTTGCTCGTGTAGCGTCGTTCTTGGTTGGTGACGAATCGTCGTGGATGACAGGACAAATTATTGGTGTTGACGGTGGCTTGTCTACCTTAAAAGTCTGAGATGAAACGATTGTTAAGAGAAGATATTGATGCGCTAGACAAACGTTTTAGAGCAGCATTGATCAACAGCCTCAGCGGTTTTAAGAGTGCCAATCTCATCGGTACCTGCGATATTAAAGGACAGCCGAATCTTTCGGTGGTGAGTTCTGTGGTGCATTTAGGTTCTAATCCCCCTTTATTTGGGATGGTGATGCGTCCGCCAGTGGTTCCGCGTCATACTTATGAGAACATCCTAGCCACAGGAAGCTACACGATCAATCATATCAACCTTGATATCGCTGAACAGGCGCATCAAACGAGTGCGCGCTATGACCGCGAAGAAAGTGAATTCGATGCCGTAGGGTTGACACCATTATGGAGAGAAGGTTCTCGCGCTCCGGCGGTAAAAGAAGCGAAGGTGCGCATGGGACTTCAGCTGATCAGAGATATTGATATCAAAGAAAACCAAACACGTTTTCTCGTTGGCGAATTGAAATGGGTTGAGTTCCCAGAAAACGCCATCGCGGAAGACGGTTATTTGAATATCGAAGATGCTGGTACAGTGGCGATTTCCGGATTGGATGGGTACCACCAGACCGATCATCTCGGTCGTCTTTCTTACGCAAAGACTGATAAAGAGATTGTTCGCCTCCAAGAGGTGATGCAAGGATTCTAGTCATGTCACCGAAGGTTAACGTCGTCTGGTTCAAACGCGACCTTCGTTTGCGTGATCACGCTCCATTAAAGGAGGCCATAGAGTCGGGGCTACCCCTTGTCATGCTCTATGTATTTGAACCGAGCATGATGGAAGCTCCGCAATACAGCGCCCGCCATTGGCGCTTTGTCCAAGAGTCGTTGAATGACTTAAATACCCAGCTTTCCGCGATAGCGACACAAATAGTCATCAGAAAAGAAGAAGTAGAGGAGAGCTTCGACTTACTTCGCAGTCAGTTTGATATTCTAGCTGTCTACAGCTACCAAGAAACTGGACTTGTTGGCTCTTTCGCACGCGATTTAATGATGAAGTGTTACTTCGCACAGTATAATATTCGATGGCTGGAATTCCAGATGAATGGTGTACATCGAGGGATTGCCAATCGCAGTTCTTGGCGAAAAGACTGGTACGATGTCATGAGGCTCCCTCAAGAACACCCGAACTGGGAAGCGTTTATCCCGGCGCTGTCAACGGAGGATTCTCAGCAATTGACCCATCGGCTCGATCCATTCGAGCCTGAAGGGAAATTTCAACCTGGAGGGGAACAGAAAGCGCATGCCTATTTGAAGAGTTTCTTGGGTGATCGCATTCGGAAATACGCACGGAGTATTTCCAAACCGGAAGCGAGTAGAAGTGGCTGTTCCCGCATCTCGCCATACATCGCTTGGGGAAATTTGAGCGTCAGGCAAGCATATCAAGCCTCACAACTTGCCAAAGAACAGATCGGAGAAAAGCGCAACATTGCTGCCTTCGCTTCACGATTGCGCTGGCACTGCCATTTCATACAGAAGTTCGAGATGGAAGATCGTATGGAGTTCGTGAATGTGAACAGCGGATATAATTCCCTCGATAGAGGAGAAGACGAGCGAATCTTGACAGCTTGGAAGACTGGAAACACGGGATATCCGCTCGTGGATGCGTGTATGCGTTGCTTAATTGAAACAGGCTATGTGAACTTTCGGATGCGTGCAATGTTGGTTTCTTTCCTCACCCAGCACTTATGGCAGCATTGGAAACAAGGTGCTGATTACCTCGCTCAACTCTTCCTAGATTTTGAGCCGGGCATTCATTTTCCTCAATTTCAAATGCAGGCCGGAGTGACCGGAATTAACACCGTACGCATCTACAATCCTGTGAAACAATCACAAGATCACGATCCAAATGGCGTATTTATTCGCAAATGGGTGCCGGAATTGAGTACATTGAACGATCATCAGATCCATGAACCTTGGCAGATACTGCCGTTGGAGGCGGCGTTGATTGATTTTGAGCTCGGACGGGACTACCCGCATCCGATCGTTGATTTAGAGCAGGCAGCGAAGGAAGCACGGGAAAAGATCTGGAAACACCGACGTGATCCATTGGTAATTAAAGAAAGTAGGCGTATCCTGCGGCGCCATACGATACCAGGAAGAAGAAATGAGTAAACTATTATACCACGAGATCGAGAAAATCAGTGATGATCACCAATGGGTGGTGTTCATTCACGGAGCGGGAGGAGCCATCGAAACATGGAAGTTTCAAGTAGAGGCGTTTCGTCCACACTTTAACTTGATGTTGCTTGACTTACGTGATCACGGAAGAAGCAAGAACATCGATCCAGAGCACGCGAACTATGATTTCGACGTAGTGACAAAAGATATCCTCGCGGTGCTTGACCACTATGAGATCAACAAGGCGCACTTTGTTTCGCTATCGCTCGGTAGTGTCATCTTGCAACGACTAGATGTGTTGCGTCCGCATTTGATTGATCGCATGGTCATGGCAGGAGGAATCTTCAAGGCGACCTTCAAAATGCACTTCTTCGTGCACTCAGCGAAGTTCTTGAACTACTTGCTTCCTTACCGAACGCTGTACAACATCTTCGCATATATCGTGTTGCCGAAGAAGAACCACCAGTTCTCTCGTCGAGTATTCCAGCGTCAATTCAAGCGCTTAACGCGCAAAGAGTATTTGAAGTGGGTTGGTCTTTACCGCCATTTCTTCCGCGCACTTCGTGAGTACTTCCATCGTCCGGTTGACAAGCTTGCACTTGTGGTTATGGGTGAAGAAGACCATGTCTTTATCAATGCCGCTAAGAAGTTTGATCGTGTACAAAAGCATGTGACACTCGAGATTCTAGAAGAATGCGGACATATCGTGAACATTGAACAGCATCAGCGATTCAACGAGCTTGCAATTGATTTTTTGAAAACTAAGTAGGCTACAGGCTTTAGGCGTTAGTCTTTGCTGGCGCCTTTTTTACTCAGCGTTTCGAGATTTTGTTGCCTGAGATGTGACGTTGACGGGAACACTTGTGTCGTCCTTCTGTGAAGGTACGTTTCTTTGAGTGCTTCGTATTTCTCCCTTGAACACGTGCTCGCCACAACCTCCAGCTCGATGGTTTGAGCTGTCGACGCATCAGGTTGATCACCTCCGCTTCCTTCAACCCAAATTGCATTTCAATCGCATCAAAGGTGGTACGGTCTTCCCATGCCATCTCAATAATGCGGTCAATGTCTTCTTCAGATAGGGTGCGGTCAATGCGTTTGTTCATGGATTTTGTGTGGTTCGTAGTTCGTGGTTCGTGGTTCGTGGTTCGTGGTTCG
>JAKVAX010000055.1 GCA_022447625.1 Flavobacteriales bacterium | reverse complement strand
GATAGAGTATTGCTTGACTCCGAACTTCCGTTCTCTGGTTATCATGCGTTCTGACCTTCATTTATAAGGTCAGAAACTATTCCATCGAGGTGTCAGGTAAATATTTCCAGAGTCAATACTTGGGTAATAAGTGACCACATCATTGAGAACAACACTTTCAAGTCCTTTATCAAAGTAACGTTCGTTTCACCAAGACTGAATAACTCTTTCCTATTGGTAAAGCCGTCTCTCCAAGTATCACTTGATTACCCCGAATTCCTGTGACATGTTTCTTGTTTACCATGAACGACTTATGAATCCGCTGAAACTCTTTACTTGGAAGTTCTTGATTCAGTTCCTTAATGGTCTTGCGCCCCAAAAGAACTTTTTCATTTGACTGGAAAAACTTCAAATAGTTCCCCCAAGCTTGAACATAGAGTAAGTCATCCAATTTGATCTTATGAATCTCTTTGTTGTCTTTAATGGAGATAAAATCCTGCGAGTTGCTGACCTTGGGTTGTTGTTCTGTGGGATGTTCTTGAAAATTCTGTTCCAGCGTTAGCTGAAGTCGTAAACGCTGAACCGCCTTTAAGAAGCGATCTATTCGAATAGGCTTATGAAGGTAGTCGATCACCTGCTCATAATTGAAGCTCTCAAGTGCATACTCAGTGTAGGCGGTAGTAAAAATGACCTTCGGACAGCGTTTTTCAAGTGTGCGTACCAACTCTAACCCCGTCAAATCAGGGAGTTGAATATCCAAGAGGATCGCGTCCACTTCGTTCTCATTCAAAAAATTTATCGTTGAAATCGAATCGAAGCAGGTCCCCACAACTTCGAGAAAGTCAATGCGTGAGGCATAATCTTCCAGGATTTTATGTGCCAACGGCTCATCATCAACTATTAGCAATCGAAGTTTATTCATAAATCAATCTGCAAATTGACGTGGTATTCGATCCCCGTATTCCGAATTTCAAGTTGATGTCGTTCGGGATAAATTAATTCCAAGCGTCGCTGTGTGTTCTCCTGTCCCATGCGGGTTTGAACAACTTGTTTTCTTGGGATGATCGAATTCGAAACATGAAAGTTGAGTTTTCTATCATTGAGTTCCAACTCAATTCTGACAAAACACTTCTTATTAGGATGAGTGCCATGTTTGAATGCATTTTCAATAAAAGGCAACAAGAGTAAAGGAGCAATATGCATCTCCTCTTCCGCCAATAAGAAGCTTGTATCTAGATCGCACAATTCATTTAAGCGCAATCGCTCCAATTCGATGTATGAGCGAATCAGCTGAACCTCATCGCAAACTTTAATCTTTTCAAGTCGAGAAAACTCCAAATGATACCGCATCACCTCAGCCAGCTCCAAGAGCATTTCTGACCCCTTGCTTGCATCTATGTTATTAATCGCATAGATGTTGTTCAAGTTGTTGAATAGGAAATGAGGGTTGACTTGCGCTCGCAATGCGTTCAACTCCATCATTGTATTCTTATTTCTCAATTCCTGAAGCTGATATTGATTAACCACTCCTCTCTTGAAGTACTGAATTCCCGTAGTTAAAGCGATGACAAAGAATACGTTGCTTGCGTCTTGTTGCCAAGATTGAGAAGTGTTTACAACGAAATGGCAAACGATCCGGTAATAAAGTACACCGATCACCACCTGGAAAGGAATGGAAGAGAAGTACTGCCAATACTTTCGCCTATCATAAAGGGTTTTTTTCAGGAAGAAATTCAAATAAACGATAGGAATGAGGGGCAAAATATACGCTATGGTCACTCCAACGTGATCGAAATACTCTCCTTCCTCCACTGGAATCCATGCAATAGCCTCAATTGTTACTATTCCTATGACCCAAGTCAATGTGTGATAAACCCATCTTTTCTTTAAGAACGAAAGCATTTCACAAAGATACACGGAGTACACCTGCAAGTCCATTTTAAGTGATGAACACCCTTCATCACAAAAAGCACGCTTCTCACAACTTTCTCTTCTAAGTACATCACCCTTATTTCTTTCTCCCTACGGTCGGAAACAATTTTGTGCTGCAGATTGAAAATACACACAACATGAAAAAGACTCAGCACATTCTTTCATTGATCGCTCTTACACTCCTTCTTTCCACCCTAGGTATGGAAGTCAATGCTCAAACCTTCGCTATTTCAGGAAAAGTAAGCGATGCGGCAACCAACGAATCCCTACCCATTTGTAACATTATTGTCAAGGGGTCAACATTTGGAACTGTGGCTAACCTCAATGGTGAGTTCAGTTTTGAATTAGATCAATCCTATGCAAACGACAGTCTAATCATCAGTTATATCGCCTATGAAACGAAGTCGTTCGCAGTTAAAGACATCGCGGGCCAATATCAGCTGGTCGCACTGGAACCTTTCGTTACAGAAATCGGCGAGGCCGTAGTTCGACCAATGAGCCCTGAGAACTACATCCGTCATGCGATGAGCAAACGGAGTTCAAACTATGGGTCTGAATTCATGGCTGGTGGGTATTTCCAGCAACTGGTCAAAGACAATGGAAATCTTCTCACACAAGCTGAAGGCTATGTGCAGAGCTACGCTCCCAACTTTCTTGATTCTGCCGATTCCCAACAACGCCTGCTATTGTATCAAGAAGTTGATAACATGGACGACTTAACATTTGGGAAAAAGAAATCTGAAAAGAAATTCAAGAAAGCCAAAAAGAAGGCCAATAAAGAAGGTGAAGAATTTGACGAAGAAAAGGCACGTGAAGAAGCCCGTGCTGTCATGATTGGTACCATGTCTCCTTCTGATGTCATTGAGATGGATCCCATTCGAAATGAAGAGGCATTCATCAACCCAGATCGTCTCGAAGAGTACGAGTTCATTTATGAAGAGAATTCTAGTATCCAAGGCCGCGAAATGATTGTTATTCGCTTCCAATCACGTGGAAAGGTTGGTTCATCGGACATTTATCAACGAGGAAAACAATCAGGACGACTCTACTTTGACCAAGCAACGGATGCACTAGCCTCTGTCGTAATCGATCATGAAATGGTCATCCCTGGGGCGCTGAAACCCATTCTATTCTTGATGGGATACAGTGTATCAAATCCAATGATTCACTCCCAGGTGAACTATCAATTCTTCCAAGGCCGATGGTATCCGCAATCAACCCAATTCCATATGCAGATCCGCATGGTAGATAAACACTTCTTCTCGGAAAATGAAGAATCAAACCTTGACGTCAAGATGCTCGTGGTTTTCTCAGATTGGAACGTCGATGACGCCCAAGAAATACCCGAAGATAAGCGTATGAAATACAGCAAGAATATGGAAGATCAACTTCAACCGCTGTCACATATTACGTGGGATTCAATCCACCGCGTTCCTTTCAAATAACTCCAAAAACTGAAACTATGTCGTTAGAAATAAAGAACCTATCAAAACAATACGCAAACGGGGTGAAAGCCCTCAATAACCTTAGCCTCACAATTCCCACAGGGATGTTTGGGTTGTTGGGTCCAAATGGTGCCGGGAAAAGTTCACTTATGCGCAGCATCGCCACGCTGCAATCTCCTGATACCGGGAGCATTCAGTGGGGTGAAATAGACGTACTCAACCAACCAGAAGAGTTTAGGAAAGTGCTAGGCTACCTTCCTCAAGAGTTCGGAGTTTACCAACGAGCTACTGCTCAAGACTTGTTAGATCACATGGCCATTCTAAAGGGAATTGCCGATAAGAAAGAGCGCAAAAAAACAGTCAAGACCCTTCTGCATCGGGTAAATCTGTACGAGGTGAGAAAAAAGGCAGTTGCCGGGTTCTCAGGCGGAATGCGCCAAAGGTTTGGAATTGCTCAAGCATTGCTAGGAAACCCGCAAGTGGTCATTGTTGACGAACCTACAGCCGGACTGGACCCTGGCGAACGTAATCGGTTCTATAATCTACTATCTGAAATCGGAGAAAACGTAGCCGTGATCTTGAGTACGCACATCGTTCAGGATGTGCAGCAGTTATGTCAAAACATGGCCATTATAAACCGAGGAGAATTACTCTATGAAGGTAAACCAGGAAGTGCTTTAGCGAGCATGGAAGGAAAGATTTGGGAGAAACAAATCGAAAAGGATCAAGTGAACGAATACTCGAAACGTCATTCGGTGATTTCAAGCAGGTTGGCCATGGGTAAACCAATTATTCATGTACACAGTGAATTAGATCCTGGAGAGGGATTCCGACCTGTTGAAGCCGACCTGGAAGATGTATTCTTCAGTACCATATTCCTTGCAGATCACGTCGAAGTAACGCACTAAACCTACCACCATGAATTTTGAGTTTTTCAGATACGATCTTCAATCCAGATTGAAACAGCCAATGGTGTACATCTTTTGTGCCCTGTGTTTCGCCTTATTTTTCTCATCTAGTGTGAGCTCCCAAATCACAATAGGGGGAAGTGCAGATGACTCCTTCTTTAACTCCGCATATTCCATCGCGCAAACGGTAACTTTCATGAGTCTTCTAGGAATGTTCATGACCGTCGCCTTCACGAACGCCGCTGCATTGCGAGACTTTGATCGAAAGTTTGATCAAATCCTTTATACAGCGCCCATTCACAAAGGAGCTTACCTATTCGGTAGGTATTTAAGCAGTCTAGTGCTTTCACTTCTTCCCATGGTCTTCGTCCTTCTTGCGCTAGTACTGGCTACCTTTTTTGCCGATAGTGACCAAGTAGGACCTAACAAAGGGAGCGCGTACCTATTTGCTTTCTTGTTCTTGGTCCTGCCCAATGTCATCATCGCCTCTTCCCTATTGTACACGCTCGCCGTTAAAACGCGAAAGAGTGGATTTGGATTTGCTGGCGCAATGTTGCTCTGCATTGGTTACTTACTTTCAATGGGGTTCTTGGATAACCTTGAAAGCGACTGGGCGATCTACCTACTTGACCCATTCGGACTTTCCGTACTTGGCTTAGAAACCAAGTATTGGACGATCGAAGACTTGAACACGCCACAACTTCCCTTATCTCCTGGATTCCTTCTCAACAGAGCGGTTTGGTTAGTGTTTTCGATAGGGATGCTTTCTTTCATGTACTTCACTTTCACGTTCCAAAAGGAATCTCGGAAAACCAAAAAAGTCCTTAAAGAGTCGAATTCTCCAAAAATGGCTGACAACCAAGGTGAGCACTTGGTGTTACCTAAGGTGAAAATTAGCACCGGGACTCGAGTACAATGGAAGCAACTTTGGGTTCAGTTTAGAGTGGAATCAAGATCATTACTCAAGTCAACCTCTTTCCGCTTAATCGTGCTATTTGGACTACTAAACACCATCGGATCCGTTTCAAATGCTGACACTTGGTTCGGAACAGGAAACCTCCCCGTTAGTTTCATCATGACCGATGCCATCAAGGGTAGCTTGTACTTAGTGTTTGTCATCATCATCGGTTTCTACAGTGGCCAGCTCGTTTGGGCAGAGAGAAAAGCACAGATGAACGAAATTATCGATGCTTCACCACAAGCCTCATGGGTTCCACTACTTTCTAAATTTCTGGTTATTACCCGAGCCATTTTGTTACTCATGGTAGTCAACATTACACTAACGATGGTGATCCAACTGATGAAAGGGTACGCGAACATCGATCCAATGGTCTATTTCGTCGAAATCATCTTGCTTGACCTTCCGTATTTCATGCTCATCACTGCAGCGGCATTGCTCGTTCACGTGCTGATCAACAAACAATACATTGGATTCTTCGTCTTCCTACTACTTCTCATTTTTCATCTATTCATTTGGCCTGTATTCGACATTGATAGCAACCTTCTAACTTTCGGAGGAAGACCTGAACATACGTACTCAGATATGAGCAAATGGGCTCCTTTTTCTGATGGGCTGGCTGGCTACACGCTCTATTGGAGTTTGGTCGGAACACTGTTATTACTCATCGGGTCTGTCTTCTGGGTAAAGGGAAAACCCGCCGACTGGAGTGAACGTTTTGCCATTGCTAAAAGTCGATTCCATGGGAAGCCCGCTATGATCGGTCTTCTTCTCTTTCTTTCAACAGGGGGAGTTGGTTGCGCTCTTTTCTACCAGAGTAATGTGCTCAATGAGCATTTAGGAGCAGACGCTCGAATCGAAAGGGCCATTGCTTATGAACAAAATTATAAGCAATTCGAGCATTTGGCTCAACCGACGATTTCAACTACAACCTATGAGATCGACCTTTATCCAGCATCTCGTGGCTTCGAAGCCGATGGTCATTGGTGGGTAGTTAATAAGTCGGATCAACCCATCGATGCGATTCACTTCACTAAGTCGAGTACGTTTGATATTACCATTGCTATCCCAAACTCTACTATTCAAGTAGACGATCAAGATCTCGGCTACATCATCTTCGACCTGGGATCAACGCTCAATACAGGCGACAGTATTCAGGTAGACATTCATTCAACCTATTACGTCAAGGGAATCGAAAACAACCTGACACTACCCAACTTGACACAAAATGGAATCTTCTTGAATAACAAAGCCTTCATGCCAACCATTGGTTACAATTCTGACCGCGAACTTTCTGACAAAGATGAGCGCATAGAACGTGGGTTAGAAGAACAAGCCAAAATTGTACTCCCTGGCGTGGCTAATGATCGAGATAGACGCAGTAATTTCTTAGGACGAGATGCCGACTGGGTAACTATCAATACCATCGTTAGCACAAGCGAACACCAAACGGCTATTGCACCGGGAAAGTTAATTCGATCTTGGAGTGAAGAAGGCCGAAACTTCTACGAATACCGTCTCGATAAAAAAGTCATGAATTTCTTTGCCGTTATGTCGGCTGAATATGACGTCAAGCGTGAAAACTGGCACGGAATCGACCTAGAGGTGTATCATCATCCAGGACACGACTATAACGTCGATAAGATGATGTCTTCAATGAAATCTTCAATTGGTTATTACTCCAGTGCGTTTTCACCGTACCCCCATGAACAAGCGAGAATTATCGAATTTCCGCGATTCGCGCAGTTCGCTCAAGCCTTTCCCGGAACCATGCCTTACTCGGAAAGCATTGGCTTCCTTTCTGACTTGAAAGATCCAGATGACATCGATGGAGTAACCTACGTAGTAGCGCATGAAATGGGACATCAATGGTGGGCTCATCAATTGGTTGGAGCGAACGTTAGAGGAGCTCAAATGCTTTCTGAAACGTTCTCCCAATACTCAGCATTGATGGTCATGGAACGTACATATGGCGCAGAATCAATGGACAAGTTTCTCAAATACGAGATGGATAAATACCTCCGATCTAGAAGTCGACTCGAAGAAGAACCTGCACTGATCAACGTCATCAATGAGTCTTCTGTTTACTACAACAAAGGAAGTGTCGCAATGTATGCACTGAAAGAATACATCAGTGAAGACAGTGTTAACCTTGCCTTGAGAAGATTCATGAATGAATTCGGTTACAATAACGGCCACTACCCTACTTCTTTAGACTTTCTTGAAGAGATCAATGCTGTGACTCCGGATAGTTTGTCTTATCTGGTATCAGACTTTTTCGAACATGTTACGCTTTACGAGAACTACGTTGGAGAAGCCAGCTATACGCAAAGAGCTGATGGTCGATATGAAATCAAGGCGTCTTTAGTGACCAATAAGTTCCACTCTACGGGTAAAGGGCTTGAAGAACAACAACCTATGAACGACTGGATTGAGGTTGGAGTCAAAAGCTTAGACGGCGAAAGGCTTTTGTATAAGGAAATGATCCAATTTGATGGCGAAACTCACCAGGTTACCATCATAACGGAAGAAGAACCATCGTCTGTTCAGATTGATCCGCGATACCTGCTTCCTGACAAATTCCCTGAAAACAACATCCGAAAAATAACCCTTTGGCAATCTGATGAACTAAATTCTCGATGGTGAACAGAACCTAACAGTAACAATCAAATGTCCTGAAATAGCAGCTCAAATAGCCCCATATTGCATATTTCGCACAAAGTGACCCACCTCTTTCGCTCCAAAGTGACCAGTCTATTTCAGTTGCCATTTGAGGTATGA
>JAKVAX010000054.1 GCA_022447625.1 Flavobacteriales bacterium | reverse complement strand
ATACAACGAGACCTTCTCTTGAATTACCCAGAACGGATAAAACCTTGGATTGAGAATTAATAAACAGACACAGTTATAACATTCCCTGTGGAAAGTTTAAATTCAGTCCACAGTCCACAGTCCACAGTCCACAGTCTACCGTCCACAATCAGTAAAATCTATTCCGCTCTTGTTCCACATCCAACCTACGTTCGTTAAGTTTGCGAACCAAACCGATCGTCAATGACTACGATTAAACAGCCAGTGCTAGCCTACGATACTGAAGGAGTAAGCAACGAGACCCTGCTAGACCTGTATGACAAGATCATCTTGCCACGCTTGATTGAGGAGAAAATGCTCAGTCAATTGCGTCAAGGGAAGATCTCTAAATGGTTCAGTGAATGGGTCAGGAAGCCATTTCAGTGGGAGTGGCTGCTGCACTTGACAAGGATGAGTTCATCCTTCCAATGCACCGAAATCTAGGGATCTTCACTACACGTGAAGTGCCGTTGACACGCCTCTTCGCCCAATTCCAAGGGAAAGAAGCTGGCTTCACGAACGGACGAGATCGCAGTTTCCACTTTGGTACCATTGAGCATAACATCGTGGGAATGATTTCTCACCTCGGTCCTCAGCTGGGGATTGCGGATGGTATTGCTTTGGCGAACAAGTTGGGCAAAGACGAAAAAGCCACCTTCGTATTCACTGGAGACGGTGGAGCTTCTGAAGGTGATTTCCATGAGGCACTAAACGTTGCAGCGGTTTGGCAACTTCCTGTGATCATCGGAATTGAGAACAATAAGTGGGGTCTTTCGACCCCTTCAAACGAGCAGTTCCGTTTTGAGAGCTTCACTCAGAAGGCCGTTGGATATGGCATCCCTGAGGAAGACGCTATCCAAGTGGATGGTAACAACATCATCGAAGTCTTCAAAACAGTGCAACGCGCTGCCGAATCCATTCGCAAGAACCCTCGTCCGATCATGATTGAATTCATGACCTTCCGTATCCGCGGACACGAGGAGGCTTCTGGTACGAAGTACTACCCTGAGGGGATTATCGATGAATGGAGCACGAAAGATCCAGTTGAGAATTTCGAAGCGTTCTTGATTGAGAAAGGCATTCTCAACGACGAACAAATCGAAGCAAAGCGCAAAGAAGTAAAAGACCGCATCAACAAGGAATTGAAAGAGGCTTTGGCCTTGCCTACCATTCCTGTGAGTACAGATAAAGAACTAGGTGACATCTACGTTGATGGTGCACCAGAAGTCACAGCCCCTGCTGGTGAAACGAAAGAAATGCGTTTCATTGATGCTATCCAAGACGGTCTCCGTCATTCAATGGAGAAGCACGATAAGCTGGTACTTATGGGACAAGACATCGCCGAATACGGTGGTGTGTTTAAAGTGACCGAAGGCTTCGTTGATCAGTTCGGAAAAGAACGCGTTCGCAATACGCCACTTTGTGAAAGTGCCATCGTTGGTTCTGCCCTTGGGTTGTCAATCAAAGGATGGAAAGGAATGATGGAAATGCAATTCGCAGATTTCGTTACCTGCGGATTCAACCAGATCGTAAACAACCTCGCTAAGCTGCACTACCGTTGGGGCCAGAATGCCGACGTTGTAGTGCGCATGCCAACAGGTGCTGGCGTAGCGGCTGGTCCATTCCACAGTCAGAGCAATGAAGCTTGGTTCTTCAAAGTTCCAGGTCTGAAGATCGCCTACCCTGCTTTCCCAGAAGATGCTAAAGGATTATTGACACGTGCCTTCGAAGATCCGAACCCAGTCATCTTCTTTGAGCACAAGGCTCTTTACAGAAGCATCTCTGCTGAAGTACCTGTAGACTATTACAGCCTTCCTTATGGCAAAGCAGCTACTGTTCGCGAAGGAAGTGATTTGACTATTGTCACCTATGGTATGGGTGTTCATTGGGCTATCGCCGAAGCGGATAAGTCTGATGCTTCGATTGAAGTTATTGACCTGAGAACGCTGTCTCCACTTGACGAAGAAACCATCTTCCAAAGTGTTAGAAAAACCGGAAGGGCGCTCGTACTTCACGAAGACACCCTTACCGGTGGAATCGGTGGAGAGTTAAGTGCGTTGATCACGGAAAACTGCTTCCAACACCTTGATGCTCCTGTGACGCGTTGCGCAAGTTTGGATACTCCTGTTCCTTTTGCAGCAGACCTCGAGAACAACTTCTTAGCCTCTGATCGCCTAGGATCAAAGATCCAAGCGCTCTTAGATTACTGATCTACCGCAACATAATTCGGAGTGACCTCTGGCAACGGAGGCATAATGATGATGTAGTCATTGTTTCGCAGCAAATATTTCAGCTGATACGTCATGGTGCGCTCGCGATTCACCCACATCTTTTTGATCGGTCGAAGGTCAATCAACACCCATTCATCGAGTTGTCCTTGAGCGAGTAGCGGTGTCATATTGCGCACCCAGTCGCTTTCGTAGGTTAAGTTGTCGCCAATTTCACCCGTTTCTTCATCGAGATAGTAACGCGTGGCAAAAGTGACATTGAGGTCGTTGGTTCCGTTCATATTCGCCAATTCGTGAACCATGTTTCCTAGCTCATAACAGCTGTTACCTGTAAAACCTCGTGCGGTATGCATCGCTCCCATCTTAATGAAGACCTTAGGTTCGAGCTGACGTGTACATTGGTAATACTCTCTAAAGTGCTCCTTCATGAGCGCGGCTCTCCCCTCTAAGTTCTCCATAAGGTCTCCTTTCCAGTCGCGGTAAATCTCACTGCTTCTGAGAATCTCGTCTACACGGTCGTCACCGTCGCACGACTTCTTCGCTAGCTTATCCATCAACTTGATCAAACGTTCATCAGCCAACAATTGATTGTAGACCTCATTCTCGTCGTCTTCAGCATTGTTGATGTAAAACTGTTTGATTCGTTCGCGTGCTGCCTCATACTCTGAAAGCAGGTCATTTGGCTGGTAGGCACTTTGCCACAACTCATCAAATAAGAACAAGAAGCCGCCAAGGTACTCTTGATCAAGTCCCCAAATATCAAAGCCTTCATCTAAAGCCGTTTCGAAGAAGGCTGCATCTTCTTTTCCGCTGAAGAACGGAATGGGTTGTCTTCCTGTTAAGGCTAATTGATCAGAGTAGAAATCGTGCAGTGCCTCTTCTATATTCTTCTCTTTCCCTAGTTCTGCGAGTTTCTCTGCTGAGTAAGGCCCCACTTCAACAGCGAAGTGATCGTAATCTGCGTCAGCCAAGATGGGCAGTAGAACTTCGGTGAGGTTAGAAATCCCTGAGTCGTAGTGATACTCTCCCAAGAGAAAGAACTGAGACTCTCGAATCTCTGAAATCAAGATATCTGCCCCTTCGCCTTTCAGCTTTCCATTTTCAAGGTTGAAGGTGTATACGTAAGGAGCGATATCAGCGATGGATACCGTGTCAGGACGTTGCGCAAGGCAAGAAAGAGCAACGAAGGTTCCGAATAGAAATGATGTTATGCGTTTCATGTGTGAAAGATTTTGAGCAAATCTTGCCCATGAATTCTGGCCCTGCAGGAATTAGTGACGAATCGCTTCTATTCAAGGACTAACATGAAAAAGCGCAGCGTTCCGCGCTAGCGAAACGTTCGTCCTTAAAAACAACACCTTCGTCCAAAATTTCCGTTCTTCGGGAAACGTCGAACTACTTTCGCTACATGAAGATCCCTTCTCGCATATATCATTTGTTGGTTTGGCTGGCCGTACTGCTGTATTACATGATCGAAGAGATCATCAACACCTCGCTTGACCTACACAGTTTTCTACTGAATTTCACCCACATCCTCGCACACGCAAGCGCATTCTATGTCTTCTACCCACACGTTTGGAAGCGCGTTGTTCCACGCAGGCAATGGGGCTACTTGATTGTGGGGTTGTTAGCCGGCGTTGGCGTCTTCATTCTCAGCCGCGTCATTCTTCAAGAAGTCATCGTAGAAGCCATTACAGGAAGAGGAAACTACCGCTACCCATGGACAGTTGGTTATGTCTTGGATAACATGTTTCGCCCCATTCCTACCATCCTCGCTAGTTTGGTTGTTTGGTTGGTTGGACGTCAAAATGAGATGAAGCGCAATGAAGCTAATCTTGGTCAAGAAAAGGCTAACGCCGAATTGGCATTCCTTAGGGGGCAAGTGAACCCACATTTCCTATTCAATACACTGGGCTTCATACATAGCAAAGTCTACGCTGTTGATCCTGAAACCGCAGCGATGACGGAAGAGCTTTCATCCATCTTGCGCATGGCCTTTACTTCTGCGAAAGAAGGACAAAATACGCTCAAAGAGGAGTTGCAGATCATTCAAGACCTGTACAGTATTATGCAGAAGCGCTTTCCAAATGAGTGCCATGTAGATATGGAGGTTCAAGCCAATGAAGCGATTATGGTGGAACCCTTGCTGCTCATGCCATTGGCAGAAAATATGTTCAAGCACGGCGACCTTCGTTCCGAAGACGATCCTGGAGTTATCCGAATCGTAGAACAAAACGGCAAGCTTCATATCTTCCTTCGAAACAAGATTATGCAAGGCATTCCTCACGAAGGAACCGGCATCGGATTAGATAACACACGTAAACGCCTTGATCTTGTCTACGGCGAAAACTACACGATGGAAGCCGGTGAAGAAGGACACTATTTTGAAGTTAATCTAGAGATCGATCTATGAAGCCACTACGATGCTTAGCCGTTGACGATGAGTCACATGCGATTGAATTGCTTCAATTGTATGCTCAGAAATGCGACATGGTTGACATGGTAGCTGCTACCAGTGATCCGTGGGACGCACGCAGGATTCTAGAAGGCGGCGAGATTGACTTGGTCTTCCTTGACATTCAAATGCCTGAGCTCACCGGCCTGCAATTACTCGATTTGGCTGAAGGGCAGTTCAAAGTGATTATCACCAGTGCTTACACTGAATACGCCATTGAAGGCTATCGATACGCTGTTTCTGATTACCTCCTGAAGCCTTTTTCCTATGATCGTTTTGAAGAAGCTGTTCGTCGTGTCGCTAGCGCGGAATCGCTCACTCCTTCAAAAGAAGCACCCCAGCATTTGCTAGTAAAAGGTGACTCCAAGAACAGCTACGAAAAAGTGGTCTTTGAAGAACTTCTGTATGTAGAAGCCTTGAAGAACTACTTACGGTTCTACACTGCTGACCAGAAGGTGATGACGTTGATGACCATGAGCGAATTGGAGACAAAGCTTCCTTCCAACTTCATTCGTGTGCATCGTTCGTACATCGTGAACCTCGATAAGGTTGACAAAATTGAAGGCAACAGTTTAACCTTAGCAGATAAGAATTTCCCGATTGGAAAAACACACCGAGAAGAAGTTTTTAAACGTCTCGGACTGTAATTGAATCCCTTCACGGTTTCAATCTTTCGCGCTATGTCATCCTATACTTACGAAGAAGAATTCAAGAAAGCAGACTTCAACTCTACCCCACTAGCGAAGGGAGAATACGAAGCATGTACCTTTGAGAATTGTCGCTTGAACGAGGCTGATTTAACAGAGATGAAATTCATCGAATGCTCATTCATTGAATGTGATTTGAGCAATGCGAAGGTATCTAAGAGCCTTTTCCAAGAGGTGAAAAGCTGAAAGGAAGCTAAATCACATCAAGGCTCCCATTTTGGGATAAAATAATCCAAAAAGCACCTAAACATTATGTTTTTAGGCCTAAAAATCCTATCTTAAGAGCACTAGCAGAATCTCCTCCTTATGTCCACTAATAGAACTGAATTGAAACGTGCAGTACACGTCATCATGAACGATGTCGTGGAACAGTGTTTTCATCACATGGTGCACCATCCACATCTCAGTGACCCACTGAATCATATTATCAAAGACGCTTCTGAGGAGATTAATTACCAGGTGATCAAAATTGATGCACACAGCTACAACCCGGATTCTCCGGAGCTACAGCGCTATTACCATGGGATTTCGAAAGATCTACAACGCAAGAGTTTGGAACTACTCTCCCGACTTCAGAAGATTCAACAAAACGTCTAGACTAGAGGTAATTCTTCAATACCTCCGCATTGATCTGACTATGTGACGTATCGTAAACAGCCATTCCATCTTTTACCACGATCATCTGTGGCGATTCGTGATGTATCGCTAATTCCTTGGCAATGCGATTCGAAAGATCTCGGTGTCGAATTAAGTCCAAGAAGTAAGGTTCGATTTGTCCTGACTCATAGCCATATTGCTGTTCGAACACACGCAGGGCGAATGAACTTACCGAACAACGGGTGCTGTGTTTAAATAGAACCACCGGAAGTTCGTGTG
Source organism: Flavobacteriales bacterium (assembly GCA_022447625.1). GTDB lineage: Bacteria > Bacteroidota > Bacteroidia > Flavobacteriales_D > Sanyastnellaceae > Sanyastnella. The sequence continues at coordinate 1,736 of JAKVAX010000054.1, read as the reverse complement.
AACGTTGGATCGCTTGATCTAGGTCGCGATCGCTTTCGAGATGTTGCCACTGGATTGACGCCATGTACTGCCCGTTTTTACTAGCTTTGCAGCCCAAAATTACGCAAAGAATGGATACAAGGATCATCAAGGGTGCATTCGCCCTCGCAGCCATCGCATATACAGTTCAACTTTTCGCTACCGGACACTGGGGTTCTGGTATTGGAATGATCTTCGTTTCTGCCATTGCGGTTCTCGCCGTGCTGCGCAGCATTCGCATGATATTCGTCTTCTTCAACTTGCAACAACAAAAGCTTGACAAGGCGAAAAAATGGATTGATCGCATCAACCCAAATCACCTCTGGAAACGTCAACAAGCCTACTACTTCTTCCTCCGTGGAAGCACAAAAATGGAAACCAACTTGAACGACGCCGAGAAAGATCTCAGGAACGCACTCAAGATTGGATTGAAAAAAGACCACGACCGCGGTGCAGTAAAACTCAACCTAGCAGCCATCGCCTCAGCCAAAGGACGTCGTAAAGAAGGTCTCCTGCTCCTCGCAGAAGCCAAGAAACTCGACACCAAAGGATACTTGAAGAACGACATCAAGCAGATCGAAAAAGCGATCAAGAATCCGAAGCAGGTATTCCGTAGCCGTTAGGCTATAGACGTTAGTAGCATACAGTTATAGTTTATCGTCTATCGATTATAGATTAGTCCCCCTAGTCTCTCGTCCCTCGACCCTCGACCCTCGACCCGAGAAGTGTCTCGTCCAGATTCCATATATTTGAGACAACCTAATTTCTTGTCTTATGCGTCGCCTATTGCTTTTGGGCGTAGCGCTGCTGACTGTCATTTGTGTCCACGCCCAACACGGATTGCGCCTGCAGAACAGCTACTTCCTGACTGGTCTACCGCTCTTCGGAGCTGGATATGAATACGAGAACAACTCTTCGTTCACGTATGGACTTCACGTAGAATTCGGACGATACGCGCACCATCAACAAGATATGATCAACACAGCCTGGGAATCGTACAGCGTTCAAGGTGTTGCTTTGCTTCCTGAAGTGCGTTTCTACCCTTGGCATGATAACCAAGAGTCGGTGCATAGAGGTGTCTTCATTGCTGGTTTTGGACATGCACGTCGACTGAAAGAATACCTCATGGAAGACCCAAGCGTTGGCGCTGAATTACGCAAGGGATATTCGATTGGAGGTGGCCTAGCTGCAGGATACCGCACTGCCTGTGAGATACCCCATTATACGTTGAAGTGCTCGGAGGATTTGGTCGCGCCAGTGCCTCTTTCAATACGCCTTCGGTTTACAATGAAGCCCGTCAGCGTGCTGGTGATTATGACAGCACCACAAATCTTTACCGATTCGAACTCGCCGTTGGTTATCGATTCTAACCTGCATTTGCGGGAAGCATCCCTATGTACCCATTCACGGCATTCCTAATACTATATGTACTTGCCTTTGGCTTCCCATTGATCTACCTGTTTCTCTACATCAGAGATGCAAGGAACAAGGGCGGGATAAAAAAAGGCATCATCAACTGGATAGGCCTCATCGCATTCATCCTTTTCGGACTCATTCTTCTGAAATACCTCTCCTTTGCGTTGGTGTATTTCATCCCTCTCGCACTCATCTTCATCCTCCTCCGAAAACCAACGACTTAAAATGTCATTCCCTGAAATAGGTTGACCGCTTTTAAGCGGAAAATCACCATGATAAAAACAGGAAAACGTCTTCACAAA
>JAKVAX010000053.1 GCA_022447625.1 Flavobacteriales bacterium | reverse complement strand
CTCTTGAATTACCCAGAACGGATAAAACCTTGGATTGAGAATTAATAAACAGACACAGTTATTTGAACATACCCTCCTGCAGCTGCGCATACATGCGCAGCTGCAACATAAATTCCCAATGCCTAATTGTAGGGATGGATGAAATCCATCCGCAGAACAAAAGGCATTAGTAGATAATCAGTTATTAGTTATCGTTTATAGATTTTAGACTCTCGTCTACTACCTTTGGCGTATGTCAACAATCCGCACCCAACTAAGTGAAGGGGTTTTTACGATCACCTTCAATCGTCCGAAAGTGTTTAATAGCTTCAACAAAGTGATGGCTATGGAAGTGCAGTCTGCCCTTGATCAGGCTGCAAAAGATCCTGCGATTCGTTGTGTTGTCTTGACGGGGGAGGGAAAGGCCTTTTGTGCCGGACAAGACCTTGCAGAAGTGATGGACGAAAACGGACCAGAGTTGACGTCGATTGTTCGTGATCATTACAACCCGATTATCATGCGCATCCGCAACTTGGAGAAGCCTGTGGTGGCTGGAGTGCAAGGGGTGGCTGCCGGAGCAGGAGCCAACATTGCCTTGGCTTGTGACGTATGTATCGCTACAGAGAGTGCTTCCTTTATTCAGGCCTTTTCGAAGATTGGGTTGATTCCGGATAGCGGTGGAACATACTTCCTGCCTCGCATCATCGGGTTCCAGAAGGCTTCCGCGCTAGCGATGTTAGGCGACAAAGTATCTGCTGAAGAAGCAGAACGCCTAGGAATGATCTACCAATGGTACAGCGATGATGAGTTTTCTGGGGCTTTGAGTAAGCTGGGTTTGAAGCTCGCTGCGATGCCAACGAGAGGATTGGGGCTTACCAAGAGAGCCTTCAATGAAGGATTGACCAATTCCCTTGAGGATCAATTAGATGTAGAAGAAAAGCTACAGACCGCGGCCAGCAAAACTTACGACTACAACGAGGGTGTAAATGCCTTTTTGGAGAAGCGTATACCGGCCTTCAAAGGTGAATAACTCACACTTCTTATTTGATAACCTATCCAGAGTGTAGGTTTTACACTAGATCGAGCTCACTAGCTTAGATAAGCTGAAAAGCGTATAGCTAATGACCTCTCCTTACAAACGCATTCATCTAATCGATGATGATGCCATTAACAACCTACTCAATAGGCAGTTTTTGACCTTCGTCTTGCCAAAGGCATCGATTCATACTTTCCAAGATGCTCGCTTGTTACTTCGGTACCTGCGAGAAGGAAAAGTAGAACGTCCAGACCTCTTCTTGCTCGACATTAACATGCCAGAGCTAGATGGGTGGGAATTCCTATTTTTCCTAGAACAATTGGGAGTGAAAAGCGATGTTATGATTCTCTCGTCGTCAATCCACTGGGATGACATTGAAAAGGCGAAGAGCTATGACAACGTCAAGTGCTACATCGAAAAGCCGCTGACAGAAGAGAAGATCAAGAAGTACCTGGTAGAGCAAAGATTCAGCGAAATTGAACTGGATTGATATCAACGATCAATTGCCTAATGACGAACAACGCGTCTTAGCATACATTCCCAAGAACAAAGTCTTTCTCCCAGGTAAAGATCTCCAATTCGAGATCCGAGAAGTCATTGTCTTACGTTTCCTTAAAGACTTCTACAGTGATAGACCAGACAAGCAGGAAAAACATGGCATGCACTTCTGGCAGGGGGAAGGGAATAGCAATCACTTCTTTGCGGATGTCACGCATTGGGCACCGATTCCTGAGGGGCCTTCGGCTGTTTAGAGACAAGAGACAAGAGACGAGGGTCTAGGGTTTGTAATCGATAATCTATAAACGATAATCAATAACCAATTGCCTAAGACCATTCTAACGCCTAACGCCTAACGCCTTCTATATCCTACAGCCTGTGACCCTACGGGGGATTGGATGGATTTCATCCATCCCTGCAATCGTGCGTTGGTGATATTTGAGGTAGCTGCGCATATATGCGCAGCTACAGGACCGATTAAAGGTGATCCGCCGTCACATCAAAATCATGATTACTTAATCACGAATTATTATTTACGATTTAATCCCACGAACCACGAACCACGCACCACGAACCACGAACCACGAACGCCGAAGGCTACCCCTGCGCAAACATCACTATAATCGCAATCACCAACAGAATCGCTAGTACAAGGAAGGTGATTTTCCATGCGCTGTATGGACGTTTTCCTTGGACTTCTCCTGTTTGTCCGTTGATGAGGAAGCGGTAGGTTTTGCCTTTGTACTTGTATGCCGAAACGTAGATCGGCAATAAGATGTGTTTGAAGGTTTGATCGCTCCAATCAGTGTGTAGGGTGGTGATACGTTGTTGGTCTCCTCCAATGTCACGACGGACGAGGGTTCTGATTTGAGAATCGATACGTTGTCTGGCAATGCCGTAGCCTTCTTCTAGGCCTACAGAGTAGCTTTCCACAAGGAAGCCGCGGAGGTAGTCGTGCTCGAATGGGACGAGCATAGACAGATCCCATGGACGTAATTTCATCGTGATTTCTGAAGGCACTGCCGGGTTGGCCAGAATCAATTCATCGTCAAAGAAATGCTCTACAACTCCAGAGGCTGGATACCAGTCTGTACGGGTCTTGGTGCGAGTGCGGGTTTCTGGGCCATCTTCACCGCTTACTGTGTACGTCTCTGTTTCCGTTCGGGTAATACCTCGTTGACCGGTGTATTCAGAAACGGTCATGGCATCGTAGGTCCAGAAGGGCATGTAGATTCCCTTGAGCTTGTCAGGGAGGTTCTGCATGCGCTTGAGGTCATTCGGTGCGAACCAGCGTGAATGCAACCAATCTTTGTAGAGTTTGATGGCACGTCGGTGTTCTACCTGAAATGGGACAAGTGCTTGCGGTTTAATCTGCTCGATCTTCGCCGCATCTTTTACGATGAGGTGTCCACCACAGAAAATGCAGGCCTTGGCCACATTCGTTTCATCGAAAGGGTTGATGGCACCGCAGCTGTTACATTCTACCGTTTCTACGGTTTCAGTAACCACACGCTCGCTCTCCTTTCGAAGGAACTCGTGGAGGTCTTGCTCTTCAATTTCAACGGACGATTCTTCGATGTGGTTGCGCGTACCGCAGTAATCACAGACTAGTTCCGTGGTTCCTGGTTGGTAGCGCAGCTCAGCACCGCACTTCGAACAATGAATTTTGTGAGCTCCTTCCGCTGCTTTTTCTATTTCAGCTTCGGGCATTCCTAATTAGGCGTTAGGTAGGGGTGGAGGAACACTTCCGAAGAAGCCAGATACTTCTTGAATTTGTGAAGCCGAAATCCAATCTGCCATCCCTTGCTTCCACATCAACGATTCACGTGAAATCTGTCCGCCAGCGATCATGTTCTGGATCGTAGCTATATCGTACGGACCTGATTGTTGTCCGTTGATAGCCACCCAGTACTGTGCCGCTTGGGGAAGCGGAGGAGGAGTTGCACCACCACCTTGGGCCGGTGGTTGTTGTGCTTGTTTTTGCGATTGCTGTTGCTGGTTCTGCTGGTTGAACATATTGCCCATTTGGTTCGCCATAGCGAAGCCCATTCCCATACCAACTCCAGCACCCGCAGCGCCACTTGGGTTCTCAGCTGCTTTCTCCATGGCTTTCGCCGCCTTGAGCTTCGCCAGCTTATCTAGATCGATTTTTTCAAGTCGGCTCAGTTCGAAGATCTCTTTCTTGATCTCCTCTGGCATTGACACGTTCTCTACGAGGAATTTCGTCAGGTTGATCCCGTACTCCATGAATTCAGGATGCAGTTGCTGCAACGCGAACTCGCTGAGTTCATTCACATTTCCTGCGAAACCTTCTACTGGGATGCGCGACTCACCTACAGCATCTGTGAATCGTGTAACGACGATACTGCGCAGCTGCTGATCGATTTCATCAGTGGTGAATTCACCGTCAGTACCTACAATCTGTTTCAGGAATTTGCCTGGGTCATCAATCTTGATCGCGTAAGTACCGAATGATCGGATCTCCAACATTCCATAACGATCATCGTTCAGAATGATTGGGTTCTTTGTGCCCCATTTGCGGTCGGTGAAATTCTTTGTGTTGACGAAGTACACCTCAGCCTTGAATGGCGAGTTGAATCCGTACTTCCATCCTTTCAGTGTAGCGAGGATAGGAAGGTTTTGAGTATTGAGTGTGTACATCCCAGGCCCGAACACATCGGCAATTTGTCCTTCGCTAACGAAGACTGCCATTTGTGATTCACGCACCGTGAGTTGTGCACCGTTCTTTATTTCATTTTGGTAGCGCTCAAAGCGGTATACCATCGTGTCTTGCGTAGGGTCAAGCCATTCGATGATATCAATGAGTTCGCCTTTCAGTTTATCCCAGATTCCCATTTCAGGTTAGATTATAGTGAGTAGTTCAAGTTACGAATTAGCGGTATTCCTTGCCGTGTTTCTTTTCCGCGCGAGCGAAGAAGGAAGTGACAAAGGATATGATAAAGCTCAATAAGAGTGCCCACCAGAAGCCATCAATACGGAATCCGTCGAGGATCCAATCAGCAAGCATGAGCGTTCCAGCGTTGATCACGAGCAGGAATAGCCCCAGGGTGATGATGGTGGCTGGAATGGTGAGAAAGATCAAAATTGGACGAACGATCGCATTCATCAGGGCAATCACAATCGCTACGATAACAACGTTCCACCAAGAAGTATCAATATGGATTCCGCTAAGAAGCCATGCTCCAAGGAGGTCCGCCAGCATGTTGGCGACGATTACACGAAGTGTTTTCATTTATTTAATCGAAGTTGATTCGATATAAATTTTAGAAATATGTGGCAGTTTTTCCTTGATCCTTTGCTCAATGGTGAGAATTTCAGCCTCAACGGCTGGATTGTCCATGTCATCGGAAAAGTCTACCTCCATGGCCAAGAGCACGGTGGCCGGACCTAGATGCATTGAGTTGACATCGCGGTATTTCAATACCCATTCATCGCTGTCAAGGATCTCTCTCACTACTTTCAAATCATTATCCACTGCTGATTCTCCAATGAGCAGTCCTTTGGTTTCTCTAGCGAGGAATATGGCAATAACACAAAGCAGAATACCGATCACAACTGAGGTGATTCCATCGATCATTGGCATTTCTAGGAAATCTGCTAGGCTGACACCAATCAACGCGATGATCAAACCAAACATGGCACCAGAATCTTCCAAAATGATAGCGAAGGTAGCAGCGTCTTTACTTTGGCGAAGTGCCCCCATCCAAGTTGCCTTTTCTGGTTTACTCTTTTTGAATTCGCGCAAGGCGATGTAGAAGCTGATTCCTTCAAGAATGATGGCAATAATCAGCACGCCGTACTTCCACATCTTATTCCCAGTGCTTTCTGCTGGATGTTTAATGTGTTCGATACCTTCATAGATGGCGATTCCTCCACCAATGGCAAAGATGAGCATGGCTACAATGAAAGCCCAGAAGTAGACTTCTTTCCCATACCCAAAGGGGTGTTTGGTATCGGGGTTTCGTTTACTTCGTTTGATTCCGTAGAGGAGAAGGACTCCGTTGAGTGAATCAACGGTTGAGTGAATACCTTCTGAGAGCATGGCTGCACTTCCTGTGAAGAATGAAGCCACAAATTTCATGATCGCAATACCGAGATTGGCACCAATAGCGCCGTAGATCGCAATTTTCGAGTTACCTGCCATAGTTTGGTCGTGAGTTCCGGGGGGTGAAGTTAACGAAGCACTACCACATGCCCAACCTCTTCCACGACTTCCACGCGGTCAAAAAGAACCACCTCATAGGTCACACGCCAGATGTAGACATCATCTTGGACGTAGTGCGTTCGTCCTGGGGCTGCACCATTCCACCCTTGACCTTGAACTTTGGTCAAAAAGAGCTGCTCACCCCAGCGATTATGTACGCTGAAGGTATAGTCATCTACATCACAAGCTAGCGATGGATAGAATAGCTCGTTGCGTCCGTCAAGATCTGGAGTGAAGGCATTCGGTACGAATAGTGGGCAATCACAAAGGCCTTCAATGGCAATTAGTGATGCTGAAGTGCTACCACATTCATTCACGGCAGTGAACATGTATTCGCCTTCACTTAAGAGAATTGCCGTGGGGCCTTCGGTTCCTTCATCCCAGAAAGAATTGTCAGGAGCATCTGTAGCTGCGGTCACTTCGGTTGCTTGTCCTTCACAAAGCACAACTGCTTCAGGGAGCGTAACCAATGGTGCATAAAGCACAGTGACATCAGCGGTATATGAAGTACTGCAACCAGAGGTAGCATTCGTTCCTGTAAGGGTGAGCGATTCCGCGTTAGCGACAAGAACAGAATCAGTAACTAGGTCACCATTGACAGTCCATACCAAATCATTGTCAGGAAGCGCTTGATAGATCAATGTATCACTGCAGTAGCTGATTTCATTCGGCCAAGAGAAAATAGGTGCCGCATCGAATGTGACTTCTGTTGACCCTTCGGCCGTGCAATCACCGTTGCTGAGAACCACCGTGTAGGTACCTGGCTGGTCAACAGTGAGTGTAGGAGTGGTTTCACCGGTGTCCCAATTTGTATTTTGAGCTGAACCTGGGCTTAACGTTGTCGTCTGTCCTTCGCACAATTCCACTAACGTGGGAAGATCGACCACGGGAATGGCGATAAACTCCACCTCAGTGCTGAAGGTAGCGATACAATCGTCTTGAGAGATGACAGTAACTTCGTATGTTCCACTTTCAGTTACCTCAATAATCTCAGAATCTTCACCTGAAGCCCAATCATAAATTTGCCCCCACTGCGCATCAGCGTTTATCGTTATTGTTTCGCCTTCGCAGGCGGAATAGTTGTCTTCCAGTTCTAAGGTGATAGGTAGGGGATGGAAAACAACTTCAGTGGTAGCTTCAGCGGAGCAGTTATCTGCGATAGTTTCCACCGTCAACGGCCCAGATACCGTAGGGTTGGCTGTTTGTCCTTCGTCACCATTTGACCAATTGATCTCTGGGGCATTGGAATCAACGGTTACTTCTACCTCTTCTCCTTCGCAGGCCAGAATGAACTCCGGGAGATCGACGTCAACGTCAAATACTTCAACCGTGGTCGATAAAGTGGTTTCTTGTCCGCAGAGATCAGTTATCGTGATCTCGTAGGTGGTTGTTTCGGCTGGTGAAGCAATAGGAGTGGCTGAAGTCGGATCGTCAAGTCCGGTGGCTGGTGTCCAGAGGTAATCATCTGATTGAGATCCGCTTAATCCGAGCTCTACTGATTCACCATTACAAATCTGGAATTCATCTGGAAGACCGAGTGCGAATTCGCTGATACAAACTGTTTGGGTATTGAACGAACCACCTGTAGCGCCTGTGAATCCCCAGTACACAACAGGGTCACCATCGAAGATGGTATTGATCAAATCAATCTGGTACGAAATTCTCAACTCACAATCGAAGAATACTTCTATCAATTGAGCAGCTGGATCCCACGTCAATTTGAAAGGATGATACTGTCCATCTTCCACGTTTGTTGAAAGCGGACTAGTATTCACAGGGCCGGCAAGTTGTAAAGCAGAATTATGGTTTGTCTCTCCATGAGCAAATAAAGCCATGTGGTCTGCTGTAGGGTCAGCCGTCTCAGGGTTGTCCCAAGTATCCATTTCAATACCGATGGAAGGGAAAAAGCCGTCGAACCCCATTCCACCACCAGCCAAACCAATGGCATTCACCCCAACTTGCTGAAAAACAAATACAACTCCGTCTGCTCCATTAGCGTCCAAAGAACCGAAGTTAATTTCCAATTCAATTTCAAAGGCGTTGTTGAGATTCACAGGTTCATTAAACCAAACAGCACCAAGTTCCCACATCTGGCTATCGGTTATGACATAGCAGTCGTTACCAGTAGCATAAGCATCCTCTACGGGGTTGCTGCTTTGTCCCCAAAGAAGCAAGGGCGCTAGACATATGAGAATTAAGAGATGACGCATTAAGTGTTAAAGTTACAACTTCTCAGCCTAAATGGTTGCAAACCACAGTGCAAGTTATCAGCTTCTGGGTATGGTTGGGAGTACGACGTAAGGGGTATGCGGTAGGCTGTAGGCGGTATACGGATCGCGGAACGCGGATCGCAGTAAGTTGACCTTCCCTAAATAGCGTTGACCGTTTTGTTCAACTTTCTGCTATTATTTCAAGAGACATTGGAACGTCTCTAA
>JAKVAX010000052.1 GCA_022447625.1 Flavobacteriales bacterium | reverse complement strand
GAAGTGGCGCAAAATGCGGCGCAGCACGCTGCCGCACCATCTCGCACCGAGTCGCAAGAAACAAAAGAAGCCCGGAAAAACCGGGCAATTTTGCTGCCTAATGCGTTTACGTGCGACTCGGTGCCAGACAGCCAAGTACCCCCTAGGGGGGTACTGTCCATATAAAACGATCCCCCACATTCAAGCGCTTATGCTTATTTTTTCCCTGTTTCTCGCCACCGGCATTCTCACAGATGCCGTTTTACGCGCATATTTCAGCCCCTTTGTCGAGAATTTTGGAGCGTAACTTGGAGCGTAATACAAAAATAGCTCGTCCATCAGCGACCAAGCATCGTAAGACTCTTCCTCCACGCTCATGTAGTCGTCATCCGTGATGACCTTGTAGTTGCTGTCATATGTAGACCTAGAGTGCCCTATCAGGGCATGTATGGCTTCTGGACGCCACTTAGCGTGACGAGTTAATTCATTCTCTCTAGTGACTCTCAAATTCTGCATAAGTTTAGCCCACGGAGCAAAACCAGCATCAATAATCAGCCGCTCCATTGTTGTGCTTGGATTCTTAAACTTCCAGTTTACGTCCTTACGATTGCTCTTATGTAGATTTAGAATTCCCTGAACTACATAGTCAGTCTTTGCTGGCCTCTGCCTCTTGTATTCATCTTGCAAAGCTTCCCTAAGACCACAATCGACCCTTTCCCAACCCGTACCCGTCATCATCGGGTACCTTCTGTGCACTGTACCTTGCTTCTTAGTTTTCGGAGCAGGCATGTTAATAGCACCCTGCCCTCCTATGGCATTGAAGTACACGTCTTTCCATTGAAGCTGAAGAGACTCATTCTTACGACAACCAAGCCATCTAGTCAGCATCCAATAAATATACCAACCCCGCCTATCATCACTCGTTGTCGCTTCTAAGAATACTTCAATCTGTGCTAACAAGTCATAAGGTAAAACAGCCTTCCGCTCATCCTCACTAGCAACATCAATGCTAACCTTTGAACATGGATTATTTTCTATAACCTTCTCTTCAACCAATACCTCGAACATCAATGATATCCACTTCTTTTCACTCTGTACTGTTGACTTGCTAACTGTCCTATCGATCCATTCTCCATCAACACCTTTAACCTTTCGATCATACAACCGCCAATTGATAAACTTTCTTATATAGCTGCGATCAATAGACCGAACGTCCACACCAGAACCGTAAACCTCATCAAGAAATGCTTGAAAGACTACGAGTACATCCTTCCGCTTTCCGAACGTCTGTAGCGTAATTTCACCCTTATCAGCACGCTTCTTTTGAAAGCTCTCCATGCCTACTCTGACCGACTCAAACGAGTAATCCATGTCTTCTACAGAGTGCAACAAGCCGGCTTTAACAAACAGACTTCTCACCTTCCAGGAACCAATCTCCTTCTGGATTCTATTATCAAGATCAAAAGTAAACTTCTCATTTACGAGATCCCGTTTCCGTACAATTTCGGAAGCCACATCCTGTAGCTTTTCTATCTGAGAAGAAGTTGCACTATAAGCAATAGTGAATGGTTTCCATGCACCATCAATACCTCTAACTCTAATTCTTAAATAATCATCTTTCTTCTTAGGATTAGTGGAGTTTGATTTCTGATACTTGGTGATTTTAATCATAGAAAACAGCCTATCTAAATTAAGACAATGCTTAACCTTTAAGTCTTAATTCTATCGGCGTTAAACTCTAATCGAAATATTTAACTTATGAACCTGCAACCGCTTTCTTTAATTTCTCTCTTGCATCTGCACTCATAGAGCGAGCACTTTCATAATTGGACCAGTAGGCTTTGGCTTGCTAGGCTCTTCGATTTCTCCGCCTGACTCTAATACGCCTGCTAAGTACAGAATCATCGTGTAGCCTTCCACACTGAGGGCTGCAAATCTATTTGTTTTCTTTGACTTAGACTTCGGCGTAAAAATGAAATCGGTTCCACAGTTTGGGCACTTACCCAGTCTTTTAGCTGTAACAGCAGGCAGGTATCGCTTCCTTAGTCCCCTTAGCCTTACATCCTTCACACTCTTTACGTCCTTTCCCGCCCTCGCTCGACCAATTCGGACCCGTATCTTTCGTTGTCTTTGCCATAATTCAACCCTTTCTTTTTAATGAACACCGCTATTCTGATAACAGCTCGATTCTCGTTAGATTTAGTCGTAACCTATTGATATCAAACTATTTACGACATTCTCAAATTTTGTCGTGCCAAAACCGCCGATTCGTGTGTATTACTCTTTAGAACAAAAGCACTAGTAAACGCTCACTGCTCAGGATGAGTTGCGTGGACAACGGTTATTGGACATCAAGCAGCATTATCAGCAAACGATGACATGCACAAACTGACCAATAATCGCTACTAAAAACAAAAGGAGAAAAGTATGAAGAGTTAAGACATGATTTCTATCGGAATCTCTGACAAGGATTTCCGATATCTGTGCGGTGTCAAATTCAACAGCATAAATCAAAGAGTCAAGAACACACGAAGTTATCAAGCTAAGAATATCGCTAACCGTTTTAGTTTCACTGACTTTATCGACTTCGCTCGTGCAAACGGACTAACGAAAGGAAAACATTGTCATCGACCAGATCCAAATGGTGACTACGAACCAGAAAACTTAGTCTTCATTTCAGAAGAAGAACACAGACGAATTACTGGTCTTGAAAGAAGAAAACTAAGCGCTGCACAAATATCAGAAATACTTGAACTATCAACTCATATGTCGTTACGAAAGATCGCTAAAAGGTATGGCGTGTCTCATGTAACAATTCACAGATATCTGAAGAGGAAAAACATCGAACACCACCACAATTAAACAAACATTAGCAAAGGAACATATCAAACATTCTATAGGGACGGGAAACCATGACAGTGGCCTATAGGATTTGCAGCATTTACCACGGGAATTTCAAAGATGCAAACGCAGGTCTAACGCTCAAAGCGTGAAATACAACAAGAACGATAATGTTGAATAGTAGTGAGCAGGATTAGCATCACGTTCGATAGCTGATTACCTATGACGACGACATGGCTCCGAAAAGCAATGACGATCTAATTAGTTCCGACCCTGATTGATATTAATGATATCGATCAGGATATCGGTCTGCACCTACAACTTCAACATTCACCAAAAAGCAATTAACAAGTAGCGTAATAGAAGCTAAGTATTAGGTCCGCGTTTAAGAAAAAGTATGTGTTTAGAATTTCAACAATAAGAGGTAATACATGAGCAAGCAACTAAAAACACATGACATGATAAGAGAAGCACAATCACATTTAGGAAGCGATGCAAGCAACAAAGATATCAAAGATTACTGCTCTGCTAACTATGGAGTCTCACCTATATCACAAACAATATATTCCGCCATCGGATCAGAGTGGTCTAGATCAGCTGACAGACTTTCCGCGAGAGAACTAGCCGACAGCAGAGCTTTCGTTAGAACAAAATTTAATGGTGACAGCGATAAAGCTGTTTTTGCAATAAATATGATTGAGAGAATTAGATGAACGGATTACTGGAAGATATAGATTATCCAGATGGGGGAATCACCGCTAAAGCAGTCTTTAACTCGTTGCTAAGTGAAGATGATACGTTTTCTCCAATACTTGGTCGTCACGAAATAATACCAGTCTCAAGCGGAGAAGAATACTTTGAAGAGATAAGGTCCGCTGAATGTAAATTCTATAACAGCGGTCATTATTTATTCGTAGAAGACGGCCTACCGAAAGGATTTATTGGCATTAAGAAGAATCGAAAATGCTGGTTTCGTCGAGAGATGTTAACGATACAGTTGCTATTTGTGGACAAGCAATTCGAGAAGCAGGGCGTCGGTCGGCGGATCGTCGAGAATCTTAAAGCAAAAGCACAGAAGATAGATGATCTCTGCAAGCATCGAGGAAGATATTGTAGTCAGGAGATATCTGAGCGATTTTTTAGTATAGCAGTGTATCCAAATCTTTTTGATTACGTAAAAGGAAAAGAGCTTGATTTGAACGCCCTAATGGATGGCACGTCTCTTTATGACTTCACTGTGAGAGAATCTGACACCGATGGTGATGATTTGGGATATATCGCAGCAGATTTTTATATGAGAGATCAATCTACTAGTGATGGCGAATTTGAACCAAGAATAACACTAGCAAAATTGAAAAGATTTTATACGCGGATGGGGTTTGCTCCTTGTGCAGAGCTTCAATTCAAAAATCCCATTAAGAATGGTTTCTGCAAAAGAGAATTGGCTGTTGGTCCGCGATGTGTCTGTAATATGAACAGAACTCCGCTGATCTATCCCAACAATTCAGCACTAGTGAAGATGGTTGATGAGTGTATTAAGAAATACGTTAAACAACCTATTGACGATAAAATTCACGCTGAATTCACGAAAGACGTTCTAAGTAAGATTGATTCGTGTTTGCACGAGCAAAGGATGGCGGGGTAGTCTCCGTTCTCTGAGTCTCCACAGCCTACGACCTTCATGGGGCGTGAAAGATCTATTCTTTCCGCAAATCCAACTCCGCCCTTCCTTCTTTGATGAGGTCGTCCTTTTGTTCGCAAATGTGAATAAAATTAGGGCTCTTGTAGTTTGACCGGGGGCCAAATTTAAGTGTCGTGTTTTGCCAGTCTTCCGCGTGGCCAGACCAATGTTCGAGTGTGTACTCTCCCGCTGGCACCTTGAAATTGACGACTTCATTGCGGCGCACGAAAATACTTGTGACTAGGTTTCCGGATTGCGCGTTTTTAAGCATGACAAAGACATGCTCGTCGCCGAAAGCAACTCGAATTTGAAATGGGATCGTTCCTTCTTTGGAGTCGAACCATTGGACAATACCCGTTGAGGGTAAGCTGGCTCGTGGGGGTGGGGCAAGATCGCCGTCCACGAAAAATAGACGCTCTTCTTCTGTTCCATCTTCCCGATATCTGACGTACATACCGTTTCCTTTTACCACGTCGGATACTGAACATTGTTCGCCGTTCGGTTTCCAGACAGAGGCAGAAACAAGCTTGTTGTCCTTGTAGTAGGTTTCTTCCCCCTTCTGGCCGTTCTCGTGCCACAATGTTGAGGTTCCGTCCCTCTGGCCGTCCTTGAAGTCGGTTTCTGCCCCCTTCTGGCCGTTCTCGTGCCAAAATGTTGTGGTTCCGTCCCTCTGGCCGTCCTTGAAGTAGCTTTCTACCGCCTTCTGACCGTTTTCGTTCCAAGCTATCCCGCGCCCGTCTTTCTTTCCGTCCTTGTATTCACTCAAATATTTGACTTGCCCGTTCCCGTGCATTGCCTTTACCCAACCCGTGTAGGGCGTTTGCGCATTCTTAGCATAAACTAGCTCCAGTTCATCGTCTCCTCGAATCTGCACTTCGAAAAGGTCAAGCGCCTCGGCAAGGATCGCGTCAAGGGTTTCGGTATTATCGAAGCTCGAACGACATCCTGAGAATGCCAAGAGCAGCAAAACGACAGTCGTGCCTTTCATGGTTTTACCTGTACCTTGTATGGCCTAGAAATCCAAAAGGTTGAGCATGATTGAAGATCTCTTTTATGATTCCTAGCTAGAATCTTGTTTTGGATCTATGATCTTTCCCTGCTCGACAATAAGATCGCCCGATTCTACGGCATCGATGACGAACTCCTGAATTTGGAGCGCTGCCAACCCACAGCTGTTGAGGCGTTCGACAAAGTTGGACTCGGCACCATCTAAACCAAGATCATAACGATCATATGCCAGACACAGGAAGTAACAGTCTTGAATCATGTTGAATAAAAGATGGGTCGGGGCATGGTCTAAATAATGAACACGAGTTTCATTCAAACTTCGAAAAACCACCCGCAATGCGCTATTCTCTTCTTGTGCCGCAAGGATTTTTGCCGACTCTCGAAGGATCTCGTTGAGACCAGCTTGAAGATGCTCTCGAACCGCATAGGCCGCTACAGAAATCTGTTCTCTTTCACTTTTGCTATGCGTCTTTTGGGCGTCGTCGGTTGATGTATACATTACGTCCACCAAGGCATGCATGTAGTCCTTGACTTCTTTGCGTCGTTCGTGGGAGGCCAGCCGACTGAATGTCATGCAAATTGCTTCTTCTGCAAGGTCGAGTTGAATGTCTCGCATGTAGTAAAGGTACTCGTGGAGGACACGCGTGAGTCTGTGTATTATTATCTCGGCTGCTGCGCCCTCGCGATTATGCCGCTCGGCTAATTCCCGATTTCTTTCACTGACCATCTTAGAAGGGTCAACTCGCCGTGGTGTGTGTCCGCTCATAATGTGGCCGGGGTGGATGCGTATACTTGCCAAGAAACGTTATTCGGCAGTTTACCGGTCAGTTGACGCAGTTTCAATCAATTGCCGGAACACGGGGCGGCCCCTTTCCTATTTGCGTTCTCCCGCCCTTTTCCCCTCATTGTCTTGACGACGATCACGCTACTTAACCAGCAAGAGACATTGAGGATTGCCGTAACTAAATTTGCGAACCATAATCTATGGTCTCCTCTTTCTGCTTAGTGGGAAGTGTATCTGAGAGGCAAGTTAGTATATGACGGCAGCATACGACCAGAATTTTCGCGTTCCTAATGTCGCTGACATTCATGTTCCAGTCGTGAGTTTTCTTCGGACGTCAGAGTTCGGGAAGTGGGAAATAGATGACGACCAGCCAAGCGACTCTTATGTGCTTCACTTTCGACGAGGACCATGGAAGCGAACACTATTCGGAAAAAAATTAATCCCAATTTACGGTCCAACAATGGCCATGCGTTTATGCGTAACCTTCCGACCGACGGCGGAGACAATCCGATTGGGTTTTCGACACGAGGTGATGCATCTAATTCAGAGCAGTCCGAGTTCCGAGGAATATGGCGAGTACGCAGGGGCGGAAGTAAAAGCCCTCATGAATTACCTGCGTGAGTACTACGACCTAGCACAACCCTTGGAGCTTGACGGTTGAGGAGTGTGAATAGCTGCTTGCTTCGATTGTGAATGCGCTGAGACGGAAGTTTTGATTTGTCCCGAATGCGTAGTCGAGTTTGAGCAAGTAGCGTTACACGTCGAATTTCGAGCTTCTCTTGAATAGTTGCTTATCGTGTATCTAGCACGTTGTCTCAAAGCTCTATAACTCAATCGTAACTAGACCTATTTCTCAATAGTGATTGTCTTAGCGGATGTTTTGCGACTGGCGATAACTTCACGTAAGCAAGACGTGAGAATGGATTAATATCTTTATTTGCATTAAAACTTCTTTTAAATGAGCCTTTCGTAAGAATTACAGAGAACATAAGAGAAAACATTCAGTACGTAACAGGGCTAGATCCACATCTGAATTTCGGCCTAAGCACCTCGCTCGAAACGACATGAATTACAAGCTTTATTTTAGAAAGAAAAACCCCATCGTCGTTTTTTTTTGTCGAAGCCGACTCATCTGAAAATTAAAACAATGCCGGTGCTCGGTACTTCGGGCAATCTTAAGAACACTATCTATTGGGCTAAACAAACAGGAGCAAGAAGATGCCACCTGATCCTTGGTTTGATGAAGACGGAGACACGGATTTCGAAGAAATCCAAGAAGACATGTCTTTCTTCGCTGACTTAACCGGGGTTAGTCAGCGTGGGAAAGCAAATCAACAGCGTGCTAAGGCAAATCAACAGCGTGCAAAGGCAAATAAGCAGCAAAAAAAACAGCTTAAAAAAGCACGGCGGGAACAGAAAACAACGAACAAACTCCTAAAGGCACAAATAGCGGAACAGGAGAGAATCAACGACCTGCCGCAGTGCTCGGATTGTGGCGGCCCAATTCCGAAAAGAGGCCTGAAGGTTTGCATGCACTGCAATGGGAAACTTAGGTGGCAAAAGGTTGGTGGCACTTTATACACACCAGAAGAGGCCGTGCAAGAAAAAAAGCGACTTGCCAAAGCAAGGCGACGTGCCGCCGAAGAAAAGGAGGAACAGGAGCGAGAAGCAAGGAATGCGGCATTGCATGCAAGACTAAAACAAAGAAAAGAGATGGCCGCAAGGAAGAAGGCTAAAGAAGAACGCAAGAAAGAGGAGAAGGCCAAGGAAGATGAACGTAATCTACGAGTTAGCATTTATGGGGAAGAGGCTGTCTCCAAAAGCGAAGCAGCGCTTAAGAAACTAGATGAGCTGGAGTACAAGCGTAATAAGTGGTCAAATAATAATGGGGAGGCGTTTTCGGGCGTTTTGGGATTGGGATTGGTTTTAAGCGTAGCCTACGGTGCTTTTGCGTTGTTTGTCTGGACATTTAACTTTGGATTCGCTTGGTACCAATCCATTCCAAATTGGCTTCACTATTCCATTCTGCTCGGACCTGTAGCGGCTTTCTGCTTGGAGGTTATTCTTGATGGGGCTATAGAAAGCGTCTTAGCATCGCGAAAATCCTCTCTTACTCTGGCTATCCCGGAAAGCGCGCGGCGGAAGGCCACACCGGCTGAAACAAGTACGTACTATGTACGAAGACAGCACAAGGTCTTCGGGCCCTATAACGTAAATAAGATCGAAACCGCTATTAGGAGTGGCCAACTCGAAGATACTGACGTTTTCTCAGAACAGTTCAATGGTCCGTGGGCAACTTTGAAGAACCTTTATCTCACTGCAGAGATATCTACCTACGCAATAAAGCGCCCTTTCTATTCAAAGAAAAGTCGGGTGACTTATTCTTGCCCGCGATGTGAAGCGGGTCTAATGAATTATTTGGCAGAGGCAGGTAACCATGATAGCTGCCCAGAATGCGGGATTAGCTTCAGTGTTCCCGGCCCGAAGGAACTAACTGAATCCGATGACA
>JAKVAX010000051.1 GCA_022447625.1 Flavobacteriales bacterium | reverse complement strand
GAAGGTAAGATAAAGATTCTTGGGTGGTACTTCGATTTTACACGCGAGGAAGAAAAGTGGTTTGGCCTGATATTCGATTCGACAATTCACGGTAAAGGCTATGGAGCCAAAATGATGGAAAGAGCCATGGCCAAGAATAAAAAGCTCAACGGATGAGTTATTGAAAATGATGACTGTTTGCTTAAATTAGGAGGAAGGTATAAGTCACCTCTATGTTTTTATTAGAAGCTGGGGTTCAGCCTAAATGGGGCATTCAAACAGGAGACAGCGATTTTTGAGGCGGTGAAAATAAAGTGGAGGTTAAATCCGGCGAGTTAAATCAGTTATCCTTGACTAATAATGGGATTAGAACCAAGAAGGGAGAACAGTGCCCATCAGGAGCCGCCCTTCGTATTTCATTTAGAAAAGATAACTCACTTATTCCAGAACAACCCTTTTCGTGAATGATAAGCCTCGATCAGTCGTTATCAACAAATTGTACATACCTGCAACGGGATCAGAAATGATAATTTTTGTTTGGAAGTCGTTGACACCTTTCTGTGAAAATAAAATCTGCTTACCCTGTGAGTCAAACGCAGAGATTTTGGATATCACATGTCCGGAGGGAACTTCAATGACAAATAATCCATTAGAAGGATTCGGATAAAGGACAAAGTCATCTTTTGAAATGATATCATCGTTGCTTACGAAAGTAACATTGAGCAAAATAGTGAACGATTGCTCACAAACATCATCACTCGTTGCCACTACTATTTGATAAACTCCTTCTTCTGAAAAAGTATGTGTTGCCTGGGGAGCGACAGTTTCTAATGTTGTTCCATCACCGAAATCCCAATAGAAGTTTTCTACTCCTTCGGCTACAGGGGTTAAATTTATTGGCACCCCCACGTATCCTCCAGAAGAAACTTCTATACCAGTGATGCCTGAAGCGGAGATATTTAATGGTGCTTCACTCAATCCTTCACCAAACGAATTTGTTGAAGTCAAAGAAACCATGAAAGATCCACTCTCCCCAAATATGTGAATCGGATTCTGCAAGATAGAGGTGGTTCCATCGCCAAAATCCCAATTCCATGCAAAAGGTAATCCGGAAGAGTTGTCTATAAATTGATATACTCCTTGGCATTCATCTATTACTTCCCATGAAAAATTGGCTACAGGCTCACTATCAATAGGTAAAACTCGAACCGAATAATCTTCTATCTGTCCGTAGTATACAACGCACCCATATATTGTATTTGAATCCGTCATAACTCTCATACGCAGAGATTGACCTGTCAAAGCATCGATGGGTACTGTAAAAGGAATTTCATTTCCATTAAAATGAAGTCCTTCAAATATGATTTCGGACCCTTCAAAAATTCCATCTCCATTGAAATCTATTTCAACTTTCACTGGGGTATCCCATGAGACAGAAAGAACAAGACCGAGAGAGTACTCAGAGCCCAATATTAAGTCAGTAAAAAGATCGCACGTGAAATCCTCATAACCTTCGGGTGTAATAGTTGAAGCATTTGTTTCTCCATTTAAAGTTATTTCTTCTATAAAGAAATACTGGTCTGAATAAATCCATTCAGGCGAACATGATGAAGGAACTGGGCCACCTACCTGTGTAATGCTAATTACTTGAGAGAACGTAAAGCACTCACCGTTAAAGCAGTTAGTTAGTGATACGGTATAGTCTCCAATTGAGGAATAAATATGTGTTGGATTCAATTCGCTAGAATTGGTTCCATCTCCAAATTCCCAGAGAGTAGAATTCGCGCTGTTGGTACTTAGATTCTCGAATTGAACTTCTCCACTACAAGACCCATCTTCAATGAAATAACCGAAATCAGGACAAGATACCTCGTTAATTTCAATTAAAACTTCAACGGTAAAATTTGGATTTGCTGGATCATTTGAAGAGATGGAAATAGGCACCGAATGGATTCCTGCCTCATATCCTGAAGTGTGAACGTATGTTTCGACCGTTATGATTTCACCCTCTTCCACTTGGTACTCAACTTGACTTCCCAATCCTGGAAAGTTCATAAAATCTTCGATGAATTCTATCATGAACTCCTCCATGACGTCTTCAGTTACTGTATAAAAAGATTGCGTAGCAAAGAGAATATAGTATACCCTGTTGGAAGCGCTTAATCCATTCACTTCGTGTTCCTCGTTTGAGGTAGTGCTTAAGTATGTTTGACTGTGTAATTCATTATCTTCTACCAATATGAGATGATTAATGGTAGGATCGTAGGTATTTGAAGTGTTGGTGTAGTATCCTTTATAAGTAGTGCCAGAATACGTATACATCAATTCTCCACCGCTATTTATCCCACTACCATCAGCTCCTAAGTCCCCAGTTATTCGGAAAAACTCAACATCGTTCATATCTGCTGCCAATAGGAAGACACCGGGCTGTTTACGAGTGAAATAGGAACCTTGATCACCGAAGGCACCATTCTCAACAATCAACCCTGAAGTGTATGACATATTACTCAGATACGATGACGAAAGGTAGTTCCCACCATCATACATGTCGCCTCCACCATCACTGATGGCATTTCCAGATTCACCACCTGAGAATAGGTAAATACTGGGGATCAAATCAGTGAGCTCCAAGTATTCGTCATCAAAGTAGAGCAAAAGTTCTTCGAGATTTCGTTCATTATTTGAATTAATAGACACTTCTAAAGTGGCTTCTCCGTCATTTGAGATGTCGAACGAAACAAGGACGGAATCCAGACAAGACTCAACTTGAACGTAGATTATTTCAGGACTCACCGACATATTAGGAGCGGCCTGTGCCAAAGCATTTAGAAGGACTTCAAAATCGCCGGCATTAGTAGATATTAATAACGTTTCGGAATGCTCACCAGATATCAAAGGTGAATAACTCACGTACAAAGTATCAGACGTGTAAGGTCCTACTACTAAGTCATTCGTATTGACAGAGAAATGGCTATCAGGAATAAAAGCGTTGACTACTAGATTTTCACAGCCGTCATTAGCTATTATGAGAGTATCTGTAGTTGTTTCTCCCATAAAAATTGAAGGAAACAAAATATTATTGGTGCTTAATGAAGGCAGGGGATCTCCGATTACATCTATCGAAATCACATAGTCTACAAGTGGGTTGTCTGGGTCATTTGATGTAAAAATGACATTTTGAAAATACTGGCCAGCTAATAGATTTTCAGCGCTGATAATTACCGGAATTTCAAAATTCGAGAATTCATCAATTGTCAGTGGGAACTCTGCGTTTAAAGCCGCACTTCCGGACGCGAATGAAGATAAGTAGTTCATAGCATTGCCTATGATCATACGTTCATTCTGGGCGTAGGAAAAGAAGTCATATCCAATAAAAAGTACAACCCCTGAACCAATTTGCTTCTCAGCGATAGCAGCGTTATCGAGGTATGTCACTATTTCGTTTGCCTCTGAATCGGCAGATAGGTTCATCGTGAAAGTGGCATTCATAGCAGTTACTGGCAAAACTACTCCTTCCAATAATGGATGTAACGGATCTACTATATCAAGTATGCCTGAATTAACATTTCCTGAATCGTAACCATCAAATAAAGCCAATGCGGAGACATACTCAGAACCACACAATAGCACACTTCCTCCGCTTTCCGCAAATGAATAAACCACTGAAGAGATATTCTCAAAAAGAGAAATCATCAAGGTCGATTCTTGTTCTGGAATGAGCAAAACATCTATACCTTCCAATAGTTCTTCCAGTGCTATCGGGTCTGTTCCCCCATATTCTGTAAGCTCATAATCTGTGAAAAACTCATTAATTGCATCTAAGGTATTAGGGTATTCTTGAAATAGGTCGGTATAAGTCGTTAATGCAAGTACATGTAGCGAACCATCAAAGACTGTTGTTGTATTTACAATCAAAGGACTTCCACCGTTATTTTCTATGGTAATGGTATCCTCATAGGTTGTTCCACATATCACCTCAACGAATAGAGTGTCAGAAGGAGTAATATTCATTTCGGGAGCAGCTAAACCGATTCCGATAAGCGAAACAAACTCACCCTCTCCGCCATCATCTATAATCAAACCACCTTCGAATACTCCGGGAACGTCAGGGCTAAAGATCAAGACTAGCGTATCAGAACTGAAAGGTGGAATTGTCATTGCAGACTGACCTTCAAGTGCAAAAAAAGACTCGTCTATTTCAAATTCTAACTCAAGATCCGCGCATCCATCGTTAAACAAAAAGATCGTGTCGGCCACTGTAAAACCAGTGATCAGCTCTCCAAAATCTAAAGAGGACGGGGTCATTGAAAGTTGTGGTTGTCCAGTAATTTCTATTAGAAGCTGTAATGAGTCTAATGGGTTATTGGGATCATTGGTTTGAAAAAATATGGTCTCAAAATATTCGCCAGCAAAAATTTCTTCCGCCGAAATATCAACTTGCACAACCAAAGAATCTCCAGGAGGGATAATCTCCTGCTCTTGGATAGATAGTGAATCGAGAAGGCCTGAGCCAATGTCACTTCTAAGAAAATCTAGAGCATTTATAAAAAATAAATCAGCATCATCATTGCTTCCAGCAAAGTCAAATCCACAGTATAAGGCCAAACCTTCTCCATATGTCATTTCTGCTGCCGCATAATAATTAGGATAATTCTGAAATACAATGAGTGGATTCAATATATCAGTATAAGGCGACCAATCGTATGTGTGGGTAAACTGCGGTGTTAAGAAGATGTCGGATAATCCCTCAGTTACAGGATGATCAGCAGCTGTTACTTCTACATTAAAATTATAGCTATCGTAATGCGATCCAGGAGGGAATATATTAAGATTTTGAGCAGACGTTGTCCCTGCTAGTAGCAATCCACCACCTTCTAAAACAAAATTTGAAACAGCTTCTTGAATGCCGAGAAAGAAATTATACGTGTATGACGAATTTTGTCTTGGTATATATATCAGATCAATGTCATTGAGCTGCGGTTCGAGTTCTGAAGATGTCAATGCATTTGATTCTGTTATCGAATATCCAGTGTAGTTTTCAGAGAGGATATCAAGAGTATTCTGATAATAAGCCTCATAGCTGGAGGTAACATAAGTAGTCAGCGCTAAAATTTCTAGGGTATTTCCTATTGAATTACCCTCGCCAAAGGTATTTACCGCGAGGTCACCCTCCCCAGTGTTATAAATAGTAAAACTAACATCAGTTTCAGAACCGCAAGGTAATTCCACGTTTATCACATCTTCTGGTATTACGGAAAAAATTGGTGGTCCTTGAACAGTGATACTCGAATATGTGGTGTCGAATCCATAGCAATTTCCGACTATCATAGATACCTCATACACCCCAGGCTCGGTGTACGTGTGGGTTGGGTTTTGTTCAATGGATGTATCTCCATCACCAAAATTCCAAAGCCATGAAGCAGGAAAATTGGTTGACTCATCTGTAAAAACCACTTCACTCAAAAGTGGTGGATTACTATCAGAGATTTCAAATTGTGCGCTAGGATCATCAGTTGGGATTTCTGAAGACCAATGAGCCTGCCAGCCACTGTAGGTTACACTAGCATCAGAGCTGAACTGGATAAACATTTCTCCGGATTCTGCAGTGACGTCTGGCGGTAGTGAAAAACCATTTGCATTGAGTAAAATTGGAGCAGTATTATCACTTCCATCATACACCCTGAAATAGTCACAGCACCCTTCTAATTGAAATTGGTCAAATGACAGGGTAATGCTTTGGGCACAACCTGGAGATATTAGAAGAGTACAAAACTCATTGTTAAGATAATTTCCGTCAGGTCCTCCTGAATCAAACAAAATCCCTGTAACAGCCGTTGTGACCGACTCTTCACACATAGTCAGGGTGTTGCTAACCGCGATGTAATCTTCTTTCAGAATAGTGTCGGTACCAAACTCATTTCCAACAATAAGCTGGACATCATATTGCCCCTCCGCAGGATACATCACTTCAGGATTTTGATCTGTAGAGCTTTAAGGTACTCCACCTTCAAAATACCACTCCCAACTGACTGGTATATTACTCGACAAATCAGTGTAAAAGACAGACTCGGATGGTTGAACATTCAAATCTGAAGCGACGAAATCTGCAGAAGGAGGGTCAAAATTCTCTAGGAGTACTAGGGTATAATCTTCCACTTGGCCTGCAGAGGTTATGGAGCAAGCATCAAAGCTGGATATGGAAGATGACATCACCCTCAACCTCAAAGGTTCATCGTAAAGTTCCGTACTAGGCAGAAGAAGTGACGATACGTGAAAATTTTCAGCGGTCTCCGACTGGTATATTATTTCAGATGCTGTGAATGCTCCATTAGCATCCAGATCAATCCAAATTTTGAGATATTCAGCCCCATAAAGAGTAACTGTAAGATCATGAAAGGTTCCTGAAGTCCCTTCACTCAAATGGGTGCAAGAAAAGTCTTCATATCCTACATCGGCTGCTTCAGAACTATTATCAAAACTAAGTAGGTTAAACTGTTGAATACCAGAAAATAAAGATGTTGTTGATGAACTTGGGCTACAGGCTGGGGATACAGGGCCACCTTCTTCCACGATCGTAATTAAATCAATCAACTCTAAAGTATCTGCGGTTGAACAACCAGCTTCTCCTGAAACCTCCAAAGTCACAGTATAAACTCCAGAAGCAGTATATGTATGGGATGGGTTCTCTTCATTAGAAGTTTCACCATCTCCAAAATCCCACAAGTATTCATTTGCATTATTACTGAAATCAGTAAAATCAATAGTTGCTGGTATTTGGCAGAAGAAATTATTAGAGTAATCGAAGGCAGCTACTACGGCATTGTCAAAGACTTCACCAACCCCTACTGCTTGCCATGCATTAGTGACTGCAATAACCTCTTCAGAACACTCGCCATATAAATCGATTGCCGATTGTATTGAGAATGTCCTAGCATCTTCGTATTGTGAATTAGGAGATAAATAAACAGTGAGATTTCTATAGGCAATGGCTGCAGCGGCATCCATACCGATACTATTCACGCTGTATGAATCACCATTATCGTTTACACCGGCCCCACCTTCCACAAGTAAGTAAAACCAGAAGTTCTGGACCCCAGAATTGAAGTGAACTCCACCATTATCAAATGAACCAAACACCCAAAAATCTCCTTGATAGGTGTCAGGGCAATCTCTCGAATTGGGATCTGACATGCTGCGAATAGGAGGTGTACGTATTTCTTCGGCCATCTCATAATTGGCATACTCATCTCCTCTAGCATAAAAATCAACCACGATTCCGAATACATCACTAAATGACTCATTGAGGGCTCCAGATTCATATGAATAAATAAGGCCAGCAGAATATTCGGTAAGACCATGAACAATTTCATGCGCCACCACATCTAAAGAAGGAAATGGATTATCACCTCCCCCTCCAGCACCATAAGTCATTGCCTCGCCATTCCAAAAGGCATTTGAATAGCTAGAACCATAGTCAACATAACTGTTTATACTAGCACCATTGCCATCATAAGAGTCTCGACCATGGACATCCAGGAAGTAGTCATACACCTGCTCCGTTCCCCAGTGAGCGTCAAGTGAAGCATCTGCACTATAATCAGTTTCCTCCCAGTAATTGTCGTCATCATAAACATCGGCAGCAGAAGAGTATGAAGTGGAGCTATTCAGATCTCTCGTAATAATTCCTTCTCCTCGGGTATAGTCTCTTAATCTGAAACCAGATGAAGTGCTATCTGTGGTAATAGTCCTTAAGCCGCTATATCGAGTTTCAGCTTCTCCTTCCGAATTGACATGGTGAATTCTGGTTACTGACTTTACAAGCTCACCATCAATAGCGCTTATATAAAGGAACTTTCTGAACATCGGATCAAGAGCAAAATGATCAACTTTGTAGACCAATTTAAAATCACCCTCATAAGGAAGAATGCATAATTCTAAAACTTGAGATGTTTTAAATTGATTGGCAGGGAATTCCTGTCGCGCTCTCACTAAAGCTAAGGATTCGCTGAGCAGTGGCTTAATATCAACTTGAACATTCTGCCAATAGTCTCCAGAAAACGAATCCCATTTCCCTTCCTTCAGGTGAAAGGTTATCGAAGAGTATTCAATGGGTATTCCGAAATAGAATTGACGAAATTTGATGTGCTCGAAGCCTAATTTATCCTTTTGTGTGCTAATTTCTTCGAAAGAATTCGATGGATTCAGCCTCAACATTTCAGAAAAACGATCAATTGATTTTTCATTGAACTCAAGCCTTTCCCCAAATACACATAGCTTGACTAAACCTGTTTCTCGATCAATCGTTAAAGATTTAGCCTCTGGGATTATCTCTTGAGCTTTATTTCCTTCAAATCTTTGTGCGGATAAATCAATCGTCAACGCACAGAGAATCAAGAATGATAAGATGTAATTCTTCATCGTCAGATAGGTTTAATAGAGTACTGCAATAAACGAAATTGAATGGAGGTTCACAATAGGGTGATATCTCCTGAATACCCAAGGAACGATAACATTAAAAGTTCAGAATAAAACTCCATGATAGTAGGTATAAAGAATGTGCGAACAGTTACTACTTATCTGCATGAATCATCATAATTAAACCCGGCTTAAAGAAGATCAAAAAGGGATTAACAATGCGGGAATAATAAATCCCAAACAGAGTATTCGGCATCTAGGTTTCTACCCCACCAACTGATGGCAATTCACCTGCGACTTTACCCAGTCCATATGTGCATCAAACTTGTAGTTGCACCAGGATTCTCTGAAGTCTGATTTCTCAACAGATTGTTTAAATCGCTTGAAGGGTTTGGGACCTTGGAGTGCTCGCTCGAGCTCAAATTTCAATTCTATTGAAGCCAAGGAAAAGGCGAAAGCTTCCATTATTCTATAGGAATGAGAGCGGTCCATAGGTTCAAAAACAAGGTATTCGTGTTCCTTACCAGCGACATCAACAAATGAATCCTCCCATATTTCAGGGTCGAACAATGGATCCTCAACATTTGGCAGAAGAAT
>JAKVAX010000050.1 GCA_022447625.1 Flavobacteriales bacterium | reverse complement strand
GATGACATCACAGGATCCCAAAAGAAGCCATCCGCAGCAACTAGCGAGCAGCGCGAATCGATTGTATCGTAAAAGTCGCATGCAATTCATACTTCCGATTAGTTCTGTTTTTAACGCGTTCAAATTGGGTGCTCACCATTTTTCCATGGGATGCATTGAACTCGAGATGTTGGCAAATTTGTAGCAGGGAAACGTAGTCTCCAGTCAGGGTTATTGAATTTAAGAAAACTTCGAATCCGCCGGTAGAAAAAACGCGCAAAGGTTCAATTCCTTTGAGCTCGCATTGGTGTTCCTGCATCAAACTGTCAACTACATTGAGCAAGGCATTCCTATTTTCTTCCGCATCCCCCTCCATCGAGCCAGCCATGGTTTCTAACTGACTCTTTTCCATCAAAGCAATTTGAATCCCTGTATTGATCTGGTCACCTTGACTAGCGACTTCTTGAAGTTCTTTGTTTTGACGATTGACCTCAAAAGATTTCGAAATAGATAGGTTCCAGGCGAGAATGAGGAATAAAAATAATCCTCCAGCTAGCAGGTAGAAGCGATATTTTGCTGAAGCTAACATCAGTACCTCACTGACAATTTAAACTCACGCTCTGCGTAGCTACCATTCGTAAATTCAAGAATGCGGACTTGCGAGATCATATCCATACCACTCAAGTGTTGCACCCAGTTATTCAGTGCCGATTGATCACCCTGACCTTCCACCAAGATTTCACCCTGCGCCACCTGAAACATCTGTCCTTCACGATCAGGCAATTCAATTGGATTCACATCTAAAACGTTCAAGGTGATTTGAGCAGGAACACTAGCCCCTAACTGATCTAAGAGTTCAGTGGTACTTATTTCCCTCGCTGGTGCGTAGGTTGATAGAAATACTTGTTTCTTTTCGTTGGCCGCATTAATCTTGGTTAACTCATTTTGCTGATCCAACAGTACTTGATTGGAGGCACTCAGCTGTGTGTTCTTTTCTTGAAGTTGCTGAAACACTAAAAAGTTGATTAACAAAATCCCAAGTAATCCGAACACTCCAATCAAGAGGGTCTTACGAAACAACAGCTGAAAAGCACTTTCCTCACGTAGATTCTTATTCGCTTGATTTCCTCTAGCGAGGGAATAGAAATATGCAGCTTCATTCTCACCCCACACATCGAACGGTTTGGAACCCGATTGCTCAGTGACTTCTCCATTCGATAAATCGATGCTCGATCCCTCCAATGGAAATGCTGCACTTGTTCCTAAGGCCGTTTGTAATCGAAGGGCATTTATCGCCCCAAAAGAATGGGCTGCGACATTCCATTTCTCCTTCGCTAACTTATTGATGAGTGTGGTCAGTTCCTTAGACCTAATGATCGTAGAGTATTTGGTATTCAAAACCGATACCTCTTCTTGAATGAGGTCTTTGTTAGCGGCCGTAGATTGAAGTTTGCTTCCAACTTTCTGAAGAATGCTTCGACCAACAAACTGAAGCACACATGCCTGTTGCTTGTTGATTTCGAGTGTTGAAAGATCACTCCAATCGCTCCAGTCTTCTGCTTGTTCGACTTCGTTCTTCCGGAGTTTGAAAATGCCAACACGCATTCTCCATCCTCCATCTTCATTCAGGTCACACTGAACGATCTGGATCTTTCGGAACAGTATGTTTTCGATCGACCTATGCATTAATACATGATCATAGGACGAATAAAGATGTTGAGCTTGGTGTCTTGGGCACTTCTTGTTCGAGAACCAAAGAACCAACGAAGGACTGGGATACGTGCTATCCCGGGGAGACCTCCACCAGAATTCGAAACGCTCTTGTCTTCTAGTCCGCCTAGCAAAATCATATCGCCGTTTTTCACACGAATGGAAGAAGTGAACTCTCGGTTGACAGACCCAAAAGGACCGTTCGCGCCTGCTCGTTCGGTGAAGTTGCTCTGAATGACACTAATATCCAGCGTAACATGCTCTTCACCAGATACCACCGGCACAATGTCGATGGCCAGGTCTGCATTCAATGGTCGCCAGTCTTGTTGTTCAGATACAACCGTTGCGTTGGTACCAGGGCTTACCGTAGTATTCGTTTGCAGGTAGTACTCTTCCCTTCCAATTCTCAGGCTAGCTGGGTAACTGTTCAACGTGGCTAGCTTTGGAGTAGAACGAGTACGCAACAATCCATCAGTTTCCATCGCTTGAATACTTAGATAGAAATTGGGTGTTACGTTTCCTAAGTTGACCACGCCTAGTCCGTTAAAGCCGTTGATTAACTCATTGATCGACTCTGTACTGAGATCAACATTCAAACCCGGCTGGTCTGCTGTACCGGTGAT
Organism: Flavobacteriales bacterium; assembly: GCA_022447625.1. GTDB lineage: Bacteria > Bacteroidota > Bacteroidia > Flavobacteriales_D > Sanyastnellaceae > Sanyastnella. The sequence continues at coordinate 7,331 of JAKVAX010000050.1, read as the reverse complement.
CGGACCTTGCGTTGTTCCAGCGTTCTCACCAATTCCAGCATTTACGCCAGCGCTCATCGTGTTGCTCTTATTGACATCAACAATAAGCACTTCGATAACTACCACCGGCACCACCTGATCGATACTGGCGATGAATTGTTTGAACTGTCGTACTTCAGGTAACGAACCTGTGACAACAAAGGAATTCAGCTCAGGAAAGGCCTCGATCTGCAGTTTCGAATTTTGGAAAGGATTTACTCCTCCTCCACCTCTTCCTCCGGCTCCAGCACCTCCAGATCTCCCTGAGTTGAATCCTGTATTATTTCCATTGGTTCCCGTTTGGTTACCGTTGTTTCTGTTTCTATTTCCTGTGTTCTGTCGACCACCACCGTAAGAAGCAAAAACGTTCTCAATCGTTCTACGTTGCAATGACACTAATTCAGTGATCGTGATACCATCGTTCTGCTGGTCACCAATAAGGTACACCTCATCTTCAATGATAAAACTGTAGGGTGTTGCGTGAAGCACATGCGTCAAGAACTGATCGTACGAAACGTCCTTTACGTGAATCGTTGTCACGGCATCGGGGCGCGTATACATAAAGTGCTGCACACCCATTTCTCGTGAAACCAATTCAATAACATCACCAATGTTCTGCTCCCTAATGTCAAGGCTTACCAGACTATCTTTAACGTCGATCTTCAGTTCAGCTTTCAACGCGTCTAAAGAAATTGGCGGAAGCTCCTGTGGAGTCTGAGCATTGCGTTCTTCCTTCTTCGGGGCCTTTAGAATCACAAAGCCCTCTTCTTCTTCCATGATTAATCCGTTGGCCACACAGAGCTTATCAACGGCATCTAACAAGGGTCTGTTTTTGATGTAAGCATTGATCCGTTTACTGGTCAATCCTTCGCCTATGATGACATTGCTTATTCCGGTATTTGTTAATGCTTTCGCTACCGCGGAAAGGGAATCGTTTTTGAATTCAAATGAAACGAAGCCATTTAAAGAATCTACCTCCACAGTTAAAGGCTGCTCTTCAGGCGGTGGAGGAAGGTAAGGCTCGTACTTCCGAACGGCGATGATCCCGCCGATGATTTCTATATCTAAATCGAATTCTTTACATAAAAACACGATCACGTCTAGGATGCGTACGTTGTTGAAGTTGTTGCTCACAATCCCCTCTAGATCGCTGGCAACGCTCAAATTGATTTCATTCTGAAGACCTAACGAGCGCAGGTATTCGGCAATGCCCACATTCGAAACCGACGTTTCTAAAATCATATCAAGGCCAGGTTGATCTACGACCACAGATTCAAGCTGATTTCTGATCTGGTCATACCGATCTAATTGAGCCGATACAGATGAGGGCAAAGCAAGCGCAAGCAGAAATAAGATGGGGAGTGCAAATTTCACTTAAAGCTAGGTTAATGTGGGCTCAAGTTACCTAATCCGTCGACATGTCAAAAACTATTGACCGAAAGAATACCAAAGGTTTCCTCGACGCTGGTCGTACCATTTGATACGAGCTCAATGGCTTGATCTTTCAACGACTTGAAACCGAATTCTTTAAGTTGAGATAATTCTGGACGTTCTTGTTCACGAATCACAGCTCTAAGTGATTCATTGATAGGAATAATTTCAAATAATGCGGCTCTTCCCTTGTACCCGGTATGGAAACAAGAAGGACAACCTTTCGCAACCTGAACCTTATTCGTTCCGAAGTTCTTTGAAGACAATTCTGAGGGAAGTTGGACCTCGTCGATTGGAACTTCTTGCTTACAGTTGTTGCACAGTTTACGCACCAAACGTTGCGCTACAGAAAGATTCAAGGTTGACGATATCATGTACGAAGGCACCCCCATATCCATCAATCTGTCGATGGTTCCCCATGCTGATTGCGTGTGAATGGTAGAGAAGACTAAGTGCCCAGTAAGACTAGCCCGTACGGCCATTTCAGCTGTCTCTTTGTCTCGTATCTCCCCCAACATGATCACATCTGGGTCTTGACGGAGGAATGCTCTTAGAGCCTTCGCGAAGGTCAGTCCTATCGCTTCATTTAATTGAAGTTGATTGATTCCTTCTAATGTATACTCGATCGGATCTTCAACGGTGATGACATTGCGTTCGGTTTGGTTGAGGTGTCGCAAACTCGCATAGAGTGTTGTGGTTTTTCCCGAACCTGTTGGCCCCGAGATTAACACAATCCCTTGAGGTTTTTGAATCCCTTCCATGTAGGTTGTCATCTGATTACCTGCCAGACCAATCTTATCAAGCCGAACTTCAGAAGCATCACGCTGCAGCAATCGCAACACTGACTTCTCACCGTACAAGGTGGGTATGATCGATACACGTAAATCAATCGTCTCGTTACCTATATCCATCGCAATTCGTCCATCTTGCGGACGACGTTTCTCTGAAATATCAAGTTTCGATTGCACCTTGATCTTGTTGATCAATGCAGGATAATCCCGAAGCTCCAGTGCGTGTCTTTCTAGCAGGTGTCCGTCAACCCTCATGCGCACTCTCGCCCTGTGCTCGTATACTTCAATATGAATATCAGAACTGCCCAACTGATCTGCCTCTTGAACGAGACGAACCAGAAAGTCTTCGGAATAGTTCATGATTTCTGCTCCATTCTGAGCATTATCCCTGCCATAATTAGTAGAGAGCATGACCATCAATTCATCCTGTGAAACCGTATGTACTTCAACGGTCTTGCCTAGAAGAAATTCAACTTCTCGTAAAGTATCAGTTTTATCCCCAAGGGTGTCAGAATAGACTTCAAGCGAGCTGCCATGATCTGCTTTTGGAACTATGCGGTACTCCCATGCCATTTCTGATGAGATGGCTTGTCGTAATGCTATGTCAAGTTCCTTAAGCTCCATAAGTTTGAATGTAGTACTGTACGCCGAAAGCTAAGATGGCTACAATTCCGCCATAACTCACAAAGGGCACGGTATCATTTTCATTTTTTCTAAACAGGAGATGCAGCAACGCAGCTGATAAAAAGCAGGTGATGGTTACCCCAAGCCAAAACTGAGGGGCAAAACATGGTGCCAATGCTACCAAAAATAGAACATCTCCTAGACCAAAGTATGATTGGAACAGTTGGCGCCAAGGCAGTCTTTTAACCAACAAGTAACCGACAATCGTGATAAGATAGATGCCAACGATCAGCTCGTTTAGTATGAGTTGATCTAACCAAAGTTTAATTCCTATTTGTCTTATGAAAAATGCATTGAGTGCGAAGGCAAAGTAGGCCATATGCCATGCCTTCACTTCCCGCTCTCGCCAATCATCGCGAATCATCAATAGCAGAAAAAAGAGCGCAACAAGAACGGATATGACCTCAATCAGGAACAACCTCTCTTAAGGTTTTATCCTGATCAATCTCCCATACGTTGTACTCGCCATCTCCATCAAAATCTACCACAGCGGTAGCACGAGCCAAGAAACTGGTTGGACTCGCATTGACGATCTCAAAATCATACTTCCCATTTCCCCCTTGCGTCACCAGTTTATTCTCTTCGAAGTGAATCGCATTTAGGTCTTCACTGTATTTCGAATGGGTGAAGAAATAGGTCTTCTGAAAACTATGAATGATCCCCAATTGCTGCTGTGCCTCCAAACTATGCGCATTCGATATCAACCCCGTGAAATTCGGAAGTGCCATCAAAATGATGATCCCGATAATCGCAAGTACGATAAGGAGTTCCATGAGGGTGAGGGCGCGTAGTTTAATTCTATGCATAATGAGATAAGCAATTATTTCGAAATTACTGAATCAGACTAAGAAGAAAAAATTAGTCTTCGCACAAGAAGGCCTTGAACAATGTTCATAACTACAGGTGCGTCCCGTGACAATCTATGTCCTCAAAGGGAAATAACTCAAGCAACTACATCCAATAATTGATTTCACCATCGACTTGACAGGCTTCTTGCTCACAATTACTAATTCGAATTCTGATTTCACAATCATGTTTTACGGACGTGGGTTCACAATTATATTCTAGAGAAGGGTTGTGGTTCGTGGACCGGAAGAATAATGAATTTGAATAGTAAATGGTGAATTGAAGGTACAACCCGAGAGTTTATCATTCAGTATTTATTAATCATTATTCAAGGGGGTTCGTGGTTCGTGGATTATCCTGTTTCTTTCATTCTCCTTCTAATTCTAATTCTCATTCACATTTTTCCTCTCTCTTCCTCTCTCTCTTCCTCTTCTGTTCACCACTCAGTTATATATAGGCAAATCCCAAACCCTCAGTGAGTTAGTCGGATAATACGCCTGTTTCGTCTAATATTGGGTGAACAATTATGCATATCTAATAGTCTTGCATACCTTGCTCGTGTCTTCTGAAAGGAGATGCACTTAACACACTTGAACTCGAGTCGAAAGACTCACCATTAACATATTGTACTATGGGACGAAAAACCTCAGACCATTCTGCGCGTACCTTCAAGTGCGTGCGAGACCAATACCAAATGAACCTCCGCCAATTTTCGATGGCGACAGGCATTCCCCTTGGAATGTTGAGCATGAATGAAGAAGGAAAACGACGACGAGGAGGTATCACCATCCTTAAGCTTCAAGAATTTACCGGTCAACTGATTTGTGATTTGCGGTATGCAGCGAAGCTAAACAGCATATACGCACCATCGCCGCAGTAGAAATGGAGATCGGCTACTTCGAAGCAAAGATCGTAGGGATCGATTCGATCTTGGTTAACGCTGCATAATCAATCAAATGTTTCACCTCATGAACAAATCAAGGTGTTAATTGGAAGGGCTGCCGGTTTCGGTAGCTCTTTTTTGGTCCACGATAATTTCAGTCAATTTCTTGATTCACGAATTCTTTGAGAGTGTATTGTGAAACGGCGATTCTGAAATGCAATTGTGAGCAGAAAACTCAGAAAAACCATTGTGAACACGCATTTCTCGAATGTCATTGTGAACATGGAGTCTGAAAATACGATTGTGAACACGAACTCCGCGAATACAATTGTGAACACGGAATCTGAAAACACGATTGTGAACACAAATTAGTCTACTCCTCTCACCTCAAAACACACATCAATTTTTGACTTTCTCCTTTCGATTGAGTCTCACTAGCAGATCAGCGTCAGAATCAATTCTCATGGGAAGCAGTGTAAAATTAAAGGCGTTCGAAAAGAACGCCTTTGGTTGTTGTAAGGTTGTTCATTTCCACTTTTGTATCATCGTTCCGAATCAATGAATAGGTCTAATTGACAGCTTCATTTACGAAAAAATCAAGAGTCTTAGTGTTTGTATAGGACACGTTATTATCGTCATCAATCAATCCAAATAGCAAGAGTCTAGAATCTAAACCAGAAACTTCAGCTTTGGTTGAGTAACTAAAGCTATTTGCAAGCACAATTTGAAAATTCGAATCATCTATGGCGATTTTAGAATCCGTTCTAGGATTAAGCAGATAAACTTCAGGCTGATCTATGCTAAAGTTATTTCCTAATTCTACTTTACATTCGGCGCAATCGCCATTAGATATCTCAAGTACTACAAAAAAGGGTCTATTATTTCTGAAATCCCCTGCTACTTCGATTTCGAATGTTAGAGTCTGACCAATATTCTGTGATCGCTTATCACCTTCTGTGACAATCCTGAAATACTCATCATCAATCAAGTTACCTCCGTCAACGAAAGATCTGTAGAACAACGTGTTTTCGTTTTCGACAAGAGCTATAAACTCAAGGACTCCCCCCTTATCAAAAATTTCTTGATAATATCTACTCTCAGTTACCATCTTTGATGATGATGCAATCTTGCCACTGGTAGAAAACCAGAAGGCAGAATCAAGAACACCGTGGGTGTAATATTGAACTTGTTGAGGAATGTCGCTCTCATCGAAAAAGATCACAGTCTTACCGTGAAACTTTCCATCGATAATTGAGGTTATCGCGCGAACGTTTCCACTTTCGTCGTACTCCTTTCGTTGCCCCGTTTCTATTCCAGCCTGATAATTTGTCTTAAGCTCTACGGAACCATTCTCGTAATAACGAAGATATTCACCATTCAGCTCTTCATTTTTCAAATAAAACTTAGAATATATTTTACCTGATTCGTAATATTCAAATTGAGGTTCATTGCAAGCGGTCATAAGAACACACAGAACACAAAATCCAATAACCTTCCTAACATCAATCAGCTGGTTCCCAATCAAAATCTTCATAATATTCCGAGTTATCTATCCATTTATCCCTTTGTCCATACATCGAAGCAAATCGAATTTTAGTCGATCCATCAGCGTATGTATACCTAAAGTAGTTATTTCCTGCACCATCAACATAAACATGAGTAGCGACAATGGTATACTCCGCACTATTCCTGAGGATGAGTTCGTTCGGAGCTGATAATATCGGAGTCTCAGGAGCTGGTTTTCCTTTACTCTTGATCTTCCCCCCATCTCCGATTTTTGATTTGGCTGCTTCAGTAAATCCTATTGGCCTCGTTGGTGCGTGCGAATAATATTTATGATTGATTGGTTTTCCATTTTTCTTACGTCCGTGTCGTCCATATTTCGCTGTATGTAATTTTGAACCGTTAAAATTGATACCCCCAATCCAATCATAATCTTGCTCACTATAATACCATGGATCTTTTCTAATTCTCATTTGGTCAATGCCAGTTACATCACCTTCCTTTGTTGTCATTGTCATCCCAATTCTTGCGCGACCATCTCCTTTGGGTATATCCAATCGATCGTTTGAATTACCTGACAAATCTCCACCCCAAAACGCTAAGAAATTAGCAATCGGTGTCCAAAAACGACTAAATCTTTTCGAAGTGAAATAAACACCACCTTCTTGCTTGGCCATTTTATATTGCCAATGACCGTTATTAAAGGAAGTTGCCACTTCGAAATAAACCACGTCATCAGTCTTTAAAAAGACTTCATATCGAGTTCTTCCCTTATCATCAATGTATGTCAAAACTTGTCCGTCATGTTTCATTGCATATCTGTCAGCTCGTTTTTTCTCTCTTTTTTGTGCTCCAGTTACAGGGTCACCTTCTAATCCTAATCTGTCGGTGAATACAACTGGGTTATTATTGAATGCCGAATACGGTGAATAGAATGGATACTTGTAGTACAAAGGATCTTTGGATAACCAAATCCCTACTCTGGAATCATATTGCCTGTATAAAGTTGTATAGCTATTCCCATTTCCTTTAAACTCATCGTCACTTTCCATTCCATTAAAGCCATATCTATAGTCTTCCTGCGCGAAAGTCCTTCCTGGCATCAGCATACCGAAGGGGTAATAGTCGTTCAACCTGCTATTTAATTGGCAGTTGCTTTGGAATGGCAGCCTTTC
>JAKVAX010000005.1 GCA_022447625.1 Flavobacteriales bacterium | reverse complement strand
GTTTGTGAAGACGTTTTCCTGTTTTTATCATGGTGATTTTCCGCTTAAAAGCGGTCAACCTATTTCAGGGAATGACACTTGGTTATCGTTTATCGATTCTAACCCTTAGTCTCTCGTCTCTAGACGAACCGCAGGTTCACAAAACCGAAAAACCCGTGCATTCAACCAAATTCTAACTCCGCTTATTCAGAACGCTGTCTGGCATAATGTTGGGAATACTTTCTTCGTTCTAAAAAGAAATATGAGTATGACCTTCAACGAATGGCGTAAGTGGTTCGAGTTCAATAAGAACTCGATGGACTCTGTCCCTGCCGATTGCTCTCCCGAATTGTCGATGGCTGAACTCGATTTGATCACGCATTCGATCCAACAATTCCAACGTGGTGAATACAGTGAGGGGAAGAACCTGCTGAAGTTTGCCAAACAGTGGGGGCGGACAGATTATGTAGAAGCGATCAAGGTGTTTATTCGTGAAGAGCAACGACACGCGATTGTGTTGGGTGAATTCATGAAAGCTGAGGGCATTGAACGCATCTCAGATCATTGGGTGGATGACACCTTTCGATTTCTTCGAAAGTACCTAGGGCTGGAGAATTCAATCCGCATCCTGGGTGTAGCTGAGATTATTGCGGTGCCGTACTATGCAGCATTACATGACTGCACCAATTCACGAAGGTTGAAGGCGATTTGCAAGCAGATACTCCGTGATGAACATAAGCATTTGCAGTTTCAAGCCGAGACTATTGAGGTTATCGGGAAAGAACAAACTATGCTCAGACGGGAAATTGCCAATGTGCTTCAAGCAGTGTTGATGCTGGGTACAATCATGATTGTGTGGATACACCACCGACGCATCTTGAAGAAAGGAGGATATAGCTTCCTGAGATTCTTGAGGGAATGTGTTTCGTTGTTTGTTCGCCTTGTAGGGCAATCGATGGGTGAGCGTACCGTGGCTATGGGGTGATCAATCCTGAATTCCAAGGTTGACATGTGATCCATTCGGAACTTCGTTTGAATCTCCTTATTTTCGACTACCTGCTGACGATTATGAGAAGATTGAAACCTGCTGTCTTGATGGTTCTGGCCGCCATCGCTTTATTCCTTGCGTCATTCCGCGCTAGCGAGAAACCACAATACCATAACTCTGGTGAATTAAAGCAGTTCCAAGAACTGAGTGATAGCCTACCTGATTCGTTCAATGGCTTGTTCGCTACTTCCGGAGCATGTGTAAATTGCCATGGGAGTGATCCAGATGGTATAGCGAGTGTTACGCCGTTTGGTGAGGATGTGAACGTGGTTGATTCATGGCGTTCGAGCATGATGGCTAATTCAGCTAAGGATCCGTACTGGCAGGCGAAGATGCGCCAAGAGATGATGACCAATCCAGGTCACGCTGAAGACATTGGGAACTTCTGTACCAAGTGTCACGCACCTCTCGGTCGTCACGCGATGGAATATACCGGTGTTGAATCTTACACCTTTGAACACCTTCTTACTGATACAGCCGGAATGGATGGCGTGTCCTGTGTGGCATGTCATCAGCAGACCACAGAAAACTTAGGAAACGAAAACAGCGGTAACCTACATTTCGCGGATGAACAGGTCGCTTACGGTCCGTTTGAATCTCCTTTAGTGAGCCCAATGGCGTTGAATAGTGGTTATGAGCCGGTGTATAGCGAGCATATCAAAGACGCTGGAATTTGCGCTAGCTGCCATACCCTGGTCACTGGAACGGTTGACCTAGATGGGAACTCTACAGGTGAGACCTTTGTTGAGCAAGCCACATACCATGAATGGCTCAATAGTAGCTATGGTGAAGACGATCTGAATGTCACTTGTCAGAGCTGTCACATGCCAAGCCTTGGAAACAAGCAGCCAATTATTCTCGCTGCCGGTTATGATACACCACCACGTGCACCGTTTGCTGAGCATGAGTTTGCTGGAGCCAACAAGTTGATGCTCGAAATCATGAAAGACAATAGAGATACGCTTGATATCTCCGCTACTGAAGCCGATTACGATGCGACGATTGCTGCGACCTTAGAGATGCTTCAGCAACAGTCACTAGACATGGAACTGATTGAAGTTTCACGTGATGAGCAAATGATTGCATTTGATGTGGAACTTGAAAATCGCGCCGGACATAAGTTCCCGAGTGGTTACCCAGCACGTAGATTGTTTGTGCAGACTACAGTTTATGATGATCTAGCAAATACAGTGATTTGGCAGTCAGGGGAGTGGGATGAAGATTTCTACCTCCTAGATGAAGACGAGAATTTCGAGCCACATTACGATCTAATCACCAACGAAGACCAGGTTCAGATCTATGAAATGGTCATGGCAGATGTGAACGGAGACCCTACGACGGTTCTTGAACGCGCAGATGACTATTTGAAAGACAACCGTTTGGTGCCCCTCGGCTTTACAACTGAGCATGAGGTGTACGATACCACTTTGGTCGTCGGAGACGCACTCGTGGATATAGATTTCAACCAAGATGAATTAGGTTTCCAAGGAACTGGTGGAGACAACATTCATTACCAAGTCGACATGTCTGCAAACCCTGAATTGGCGATCCGAGTGGAGGTGAAGATTTATTACCAGAGCATTCCTCCGAAGTGGACGGAAGAGTTATTTGCTTGGGATGATCCGCTAATCAATCATTTTGAATCGATGTATGAGACTGCCGATAAAACGCCTGTTTTGATTGAAGAATCATCGTTCATCAGTACTTATGTCAACGTTGAAGAAGAGCTAATTGAAATTCCTTCGGTCTTTGTCAATGCGTTTGGTCAGTTGTCTTATTCGGTACCTAACGGTGGAACGCTAACTCTTTACAACTTAGGAGGTAAACTCGTCCATCAAGAGAAATATCTATTGTTGAATTCGTCGTTGGAATTGCAATTGTCGTCAGGTGTTTATGTGACGATCATCGAAACTGACGATGGCCAATTCATTGATAAAGTGTACATTCCTTAATCAAGATAAAAAAGGACCTTGTGCTATCCTGGAAATAGCACGCCAATTAACATCAAAATCACGTATTATGAAGCGATTTTACAAACCTGCAATGGTAGCGCTGATGATGGCAATCGGATCGTTCGCGACAGCTCAGGTGAGCTTTACGAACATGAATTCGTTGCTTCAGTCAACAGCTGACTTCAGTGTAGAAGATTGCGCCGTAGATATGAACGGTGACAAACTCGACGATGTCGTTCGAGTAACATACAACGGTATTTACATCGATTATCAGCAAGAAGACGGAACCTTCGTTGGAGAGTATTTCCCAATGACGATTCAAAACCCTCCAACATGGAGTATTGCTGCAGCAGACATCGATGAGAACGGTCACACGGACCTTCTGTTCGGAAACGGGTCTCGCGTTTCTTTCTGTTACGCCAATGACGATGGAACTGCTTACACGGAGGACGCTCACCCAGAGTACATTTTCTCTCAACGTTCTACATTCTCAGATATTGATAACGACGGTAACCTCGATGCCTTCGTTTGTCACGATGTTGATCAATCACACCCATACCGCAATGACGGTAACGGTAACTTAGTTCTTGATCAGTCATTGATCGAGACGCTTGACATCGGAGGTAACTACGCGGCGATCTGGGTTGACTACGACAATGATTGGGATTGTGATCTATACATCACAAAGTGTCGTGGTGGTGCAGCTGTAGGTGACCCACAGCGTATCAACCTTCTTTATCGCAATAACGGAGACGGAACGTTCTCTGAGGTAGGTGAGGAAGCAAACATGAACGACGGTGACCAAAGCTGGACTACAGTATTCGAAGATTTCGATAACGATGGTGACTTCGATGCTTTCACAGTAAACCACTCATGGGCGAATCGCTTCATGGAGAACAACGGTGACGGTACTTTCACTGATATCATTGGTTCTACTGGAATCAATGCAAACGATCTAGGAGCTTGGAACTGTGATGCAGCTGACTTCGATAACAACGGATTCGTTGACATCTTCTCTGAAATGGGAACTGAGCTTTACCTAAACAATGGTGATGGTACGTTCTCAGCACAAGACTTAGGATTCGATAGCGGTGGTATCGCTGACTTGAACAACGATGGTTTCCTTGATGTACAAAATGGAAACAACATGTGGATCAACGACGGAAACGATAATAACTGGGTGAAGTTCAACCTAGAAGGAATCGTATCTAACAAGTCTGCTATCGGTGCGCGCATCGAGATCTACGGTGATTGGGGAATCCAAATCCGAGAAGTACGTTCTGGTGAGTCATTCGCTCCAATGGGAACGTTGACAGCACACTTCGGACTTGGTACGGCTTCTGAAATTGATGAAGTAGTTATCAAGTGGCCAAGTGGTGTCATTACCAGTCTTGACAACATTGAAATCAACTCAAACAACACGCTAGTAGAAGCAGAATGTATTACTGATCCCAACGAAATCACAGTGAACGGTATTTTGACAATCTGTCCAGGTGAAACAGTAGAGCTTGTGGCTGACGCTGGATCAAGTTACACTTGGTCAACAGGTGCAGATACACAAACTATCGAAGTAGGAGAGTCAGGAAACTACAGCGTAGTGATCTGGGAAGACGAATGTGCTTCGATCTCTAACACTGTAACAGTTGAAGTGATTACAGAAGAAGTTCCTTCGATTTCACTTGATGGAGACGATGTGGTTTGTGAAGGAACAGAAGTTTACCTCACTGCAAGCATTGGAAGCGGTTACGAGTGGAGCAATGGAGCTACGGATCAAACCATTGTTGTTACTGAGTCAGGAGAGTACTTTGTGACTATCGATGGTCTATGTGAAAACGTAGAGCTAACTTCTGAAGCAGTTGAAATTACGATCCTTGATGGTGCTGATTTGCCAGTTGCAGAGGATGTGACACTCCCTGAACCAAACGTGGCAATATTGAGTGCAACAGGAGACAACCTATTATGGTATGCTTCTGAAGATGCAACAGAACCGGCAGGAACAGGACCAAGCTTTACAACTGAGTTTGTAAACGACCAAGTGAGTTACTGGGTGGAAGCCAACGTCATCTACGGTGGTGGAGAAGAAGAAGGTGGTAAAGAAGATAACTCTGGTGGCGGTGGTCTACCATCAACTGGAGCGTATAGCTACTTCGATGCCTTTGAAGCATTCACAATCAATAGCGTACGCGTATACGTTCCTGAAGAAGCAGGAGCTGGTGTACGTACAGTTCAATTGTTCGATGGTAACGGTGCGATGTTGCAAGAGGCAACATTCGATCTTACGGTAGGAGAGCAGGTAATTGATCTCGATTTCGATATAGAGATCGGAAATCAGTACTCACTGCGTTGTCCCGAGAACAACTTATTCCGTAATAGTGGTGGTGTAAATTACCCTTACTCAATTGGTACAGTTGGTTCTATTACAGATTCTTTCTACGGAGGTAGCTACTACTACTACTTCTACGATTGGCAAGTAGAGAAGGCATCAGTTATGTGTCCTTCTGACCGCGTTGAAGTGATCGCTTCTGTAGTCAGCGTGAACGATGTTGAGGCTTTGAGCTCATTCAACATGTTCCCGAACCCAACTAACGGAGTATTGAATGTAAACATGGAGCTGAAAGAAGTTGCTCCAGTGAATGTTCAGATTCTTGACATCACTGGTAAGCAGGTATTCACAGCACAATGGAATACTGGTGCTCGCTCAGTGAACAACTCAATTGATCTTTCTGAATTGGCAGCTGGTGTATATCAGTTCTCAATCGAGATCAAGGGTGAGCGTATGACAGAGAAATTGGTAATCGAGCGCTAGTTCGAATCCCAACGATATTGAAGAAGCCTCGGAGAATTCTCCGGGGCTTTTTTTGCGCGTTGTGAATAGCACGTAATTACAAGGTTAGCATTCCTTTTCACAGAATTAATAGCAAAGGTATCAAGGAACAAATTCATGACTTCTGACTTAATACTAATGATGTTTAATACCGAAACCAATGAAGAAAGCACCACACATATTAGCCCTTCTAATCGGAACACTTATTACATTCTCGTGCAAGAATGATGTTACCGAAGATATGAACGAAGAGAATCAATCTATTATCACCTTCACGATAGATAATCCGATTCAGGGGGCCACATATGATTTGAATGATACTGTTCATATTGATGTTATGCTGAGTGCTGAGAGATTGTTAGATGGTTATCATTTACGCTTGGTTAACACCTCAGATAATAATAGCATTGTATGGGAGGAAGATGACCACGATCACTCTACGACATTACATATACATGATTATTGGATCAACGACGTTACTATGCACAGTGATATGCGTCTAGATATTGAAGGCTTTACCACACATCAAGGAGAAAGCGAAACCACAAGCGTTTCCTTTCACTGTCATCCAATGTAGTTCATGTACTATTGATGAATTTAACAGGATCGCTTTGGCGGTCCTGTTTTAGTTTGACCAGCTGAAGCACTCCTTAATGATTGCTTCTATGTCTTCTCCGTGGTAGCTATTGAGTGCTTCATCAGCAGGAGTATGGCTCTTGCTCTTGTGTTAGATCAAGTTCCAAGTGGTGATTATCGTTAAGCCTTGCATCGGGCGTATGTGCATGCCCTATAAGATTAGCTCCTTTCGCAGTCCGATAAGCGGGAATGATAGAGAATCCGGTACCAGCATTGACCGCTTGCTTAACAGCTTCAATCGTACCATTGGTGTCCTTCTTCATCTTGAAGAGGGAAATGAAACCGGCTAACGCAGGAACGATTGTAGCTTCCTATGGTTCAGTAAGTGCCAGCATATTTGTGAGGGCTACTTCTTTTCTAGACTTTGTAAGTCAGGGTTTTAGCGGACATATGATCGCAGTAATGGCTTTGATGGAAGCTCTGGCAATCATCATTGGTTTGTTGTTGATCAACTAATTCCGACGCAATAAAGCTTGCTGTTCCAGCTACCAACTTAGGCCTTTAATTGCCTATGGCCTTAGGTATAACCTTCCCGATCAACGTATTCATCGGGATCTCATTCTACTTTTCAATTATGCTAGGATTTAACTGAGGTAGACGGTAGACGGTTGAGCTTCGTGTCCACCGTCCACCGTCCACCGCCTACTGCTTACAAACATCACAATCAACTCGATTGTGAATGCCGAAATGAAGCACCTGCGGCTTCGCTGGTAGAATCTTTTCGTCGTAGATGACGAGTTGTTCTTTGTTGAGCTGTGCTCGAATATCTAACTCACGGAGTTCGCGGAGATCTTTCTTTTCCTGACCAATCATTTGGATTCTGACCAACACCTGTTCTTCGGTGAGGAGTGTGTCAGACTCGACTTCATCAGTAAGAAGGTCCAATCGATTAAATTCTGAACCATAATGCACGAATACGCTGTCGATTGCCGCGGATTGATCAGAGGTCAGGGTGATATTTTTGTCGATGGCATCACGTTTGCGCTTATCTACAATGGATAAGTCCTGCGCATATCCGAAATTGTAAGCGCAGATTAAGACAACAATGATGAATCCTCTGGTCATGACTTCGAAGTTAAAGCAATCGCTTTTGCTTAGCGCAATATTCGTGCTAATCATTGCTAAGACCCTAGCTCAGGGTGATATTCCAACTCAGTTTGACAAGGTTTTGAAAGACGAACGATTGAAAGGAGCATGGGTTTCGGCCTGTTTTCTTGATCAACGAACTGGGGAGCCAATCTTCGAGCACAACGCGGATATGATTATGACCCCAGCATCTTCGTTGAAGTCGCTCACTACGCACGCAGCTTTGGAGATTCTTAGTCCAGAGTATCAATTCAATACGGAGTTGCTCACATCTGGAGAAATATCTCCTGACGGTACACTTACAGGTGATTTAATCATTCGAGGATACGGAGATCCAACACTTGGCTCGCCCAATTTCTATAAAGACCGATTTAAACAAGAGTGGTTGCTAGCACTTAAGAATGCTGGAATCAAACGTGTGACTGGATTCGTTGTGGTTGACGATATGTACTTTGAAGGTCCACCTTTGGCGGGCTCAACAGCAATAGAAGACGGAGGCAACTATTACGCTCCAGGTGTCCATGGTATTAATGTTTACGATAATACTTGTAAACTTTTTTTCTCCAGTCCAGAAGAGGCAGGTAAGCAAACGGGGATGGTAAAGGTTGATCCTGAACTTCCAGCTGTGAAGTTTCAGAACTATGTTCAGTCTTCCGACGAGAAAGGCGATAATGCGTACATCTTTGGTCAACCCTTAGATTATGTTCGAGCGATTTACGGGACCATTCCAAAGAACAGAAAGAGCTTCGAAATCAAAGGGTCAATCTCTGACCCGGCCTTGGTTTTAGGAAGAGACTTTGAAGCGCTCTGTGAATTGAAGGGAATTGTAGTTGAGAAAGGATATAAAGTTCTTCGACGTATTGAGACTTATCCTAATCAGAATGTCATTGCCACAACGCTTTCCCCTAAACTCTCTGAAATAGTTTATCTGACAAATCGGAAAAGTATTAACCTCTATGCTGCAGCTCTCGTGAAACACGTTGGTATGCAAGAAAGAGGCATAGGTAGCTATGAAGCGGGAGCAGAGGTGATAAAAGAGTATTGGAGAGAGTTCGGTATTGACGTCACTGGACTTCAAATTGAAGATGGCAGTGGATTAAGTCGTACGAATTTCGTGACCGCTAAGCAGCTTGCGAGAACT
This sequence comes from Flavobacteriales bacterium, assembly GCA_022447625.1. GTDB lineage: Bacteria > Bacteroidota > Bacteroidia > Flavobacteriales_D > Sanyastnellaceae > Sanyastnella. The sequence goes on along the minus strand of JAKVAX010000005.1, from coordinate 229,016 downwards.
GCTGGTTATGTCAGTAAAAAATCTGAGGAAGCTTTCCATAACAGTCTACGTCCATACGCTGGACGTAGTAAGCTTTTAGTGAAATCTGGATATATTGAGAGGGTGCGCAGCTTCACAGGTCGCGTCACCTTGACGGATGGTACAGAGGCTTCTTTCTCTGTGATTCTGAACAACTTCAATTGTACTGCAAGCCAATCTAGGCAAATACTCGAAGGCTTTTTAAAGGCAATCACTCAACCCTAAGATTGAATTGCTACCTTTGCGAAGCTATTTGGTTTTGTTCCTTCCTAAGAAGGCGACGAATTAAAAGGGAATCCGGTGAGAATCCGGAACTGTGCCCGCAGCTGTAAGTTCTAATAACCCTTGTTGTCATCTAAGCCACTGCTCTTTGAGTGGGAAGGCACAATAAGAGAACGAGTCAGAAGACCTGCCTATAGCTTTAACCTTCAACAATGCTCGGTGCAAGCATTTAAGAAGCATGAAGCAATTCGGATTTATCATAGCAACCCTCTGCTGCACCATGGTGTATGCACAAAATGACTCGTTGGAAATCTCCTTCATTTTGCCGGAGGTAGAAGTCGAGCCAGATCGTGAGTTGTATTCACCTGGATTTGAGATCACTACTGATTCGGTATTCGCTAAGTACCTTCCATCGCTGTCGCTCGGACAAGTACTCGAGTTAAATGGTTTGTCTAGTGTAAGAACCTATGGCGCCAGCGGAACCTTGATTTCTGCGCTCAACAAAGGATTGTCGAGTGACCATACGCTAGTTACTTGGAATGGGATTCCACTCAACACACCGTCATTAGGAAGCACCGATCTTTCAAGGGTTCCTTCCACGCTCTTCAGCAACATTACCTTCCAGTCGGATCAATTCAATGCCGCCGGTTTGTCAGGAGGGGCTGCCGGAGCCATACGCCTCAGAGATTATTGGGAGAATGCTACAGTCGTCAATACATACATAGATGACACCTTTAATGCTTCCGCGCTAGCGAGATCAGGATACCGAATCAATTCAAACTTCAAAGGAATTACCACGCTCAGTGTATTTGACGCACGAAATGAGTTCGAATATGTCGACCCATTCCAACCAATTGCGCCAGGAGAATCAGCAATCAGCCAAGAACAAGGCTTCAACAATTTCCATCAAAAAGCCTTCAAGCAGCGATTTGAATTTGGTTCGACCAACGGTTTATGGGGAGCGCATGTGGCTATGTGGGCACAACAGTCGCGCTTGGCCCTTCCCTCAAACTTTGGAGCATTGAACCACCAAACGGGAGCCCAACGAGATTCAAGCCTAAGATTTACGGCCAACATCACATATGCAAAAGGAGATAGGGAATTGACATTAAAAACGGGGCGGTTCAATGATTTCCAGCGATTCGAATCATTTGTTGATGATACGCAGTCGATTATTTCTGAGATAGATAACCGCCGGAATTACGCGTCATTGCTAGCTCAAAGAAAATGGAGTAAATCACGTTTCGGCGCTAGCCTGATAATTGATGATCAATTAGCCACAGGTGTGAATTACCCCGATGAAGAAGCCAGCCAACGGCTTTACGGTGCACGACTCTTCGGTGCAGTAGAAAGGAATAGTTGGTTCGCTGAGGGCGATGTTCGCCTTGATTTGGTGAATGATAATCTCGCGGTGAATGGAGATGCAAGAGTAGGGTACAAGAAGGGTCAATGGACAGTCTCAGGATCTCTACAGCGGGTGTTTAGATATGCAGACTTAAATGAGCTGTATTGGATCTCCGGAGGGAATCCCGACTTGAATCCAGAACAAGGATGGTCTTATAACCTAAGCACTGACTGGCACTTTCAAAACGATAGGCAAGAGTTGGAATTGATGCTGAATGGATACTATACCACGATGAATTCAGCAATTCTTTGGGTACCGGGAGATCAATTCTGGGGTGCGCAAAACGTTGATAGTATTCAAACCTTCGGGTTGATTGGAGCGATCAATCATACTATGCGTTTTGGAGATTTGAAGTTCACATCAAGGATAAGAGCCAATATTCAACAGGATTCCAACGAAGATGAAGCACTTGAAGCATTCTACCCTGCACTTAGACTTAGCTGCATCTTGCAAGGCAACTGGCGCAGACTTAACGCCGGAGTCAACTTGCGTTACACCGCGAATGAGTGGGAGTATGAGGCGTTGAATGCGACTCAAGGTGAACAAGACGCTGTCTGCACTGCCGACGTTTTCGCCGGTATTGCCATCGGGCCAACATCAAGGCCGATCAACTTGAATTTATACATCAGAAACATAGGAAATACCATGGATTACCGCGTCAGCAGAACGCCTTCGCCAGGAAGGGTAGTATCTCTGGCGGTGAGCTGGAACATCAAACACTAATTAAAATGAAAAAGCTATTACTACTTGCGTTTGTCGCAGGATTAACATTCTCAAGCTGTAAAAAAGACGAAACTCCAGAAGAGGAACAAACACCAGCCGTTACTTCTGGAATGGTTGTAGGCTGTGAAGGGACTTTCGGTCTCGTTAACTCATCAGTTCACTTTATCTACGACGACGCTCGCGTGGCAAACAACGTATTTGAAGGCGCTAATAATGTTGGCCCTGGTGACGTAATGCAGCAATTCCGTATTTATGACGGTCTCGGTTACGCTGTAATGAACAACAGCCAAAAAGTAGAAGTTGTGCGTGCTTCGGATTTTTCTTTCCAAGGTAGCATCACTGGTTGTGATTATCCTCGTGACGTCATTGTGCTTACTGACAGCAAAGGATACATCTCAAATGGTTCAGGAGCTGGAGAGTTGATGATTTTCAATCCTGCGACACGCACGATTACTGGCTCTGTAGCAGTAGGAGACGGTCCAGAACAGATGGCCTACAATGGAACACACGTGTTCGTTGCTAATAGCGGTGGTTGGGGTTTTGATAACACTGTAAGTGTTATTGATCCGTTGACTGATCAAGTGGTGGCAACTGTTGAAGTTGGTGATCGACCAATTTCTGTGGAAGTAGATTACCAAAACAACGTTTGGGTGCTTTGTAAGGGAGACGTAGAGTATGATGAGAATTGGAACATTGTAAACGAAACGCAAGCAACACTGCACCGCATTGATGGTACGCAGTTTGTAGAAACAGGAGTGTTGAATATCGGTGAAGTAGGAGAACACCCTGAATTCATGGATATCAACGGCGCTGCGAACAAGCTATATATTGAAAACGATGATATCGTTGTCTTGTCGATTGTGACGGGTGAGTTCGAAGCTGACCTAACAACAGGAAGCTTTTTCGGAATTGGAGTTCACCCAACTACTGGAGAAGTGTACCTTGGATCAGCACCTGACTACACAGGAAATGACCAAGTGTCTGTATACTCGGCTGACGGAACGCAGCTAGAGACCTACGATGTAGGTATTGCTACGCGTTCTTTCACCTTTAGAAACTAATATGAAGAAACTCTTTCTATCAATCCTTGTGCTGATTTCGGCTAACGCCGGAATCGCACAGGATTATCCTAGCCTCTTGTACCGCGTGACATCACCAGAAAGTATAGAGGCTTCTTTTATTTTCGGCACCATGCACGTGAGCGACAGCTCTATCGTTGCCATGGCCGATGATTTGCTCAATTACATTGACTCTACAGTAGTGTTCTGTAATGAGATAGACCTTACAGATAATGAGCCAGATCAGTCAATGTTCGCTAACATGGTGTTTGCATCGCAAGCTGAACGTGACTCCATCTATTCCGCAGAAGATCAGGCATTGATCAGTGAGTTTACAGAAAAGAAGATGCCAGGAATGGGCCAAATGATGCTCAGTTTGAAACCGTTTTGGGTGATGGTAACCATTGTGGAGATGGATATGCAGATCGATGCGAATCAAGTGCTAGATGCACAGCTTCAAGTAGCTGCGGAAAGTCTAGGGAAGCTTGTTCGTCCGTTAGAAACCCTTGAAAGTCAGATGGGAGCAATCAACGAAGTTCCGCTCAAGGAACAGAGAGATATGCTCGTTGACTACCTGAACGATTACGAGAACCAAACAGACCTCTCAGAAAAGATGACAGAAGCGTACATCAACAAAGACCTTGATGGAGTCTATGCAGTATATACAAGCAACGCGTTCGGTAATGAGATGGAGAAACAGCTAGTGTTTGAACGCAACGTTGCGATGACAGACAAGCTTGTTGAGATTCAAAAAATCAATCCATTCTTCTGTGCTGTAGGAGCACTGCATTTGCCAGGAGAAGGAGGAATGATCGAGCTTTTAGAAGAGGCCGGATTCACTGTAGAGCCCGTGATTCTCAACTAAATCAACGATTCTTTACCAAAGTCTTCAGCTCTTCTAGATAGAGATCGATATCTGACGCGATGCTTTCTATTGTAGCTTTGACAGGAATGTCAGCGGCCACCGGTTTCGGGTCGTATTCAAATGAACGATCATTGTTGAATCGAATGGAAGCAATCAACACCGGAACCCCTGTGTTCTCAAGCTTGTATTTTACTGGATTCCCCCACGTTCCGCTTTCAGGACCAAGACATGTTTCTCCCAGAATATCTCCCAACTGTTTCTTCTTGAAGTTGCCTGCGAAATTCGCGCTTGCAGATCCTGATAACCCATTCATAAATAGATAGGTAGACCCCGTGTGCTGAAACTTAGGTGCAAGCTCTGGATCGTTGAAGTAAATGGTGTCTAGACTGCCAATTGGTTGATCTGCGAGATAGGTATAATTCACAGCATCTTCATTCTTCTTTGCGAAAGTTCGAAGCAAGAAGCGATTCCATTTGGAAAAAGTGTTATCGTAGCGTTCAACAGATGCCTCACTTTGACGAGCAATTAAATTGTCAGGCACACGCACGTCCTCCACATTCAGATAGGAGAGGAGACGCTCCATGCGTCCTGAGTTACCTCCTGTGTTGTTTCGAAGGTCAATGGCAACGTGTTCAATTCCAGCTTTCTCAATAGTCTTGAATGACTTCTTCAAGAAGCGTTCGTACTTGCCTTTACTACCATAAGCAAAGGAACCAATCTTTACTACAGCAATGCCTTCTTCCTCAAGGACTTTAAGCTTGTAGATTTTAGGATCAATAGATTTCAGCAACTTCTTCTGCTGCTTAGCATTGTATCCAGGGTAATGAATCTCCTGTGAGCGAACTTCTCCTGGGAGTCGCACAATGAGAATGTTGTCTTCCTTGACTTCGGTTTCAAGCCCGATGAATGAAGGGAAAAGCGCATCAGAAATACGTTTAAATCCGGTGATGCTGTTTCCTTCATAAATGCTATACGAGGAGATTTCGTTGTGTAGCTTCTTCACAGAAATGCCGTTGAATCTCTCAATTATGGTGCCCTTCGGCAGTATATCAAGCCGATCTCGTGTTATGACAATTTCTTTGTCGGCTGTCCAGACAGAAAAGTTTAACGCCAATCCATCATTTGCTCTATAATTTCCAACAGCTACTTGAAAACTCAACGATGTATGGCTATCGTGAAAAACACGTAACGTTCGAGCAACGAGCCGCTGGAAGTCGCTTCCCGTCATGCCTCCTTTTACGGCATACTCAGCGTTTCCCCATGCTTTGTTTACATCATTCTGGCTGCAGTAAACGTAAGGATTCGGGTGAATATCGAATATCGCCTTTCGCAATTGCGCCAAGTCTTCCATCAGCGTTTCTTGGCTGTAAGTCGAATCTGCCTTGAATTGAGCCCTTGAAAATAAAGTAGCACCCATGAAGATCATGAGTGCCACTGTATGTATGAGGTATTGCGTGCTTTTCACGTAGTTACATTTTGATCACGACGATTGGTCGATCTTCTTAACCATGGTCAGAATAGTAGCCAATGCCACTGTTTCACCTTCATCGTCGTATACATCAACGAGGAATTTCACGATTCCTTTTGCAATATCATCTTCACTTCGCTTCTCTTGGTCAATTTTCTCTTTCACAGTGAAACGAACACCAATAGTGGTTCCTGGATAAACAGGCTTTGTGAAGCGACATTCATCAATTCCATAGTTCAAGAGAACCGGACCTTTCTTAGCATCGACAAATAACCCTGCTGCCTTCGATAAGATAAAGTAGCCGTGGGCAACGCGTTGCTCAAAGATGGTTCCTTCAAGGCTGGTCTCATCCATGTGTGCGTAGAAGTTGTCGCCGCTGACATTCGCGAAGTTGACAATATCTGTCACGGTTACAGTATGCTTCGCTGTAGTTACCGTGTCTCCAATGTTTAGTTCTTCGAAGTGCTTGCGGAAAACGTGTGGTTCTGATTCCACTTGCTTCCCACCGTACTGATACTGGTTCGTAATGGCCGTGAGGGTGGTAGGAGACCCTTGAATAGCCGTGCGTTGCATGTAATGGAATACTCCACGTTTACCACCCATTTCTTCACCTCCTCCGGCACGCCCTGGTCCGCCGTGCACCAACATCGGCATTGGAGAACCGTGCCCAGTGCTTTCTCGGCCGGAATCACGATTAAAGACGAGGATACGTCCGTGATGCGAGGCAGCGCCCAAAGTGAAATCACGGGCTGCTTGATTGTCATAAGTTGCCATTGAACAAACGAGAGAGCCTTTTCCAAGCTTGGTAATCTCTACGGCTTCTTCGGTTGTCTTGTACGGAATAATGGTACTCACAGGACCAAAAGCTTCCACTTCGTGTGAACTCCGTTTGTTGAATGGATCATCATTGCGGAGAAGAACAGGACTAAGGAATGCTCCTTTGCCTTTCTCTGCTCCAGTAACGTCAAAGTTCTCGAGGTCTCCCCAAACGAGTTCGCTTTCACCAAGTAATTGACTTACTTTCTCCTTGACTTCGCTTACTTGTTCTTGTCCGGCCAATGCACCCATACGCACTCCGTCCACTTGTGGATCTCCGATGACCGTCTTCGATAGCTGAGAACCAATAGCTTTTTCTACGTCTTCTAAGTATAGCTCAGGAACGATAATGCGACGGATAGCAGTACACTTCTGACCACACTTCACCGTCATCTCTTTACGAACCTCTTTGACAAATAGGTCAAATTCAGGGGTTCCAGGTGCTGCGTCTAATCCTAGTACTGAAGCATTTAACGAATCAGCTTCCATATTGAATGGAACGGCTTCATCAACAATTCTAGGATGAGACTTAAGCATCTTACCGGTGCTCGCTGATCCTGTAAATGTGACCACGTCTTGTGAACCAACAAAGTCAATGATGTTGCGTGCGGAACCACAAATCAATTGAAGCGCACCATCAGGCAGAATTCCAGACTTGTGAATCTCCTGAACCATATGCTGTGTCAAGTACGAGGTAATGGTGGCTGGTTTCACGATTGCCGGAACACCTGCAAGGAGGTTGACGGCTATCTTTTCAAGCATGCCCCAGATAGGGAAGTTGAAGGCATTAATGTGCACAGCAACTCCTTCTTTAGGCACCATGATGTGGTGTCCAATAAATGTTCCGCCCTTGCTCAAAGGGGCAGTGTCGCCATCGATATAGTAGGGTTCATTTGGAAACTGACGTCGTAAGCTTGAGTAGGCGAAAAGGTTTCCAATTCCTCCTTCAATGTCAATCCAGCTATCTACACGAGTCGCCCCTGTAGACCAGCTTGTCTGATAGAATAGCTCTTTGCGTTCTGTCAAATAAAGCGCCAAGGCTTTGAGCATTCTCCCTCTTTCCGGGAAGGTCATTTTGCGAAGCACTGGCGAACCAACTTCACGACCGTAATTGAACATGGCTTCGAGATCCAATCCGTCGCTAGAAGCACGGGCAATCTCTTCACCATTAATTGCATTATATAGAGCTTTTCCATCGCCGTCTCCTGGGATCCATTTCCCGAGGGCGTAGTTTTCAAGAACCTTGGTCATTGCAGGGAATTTTGATGCGTCGAAGTTAACCAAAGTTCCTGGCATTCGAAGCACCAACAGCCAGAGCATGTTGTAACTCGGAGCTCAATGAACTACGCGTAGATGCGCCAATTATTCACTTCATTTTTCCGTTTATGGTCTTTGCTCAGTATCGGTCAATAGGTCACTTCCTTTATATATGTTGATCAATTTGGATATTTGCCAAATACACACAAAATGGATGTTTTCTCAGGCCCTTAAGTTGGTTTCAATGCGGCCAATTCGTACACACCGTCAACGGTTATAGAATAGAGAAATGCCGCAAATGACATGGTTGTTGCTTCCTATGAAATCAGTGAATGGAATAATCTTCAAACGCACGAAGCAAGCGGCGATCGCGGGTAGTGGGTTGACCTTTCTAGTTGCTCGACCCTCGGTTCATACTATCTTTTTAATGTTGATAATCAGGTCGCTAGCGCGGAATTTTAGATTGGAGACCATGTCTATAACGAACTCCTGAAAACGGCAGGAAGAGCATGCTTCTACAATCGTTGTAGTGTGGCAAAACCAGAAGAGTTTGTAGGAGAGTCGAGTGATCTTGCTTCGTTCGACAAGCCCGGTCAAGACAGTAAATGTTGTTACATCTAAGATCCAAATACTACTGAGCTAACTCGAGACCTGAGTGGTGGTTGGTTCGATGCACGAGATTACAATAAGTGCGTAACTATCCTGTGGGCATGTATCAACGACCTGTTGATGGCATATCGCGAATCAACGATTGCCTTTGGAGACGATTGGGACATCCCTGAATCTTGCAATGGCGTTCCCAATATTCTGGATGAAATCAAGTGGGAGTTGGATTGATTGATGAAGATGACTAACCCCGACGGTACCTGCATTTTTAAGAGGGTAGCCAGAACTACAACGAAAACACCCTATCTCCGCCAAGTGCCAATACAGACCTACCTGTACTTCTGCTAGCATCACTTCGGCTTCGGTATGAAGTCATGCGGCAGCAGTCTTTGGTCAATACGCGAGTTTCCAGGATTACGCCAATGAACTAAATGCACAAGCGCTTGCTAACTGGAATTGCGGCGTAGAAATGGCGTCTCAAGGAATGCTAGAAACGGATTGTGATGATGATTCAATCGTAGCAGGTGACGCTGACTGGAGCATTGAGTAACAAGAACAGGTGCTGGTCCAAACAGCAGTTTACCTCTATGAGTTCAGTTATCAAGAAGATTACGCGAGCTACCTCAATGATACTTATCAATCGCTACCTGCCTATACATGGATCGATAGCTATTCAATGACCCTGAGCGATGCGATGCTCAGCATGATGAACTTGAACTACAGTGCTTCCTTAACAGATGATTTGAATGGTGCGTTTAGCACGTTGGTCCAAAACGACTTCGAGAACTTCATGGGAGATGACCGAACCGGCATTCTAATATCAAGCTGCTTATCTCCGACTTTTTGCCTCACTTCGTAATCTACAATCCCGGGAATAGAATGGAAGAAGTAGATCAGATCGAAGCAAGTATATACTCCAATCATGCCAAAGGAGTATGCTTTTTTGAATCTGTCGAGAACGGACAATTGACAGTTCTCAGTACGCAGGGATAAGTCATTCAGCAATTAGCCAAGAACCAGTTGCGACTAGTTATGTGTTTAGATGAGCCAGGCTTATATGTTCTTCATTTCGTGGCTGATAATGGGTTGTCGCTAACGCGGAAGCTCATCATTGAGTGGCGCAAGTTCCATTGATATACATCTATTACCGTTCATAAAAACCCGCCAGTTTCGCGAACAGCAAACACATGGTATTGGTTATCTTGCCGTTCCTTATACCCAATTCATGAGAAAACTGATGATTCTGGCTGCCCTGTTCATCGCGGGAACCAGCTTTGCACAAGAGAATACGAATCAGAGCAAATTCAAACAGCTCGGCACTGATCTTCCAACTCCCAATGTATATCGAACAGCTTCTGGTGCTCCAGGTCACGAATACTGGCAGCAACGTGCTGATTACGATATGAAGATCCGTTTGGACGACGAAACGCAACAAATCTATGGTGAGGAGACGGTGACCTACACCAACAACTCTCCAGACGAACTTCGTTACATCTGGATGCAGTTGGATCAGAACATGCGTGCAAAAGACAGCGATACTTACAAGATTCGCGAAAGCTCAATGGAAGAGCGTATGTCATTTGATGATATCACTCGCCTGGAGCCATGGTTTGACGGAGGATTCAAGATCGACCATGTGAAAGATGGAAGCGGGAAAGACCTGAACTACTCCATCAACAAAACCATGATGCGTATTGAGCTGCCTTCACCTTTGAAGCCTGGTGGTAAGTTCGTCTTCAATGTAAAATGGTGGTACAACATCAACGATCGAATGAAGATCGGTGGTCGTTCTGGGTATGAGTACTTCGAAGACGAAGACAACTACATCTACACCATTGCTCAATTCTACCCACGTATGGTAGTGTACTGTGACAATGAGGGATGGCAGCACAAACAATTCTTGGGTAGAGGAGAGTTCACCTTGAACTTTGGAGATTACAAAGTAGCCATCACCGTTCCTTCAGACCACGTGGTAGCATCTACGGGTGTGCTTCAGAATCCAAAGAATGTATTGAGCTCAAAAGAGCGCAAACGTTACGAGAAAGCGAAAAGCACATACGATAAGCCGGTAATGATTGTCACTGAGGAAGAGGCGATTGAGAAGGAGAAGAACAAAGAGAAAGGACAGAAAACGTGGGTCTTCGAAGCAGAGAATGTGCGTGACTTTGGATTCGCAACAAGCCGTAAATTCATCTGGGATGCCATGGCGGTGAAGCTCGATACAAAGACGCCTATGGCCATGTCGTACTACCCAAAAGAAGGAAATCCTCTCTGGGAAAAGTACAGTACAGAAGCAGTAGCGCAAACGCTTGAGACTTACTCAAAGTTCACTATCGAATACCCTTACCCGGTTGCAATTTCAGTACACACGAAGTGGATTGGAATGGAGTACCCTATGATCTGTTTCAACGGAGGAAGACCAGAAGCAGATGGAACATACTCTGAACGCACCAAATACGGTATGATCTCGGTGATTATCCACGAAGTAGGACACAACTTCTTCCCAATGATCATCAACAGTGATGAACGTCAATGGACTTGGATGGACGAAGGACTAAACACCTTCTGCCAATACTTGACGGAAAAGGAATGGGACCGCGATTACCCAACACGCCGTGGGCCTGCGCGTAACATCGCGAGCTACATGGGAGGGGATAAGTCACGTATTTCTCCAATCATGACCAACTCAGAGTCAATCTACCAATTCGGTAACAACGCATACGGGAAGCCGGCAACAGCCCTGAACATCCTGCGTGAAACAGTCATGGGACGTGAGCAGTTTGACTACGCATTCAAAGAATACTCACGTCGTTGGGCATTTAAGCACCCAACACCAGCAGACTTCTTCCGCTCAATGGAAGATGCAAGTGGTATTGACTTGGATTGGTTCTGGAGAGGGTGGTTCTATACGACAGATCACTGTGACCTGTCTCTGAAAGAAGTGAAGTGGTACCAGATCGATACTGGAGATCCAGAAGTTGAAAAAAGCTTTGACCAATCAATGGACGAAGCAGCACCAACTGATATCGCCAAAGTGCGCGATGAATCATTCATTCCTGAGTCACGTCTAGAAGCGAAGCCTGAACTTCACGATTTCTACACAACCGTTAGCAAGTACGAAGTGATTTCACTCGATAAAGAAGAGTACGAGGAATACCTCTCTAACCTCTCTGAAGACGAGAAAGCACTGCTTCAAAGCAGCAAGCAGTTCTACGAAATTACAGTAGAGAACCTTGGTGGATTGGTGATGCCGCTCATCGTACGTTTCGAATATGCAGACGGTACGGAAGAGGTGAGACGTATCCCAGCAGAGATCTGGAGAATGTCAGAATCTACCGTGACAAAAGTGCTGATCACTGAGAAAGAAGCAGTACGAATCACACTTGATCCATATTTGGAAACAGCAGATACAGATTTGAGCAACAATGCGTGGCCTGCGGTCCCTCAACCAACCCGATTTGAACTGTTCAAAAACGGACAAAGAGGTGGCGGAGGAGAGAATCCAATGCAACGTTACCAGCGTTCAGAACAGAAATAGAGCGCTGTAAAAGATTGAATAACAGTCAGAAAGAAATTCAAACGAGAATTTCTTTGGAATTCTGAAATTTCCCGCCGTAACTTTGCGGAAGTTCTTTGCAACACTTATCACGAAAGGTGGAGGGATTAGGCCCTGAGAAACCTTGGCAACCGATTCTGGCAACAGAAAGACGGTGCCAATTCCTACCTCAGTAGAGGAAAGATAAGCGCGATTATGATGACTGTAAGTTCTCGAGATACAGAAATCCTTTTCGGCTTGTCCGGAAAGGATTTTTTCTTTTCTGGACGTTTTCGGAATTACGCAGATAAGTGGTGCGCATGTATAATTTAAACACATGAGTGCCACATGAAAACTAGCACAAAATTGATCCACGACATTCCAGTGGATCCACAGACAGGATCGATTTCAGTACCGATCTACCAAACATCAACTTTTGTCCAGGAAGCCCCTGGAGTGAACAAAGGATTTGATTATTCCCGTTCAAATAATCCAACGCGTCAAGCACTGGAAGATCTTCTGGCTAAACTGGAAGATGGACACAAGGGCTTCGCATTTGCGAGCGGACTCGCTGCTATCGATGCAGTAATCAAATTGCTTGAGTCAGGAGATGAAGTAGTTGCGGTAGATGACATCTACGGCGGAACCTTCAGACTTTATTCGTTCCTCTATGAAAAGTTTGGGGTAAATGTCAACTTCGTGGATACCAGCGATATCCAAGAGGTTAATGATGCGATTACCGATCGAACGAAGTTCATTTGGTTAGAGACGCCAACCAATCCAACGCTCAAAATCTCAGACGTTAAGGCGATTGGAAAACTCGCAAAAGCGAATGACATCTTGTTGGTCGTTGATAACACATTCGCCTCACCCATTGGACAGCAGCCACTGCAACTCGGTGCCGATATCGTAGTGCACAGCGCGACGAAGTATCTCGCAGGACACAGCGACGTTATCGCAGGTGCGGTAGTGACGAAAGATGCAGCGCTTTCTGAGCGCATCAAATTCATCCAAAATTCAAGTGGGGGCGTGCTTTCACCTTTTGATAGCTGGCTGACTATCCGCGGAATTGAGACGCTAGAATTACGACTCAAGAAGCAAAGTGAAAACGCACTGAAAGTAGCATCATGGCTGCAGCGTAGACCTGAAGTTGATCAGGTGTTTTACCCAGGATTACCCGATCACCCGGGCTATAATATCGCATGTGAACAGCAGTCATTGTTTGGCGGTGTCTTGAGCTTTTCACTGAACGATGATACCGTCGAATCTGCAACACAGTTTGTCTGTTCCACGAGACTATTCCAGCTGGCTGAAAGCTTAGGAGGAGTGAAGAGCCTTTTATGCCACCCAGCTCAAATGACACACAAAAGCACACCAGCGGAAGTGAGAAGAAAAGCCGGTGTGGCAGATAGTCTGGTAAGACTCTCTTGCGGTATCGAAGATGCAGATGATCTCATTGCAGATTTGGAAAGAGCATTTGCCAATAGAATCCAGCAAGTACCAACCCTTCAAACCGCATTGAAATGAGCAAGAAAATCGCACTGATAGGTTACGGTTGTGTTGGACAAGCTTTTGCTGAAATCATTGATAAACAACCGTATCTAGAGTTAGGTGGAATCGCGGTCAGAGACTTGCGAAAGCCACGATGGACAAACCAAGAGTTGATTACAGACGACGTCATTGGTCTCATTGAGCGTCCAGATATTGATATCGTTGTAGAAGCAAGTGGAGATGATAAAGGCGCATTGATTTGGCAATACAAATGCGCATCGGTCAAGAAGCCTTTCATTACAGCTAACAAACAATTCGTTTGGCAGTTCTTGAATGGAGAAATTGGTCAAGATGGAGATGTGCTCTATGAAGCTTCTTGCACCGCTTCCATTCCGATTATTCGGGCACTTGAGACTTGTTTTCCACATGGAGTCAAGAAGATTCAGGGCATCCTAAATGGCAGCTCGAATTACATTCTCTCAAAGGTGTTTCATGATGGCTTGGAGTTTCCTGAAGCACTCAAAAAGGCCCAAGAACAAGGGTTTGCAGAAGCAGATCCGTCCCTTGATCTCGACGGGACGGACGCTGCAACGAAGCTCTCGATTCTAATCAGACATGCATTCCGCGCTAGCGTGACACCAGATCAAATTCAACGCATTGGTATTGATCGTCTCAACGGCGCAGACATTCATCTCGCTAAACAGCAAGGGGCAGAAATCAAACTCATCGCTGAAGCTGAGCTTTTAGATGACGGAATCTACGCAAGTGTGCGACCTGTGCTCCTAGACAAGGATGATCCGTGGTGTGCCGTGAAGAATGAGAAGAATGCGGTGAAGATCACTGATAAAATCGGGGAGGAGTATCTGTTTGAGGGCAACGGTGCCGGAGGAAGAGCTACGGGAACAGCGTTATTGAACGACGTCCTTGCTTACCTCAACGGGTACCAATACAGCGTTGATTCGTCGCTCCCTGAAGAACCCAAATCGCGCCGCAAGACCGATTTGTGGCTGCGCACCCATGTGATGGGAGAGCGACCAGACCCATTGGCCTACCGGATCTTGGAGCACCGATTGCATGGTCCTTTCGATCTTTGGCGCATCGCAGGGCTACCCACAGACCTTCGGAGTGATCCCTTATTAGACCACCCTGAGAACAGTGTGTTGTTCCTGTAAATTGGTGGAAAGGCCCTGCTCTATGAGTTTGGGCCTTTCTTTTTCTGAAGAAAGGCCTCCATACGCTATCTTAGAGGCAAACCGCTAGAATTAATGAACAGGCTATTGATCTTTAGCTGCGCTTTGGCGTTGCTTTGGTCATGTGGAAACCAGCCCGATCATGTGAATGAGCCTTCTCCTGAACCACAGCGTCAGAGCGGCTTTGAGCTATTATCTAAAGAAGAATCGGGCATTGCGTTTTCCAATGACATTCAAGAGAATGATTCGATCAATGTGATCAATTATGACTACCTCTACAATGGGGCTGGAGTGGCTGTTGGCGATGTCAATAAAGATGGCTTAGAAGATCTGTACTTCACCGGTAATATGGTGGCCGATAAGCTCTATTTGAATCAGGGTGAGTTGAATTTTACTGACGCTAGCGCGGAATGGGAAATCCCATCGGATGGCTGGAGTTCAGGAGCGGTGATGATTGACATCAATCAAGACGGTTGGCTGGACATCTACGTTTGTCAAACTGGTCCGTATAAATCAGCTTCACAACACACCAATAGACTTCTCATCAATCAAGAAGGTAAAAGGTTTGTAGATCAAGCCCAAGCGTATGGATTAGACTACTCAGGTCACACCACCATGGCTGCCTTCTTTGATATGGACCTCGATGGAGACCTCGACTGTTATCTTTTGACACATCCCGATCAATTCAGAAATCGATTAAACGGAGCGGAACTGCAGCGCCTGATCCAAGCGGGGGCCTTAGAGTCTGATAAACTCTACCGCAATGACAATGGCAAGTTCGTAGACGTAACACAAAGTGCGGGCATCTTTGACTTTGCCTTTGGCTTGGGTATTGTCATTGAAGATTTCAATGCCGATGGATGGCCGGATATCTACTGTTCAAATGACTTTGATGAAGGCGATTTGCTATACATCAATCAACAAAACGGAACTTTTGTCAACGAGGTGACCAAGCGTTTCAAACACACCTCTAACTACGGGATGGGCTGTGATTACGCAGATATCAATAACGACCTGCTTCCAGACCTGCTGACCCTAGACATGGCCTTCGAAACCCATGAACGCGCTAAAAGAAACATGGCAAGTATGGATCTCGATCGCTTTGATGCGCGCTTGAGAATGGGATGGCACTACCAGTACATGCAGAACACCCTGCAACTGAATATGGGCAATGGCATCTTCAGTGATATTGCTCAAATGAATGGAATACACAAGACAGACTGGTCTTGGGCTGGCCTGATCGCAGATTTCGATAACGATGGTATGCAAGATGTATTCATAACCAACGGATACAAGCGCGATACAAAAGACAACGATCTCCAAACCAATTTGCAAGAGCTTCAAGCGGCACAACAAGACATTTCCTTCGGAGATGTCCTTGACCTCTTACCAAGCACTAAACTCAGCAATTACCTCTTTCAGAATCAAGGTGATCTTCAGTTCGACAGAGTCAATAACCAATGGGGCCTAGACCAACGCGTGAATAGTAATGGCGCGGTCTACGTGGATTTGGACAATGATGGTGACTTAGATCTTGTAGTCAATAATGTGGATGAGCGTGCCTATGTCTACCGCAATCAAATGGGGGGTAAATTCACGGGTGTCAATATGAGGCCATCCAGAGATATCGGCGCTAGAGTTATTCTCAGGACAGACAAGGGAGATCAGGTGCGCTACTATAATCCAACCCGAGGTTATCTTGGTTCTGTCGGGAACAAGATACATTTCGGGGTTCCAGAAGGGGCAACAGTTGAGCGTATTGAAGTCATTTCACCGCAAGGAGATATTTGGGGTGTCGGAACGGCTAAAATCAACGAATACATTAGCCTGGGTGAAGACAAAACAGAATATAAGATTGAGAACAGTTGGCCTCCAGCTCCACAAAATCAATACTTGAAAGACATTACCCGAGAGCAAAGTATCGTGCATCGTCATCAAGAGAATCCATTCAATGATTTCGAAAACGAAATCCTGTTGCCTCACCGTACTTCAGAATACGGCCCAGCCATTGCCTGCGGAGACCTCAATGGTGACGGCTATGAAGACGTTTATATCGGAGGCTGTTCTGGTCAACCTGGTAAACTCTATATCCAAACGCCTGACGGAAGCTTTCTGACTTCGCGCCAAGAGATATTCGAACGTCACCAAGGAGCGGAAGATGTTGACGCGGTAGCCTTCGATGCAGATAATGATGGAGATCTTGACTTGTACGTTGTAAGTGGTGACGCCAGTCAAGGCGCGTCTTCCTCGTATTTGAGAGATAGACTCTATTTGAATGAGGGCCAAGCACAATTCAGTGATGGAACCAATCGAATCCCAAACTTGACGATTGCTGGAGGTGTGGTGCGCGCTGCTGACATTGATAATGATGGTGATCAAGACCTCTTTGTAGGTGGAAGAAATGTTCCTGGAGCCTATCCCACAGCACCAGAATCTGTGGTGCTGATCAATGACAACCGACTATTCAGAGATATGACGGCTGATTGGCTGCCCGAGTTTTCCAAGGGCATGGTCTCGTGTGCCTTGCTAGAAGATATGAATGATGATGGTTTGGTTGATCTTGTTGTTGCCGGTGAATGGATGGCACCAACGATCTATCATGGTGATGGTACTCGATTCAGCGCAGCTAAGGAACTGGTCCCAGACATGAACGGTTGGTGGTTTGAATTGGCAGCCAGCGATATCAACGGAGATGGAATTAAAGACATCATCGCTGGGAACATCGGAGAGAACAACAAATTCCATCCGAGTAAAGACAAACCCCTGTTCTGCTATGTCGCTGACTTCGATAACAGCGGAACGCTCGACATTGTATTAGCTAAGTATGAAAACGACAATCTTCTGCCGGTAAGAGGGAAGGAGTGTAGTTCTGAACAGATGCCTTTCATTTCGCAGAAGTTTGAGACCTACAATGATTTCGCAAAAGCCAGCTTGTCTGATATCTATTCTGAAGAGAAGCTCGCTAGCGCGGAACGCCTGGAGGCTTTTGAATTCAAGTCAATGCTCTTCCTCGGAGACGGACAGTCATACAGCGCTCAAGACTTACCATTTGGAGCACAAATGGCTCCGGTTCGTTCGATTGTACCTGCAGACGTAGATGGCGATGGAGATGTCGATCTCATCATTGCAGGGAATTACTTTGGAGTAGAAGTGGAGACAGTTCGATACGATGCGGGAAATGGCTGTGTTCTGATCAATGACAAGGGTAGTTTCAGAACTTCGTGGTATTCCGAATCTGGTTTCTCGCTTGCACAGGATGTCCGCAGGTCGGTATTGGTGAACACAACAAAAGGACAGATCATGGTCAGTGCCATCAACAAAGGCTACGCACGAGTGCACCAGCTCATATCAACGATTGAAGATCAACAAGGCAATTGAAAGCACTGCGAAGGCTAGTCCAATGAGCTTTCTCTTCGAAGCCTTTTCAGAGAAGAATAGAACAGCAAGCAAAGAAGAGAAGAGAACAACCCCCAGGTTATTGATTGGGATAATCGCTGAACGGTCTACAAACTTTGATTCGAAGGTGGCAATTAAGAAGTAAATCGAAGCAAAGTTGACAAGCCCGAGAATGATGCCGCCAATGACGGTAGCCCAGTTGAAAAGGGGCATTCCTTTGATTCCGCGGATAATCAATGCTACGATTCCAATGACCATGCTGGTCATGAAAGGAGCACTCGTAAACAGGTACCGGTCAGATTCGCTCTGTAATTGGTTTCCGTCAGAGAAGTGACCAATGACCAAATCTATAACACCACTGCCCAAGAAGACGATGACCGGAAATGCGATGTAGCTCCAATTAAAGTTTCCTTCTGACCTCTTGGATGAGAGAAGTACAGCTAACAGAGCCAGCAATACCGCTACGATCTTGATTCCTGTTATATAGTCATTTGGATCAGTAGCCATGAACCAAGCTACCGGAATAACTAACGACATTTTGGTCGCAATACTCGAAATGGCTACACCCATGCGCTGAGCAGTAAAAGCCATTAAGAAGAAGATGGAAATGAAGAGCACCCCAACCATCAAGCCGCCTTTGAACCAGGTGGTTTGAGTGGCTGCTTCAAGATTATAATTTGGCTCTAGCATCACCATCCCCAGGGTTGCTGCAACCGCATAGTTTACTACGATAGCAGGTAGGGTATGTGCTTTGTACTTCGGAAAAAGCCGAAACAAGACAAAAATGATCGTGGATGAAGCCACACTCAGCAATAACCAAATCATGACCTACGGTATTGATAGATTCGATCTTGTCTGTACATGTATACGTGTGACGCTTGTTGAGGAATGGAAGGAGCTTTCATTCCTGCACCAAAGGTTTTGTTGCCTTCCAATACCATCGCTTCATCCCAAAGTTCATTCATCAAGAAACGCTGAATGGTAAAGGCTCCACCTTCCACCATCAATCGCTGGACTTTCCGCTCATAGAGTGCATTCATTAAGTCTTCGAAAACTTGGTTAGACGACACTTGAAGCCACTCGTTGCTACCTTGTGTAATGCTTTTGAATCCATTGATAATCAATGTTGGAGCTTCATCATTGAGAATTCGATGCCCTTTCGCGATAGCGTTATTCATATCAATCACCACACGCAATGGATTTTTACCAGCCACATCACGAACAGTTAATTCAGGGTTGTCGATCAGAACGGTCTTGTTACCAACGAGTATAGCGTCGGCATCTGCACGCATCGTGTGAACCAGCTTTCGAGTAGAAGGAGCGGTTATCCAAGTAGAACCTAATTCATTCGTTTGGCGCGATTTATCGAAGAATCCATCACTCGTTTGTGCCCATTTCAATTGAATGAAAGGACGTTGCTTCGTGTGGTAGGTAAAGAAGTCTCGATTGAGCCAAATTCCGTCATCTTCAAGAACACCAACAGCAACTTTAATTCCTGCAGCTTTGATACGCTCAATCCCTTTTCCATCCACTTCATCAAACGGATCTCGGTTAGAAATGACTACACGCTTTACTTGATGCTTGATCAGCATGTCAGCGCAAGGAGGCGTTTTTCCATGATGAGCGCAAGGCTCAAGGTTGACATATGCCGTTGCCTGGGAAAGAAGGGAAGGGTCTTGAACTGAATTAACAGCATTCACTTCAGCGTGATGACTACCGTATTCATGATGGTAGCCTTCGCCGATGATACGTTCACCAACGGTCAATACACATCCAACAAGCGGATTAGGAGAGACGATTCCTCGACCCTGTTCGGCGAGCTGAAAGCATCGCCGCATAAAACGTTCATCGATGTTACGCTGGTTTGTCACCGGCAGCTTGAAGCGTGTTTTTGAGAAGTGAGGCGATGGTCATCGGCCCAACTCCACCTGGCACAGGAGTAATGAAAGAAGATTTAGGAGCTACTTCATCGAAAGCAACATCTCCTTTGATGACGTATCCCTTTTCAGTTTCAGGGGCCTCAACACGAGTGATGCCCACGTCAACAATGACAGCGCCTTCTTTTACCATATCTGCCTTCACGAATTCTGGTCGACCAAGAGCAACAATGAGAATATCAGCTTCACGCGTGAGTTCCTCAAGATTGGTAGTGCGGCTGTGAGTAATGGTTACTGTGCAGTTTCCAGGGTACCCATTGCGAGAAAGGAGGATTGACATCGGAGAACCTACGATATGGCTTCGTCCGATCACCACGGCATGCTTACCTTGAGTAGGAACTTCATAACGCTCTAGCATTTGCATGATTCCGTATGGTGTCGCAGGGAGGAAGGTGGGTAAGTTCAATGCCATACGTCCAACATTTTCCGGATGGAATCCGTCTACATCCTTCTCGCGCTTTACTGCTTCTAGCACCTTCTGTTCGTTGATGTGCTTGGGAAGCGGCAGCTGAACAATAAATCCATCGATGTCATCGTCGTTATTCAGCTGATCTACGATCTCAAGCAATTCCTCTTCGGTACAGCTACCGTCACGTTTTACCAAGGTGCTCTTAAATCCGCAACGTTCACAAGCGCGAACCTTGCTATTCACGTATGTTTGACTTGCACCATTATCGCCTACAAGCACTGCGGCGAGGTGAGGGGTTTTCAATCCGGCTGCTTTGCGTTTTTCAACTTCAACAGCAATCTCTTCTTTGATTGCTTTCGAAGTGGCTTTACCATCGAGGATCTGCATGCTTATTTACGTTTTTTACCGCGCATTCCACGAAGCCCTCCGGCCATCGAAGACATGCGGCTGCGGTTTGTCATCATGCGCATCATTTTGCGCGTTTCATCGAACTGCTTGATCAACTTGTTCACTTCATTCACTGAAGTACCGCTACCAGAAGCGATGCGCTTTTTGCGGCTGCCGTTGATTGAATTCGGATTGCTTCGTTCATATGGAGTCATCGAGTGTATGATGGCCTCAATATGCTTGAACGCATGATCATCGATTTCGACATTCTTCAATGCTTTCCCCATTCCAGGGATCATTCCAAGAAGATCTTTTACGTTACCCATTTTCTTGATCTGCTGAAGCTGGTCAAGGAAGTCTTCGAAATCGAAGGTGTTCTTCTCGATCTTCTTCTGCAGTTTCTTCGCTTTCTCTTCGTCAAACTGCTCTTGCGCGCGCTCTACTAAGGAAACAACGTCACCCATTCCGAGAATACGATCAGCCATACGTTTTGGGTAGAAGATGTCGAGTGCGTCCATCTTCTCACCTGTACCGATAAACTTGATCGGCTTGTTGACTACGGTCTTAATCGAAAGGGCAGCACCACCTCGGGTATCACCATCAAGCTTCGTTAGGATAACCCCGTCGAAATTCAATCGTTCGTTGAAGGTCTTGGCTGTATTCACAGCATCTTGACCAGTCATCGAGTCAACAACAAAAAGAGTCTCTGAAGGCTCGATCGCGTTTTTCACCGCTTCGATCTCCTGCATCATCTCTTCATCAATTGCCAAACGACCAGCTGTATCGACAATAACTACGTTATGACCGTTACTCTTCGCAAATTGAATAGCATTCTGAGCAATCTCTACTGCATTCTTATTCTCACGTTCTGAATAGACGTCAACTCCAATAGACTCACCGACCACGTGCAGCTGGTCAATCGCCGCTGGACGGTAGATGTCACAAGCCACAAGGAGCGGGTTCTTTCCCTTTTTCGTCTTCAGCCAGTTCGCTAGCTTTCCAGAGAAGGTCGTCTTACCAGATCCTTGTAGACCTGACATCAAGACTACGCCTGGGCTTCCTTGGAAGTTAAGTTCAGCTTGATCACCACCCATAAGCTCTGTGAGCTCAGCGTGCGTAATCTTCACCAGAAGCTGCCCTGGCTTAACGGCAGTCAGTACTTCTTGTCCGAGAGCTTTTTCCTTTACGCGGTTGGTAAAGTCTTTAGCGGTCTTGAAGTTGACATCGGCATCAAGCAACGCTCGACGTACTTCTTTAAGCGTTTCTGCTACGTTAACTTCGGTGATCTGGCCTTGTCCTTTTAAGACCTTAAAGGCTTTGTCAAACCGTTCCTGTAATCCTTCAAACATGTTTCTTTCTCCTAATAAGGGTAGCAAAAATAGTAAACCTCTAGGGTCTTGACGACTTTGGCATCGGAAGACTCCAATTTCTCATCACGGCTAACCTTCGAATTGTGATCACAACCCCAATGCTGACAAGCAAAGGCCAGAGTTTGTTCTCTGTAAATAATCCTATAAATAAGTAGACCAATCCTCCGGCAATACACGCTGTGGCATAGACCTCTTTTCGGAAAATGAGAGGGACACGATTCACCAAGACATCGCGAACTACTCCACCGAAAACGGCAGATACGGTACCCATCATCAACGCGATAAGAGGTGAGAGACCCAACTGCAAGGTCTTTTCAAGCCCTAGAATGGTGAATAGACCAATTCCGATGGTGTCAAAGATGAACATGGTTCGTTTCCATTGCGAAATTACTGGCGTCACAAAAAGTCCAATGATGATCCCTACAGTAGCCGCTAGCACCCACTCATCGTTCAAAATCCAATTTACTGGTGTGGCTCCAATGAGGACATCACGCACAGTTCCTCCACCAAGTGCAGTCACAAAACCAATGACAGAGGCACCAAAGACATCGACATTGTATCGTGATGCTACGGTTACACCTGACACGGCAAACACAAAAGTTCCCGTGAGGTCAATGAAATATAGGATGTGACTTAAGTCCATTTTCCCAAAATTGATCTGCAAAGATCGGGGAAAGGAAAAGAAAAAAGGGCATTGTCGGTGAGACAAATACCCTCTTTATAATAATTGTATAGGCCGGATCCTGTTCATTCCGAAGAATGCTTCGTCATTTATCTATGCAACCTACCCCCTGATATCGAGCGAGCAGCCCTCAAGCATCAGTATACGTGGTTTTGCAACCCACAAGGTTTACCTGAGCTACGCAGTCACCTGTGCACTGGTGAGCTCTTACCTCACCTTTTCACCCTTACCTGTATTCCGAAGAACCATCGGCGGTATAAATTTCTGCAGCACTATCTGTCATTCTTTCGAAGCCTCCCTTTTGAGGAGTGTGGCGCTCTGTGTTGTCCGGACTTTCCTCTCCGCAAATACGAAGCGACGAAGACAATCCTTGCAAAGGTAAGAATTCACCCTCGCATTATAACCTCTAGACTGACACCTGATAATTTGACATTTATGTACTGAATTTCGCCGTTTATCAAAAAAAACTATTGAATTAATTGATTATTAATTCTTTTTCTATTTCTTTGTTTAAGAGATTGAGTTCAACTAGCTTATGTTGAACTGAAAGACTGTGGGATTAATAATTATTTATGTCAGAATCTGTTATGAAAGAGATTCTTCTTAGTCAAGAAGAACTCAACGCCATGCGTCATGCCTATGAAAAGGAATACATAGAGCTATCCCGACGTGTAGAACACTTGAAAAGCGTACTAGGTAAACTTGGAAGCGATCTACCTCTAACCGCAGATGCCGGTGCCATAGCTGCTCCAGCTCCAGCGAGGGTTGCAAAAGCAACAAAGAAAAGAGGGCGCAAAAAGAAGCGCGGACCAAAATCGGTATGGGGAGACTTTATTGTCACTCGCCTCAAGAGTGTGGATCGTCCAATGAGCTATGAAGAAATGCTCAAAGACGCGTTAGTATTGAAGAATGTCCCTGAGGAGAAAGTGAAAAATGCGAAGGCGAGTATTCTGAACAGTGCGTTCCGATTACGTACAGTTCACAAGAAAATTGATACGGTAGGGGAAGAAGGCAAGAAAATGAAGTATATGGTGCTGAAGCGTTGGTTAAACGACGACGGTAAGCTTCAAGAACCTTACAAAAGTCGTTTCGAGCAAATACTTGCTACTACTGTTGATAAAGAGGTGGAGGTTAAGCCAAAACGTGGCCCTGGACGACCAAGAAAGAACCCGGAGGCAGCACCGATAGCAAAGAAAGGTCCAGGGCGACCAAGAAAGAATCCGGAGGCAGCGCCGATAGCAAAGAAAGGTCCAGGACGACCAAGAAAGAACCCGGAGGCAGCGCCGATAGCAAAGAAAGGTCCAGGACGGACAAGAAAGAACTCAGAGGCAGCGCCGATAGCAAAGAAAGGTCCAGGACGGACAAGAAAGAGCCCAGAGGCAGCGCCGATAGCAAAAAAAGGTACAGGACGGACAACAAAGAGCCCAGAGGCAGCGCCGATAGCAAAAAAAGGTACAGAACAGCCAAGAAAAAAATCAGCGACAAAGACCTCAACGAAACCCACGGCTAATAAGCGAGGGCCGGGAAGTTCAAGAAAGAATACTAAATAAAAAAGGGCCTCAAATAGAGGCCCTTTTCATTTCGTTACATCTCGATTACCCTAGGAATGGGTAACGGTAATCAGTTGCAGGAACAAAGGTCTCCTTAATCGTACGAGGGCTCACCCAACGTAGAAGGTTTAAGTATGAACCAGCCTTATCATTCGTTCCAGAAGCACGAGAGCCACCGAATGGCTGTTGACCAACAACAGCGCCAGTTGGCTTATCGTTGATGTAGAAATTACCAGCTGAATTCTCTAGTGCTTTCGTTGCGTATTGAATAGCGTAACGGTCTTTTGAGAAAATCGCTCCAGTTAAAGCGTATTCACTTGTTTGATCAAGCATCTCAAGTGTTTCTTCCCACTGATCTGGCTCGTAAACGAAAATCGTCAAAACAGGGCCGAAGATCTCTTCACACATCGTGCGGAACTTAGGGTTTGAAGTCAAGACTACCGTTGGCTCAATGAAGTAACCTTTGCTGCCATCGTAGTTTCCACCCATAATCACTTCTGCATCGTCTTGCTCTTTCACGTAATCGATGTAGCTGGTGATCTTGTCAAAAGCACGCTTGTCGATTACTGCATTCACGAAATTCGAAAAGTCATCAGGTGTGCCCATTTTGAAGCTATTCAAGTCAAGCTCCATAGCGCCACGAACTTCTTCCCAAATGTTAGAAGGAACATAAGCACGACTAGCAGCAGAACACTTCTGACCTTGGAATTCGAAAGCTCCGCGTGTTAACGCTGTGGCTACCTCCTGTGCATTTGCACTGTGGGGAGCAATCACGAAGTCTTTACCACCTGTTTCACCTACGATACGTGGGTAAGTCTTGTATTTATCGATGTTCATACCGATCTCTTTCCATAGGTGACGGAAAACTCCTGTTGAACCTGTGAAGTGGAGGCCAGAGAAATCTGGGTGCTTAAATACGATATCACCAACGGCTGGTCCGTCAACAGTAATCAAGTTAATCACACCATCAGGAAGGCCTGCTTCCTTGAATAGCTCCATGATCACTTGTGCACTGTACACTTGGCTCTCAGCTGGCTTCCAAAGTACAACGTTACCCATCATAGCAGCAGACGCCGGAAGGTTAGCCGCAATAGAAGTAAAGTTGAATGGAGTAATGGCCAGAAGGAACCCTTCAAGTGGACGGTATTCAAGACGATTCCAAATACCAGGCTGTGAATCAGGCTGGTTTTCGTAGATCTCTTGCATGTAGTATGCGTTGAACTTGAAGAAATCAATCAGCTCACATGCAGCATCAATCTCTGCTTGGAAAGCATTCTTTGATTGCGCCAACATTGTTGAAGCGTTCATCTTTGCACGGTAAGGACCTGCCAATAGATCAGCAGCCTTAAGGAAGATGCTTGCGCGGTGCTCCCATGACATATCTGCCCAGTCTTTACGTGCGGCAAGGGCTGCGTCAATAGCTTGTTGAACGTGTGTTGAAGTTCCGTAGTTGAAATGCCCTAGAATCTTGCTGTGCTCGTGTGGAGGCGACATCGGACGCTTGTCATCAGTGCGAACCTCTTCAGATCCAATATACATCGGTATATCAATCGGATCCTGGTTATACATTTCCTGATACATCTCCATGAGCTCTTCGCGCTCTGGACTCCCGGGAGCGTAGCTAAGTACGGGCTCATTAACCGGATATGGAATGCTAAATACTCCTTTAGGCATGGTTTGATATTTTCTGCAAAGGTAATAGAGTATATAAGGTTAGAAAACCCTGAACGTAACCCTTCCTTTAAGTGTACGTACAAAGGAAGCGTTAGTGTCAGCGAAATCTGAAACTAGCGTTGGTAAAGCTTGGGGTGTGGATAAAAGTCTACCTTCCCCAAATCGGATGAAAAGCAATTAAGTAACTTGGTCTCTACACCTATGAAACGTCTGGTTACGTCCGTGCTCTTGATCTGCGCTATGGTGTTAAACCTGAACGCGCAGACTTCTAAGGAAGAAACTCAGCTGCGCGCTGAGGCAGAGACGGCGTTTGAAGCTGGCAAATTTGCACAGGCTTATCCTGTGTATTCCCAGCTCGTGAGTCTGCACCCAAAGGATGCGGAGCTCAATTTCCGTTTTGGTACCTGTGCATTGTATGCCGGGGTCGACAAATCCAAAGCAATTCGTCACCTAAACTTTGCTGTAAAAAAGAACTGCAGCGACGTTCGTGTGTTCTTCTACCTCGGAAGAGCCTATCACCTCAATTATGAATTTGCTCAAGCGAAAGATGCGTACATGAAGTACCTCATGAAGCTTGATCCGAAAGAAAAGAACCCGCTTCCTGCAGAGCGCAATATCCAAATGTGTGATCAAGGAGGTGACCTTCTCTCAGATATCAAAGACGTGGTGGTGCTTGAGAAAACGAATGCTGCTTCGTCTGATTTCTTCCGTTACTACAACCTAGAAGAAATTGGTGGTCGCGTGCTGAAAACACCGGAAGACCTCTTGTCGAAGTACGACAGGAAAGCGGAATTGGTGAGCGTAATGCACTTCCCAGGAGATGCATTGACTATCTTCTTTACTTCCTACGGTAAAGACGGCAAGTACGGCAAAGACATCTATCGCGCAGATATTCTACCAGGAGGGGAGTTCTCGAATCCAATTCGTCTTCCATCAACCGTGAATACGGCATACGATGAAGATTTCGCTTTCATGCATCCCGACGGCAAAACCTTCTATTTTGCTTCTAAAGGACATAACTCCATGGGAGGGTATGATATCTTCCGTTGTGATTACGATGCCACGAGTAACCGCTTTTCGCAAGCGGTAAACCTTGATTTTGCCATCAATACTCCGGATGATGATATCTTCTATGTGGTTGATTCACTGAAGCAAACGGCATACTTCGCTTCGTCACGCAATACTGCGCAGAATGAAATGAGCGTGTACAAAGTGATGGTGAAGCAGATTCCTGTGAACACTACTTTCATTCAAGGTGCATATTTCGCTAACGCGGAAGGGTTAGGTCCTGGAGCGCGCTTGAAAATCATTGATGAGCTCACGGGTAAACCAATCATTGAAACCAAAGCAGACAGAGGCGAAAAGGGGTACCTACTCGATCTACCGAAAGCAGGATTAT
Source organism: Flavobacteriales bacterium (assembly GCA_022447625.1). Lineage (GTDB taxonomy): Bacteria > Bacteroidota > Bacteroidia > Flavobacteriales_D > Sanyastnellaceae > Sanyastnella. Next base: position 201,558 of record JAKVAX010000005.1, on the reverse strand, counting down.
ACACTATTCAAGTGCAACCTGACGAAGGACCGATTATCCATTCTGGAAGCTTTGAAGTACCAGATTTTGGCGGAAGTGTTGCACTGCGTCAAGAACTGCGTATCGTAGATGAAGGCGGACAACAGAAGCTATACATCACCAACGAATTTGGTGCTCCTCTTGATGTCAACATTGCAGAGCTTTCTGCAGAAATGCTCCGTAAGAAGCAAGGTCTCGATGTCAACGTGACAGACGAACTCCTTGATCAGCTAGAAAACACGCAAGAAGAGGAATCACTTAGAGAAGAAATCAGCGAAGATCAGCTGACCGCATTAGCTGGCTTTGATCGTAACATGAGTCTTGACGATGTCTTGTCCGAAATGAAGCAAGCAGCAGAAGACTCCAAGAACTTAGCTCCTCAGCTTCAAGACCACTCAGGTGAGCTTCTTCAAAAAGCGGCATCTAACAGTGCATTGGCATCTCAGAAGACATTAGAAGCAGAGCAGTTGATGCAAGGGGTGTCTGAAGATGACCCAAGTTACTTTGATAAATTAGTCACATATCAAACCCTATTAGTAGAGGCTGAAGAACTACGTCGGGAGGCAAGTAATGCATTGATCGCGTCAAAGTCACTGCATGATGCATCAAGTGAGATTGACAATTCTGCACAAGCAAAAAATGACCGATACATTGAAGTAACCGAAGTCATTGCATCCAATGACCTCGATAAGGCTTTGAATATTTTGAAGGAATACCATGATGAATCCGAGCAAGGATTGGATATTCCAGTGATTCGAGAAACGGTAGCAGCTGCTGCAGAAAAAGAAGAAAGCGAACGCAAGCTGTTGGAGCGAATCTCTAATCTTAGAAATGAACGCGATCAACTAGATGCACGCATGCGCCGAAAGGAAAAGGAGTTGGAATTAGCTTCTAAGAAAAGCGTGCGTGAAGAACTTCAAGACGAGCTTTCTCAACTGAATGCTGAAATAGCATCTGTTGATGAGGAGATTGAGCGTAAAACACGGTCTGCTGAAAACCTCGGTGCAGAGGAACTTGATCTTCGCACCCAGCTCGAATTCTATGAGAATGCGGCTAAAGAACCCGCAGGTGAAGCTAGTGCGTACGACGAAATGCAGGCCACAATGCTTCAAAATGAATTAGCACAAACAGAGGAGAAACTTGACGGATTAGCCATTACAGATCCGCAAACACTCATGAAATTAGATGAGGAGATGCGCGCCACTCGTAATGATATCACTTTGCTTCAAGGGTTATCTGCACAAGCTGTAAGCTATGACGTTCAGCTAAAGCCTGTCACCGGAATGCGTGATACTTATGCTTCAGAGGTACAACGTATCAACAATGAGTCGATCGCTCCAGATGAACAGAAGGCAGCACTTCGCGCTATGCAATTGCGTGATGTGACCGATCAGATTGCATTCTTACGTTCTATGAATGTAGATGCATTGACTCCAGAAGAACTTGATCAACGAGAAGAGCTGTTGACTTCTTCGCTAGACTATCAAGCGACACTGGCTGCAGAGCAACGTGCCAATAACGAAACGCCGACAACAGCGAGCGCTACTCAAGCGAAAGCGACTTACGAGAAAGTATTTGGTGCCGATTCATGGCGCGAGAAAGAGGAAGCCAATTCAATGGCTGAACGTACGAATTCATTAGAGTCGATGCGTCAAATGGCCCTTGATATCGATGACCGCCTTGACAGCAACGAACGCGCAGTAATGGAAAGCGATGACGCTGCTGAACTTCGTGCTATCCAAGAAGAGTCGCAAGAACTACGCGCTGCACAAGCCTTCCTGGACTCTCGTATGAACGCTGAGGCATTGAAGTCAGACTATGAAGAGGAATTGCGCGATGTCATTGCACAGCAACTTCCGTTCGCTGATCAAACCGAGGAGCAAATTGAGCTCACCAAGCAATACATTCGAGGCCTTGAATCTATCGAGGAACATCAAATGGGGGATATGACTGCTGTTGAGCATCGTAAACTCAATGATGAGATCTTCTCGAACAAGCAACGTCTTGAACAATACAAAACTGATCTACAGCTAAGTCTTTCTGCTAGTGAAGAACCAGTTGCCGATGCGAACATCGACGAAAGTTCAACACCATCTGATTCAGAAGAGTCGGTTGATTATTCAACGAATACAGAAGAATCAGCAGTGAACGCATTGGAAGAGTCAACTCCAGCCATTGATTTACCCGCAGCTCTCGCTGACACCGAAACGGAGATCCTTGATCAATTATCGATTGATATGAATGGCTTGGATGCCCAAGCGCAGATTGATAACGCTATCACAGAACGCGTGAACGCTATCGATGCCACTTCAAATGAAGAAGATCGCGATCGACTTCAGCAAGAAATAGGTCGACTACAAGCGATTGAAATTGCCTCTAGTACACCTGACTTAGCTTCAAGTATTGAGGAACCGGTATCGACGATTGATTCGGAAGAATCAGCTGCAACAGAGGTGGTTGAGAGTACCGATGAAACAAGTGAAGTAGAAAGTGTGAGCTCAATTAATGAAGAAACACTGATGGCATTGAATGAGCAGTTGCAACCTGTAGAAGTACTGACTCCAGACGATTTAACGAGTCACCCTGAAATGTTGAATGTAGCTAGGGAGTTGCGTGATAACGATAATTTCAAACGTAGCGTGAACGAAATCGTTGTGAATGAGTTGGAGGTGCAAGAACTACGTCTAGAGCTGGAACGTGCAGAGAAAGACGGCAAGAAAAAGAAACTCGACAAAGCCATTGAAAAGGCATACTTCGATGCTGCTGCTGCGAAAGTGAAGCGCTCAAAAATTGCTTCAGAGAAGGCAGTGGAGATGTATGAGACTACAGAGGTTGAACTTGATGAAGCATTAGAGAATTCCGCGTTCGCCACAGATGAAGAAACACTCAAGTACATTCAACGAGAACTAGAACGTGCTCAGGACAACATCAATGAAGCCAGTCAAATACGTCTAGGTGCAGCGCCAGAAATTGACGACATCAAGCAAGCCTACGAATACGATCAAGCACTAGCGCTTGAATTGGAGGCCATTGCGATTCAACACCGTGTTCAAGAAATGATCAGTAACGAAGAAGAGATTCTGGCGCTTGATCAAGAAACACGCAGCGCTATAGTAAAAGGGCAGTGGGAAGCACCGTCGGATGCTGCTGAAGCGTTGACCGCAGAGGAAACTTCTGATGATTCTTCTACGGAAGACACTGCTGACGTTTCGGAGACATCTAGTACTGCAGATACTGAGTGGGTAAGTGAAACTGAAGAAGCAGACACTGCACTTGCGAACAGCTCTGATGCCCAAGATGAAACGTCAAGCGATTCCGCGTTAGCGAATACAGCCGTTACTGATGAGTCAGAAGCAAACATTGCTGAGGAAGAAACTACAACAGCTGATTCTGAAACAAGTGTTGCAGAAGAAACTGAATTGAATACAGTGGCTGAAGAAATGATCGAAAGTCTGCGTGAGGAGGCTCCGGTAATTCCAACGCTATCATCTTCGCCAGAAGCTACGGTCTTAGAAGACTTACCAACGGAAGAAACCTTGGTGACAAAGCTTGAAGGAGAATCTGAATGGACACCTGAATACCGAGAAGCCATTGTGAAAACGGTAGCTTATCAAGATATGGTGCGTTCAAGAGAAGCGTTGGAAGCGTTACAAGCTGAACGTCAGAACATCTTCGAATCGCGCAATGCAGCAGTTGCCGACTTGAACGAGAATCGTCAACGCATCGCAGAACTTGAACTTGCGTTGAAGGTGGCTGATACAGAGGAAGAACGCAATGAGATTGCAGAAGAAATCAAGCTGCAGTACCGCAATGCAGAAGTGCGCTACCTAGAAGTGCAAGATGCTGATGAGCGTTTAGCCGCTGCGGATGAAGAAATTAACAACCGAGCTCAAGAGTTACGTGATGCCTTTGTGCTGCTTGACGCCGCAGATGTCATCGCAGAAGCACGCACGCATGTTCCAACGGCTCGTCCGGCTGGAGATGTAGCAGTTGCAACGGCACCACCAGCAGCATTGAGTAACTACCTGTTCTCGTCACCAGCTGTATTGAACAATAACCTCTTCGGTTTCACTGAAGAAGCCCTTTACTCCGAAGAAACGCCAATTCCTGTTGATCCTGAATTGCCAACAGGAGTTGTTTACAAGGTTCAGGTAGGAGCCTTCCGCAACCCAATTCCACAGGATCACTTTGGAGACTTTGCGCCTCTTTCTGCTGAGCAGTTGAATAATGGAATCAAGCGTTATACCGCAGGACTGTTCATCGATTACAACAGCGCAGACGAAGCTAAAGGTCAAATTAGACAACGTGGATACAGTGATGCTTTCGTTGTCGCATTCTTGAATGGTGAGCGCATTTCTTTGAGTGAAGCTAGAGCCATGACTACGGATACTGAAGCGGTAGCAGTCAATACAGGAAGCACAGAGGAAACAGCATCGAATACTGAAGCCACCATTGAGGTAACAGAGAATCCTACTTCTTCGATTGCTGAATCAAATAGCGATGAACCAACAACCACAGAGAAGCCTTCTCAAAGCTTTAGCACCGATGGAACAGGTCTAGAAGAGCCAATCCTTACGATTCCGTCATTCGCAACAGATTGGGAAAGCATGAAAGGGGAGTTCTACTCGGTGCAGATCGGAGTTTACAGCAAGCCGGTTTCATTGACTGATCTATTCAATGTTAATGATGTAATGGCAGAACGCACTGTGAGCGGATTCATTCGTTACACTTCGGGAAGCTTCACAAACAAAGCTGATGCTGAAGCACGCAAGAACCAAGTACGAACAAACGGTATTACAGATGCCTTCATTGTGGCATACAAAGACGGTAAAAAGGTGGCTGTATCAACCATCAATCCTTCTAGTAACGCTTCAACTCCTCAAGAGTCTGTTGAGCAACCTGTGCCTGCTCAGGTTTTCAAAGTAAAGATTGGATCTTACACTGATGAAGTGCCCGGGAAGGCGGCCATGGCTATGCTCATGCTCGAATCAAAGTGGGGTATTTATCAGACGACTTCAAACGGAGTGACGACTTACTGGACACGTGATTTGAATACCCAATCAGAGGTTAATCAAGTCATCAACGACTTCAATGAATACGAGGTTTCGGTGACGCAAGTGCCTTAAGTTTTGAATCCCATTTTTGCATAAAGAAAGGTTAAGCAAATGTTAAGAGCAGGCATACTTTCGTTATGTTTACCGTGTAAACCTGCAAACATGCGATTATTTCTTCTGTTGACGAGCGTTTTCTTGGCTATCGCCGGAAACGGTCAAGTTGTGATTAATGAAGTTTTGGCTGGAAACCAGAACGACATTCAAGATGACTTCTTTGAATACGACGATTGGATTGAGATCTACAATCCGGGAAGTATTATCAATCTTGCAGGTTATTACCTAAGTGATGATCCAGATTCACTTGACAAGTGGTTGATCCCATCGACAAACCCAGGGTTAACAACCATTCTTCCTGGTGGATACCAAATCTTCTGGATTGATGACGATGAAGATCAAGGTGAAGATCACGCTTCATTCAAGCTTTCTACAGATGGTGAAACGATCTTCATTGTAGAGCCTGACGGGGAAACGATTGTTGACCAAGTGAGCTACCCACAGCAACAGCCAGACATCTCATACGGACGTGAGTGTGACGGTTGTGATCAGTGGGTCTTCTTTGATGTGACCACACCAGACGCAACAAACCAGTACATTCAGCCAGCGACACAAATTCTCTTCGTCAACGAAGTGCTCGCAGAGAACAGCTCTGACATTGTTGATCAAGCGGGTGAGCATGAACCTTGGATTGAAATCTTCAACCCAAACCCAATTCAAGTAAACCTTGCTAATTACAAGATTCAGCTTGATGAAGAGGCGGTATTTACTATTCCTAACAATGATCCAGTTCGTACCACAGTAGATGAGGATGGTTTCCTCGTGCTATACGCAGATGGTGAACTAGGGGATGGTGCTGATCACATTTCAAGCGCTATTCAAAACACCTCTGGAACAGTAACCTTGATCGGGCCAGACAACTCTACAGTAGACACCTATGAATTCATTGAAGCAGGAGTAGATATGTCATACGGACGTTCATCAGATGGGGGGCCATCGAGCGCATACTTTACGATTCCTACTCCACGTGTGACGAATCAGTTGATTATCATTCAGCCAGAAGAACTCTACATCAATGAGGTAATGGCTGAAAATGACACTGATACCTTGGATACAGCCGGAGAGAATGAAGACTGGATTGAGCTTTACAATCCAAATGACTTCCCGGTGGATGTAGCAGGATATTACCTTTCAGACAATCCGTTCAATCCTACCAAATGGCAAATTCCAACGGATCATCCGGATTCTTCGGTGATTGCTGCGGGAGGCTACTTGATCTTCTTCGCTGATGAGCAAGGAGGAGAAGGGTGGAACCATACCAACTTCCGTCTATCGAACAACGGCGAGCACGTAATTCTTAGAAGTCCTGACGGTTTCTCCATTGCAGATCAGATCAGTTTTGGTCTGCAGCAGGCTGACACTTCATATGGCCGTTTCACTGATGGTGCTCCGACGTGGGTATTGTTCACTGAAACAACTCCTGAGTATTCGAATAACGGAGCTACGATAGAAGTAGATGAAGTTCAGATGGAGTACACGATTTATCCAAACCCAGTGACTGTAGGCCAACCAGTGGTTCTTCCGGAATTGAGTGATGTCAGGGTGTTCAGCATGTCAGGACGTCAAGTTGACCAGCTTCAGAATGTGCGAGAAATCAATACGGCAGACTTCACACCTGGAGTATATCTCGTGATCATCAATGATCGCTACCGAAGCAAATTACTGGTGCGATAGTCTAAGTTGCTGATTTGTTCAAGATTATACCTATCTTTGCGGCCCGATTTATGCTAATTACGGCCGTTAGTAAAGTATAATCCTCTGATCGTTGGCCGGTTAAGATCAGATACAAGTAAATTCTGGCCACATGGCAGAAGAAAAAAACGAATCAGCTGAGAACGCTGAGGAGAAAGTAGCAACAGAACAGGAAGCTCAGACTCCTGAAGCTACAAACGAAGAAGCAGCAACTCCTGCTGCTGAAGCAACCCCAGAAACATCTGATGAGGCACCAGCTGCAGAAGCAGCGCCAGCTAAAGAAGAATCTCAGGTCGTAGTTCCAATTGCAGCAAACGTTGCACCGGAGAATTTCGATTGGGAAACTTTCGAAGGTGGAGATGAAGAATACTCGTCTGACGAGCGTTCACGTCTTGAAGATCTTTACGGAAACACACTTTCATTGATCCAAGAGAAGGATGTAATGTCAGGTACAGTTGTTTCTGTAGGTAAGAAAGAGGTTGTTGTAAACATTGGTTATAAGTCTGAAGGAGTTATCGCTGCTTCAGAATTCCGTTATAACCCAGAGCTAAAAGCTGGCGACGAGATCCCTGTATTCATTGAGAAGCAGGAAGACGCTAGCGGTCAGTTGGTTATTTCTCACCGTACTGCACGTATTCACAGTGCATGGGAGAATGTGAACAACGCAATGGAGAAAGATGAAATCATCATGGGTGAGGTGAAGTGCCGCACAAAAGGTGGTTTGATCGTAGATGTTTTCGGTATCGAAGCATTCCTTCCAGGTTCACAGATTGACGTGAAGCCTATCCGCGACTACGACCAGTACGTAGGAAAGCAGATGGAATTCAAAGTGGTAAAGATCAACCAAGAATTCAAAAACGTTGTTGTTTCTCACAAAGCGCTTATCGAAGCAGAGCTTGAAGAGCAGAAGAAGCAAATTATCGGCGGGCTTGAAAAAGGTCAGGTACTTGAAGGTATCGTTAAGAACATCACTTCTTACGGTGTATTCGTTGACCTTGGAGGTGTTGATGGTCTTATCCACATCACTGATCTTAGCTGGGGTCGTATCAACCACCCAGAAGAAGTGGTTGAGCTTGATCAGAAGATCAACGTTGTTATCCTTGACTTCGATGATAATAAAAAGCGTATCGCTCTTGGTCTCAAGCAACTTTCATCTCACCCTTGGGATGCGTTGGATGAGAATCTATCAGTTGGAGATAAGGTTAAAGGAAAAGTGGTTGTTATGGCTGACTACGGTGCGTTCGTTGAGATCGCTGCTGGAGTTGAAGGTCTTATCCACGTTTCTGAAATGTCATGGTCGCAGCACCTACGCAGCGCTCAAGACTTCCTAAAAGTAGGAGATGAGATCGAAGCGGTAATCTTGACACTTGATCGCGAAGACCGTAAGATGTCACTTGGTATGAAGCAATTGATGCCAGATCCATGGGAGAACATCGAATCGAAGTACCCAGTGGAATCGCGTCATAAAGCAACCGTACGTAACTTCACTAACTTCGGTGTATTCGTTGAGTTGGAAGAAGGTATTGACGGGTTGATCCACATCTCTGACCTCAGCTGGTCTAAGAAGATCAAGCACCCATCTGAGTTCTGTAACATCGGTGACGAACTTGAAGTGATGGTTCTTGAGCTAGATAAAGAAAACCGTCGTCTAAGCCTCGGTCACAAGCAACTCGAAGAAAACCCATGGGATGTATTTGAGAACGTATTCGCAGTGGGATCAACTCACCAGGGTACAGTGATCAAGAAAGACGGAAGCCAAGCTATCGTTGCACTTCCATACGGTGTGGAAGGATACTGCAGCACGAAGCAGCTGCGTAAAGAAGACGGATCTCAGATCGATCTAGAAGGAACAGCAGAGTTCGTAGTACTCGAGTTCAACAAGAACGCGAAGCGAATCACTGTGAGCCATACACGTACGTTCGAGGAAGGACCAAAGCGCAAAGAGCGTAAGCCTTCTTCACGTGGTGGAGGTAACATGTCGAAAGCTGTTGATCAAGTGAATCAAGGGACAGAGCGCGCAACGCTAGGTGACCTAGGTGTGCTGAGCCAGCTGAAAGAGCAAATGGAAAGCGGAACTGAAGCTCCGGAAGAAGTTGTAGAAGAAGTAGTTGAAGAAACAACTGCAGCAGTTGAAGAAACTCCAGTAGCAGAAGCTGCTGAGGAGGCAACTGAAGAAGCAACTGAAGCTACTGAAGAAGCAACAGACGCAGCTGAAGACGCACCAGCAGAAGATGCTGGAAACGAAGAAGAGAAGGAAGGATAATCCCTTTCGTCCGATGATATTTAAAAGCCTCGCCTTGTGCGGGGCTTTTTTATGGACAACCATTGTGGAAAATTGCCAAGGCTGGCACCAAGAATCCTAGGGGAAGCACATATATTTGTAATTGATGCGACCAACGAAACTTATCGACGAAGTTCAGTTCCAATTGATCATTGATCGCTTGGCTCATGAATTAATCGAAAACCACCGCGATTTCAGTAATTCAGTGATTCTAGGTCTTCAGCCTAGAGGGATTTATCTGGCTCATCGCATTGAAGCCAAGCTCAAAGAAATTGCTCCCAAAACAGACATCCGATGTGGTGACCTTGATGTGACATTCTTTCGCGACGATTTCAGACGCAGAGAGAAACCACTCAATCCAAACGCTACTAAGATTGACTTTATCATCGAAGATCAACGAGTAATTTTGGTTGATGATGTACTGTACACGGGAAGAACAATCCGCTCGGGACTAGATGCGATGCTATCATACGGCAGACCGCGCTCGGTTGAGTTGTTGGTGATGATTGACAGAAGATTCTCACGAGAGCTGCCAATCGAACCTAAATATGTGGGAAGAGCCGTTGACTCTATCGAGGGACAACGCGTCAATGTACAATGGAAAGAAGTAACGGGTAAAGACCTGGTTGAACTACATACAACACTATGACTGAACAACTAAGCGTCGAACATCTTATTGGTATCAAAGGACTGTCCAAGCCTGATATTGAACTCATATTTCGCACTGCAGACGAGTTTAAAGCGGTGATTAATCGACCGATTAAGAAGGTACCTTCACTACGTGATATCACGGTGGCGAATCTCTTCTTTGAAAACTCCACACGTACGCGTCTTTCGTTTGAACTAGCTGAGAAACGTCTCTCGGCTGATGTGGTGAACTTCAGTGCCTCGTCGAGCTCTGTGAAGAAGGGAGAGACCCTCATTGATACAGTGAACAATATCTTGGCGATGAAAGTTGACTTGGTGGTGATGCGTCATCCTGATCCGGGAGCTGCTTTGTTTCTTTCGAAGCAGGTGAATACACGTATTATCAACGCTGGGGATGGAACTCATGAGCACCCAACACAGGCATTGCTTGATGCTTACTCTATGCGAGAGCGCTTAGGTCCAAATTTTAACGGACGTAAAGTGGCGATTGTAGGAGACATAACACACTCCCGTGTGGCACTGTCGAACATCTACTGCCTCAAAACACTCGGGGCAGAAGTCATGGTTTGCGGACCGAGCACTCTCATTCCAAAGCACATTGAAGCGTTAGGTGTGAAGGTGTCAAATAGCTTGGATGAAGTGCTGAACTGGTGTGATGTAGCGAATATGTTGCGCATCCAACTAGAACGGCAAGGAGGAGACCAAGACGTAGCTTTCTTCCCGAGTATTCGTGAATACTCAGCTCAATACGGGTTGACACTCGAAAAACTTAATAGTTTGGAAAAAGAGATCGTTGTCATGCACCCTGGTCCAATCAATCGAGGAGTGGAAATCACCAGTGAAGTCGCTGATTCTGATCAAGCCATCATTTTGGATCAAGTTGAAAACGGTCTGGCAGTCCGAATGGCCGTGCTATACTTGCTTGCATCGCAAATTGAACGGAACTAAAAAATACTATCTTTACCACAAACTGTACGTTATAGTATGAAATTTGAAGTTGAAAACAAGGACAAGGTAGTGGTTGTGAAAACCAAGGTTGAGAAGCTTGATGCCCTTCAGGCACCTGAGCTTAAGACTGAGTTGGTTATGCTCAACAAAAATGGTGATAAGAATATCATCCTTGATATGTCTGAAACGCGCTACTGTGATTCATCTGGCTTGAGCGCCGTGTTGGTCGCAAATCGTCTTTGCCGCGATAGTAATGGATCATTTGTGTTGTGTGGTTTGCAACCTACGGTACAAAAATTGATAACTATTTCTCAGTTGGATTCGGGTTTGAAGATCACACCGACATTGAACGAAGCCGTTGACCTCGTCTACATGGATGAAGTAGAGCGTGATCTCTAAGCCTCACAAAGAAGAACTATGAAGAGAATTTTACTTTTTACCGCTGCTCTATTTGCTTTTACAGCGGCAATCGCCCAATGTACCGCTGACTACGATTTCGGTGACCTACCTTTCGGAGTATCTCCTGATCCGCTACTAGGAGAGTCTTTTGAAGTAGCTGATCTTGGAATGGCTTACGAAGATGTGATTCACATCATGGTCCCGACAAGTGCTGCTGATATAGATGATACTTTCCCCGCCGAAGCACCAATTGATTCTGTTGTGTTGGTGAATATCTCATTCGTGCTTGCTGATGTGACTTACACTCTGGAGGATATGGGGCTTGAGGTTATTTGCAACAACAATGGTGATTCTCCTGACCCTTGCACATTCTACGGAGGCACACAATACTGCGCAAGCCTAGAAGGCACACCACTGATCGCTGGTGACTTCCAGTTGATCATTACCGTTCAAGGATGGACAACTGTATTCGGTGTTCCAATCTCGCAGAATATTGATTTCGATCAGTACACTTTCATCGTGTCTGATGGAACTTCGGTAGCTGAAAACGCAGTACTAGAGCTTTCTCTAGGAAATAACGTCCCAAACCCTGCTGATGAGCAAACAACGGTTCCATTTACTTTGAATAAGGCGGAGTCAGTTCGGTTGACGGTAATTAACCTTCTCGGTGAAGCGGTTATTGATGAACTGATTGCCGGACGTCGTGGAAACAACAACACCGTTCTTGATGTATCAGAACTTAACAATGGCATCTACCTATACAGCATCGAGGCTGCAGGAAAGAAAATGACGAAACGTATGGTTATCAATCGATAATCATCACTTCATAAAATTCAAAACCGCTCCCTGGTGAGCGGTTTTTTTGTGTGAAATTCGAAGTAAACATACTAGGCTGCGGGGCAGCTACGCCCACCATGAGGCATCTTCCTACGTCTCAATTGATCAATGTGCATGATAAGCTGTTCTTGATTGATTGTGGTGAGGGAAGCCAGCTCCAGCTCCGGAAATACAAATTCCGGTTCCAACGGATTGATAACATATTCATTTCTCATCTCCACGGGGATCATTACCTCGGCCTCATGGGATTGTTGTCAAGCATGCATTTGCTCGGACGAAAGAAGAAACTCAATCTCTATGCTCCTCCAGCGCTTCAAGAGATTTTGGAGGTGCAATTCCGCGCTAGCGAAACAAGACTCTCTTTTGAAATTGAATACATCAATAGTATCGTCAAAGAGAAAACCCTCTTATATGAAGATCGCACGGTAGAAGTGTATGCGTTTCCATTAATGCATCGGGTGAAGTGCTCTGGATTTTTATTTACGGAGAAAGAACGCAAGGCGAAAGTGATGCGTCCAAAAATCCAAGAATTTGGACTTACGGTGAGTGAGATTCTAGCAGCTAAGGAAAAACGAGATATCGAAAGAGAAAGTGGGGAGGTGATCAAATGGCAATGGGTAGCTCATCTTCCTGAACCTCCCAGGAAATATGCCTTCTGCAGCGATACGGCGTACTCAGAGAAAGTTATTGAGGTAGTAAATGGTGTTGACTTGCTCTATCATGAAGCCACATTCCTATCAAACCTTGAGAAAAGAGCCAAAGAAACCTTTCATACTACAGCAGCGCAAGCAGGTGAGGTAGCGAAGAAAGCAGGAGTGGGGCAATTGATGATTGGGCACTTCAGTTCACGGTACGGTGACGACAATATGTTGCTTGAGGAAACCAAGACAGTCTTTGAGAATGCGATCGCCGCAAATGAAGGACTTACCGTGGCAGTACAATCTCATGACAATTTTCAGGAATGAGTTGACAAAATCATTTGGCCAGTGCACAAAACAAAGTTACCTTTGTTATTTAGAAAGAATTTAAATAAAGCTCTTTGACGCGAGTTGTAATAGCAGATAGTAACCACATTATTCGATGCGGACTGGCCACGATCTTCGGGAACTACGAAGAGATTGAATTGGTAGGTGAAGCAGTGAATGACGCATCTCTAGAGGAGTTGGTGACCAACTTCGAACCAGACGTGGTCATGATGGATTTCGTCGCTCCAGGGTTTTCTATCGATTCTGTTCCTAAAGTCAAACAACTGTGCAAAGGCCTGAAGGTCGTTGCTATTACCACTGAGCAATCTTCTCAAACCGTGGTGAATGCGTTACGCGTGGGTGTTGATAGCTACATCAAGAAAGACTGCGATATCAATGAAATCGTAGATTCTGTGAAGGAAACGGGCAAAGGTGGGAAGTTCTTTTGTGGCCAGATCCTTGAAGCTGTTAGACGCGACGCGATCGATTTACACGACGTTGAATTGGGGGAGCTAAACTGCGAACCTGTTTCATTGAGTCGACGTGAGATGGAGGTGATCACCATGATTGCTGAAGGTCACACCAACAACCAAATTGCTGAAAAGTTGTTCCTAAGCGCCCATACCGTAAATACGCATCGGAAAAACATCATGCAGAAGTTGGGAGTTAATAATACGGCGGCAATTGTAATGTACGCGGTTAAGGCTCAACTAGTAAGCCCAAATAAGTTCTTATTCTCGCCTCAAGGAAACGAGTAGAGTTAACCTCAATTGTGAGTCAGCTCGGCCGTTCTCCTCATTGAGTTCCTTATATTCGCGTTGCGCGACAGAGGTCGCAGATCGGGGCAATTAAGCCCTCATCAAGCCTAAATGACAGGAAGATGATCGTATCAGAATTTATGTTTGACATTGAAGAAGTAGGGGCTTCACGCCTCCCAAAGGTTGATTTTGACAACCTGCCATTCGGACGAGTCTTTTCAGACCACATGTTTGTAATGGATTATAAAGACGGAACTTGGCAAAAAGGCCAAATCATTCCGTTCCAGAATCTCTCTATGAACCCTGCATCGTCGGTAATCCACTACGGGCAGTCAATCTTCGAAGGAATGAAAGCCTTCCGAGGAAACTCAGGAGATGTATACCTATTTAGACCAGAGAAGAATATTGAGCGTTTCAACGTGAGCGCTGAGCGTATGTGTATGCCTCATGTAGATCCTTCTACATTCCAAGAGGCTCTCATGCAGCTCTTAAATATGGATCAAGGATGGGTTCCATCGAATCCAGACGCGGCGCTTTACATTCGTCCGTTCATGTTTGCTACCGACGAATACATTGGTGTAAAACCATCGGAGACTTACCGTTTCATGATTTTCACTTGTCCTGTAGGCGCGTACTACGGAAGTGAAGTGAATGTGAAGATTGAAACCAAGTTTGTGCGTTCAGCACCAGGAGGTACTGGATATGCAAAGGCAGCTGGAAACTACGCAGGCGCGTTGTACCCAGCAAAGATGGCCCAAGAAGAAGGCTACCAGCAGTTGATCTGGACAGACGCGGCAGAGCACAAGTACATTGAGGAATCAGGTACGATGAATGTAGTGTTCCGCTCAGGAAATAAGATCATTTCTCCTTCAACGAGTGAAACGATCCTTGCAGGAATAACACGCGACAGTGTTTTGACGCTTGCACGTGATTGGGGATATGATGTTGAAGAACGTCGAGTATCCGTTGCTGAAATCATCGAGCTTGCAAAGATGGGAGCTCTAGATGAAGCCTTTGGTGCCGGAACAGCTGCTACCATTGCACCTATCCGAAGCATTGCTTTCGAAGGTGTTGATTATGAGCTCGCTCCGTCTGAAACATGGGAGTTCGCAAACAAAGCAAAGAAAGCCCTCAACGCCATCAAACGCGGAGAGGTAGAAGATAAGTTCAACTGGAATCTGAAGATCTCGTGATTCCACACGCTAAATTAGAAGGTCACCTTTGGTGGCCTTTTTTTATGGAATATCGCGACCTTTAGCATCAAGAGATAAAGCCTATGATCTTCAGACTTCTCTTCCTCGGTTTCTTTTCTGTACTCAGTATTCATCTGCTAGCGCAGGAACGGCTTAGCCTTCAAGTATTGGATGCAACTTCAAATGTGCCCATTGACGGGGTGTATGTCTCTGTGAAGGGAAGCTTTGGGGCATCGACAGTCACCAGCAAAGAAGGAAAGGCGGATTTGAAGATCAGAACGAATCGCGAAACTTGCTTACAGTTCAGTCACCTGCAATATCGAGATACGACCATTTGTTTCACGCCGGGTAGATTGTCAGACCTTGTGGTGATTAAGCTGAATCGTGAGGCTTATTCAATTGGTGAGGTAATTGTTGAAACAGGACCAGATACGGTTTATGGGCACCATCAATACCACGTGGCTGATTACGCCTTCTTGCCTGAAGGAATGCTCTTGCTTACTTACGAAAGTGAGCGTTACATGAAACGTCAAGAAGAGCGAGACAAGTCAATCTACGATGGCTGCCAGTTGGTGCTTTTAGATGATTTCCGAAATGTAAAAGCGGCGTTGACTTTAGGGGAGCAATGTGTTTCTTTTCATTGTCGTTATCCTGGAAAGGCGATCTTGAGAACACGTCATGGTTACCACTGGGTTATTATCGGTGAAGAGGATATCTACCTAGCTGAGTTAGAGAATGATGAGTTCAACAAGTTCATTGCGCCTGTTCAAGATTCATTAAAGGGAATGTTCATTGCCTCCAACTGGACACCGAATTACCCTGCGTTTGATTATTACCATTTTGAAGAGAATGATTCTGTGGCCAACCTGCTGTTGTCAATCGAAGATGAGTTCTTGATGGAGATGTTCCGTGCAGAGTACAAATGGCTGCCTACGCGGGCTAAATTAGAAGCTTATCGTGCAGAATTAAAGACTGGTATTGACAAAGAGGTGATCGCCGGACATTGGTCAGGATTTGCGGAAAGCATGTACTACGAGCCGCTCTATGCGCCGGTATTTGCTGGAAGAGAGCAGATCTATGTTTTCGATCACTATGATGATCAGTTGTACTTCATAAACGCTAACGCGGAAGTGACCGATAGCTTGAGCATATCATACCATAAAGGAAAAGCAGGGCGCAATTGGGATGAAAAACTCATCTTTGACCCCGCGACAGATCGTTGTTATGTGGTTTTCGAAAAGAACGGGGTGACAACGCTCAATGAGCTAGATATGACTTCTGGCGAATTGCTTGACGGCAAGGAATTGACTCATCGTAGACCCGATCATCTGTCGATTCGAGACGGACAAGTGTACTACATATATCGTCCTTTTGAGTCTTCTCAGACGCGCTATATCTACCGCGAAGGGCTCTTTTAAGAAGCGTTAAAATTCGTCAACTATGGCGAACGGTAGACAGAGAGTATACTCTTGGACGTATATTCGAATATGAACCCACGATCAATACGTATTCAAGACAATCGCACCTTGGAACAATGGCTTACTGATGCCAAGACCCAAGCAGTGCACAAAGTGGTGATCGCAGATGAGCTGCATCAACGAGGTTTGCCTGTTCCAATGCGTCCGGTCAGCTTGAACTACGTGATTGGTCTGATGACCCCATTCCAGGTCAAAGAAATTCTTGGACGCTTTAATGAATTCAGCATGGCGATGATTCATCACATTGTTCGAGTTCATCAACGTAAGTTTCGTGGCTTCCAATTCTTTGTTGCTGAAGAAGGCAGGCCAGAACGCACTATTGAATTGAGTGATATCACTGAACACTTTGATTCACTCAAAAGCAACAATGCGCACATTTGGAACGAACACGCTAGCAACTGGATGTCAATCAATATGATTGTGCATTGGAAGGAAGGACAAGATTTTGAGTTCGCAGCTGCTCCAGAAGCTCAAACGAGTTATACTCAACCTAGTACACCGAAACCGCCAAGTCCGGAACGAAATAGCTCAGCGATACCCTTAATACTGTCAGTTATCATCGCGCTTTCTGTTCCATTTTGGTTTGTGATGGTAGTGGTTGCATTGGTGAGTGGATTTAGTCATTTCATGGGGCCGCTGCTCCCAACAGTGTTCTCGATATTCATGTTTATCATTTCCATTCCGATGGCCATTGGAATTTATCAGCGCCGTAAATGGGCATGGGGGTTTTTGACTTTTTCTGCTTTCTTCGGGGTAGTCTGGTTTGGTGGAAATGTATTAATAGACGGTGCTGGAAAGTTATGGTTGCTGCTTGCTTTGGTGGAGGGGATAATACTTACATTAGCCTTGACCACTAAAGATGCATTTGCATGAAACAACTACTCTTATTGGCGTTAGGCGTTGCATTCTCTGCAACTTCTGCGCTTGCTCAAACTGAAAATGGAGCCTTCGCGGCTACGGGTCGAGGAGCCTCAACTCCCTTCACAACAGATTATCATGCCCTTGGGATTAACCCCGCGAATTTATCGCTACCATCTCGCTTTGAGAATAAGTCAGTGACCTTTGGTTTATTTGAAGGTACACTAAGTACTTACAGCGAATTCTTCACAAAAGATGAAGTGAGAAAACTCATTGCGCAAGATGAATTTGAAGTGCTAGATCAGCAACAACGCTACGATTACGCCAATTCATTTGCCGGACAAACCACCCGTGTTGATATTGATCTGATCACATCAGGAGTCTCAGTGAATATGGGGAATGCAGGTACCATTGCTTTCAGTACCAGAGAACGTGTTGACTTCAGCGCAGCTCTCGGACCTCAACTCTCAGAATTGCTTTTCCTTGGGTACGCGTCGTCCTACTTCCCAGAATTGATCCTGAATAACGGAGATACGATTGCCAATACAGGGAATCTATCAGCCGACACACTAGCTTTGATCGATCGTGGAATCGTTGATGTGAACAACGCCATGAAATTCTCTGAGATTGTAGACGGCACCTCAGCAGGGTTCTCTTGGATTCGCGAATTTAACCTTGGATACGGAAAGCAGATCCTAAGCACAGATGACATCGCCTTGCATGTGGGAGTAGGGGGTAAGCTCCTTGTAGGAAATGCATGGATGCAAGTAGATGTAGACGGATCGGATGTAGACGTGTTCTCTGCGCTGTCTCCAGTGTTTGGAATTGATTACGACGAGATTGAAGGAGACAATCCTTCTGCTTTTGAGGCCGACGCACCTGATTTGAAACCGGTTGGTTTAGGTTGGGGTGTTGATATCGGAGCAACACTTGTTTGGCGAGAAAAACTACATATCAATGCGGCTGTGAACGATATCGGTCGCATGAAATGGGATGGTAATCTCTATGAGTTGAATGATCAATTGTTCACTGAATTCACGGATGACGGAGCAGAAACGGCCAACATCATTGAGGAAATCATCAATTTCAGCAGTCCAGAAAGCGCCTTTGAATGGACGGGCTCTTCCAGCCGTACAACGAAATTATCTACGATTGCTCGTGTAGGTGCTGGATTGAGAGTTCACCCAAAACTAGACCTCGCCGCAGATGCGATTCTTCCTGTAACAGAAACAGTGGTGAGCTACGATCAGCCGATCATTTCCCTAGGAGGTGATTTCAGACCGGTTAATTTTATTCAGCTTTCTGCAGGTATGATCACAGGAAATGACGAGCCAGCAAAGATTCCAGTAGGACTGACATTCATTGTTGGTAAAGGAACTTGGGAATTTGGTTTTGCATCACGTGACATGATCACTTGGTTCACAGAAGACAATCCTACTGCTTCACTGAGTTGGGGATTCCTACGCTTCAGAGTGTAGGACGTCTTACAACTTGCTCAGTCTCGAACTTACAACAGAAGCCATGTGGCTAGCTCATCTTTGTACCAGTCATTGTTTGAGCGTTAAGTTCAACAGTAGCAAGTAGTAGTAAGTATTATCTGGTTTGATTCCGGGGGGCAACGGCCTCTCGGAATTCTTTTTTATACCCCTTAACAAGCCTTAACTGCTGAAAGACACGAAGAATGAAGCTTTTTCGTCATCTTTATACTATGAACACAACCCTTAACATCTACGCATATATCCTGGCCGCAGTCGTAATGGTCGTAACCGTTTTCGGACTACTCGGTATCTGGGAAGTTATTCAATGGGAAGACTTTAAAGAGTTCTTCTGGAAAGGGTTCTATTCATTGTTGCTACTCTTGATCAGCGGAGCGGTGGTTCTATTCATCTTCTCGACGATCTACAAGGCACCAGTGAAGCCTCCTGTATCTCCGTTCACCCGGGGTGGTGAGGAGACCAAAGATGCAGCGTAAATGAAATATGACACTTCTGTGTGAACTCTGAGCTTGTTCAAGAGTTACCTTTGTCATTCATGGAGAATACAATGTCTGTTGCCACATTCGGAGCAGGATGCTTCTGGTGTGTTGAAGCGGTCTTTGACCAGCTTAAAGGAGTTTCAAGCGTTAAATCTGGATATTCAGGAGGGCATATCAAAAACCCTGCGTATCGCGAAGTATGTTCCGGTAGAACCGGTCATGCGGAGGTTATTCAGATCACTTACGATCCGAAGATAATCTCATACGCTGAATTACTGCAGGTACTATTTGCCACTCATAATCCAACAACCTTGAATCGTCAAGGTGCAGATGTAGGTACGCAGTATCGTTCTGCGATTTTCTACCACGACGAAGAACAAAAACGTCTGGCTGAGTTGGCCATCGAAGCTGGTAATCAAAGTGGTGTTTGGGAAGACCCTATTGTTACGGAAGTCACGGCCTTCTCTGAGTTTTATCCTGCGGAAGATTACCACACAGACTATTTCGAGCTTAACGGAGACCAGCCGTACTGTAGAGCGGTTATTCGCCCTAAGGTTGACAAGTTCAAAGTTCAGTTCGCGGAGTTGTTAAAATCGAATTGATTGAATTGAGGTGATTAAACTTCATGGGTTTCGTCTCGTCATAACTGGCGAACGAAAATTTAGTACCATGAAAAATATCACTGGAACAATCACTTTAACCTTTCTCTTTTCTCTATTTATTCTTTCTTCTTGTCGCAAACAAGATCAAAGCAATAACGACATCACAGCAGCCACAAACGAAGCCCTTTTTATGGCTACAGAGCGTGGATACGAAGATGAAGTAGAGCTTTTCTCACGGAGTGCTAGCTCAAGCGATCAATGCAATCCACTCGACTATCTGGTTGATTGCGTTGAAGTCACTGATTCAGGAGTAGACGTTTATCCTCGAGACATTACACTTGACTTTGGAAGCGGTTGCGAAGGGTCAAACGGTGCAGTACGTAGTGGAATGATTCATATTTCGATCTCTGGAGATATGATGGAAGAGGGGTCTGTAAGAACAGTAACATTCGACGGTTTTCAGGTCGACAATACGCAAGTGGCTGGAAGTCGAATTACCACCAGTCTTGGTGTAAATGGAGACGGTAATCCGATGTACACTCGTGTTATTGATACCGAGTTCACGCGCAATGGGAATCTGCTAACAAGAGACCTAACGCAGACGGTGACATGGTTGTCAGGACATGAGACAGCGATTTGTGGCGATAATGTGTTTCAAATTGATGGAACAGGAAGCGTGGTGCGTCCAAATGGCAATGTGGTTACAAGAACTACTCTAGAGCCAGTTATCATTGACCGTGTATGTGGTTACCCGGTACAAGGTGTCATTCTTACCAATGCGCCTATGGGAGAGCGTACGATTGATTTCGGAGATGGGACATGCGATAACATTGCTGTTGTATATGTGAATGGTGAAGAGATTGAGATTAGCTTAGGAGAGTAATCTCAAGTTGCTAAAAGTGAACAGGGCCGTCAATTGTGACGGCCCTTTTTTATTTTCGTCAAAAGAGTGTTACAAAACGATATGGCCACGAAAGACACCCTAAAGAACATCCCAGATTGGATCGAAAAACTATCGAAACTACTTGACTCCAGTATCCGGATTCCAGGTACAGATTATACGATTGGATTGGATCCTATCATTTCATTGATTCCAGGTGTTGGTGACTTTGTGAGTTACCTCGCTAGTGCCACCATCGTCATCGGAATTGCTAGGGAAGGAGTGAGTGGCAAAGTATTGCTGAAGATGCTCGGTAATATCCTATTAGACCTGCTCATTGGAATGATTCCAGTGCTCGGTTAAATCTTCGACTTCACCTTTAAGGCGAATGAGCGTAACATGAATTTGATACGCGAGCATCAAGAGGAAGGGAAGCATAAAGGATCAGGGCTATGGGTCATCCTATTAGTTCTAGGAATCACGATAGCCCTGATAATATTTGGGTTCTTCCTGATGATAGACACAGTGGGCTTCATCCTCAGCCTATTCGGTGATTGATTACTCGTCTCCGTCGAGTGCTTCCAAGCGCTCGATTTCTTGATCTAGAATACGCTCCATGGTATCTAGTGTCACCTTGTCAATCTTAGCGTCTGCTTTTGCTTTCTTCTTCAGGAAGCGAAGCATTGCTTTTTTCTTGATTTCGTAGGCGATGTAAACGGTGTAGTCTTCTCCGTTGTGGTATTTCTCTTGTCCGATCTTACGAAGATCTCCGATAGTCGTGTTCGTGACCTCACGAATGAGAGACTGGAACTTATCGTTGATTTCGTCGGTGTTGTTCGTCTGTGTATCAGATAAGTACTGATCTGTTACAACCTTTACAGTTGTCTGTACCTGCTGCGCTAATTCGCGTTTCGCTTCGATATCAGCCTTTCCTTCTGCGATGTTATCGCGAGTAGAAACCCCTTTACCTACTGCACGGAACCAACGGTTGTTGCTTTCATATTTATTGCCAGTAAACGGCTCTTTCACCTTATCTCCCATAGGACGTTCAGCACACTGAACAAGTAAGAATGCGAGAGGCAGGAATAGTAAAAAGTAGTTACGCATGATCTTCATTTTCGTTGGGTTTTCCTTAGTTACCTAAAAAATCATGCCAGCAATTTACCGATCCAATCCGAGAGTAGCGCGATAAGTGCTGTCTGCGGTTGTATTTAGCATCCAATATGGCAGCAACTCCGTGGTGATTCTTTCGCCTTTGGTTACTAGCGTTTCCGCGCTAGCGCCCCAACCAGAACTAAAATGTTCTTCCCAGCCTTCAATCACGTATGGAAATGAAGAATTGAAGTGGACAACCAACTTGCGATCAACCTTGGTGTAATCGAGCGTGTAGGTGCTGACTCCGTTTTCTGTGGACAAGGCGCCGATGGCATCCGCCGCTTGTGCTTCTACATGCCTTAGTCGCAGGTGATGCAGTGCTGGAATGACTTCCGTAGGTCCCAGAGGGAGTTTGGATGGATTCATACGGATCATCGCCCAGATCCCGTCTTCTGACAGAACTCCTGGGAGCTTTCCACTGGCGTCTCCTTCAGACTCGAAGTAGCTGTAAAGCTGGAACTCATAACCGTTACCTTGACTATTCAGCTGATTCCATGTGTGTCCGCACCATTCTTGAGAAGAGTTGGTCACTTTGACCGGACTCTCAGGGCTTTTCGTATCAATTTCAGTGAATGAAGAAGTCATGATGGAATACGGATATACTCCTGTCATGAACTTACGTGTCTGGTTCAGCTTCAGTACCGACAAGTCGTTGTCATCTTGCATGTCTGATTTGACTTGCTTGTCGTTGTCGAAGGGCTCAGTGACGAAAATGAGCATAGCCTCACCTTCACGTAACTCACCGTATCGCGCTTGCGTGAGTTTGTAGCTGCTAAGCTCAGCTTTGCCTTGATACCAGTAGTTTGTGAACTCTTGACTAATCACTGTTTTCTTCGGGCCATCACTAGATGCCGTTCGGCCTCCGCAGCTAAGAACCATTGCGATGATCGCCAGAGGTACGATCGAAAGCATAATGTATTTCGTCTGTTTCATAATGATCAGTAAATCCTTCTTAACCCAGGTTAAGGGAATTTGGGAACGAAGGTAGAATCTTTGTACTCGTAAAACATCTCATAAACATCACATGGCACTGAACGACGATAAAAAAGCAAACACAGAGTATAAGCTGCATTCATTGATCTCAGACCGCTGGAGTCCAAGAGCCTTTGACGGTTCCGCGCTAGCGAAAGAAGAAGTCATGACGATACTTGAAGCAGCACGATGGTCAGCATCAAGCATGAACGAACAACCTTGGCGTTTTGTTTATGGAATCAAAGGAACACCAGCCTTTGACAAGATTCTAAACACCTTGATGGAAGGAAACGTGGCTTGGGCTCAAAATGCAGGAGCCTTGGTGGCCGTATTTGGCAAAGAGAAGTTCGCATACAAGGATCGACCGAATAGAACCTGGTCATTTGATTTAGGTCTCGCGGTTGGCAATGCCGTAACACAAGCCTTCTCCATGGATATCTACGCTCACCAGATGGGAGGTGTTCATTTGGACAAAATAGGGGAGCTGACAGATGAAGAAGGACTTACACCATACCTGGCCGTAGCATTCGGGAGAATGGGAGATGTCAATGACTTGAGTGACCCATTGAAAGAAAGGGAATTGAACAAGCGCGAACGTCTTGCGCTTGATACCATAGCTAAAGAAGCCTAAGCATGAACAGAAAAGACTTTTTACGAAAGAGCGTCCTTGGCGTTGCCGCCGGAAGTTTGGCCTTCGCTGGACGTGCATTCACAACTAAGGAGAACACTAAAAACAACAAACCCATGGATACAAAGACAGCTCAATACACTTTCCACGCTGCTGACAGCCGTGGACATGCGAATCACGGATGGTTGAATAGTCACCATTCATTCAGCTTTGCGAGTTACCATAACCCAGAGCGCATGCATTTTGGAACGCTTCGTGTGCTTAACGATGATACCGTTGACGCAGGAATGGGCTTTGGAAAGCACCCGCATGAGAATATGGAAATCGTAAGCATTCCGTTGCAAGGAGATTTGGAACACCAAGATAGCATGGGGAATGCCTCTGTCATTCGTCAAGGTGATGTACAGATTATGTCTGCGGGTACTGGAGTTTACCACTCAGAGTACAACAAGAGCAAAGAAGATCTAGTAAAGTTCCTTCAGATCTGGGTATTCCCAAAGGAGCGTAACATTGAACCACGATATGATCAGAAGAGCTATCCAGTTGAAGATCGTCAGAACCGATTCCAACGTGTGGTAAGTCCTGAAGAAGATGGTTCCATCTGGATTAACCAGGATGCTTACTTCTCTTTGGGAAACTTCGAAGCAGGAAAATCAACGAAGTACGATATCGCACGCGAAGGAAACGGAGTGTATGCATTCTTGATTAAAGGGAAAGCTACAATTGATGGCCATGAACTCTCAGAACGCGATGCACTGGGTGTTTCAGAAACCAACCAATTAGACATTCAGTTCTCAGAAGATAGTGAGCTCCTGCTCCTAGACGTGCCGATGGGCCTACGCTGAGAGCTTGTTTAATTCGATAACGAGTCGACGCTTAGCCACAGGAAGTAAGGTCTCTGTGAGCGGGAAAGCGAACTCAGTTCGGATTAAGAAAGTCGCAGGATTAGGAAGCTCTCTGAAGTTTCGGATCAGTTCAGTCTTGATCGTTTCGAAGCTCTCAGAGAGCTTTTTTGGTCTAGAAGCGATCAATTCCGTTTCTAATCGATGATACCCTTCATTCGCCGCTTGTAATCGACTCATGAGGAAACGATACAAGAACACCTCTTTCATGGGCTCGTTGTATAAGAAAAGGTAGCCTTCATTGCGGTACAAGGGCATCACTCCAACGGGAGTGAAGAACATATGCTCCTCCACCATTTGATAGATTGATTTGCCCTCCTGAAGCATCTTTTCTACATGAGGAACAGCGAATTGGATCATTTCTTCGAGGTAATTATCGAGCTCCGGCATGCTGTTCAAGGCCTTATAAATCAAGCGCATCTTTTTCATGTCGAAACCAACCAGATCTTTGTCTAGTAGATCATTCATTTGCTGACGATCGGCCTCTAACTTGTTGAGATTCTGATGTTGGGTAATCAGCTGAGCCAAAGCAGGGTAGAGTCTACTGTTGCGGAACTCTTGTTTGATTCGCTGTACCCAAGCAAGAAATAAGTACTGCTTGTATTCGGCATCGATTATGCCATCGGTGATCCAATGTTCATTCATAGGGCTAATGCGCTGGGTCTATTGATTTAACGGGAGATAGACACAAAAAGTTATTGATTCGATGGATGTCCAGCAGCGCGTGTTAACAACAATTGGAATGTCTGTACCTTTGCACCCCGCTTGAAGCGGTATTTTTGGGATATGGCGATTGTACAACGAATGAAGGAGAAGGCCGGGAAGTATTTCCTGGAACGCGAGCAACCAGCTCAGCGCGAACGCACAGGCACGAATCTGTCAAATGCGAACAGCGTTGCCTTCCTTTATGAAGACAAAGACGAAGCCTATTTCAAGCAAATTCAGCGCCTCGTACGTTTCGTTCATGAGGAATATGGAGTGCGCAGAGCATGTGCATTGGGTTATGTAGACAAGCCAATAAAACAGTTGCCGATTTATCAGCTTCAAAAGCTTGAATACATGTACTTTACAAAGGGTGATCTCAACTGGCACATGAAGCCTAAGGTGAACCTAATGAACTTCCTTCAAGAGCCTTTTGATATACTTATTGATTTGCGATTGAGCCCTTCAGTTCCCCTTGATTATATTCTTCGTCATTCGAAGGCGAAAATGAAAGCAGGCGCATCATTAAGTGGCGCAGAAGAGATGTACGACTTCTCACTAGAAGTGCAGTCTGGATGCAGCCTTGATGAATATTGGAAGCAAATAAACTTTTACCTCTCAAACCTTACTCTAAAATGATCGATCTCAGCGGACTAGGAGTTGCCATGGTCACTCCATTCACTGCCGATGGAAACATTGATTTTAACGGACTTAAGAACCTCACCGAGCACCTAATTGAAGGTGGTGTAGATGTTTTGGTTGTTCAAGGCACTACCGGTGAGTCACCGGCGCTCACTTCTGATGAAAAGCGTAAAGTGCTTGATTACGTGTTAGATGTGAATCAAGGGAGAACGAAAGTTGCCTTTGGGATAGGGGGGAATAGCACTTCGATGGTCGTTGATCAAATGAAGTCTTTCAATGCGGATGGTGTTTCAGCGATTCTATCGGTAAGCCCATATTACAATAAGCCTACACAAGCTGGTATTGTTGCTCACTATCAGGCTATCGCCGAAGCGGCACCGGCTCCAATTATACTTTACAACGTTCCGGGAAGAACTGGGTCGAATATGCTGGCCGAAACTACGCTAGCGCTCGCAGACCACGAGAACATTGCAGCCATGAAAGAGGCAAGTGGTGATCTTTCTCAAATCGAAGAGATCATTCAACATAAACCATCAAATTTCCAAGTGATCTCGGGAGATGATGGATTGACATTACCAATGATCGCACTAGGTGCTGAAGGATTGATTTCCGTGGTTGGTAACGCCTACCCAGCTGAATTCGGAAAGATGGTTCATGCGGCGATGAAAGGTAACCTAGACATAGCTAAGCCGATTCACTTCCAATTCAAACACATGATCGAATTCCTCTTCGTAGAAGGAAACCCAGGCGGGGTAAAGGAGGTTCTCAAGCATCTAAACATTTGCGAACACCATATGAGACTACCGCTTCTTCCCGTCTCAGAAAAGACAAAAGCGGCATTGATCGCAGAAGCGAATAGCATCGCCTAAGCGTCAAACAAAGTACAGAAAAAGGCGCCCTTTCGGGACGCCTTTTTGTATGCTGTATGCGGTAAGCAGTATGCAGTGGCACTTAGGCCTTAAGCCATAGGCCATAAGCCTGTTTAAGCTATTGCTTTCCGCGAAATCACTTTCTCGGCCTTCGCAATGATGCTTTCAGCGTTCAATCCGTATTTCTCCATCAATTGAGCTGGAGTTCCACTTTCACCGAATGAATCGTTTACTGCCACGAATTCGGTTGGAGTTGGGGCGTGTGTAGAAAGCGCTTGGGCTACTGAACCTCCTAGTCCACCAAGGACTTGGTGTTCTTCAGCTACTACTACGGCGCCAGTCTTTTTCGCTGAACGTACGATCGCGTCTTCATCCAATGGCTTGATCGTGTGGATGTTGATGATCTCAGCGCTAATTCCTTTTTCTGCGAGTGCTTTTCCAGCCTCAAGTGCTTCCCATACAAGGTGACCTGTGGCGATAATGGTCACATCAGTTCCTTCGTTGAGCATTAGTGCTTTACCAATAATAAACTCTTGATCTTCTGGAATGAAGATAGGGACTTTTGGACGACCGAATCGCAGGTAAACTGGACCTTCGTGATCGGCAATCGCAATCGTTGCTGCTTTCGTCTGGTTGAAGTCACAAGGGTTGATTACCGTCATGTGTGGTAGCATCTTCATCATACCTACATCCTCCAAGATTTGGTGCGTTGCACCGTCTTCTCCAAGTGTGAGTCCGGCGTGAGAAGCACAGATCTTTACGTTCTTACCGCTGTATGCGATTGATTGGCGGATTTGATCGTAAACTCTTCCTGTAGAGAAGTTTGCGAAGGTTCCTGTGAAAGGAATCTTGCCGCCGATTGTCATACCAGCCGCCAGACCCATCATGTTTGCTTCAGCAATACCTACTTGGAAGAAACGGTCAGGAAATTCATCCTGAAAAGCATTCATTTTCAAACTCCCTGTCAAGTCAGCACAGAGGGCTACGACGTTCGGGTTGCTCTTTCCTAGTTCAAGAAGCCCTTCTCCAAATCCAGAGCGGGTATCTTTCTTGCCGAGTACAGGATATTCTTTCATGTCGAGAAATTAATTCAATTCAGGTTAATGGTTGTATTGCTTCCAGAGGAAATTGTGAACTCTTTTTCAATAGTGTAAAGTGTCTGGTTTGAACTGCGTGATCTGAAGATCAACTTGTACTTACCAGGCTGTAATATGTATCGACCACTTGGGTCGCCTTCATCGAACTTAATTGCTTGAATTAGTTCGTTCTTTTCAATGAGGTAAATGCCACCAAAGCCCATTGTTCCTGTATTAAGCATGAGCCTACCAGGCGAAGGGATAGCGATGCGGGTTTCGTCGTTCGGCTTGATCTCTACATTATCCAAATGGATGCGAGGTGTTGTGAGAATCTCGAGGTCATAGCTTCCAGCCAAGTAACGTTGTTCGCTGTCAAAGGGCTGGTGATGCACGATATCACAATCTCTTCGGATGATGCATTGAAGTGATTCGTATTCAGAACGGCCAGAGAATTCAAACTTCAAGAATCCCTGTGCAGCAGGGATGTCGAATTCAGTATGTTGACCAGGTGTGACGCGAAGGTCTGTGACTTCAATTGTAGGAATGGTATGCACAACAGCGCGATAAGTAGGGAGTGGATCAAGAGACAGGGTATCGGGATTGCCCACCTTATTCAACGTGTGTACAAAGTTGTAGAGGTTTTCTCCGGTGTTCTGATCGTACAAGCTGATCCCCACATTCGTTTCCTTTGGCTCGTTTTTATCATCCATCAGGTTGAACTGTACACTGGTATTGTTCAGAGCCTGTGTAATCACGATGTCTAAGACCGTTTCGAAGGTCTCTTTATTCGTTGCGTCAAAATAGTTTCCGACACATTCGAACGTTGACTTGTACTTCTCATCAAGGCCTATGCCGATAACGAAAGGTTTGACGATGATGTTCTTTTCTTGAAGTGCTCTTGAAACGGCGCAAGGGTCTTCATCACAGGCTTCGATTCCGTCAGTAATCAGGATGATGATGTTTCTGCAATCTTCGCAGTCAGTGAAGTCTCCCGCGGCTTTCTCTAAAGATCTCGCTATAGGAGTGGTGCCTTTAGGAGTAATTCGTGATAGCTCTTTCTTGATAACGAGGTTGTTTCCACTTGAAATGGGAACTACCAGCTGAGTATCGTCACAATCTTGTTGACCTGGAATGTGTACCGTTTGATGTCCGTACACACGCAAACCCAGCTCTAGGTTTTCGATTCCGTAAAGCTCTTCGAGAGATTGTGATAGAAGGGAAGTCGCGGTATTGATCTTGCGTTCGCTTTCCCAATATCCATTCATGCTATTGGAAGCATCGAAGACAAAAAGGATACGTGTAGTCTGGGCTTCCGCGCCAGCGAAAGTCAAACTAAGGATCAATATGGCGATCAGTTGGAGTTGCTTCATGCCTGATCGGTGCAAAACCGATGCCAGAAGAGATTAGTAATCTCCGAGCGTTTCTTCTAGTTGTGTGAGGGCAGAGGCAAGTTGCTCGTCGTTTGGAGCTACACCATGCCATTTGTGTGTTCCTTCCATGAAGTCAACACCTTTACCCATATCAGTAGTCATTAGGATGATGATCGGCTTTCCTTGTCCAGTCATTCCTTTTGCTTCTGCCAACGTTGATTTGATAGCGTCGATGTTATGTCCGTCCATTTCAAGAACAGTCCAACCGAATGCTTCCCACTTCGCACGCAAATCACCAAGGGTCATTACTTCGTCAGTAGAACCATCGATTTGCTGCTTGTTGTAGTCAACGGTAGAAATGATGTTGTCAATCTTGTGGTGCGCCGCGTACATCGCTGCTTCCCAGATCTGACCTTCTTGTAGCTCACCGTCTCCGTGAAGCGTGAATACGAGGCTATCATCCCCATTCAATTTCTTTGTTTGCGCAGCTCCAAGAGCTACACTTAGTCCTTGACCCAACGATCCTGATGCTACACGGATACCTGGCAATCCTTCTTCGGTTGCTGGGTGCCCTTGCAGACGCGTATCGATCTTACGGAAGGTAGCTAGCTCAGCTACAGGGAAGAACCCTTTCCGCGCTAGCGTAGAATACCAAACCGGTGAAATATGTCCATTAGAAAGGAAGAATAGGTCTTCGCCATTTCCGTCCATATGGAACTCCGGTGCCTTGGTGTTCATGGTATCAAAATAGAGTGTCACAAGGAAGTCAGTACATCCAAGTGAACCGCCCGGATGACCCGAGCTTGCGCCGTGTACCATGCGTACGATGTCACGACGAACTTGAGAAGCGATCGATTGAAGTTCAGGTGTGTTGCTCATAACTCTAGAGATATCGCTAACAAAGGTACTCCTTCGCTTTCGGGTGATTGGTAGATGTTTAAAACTTCTTTGAAAGTTCTGAATTCCGGCGTCCGGCATCCGGCATCCGTTTGAATGTTTCAAGGCTAGTCGGATTAGTGTGATTTAGATGTTGATCACAACTCAAGAAAACAAACAGGACAATCACGGATGCCGGACGCCGGTACCCAACGAGAGCTGACCGTACGTCCTGAAAAGATTATCTTTGCCGCCAGTTTAAATACAACTATGGCTCTAAAATGTGGAATTGTCGGACTACCAAATGTTGGGAAATCGACGCTTTTCAATTGTCTATCAAACGCTAAAGCTCAGAGTGCAAACTTCCCGTTCTGTACGATTGAGCCGAATCTTGGAGTGATTACTGTTCCGGATGAGCGCCTTAATAAGCTGTCTGAGATTGTTCAGCCTCAGAACCTTGTACCAACCACGGTAGAGATCGTTGATATCGCCGGATTGGTGAAAGGGGCAAGTAAGGGTGAAGGGCTTGGAAACAAGTTCTTGGCGAATATTCGTGAGACCGATGCGATCATTCACGTGCTTCGCTGTTTTGATGATGGAAATGTAGTTCACGTTGATGGGAGCGTAGATCCAGTGCGCGATAAGGAGATCATTGATACCGAGCTTCAGTTGAAAGATCTTGAAACGATTGGCACTCGCGTGGAAAAGGCAGCTCGTGCTGCGAAGACAGGCGATAAGGAAGCACAAAAGCAGATGGATTTCTACAACCGCGTGATTGCTACCCTTGAAAATGGGCAATCAGCACGTACTGTAGAAGTGGAGGAAAGCGAAGAGCCATTGATGAAAGAGCTTCAGCTGTTGACGTCGAAGCCAATTCTATACTTGTGCAATGTTGACGAAGGTTCAGTTGTCAACGGTAACCAATACGTTGATCAAGTGAAGGCAGCAGTTGCTGCTGAGGATGCAGAAGTGCTCATTATTGGAGCGGCCATTGAAGCAGACATTGCTGAACTAGATGATCAAGAAGAACGCGATATGTTCTTGGCAGACATCGGCTTGGAAGAGCCTGGTGTAGCGAAGTTGATCAAATCAGCTTACAATCTACTGAAGCTTCAGACATACTTCACTGCAGGTGAAAAAGAAGTACGCGCTTGGACAATCAAGCGTGGATTCACTGCTCCACAAGCAGCTGGGGTTATCCACACTGATTTCGAAAAAGGATTCATTCGTGCCGAAGTCATTAAATATGATGACTACGTGTCATTAGGTTCTGAACAAGCAGTGAAGGAAGCTGGAAAGCTGTCGGTTGAAGGGAAGGAGTACATCGTTCAAGATGGCGACATCATGCACTTCCGCTTCAACGTATAATTTCATGCGCATCCTCGAATACATATCTTACTGTTTGCTCGTTGTGGCCTTGATTAGTTGCACTGCTATAGGTGCTGATCAGGCTAACGCCGAATCGGTAGTTCCATCTGTGACTACAAAAGAAGATGTGATTACTTCGATCAAGGCAACCATGCAAGCACAGGAAGAAGCCTGGAATCAAGGCGACCTGGACGCTTTCATGGATGGATACTGGGAGAGTGACTCTTTGATGTTTATTGGAAGTCGTGGATTGAACTACGGCTGGCAAACGACATTAGACAATTACAAGAAGTCATATCCAAACCCAGAAGCCATGGGCAAGTTGAAATTCACCAACCTGTACATGGATTTGGTAGATGAGAATTCTGCTTTGGTTATCGGACAATGGCAGTTATTCCGCACTCAAGACACACTTCAAGGCCATTATAGCCTAACCTGGACGATGAAAAACGGAGAATGGGTTATCATTGCAGACCATTCTAGTTAAATGAGCCTTTCGATCACCATCATCATCATCATCATTACTGTAGGTGCCAGCCTTTGGGCTTGGAATGACCGACAGAAATTGGATCAATGGATACTTAATCCGTATCTCGTTGTAAACCACAAACAATATTGGCGTGCGTTGACCCATGGTTTGATTCATAAGGATTACGCTCATTTGTTCTTTAACATGTTCGTCTTCTTTAGTTTTGGTGAGATTTTAGAGTTGGTGTTTACAAATCGAAACGTATTCAACCAAGGTACCGGCTCACACGATTTCTGGGGAGAGTCAACAGGTCTCAGCTACTTCATCATACTCTATGTTGGAGCGATTGTCGCGGCCGCAATCCCTGGACTCATCAAGCACAAAGACAATCCTGGGTACAACTTGTTGGGAGCTTCAGGAGCAGTTTCTGCGATTCTGATCGTTTACATTTTGATGTTTCCGACGCATCAGTTGCTCTTGTTTTTTATCATCCCAATGCCAGCCTGGTTGGCAGGAGTGCTATTCTTCTTCTACGAATCATACATGGCTAAACGAGGCGGAACAGGCATCGCTCATGACGCTCATCTCTGGGGAGCACTATATGGATTAGCATTTATTACGATTCTTCGTCCGGATATCTGGTGGCACTTCATCACAGAGCTACCATTCATCGACGCTTAACGCAGGCGGTAGGCGGTAGGCTGTAGGCTGTATGCTGTAGGCTGTAGGCTGTAGGCTGTAGGCTGAACTTAGGACTTAACCACCGCGATCCGCGATCCGTTTTCCGCGTTCCGAATTCCTTCTAAACAGTTGAGTTGAAGACGTAGACGACGAGGTCTACGATGACCGCGATGAAAACCAATCCCGAGCAGAACGAAACGGCGAATGCTCTTGAGATGGCACTGAACCAGTTGTTGGTTTTGAAGGCACTTGCGAGCATATAGGTGACAATCAGTGACAAGATGAGGCCAACGAGAATGGCAATATTGACGTTCAACATGGCTATGGGGACCAGCAGAATAAAGAAGGTATTTTGCCAGCCAAGCAAGAAGGCGTTGGCGGCGAGGTGTTCGGCGTAATTGTAACCCTTCTATCTGAAGAATAGCTATGAAAACAGGGCGCGTAGAGGAGCTGAGACTAAGAACAAGGTGTTCAACAGTTGATTGAAAAGGGTGGATGCACGGTCAAACATCTCTGTCATTTGAGCGCGTGATTCTTCATTCTCAATTCCTTTGACTGCTTCGTCTATTGACTGCACTCCGTCTTCTCTTGGACCAAGGCTGAAGTTCAAATTGCCGGCTTCATCGACCCTCGGTTTTAACGAGAAGTTATCGGAAACGAAAACAAGGTTTAAGCTTAGAAAGGTCGCCAAAGCTGCTGTCAGAAACAAGAACCGCAAAGGATGAACCGGACGTCTTCTGTCTTTATGAAGTATTCGTCTAAGAAGGCAGAAGGACGTAAGAATAATTCTCGAAGCGTGCACAACATCCCACGTTCGAGGTTGAAGATGCCAAGCATATCTTCGGCCAAAGTGCGCATGGTAATGCACTTTAGTTCGGGTTTGTCCTTTGGTTGGTTACCCACAACCTAAATATAGGGATAGTGGGGGGTTCGTGGTGCGTAGTTCGTGGTGGATATGAATCGTTCGACATTCAACATTCCACGTTCAACCAAAGAAACTATTTCTCAGTGACGATGTAAAGATCCTCGTTCGGCTTTTTCATGAAGTACTCTTCCCGCGCGAATTTCTCCAGCGTTTCTGAGTTGGTGTTGAGATCATGTAGCGCTTCTCGTGTGCGCTCTGTCTCGGCCTTGAGGTATTCAGCTTCGCGCTTCATCTCATTGAGCTCTTGGCGCGAATTCATGATGAAGAAGAGATCCACATCATTGAAGAACAACATCCATACGGCGAACACGACCGGGGTGAGGACGTACTTGTTCTTAAGCCATTTCGGAATACGGAAATTCTTCATGTATCAAAGGAACGAGAACCCTAACGTATTATGACGCCATTCGTTGAATGTTGCTGACATGGAAGAGTGGATTAACTCGTGTCAAGGCTTATGGCGTATGGCTTATGGCGTAAGTGGGTTTCTAGTTATTAGTCCTTAGTCTTTAGTTATTGGTTATGGTTTCTAGATTATCGATTCATCCCCCTAGACCTTAGACTCTCGTCTCTCGTCTAGTTAGGAACACGGAAGATTCGTGCGAAGATGTATCCACTCACCATATGCCAAGTACCCCAAAACGCTAGGATGACGGCGATGATGGGATTGGCGTCGAAGAAGTTGAAGACGATCATGAGGCCTAGCCCCGTGTTTTGAGTGGAGGTTTCAAGGCCTATGGTGAGTCTGTCTTGCTTCGGACGTTTCAAGAGCGTTGCCAGTCCGAAGGCACCGAAGAAAGCGAGTCCGTTGTGGAGGATGACCCAGAGTAGGTTGCTTGGGTGAACCGATGTGAAGACTTCCCAGTTGTTCTTTACTGCGATGATGATAAATACCGTCAGGATCAGCATCGAAATGCTTTGTAGTGGTCGTTTGATCTTATCGGCAATTGCTGGTTTCCAGCGTGCGAAGAGCATACCAGTGATAGCTGGAATAAGGATAACCCATCCAATCGTGATGAGTGAATCCATGAATGGCAATGAAAAGCTGCCTTGCTCATCGCTGAGTACCATACTGCTCATGGCCACAAACAAGATGGGCGTTATGAACACGGAGCTGAACGATGAGATCGTTGTCAACGTGATGCTGAGCTCAATATTCCCTCGCCCGACAAGGGAGAAGAAGTTGGAGACATTTCCGCCAGGACAAGCGCAGAGGAGCAACATTCCGGCAGCCATGGCAGGAGAGGGCTTGATGATCAGAATCAAGAGAATGGTGAGTATAGGGAGGAAGAGCAACTGTGAAGCAAGTCCGACTATTACGCCGCGAGGGTTGCTGAACACATATTTTAGGTTCTCCCATCGAAGATGAAGTGCTACGCTGAACATAATGAACGCAATACACGCGTTCAGCATAATCAAGCTGTCTTCGTTGAAGTTGACTTGCACATCATTCATGCGTCGTCAAAGCTTCTTTGATCTTTTCTACCGAAACATGTTGGTGTAACTGTCCATTCTCTGCATAGGCGAGTGAGCCCGTTTCTTCTGAGACCACAATCGCAATGGCATCACTTTGTTCAGAAATACCCAATGCTGCGCGGTGACGCATTCCGATATTCTGTGGTGCCTTCTCGTTTTGTGTTACCGGCAACACGCCACTGGCACTGACGATACGACGGTTTCGAATAAGTACAGCACCATCATGAAGCGGACTATTCTTGAAGAAAATACTTTCTAGGAGGTATGACGAAAGCTTGGCGTCAACCGATCTTGATGAGCGAATGAATGCTGAAGGATCAGAGGTGCGTGCAATAACGATCAATGCTCCAGTTTTCGATTCTCCCATGCGTTCACAGGCGTTCAATACGGCTTCGTATGCAAATTCACCTTCGTCGCCCTGGTTGAACCAGCGCTGCATGAAGCCAGGTTTACTGCCCACGATCTCTCGACTACCGATGAATAGAAGGAATTGTCGGAGTTCTTGTTGGAATACGATGATTAAGGCGATCACCCCAACGCCAATGAATTGACCTAAGACCTCCCCGAGCATTTGCATTTGCAGGGCGGTGACTAATTTCCACAGGAGGTAGATTGCGAGTATACCAAAGAAAATGCGGATGGCCACAGTTCCTTTCGTGAGCTTGTATAGCTGGAAAATGATCAGTCCTACCAACAAAATGTCGATGAAATCAATCAGCGTAAAATCAATGAATGCTAGCATTCGAGATGCGATCAGTGTTGAACAAAGCTAACTATTTTCACCGCTTCAACCGCCGGTTTGACGTCGTGCACTCGAAGTATGTCAGCGCCATTCATTAAGGCAATCGTATTTGCGGCAATTGTTCCGCTCAAAGCGTCTTCTGGCTTTATATCTAGCGGTTTATAGATCATTCCTTTTCGTGAAACACCCGCTAGAATAGGGCATCGAAGCACGTCAAATTCTCTTAAGCGCTTTAGTAAGTCGTAGTTGTGTTCCAGGGTTTTACCAAAACCAAAACCAGGATCTATAAAGACGTCAGAAACACCTTTTGACCTGAGAACTTGAAGTTTAGATGACAACATCTTGACCAAGTCGTTAACCACATCAGTGTAAGTCGGTGAGTTTTGCATCGTTTCAGGTGTTCCTTGCATGTGCATCAAGATATAAGGAAGCTGGGTGTCGACAACTGCGTCAAGCAGGTCGTTATCAATGTTCCAAGCTGAAACATCGTTGATGATGCTGGCTCCTGCAGAAGCCGCTTCACGAGCAACCTTACCATAGAAAGTGTCAATTGAAATCAAAGCTTCTGGGAAGCGTTCCGCGATAGCGAGAATCAAAGGAATAACCCTCTCTGTTTCTTGATCAACACTAACACGCTCAGCTCCAGGTCGAGTCGATTGTCCGCCGACATCAATGATTGAAGCGCCATCGTTCAACATCTGTTCGGCGCTAGCCAAGGCCTTATCAACGCTTGAATTCCTTGATGCTTCATGGAAAGAGTCAGGGGTAGCATTTAAAATGCCCATGACGATTGGTTGATCAAAGTGATAAAGTTGTTCGCGAACGCGGAAAGTAAGTGCCATGATTCGACCTCGAGTTGTATCTTTCGCGGTGAAAGATAGTATCATCAATGACGGATACCAACAGTCAATACGACACGGTCACCACAAAGTGTGAAGACATCTTCTTTAAGAAGACCAAGGATTACGGGACGGCATGGCGCATTCTGCGTACATCATCGCTAACCGATCAGATCTTTATCAAGGCGAAACGCATTCGCACCATTCAAGAAACTGGACAAAACAAAGTAGGTGAAGGAGTCGAAGACGAGTTCATCGGGATCATTAATTACTGTGCAATGGCACTAATTCAACTTGAATTGGGCGCAGATGCTCCGTTAGAGCTGGATCCAGATGAAGGACTGGCGCTGTATCGCCGCAAGATTGCGGACACTAAAGGGCTGATGCAGAAGAAGAATCACGATTATGGTGAGTCGTGGAGAGACATGCGTGTGAGCTCATTGACAGATCTCATCTTGATGAAGCTGTTGCGTGTGAAGCAAATCGAAGATAATGAGGGTAATACCTTGATTAGCGAAGGAATTGACGCAAACTATCAAGACATGATTAACTACGCGATCTTCGCGATGATCTTGTTAAGTGAAGGGGAGTAACTTGTTAAAGCCCTGTTAAACTTCAAAACCACGGAGCACTAGCCCCGTACTTTGTAAAAAAGCACCAAAATATTCGAACTATGCGATTGATCATTACCATCTCCCGAATCGTTGTAGGATCACTGTTCATTGTATCTGGACTGATCAAAATGAATGACGCTCTTGGCTTCATGTATAAGCTTGAGGAGTACTTCGAACCGGGAGCATTGAATATGGAATGGTTGGCGCCTTATGCACTTCCTTTGGCGGTGTTTATCGTAATTGCAGAGGTTCTTCTCGGAGTGGCGCTCTTGGTGGGCGCATTGCCGAAGCTTACCAGTTCATTGACCCTAGTGTTAATGCTGTTCTTCACATGGTTGACATTCTATACACATACATGTGATCCGCTGGGAACCACAACAATCATCAACGAAGCAGGAGTAGAAGAGGTCATCGCTAACCAATGTGTGTTAGAGTGTGGTTGTTTCGGAAATGCCATCCCGTTAACGCCTTACGAAAGCTTCTTGAAAGACGTGTTCTTGCTCATTTTCGTGATTCCGATCTTCATTGGTGCTTGGATGGGACGAATTAAATTGAATGAGCCGAAAGAGGCCATCTTCATTTATGCCATCTCGATCTTAATCACTGCCATCTTTAGTATGGTGATGCTTGATTGGCTCTTCCCCCCGCTATTCACCGCTATTTCATTGATTGTGGCTGCGGGTATTCAACGACGTGTATCTCACAAGTCTAAAGAATGGATCATGGCCCTAGGGATCCTCGTGGTTTGTGGAATTACGCAATACCGTACTTTGGCGCACCTCCCAATGAAAGACTACCGTCCGTATGCGATTGGTCAGAACATTCTAGATAACATGAAGAGCGCAGAAGAGCTTGGAAAAGAGCCTCCTGAATACGCTACAGAGTACACGTTCCGCAATGTCAACACGAAGCAAGACACGATGATCTTGTCAACTGAATGGTTGAAAATCTACAACGAAGACTGGTTTAAGAATCACTACGAGGCCTTTGATGCAACAGATGGTAAGCCAGGTACTTATGATGGTCCAGAAGTGATGATCAAAGATGGGTATGAGCCGTTGATCGTCGACCTTGAGTTGATGACCTATGACGGTTTGGACATGACCTATGACATCCTTGAAGACGAGGGGTACGTATTCCTACAGATTTCCAATACGCTTGGTAAGACAGAAGAAAGCGCTCAAGACAGATTCAACACCCTTGCTCGTCAAGCAGGCGAGAACGGGCTTCGCTTCTTCGCCATTACGAATGCGAGTTATGATGAAGCAGAGACTTACCGTCACAAGCACGAAGCGGCATACCCGTTCTTGAATTGTGATCAAACCGAATTGAAGATTATTGTACGTAGTAACCCAGGATTGGTACTCATCAAGAATGGTGTAGTCATTGAAAAGTGGGCTTGGCGTGATGTTCCTGCTTGGAGCGAGGCTCAGGAAATCATGAATTAAGTGCTTCAGTTCATCCTCAAACGATCGGTTTATGGTATCAGCGTTTTGTTTGGCGTTGTCACCCTTGTATTCTTCCTTTTTGCGCTTGTGCCTGATCCAGCGCGTGAGTTGGCAGGGCAAAGCGAATCTGAAGAGATCGTTCAGGCTATTCGTGAGAAGTATGATTTAGACCTGCCGGTCGGAACGCGCTTTGCACTTTTCATCAATGATTTAAGTCCAATTTCAGTGTACTCTACTGACCCCGATAGTAGGAGGGATCATCCAGATGTGAGTTCCGTGGTTTTTATCTCAGGCTCATCCAATCAATGGGTGTTGAAGAAGCCTTACTTAGGACGTTCCTTCATCACGGATCGGAATGTGGGTGATATCCTCTCAGAGGCCTTTCCAGGAACCATTGTGCTTGCTTTAACGGCAATGGTCTTCGCCTTAATCATTGGGTTGTTCCTTGGGGTTGTAGCTGCTTTAAACGAAGGAGAGGGGCTAGACAGAGCCATTCTGCTCATGTCATCAGTGGGAATGAGCGGACCATCATTCTTCATGGCCATCTTAGTGGCGTGGGTAGGAGGTTTTCTGCTTCACGACCAGTTCAACATCTCTCTTTGGCTCATCGTAATACCAGCGATTACGGTCACCTTCTTAAAGTTTGGGAAGAACGCAAGCTGGAAAGAAGCTTTGTCCAATCGATGGTTTGGATACTCCTTTGTTGTTGCTCTATTGATATGGCCAATTTCATCTTGGCTCGGATTGCCATTGCTCGCTATAGACACAGGAGGTACAGGTCTTTCTATGAACGGCAGCATGTATGAAGTAGATGTTTGGGAAGGACAGCAGCTAGCTTTGAGAAACTTAATACTACCAGCATTGACCTTGGGTATTCGTCCGCTTGCAGTCATCAGCCAATTGATGCGCAACAGCGTGCTCGAGGTGATGCAGCAAGAGTTCATTCGAACAGCAAAAGCAAAGGGCATCAATCAATTCAAACTGATCACACGACACGTTGTGCGTAACGCGCTCAACCCAGTAATAACCGCTGCTTCAGGATGGCTCGCCTCAATGCTTGCAGGAGCCGTGTTCGTAGAATTCGTTTTCGGATGGAAAGGAATGGGAATGGAAGTATTCCGAAGCCTCGAAAAGAATGACCTTCCGGTGGTTATGGGTGCGGTTATGGTAATCGCACTCATCTTTGTGGTCATCAACACTCTAGTAGATATTCTTTACGCCTGGATCGACCCTCGAGTAAGACTTTCTTGAGGTAGGCAGTATACCGAGTGATATATGTAGATTTCGTCCACCGTCCACCGTCCACCGTCCACCGTATACAGTTTACGGCCAACGTCATACAGTGTTCATTGCACCGGCAGTCTCGTTCAGTAGATCTGTCAACTTCTGAGACATATCGTTATAGTATCGCTTTGTGCGGTAGCTACTTACCCATTGAATACCTTTGACAGCGTTCGTGAGGAAGAGCTCGTCGGCAGCTAAGAGGTTTTGTGGACTCAAGGTGCATTCGTAGATCTTGATATTGTTTTCCAAGGCTAGGTTAATGATCTGCATGCGCATGATTCCAGCGACCGGTCCGTCTTCTAGTGTAGAAGTATAGAGTACACCATTTGAAACGAGGAACACGTTTGAGCTTGTTCCTTCAATGATGCCCATTTTATAATTCTGGATCAAGGCGTCGTCAAGTCCTTTCTCTTGAGCGTAAAGGGCTGCCAAGATATATAGCTTACTGTCGATGTTCTTGTAGATCGATAGCTTATTGACGTCTTTCTTGATGTCAGGGTAAATGTCAACCTTCAAGCCTTCACCATTGAGCTCAAACCGATTGTTCGGAATGGCCATGGCTTCGATAGTATAGACAAAGTCACGCGAAGTAGGAAGGTAGAATCCACCTGCTTTCCGTGTGAATGTGATGCGAACACGTCCACCTTGAAGCACTGAGTTCTTATCACAGAGCTGAATGATTTCACGTTCAATTTTCTGCAAGGCAAAATTGATCGGGCGATCCATTTGGTAGGCCTTGAGAGAATCGAGAATGCGAGAAAAATGATGTTCTAGGAAGAGTGGTTTCCCATTGAATACGCGAATTGTTTCAAAGAAACCATCAGCGAACCGAAACCCACGGTTGTTCGAAAAGATGGCTGGAGCATCTTCCGGGTAGAATTGGCCGTCGCTGAATACATATCCCATTAACGCGAAGCTAATAATTCAACGTAATCAATCAAAGGTCCATTGACCTCAATTAACACTCCTTGGACACCAACTTTAGCAGCGGCGTCAAGGTCGCGTTGCTTGTCTCCAACCATTACTGAACGATTGGGGTCAATGTCGTACCTAGCACATGCACGCTCAATCATCAAGCTTCCAGGCTTTCTAGTCAGAGATTTGCCGTAGTTGTCATGATGAGGCGAGTAGTAAATATCTGTGATTTCAAAACCAGCCTTCTTGCATTCATCTTTCAGGTAATCATGAATTTCGGCTACATCCTCGTGAGTGTACAGTCCTTTGGCGATGCCGCCTTGATTAGTGATCAGGATCAACAGAAAACCCGCATCATGCAACTGCTTCATTGCCTGAATTACTGTTGGTAGAATGGTAAACTCACTGAGGTTCTTGGTATAATCACCCGGGTCATAATTGATTACACCATCTCTATCAAGGAATATCGCTTTGTTCATGATTGAATATCGTTGTATCTCATTTCGCTAGCGCGGAAAACGCCTTTTCCCTTAGCGGCAATCTTTCCGTTGGCATAAATCTCGGCAGTAGCGATGTAGTCTTTTCCTTCTTTGCCTTCAAAGGTACCAATGCATTCCAGTTCCTCTGTGGTGATCATTCGGAATAGTTTGACCTCAAATGATAAAGTCAAAAGAAAGAACTCTTTTTCTTGACTAGCGGCTGCGAAATAGGCGGCATCATCCATTAAACGGAAGTAACGAGCGCCATGAATACCACCTCCTGCATGAAAATGGGTTTTATCAAATTGAATGGTGAGGGTAGAGCTACCATCCTTAACCAGTAAGGTTGGACGTAAAAAGTGGTTGTTGACGGGGGCGGAGTCATAGATCGCCTCAAGTCTTCGGTAGTGTGCATCCATACTACAAAAGTACAGTGTTTACGAGACTATACCTTTTGCAATTTGGGAAGTCAAAATGTTGAAAAACTTGTTGAAAGTGAACCGATTCGAGATCGGTTGAGTCCATTAAATATGTACACATTTGTGTAGATCGTGCGTTTATTGTCAGAAGCGCGTTTGCTTCTGATAATGTAATATAATGAGGACACTCAGCTTTTTAGAATCCTATAAAGCCAAGGTCGAAGCAATGGATATCCTCCCTCAATCTGTGCTTTTTATGGATAAGGAGGGCGTCTTTTTCGCTTCGAACAAGTCATCTGCATTGAACCCCACGGGTTTGCGGAGTGAATTCCTCATGGATATTGCTCTCAACCTTCTTCCGATTCACGATCAGCGCAAAGCTGAAATCCAGAATATCACTGAACAGGTTCTTGAACAAAACACAGTGGCCTACCACAGCTTCGAAGTTTCTGAACATGGAAAACCCCATTTGATCAATACATCATTTACGCCGCTTTTTCATGAAGGGCAGCCAGTTGGTGTATTGATGTCTTCAGAAATTCGAGAAGCGAAAAATGGTCCGTTTGCCTCTTGGGAAGCGCTGTTCGGTAAAAGCAATGAAAACTTCGTTTGCGTCAATCGCGACAAAGTGGTTTTAGCCACAAACTTCAAAACAAACGTATTACGTAGACTTGATCAA
This sequence comes from Flavobacteriales bacterium, assembly GCA_022447625.1. GTDB lineage: Bacteria > Bacteroidota > Bacteroidia > Flavobacteriales_D > Sanyastnellaceae > Sanyastnella. The sequence continues at coordinate 159,328 of JAKVAX010000005.1, read as the reverse complement.
GTCGGCACGTCGTTAGATGCTCTCTTGATGGATGAAGACCGAACGGTATTCAATGCGGCGTTCGCCAGTTGTATTGAATCGGCTGAAGTTCGTCGATTCGATGTGCCGCTGGGTGGTAAGTGGTTTACCTTCACTTTAAGTCCATGGACAGAAGCTAACCTCACCACACACGTGGTCATTCGTATGGATGACATCACTACACTGCACAATACGCGGCTTGAAGAGGAAGGACGAATCGCCTTGCTGAACGACGCCTTGTCGGGTGCGGAAGAGGGCGTGTTTTTGATTCACCTTGGAGGAAGAATCGTCTTCCGGAATCAGACTTCATATCATTTCGTTGCTTCCAATGCGCAGCATATTCAAGACTTGATGTTCAACCTTGATGGACATTTATTCAATCTCCAGTCTGACGAGCGAATGACACCAGATAGCCTGGGGGTTTTCAAATCACTTGATGATCAGTCGTCCCGTAAGCAACAATTCGGTTTGGAGACCAATAGCGGGCGAAAGATTATCGAAAGCAACGTTCAGCCACTTGAGCGTTCGAGTAGTGGTGGGTTGTATTTCCTATGGACCATTCGTGATATTACCAATGAAATGGAGCAGATCGCTGACCTGAAAGAAGCGAATGCAGAAATGGACAACTTTGTTCGCGCTGCTGCGCATGATCTGCGAGCACCGGTTTCAGTGGTATACAACCTAGCGAAACTGATTGAAGGAAGCGATGACCCCAATCGCATTAAAGACCTCGGAATCAAAATTGCTTCTGCAGCCAAGCAGCTTACGAGCATCTTCCAAAGCATGATGGAGCTAGCAGAGTCTCGTCAGGCGCACTCGCGTTCGTATGAGATCGTTCCATTTGAAGATATCATTCGGGAAGTGAAAGGAACATTGATTGACCTCAACAAAGGAGCTTGTCCAATCTTCATGGATCTTGAGGAGACTGAAATTGCGTACAACCGAGCCTTCTTGCGCTCGATCATCTATAACCTGCTCAATAACGCCTGTAAGTACCGTGATCCAGAGAAATTGGAACATCGTGTAGATATTCGCGTACTTTCAGCTACCAACGGTGTTTGGCTTGAAGTGCAAGACAATGGGGTAGGTATGAATCTGAAAAAAGTAGGACGAGACTTATTCCAGCCATTCCGCAGACTGTCTACAGTGGGAGAAGGGTCAGGAGTAGGATTGAGCTTGGTCAAGAATTTCGCCGAGAAAAACGGTGGTGAAATCCACGTCGAAAGTGAGCCGGGAGCGGGAACTACTTTCCGGGTGCTACTTAGAAGCTACAAGCCTGATCAACAGCAATACGACCTCTTCGAGTCATAATCACGAAATGCGTAATCCGTTTTCAGTCTCTCCATGCAAGCCGAGAAGAGTAACTGCTCCTTTCTTATCTACCGCACCTAACACAAGACATTCGCTCATAAAGTTCGCTATTTGCTTAGGCGGGAAGTTTACCACAGCCAATACTTGTTTCCCGGGCAGCTCATCTATTGAGTAAAAGTCAGTTATCTGAGCGCTCGTTTTCTTCGTTCCTAACTCTGGACCGAAGTCAATCCACAATTGATAGGCCGATTTACGAGCCTTTTCGAATACTTTGGCATCGGCTACAGTGCCAACACGTATGTCAACTTTCAAGAAGTCGTCAAAACTGAGATTTGTTGATGTCTTTTCCATAAATGGTTGGTAACTGAGAAATGTATGCTTCGGGCATTCCGTAACTTGCCACCAAATTAGCAGGATATGTCTAGCGAAGCGAAAGAATTTCCAGCAACCAGCTACAATGATTGGCTGGAAAAGGTCAAAAAAGACCTGCGAGATAAGTCGTTCGAGGATATTGTTTGGTATCATTCCGCACTGGGAGCCATAGAGCCAATGTATGCCAATGATCATTCAAAAGAGGCTGTAGCCATCCCTCCTCGTTCGATCCAAGGAAAAGGAAACCACTGGCAAATTCGTCAGTCATTCCACGGTAGCGGGAATAACAAGAACATACTGGATGCATTGAAGGGAGGCGCCGAAGCCGTTGAGCTACAGGTTACTTCTGACCTCCAAATCGAGCTGAAGAATGTCTTCTTAGATATGATCGAAGTTCATCTGAAAGCTGAAGTGAATGCGATTAGTGCACTGTTGCCACAGATCAATCAGTTGCCCTCTTTCAAAGGAAGTGTGAATTGTGATCCAGTAATACACTTATTGAAAACCGGAGAAGACAACATTGAATCAGCGGTTCGCGCATTGCACCATATTGGAACCCAGTATGAAGGGGTCAGAAGCCTTACAATTGACGCTGCAGCAGTGTATGAAGCTGGTGGCAATTGTGTTCAAGAAATCGCCTATACTTTATGTGCAGGAGAACATATGCTCGACGCTGCCATCAGCTGTGGAGCCTCGATTGATGAGGCCAGTGCGATGGTTGAGATCAGATTGGCTGCGGGTAGTAGTTATTTCGAAACTGTTGCTAAGATGCGCGCCGTACGAATGATGTGGGCGCAACTACTAGAAGCTTATGCACCTGATCATAATTGCAGTGTAGTGGTTTGGATCCATGCAGTGGGCACTCTTCGTACACAAAGCGCTACTGATATTCATAACAACTTGCTTCGCGCAACATCGTCGGCAATGGCGGCCGCTGCTGGAGGTTGCGATAGCCTAACTATTGAGCCGTACACCTTTCCAGAAGCCGATCAAGACCCAATGCGTTATGCACGAAATATTCAGCACATGCTGCGCGATGAGTCGTTCTTTGACGAAGTAGAGGATGCCGGTCATGGCAGCTACTACATCACAGAATTGACTGATCGTATGATCTACGAAGCTGGAGCTCTGACTAGTAATCTTGGGCAATTAGGTGGTTTCGCTAGCGCGGAAGGGCGAACTCATTTCGTTGAATGTGTAACAGCCTCAGCAAGAGTACTGATTGAATCTTTTATGAGTGCGCAGTCAGTGCTAGTAGGAGTGAATCGCTTTGAGACCGAAGAACGAAATGACTTGAAAGAAGATATGAACGCACTTAACCCACTCGAAGCGATTAGGCTGAGCGAATGGGGCACTCAAACGGTAAGCGCATCATGAAGCTAAAAGACATCCAATGGAAAGTGTCTTCAGCGGCCTCATCATCGCTGAACAAACAAGAGTCTAAGGAGGCTTATCAAAACGCCTACGGCTATGAGCTCCAAGAACGCTTTCAGTTCACGGATTTCAAGCACTTAAAATACAAAAGTGGCTTACCGCCTTACGTGCGAGGACCATACAGCACGATGTACACTTCACGTCCTTGGACCGTGCGTCAATACGCAGGTTTCTCTACAGCAGAGGAGTCCAATGCCTTCTATCGACGCAACTTAGCGGCAGGTCAGAAAGGATTGTCTGTAGCCTTTGACTTAGCAACGCACCGTGGTTATGACAGTGATCACCCGCGTGTTGTGGGAGATGTTGGAAAGGCCGGAGTTGCGATTGACTCGGTGCTTGATATGAAGCTACTATTCGATCAGATCCCGCTCGACAAGATGTCAGTATCAATGACCATGAACGGAGCGGTGATTCCAATTATGGCGTTTTATATCGTGGCTGCGGAAGAACAGGGCGTAGCTCCTGAACTGCTCGCAGGTACGATTCAAAACGATATCCTCAAGGAGTTCATGGTGCGTAACACCTATATCTATCCTCCAAAGCCATCGATGCGAATCATCTCTGATATTTTCGAGTTCACCTCACAGAAGATGCCAAAATTCAATTCGATTAGCATCTCTGGGTATCATATGCAGGAGGCCGGCGCCACTGCGGAAATTGAGCTAGCGTACACGCTTGCTGATGGACTGGAATACGTCCGCACCGGTATTGCTGCAGGATTGGATATAGACGCATTTGCTCCTCGTTTGAGCTTCTTCTGGGGAATTGGAATGAACCACTTTGTGGAAATTGCTAAAATGCGCGCTGCACGCTTGTTGTGGGCGGAAATCATCAGCCAATTCAATCCGAAGAACCCGAAGTCGATGGCGCTTCGAACGCATTGCCAGACTTCCGGTTGGAGTTTGACGGAGCAAGATCCATTCAATAATGTTGCTCGAACGTGTGTAGAGGCCATGGCTGCCGCTTTCGGAGGAACGCAGTCGTTGCATACCAATGCGCTTGACGAAGCCATTGCCTTGCCAACTGACTTCTCAGCCCGCATTGCCCGAAATACACAGCTGTTCATCCAGCACGAAACGGATATCACCAAAGCCATTGACCCTTGGGGCGGTAGCTACTATGTTGAATCTCTAACGCAGCAAATCCTTGACAAGGCACGCGCCCTGATGCAGGAAGTCGAAGAGTTGGGAGGTATGGCCGCAGCTATCGAAAGTGGATTACCTAAGCTCCGTATTGAAGAAGCAGCTGCTCGAAAGCAAGCTCGTATTGATAGCGGAAGAGACGTTATCATTGGCGTAAACCGCTTCCAACCTGAAGAAGAGACAGAGATTGATATTCTTGAGGTAGACAATACGGCAGTACGCAACGGACAAGTAGAACGTTTGGCTACGCTAAAGGCAGAAAGAGATGCCGAAAAGGTAAACGCTGCATTGAAAGCTCTTGAAGTATGCGCTGAGTCAGGAGAGGGGAATCTTCTCGAATTGGCGGTAAACGCGGCAAGACAACGCGCAACACTAGGTGAAATCTCTGACGCCATGGAGAAGAGCTTTGGTCGATTCAAAGCACAAACCCAAAGCGTTTCAGGAGTATACTCAGCAGAAGCTATGCAAGAAGACTCATTCAAAGAAGCACAAGAAAAGGCTGATGAATTCTCTAGTCTATCAGGACGTCGACCAAGAATCATGGTGGCTAAGATGGGACAGGATGGCCACGACCGCGGAGCGAAGGTGATTGCAACGTCATTTGCTGATATTGGTTTTGACGTTGATATAGGCCCTTTGTTCCAAACTCCAGAAGAGGCTGCAAAACAAGCTGTAGAGAACGACGTACATATCCTAGGAGTGTCTTCACTCGCTGCAGGACATAAGACTTTAGTCCCTCAAGTGATCGAGGCATTGAAGAAAGAGGGTAGGGAAGATATCATGGTTGTTGTTGGTGGAGTCATCCCTAAACAGGATTATGAAGCCTTATATGATTTTGGTGTGGTTGGTATTTACGGTCCGGGAACAAATATCTCAAAGGCTGCGATTCAAATTCTAGACATTCTAAACGAGGCGTTCTCTTAACGAGGATCGAAGCTTTCGAAAGACCCGTCACTATAAATTAGGATGACCTGCTTGAGTTGTTTTTCAGGCTGTTTTTGAGTGCTCGGCTGTGTAGCCTTTTTCAGAACTTCTCCTACTAGTTCAATTGGAGGTGTTACATTTGTATCGCTCTCTAAGGCTTGTCTTTTATGGGTTACACTTGTATCGCCATCAGTAATCTGCCTCCCTGATACATTTGTAATCATCGCGCCTTTCCCATGAAGGAGCCATTGCGTACTGATCTCTGGGTAACGTTCTGTTAGGCCCACAATAAAAGCCATACTCGGCTTATTTCTACCATTCAGAATATGCGACACTCCACTTCGTTGAACTCCAATATTCTCCGACAACTCTTTGATAGAGAGTGATTTTGAAGTCATGATCTCTTTTAGGCGCTGGCTGAAATCTGACATGGTACAAATGTATCCCTTGATTCTGAATGTCTACTCAACGATCAATACAAATGTATCAACAAGAAATGAACAGGTAAGTAGAAAAGCCCCTGTCAATGGGTGATTTATAGCTTTAATACAGTAAAGCTAAAGCTCTAAACAGCAGTGATGTATGGATCGATTGATAGAGTTGTATCAGTCGAATCGTTGGTCATTCAGATCGTTTCCGAGGACAAATGACGACGTTTCCATCCGTTTTTTTCCGGCGGCCTGGACCATTAGAAGTTCGATTTCATAACCATCACCGGTAGCGACAAATAGCTGTTTTTCACTCTGACGGATTTTCCCAGATTCAGCTTGAGTCTGGTTGGTCGTTATCTTCCCTAAGTAGATTTTGAAGGTTTCATCGTTCAAGGTGGTCCATGCTCCAGGAAATGGAGAAAGCCCCCTGATGAAATTGTGAACGGTCAAGAGGTCTTGACTCCAATCTATCTTACAGTCTTCTTTGAAGATCTTTGGTGCTTTCTTGAGTTCCGTTTCCGCGTTAGCGTCTTGGGGCATCGGAGTAAGATCACCAGCCTCCAACTTGTCAACCGTCTTAAGCACAAGTTGAGCTCCTTCAACCATCATCAGATCATGCACAATGCCAGTAGTCGCGTCTTCCGCGATAGCGATTTCATGCTTCATTAAAATACCACCAGTATCAATCTCTTCGTCAATCATGAAAGTAGTGCATCCTGTCATGGTCTCGCCATTAATGACCGCCCAGTGAATAGGTGCGGCACCACGGTATTGAGGAAGAAGGGAGCCATGCAGATTCAGCGTCCCTATGGAAGGCATTTTCCAAACAACCGTCGGAAGCATGCGGAACGCTACCACAACGAATACATCGGCCTCCCACGCCTTCAATTCAGCAAGAAACTCCTCATCTCGAAGTTTCAAAGGTTGGAGCACCGGGAGATCGTTGTCAACCGCATATTGCTTCACTGGACTTGGCTTCAACTTACGACCTCGTCCAGCAGGCTTATCTGCAACAGTGACAACGCCAACAACATCATGATGACTTTCATTCAACACTCTAAGGGTCTCTACCGCGAAATCTGGCGTCCCCATAAATACTACTTTCAAACTCATATTTGATGATGTTTCCAATCAGCGCGCCAAAGGTACAAGAGTGAAAACACTCCCATAAGCGCGAAATAGAGGTAATCTGACATCCAAATGATATGGATAGGTTGTGGAGATACCAATGTGATTTGGTAGACCACAAAGAGATAAACCGTGATACTGATCATTTCAATGACCATTCCGGCTTTGGTTCTTCCAGAACCTTCAACGGCATTGAGAAATATCGAGACACAAGTGAATAACAAGATAGCGAAGAATACTACCCTGAAAGTACGCACGAGCATGGCCACTCCGGGATCTCCTGCATCGTAAAATTGAAGCGCAATCCATTCAGGATAGAGAAGTAAGCCGTGGCATAAAATGATCGCACCCACGATGTTAATGATGATTAGCCGTTTCATTGCCAATCCTAGTTCTGCTTGACGCTTTTCCGCGATCAACGATGAAATCACTGTTCGGGTGGTGTAATTCACGCCCATGGCTATCACAAAAGCGAGCATGTATGAATTGCGCACAATATGCGATACCTTGAGCTCAGCGCTCCCCACCTTTTCAACGAAGAAATAGAAGGTAGTCCATGTGGCTAGCGCTAACACCTGCTGCACCATCAAGGGCACAGAGATCTTGAAGATTCTAGATGCTAGGCCTTGCGTACGTTGAGTGAGGCCGGTCCAGAGATTATATTTCTTATGATCAAATCGCTTAACCGTGTAGTACAATATGAAGAGCAGTCCAGCGATCTCAGCAATGAAGGTCGCAAAGGCAGCACCCTGATGTTGCATTTCAGGGAAAGGGCCAACGCCGAAGATCAAAAGCCAATCGAACAGGATGTTTAGCAAGGCAGTAATGATCATGGCGTATGAGACCACCTTTGTTTCAGCGAGGCCGATGTAAATACTATTAAACATCAACACAGGGATGTACACGAAGAGACCCAAACTTCTTATCTGCAAGAACTCGCGCATCACCTTTAAGATTTCAGGTGACTGAATGATGGAGTCGAAAAAGAATCTATCGAGTAGTAGGAATATTATGTAGAGCGCAACGGATAAGACCATAGCGATGCGCATTCCGCTGCCAAATATAGAGCCTACTTCATCTAAATTTCCTTCGCCATTTCTTCTGGCAATCAGAATCTGAAGTCCGGATGAAAGTCCAATAGCGAGCATCACTGCGGTGATGTACATCATTCCTCCATTCCCGGCTCCGTTGATGGCTGATTCGCTTACACGTGTGAGAAAGAGATTGTCAGTAAGGACAACAAGGAATTGGACGAAAGCTCCAAGGGCTAAGGGTAGAGCAATCTTAAGAAGAGAAGAGTAGCTTATGTTCATGGTGCGGTACCGTCAACCCATCGTTTGAGGAGCGACTTGCTGTCTTTTACGCTGGCGCAAGCCCATTCATAAAGAACAGTTTCAAGTTCGTTTGGTTTAAGTTGCCAGTTGGCGACTTCTTTCCTTAGTCTTTTACTTAACTCAGCAAGTGTCAGTGCCGCCGCTACACTAATGTTAAAGCTTTCAGTGAATCCATACATGGGGATTCGAACAAAGTCATCAGCTAAATCGTAAACATCCTGAGAAATTCCTGTAAGCTCGGTGCCAAAAACCAAAGCCGTTGGTTGATCTATTGGAAGATCTTCTAGCACGTAGTCGTCTCGATGTGGGGTAGTGGCTACAATGCGGTACCCTTGAGACTTGAGTTGTTCTAGGCACGCCTTGGTGTTGTTTTCTTGCTCGTTGTGTTGATGTAATGTCAACCATTTAGCGCTTCCCATGGAGACATTCTTGTTCGGCTCCCATTCATTTTCATTTTCAATGATGTGAATGTCTTGGATACCGAAACAATCGCAACTACGCATGACCGCACTTGCATTGTGCGGTTGGTAAAGATTCTCTACCACCACAGATAAGTGGCGTGTGCGTTCTCTTGAAACCTGCTGAAACAATGCTTGGCGCTCTTCAGTCATGTATCCACAAAGGAACTCGTATGCTTTTGTTTTGTCCATGGTGAGATATGAAAAAAGCCCTTCCGAAAAACGGAAAGGCTTTTTCGTTCAGCGTGTATACGCTTACTTCACTTTGTCAGAAAGCTCAGCACCTGGCTTGAACTTAACTACTTTCTTCGCCTTGATAGTGATTTCTTTTCCTGTTTGTGGGTTACGTCCCTTACGAGCTGAACGCTCAGATACAGAGAAAGATCCGAATCCTACAAGTGCAACACGGTCTCCTTTCTTAAGAGCGCCTGATGTAGTGTCAATAAATGCGTCTAGGGCACGCTTAGCATCTGCTTTAGAGATTCCAGCGTTTTCTGCCATTGCTTCAACTAGTTCTGCTTTGTTCATTTTTCAAAGGTTTAGTTAGACAATCGATGAATCGAGCCAAATATATACGCTAAAACTCGCCACTGGCAAGGATTAGCGTGAAAAAGAGGTCATTTTGTTAATAAGTGGGGCTATATGTGGATAACCACAACCTATTTCACCGCTACGCCACGTCATTCAAGGGTTTCAACACATACAAGTGTATTTTCAGCTTTGCAAACATATCGCGCACCTGAATTGTATATAAGGTGTGAATGATGTTCATTCGTACAAAACACTTTATATGAAACACTTTTACACTGCTCTATTTTTGCTATTTGGCCTTTCGGCTTTGGCTCAAACTACCCACCAAGTGGATGTTGGAGGAAGCGGAGGCGTTGATCCTTTCTATGATCCTCAATTAATCACCATCGATCAAGGTGACATTGTAATGTGGGTTTGTTCGGAAGGTTTCCATTCTGTCACTACCGAAGCAGGAGCACCAGAATCATTCAATTTTGGACCTCAATCTGCGCCTTGGGAATTCGAGTTTACCTTCGATGTGCCTGGAGATTATGATTACAGCTGTACTGTCGGTAATCACGCTGCAACGCAGTTTGGAACGATCACTGTACTTGAGGTGCAATCTGTGACAGCTACACCAACAGCTGAAGGGTTCTCATTTTACCCGAATCCAGCTGGAGACGTTGTAACGATTCAAGGAATTCAGCCTGGTGCAACATTGAATCTGCTGAACATCGCAGGAGAGGCGGTTGCTTCTTTTGGTTCAACTGGAGTTCAGTTGACTATCAACTTGTCTGAATTGCCAAGCGGATTGTACTTCCTAGAAATGAGAGATGGTGAAGTGATTCGTCGCGAGCGCTTGATCATTCGACACTAAGAAGAACTTTAGAATACTCGTCAAGCCCTTTTCGCTAGCGCGGAAGGGGCTTTCTTAATTGAGGTAGCGTAGGAAGTAACCAGTGTCAGGTCGTCGTCGATAATCATCGGTCTTGTGGATGGCTTTTACCTTGCCTTCATTATCCGTAAGAATAGCCAAAGGTGCTGGCAAGTCAGTTTTATAACCTAGGATGCTCAGTCCGAACGGGAGGGTAGACTTACGCAGGATGCCTAAGGAGTTCGCATAAACTCCATCTTGATCTTGTAATTCAGTAATGCTGCCAGTCCAACGCTCTTTGATTGGGTGTGTGCTAATCGCGTACAGTTTCACACCTTTCTCTTCAAAAGACACAACGTCTTTGCTGAAGTCATCTAGCTGTTCGTTGCAGAAAGGACACCAAGACCCACGGTGGAAAATGATCATGCTGTTTTTCGACAGCTGGTCAGTTGTCATCGATGAGCCATCTGCTGTTGTGAAAGTTCCAGATGGCAGGCTAGACCCAATAGTCAGATCAAGCTTCTTACTCATCTTGGCATAGAGAAAATTGTAGATACCCCAGAACCCGAATGCAATGAAAGATAGAATCACAGGGAGCTGTATGGTTGAATCTACAATCAAATAATGCCCGCCGGCAATTAAGGCTCCTGCACCCGTTGATGTTGTTACAACGAGAGAGATCAGGTGGGCGCTCTTTAGCTTGCTTAGGTAGATGTAGCTGAACCAGATCACTCCAATCATATGAACCACAATGCTTGCGTACCAGCCGACATGGCCTGGAGTTTCAATATATCCGGCAACAGATAGTACTGAACCTACTAGCAAATAGATAACGTAGACGGTGATGAAGATCGATCTCAGCATTTCCAAAGATTTGGGTGCAAAGATAACACACGTCTGAACAGCTTTTGTTCTGAAATTTTCTTTTTAGTCGAATAGACGATTTGCACAGAAGCATGTAGCTTTGTGTGTATGCATAACAACTATCAAGTAGAGATCCGGTTTGCCGACATCGATGTCATGGGTCACGTAAACAATGCTGTGTATTTCAGCTATTTCGAACAAGCCCGCATCTCATTTTTCAATGAGTTGGTAGGGAAGGACTGGGACTGGTACGAATTGGGAATTCTTCTCGCTCGTAATGAAATTGATTACAAACAGCCTGTATTAATGTCGGATCATGTGATTATCCGCACACGATGCGAGCATGTTGGTAACACGAGCCTCGTTTTCGCATACGACATCTACCGCACACCAAAAGGTCAAACCGAGGCAACAATCGCTGCGCAAGGGAAATCTGTGCTTGTTTGCTTCGACTACAAAAAGCAACAGAAGATCAAGGTGCCTGCAGAATGGAAAGAGCGTTTAGCTTAACGCACTTCAATCATTTGAATCGTTTTCGCAGGAGCTGAAATCACGAGTGTTTCTAGGTCCACAACTTGTTCATTAATGATGTCAAAGCCCTGTGTCATTCCTTGGGTTGTTGACATTTTACTCAAATCGATGCTACGTTCTTCTTCAGTAGGGTTCAAAACCACCAAGAACTTCTGTTCTTCATGATGTCGGACATATGCATAAACACCATCTTGAGGGACAAACTGAGTGAGGCGCCCAGTGAAGATTCCTGGGTGGTTCTTTCGGTAATTGGCCAGCTTTTTCGTGAATTCGAAGACCTCCGTTTCCAATTCATTTCTACCTGAAGCTTCGAACTTATTGCTTTCGTCTTCCTTCCATCCACCAGGGAAATCTTGTCGTACTTTACCGTCGGGATCTGCAAAGTTGCTTAACGCAATTTCTGTTCCGTAATACAATGAAGGAATCCCTCGGGTTGTCATCATGAAGCCGATAGCCATTTTTAATTTTGCAGGATCTTCTCCCATGACCGCAAACACACGGCTCAAGTCATGGTTGTCTAGGAAGGTCACTTGTTCTTTAGGATCGTCATACAGAACATCGTGAGCTAGAGCATAGTAGAGTTTCGAAGCGCCCTGAGTCCAGCCAAAGCCTTCATTGAAGCAATCGTTAATCGCGTAGTACAATTGAAAGTCAGTCACACCATCAAGGCCTGAGTCAAATTTACGTTGGGTGTGATTGTCTTCTGTGAACCACGCTTGAACACCGTGTCCGTGAACCCATGTCTCACCAAACATCATGAAGTCTGGGAATTCACTTTCAATACGTTCCGCCAACTCTGCCATGAATAATTGATCAGGGTAAGCGTATGTATCAATTCGAAAGGCGTCAATACCATAGGTTCCAATCCACCAGACACTGTTTTGAATGAGGTAATTCGACAAATGAGGGTTGCGCTGATTCAGATCAGGCATGTAGGTAGTGAACCATCCATCACTGAAGACTTTAGTCTCTGCTGGGTCGGCATAGGGGTCAAGCAGGGTAGGTGCACGGTAAGTTGTGTTGGTGTATTCTGGCCAGAAATTGATCCAACTAGAGTCAGGTAGATCTTGATAGATCCAGTGCTTATCTGACCAGTGATTGTAAACAACATCTTTAATCATCTTTATTCCTCGTTTACGGCAGGAATCGGCGAGTTCCATATATGATTGATTCCCACCAAGTCTAGGGTCAACCTCGTAAATATCAGTCGGGGCATACCCATGATAAGATGTTTCAGGTCGATCATTCGTCCATACAGGGTTCAACCATAGCGCTGTCACACCTAATTGATAGATGTAATCTAAGTGGTCGATGACACCTTGAAGGTCTCCTCCGTGTCGTCTGAATATGTGTTCACGGTTTAACTCAGTATCATAACTATCATCCAGAATATCGTTGCTGTAATCACCATTGGCAAAACGGTCAGGGTAGAGGAGATAGATGAAGTCACCCTGATCTAGTCCTTTCATGGCATAGGGCATGTCATCCTTCGATTTGAGCTGATATTTATACTCCGTTTTATTTCTCCCTTTGCGCAGTGTTAGGTTAAAAGTTCCCGGTTTTGTCTTCGGTGAAATTCCAAGCTCGACAAATAGGTAATGATCATTGGTGACTGAAGTGACATTTAGCACACTGACACCTTCATAGTCAATTGTTACTTCACTGCCGGAGAGCCCTTCCCCGTAAATCATTAGCTCGAGGCGATCATATTCCATTCCTGTCCACCAATTTGGCGGTTCTACTTTTTCAATGGAAGGAGCTGACCACAATGTTAAACTCGTCAAAAGGCTTGGCAATAAAAGGATAAGAGAGTTATTCACTACTTGGCTTTTCATTAATCCTAGGTGAAGGAATTGATAATTCGACGGGAAATTATCTAAATTCGCTTAAGTGTCCAAAGTACACACCTTGGTATAATAATGTTCAATAACGCTAACATGAAGAAATATTACTCACTATTGATGGCATGTTGTCTTGGATTCGCTGTCCAAGCACAGATGCAGTACAATGTCACTCTCCAAGTTGACATGAGCAACGAAACGGTATCCATGGACGGAGTGCACGTTGCAGGTGGTTTCCAGGGATGGGATCCAGCAGCTACGATGTTAACTGACGACGACATGGACGGAGTATACGAGATTACTCTAGCAGTAGACGAAGGTGATCACGAATTCAAATTCCTTAACGGTAACGATTGGCCGTTCGAAGAAATAGTTCCTGATGCTTGTCGCGCAGACCTTACCGGGAATACAAACCGTAAGATTACTGTAACAGAAGACATGACATACGCTGTATGTTTCGGAAGCTGTGCAGCTTGTGGAATGAACACTGTACTTTTCCGTGTAGACATGTCTTTACAGGATGAAATCGCTCCACAAGGAGTGCACGTTGCAGGTAACTTCCAAGGATGGGACCCAGGAGCAACGATGTTGACTGATGAAGACGGTGACATGGTTTACTCTGTTGCTTACTCATTTGATCCTACAGCACTTGACGCAGAAGGTGGAAACCTAATCTTCAAGTACATCAACGGTAACGATTGGCCTTTCCCGAACGAAAACGTTCCTGCTGATTGTGGTGACGGAACAGGTAACCGTCTTATCGAACTTGAGTCAACGAACTACGTCACTGACGCCTTCTGTTTTGACGCTTGTGGATCATGTGTTGCTCCAACGGAAGTGACTTTCCAGGTTGATATGAGCCTTCAGACAGTTTCTCCTAACGGAGTTCATATTGCTGGTGCATTCCAGGGATGGGACCCAGGAGCTGATATGCTTTCAGATGACGACATGGACGGAATTTACGAGATCACATTGATGGTGGCTCCGGGTTCCTACGAATACAAGTTTATTAACGGCAACGCTTGGGAAGGAGATGACAACGATAACGAATCAGTACCTGCTGAGTGTAACACAAACGGAAATCGTTTAATCGTTGTTGAAGCTGACATGCCACAAACGGTAACATACTGCTATAACCAGTGTACTGCTGCTTGTGTGAATGATCCTGATCCAGCAGACATTACTTTCTCTGTGAACATGCAAGACGAAGTAGTAAGCGCTGACGGTGTTTGGTTGATGGGTGGATTCTCGAGCCCACAATGGCAAGAAGGTGCTATGATGATGTCTGATGATGACGCAGACGGGATCTACACGCTAACAGCTAATATCAGTGGTCCAGCTGAATTCCAGTACAAGTTTACAAACGGTGACCCATACCCTGATGGAACTGTTGACGGATCGGTAGAAGAGACGTACGACTTCACCCTAGGTGGATGTGGTGTTGAGAACGGTATCGGTGGATTTAACCGTACGCACGTTCGCTCTGGAATGGAAGAGACACTTGACATTGTTTGTTACAACTCATGTGTTGATTGTGGAATTGGCATCTACGGACAGCGCGTAGAAGCAGAATTGAACATCTTCCCGAACCCTACTTCAGGAGTGATCAACATTTCTACAAACGATATGCAGGGAGCTACGAACTTGACAGTGATTGATGCTCAAGGACGTGCAGTAATCGTTTCTCAGGTAGTTATCAACGAAGGGCAGCTGCTTGAAGTTGATCTACAAGAGCTTCCAGCTGGTTTCTACACGCTACAACTTTTAAACGGTAATACCGTTGCAAATCAATTAGTTGTGAGAAAGTAAGGGAAAGACTCGTAACTTATTTACGCCCCTGTCGTTAAGGCAGGGGCGTATTCGTTTACAGCAATTCACGATTTGAACCAAGAGTTGCTGAAAAAATAGGCCATTTCCTACTTGCGAACCTTAATGAAGCAAGTATATTTGGCCCTGAATCTGAGTATACTATTCAAATAATTGATCCATGAAAAAAACACTACTCTTTTTGCTCGGAGTAATTTTCGCGTTCTCCACCCAGGCGCAGGTAACAGGTATTTCTGTTGAAGTTGTTACTGAGCACGACGGTATGGTAGGTACTGCCGACTTAACAGGCTTTACAACATACCGAGTTTATGCTAACACTGTAAATGAAGGTGACTTCGTGTCAGCCCTCTTCGGTCTAGCAGGTACTCCACTTGAAATTAACACGACTACATCATTCTTCCAGTCAGAGTTCGGAACTCAGACAGGTTCAACGATTAACGGTGATGTATTCGAATTCTTCCCAGATCTAGAATTTGATAGCTGGGTAACCATTGGTCGCGCACAAGCATCTGACCCAGGAGCTGACGTTACGGCAACACAAGACGCTTCTGAGCCTTGGGTTGATAACTTCGCTGCAGGTAACAACATCATTATTGATGGGGTGATTGGTGGTGCGTGGTTTACACTATTCGGCGCTCCGGAAATTGCGCCTAATGGTTACGCTACTGGAAACCAAGTGTTGATTGGCCAGTTCACAACTGACGGAGTTCTATCAGGATTCGTTAACGCTCAGGTATTCGTGAACGGAGACCAGGAACAAGAAGAACAAAACACTTGTTTCCCATTCTCGTCTGATCCAACGGCGATTTTCGGTTGTGTTGAACCAATCGCAAACAACTACGACGAAGAAGCTGACGTAAATGACTGTTCTTGTGATTACACTTGTACAATCGCCATCGACGAAGTAGCTACTACAGTGACTAGCTGTATCGATTCTAACGATGGTACTGCGACTGTTACTGCTTCAGGGCAACAGGGAGCGATCACTTACGCTATCGACGGAGGTTCTCCTGTAGCATTGAACACGTTCGAAGGTCTTTCAGGTGGTTCACATACTGTGGTTGTAGAAGATTCTCAAGGTTGTACTGCTGAGTTGACATTCGATGTTCCTACTCCAGACCCAATCGTTGTAGAACTTGAATTGACTTCAACAATCTCTTGTAACGGAGCGGCAGACGCAGTAATCACTGCTACTGGTACTGGTGGTACAGGTGAATTGATGTACGATCTAGCCCCTGAGTTGGATAACCCTGTAACATTTGCAGAGTTCGGTGACCTAGGGCCTGGTCTATACACTGTATATGCAGTAGACGAAAACGGATGTCCAGGACAGTCTGGAAACCTTACTATTTCAAACCCACTTGCAGTACAAGTAAACATTACTGCACAAGCAGATGCAACTTGTTCAGATACTGAAGACGGAACAATCGTTTGTATTGGTACTGGTGGTACTGGTGGTCTTACCTACTCAATCGATGGTGAGAACTTCCAAGCTGAAAACGTATTCAACGTAGGGCCTGGAACTTACACTGTAACAGCAACAGACGTTAACGGCTGTACTGATGTTTCTGACATCATTGCTGAAATTACTGCTCCGGATCCGATCTCATTCGCTCCTGACGCTGTAAACCCAACTTGTTTCGGAGATACTGACGGATCTATCAGCGGTGCTGCTTCTGGCGGTAACGGAGGATTCGAATACGTAGTCAACGGTGGTGACCCTGTAAATATGGTTGACTTGGTTGACCTTGCTCCAGGTTCGTACGAATTCGTTATCACTGATTCTGAAGGATGTGAAGCAACAGTTATCGTTGGCTTGAATGAACCAGAAGAAGTAACGGCTGCCGTAACAGTAATTGATCCTGCTTGTGCTGATGATACAAACGGTTCTATCGACGTTACTGCTGCTGGGGGTACTGAAAGCTACACTTACTCTATCGACGGTGGTGATCCACAGAACAACCCAAGCTTCGAAGATCTTGGTGGAGGTTCTTACGATATCACAGTAATCGACTCAAACGGATGTGAAGGTTCTACAACTGCTGACGTGGTTAACCCTGACGCAATCGACGTAACAGACGTGACTTCAAACGAAGAGTCTGCTGCAGGTGAAAACGACGGTTCGATCGAAATCACTGTTGAAGGTGGTACTGGGTCGTACACATTCGAATGGACACAAGACGGAAATGTTGTTTCTACTGACGAAGATCCAACAGGTCTTGCAGGTGGTGACTACACTGTAGTTATTACTGATGAAAACGATTGTACTTTCGAACTAGATGTAACAGTGACAACTTCAGTTGAAGAGCTTGGAGCAGGTATGGCATTCTCTGTTTCTCCAAACCCATCAAACGGACTGTTCTTCTTGAACATCGAAGGACTAAACGGTCAAGCTGTTTCTTACCGCGTGGTTGACGCTAGTGGTCGTGTGATTGCAAATGAGCAGATCAACGGGACACAAACTGACATTCGTTACGAAATCAACATGACTGACGTAGCTAACGGTCTTTACTACTTGAACCTCACTGTAGGCACAAGCACAGCTACAACAACGATCGTGAAGCAATTCTAATACGAAGATTCATTCATAAAAAAGGCCTCCCGAGGGAGGCCTTTTTCTATGTAACATATTTTCATTTCTGCTTCGGTTGAAAAAAACCGAAATTGCCAGAAGAACCCTAATTATGAATGAATCGCTGATCACCGATGCACCGATGACTATTACTGTAGATGATTATATCTCGGTAAGGGAGCGCACCACAGATTTGGCCAGTCCACTGACCATTGAAGATCACATCCCACAACCTGTGTACTTTGCTAGCCCTCCTAAATGGCACCTAGCGCATACCACTTGGTTCTTTGAACAAATGGTACTCAAAGAACACGTGGCGAACTACGAAGAGTTCCATCCTGAATTCAGTTTCTACTTCAACAGTTATTATAATACACTTGGCGCTCGCACTCTAAGAGCTGACCGCGGTTCAATTACACGCCCTGGAGTAGAAGAAGTCTATGCATATAGGAAGCATGTTGATAGTGCTATGAAGTCATTCGTCTCTGAGCCTGAGCAAGTAACAACTGAAATCGCAGAGCTCATCATATTGGGGCTAAATCACGAGCAACAGCACCAAGAGCTCATGGTGACCGATTTCAAATATGCATTTGCATTGAATCATGTTGGTCCGGTATACCACCCTGAAGCAGATTTCGCAGGTAAGATTGAGAAACAACCAGCGGGGTGGATTCAAATGGAAGAAGGTGTCTATGAAATCGGCTTTGAGGGTAAAGGCTTCCATTTTGACAATGAGCAAGGACGTCACAAGGTTTATTTGCACTCTTTCGCTATCGCGGAAACGCTAGTGACCAATGGTGAGTTCATTCAGTTCATAGAAGACGGAGGCTATCAAAGACATGAACTATGGCTAGATGAAGGATGGAGCTGGGTTCAACAGAATGAGATCAGTCATCCGATGTACTGGGTGAAAGAAGAAGGGAAGTGGTTTAGATATACCCTTGCCGGATATAAAGAAGTGAATCCTGACGAAATGCTCTGTCATGTTTCATTCTATGAAGCCAACGCCTTTGCTCAGTGGAAAGGGATGAGGCTTCCAACAGAATTTGAGTGGGAGGCAGCATCAAATCACTTCAATTGGGGTGAGCGATGGGAATGGACCAATAGCGCTTATCTCGCATATCCCCAGTTTAAAATTGCAGAGGGCGCAGTTGGTGAATACAACGGAAAATTCATGATCAACCAAATGGTACTACGAGGAGCGTCTTGCGCAACGGCACCAGGTCATTCAAGAAATACCTACAGAAATTTCTTCCACCCACAATACCAATGGCAATATTCAGGTATTCGCCTAGCCAAATCGATATGATCGATCAATTCATTACCGATGTCGTCGAGGGCCTATCAAAAGAACAAAAGACACTTCCGTCGAAATACTTTTACGACGAAAAGGGTGATCAACTCTTCGTTAATATCATGAACATGCCTGAATACTATCTCACCAATTGTGAGATGGAGATTTTCAGTGATCAGTCTTCCGCGTTAGCGCAATTAATAGGACATGAAACCTCATTTGACTTAATCGAACTAGGAGCAGGAGACGGAACAAAAACAGTTCATTTATTACGTGCTCTTCAGCAATCATACGATTTCACTTATAAGCCGATTGACATTTCACCGTTCGCCATAGAAGGACTGCTGCAGAAGCTTTCTGTTGAGCTTCCGGAACTGAAAACTGAGGGTGTGGCTGGAGATTACTTTTCCGCGCTAGCGAAATTCAAAAAGATCAACAGACCCATCAGCATCCTATTTATGGGAAGCAACATTGGTAACTTGACCGATGACAAGGCGAAGAAGTTTATTGGAGACCTGAGTCAATCAATGAAGCCAGGAGACAAGTTGTTGATTGGGGTAGACTTGAAAAAAGACCCATCGATTATTCTTCCAGCATATAACGATGCACAAGGCATTACCCGAGACTTCAATATGAACCTCTTAGACCGTATAAATCGGGAGTTAGATGCTGATTTCAATCTCGAGCAGTTCAAGCATGCACCAGTGTACGATGAGCAAATGGGAGAGGCAAGAAGCTATCTCGTGAGTAAGTCAAACCAATCAGTGGCTATTGGCAAGGCCAACAAGACCTTCCATTTTGAAGAAGGGGAACGAATTCACACAGAAACGAGCCGTAAGTACAATGCCAAATTAATCAGGGAATTGACTTCTGATCACGGCTTGACTATCTTTAAACAACTGACGGATTCAAGAGGTTACTTTTCTGATTTCATTTTAGAAAAACAGAACACATGAAAGCAATTTGGAATGATACAGTCATCGCCGAGAGCGATGATACAGTTGTTATAGAAGGAAATCACTACTTCCCACCGGAGAGCATTAAAGAAGAGTTCTTCAAATCTTCAGAAACGCATACCGTTTGTCCGTGGAAAGGAACAGCGAGCTACTACTCACTTGACGTGAATGGTGAGACCAATGCGGATGCAGCTTGGTACTACCCTGAAGTAAGCGAACTAGCGAAAGGTATCAAGGGCAGAGTGGCATTTTGGAAAGGAGTGGAGGTCACGAAATGAGATTAGCGCTTGTCATAGTGTGTATTCTTGTCGGTGTTCAATCAATGGCGCTCGACATTGTATTGCACATCAATAAAGGCGAACTCGATTTTGGCGGTAGCGCTGTCAGCATTTGCGCCTTTAATGAAACGGAAACTCTTGATAGTAAGAATGCGATCATCGAATTAGAGATTGATGAGCTATTGAATCTCACGGTGATCAATAACGATAGTTTGACGCATGACTTCACCATTGATGGAGTGATCCTAGCAGATAATGACATCGCTGGTTATAGCCAAGAGACGTTCCAGCTTTCGTTTGATGAATTGGGCGCCTGGCGTTTCTATTCGTCAGTTTCATACGGCGAATACATTGGAGCTACAGGCATCATTAATGTTGGACTAACTGAAGAGACCTGCTTCTTTTGGAATCTGTTTGATTTGAATAAAGAGCTGACGTATGATCTCGCTAGCGCGGAATTGGAATACATCCCTTCAATGTATCTTCCTGAGTTGTTTTTTATTAACGGAGATCACTTTCCTAATACACTGGAAGACGAAGATGCCCTCGTTTCAGTTGAGCTAGGAGATACCTGTTACATCACTATTGTAAACGGCGGGAACATGGACCATGTTATGCATTTTCATGGCTTCCACGCTGAAATTGTCTCAGCGCAAGTTGCAAGTGATCGCGTAGGCTGGTCGAAAGATACCGTTCCGATTAAGAAAGGGGAGGCCGTGGTGCTTCAGCTGGTAGCGAACTTAGAAGGTATTTACCCAGTGCATGACCACAATTTGATTGCAGTGACAAATACTGGTTTCTATCCTGGAGGAATGATCACTCAAATTCATGTAGGGCAATGAAAATCGTGAATCTACTTGTTGGTTTGTGTCTGTCGTTCACCGTCTCCCATGGTCAAACGGTAGTAGAGCTATTCTCAGGAATGGATGGCTCCTTGTTACTCGATACAGACAGTCCAATCCAAATCTGGGGATATGGCTACATCGATGAGGGCACATACACGATTCCTGCCCCTCAATTGACCTTTGATCTCAATGATGATGTCGAACTTTACTTTGAAAACTGGTCTCCTGAAGCACATACCATCCACTTGCATGGCCTAGATGTCGATCAAGCCAATGATGGTGTGCCGCAAACTTCATTTCAAGTAACGCAAGGGCAGAATGCTACCTATTCATTTGAAACCACCCACCCAGGCACATACTTGTATCACTGTCACGTCACTACTACGCTTCATTTGACCATGGGGATGTACGGAATGATTGTGGTCAATTACAATGAAACGCAGGCCTACGAAGACTCACCAGCTTTCGATCGGGAGTTTAGATATCTAATGTCTGATTTGGAAATTGAAACGAACGACGCGCCCAATCAAGCATATCCTTTTCACGAGATATACCCAGACTACTTCATGATCAATGGTAAGTCAGGAGATCAAATTACCAACACACCTTCTTTAAGTCTATCGATGGAAGAAGGGGAGACCGGTGTCTTGCGATTCGGTAGCATGGCCTATTCAAAACTCATCGTAGATATCCCAGAAGAGCTCAATGCGATGGTGCATATGTCAGACGGACGTATTGTCCCTCAAACCTTTGGGGTTACTGAATTAGAGATTTTCCCGGGAGAACGATTTACCGTCTTCGTTGATCCAGACCCTGGCTTTGAAGAAGATATTCTTGTGTCTTACTACAGCATGCTGAATAACGAGTTAGCGGGTGTCAATACCATCCCGGTAACCAATTTGAGTAATTCAGTGGAAGAACTATCTCCTTCTGATCTAGAGATTTATCCGAATCCTAGTAACGGAGTGATACAACTCAAAGGTACCCAAGGGAATTTTGTGATTACTGATCTTTATGGTAAGTTGGCCCATGTATTAAACCCTACAGTGAAGCAACACGACCTCAGTCATCTAAATAAAGGGATTTACTTTCTTATAGATCTAGATAGAAGAGTTTCGGCTCAGATGCTGATCATCAACTAAAAGCCTGAATGGCATCAATTGTTTGTTGAATCTCTTCTGCCGAGTTCGAGTGGTGTATTCCGAATCGGATGAAGCCTGAACGCTCTGTTGTGTAGATTTCCTTCGACTCAAGGTAGGAGTGAAGACGATCTTTGGTTCGAATCGAAACAATTCCTGATCGCGCACCTTCTGATTGCCCAACAACTTCAAAGCCTGCATCGCTTAATCCTTTAGACAATCGACGTGCGAGCTTGAGCGTATGTTCTTGAATGCCTTCTAAGGTTAATGCTCTTTTCTCACGAAGGCTTTCAGAAAGCATCACCAAACTTACCACGTTTAAACTGCCTGGTTCGTAGCCTTTGGCATCTGCATGGTACCGTTGATCACCAGCCCAATCAATACTTCCATATCCAGCGCTAACTGGCGGGTACTGTTCAAGAAAAGATGAGGAAACCGCCATAACACCAAGTCCAAAAGCCGCATTCATCCACTTGTAACTACTAGCCAATACAACATCCGCTTGGATTTCATCGGCATTAATCACGAGACTGGTATAACTCTGCGTAGCATCAATAATCGAGATGATGCCTTCTTCCTTACAGAAATGACAAATGTCTTTGATATCCGCCGCGTAGCCCGTATTCCATTGCACATGGCTCAACACTAGGATCTCTGTTTTGCTTTCTTTCAGCGCGTTCTTTATTTCGCTAGCGCGGAAACACTCATCCTCATTAAGGGAAACGCGGGTGATCTCACAGCCTCTCAGTTCCCAGGGCATTTCTATAGAAGGAAAATCATTCTGAACGGTCAATATACGCTTGCGATCATGAATCGCGCTGGCTACATAGTTGATGCCTGCTGATGTATTGGGGATGAATGCAAGATTTTTCGGAGAAGTCCCTAGGAAATAAGCAGCATCAACTCGTGTTTTTTCCAATTCTTCAGAGCGCCACTTATTCGCCACACGTGAAGCATTTCTAGTCATTTCTTTCATGATTTGGTGGGCCGCTTCAACGGAAGCTTCAGAAAGGCGCCCAACTCCAGCAGTATTCAAGTATATCATGCAGCGAAGATAGAATACAGAATGTATCTTGCCAGCATGGAAGAGCTTCACAAGCAGATCATACTGAATGCCTTTAAGGATGCTGAACTCAGTGAAGAACACGCTCAAGATTTTTTAGGGTTGTGGAAACCGGTATCGATCTCTAAACACACCTTAATGACCGAGGTAGGGAAGGTGGAGCGCCGCTTTTATGTAGTAATCAAAGGCGTTCAGGCGGTATATCTATTGGATAGAAAAGGAAACAAAGTGGTCATAGGATTCAGCTTCGATGGAAGCTATAGTGGCATCTATGATTCATTTGTTGATCGAGAGCCATCTGGATACTTTCTGGAAGCATTAACCGATAGCGAACTCTATTACATTACACCTGATGAGTACGACGCCTTGTTCGATAAGTACCCAGGCTTTGATCGTTGGGGCCGAATCGTTCATGGTTTCTTACTAAAGGGGAGGGTACAACGTGAGCTAGAAATCAGCACGCTTACAAGTGAAGAACGCTTCAAACTCTTTATGAAGCGATGTCCACAGCAGCTGCGTCAAATACCTCAGAAATACCTTGCTGCCTACTTAAACATGACTCCTGAAACCTTCTCAAGACTGATGAATTCAGTCACCTGGTGAAATCTTGATACAGATCAACAGAGCTTGATCAAGTGTAGTCTTCCTTTGCATAAAAGGATTTAAAACTAAATTCATAGTTCAAGTTCATGGCAAAAGCACGTATCACCCCAGAAGGACTTCTAAAGCAGATCAATAACATGAAGCTGCGCTTTGGTAAGATCAAAGCATTAGATCCAGAAACCTTATTGAAGAAGGATGATGAAAAGACTTGGAGTGCGGCGGAAGTTGTAGAGCACATGTACATGGGCTACAGACTATACAAGCCGAAATTCGAAAAGGCTCTAGCATCGATTCCTGAGGCGAGCGAAAAATGGGATCATATAGAAGCGCGAGGAATGGCCAACTGGGCAATCAACGGACTAGCGCCACAGACTGGAAATAAAATCAAGTACAAGATGAAAACCAGCAAAGTATTTCAGCCTGTACGATTACCAATGAACGCAGATCAGGAAACAATGAATAATGTGTTCGATGATTTTGTAGCCGGTTTAGATTTCATGGCAGACGTAACTAGAGACATTCGCACACGAGAAGTAAAAGCACATCGTTTCAATTCAGCCATAGGACCCATTGTTCGTTTTAATGTGGCTGAAGGATTACAGTTTATACTGCATCACAATGAACGGCACATGATACAGATTGACAAAATTCTCGGAATAGACACTTCTGTATGATAATTAATATTATGTAAAGTACAGTTTCTGAAACTACAACGAACAAAAAGGCCGTCCTTTACAGACGGCCTCTTCTATTGGGAATAATCTTATGCTAGTTCATCGCCTTCTTTAGCTTCGCTGACATCTCTAGCATTGCATCGTCTTGTCCAGTACGAGCGTAGATGTTTTTCAACGACTCCATAGTAGCGAGATCTTCAGGATCCAATTTGTGTGCTTCTTCGAAGTGAGGTTGAGCTTTCGCGAAAAGATCTTTCGCCTCTGCTACTTTCGCTTCGTAACGCTTCACTTGTGTTGGAGGAATTTCATTCGCCTCATTGATCATCTCAGCTCCCATATTATAGTACAACGCACCTAAGTTGTAACGTGCATCCACATAATCAGGCTTGATTTCGATCGCATTCAAGTATGCCTTCTCAGCTACCTCAATATTTCCTAACTTATCGTTTACAGCTCCCTGTGAGAAATGAAGTACTTCGTTCTTAGGATCGGCCTCGATCGCTAAACGTAGGTTTTCCTCTGCAAGGTCGTATTGCTCGTTGCGCAGGTAGATGTTCAATTCTTCCAGAATCAAATTCTTGTTGCGAGGGAACTTCAAACGAGCTTCTTTCAATGTTTCAAGCGCTTCTTTCTCGCGTTCAGAGTTTGAGTACAAGTTGGCGATCAACAGGTATACATCTTCTGCAAGATAGTTTGCTTCGATACACTCGCGGTAGTAATCAATCGCCATGTCAGTCTGTCCTCCTTTCTCATACGCAAGTGCTGTGTTGTATACTGCTTGTGTGAATGTAGAGTCAAATGCTGTTTGTGCAACCTTGTTTGAAAGAGCGAAGTTCTTCGCTGCTTCATTGTAGTTCTTCGTATTGTAGTTTGCGATACCGTTGTTCATCGCTTGGTTCATCACACGGTTCAATCCAAGTTGGATTTCGTTGGCATATGATCCTCGCTTGTCTAGTTCACGAGCTTTGATGTAAGATTCACGTGCTAGACCTAGAGCCTCAGGGTATTTTATAGCAAGTGCAGAGTCAAGTGCTACGTTCATGTAGATGTCACCACGGTAGCGCCACGTCTTTTCTTTTGTGATCGCTTTCTCGTTGCTAAGTGCCTTTTCAATGTAACCTACAGCTTCATCGTATGATCCTGCTTGGTTGGCGTTAAACGCAGAAGTAACGCTTGCTTGACCGAAAGCTGTCATTGAAGTGATGGTCACTAGAAGACCAAGTAGTGTCTTTTTCATTTTCGTTCCTTAGGGTTATCAGTTGCTAAATTATAAAACTTCCACCTGTAGCTAATCAAATTGCTTGCCAAAGGTCGATTATTATCATCATTTCTAACAGCGAAATAAAAAAGGCCACTCTCGGGAGTAGCCTTCTTATCTATGTTTCTTAGGACTTTATACCTCTGTAGATTCCTCTGATCCTGATGCATCAGCAGCGCCGTCATCTCCACCTTCAGGAGTTTCTCCTTCCGCGGTAGCACCTTCTTCATCGAGTAATTCATCTTCATCATCTTCTGGAAGCACTTTGGCAACAGAAGCAATCTCGTCGTTTCCACGTAAGCTGATGAGGCGAACACCTTGGGTAGCTCGTCCCATAACTCGTAAATCAGAAACTTTCATTCGGATGATAATTCCTGACTTATTGATGATCATCAAGTCGTTTTCATCTGTCACGTTAAGAATGGCGATCAACTCCCCTGTCTTTTCGGTTACGTTGATTGTCTTCACACCTTTACCACCACGGTTGGTGATTCGGTAATCAGAAACTGGTGAACGCTTACCGTATCCTTTCTCAGAAACTACCAAGATTTCTGATTCTGGATCTTTCACGCAAACCATTCCGATCACTTCGTCTCCTTCGTATCCGAGAGTTACACCTTTCACACCTTGAGCTGTTCGACCCACGGCACGCACGGTTTGCTCATTGAATCGAATGGCCTTACCACTCTTCAGCCCCATGATGATTTCGTTATCACCACTCGTCAAACGCGCGTCAAGAAGTGTATCTCCTTCCCTTACGGTAATCGCATTGATACCGTTTGAACGAGGACGGCTGTATGCCTTCAGGTTTGTCTTTTTGATCAATCCTTGCTTCGTACATAGGATGAGGAAGTTATTTTCAACGTATTCCTCGTCACGAAGGTCACCAACAGGGATGTATGCAAGTACTTTATCGTCTTGCTCAATGTTGATCAAGTTTTGGATCGCACGTCCTTTCGAAGCTTTCGTTCCTTCAGGAACTTCGAAGATGCGCATCCAGAAACAACGTCCTTTCTCCGTGAAAATCAGCAACCAATTGTGATTCGTCGCAGTAAACACGTGTTCTAGGAAGTCTTTATCACGAGTAGAAGATCCTTTCGATCCAACTCCTCCCCTTGTTTGTGTGCGGTATTCTGTAAGCTTTGTGCGCTTGATGTAACCAGCGTGTGAAATCGTAATAACAACGCTTTCATCTGGAATCATATCCTCGATGCTCAAGTCAGCACTACTGTATTCAATTTCTGAAGCACGTTCATCACCATACTTCTCTTTGATTTCAGCAAGCTCATCCTTGATGATACCCATTCGGATATCCTTATTAGCAAGAATCTCCTTCAAGCGAGCGATGGTAGCCATCAACTCATCG
Source organism: Flavobacteriales bacterium (assembly GCA_022447625.1). GTDB lineage: Bacteria > Bacteroidota > Bacteroidia > Flavobacteriales_D > Sanyastnellaceae > Sanyastnella. Next base: position 132,281 of record JAKVAX010000005.1, on the reverse strand, counting down.
AACTCACCACGTAATTTATCGCGCTCAAGTCCGGTAAGTTTCTGCAGTCGCATATCAAGGATAGCACGCGCTTGGATCTCAGAAAGCTCAAAGCGTTCCATCAATCCTGTACGAGCATCCTCTGGAGTTTTACTTCCACGAATCAGGGCAATGACCTCGTCGAGGTTATCGATCGCAATGATCAAACCTTGAAGGATGTGCGCTCTTTCTTCGGCTTTTTTCAGCTCGTACTGCGTACGTCGCACAACTACCTCATGACGGTGCTCAACGAAGTTGGAGATAAGGTCTTTCAGATGAAGCATCTGAGGACGTCCCTTTACCAACGCAATGTTATTCACTGAAAATGAAGTCTGTAGCGCAGTATACTTGTAGAGTTTATTCAGAACAACGTTTGGAATTGAATCGCGCTTGAGTTCATACACAACGCGCATTCCTTTACGGTCTGACTCATCTCGGATTTCAGAGATCCCTTCGATTTTCTTGTCGTTCACCAAGTCAGCCGTCTTCTTAATCATGTCAGACTTGTTGACCTGATATGGAATCTCGGTAACGATGATTGCCTCACGACCATCACGAATCTCTTCGATCGTAGCACGTCCACGCATAACAATTCGTCCGCGGCCTGTTTCAAAAGCAGAACGTACTCCTTCTACACCGTAGATAATACCACCTGTTGGGAAGTCAGGAGCCTTTACGTGCTCCATTAGCCCTTCAATAGTGATGTCGTTATCGTCGATGTATGCCGTTACCCCATTGATTACCTCTGTGAGGTTATGAGGAGGCATATTTGTTGCCATACCTACGGCAATACCACTCGCTCCGTTAACAAGGAGGTTAGGGATTTTCGCGGGTAGAACAGTTGGTTCTTTTAGGGAGTCATCGAAGTTTGGTGAGAAGTCTACCGTCTCTTTATCGAGATCAGCAAGCATTTCTTCAGCGATCTTACGAAGGCGCGCCTCCGTGTAACGCATTGCTGCGGGGTTGTCACCATCGATGGACCCGAAGTTACCTTGTCCGTCTACCATAGGATAGCGCAAAGACCAGTCTTGTGCCATTCTGACCATTGTGTCATACACAGAACTGTCACCGTGTGGGTGGTACTTACCAAGCACCTCTCCTACGATTCTTGCGGACTTTTTATAAGGTCTGTTCGAAAGTACTCCAAGGTCTAACATACCGTAGAGTACGCGTCTGTGCACGGGTTTGAGCCCATCGCGCACATCTGGAAGAGCACGAGCTACGATCACTGACATCGAGTAATCGATGTAGGCCGACTTCATCTCGTCCTCTATATTGATATTAATTATCTTTTCTCCTTCTGCCATATCGTCTTCCTGAAGGTTTTTGCACAGTATTTGATACGATAGACGAAAATACGGAATCCGGCTCGGAGGTGATTGTTCAAAATCCCGCGTTTATCCACAAAATCCCACACTTCCGTGTGGATAAAAATCGTTTCAGAAAGGGACTACAGCATTCGAGCCGAATATATTTGAACAAGGACGCAATTCAGCGTATTTTTATTAAAGTGAATGGAAAACAGTAGAGACTCATATATGGATGCAAAATTCTCACCACGTGTACGAGACGTCATTACCTACTCGCGAGAGGAAGCAATCCGTCTTGGGCATAATTATATCGGGGTTGAGCACCTATTACTAGGTATCATCCGCGAGGGAGAGGGAACTGCTATCCGAATTCTAGAAGGGTTGAACGTTGATCTTGGACGCCTGCGCAAGCTGGTAGAAGGGTCGATCTCTTCTCATTCTTCGAAGGCGGCAAGCCAAGGGAATATTCCCCTCGTAAAACAGGCAGAAAAAATCCTGAAGATCACCTACCTAGAGGCAAAGATCTTCAAGAGCCCGGTTATTGGAACCGAGCACCTTTTGCTTTCAATATTAAAAGATGAAGACAACGTAGCTACCAAGTCGCTGCACGCACTTGACGTGAACTACGAGTCAGCTAAAGACGAATTCGAATCAATTCTTATGGAGAACGCAGAAAGCGACATCCCGAAATCAGAATTCCCAAGCTCACCAGACGATGACGATGATCGCGGATTTGGAAGCACTGGCGGAGGCGGCGGTGCTAAGAAGCCTGGAGATTCTAAGAGTAAGACACCAGTCCTAGATAACTTTGGACGTGACCTTACCAAGCTAGCTGAAGAAGATAAGCTAGACCCTATTGTAGGACGTGAAAAGGAAATCGAGCGAGTTTCGCAGATCCTTTCTCGCCGTAAAAAGAACAACCCCATCCTTATTGGTGAGCCAGGTGTAGGTAAAAGCGCTATCGCGGAAGGACTTGCACTTCGCATCATCCAGAAGAAAGTGTCTCGTGTGCTTTTTGGAAAGCGTATTGTAACGTTGGATATCGCATCTCTCGTCGCAGGAACGAAATACCGTGGTCAGTTCGAGGAACGTATGAAAGCCGTGATGAACGAGCTTGAAAAGTCTCCGAACGTGATCCTCTTCATAGATGAGATCCATACGATAGTAGGAGCTGGTGGAGCAAGCGGTTCACTTGATGCTTCGAACATGTTCAAGCCTGCCCTAGCACGAGGAGAAATTCAATGTGTTGGTGCCACTACACTTGACGAGTACCGCCAACACATCGAAAAAGATGGTGCCCTTGAGCGTCGTTTCCAAAAGGTGATGGTAGAGCCTACTTCAGTTGAAGAAACGGTTCAGATTTTGAACAATATTAAAGACAAGTACGAAGACCACCACAGTGTTTCTTACACTGATGATGCTGTTGAAGCTTGTGTTTCGTTGACAAGCCGTTACATCACGGATCGCCACCTTCCAGACAAGGCCATTGACGCCCTTGACGAAGTAGGTTCTCGTGTACACCTTAATAACATCAACGTCCCGAAAGAAATCATCGATATCGAAGGGAAGATCGAAGATGTGAAGGAAGAAAAGAATCAAGTAGTACGCAGCCAGAAGTATGAAGAGGCTGCAAAACTTCGAGATAAAGAACGCCAGCTCTTAGATCAACTTGATGCCGCTAAAAACAAGTGGGAGGAAGAATCTAAGAACCATCGTGAAACAGTGACTGCTGACCATGTGGAAGAAGTCGTTGCCATGATGACTGGGATTCCAGTGCAACGTATCGCTGAGAAAGAAAGCGGACGTCTAGCACGCATGGAAGAGTCTCTCGACGGACGTGTGATCGGACAAAACGTTGCGATTAAGAAAGTCGTGAAGGCGATCAAGCGTAACCGCGCCGGATTGAAAGACCCAAACAAACCGATTGGATCATTCATCTTCCTTGGACCTACAGGTGTTGGTAAAACACAACTAGCAAAGGAATTAGCGAAATTCATGTTCGACTCAGAAGAAGCGTTAATTCGTATCGATATGAGTGAGTACATGGAGAAATTTGCCGTTTCTCGTTTAATTGGAGCACCACCGGGATACATCGGATACGAAGAGGGTGGTCAGTTGACTGAGAAAGTACGTCGTCGCCCCTACTCGATCGTTCTTCTAGATGAGATCGAAAAGGCACACCCTGACGTATTCAACTTGTTGCTTCAAGCACTTGATGACGGACAGCTTACGGATTCACTTGGTCGTAAGATCGACTTCCGTAACACAGTTATCATCATGACTTCGAACATCGGAGCACGTCAGCTTCAAGATTTCGGAACCGGAGTTGGATTCGGAACGAATGCAAAAGCAGACCGCGAACAGGATGATCGTAAGAGTGTCATCGAAGGAGCACTGAAACGTGCATTCGCACCAGAATTCTTGAACCGCATCGACGATATTATCATGTTTAGCTCATTGAGCCGTGAACATATCCATGAGATCATTGATCTCGAACTGGATAAGTTGTTCGACCGCGTGAAAGGACTTGGATACCACATCGAATTGACTGAGAAGGCGAAAGACTTCATTGCAGACAAAGGATTCGATGATAAGTTTGGTGCTCGTCCGTTGAAGCGTTCTATCCAGAAATACCTCGAAGATCCGCTTGCGGAAGAGATCATCAATGCTAACCTCAAAGAAGGTGACAGCATTCTTGTAGACTATGACTCGAAGAAAGAGGAAATCACCGTTAAGGTGAAGAAAGGGGGGGCTAAGAAATCCTCCAAAGCCTCAGATGACGCGAAGGAGGCCCCTAGCGCTGAATCATCTTCAGATGATGAATAAATTGAAAAGGACTCTTCGGAGTCCTTTTTCTTTTCCTATCTTTCGCTCGTGCTAACAACACTAACATATTATTCTGTACTAGTCATTCGATAACGAAGCTGATACGGATGTTTTTTTGTTTTTTTTCCCCGCAGCTCGCGGGGTTTTTTTGTGCCATGAAACAGCAATACCACAAGTACACTCCAGAAGACCAAGAGGTCTGGAACATCCTATTTGAACGTCAGATTCAGAATCTTCAAGGTAAGTGTGACGTCCACTACTTGCGTTGTCTCGAATCCTTCGCACCTGTTCTCAATGCAGAGCATATTCCAGCCTTTGAGAAAGTCAACGAATTCATGTATTCGCGGAATGGATGGGAGATTCATGTTGTGCCAGGACTTATCTCTGTTGAGGAGTTCTTTTCACTTCTTTCAGAGAAGAAATGGTGCAGTAGCACGTGGTTAAGAACGAAGGCTCAACTTGATTACCTAGAAGAGCCTGACATGTTTCATGACATCTTTGGCCATCTTCCTCTCCTACTTGATGATGTGTTCGCATCTTTCATGGAGCATTTTGGGAAGATTGGAGCCAATCACTTGAATGAACCTATCGTATTAACAGCGTTGCAACGATTGTACTGGTTTACGGTTGAATTCGGTCTTTCAGCAATTCAAGGACAAGAACAGATTTACGGTGCAGGGATCATTTCATCGTTCGGTGAAACGAATCATGTATTCGAGAACAAAATCACGAAACACCCCTTTGACCTTGACCAAGTGATTAATCACGCTTTCGTGAATAACGAAATCCAGATGGAATACTACGTGATTCAGGAATTCTCAGACTTATATAATGCTGTGGAACGACTCGAGGCCCTCATTTCTGAAGGCCTCGACATCACACCAGCAATTGTACGCTGATTATTTCTTTATGATCTTCTTTGCTCGAATCCCGTCAATCTGTAGAGTATAAACTCCTGTTGATAACTGCGAAGTGTTGATCTCCAAACGAGATTGAGTCACGTTTTCGGTGTGTACAATTCGTCCTTGGCTATCTGTAAGCGTTAGCGTTCCGCCGTTAGGCGAATCAAACAAAACAATCAATTGATCAGTCACAGGATTTGGGAATGCTTTGATGCTATTCGCAAGTTGTTCTTCTACGGATACAAAGAGTACCGTGAAAGATGTCACATCTGATTCTGCTCCGGTATCACAGCTTCCAGAGGCTGTTACACGCCAGAAGTAGTCTCCATCAGGAAGATCAAATGGAATGGTAACCATCGTCTCAGAAGTTGTTTCTGAGTGAACGATGGTAGAGAAATCATCAGAATCAGCTACTTCAACGAAGTATTCTGCTCCTTCCACATTTGACTCCCATGAAAGCTCAATACCGAATGGTTGGATCGTCACGTCTTCGGGGCCAAGAGCTGTCACAGCCAGCGGCGTATCTTCTGAAATTGTAATTGTCACTTCACGCTCAAGCGTTTGACCATCATGTGTCACAGACATCGTAAATATGTAATCCCCTGCTGCAAGGCTTGAAAGACCAGCCAAGTCAACTTGAATCGGTCCAGGCAACACAGCATTGTTTACTGTAGCTGTCACCCCTGAAGGCAAACCTGAATAATCAACAGTAGCTTCTTCAGCTGCGTAGCTCACGAAAGCGTTCAATGAAGCTTCGTCTTCAGTAGAAAGAACTTCAACATACCCTTGGATAGTAGCGATACGCGGACGAAGTATAAAGAGTCCTGCATACATATCTGTTACTACAACTGTTCCACTACGAAAGTATGGGTAGTTACTCCAAGTACCCGAGAAAGAGGCATTGTTGTCCGAAGGCTGCACATCAAAGTAAGCGATTTCTGAGAGCTCAGCTTGGCGGGCATCAGTCACATCAAGTACGCGAAGACCGCTGCGGTAATTACTCTGGAAAGCCATTTCCCATCGGATGTACAAGTTGTGATCGATACTTGTTGTTGGCCCTTCATACACATCAATCAACACTGGGTTATCAAGATCACGTACATCCCAAAGTAGTGTGCGCGTATTCTCTGCCAGTCCACTTAGCTCATCTGTCTCGTCTCCAAGAAGGAAGTAACGCTGATCCTCAGTAAGCCACCCTTGATGCGAGTACCCTGTGTCATCGTATCCTTCTGCAGCTAGCAGTTGACAATCTTCTTTGTCTGTCACATCAACAATCGTCAACGTATTCTCATTACATGCGAAGCAAATCTCACGTCCACAGTAATCTTTGTCAGGCCCTGTGTAGTTCACGATTTGAGCGTCGTGTGTGTAGCCGTCTTCAGCAAAGTCACCTGCGATTACTGGGTTCACCGGATCATTGACATCAATAATGAAAAGTCCGCCATCGAATGAGCTAGTACCTACGCTGTAGGCATATCCAGTTTCTTCATTCATCACGATGTTGTGTGCACGCCCATGTCCGTCATAATGAGCCGTCTCAGTGAAATCAACTGGAGGATCAGTTACCGAAAGAAGTTGTGTCAAATCGAACACCTGCATTCCGTGATCTTGCGCTTCTGAAACGATGAAAGCATGGTTTTGGAATACTTTAGCATCACGCCAGAGGCTATTCTGTGTATGCGTCGGCAAGCTTCCCAGATAAATAGGGTTCGCTGGATCAGTCACTTCAACGAAGGCCGTTCCGTTCGACTTGCACACCACAGCAAATTCGCGACCGCTAGCAATGTCTTCCCATCCCCATATGTCGTTGAGATTGGCTGCGCCACCTAGTTCATCAAGAGACAAGAAAGCCCACATGTCAACGTTTTCACATGGGAATTCACCTGCGAATCCAGTTTCACAAAGGGTTTGAGCATTGATTCCACCAAAAGTGAAAACACTCATTAGAGCGAATAGAACGCTTCTTTTCATCTTCTTATTGTTTAATCACACGCTGAGTGATTGATCCACTCGCGTTCTGAAGAATATACATTCCTGAAGGAAGATCCCCCAGTTCGATGGTCATACGTCCTGAAGCTGCATTAAGTTCTGGCAACGTACGAACGGTTTGTCCGAGAGAGTTAATCAAGCTCAATGACTCAAGCTTCCCTCCTTCCCATTCGATACTCATTTGATCTGAGGCAGGATTTGGGTATACCGTCAACTCTTCTGTTGGGTTTATAGAAGGTGTAGATACAATATTCTCCAATCGGACAACGAACATGTGTGAGAATGTGCTCACTATGATATTCTGACTTGGGAGGTATGGGTAGTTGCTCCATGATCCCCAGAAAAAGTTTCCGTTTGACTCAGGGTTTGTGTCGAAGTACGCTACTTCTTCCAAGTTCCCATTCTCTACGTCTGAGAGGTCTAGGATGCGAAGTCCACCCATGTAGTTTGACTGGTATGCAAGACCATTCAAGGTATACTGGTTGTGGTCAGCAGATTCAATATCGCTCTCAAACCAACCCAATTCAATTGGGTTTGTGAGGTCTTCTACGTTGTAGATGTAAGTTCTCGTATTGATTTCGAAATCACTCTCATCCAACTCGTCATCTACGAGCATGAAACGATGATCTTCAGTCAGCCACCCTTGATGTGTGTAACCAATAAGGTCATACGATACCGAAGAGATTAGCTGGCAATCCGTCTTATCGGTAACATCAACGATGGCAATATTGTCTTCGTTGTATGCAAAGGCAATTTCCTTACCAGAGTATGCCCCGTCAGGACCATCATAAATAACCACCTGCGCATCGTGAGTGTACCCGTCTTCTGCGAACTCACCAACCAAAACAAGGTTTAATGGATCTGAGATGTCTATAATGTGTAAACCACCACCAAAGGTACTCGTTCCAACTGCGTATGCGTAGCCTGTTTCTTCGTTGATAACGATGTTGTGACTATTTCCGAAGCTGTCGTAGTGAGTAGTCGCTTCAAAAATTACTGGCACATCTACTGCTGAAGTTAGCTGCATCAGGTTGAACACCTGCATACCGTGGCCAGGTGCTTCAGACACGATGTAGGCATGGTTTTCATATACCTTAATGTCTCGCCAAAGGCTATTCGTTGTATGCGTTGCCAATGTTCCAATAAGAACGGGATTGGCCGGATCAGTAATCTCAACGAATGCTGTTCCATTGTCTTTACCCATCAAGGCAAATTCTCGTCCGTCTGGGCTAACCCACCCCCAACAATCGTTTCCGTTTTGACCTCCACCGAGATCCGCGAGGTCCATCACAGACCAAAGGCTTGTGTTTAGACAAGGATAACCATCTGCTTCTCCATCAACACAAGGTGTCTGAGCTGAGGCAGTGGAAAGAAAAGCACAAGAAAGTGCAGCGAGTAAAAATCTCTTCATTGATTACCAGTTTTCTGATCTTTTATCCAATTCTTCGAGCGTAATGAAACTTCCTTCTTTGACACTTTTCATTGTTTCAATAATGTCAGCGAGGAAATCGCTCTTAATAACTGCTACACCATTCGGTCTAAAACCAATCACTTTTGTCTTGCTGTCTTCATCGTATGAAATGCGATAAGTCAACTCTTCTAGTCGTTCGATTGACTCTTCATTGTGCTCTTGCAAAATGAATTCAATCAGTCTTAATTTCCGTAGGTGTAGATCTTCCATGGTTTCTAAGGAAAATTGCAGGCTTCGCGTAAAAGTAGCCCTTTTTTCGAGGGTTCAAGAACGAAGCTCGCCAATAAAGTTGAAAAGCTTCCACAAAAAAAAGGCTATCCTTAGCAGACAGCCTTTTCCAATAATCTCATTTCTATTTAGAGATGTCCGTACTCAGTTGAGTAGAATAACATCTGCTGAACAAAGTCATCGGGGTAAACCACTTCAATATCTGTGATGTTTCCTTGGGCATCCGTCACTGGTTGAAGTACTGGGTTGATGAAACCACCGTAAGGAGCGATTCCGAGTTTCTCGGTACGCTCAAGTACTTCTGTGTGAACATCTTGATCCACCTTCACTCCGTAACCCTCAACGAGTTCCTTCGCTGCTTCGTAATCTCCCTTAGACTTAATGCGCTGAACTTCTTTTAAGAGATCTCCGAAGAGCACACGTAGCTTATCGTAGTCTTGAATATCGTAGAAGTGCTTACCATCGCGAATCACCTTCACGATTACGCTGTCAGCCATACCTTTCTCGTAAACCCAATTTGAAACCCAAGCACGGTTACGCATGTGTGCTTCCTCAATATCAGCACCTAGCTCAAGGCGGCGAAGCTGTGTCAACATTCCATTTCGGATGTAACCATCGTATTCTGCCATACCTACTTCAAGGCTTTCCATCAAACCAAGTTCAACCATTTTAGGATCCAGCAAGTAGTAGAGAGCTACCAAGTCTGCGCGGCCTTCTTCAATTGTAGAAGAGTGCTCGAGCAATGTCTGGTTTGGTGTACCCACACTTTCTTCAAGTTTGCCTGAAGCATGTCCGATCACCTCGTGCATTGCAGTATGAAGTTTACCCGCAAGCTCAGAGTTTGCCTTAGCGCGTTCAATTTCTTCTGCATCGTGAGCGAACTCGTCAAGCATTCCTGAACCAGATGCCTTGTCGTACGCATTTACAATGTTTCCAAGGCTTACTGATTTCGAACCGTGCTTCACACGAATCCAGTTGGCGTTTGGTAGGTTTACCCCAATTGGAGTCGAAGGAGATGCATCCCCTGCTTCCCCTGCTACATTCACAACGTTGTAAGTGATTCCAACAACTTCTTCTTTCTTGTGCTCGTCCATGATCGGTGAGTTTGTTTCGAAGTACTGTGCGTTGTTCATCAATACTGACATACGATCTGAAGCAGCGAAATCTTTGATCTGTACTACCGTTTCGTATGAACCAGTGTATCCTAGTGGGTCATTGTATACTTCAACGAAGCCATTGATGTAGTCAATATCGCCTTCGGTATCTTGTACCCAGTTGATGTTGTAGACGTCCCACTTGCGAAGATCACCAGTTTCGTAGTATTCAATCAAGTTACGCAGTGCAGCAGCTTGCTTGTCATTCTCAGCAACACTTTCTGCCATGCCCAACCAGTAAATCACTTTCTCCAATGCTGGTCCGTATAGTCCACCTACTTTGTACACGTCTTCTACTACTTCTCCGGCGGCGTTCTTAATCAAACGCGAGTTCAATCCGATAGAAATCGGTGCGCGATCATCAGGGTCAGTGATTGAGGCGAAATATGCCTTTGCTTCTTCAGTAGTGACATCAGGAGCGTAGAAGTTAACAGCAGATGATTCTACCAATCCTTTGTTTGGATCCTGTTCTACTTTCTTTGCATCGACAGAGGCGTCGAACATAGCCGTCATTGCTTCTTCTGAAAGCGTAGTGTTCGTTTCTGACACTAGCGCCGAAAAGTATTCCTGAGAGAATTCAGGAGTGTGCTTCGTATTCGCGTAGTGATGGTGGATACCATTAGAGAACCAAATACGCTTTAAATAGACCTCAAAATTCTTCCAGTCATCAGACGTCTTATCTCCAGCATAGTTAATGTAGATATTCTCAAGAGCCTTACGGATCTCAAGGTTGTGACGGTAGTTCTGATCGTACATAATATCACGCCCGCTCAAACCTGCTTGCGTCAGGTAATAAACGAGCTTCTTTTGATCGAGTGAGAGCTTGTCCCAACCAGGAATCTGGTAACGAATAATCTTCAAGTCAGCAAACTGCTCAGTCTGCCATTCGAAGTCGTCGTCTGCGTCCATTGTCATTGATGAGTCTGTAGCTGCTTGACTGTCATCTGTTGCTGGCTCTTGCCCACCTCCACCGCATGCGGCAAGGAAAAGCGCGAGGACCAACAATCCCCATAGGTTCTTCATGATGTTGTTTTTGGTTACGGGCAGCAAATTAGCGAAATCAACTGATAGCCAGATAACCTGGTATATCTCTCCTTTATTCTGCACAAGATGTGGGGATTTCTTTCGTTAATTTGTCCAAAGGATCGCTTTGAATAAACTAGCCCTCCTCCTCTTAAAAACCTTTATCGGCCCATTCGTGGTCACATTCATTATTGCGTTGTTCATCCTCGACATGCAATTCTTATGGGTGTACGCCGATGACCTTATGGGTAAAGGTTTGGAAGGCACAGTTATTCTGGAGCTGATGATATATGCTTCAGCGCGATTGGTGAACATGGCACTTCCTCTTGCTATCCTTATGTCTTCAATCATGACCATGGGTGCGCTGGCTGAACACTACGAGCTCACCGCAATGAAGTCTGCAGGACAGTCGCTTGTTCGAATTCTTCGTCCACTGACCATAGCTATTGTCGTTGTTGCAGTAAGTGCTTTCTACTTCTCGAACAATGTTTGGCCCATTGCCAACTTGAAGTTCCGAACCTTACTTTACAGTGTTACGAAACAGAAGCCAGCACTCAATCTCAGCGATGGTGTCTTCTACAATGGAATCGACGGCTTCTCCATTCGAGTGGGAAGAAAAGACCCTAAAACAGATGAACTCACGGATGTTCTGATCTATGATCACCGTGAATCGTCTGAAGGTAGCCGAACAGTCATCCGCGCTCAGCGAGGTTACATGAAGCAAACAGAAGACAAGCGTTATCTACTCGTCACACTTGAAGACGGCTACTCCTACGATGAACAAATGGAGTCACAGCGTAAGACCAGTGATCGTCAATACCCCCACGTAGCCAATCAATTTGAAAAGCAGATCATGCGTATTGATCTTTCATCACTTAGCTTCAATAAGGCAGATGAAGATCTTTTCAAGAATGCCTACGAGATGATGACTATAAATCAACTCGAAGACGCTGTAGACTCTATAGAAGTCAATATTCAGCGCAAACAAGATGACTTAGAGCGTTACGGACTACGAACAATGCTCTTCCGTCGTGATTCACTGGTACAGTACTTGCCTAGCAATCGCCTCGAAGTTGAGCAAGTCGCCATTGCTCGCGACAGTTTAGCATCAGATACTTCAATAGTCGCCATAGCTGAAAGTACGAACCCTGCCGCCCTACCAGCCCGTAAGGGAATGTTCGCCAGTCTTTCCTATGCGCAACAACGCCGAGCGGTGAACCAGGCTATTGAAACAAGTAGAAGCTTCCAGAAGAGCATCAACAATGTGCTCGACGATATAAACAGCAAACGAAAATTGGCCAACAAGCACGAGATCGAATGGCATCGGAAGTTCTTCCTTGCTTTTTCTTGTGTGGTGCTCTTCTTTATTGGTGCGCCTTTAGGCGCTATTATTCGTAAGGGAGGCCTCGGTCTACCAACGGTTGTAGCTATCATTCTCTTTCTAGTTTACTACATACTCACCATCTTTGGCGAACGAATGGTTCGATCAGGGTCTTTGATCCCTGTAGTTGGAATGTGGATCAGTTCGGTAATACTCTTCCCAATGAGTGTTTTCCTAACCTACAAAGCCGCTACAGACTCTACGATCATGAATGTAGACTCTTATCTGAACTGGTTTAAGAAGATCTTCAAGCGAAACAAGAATGCGGATTCTGCAACTGTGCAATAAACCACCCTTCCCTCCGAAAGACGGCGGCTGTATTGCCATGAATAATATTTCGCGCGGTCTCTTAAGTCAAGGCCACGAACTCAAGTTGATCACGATCTACACCCACAAGCATGATCTGGAGCTTGACAAGATATCGAAAGAGTATATCGACCAGACCGACATCGAAGGCGTTTTCGTTGATACTAAGGTAAATATCGTAGATGCATTCTCGAGCTTGATTACTCAAGATTCGTACAATGTCAGCCGTTTCTTCTCGCCAGACCTTGATATTCGTCTAGCGAATCTACTCCGAAGAAAGAAGTTCGATATCATTCACCTCGAAAGTCTTTTCATGACCCCGTATATCGGAACAATCAGGAGACATAGTAAGGCGCCTATCGTCTTACGTTCGCACAACCTCGAATACATCATATGGGAGCGTATAGCTGAAGGTACGCGAAACCCAGCCAAAAAGGCCTACCTGAAATACTTGAGCAAGAGACTGAAAGACTATGAGCTCAGCGTGATTCATCATGTAGATGGCATTGCAGCGATTTCAGCTGAGGACGAAGAGAAATATGCTTCTTTGGGTTTTGAACGACCTCTACTGACGATTCCATTCGGGATTGACACAAACCAATATCCTTTCTCACCACACAGAAAGGAAAAAGTCACCCTGTTTCATATTGGGGCCATGGATTGGCGACCAAACCTCGAAGCCATGTTGTGGTTCTTGGAAGATATTTGGCCTCTACTTAACATGAAGTTCCCTGACCTAGAGGTTCACCTAGCAGGACGAGGATTGACAGATGATCTTTTAGGTACTTCGTACAAAAACGTGGTCATCCATGGCGAAGTCGAATCGGCGAAAGACTTTATGGCGGCACACTCGATTATGATTGTCCCCCTCCTATCTGCCGGAGGTATTCGCGTAAAGATCATCGAAGGTATGGCGATGGGAAAAGCCATTGTCTCGACATCAGTTGGTGCTGAAGGAATTGATGCAATACCAAACCAACACTTGGCCATCGGAGACGAAGCGGAAACCTTCGCGACGGCCATTTCAAGATTAGTTGATGCTCCTGAACGAATCAAGCAAATGGGACATGAAGCTCGTAACCTGGCGTCCAAACTCTTCGACAACGGGGTGATTATAGACAACCTTATTCAATTCTACAAAAGTGTGGATTCAGAACGATGAATGTATTTGTCTTAAGCAGCCGTGTACCCTATCCTCTAGAAAAAGGAGATAAGCTTCGAATCTATCATCAGATTCGACAGCTATCCCAGCACTTTAAGGTGACACTCTGCTGCCTAGACGCTGATAATACGTCTCAAGAAGCCATTGATCACTTAAAGACGATTTGTCATCGTGTAGAAGTCATTCCTCTTCCGAAATGGAAGATTTTATTCCGCATGGCATTTGCTACGGTGAGTACTCGTCCGTTTCAATGCCACTATTTCTTACAGCGAAAGGCGCGTAGACGAGTTCACGAGTTAATCAATGAGATCAAGCCAGATCACCTCTATTGTCAGCTTATTCGTGTGACTGAATACGTGAAGCACATCCACCACATTCCAAAAACCCTGGACTACATGGATGCCTTCAACAAAGGGATGGAGCGTCAATCTAAGACCAGTAAATGGTACTTACGTCCTATCTGGCATTTGGAAGCACGGAAGTTGGTAAAGTACGAAAACCTCATTTTCGACTACTTCGAGCATCACACTATTATCTCCGAACAAGACCAAAAACTCATTTATCACCCTCATCGAAAACAGATCAAGGTAGTGCCGAATGGCGTTGATATAGAGTTTTTCACACCCAAGAAAGTGAACAAAGAGTTCGACATGGTTTTCACTGGAAACATGTCTTATCCACCGAATGTAGATACTGCTGTAGAGTTAGCCACTCGCATTCTTCCTATGGTGAAAGAAGAGTTCCCTCAAGCAAGATTACTTATTGCTGGAGCGCGTCCGAATAGCCGTGTTAAAGCACTTCAAAGCAAAGATGTAAAGGTCACAGGATGGGTCGATGATATTCGTGAAGCATACGCCAGCGGACAGGTTTTCGCGGCCCCTATGCGCATTGGAACGGGCCTCCAAAACAAGCTGCTTGAAGCCATGTCTATGGGCATTCCGTGTGTAACCAGTTCGCTTGCCAACAATGCGTTGCATGCTATTGATGAGAAGCAAGTATTCGTTGCAGGTAACCCTTATGATCAAGCAGCGGCTATTGTCCGTTTACTTCACTCTGCACCAGAACGTTCAGAGCTAGGACAAAATGGTAGACGATTCGTTGAAGACAATTATTCTTGGAAGGCAGCCACCACGGAGCTGATAGATATCATCCGCAATTATTGAGAGACACTGAATATCACCATTTACATTTGTACCTTCGGAACATAATTCTTTTGACATGAAAGACTACGTAATGGGTATCCCTAGCGTCGATCTTGCTGATTTCCTCAGCGGTGACGCCGATAGAAAAGCGAAATTCGTTCAAGAACTTGGTGAAGCATACCAAAACATTGGCTTCGTTGCTGTAAAAAATCACTTGGTGGGCGATGAACTGGTGAAGACCCTTTATCAAGAAGTACCTAAGTTCTTTGCCCTGTCTGATGATGTGAAAGAAAAATACGAGATCGAAGGATTGGCAGGTCAGCGCGGGTACACCAGCTTTGGTAAAGAACACGCTAAAGACAGCAATGCAGGAGACCTTAAGGAATTCTGGCATTTCGGACAAGAAGTGAGTGACAATGACCCTATCAAGTCGCAGTATCCTGATAATGTGATTGTAGACGAAGTTCCTGGGTTCAACACTTCAGGTCGCCAGGCATACGAGCAGTTTGAAGCTACAGGGCGTGAAATGCTTCGCGCTATTGCCATTTTCCTAGAACTTAACGAGAATTACTTCGACAATAAGATTCATAACGGGAATAGCATTCTTCGACCAATCCACTACCCTCCTATCACTTCTGAGCCTAAATCAGCAGTCCGTGCTGGGCAACATGAGGATATCAACTTGATCACCCTTCTTATCGGCGCTAGTGCTGAAGGACTTCAAGTGTTGAATAAGCAAGGAGAGTGGAAGGACGTTACCGCACTTCCAGACCATATTGTGGTCAATGTAGGAGATATGCTGCAACGTCTAACAAATGGGAAACTACGTTCTACAACGCACCGTGTGGTGAACCCACCGCGTGAAAAGTGGAATACTTCACGTTTCTCCATTCCTTTCTTCCTTCACCCTCGTTCTGAAATGCGCTTGGATTGCCTAGCAAATTGTGTTGAGGCCGGACAAGAGCCGAACTTCAAGCCAATCAGCGCTGGAGAATATCTTGATGAACGTCTAGCAGAGATTGGTCTTAAGAAATAATGAAACTAAGGATCAAAGGAAATTCGATCCGACTTCGCTTGCTTCAATCGGAGGTGGCAACTTTGGCTGAAGGTGGTATTGTAAAAGAATCCACTTCTCTTCAAGGCGCTTCATTTAGCTATCAGCTGGCTGCTTCTGATATTTCGAAGGTCGAATTGAAACATAATACGCTTTACATTTTTACCCAAGACGATCAATTGAAATCCTGGGCTACAAGTGAAGATGTTGGAATTTACTCAACGCTTCCCACCGAAAATGGCGACCTTCGAATAACGATTGAAAAGGATTTTACCTGCCTGACATCTCGTCCAAATGAAGATGAGACAGACAACTATCCGAATCCGAAGGCAAGTCATTAATGGTTCTAAAAGACAAATTTGGCCGATGTATTAACTACTTGAGATTGGCGGTGACCGACCGCTGCAATCTTCGGTGCCATTACTGTCTACCTGAGAAGTTCACTAATTTTCTCCCTAAGGCTCATTTACTTTCCTATGAGGAAATTATGCGACTCTTAAGGATTTCAAGCCAACTCGGAATCTCAAAACTGAGAATAACAGGAGGTGAACCCTTCGTTCGAAATGACTTAATGAAATTACTGTGCGCGATTTCTGATGAAAGCCTTTTTGAATCTCTTCATATGACAACCAATGGTGTTCTTACCGAGCCTCACATAAAGGAACTTGAATCCTTTGGTTTCAAAAGTATTAACCTCAGTCTAGATAGCTTAAGCAGAGATAAGTTCCGCCTAATTACCAAACGTGATGAACTTCCGCGGGTTTTGAGTACGCTCAATGCACTTGAGTCTTCAAGGATACAAGCGAAAATCAATGCTGTGGTCATGTCGGAAGTCAACACCGACGATATCTTGTCTTTTGTTGCGTACACTAAAGAACACGACGTGAGTGTGCGTTTTATTGAAGAAATGCCGTTCAATGGAACAGGAAGACAACCAAAAAATACATGGAACCATCACGTCATAAAATCTCACATTGAAGATCACTTTGAATTGAATTCAATTCCAATGAATCCAGGAGATACGACTCAAAGATTCCAAATCAAAGGTCATAAAGGCGAAATCGGAATCATTGCTGCGGCAAGCAGAACTTTCTGTGGGACATGTAATCGTTTGCGTATTGGGCCACGTGGAGATATTCAGACATGCTTATACGGCGCTGCTGACACCTCTCTTTTTGATATGTTCAGATCAGGTGCGTCTGATGCCTTGATCGCTGATCGAATTGCTTCGATCGTGGCATTCAAACCAAAAGATGGCTTCACAGCCGAACAGAGTATGATCAATTCAGGCATTCATCACGCATCGATGGCAACCATTGGAGGATGATTACTTACAAAGAGGCAATATCAATTATTGAAGCCAACTGCTACCAGTTGAAAGCCGAGACTGTGCACTTAAATCAAGCATTTGGAAAAATCTTGATGGAAGACCTGATCGCCGATCGTGACTTCCCTCCTTTTGACCGCGTTATGATGGACGGTATCGCATTGTCATGGAATGATTGGCAGAGCGGGATACGATTATACACTAAAGAATCAGAGCAGTTCGCCGGACAAGCCCAAATAGAACGTATTGGAGAATTCACCTGTGTAGAGACGGCTACGGGAGCTATGCTACCTAAAGGGTGTGACATTGTCATCCCCTACGAGTGGTTGATTCAGAAGGGTGAGCAATTCCGCGTTAGCGAACAAAAGCCGGTAACCCAATGGATGAACATTCACCGCCAAGGAAATGATCGTCAGAAAGGCGCACTACTTGCAAAGGCAGGCAGCAGAATAGATATGCCTTTGATGACCTCTTTAGCGAGTGTTGGTCAATCTGAAGTAGACGTAGCGGCAATTCCAAAAATTGCAGTGGTAAGCACGGGAGATGAATTGGTTCCAGTTGATCAAACTCCCCTAAGCCATCAGATACGCAGAAGTAATGATGTCACGGTGAGAGTACTTTTGGAAGGCATTCCAGTAGACATTCACCAAGAACACTTGATTGATGAAGCAGCTACCATTAGCAATTGGCTCGAAGGTGCTCTGTATGAACACGACGCATTGATTTTTAGTGGTGGTGTTTCGATGGGGAAACGAGATCTTCTTCCAAAGCTACTACAAGAACATGGCGTCACTCAACTGTTTCACAAGGTCAAGCAAAGACCCGGCAAACCTTTATGGTTCGGAAGAAACGACAAGGTCACTGTGTTCGGATTGCCCGGAAACCCTGTGTCTACCGCGATGAACGCTGCCCTTTATGTTCGAGACATATATTTAAAGAATATTCATCAACCGTCGAATCAAAAAGTAGCACTCGAAGCCCCCATCGAATTCACGCCTTCAATGACATTTTTCTGTCCTGTGAAGGTCGATAACAAAGAAGGAAGACTCACCGCTGCTTCACTGAAGACCAAAGGGTCTGGTGATTATGCCGGTTTAATCGGCACCAACGGTTTCGTGGTATTAGCTGATACTGAATCTACCTTTGAAAAAGGCAGCATTCAAACATATATCCCATGGAAGAGAAGTTAAGTCACATCAAAGATGGCGAAGCGCATATGGTGAATGTCGGGCACAAAGAAGTGACCCGCCGAACCGCTGTAGCAAGATGCATTGTCACTTTCCCGCAAGATGTATGGGATAGGCTCAAAGAAGATGGGTTCAGTGGTAAGAAAGGCCCCATTCTTCACACTGCTAAAATTGCTGGGATTCAGGCAAGCAAGCGAGTTGATGAATTGATCCCACTGTGTCACACCTTGCCGTTAGATTCTTGCGAAATCTCATTTAAAGAACATGCCCCTTCTCTTCATATTTATGTTCAATGTGAAGTTCACAGTAAAACAGGCGTTGAAATGGAGGCATTAACAGCTGCCAACATCTGTGCCTTAACTGTCTACGACATGTGTAAAGCACTATCGCATGACATTCGCATAACGGCCTGTGAATTAATGAGTAAAACCGGAGGTAAACGTACATTTCACCGTGAAGAAGCATAACAAACACGCGAAGCTAGAACGTCTGCAAGTGGATGATTTTTCAGCCTTTGATTTAGGTATCTACGGAGCACCTTGTGGTGCAATCGCAGATTTGGCGACTGAAGTCGCAGGTCTACTCCCCTCGTTGCGTATCGGCTATGTTGATGCTGATCACGCAGCATTTGATAATCCTGAATATTCCAATAGAAGGAATCCTGTTTTGGCCATGGAGGTCTCGTTACAAGAAGGATTCTACTCCCGGCATCATTCCATTAACGATGATCATCAGCGCAAGACCATTGACAGATCGATTGATGCTGCGATCATCAACTCCAATCATTTTGAGGCCAAGAGAACGGTCTTGTTCTATCATCCAGCTAAAGAAAAAAGCGTGCGTAAACGCGCTGCTCAGTTAGCATCTACGGTCTTGGTCATTGACAAATCTGAAAGTTTGCCCGAAGACATTCAATCACAACTCCCTTCGGATGCCAAGTTCATAAAGAATGCTCAAGAGATTGCCGCATATATCAGTGAACGGCATCAACCCCCTGCCCTTCTCGGACTGGTGCTAGCTGGGGGTAAGAGCCAAAGAATGGGCCAAGACAAAACATTGTTGAACCTTCACGGAAAGCCTCAATTCGCTTACATGACTGATTTGATCAACGCTAGCGCGGAAACGGTATACCTCAGTAAGCGGGCCGATCAGCAATTCGAAACGTCTTACCAAACCATTGAAGACAGCTTCCTAGATCTCGGTCCTTTTGGAGCTATTCTCTCTGCATTCAGAAAGCACCCGAATCAAGCGTGGTTAGTTGTAGCAGCTGATTTACCGATGGTTGATGAAGCGTTCATTCAAGAGTTGATTGAGCAGCGAAATACTTCACGATTAGCTACGGCATTTCTAAATCCGGTCACAGGCTTTCCAGATCCATTGTGCACCATTTGGGAGCCTCGCGCCTACGAACAACTACTTTATTGGTTGAGTCAAGGGTATAGTTGTCCGCGTAAAGTGCTTATCAACAACGATATTCAATTGGTCACGTCAACGAGAGCAGACAAACTGTTCAACCTCAACACTCCTGATGATTTAGAAGAAGTGAAGGGTTTGCTCTGATCAAGGTCTAGCAGAAACCCATTCCTCCCCTCCTTTAAAGATCTCTTTTTTCCAGATTGGGACTTTCTTCTTGAGTTCGTCGATAATGAACTCGCAGGCTTCAAATGCTGCTTTTCGGTGTGGCGATGAAACGGCTATGACAACAGCGAGTTCACTAATTTCAAGCTTGCCCAAGCGATGGTGACATACGGCATGGCGGATAGGCCACTTCTCCAACGCATGATTGCAAATTTCTTGCATGACTTTCTTCGCCATCGGTTCGTACGACTCGAAGTCAAGGTAAAGCACCTTACGATCGCCGGTGTGATTACGAACAGCTCCGGCAAATACCACTTGACCGCCACAAGCTGGGTCCTGTACCAACATTCGGCATTCCTGGGTGGATAGTGGCTCGAAACCTAAACTGATATGGATATGCTTATCCTCCACTAACGGGCGGTATGATGACTATTTCGTCTGATTCATTCAACGGGTGACCATCTTCCGCATAGGCCTCGTTTACAGCAATCCGTAATGAAGCCAGCTCCATGAATTCAGGATAATGCTCGAGCAAATGTTTCTTCAACTCAAGCACATTGGAAGGTGCTTCCTCCAAATTTAGGTATTGTTGACCTATTATCTCTTTCGCTATGCCAAATGCGATCACTTTCATCTTGCGAAGGTAAGAAAGTGGTCACAAGACATTGAACGATTCAAGGGGGCACTATGAAGTTAAATTCTTGGGAAAATCAGCGCATGTGAATCAAGTCACTTCAATTCCGCATCTTTGAATCTACCTTTGCATCGCAATTGACTCTATGGAACTACTTGAAATACTTGGATATATTGGCGCACTCGCTGTAGGCCTGTCTCTCGGACTCATCGGTGGCGGAGGCTCAATTCTGACTGTTCCTATCTTGGTCTACCTTTTCGGAACGGAGGCATCTGAACATGCTCCTGCCTATTCTTTGTTCATCGTTGGTAGTACCGCACTTATTGGAGGAGTTCAGAAATATAGAGAAGGCCTTGTAGACCTGCGCACTTTCTTTGTTTTCAGAATTCCGGCAATCATTTCGGTGTATTTCACACGCCACAACCTTGTTCCAGCCATACCAGAAACAATTGATTTGGGCGACTTTGAGCTATCTAAGCGCTTACTGATAATGGGCTTGTTTGCTTTGTTAATGGTGGTTGCAAGCGTTAGCATGATCAAAGGACGAAAGGTAGACGTAAACCAAAAAGAAGAAGAGTTGAAATACAACTACCTCTTGATCCTGCTTGAAGGCATTGTTGTGGGCGTTCTCACAGGTTTAGTTGGCGCTGGAGGTGGTTTCTTAATTATCCCAGCGTTGGTTAAGCTTAGTAAGCTCTCTATGAAGAAAGCGGTGGGTACTTCCCTATTGATCATTGCAGCAAAGTCATTGTTCGGTTTTATTGGAGACGCTCAACGTCTTGAATTGGACTGGGCATTGCTTCTGATCATTTCCGCGCTAGCGATAGCAGGAATATTCATAGGAAACAGAATGTCTCGCTCAATTCCAGGCTATAAACTGAAGAAGTCGTTTGGCTGGTTTGTTTTGGTAATGGGCGTATTTATACTTTTTAAAGAAATAAGCTAGTAGTAGCACGTAATACCAATTCATAACTGAAGTAATTTCGCATTATGAAATTAGAACAGATTTATACAGGTTGCCTTGCGCAAGGCGCATACTACATTGAGTCAGATGGTGAGGCGGCAATCATTGATCCCTTGCGCGAAACTCAGCCGTACATGGAAAAGGCTGCAGACCGTAGTGCGCAGATCAAGTATATTTTTGAAACACACTTCCATGCAGATTTTGTGTCTGGACACTTAGATCTAGCTCAGAAAACAGGAGCTAAGATTGTATTTGGTCCGAACGCAACTACTGAATATGATAAGCACGAAGCTACAGATGGCGAAGAGTTCAAGCTCGGGAAATTGATCATCAAGGTACTTCACACTCCTGGGCATACCATGGAGTCATCGTGCTACCTGTTGTTAGATGAAAATAAGGAGCCTCACGCTCTTTTCAGTGGAGATACGCTTTTCATCGGTGATGTAGGTCGTCCTGACCTCGCTCAAGGTGCTACGGGCATGACGACTGAAGATCTTGCGGGAACGCTGTTTGATAGTCTTCGCCACAAGATTATGCCATTACCTGATAAAGTATTGGTATACCCTGCACACGGCGCTGGTTCAGCTTGTGGAAAGAATATGAGCTCTCAAACATGGGATACTCTGGGGAATCAAAAGGCAACGAACTACGCACTGCGCGCTGATATGACGCGTGACCAATTCATCGCTGAAGTAACTGATGGCATTCTCCCACCTCCTGGGTACTTCGCAGCGAACGTGAAGATGAATAAGGCAGGATACCAATCGATCGACAAAGTGCTGAAGCGTGGGAAGGTAGCCTTAGATGCTGCCACGTTTGAAGCCATTGCAAATCACGAAGGCGCTCTCGTTTTAGATACACGTAGCGAACATGAATTCGTTGAGGCACACGTCCCGAATTCTATATTCATTGGAATTGATGGGAACTTCGCCCCTTGGGTGGGTGCGATGATTCCGGACCTGTCACAGCCGATTGTATTCCTTGCCGAAGAAGGACGTGAAGAGGAAGTGGTAACACGCTTATCTCGTGTGGGTTATGACAATACTCTTGGTTACCTAAAAGGTGGTATTCAGGCTTGGAAAGATGCTGAAAAAGATACTGAGGTGATTCCAACTATATCAGCACAAGAACTCGCCGACAAGATCAATGAAGGTGAAACGCACGTGTTAGATGTACGTAAGAAAAGCGAATTCGAAGCAGAGCATATTGATGGGGCAAAGAACCTGCCACTTGATTACATTAACGAGAATTTCAAAGAGGTAGATCCAGAACAAGAACTCTACGTTCACTGTGCCGGAGGTTATCGATCAGTGATCTACGCTTCTATTCTGAAGGCTCGTGGGTATCATAAGTTGATCAATGTAGCTGGTGGCTTCAAGGCTATCGCCGAAACGGATATTTCAACATCTGAATTTGTTTGTCCTAATTCAGGTAAATAAGCATCATTGAATATCTGTTTGAGCTTTGACCCTGGTGTGTTGCCGGGCCATTCATTACCCTGACAATGAACATCTCATTGTACTCAAGGTAAAGGTCTGGTGTGTCAAGTGACTTCACAACTCTAGGTGCAATGGGAGGCGCTGGAAGCTCCATGACTACTTCAAAATTGACTGGAAAGGCAATACATGGAATAGTGTACTTTTCATTGAATCATCGGTGGTTTCATCGGGAGCTACTTCTTGATGCCCAATGAGTTCGTGGAACTTGCTGAACACAGTGTAACAGCACTCGAAAGACTAGGTCTCATCATACCTGATCCTACTTTTGAATCCGCTAAAATCTTAGGAGCTGAAGCGTTGAGCTGTTGGTAGAGATGGTTTATGTTGGTCGTGAGAGGCTATTTTGGTCGTGAGAGGCTATTTTGTACTGATACACGATATTCCATGATCCACCTTAACCGTTCAGCGGAAATTTCCATCTTTGAGCTAAGACTCAAACTATACTGATAACCAAAAGTATCAGTCCTCGAAAGCTGTTGAGCTGGTCAGGACATCATATAGTATGGCTTACCGTATTGATGGGAGGTATTTCTACCGCTTATTTCCATGAACTCATTACCATCAAACTGCCGTGGTTACCGGTATCTGTGATTGGTACTGCTGTTGCTTTTTATGTTGGTTTTAAGAATAACCAGGCCTATGATCGAATGTGGGAGGCGCGCAAGATCTGGGGCGGCATTGTGAATGATAGTCGTACTTGGGGGATGATGGTTGATGGCTATGTGACCGACCTATTCGCTGAAGGAAAGATCACCGAAGAACAGATTTACGACATCAAGAAGCGATTGATCTATCGCCACATTGGTTGGCTGTACGCGCATAGAAGCCAATTGCTTGTAGTTACCAATTGGGAACATGCGAATCAGCGAGGTTCCGTTGGGAAATACGCACGCCGTTACCAAAAGCGTTTCGGGGTTGGTTTGGTTGACGATGAAGTTACTAAAGTTGGGCTGCGTGAATTCCTTCCACGAGAAGAACACAACCGACTGATTGAATACAAGAACACGGCTACTCAAATCATCAATGAGCAGTCAAGAGACCTACGTGAACTCCGTCAACAAGGACTAATCGATGACTTCCGCCACATGGAAATGGTGAATATTTTGAAGAGCTTCTACACCCTCCAAGGAAAGAATGAGCGAATTAAGAAATTCCCATTCCCACGTCAGTACGCCAACATGAGTCGCTACTTCGTCGGGATTTTCATTGCCCTCTTCCCTTTCTCCATGATGCCAGAACTTCAGCAACTATCAACCGATGGCTGGACGGCTTGGTTGGCCATCCCGATCTCTGTACTCATAGGCTGGGTGTATATCATGATGGAACTCGTAGCCGACTACTCAGAGAATCCTTTCCAAGGTATGGCAAACGACATCCCAATGCTTTCGCTGTGTCGAACAATTGAGATTGATCTGCGCGAAATGTTGGGAGAGCATGATTTACCACCAGCGATTGAAGCGAAGAATGATATACTTATGTAGCCTTTGGCCTATGGCTTAAGGCCTAAGGTCTAAGGCTTATGTGGGTCTGTTGCCTATTTGTTGTTGGCCAGAAAATCATCGAGCTTGATTATTCAATATGGAAACATATAACGGTGAGCAAAGAAATAGTTCAGAAGACTGCTAAGAAATACATCTTGATCGGATTCATCCTATTGATCTGTATACCATTACTTCTCTTATTGGTAGGATTGTGTCTGTTTCATACGGAGGATATTCCACTGCGAATAGGTGGAGATAAGGATGATTTCGTTTTGAAAAGCGCATCTCTACTTCTTTCAATTTGCATCGGAGCAGTCTTGATGAAATATATGGGCAAATGGGCTGGGAAGAACTATGAAAAGAAAGCTGGAAACGGTTTCAAAATCTGTGCGCTAACCCTTGGAATAACTTTCGTTGGCACCATGATTCCCTTATTGAATATTCTCTTTTTGGCTACAGGAATATTCATGGCAGCAATTCTAGCAGTATTCATGAACCGAGAGATAAAAAGGGAAATGGCAAGAGAACGAGGAGTGTGACTATGTTCCATGCTTTGTCAAAATGTATCAGTGTAATTCAAGAGCACCTAACCCTAGACTCTAGACCCTCGTCCCTAGACCGTCCATCCCTACTTTAGGAAGGTACATCGATCACCCAATCGACTGATACGCACAGTCATGACCATTGAATCTGGAATTTCTTCAGGTGCGTTTTTGTGAACACCTAACGTAATGTGAGGGTGCCAGTTTTCGTAGGCATGTTCTATAAAATGAGAAACCCATTGAAAGCATGACGTTCCGTCGTCTTTCGCGTTGGGGTCATGGAATTGTTGTCTGATTTCCATGCTGTGTTGGTGAAGTTCCGTGAGTTGTATCGACGGTTCAGTATTCAACCAAGTGACGGTGTCCAGCTCTTCTCTCATGAGGATGGAATATCCTGTAAACTTGACTTGCACCTGGCGTGCGAGCTCTTCCGCGCTAGCGAAAAACGGCTTACGATGAGCAATGGGTAAGTGTAGCATAGCCAGTGTAATATGAGGTGATGCCTCATCAGAATCATACCAAGACTGACCACCATTTGATTGTGAACCTAGGAAGGTATTCAATTTCTCTTCATCAGATGAATAAGCCGGAACTAACGCTATCCCAATCCGATCGTACGCATTTAGTGCTTTACTCATTGGTTTTGGCTGATTTTAATAACTCGGTTAACACTTTTTAGACGCCTTCTACTGGCATCTTGACAATCTCTGGCCCTAAATTTGAGTTAAACCTATGAGACACTCAGATAGATTTTATGAAAAGATTTTTCGGAACATTAGCAATTGCATTGGCAGGTGGATTGATCGCTGCGGGAGCGATGCATGTTTTCAGTGATACGCAGCCTGTCACCATAATCGAAACGGCAGTTGAACCAGCCCCAGTCGCATATAGCAACCTACCCGCTTCAACGGAAGTATTGGATTTCACCCATGCAGCAGAGAAAACAGTGAATGCTGTCGTGCATGTGAAGACAGAGGCAGAAGTAGATGGCGTTTACAACCCATGGTTCGATTTCTTCGGCTACGAAAACAATGAAACGCAGATTCAACGCGGAAGCGGTTCAGGTGTCATCATTTCAGATGACGGATACATTGTGACAAACAATCACGTTATCGAGGGAGCTCAAAAGATTACAGTGAGCCTAAACGACAATAAAGTGTATGACGCTGAAGTGATTGGCGCTGATCCAGGAACGGATATCGCATTAATCAAGGTCAACGCTGAACGGCTGCCAAGTGTAACTTTTGGTAACAGCGATAACGTACGCATTGGACAATGGGTACTGGCCGTTGGAAATCCATTCGACCTCACTTCTACCGTAACCGCAGGTATTGTATCTGCGAAGGCAAGAAACATCAACCTTCTTCAGGGAGATGCGAATCGTGAGATCTTCCCTATTGAATCATTTATTCAAACCGATGCGGCAGTGAACCCTGGCAACTCTGGTGGTGCCTTGGTGAACACCAATGGTGAGCTTGTTGGAATCAATACGGCGATTGCCTCACGCACTGGTAGTTATAGTGGATACTCATTTGCGGTACCAAGTTCGATTGTGAGCAAAGTAGCAGCAGACTTGAAAGAGTTTGGTGTTGTTCAACGTGCCTTCATCGGGGTTCGCATCACCGAGGTGAATCAAGAATTGGCAAAAGCTACTGGCCTAGATAAGATTGAGGGTGTTTACGTTTCAGATCTCGTGGCGTCAGGTGCAGCGGCTGATGCAGGTATTGAGCCAGGGGATGTTATTCTTAAGGTAGGATCAAGCGGCGTGAAGACAGTGCCAGAATTGCAAGAGCAAATCTCTCGCTACCGTCCTGGTGATGAAGTGGGATTAGCTGTATGGCGCGACGGACAAATAGAGCGCGTCGCTGTGACCCTTCGTAACAAAGACGGAAACACTCAGCTTAGAGATGCCCCAGAAGTTGAAACCATGCAGGTCTTAGGTGCTTCATTTGAAGAAGTAAGCGATGGTCAAAAGGCTGAACTTGAGATTCATGGAGGCGCAGTTATTTCTGACGTTGGCCGAGGGAAACTACGCGACAGTGGAGTAAAGAACGGCTTCATTGTGACCAAGATCGATGGCAAAAAAGTATACAACACAGATGACTTGATTGATGTATTGACAGACAAGTCTGGTGGCGTGCTTATTGAGGGGGTTTACCCTAACGGACAAAAGGCATACTACGGTTTCGGGATGTAACTGAAATCGGTCTCTCTATAAAAGCTTCGGCTTAAACTGAAAAACAGGAGCCATCTCAACTGAGGTGGCTCTTTTTTGTTTAATATGTCTATGTCAAAGCAAGTAACTACCTTTGCGGCGATTTTTAACTGGGAATCAATCATTCACCATACATTTTAATAATGGCAAGCACTGCACTCAAAGAAACTTACAGCAATGAACTGGAAGTTTACGTGAACCAAGAGAAAGCCGCGGTTGATCTGCTTAATTCCATCGGCAAGCTGCTTTTCGACAAGTCTATTGAACTTGTCATTTTCCGCAATCATTTGGTAGATACGAATGTATCAGAGATCCTTCGCCTGCACCAGTACGCTGGTGAAGTGGTGGGCAAGCCAATCAGTATTTTTGACACGGCTGACATTGCACGCACCCTTTACGAGATGGACCTCGCTCCTGCCAAGATTGATGTGGGCAAACTTGCTAGCGAATGGCTAGCTGAACGTGATCGTTTCAAGAGTCTAGAAGACTTCTTGGAAAGCAAGTTGAACAACTTCATCTCTGACGGAGCTGCCCCACTTGAACCACGTGACGTTGTATTGTTCGGATTCGGACGCATTGGTCGTCTTGCTGCACGCGAGTTAGTCAAACAAGCTGGAAAAGGACAGCAACTCCGTCTTCGTGCGATCGTTCTTCGTTCAGTTGATGAGAAAAGCCTTGCGAAACGTGCCGCTCTACTTGAGAATGATTCAGTACACGGACGTTTCGGAGGAACTGTTTCTGTAGACTTTGATTCACAGACAATCATTGCAAACGGACAGCGCATCCAAGTGATTGGAGCGTCTGACCCAGCAACTATTGATTACACAAAGTACGGTATCAACGATGCCCTACTTATCGACAATACTGGTGCTTTCCGAGATGCGGATGCGCTTGGTCTACATATGAAAGCGGAAGGAATCTCTAAAGTGATTCTTACTGCCCCAGGAAAAGGTATTCCGAACATCGTTTACGGAATCAACCACCGCGACCTTGATATCGACAACACAGATATTTACTCTGCGGCATCTTGTACTACGAATGCAATCAGCCCAATCCTTAAAGTGATTGATGATAATTTCGGAATCGAAGATGGACACATTGAAACGGTACACGCATACACTAACGACCAGAACTTGCTGGATAACTTCCACAAGAAAGAACGTCGTGGACGCAGCGCTGCTGTGAATATGGTTATCACTGAAACAGGAGCTGGAAAAGCCGTAACAAAGGTCATTCCTGGTCTCGCAAACAAGCTGACTGCGAACGCAGTACGTGTACCAACGCCAAACGGATCGTTGGCCATCATGAACCTTCGTCTGAATGCTGAAACGACGCTTGAAGACGTTCAAAACTCACTACGTTCTGCGGCACTTGATGGAGATTTAGTCAACCAGATTTACTACTCTATCAACAAGGAGCTCGTTTCAAACGACATCATTGGCAACGAGTGTTGCGCTGTGTTTGATGCACCAGCAACGATCGTTCACCCAGGTGGTAAGAACGTTGTTCTTTACACTTGGTACGACAACGAATTTGGTTACACGAAGCAGGTAATTCGCCTGGCGAAGTATGTAGCCAAGGTTCGTCGTAACATCTATTACTAAGTCAACACTGACTCGAAATAAAAAAGGGACTCCAAACGGGGTCCCTTTTTCGATATCGTATGATTTTAATTATTCCTCAAAGAATTGGGCAATGTCGCCATTTACGAGTGAAAGATATTCTACTCGTTCTCCGTACTCAATCAGCACACGATCAAGTTCTGTTGGCACCATGATCGACAGGTCTTGATCAATGCCTTTCTCTAAAAATGCTCTAAACAAGATCTCTTGATTCACTGCACGGAGTGTGACCATTCCTTGTTCCTCGCAGTTCAACGAGAAATCAACTTGATGCGTGTCATGCCAGTTGTAAAAACTGAATTGACATTTCTCCTGAGCAGTGAGTCCTGGATAGAAGTTTTGTGAAAGATCTAGGGTTTCTTGCTTGCAACTCTGCAAAACAAATAAACCACCTACAAAGGCCAACGCTACTAGCGAAGCCACTCTCAAATAATTCTTGCGAGTTACCATGTCGTGCATTTCGGTGTCCCTACTTTTTACGGCCATGACTAAGGTCAGTTTGTAAGTTATCGGTTGTTCCTACTGTAAGCGTAGATTTACAAATTAACAACTTTTAAAGAAACTCGGATTTTACCGTCACATCAAGCTTTCATGCCTCGTATGTTAATAGAAGCTATTCTTATTCTTTCGGGGAAACCTGTTCCTTCTTGTATTGTTGATATATCGTGAGTTCCTCAGCAACATATCTACCTCTCTTCCCACTGAAGATCATGCTTCTGCCAGGAGAGCAAACGGCATTACACATCTTCGAAGAACGGTACCGAGAGCTTATCCGTGACGTAGAGTCAATGGGAATTACCTTTGGCATCCCATATTCTAGCACTGACGATGGAATGATCTATGGTGCGGAAGTCAGACTGGTGCAGATTACGAAGCAATATCCGGGAGGCGAAAGTGACATCCTTGTGGAATGTACGGGCGTTTTTCGCATTGCTGAATACCGCGAGAAAGATCCTGCCAAGCTATACCCTAGCGGTGAAGTGCGCATGATTTCTCAATATGACCACTGGCCAGCCAAAAATGAGACGATGGCTGAGTTGAAGCAGCTTCGTAATGCCTTGGGTCCAAAAGCGGCTGTCCTCGACAAAGATGAGTTCAGGTATGTCCCACGTATTCTGCTCTCGTTGAATCTTTCAAATGAGCAGAAGTATCAGTTCGTTAAACTCGCTAACGCGGAACGGCAGGAGAGCAGCTTGTTCAATATGTTACGCTTCTCTAGACTTATCGTCGAACAGGAACAACAAGTCATCGATGGTATCTTCCCGAACTAGTCAGTCCTTTAACATTTTCGCCGGTTCTCATTTCCTATTTTTGTGGGAGACTGATAACCAATGAAACACTTTCTACTTCTCTTGGCCTTGTTCGCCAACGCAGTGTTGTGCGCGCAAACAATTACCATTACTTCACCAAACGGCGGTGAAGTTTGGCAAGGGTGTACCACCCAAACAATCACGTGGAACGATTCAGGAACTTCGAACTTCTACAGCATTGATTACTCGATCAATGGTGGGGTGAACTGGACGTCGATTGCCACTTTCTACAATACGACCGATGGCGAGTATGTCTGGACGGTTCCGAATATCCAGTCAACCAACGTTTTGATTCGAGTACAAGACTCAAACAACAATGCCATCGAAGACGTTAGCAACCTGAACTTCTCGTTGGCAGCTCCTCTCCTGCTCACTTATCCGAATGGAAATGAAACCATTCAAGGCGGTGACAATGTGAACATCACATGGGTAGCAGCAAATACGAGCAATTACTACATCCTTGAATACTCCCTCGATGGTGGAAATACTTGGAGCTACATCGATGACTTCTTCTACAACACCAATGGCTCGTTCAACTGGAACGTGCCCAATACTCCATCGGCGAACGTTCTCGTTCAAATTACCGACTACTACGAGGCATGTAAATCAGACAAGAGTGACAACCTCTTAGAGATCATCCCAGCCACGCCAACGATTACGATTACTAGTCCTTATGCTGGACAAACCTATTACGCCACCAAGCAATACAACATTACGTGGACGTCCGAGTATGTCGTCTCAGATCAAGTGCAAATTGAGTTTAGCAATGACAATGGAGCCAGCTGGCAAATCATCGCTAGCATCACAGAAGACGATGGCTTGTACACTTGGACCGCTCCGAATGTCATCTCTGATGATTACCTCATTCGTATTACAGACTTAGCAAATCCGAGCACCTTTGATGTAAGTGACAACTTCTCTGTTGCAGCGCCGTTCATTGATGTCACCTACCCTAACGGCGGTGAGATTGAAACGCAATGCGAGCAGTTCACCATCACCTGGAATAGCGGTGGGTCATTCAACAACCGATTCCGCATTCTATACTCTGAAGACAATGGCGCGTCTTGGACAACCATTGCTAGCAATCAATTAGGGAGTAGCTACAACTGGGTTTACCCTCCAATTGAAGGTCCAGCTTTAATCCGGGTTGAAGACAACAACAATGCAGCACTCTTTGATGATAGCGATGCACCCTTTACCCTTGCTCCACATGGTGACATTATCATTACTTCACCGAATGGCGGAGAGAACATTCAGGTAGGCACAAACCACACGATAACTTGGGCGTCAGTCTCTCCAGTGAACTATGTGGAGCTCTACTACTCTATCGACAACGGTGTTTCTTGGCTCTTAATTGATGACTTCGAGAATAGTGATGGTAACTTCAACTGGAACGTGCCGAATACGCCGTCTACGGAATGCCTAATCCGTATCGAGGATTATTACAATGGCAACTGTCGTTACGATGTATCAGACGCCGTGTTTACCATTGTTCCTCCAACGCCGATCATTGAGATCACCAATATTGGAGCATTTGAGAATCAAGTCTATTATCCAAACAAAGGCTACAACTTGAACTGGAACAGTGAATACCTCACCTCTCCTTTCGTATCCATCGATTTCTCTGATGACAATGGCGCTTCTTGGACGAACATCATTGCGGCTACTGAAGACGACGGAAGCTACGTTGTGACTTTCGCTGAAGAATATTCAGAGACCTGCCTATTCCGCGTTAGCGAAGTAGGAAGCATGGTTGAAGGAATCTCACCTTACAACTTTGCCGTACGTCCACCATTCATTGAAATAACTTACCCAACGGGCGGTGATGTGGAAACTCAATGTGAAGCCTTCAATATTACTTGGACAAGTGGAGGTACATTCAACAACCGTTTCCGCATTCAGTACTCAGTAGACAACGGTGCTTCATGGACAACCATCGCTAGCAACCAAACGGGAACTTCTTACAACTGGGTTTACCCGCCAGTGAGTGGGCCGGTAATGGTTCGTGTTGAAGACAATACGTGGTCGTACATCTTTGATGAAAGTGATACGCCGTTCACGCTAAGCCCGAATACAGATATCATCATCACATCGCCTAACGGCGGTGAAACGCTAGAAGTAGGAACCAATGTGACCATTAACTGGGCGTCGGTATCTCCAGTAAACTACGTGGAGCTTTACTACTCGATTGACAATGGGGCTTCATGGCTCTTGATTGATGACTTTGAGAACAGTGATGGTAACTTCAACTGGAATGTTCCGAACAACCCGTCAACGCAGTGTTTGATTCGCATTGAGGACTACTACAACGGCAATTGCCGATTCGATGTGTCGGATGCGATCTTTACGATTGCACCTCCAACTCCTGTCATTGAGATCACGAACATTGGTGCTATTGAAAACCAGGTATACTACCCAAACAAAGGATATAACCTAAACTGGAACAGTGAATACCTCACCTCACCTTTCGTATCTATCGATTTCTCTGATGACAATGGCGCTTCATGGACGAACATCATTGCCGCAACAGAAGACGACGGAAGCTACGTAGTGACATTCGCTGAAGAGTATTCAGAGGTCTGCCTATTCCGCGTTAGCGAAGTAGGAAGCATGGTTGAAGGAATCTCACCATTCAACTTTGCAGTACGTCCACCATTCATTGAAATAACTTACCCAACAGGTGGTGAAGTAGAAACGCAA
The DNA here is from genome assembly GCA_022447625.1 of Flavobacteriales bacterium. Classification (GTDB taxonomy): domain Bacteria; phylum Bacteroidota; class Bacteroidia; order Flavobacteriales_D; family Sanyastnellaceae; genus Sanyastnella. Next base: position 99,256 of record JAKVAX010000005.1, on the reverse strand, counting down.
TGTGAAGCCTTCAACATTACATGGACGAGTGGCGGTACATTCAACAACCGTTTCCGTATTCAATACTCAGTAGACAACGGTGCTTCGTGGACAACCATCGCCAGCAACCAAACAGGAACTTTTTACAACTGGGTTTACCCACCGGTAAGTGGACCGGTAATGGTTCGCGTTGAAGACAATACATGGTCGTACATCTTTGATGAATCGGACACGCCGTTTACGTTAAGTCCGAACAACGATATCATTGTCACTTCACCAAATGGTGGTGAAACTCTGATTAGTGGTACGATACATCAAATCACATGGGCATCGATTTCGCCTGTCAATTATGTGCAGATCTATTTATCGCTAGACAATGGTGTTACTTGGGATTACATCGATGATTTTGAGAATAGTGATGGACTCTATAACTGGAACGTGCCAAACACACCTTCAAGCGAGTGTTTGGTGAGGATTGTCGATTACTACAATGCCGCATGTCGTGTTGACGAATCCGACGCCACCTTCAGCATTGAACAGCCAGAGCCTCAGGTTACCTACCCGAACACCTCTCAGGTCTTTGGTCAGTATCAAACAGTGAACATTACATGGACCGATGAATACTACAATTCGTCATTTGTCTTGATTGAATTGTCGGAAGACAATGGAGCGAGCTGGCAGACGATTAGTGCTGCGGAAGTAAATGACGGTTCGTACTCATGGTTGGTTCCTGAAGTGATTTCGACCGAATGCCTGATCCGTATTACGAGTATTGACAATCCTTCTGAGACGGATGTGTCTGATGAGACCTTTGAAATTCGTGAGGCGATTATTGTCACTTCACCGAACGGAGACAATGGAATTCAAGATTGGCGCGTGTGTACAGAAACTACGGTGACTTGGACCAGCGTGGGTACATCAGCCTACTTCAGAATCTATTACAGTACTGACAATGGAAACAGTTGGACGAGCTTGAATTCGAACTACTACTCTCCAGGTGTCACGCATAGCTTTGATTGGATTTTGCCAAGCGCCCCATCTCCAGCTACCTTGGTGCGAGTTGAAAACCGTTACAACACACTTCAAGTAGATGAAAGTGACGATACTTTCACGATTGCGCCTGCAATTACGATTACTGGACCAAACGGTGGTGAAGTCCTTGGTGTTGGCCAAAACATCGACATCACCTGGCTCAATGAAGGAGCTTCAGAATTCTATGATATCGACTATTCTGTAGATGGTGGTGTTTCTTGGAATAACATCGCATTCAATGTTTACATCCCGAATGAGAGCTACAGCTGGGTTGTTCCAGGTCAACTTTCAACGAACTACTTGATTCGCGTGACAGATAACATCGATAACTGTAAGAGTGATATTTCTGATGACCTCTTCGAAGTGAGTGGTGTTCAACAAGGGCTGGTCAACTTGAACTACCCATTGGGTGGAGAGTCGTTTGCTGCTTGTAATCAGGTTGTTATTGACTGGAATGCTGTGAATACTAGTGATGAGTTCACGATAGACTATTCTCTAGATAACGGTGTGTCGTGGAATAACATCGTCAGCAATTTCTACACGCTTGATCAGCAGTATGTATGGACTGTTCCTAATAACGCTAGCGCGGAAGCGTTAATCCGCGTTTACGACAGTACTTCACCTGTGTTTACCGATCAAAGTAACTTCGGATTCAATATAAGCGCACCAGTAGCCTCTGCAGGGAATGATGTAACCATTTGTGTAGGAGAAACTACTGTGTTGCAAGCCTCAGGTGGAGTTAGTTATGCTTGGTCACCGAGCGCAGGTTTGTCAGATGCTGGTAGCTCTAGTCCGAACGCTTCACCAACAACTACTACCACTTACACGGTTACAATAACCGATGTCAATGGATGTACAGCTGACGACTTTGTTATAGTAACTGTGGAAAGTGATTGTGACATCACCGGGTGTACAGATGAGAATGCTTGGAACTACAACCCGAATGCGACCTTTGATGATGGCTTCTGTCTGTATACTGAAGGCGGAAACGTGACTTGTGCAGAAGACATCAATGGCGATGGTATTGTATCCACTGGAGACTTACTCTCATTGCTAGGTGCATACGGCCAGCTATGTGATTAAGACTGACGAAAAGAGAATAAAAAAAGGAGGCCTTGGCCTCCTTTTCTTATGCTGGTAATGACTGCAACTTTCGTTTCTTCCCAGCACGAGCGATCACCATGATCAGGGTAGATATGCCAAGGAAAGACAGAAGAAGGGTCCATATACCTCCACGGTCTTCTTCTTGAGTCATCACTGGTGAGAACTCATAGTCTTCCAATCGATTGTTAAACTCTTTGATATAGCTATTCCCGTTCTTGACTCCCCAGCCTGTTAGTGCGGCTAGTTCATCTAGTTCACGCTTTCTTCGTTGTTCAAGTTCTTTGAGGTACTTCTGCCCCTCTTCACAGCTCATGTCTCCACTTGCAGGATGTGTTAGAATGTATCTACACTGGTAACGTTCCTTGTTAGTGGTTGTCTGAAACTGCAGGTCCTGCGGGAATTTGTCGCGTTCATAGCGAACGTGCATACGTGTGAAGTAAGCAGTTCCTTGCCACCCATTTTTTAGCCAGTCCACTCCTGCTTTGACTAAGTCGTTGGCAATCGGTGGTGGTCCAACACATGGATCACATTTCACACTTTGCTGCGGGCTTACATCCCAAGCATACTCTAGGAATACTGAGTTGCGTCCTTCCTGCTTCCAGCTCTTTTCGTAGAGGGCTTTGTAGAAGTCGCCAAACTGAGGCTCTACGAACAACGGAATATTACGATTGCTTGGTAGTTCAACCGTTCGGTAGTTCGTACATTCTACTCTTCCTTGATTGGTGAATGTGTATACAATCATGTCTTGTGGCCCTTTCGCATTAGCCATACCTAAGCGGATTGGAAGCATAAAGCGATCAGAGTTGTAGGTCAACTGAATCGGTGAAAGCTCTTCGAATGCAGAACCTGAAAGTTTGTGGAGATTAACTTTTACCACAAAGAACTTCATGTTTGACTTGATGTACGGATCTAATACTTCATCGGCGTTTTCAGGGATTTTGTAATCGTGATCCGTAAGCCAACGACGAAGTCCATCTGACTCTTCTGCTGATAGAATGAGGATTTCGTATTCACCGACTTCATAGCGAGCTTCTACGTTCACTCTATAATTGAATTCGTCAGCTACGCTCATTGTCAAATTTGCGGAAGTAGGCCAGTTCTGGTCTAACATGACGGACACCTCATAATCTTCAGTGACGATTTCAACCGGGCATGGAGGCGAATCATAATACTCCACCAATCGTGGTGCAGAGTACTCATTGAGTTTCTCGAAGATTGATTTGTCTACGACCTTAATATCATTCTCTTTAAGGACAGTTGGCACAGGAACGACCATAGCGAAGTCTTTGACATCACCTTGGAAGTCGTTAGACATCGTCACGGTAGTTTTATCGCCGTTCCGGACGAGGATTACCTCAGACTTGTTGTTGAATAGTTTGGCATCGGCTCGAGCTACGTAGAACCCACAAAATGCATTTACCTGGATACCAGAGAGCAAGGCCGCGCAAGCGAGTATGAATAACTTAAGTGATTTCATAATTCAGATTTTGTTCAGTGTGATTTATGATTGGAGTGGCTTGATAGAAGTCCACTGGAAAACGTTTGCTTTAAAGATCTTGTCGAGAATAACCATGGCTGGAGCAGCGAAGAAGAGCGCCCACATAGGTGCGGTGTGCAGATAAAACCAAGAGGTCAAAACGAATGACAGCACACCAATCCCTACAGCCCATAAAATCCTTGCGCCTGAGGCGTTTGGGGTCGTTCTAGGGTCGGTGATCATGAAGAAGGCAAAGAGTAACAGGCTGCCGTTCGACATCTTATGAAACAGCCAATCGAACTCCCAACCTAGGTATACCACGCTTCGGAAGTACTCTAGGACCAGAATGGTCAATAGAAAAGTCAAACTTGTGTCGATGCGACCCACTCTAAAAAGCACCATGAGCGCTGCGCTGCTAAAGAAGAATAGTAGCATGGCACTACTACCCCATTGTCCGGGTGAGATCCAAGCATCTCCAAAGAGAACGATGGGAAGGATTACACCGAGATTGGCTGGGTTAAATAAGTGTTTCCCTTTGGTTCGGATGAAGTACTTTGATGAGATGCCTAACACCGGAGCAAGAATCCACATCAGCGGAGTTGAGCTTTGAAAGAGAAGGCATAGTCCCAATGAGGTAATGGCGCCGCTTTTCCATGAACCAAACGGGAGTTTTAAGCCTGCCATGAAGAATAGCTGGGCAATTAAGCCCGCTGAAAGAATGGTAAAGATACGAGGGAGATCAGTGATCCAGTCTAGGTTAAAAATGCCATAGGCAAGGAAGCTAGACAAGGCTGTGATTTGAAACAATCGAGGATCTTTAAGGATCGGATGTTTCTTCACCAATGAGAGAATTGATGTTGACATAGTTTGGATTTATCATGCCGTACACGCTTCTTTTGAAAAGGTTCATAGAAACCTTTCATTATCTTGCGCGGTATAGTTGAGAAACATATTCTTACCCCATGCGACTACCCCTTTTTCTACTTCTGATGGCTGCGTCACTTGCAGCATTTACTGGATGTGATGACCCTAAGAATGATTCTGGAAACGCCCCCGATAAGCCGGTTAAGGTTGATCCTGTGCAAAGTCAAATTGAAGTGTCAGACGAAGAAATCGCCGCAATCAAGGAGAATATGGGGCACTATTTTGACACGATGTCGGATGGCCGATTTGCAGAATACCTAGACTACGTATACCAAGGTGATGTTTTCGATGACTCGTTGAGAAATGAGACGGTGAAGATGATGCAGGAGTATTATGACCAAGGATTCTACAATGTCACCAAGTCTTTTGACATCAAGTTTGCTTCTCCCCTCACGCCTGACTCAACTCGTTTGATCTCGCTCATCATCGCTGACATTGAACATGAGGTATATGTAGGCGATGTATACTCAGCGAATCCTGAGCAATTGGAACCTATGATTCGTTCTCAATATGGAGAAGGAAGATATAAGTACAATGAAGGCGCAAAGCGATACGAAATTGAAGGTGAAGCGAAGTTCTTTGCCATTACCGAGGAAGGAAGTCTTGACTTTAAGTTTGTCAACGACCAATACTCACAAAGTCGATACCTAGGAAATCTACTTGGGTACGACGCTGTTTTCTCCCTGCGTAAGTGGGAGTCTGATCTAAAAAGATGATCAATCCATGTACTCTTCAAGGAGTGCTTGGATCTTTTCTTTCATCTGATTCGTATTGATCAAGTTGTATTGCGGGCCGAATTCGAACTGCTCGTCTGGATTGCTTGTGAAACTTACTTGACGTGCAAGAAGTCGCATGCGCATACCAAACTGTTCGATCTCATATCCGAGAAGTACTCCATCGATTTCCTTGTATTGCGTAAACCAGTTCGGGTCTTCTACATCAATCTCTTGTGTGTGGTACAGCGTAATTGGTGGAACGGAGTCTGTTAGGAAATGTGCGATTGTCACATCACACTCGTAACCTGCAACGGTTTCTTTTTGATCGGTTGGCTCAAGTCTCACTCCTACTTGTTCAGCATTGTACGCATCTACTCCAGAAGCGTCTAACTCGACCTTGTAATGTTCTTGATAGCTTTTGAATACTTGGCAATACGTGCGCTCGTTTCCATCAGCCATAAATCCAGAGGCTACGATCCCTCCGAGGGACTGAAGATCTGCTTTGACGTTATTGTCTTTGAAGGTTAGTTTCATCTCCGCTGGGAAAACGTTCTTCAATACGCTGTTCTCAAGAAATGGAAAACTAACATCATAGAAAATGATGCCTTGGTCTTTCTTCTGAGCAGTGTCGCAGGAGGTTAGTCCGATGCCAATGATTGCAATGAACAACCAAAAGAGTGGTGTAAATGATTTCATGATTAGTCCGTTCGTAGTCAACGCAATATGGTGAGTCTAGCCAAGCGTTAACAACTTTCGGTCGGAAAGTTATTCTATTCCCTTATATGGATAACCTTGGATGAGTACCTTTGCCGTACTTTCAGCTAATTCCTGCACGTCTTGTGAGTATGACAAAGATCGAGATCATCAATAATCCATCTGAATTAGGCGCTGGTACACGCGGTAGTAGTTTAGGCTTCGACGCACTCAAAGTCGCTGGATGGAACAAAGAGAATGACCTACTGAACCGTTATGACACCCATACGGTGGAGGTCAACAACGCAGCGTTGTATGAAGCTGACCCCACCCCACATGCACACCGCATTGCCGGGATTACAGATGTATTCAGACAAACAGGTGAACTTCTCAAAGCAATTGAAGAACGAGGGAACTTCCCCGTAATCATTGGTGCTGACCACTCTGTTGCCGCAGGAACAATTAGCGGATTGAAAATGATTCATCCAGACCAACGCATTGGGGTAATCTGGATTGATGCTCACGCTGATCTTCATACCCCATACACCACCCCTTCTGGAAACGTGCATGGAATGCCCTTGGCAATTGTATTAGGCGAAGACAACTTGGAGGAGCGCAAGAATGATCCCAAGGAGGCTACGATGAATGAGTGGTCTGAGATTAAGAATCTGTGGGGTATCTCCCCGAAGTTCCGACACGAAGATCTCGTTTTCTTCGGTGTACGAGATACGGAGGCTGAAGAAGATGCACTGATCGCCCGCAAGGGCATTAGAAACTTCACAGTAGATGAAGTCCGTTCCCGTTCAATCAGTGAAGCGGTGAACGATGCATGTATGCGCCTAGGTAACTGTGACTTGGTGTACGTCTCTTTTGATGTAGACTCGATGGATCCAGAAATTGTGAGCCATGGAACAGGAACTCCAGTTGACAACGGTTTCACTCCCCAAGAATCAGCAATGTTGATTAAACTATTGATTGAACGTCTCCCAGTAGTATGTTTCGAAATGGTGGAAATCAACCCTACGCTAGACGAAAAAAAGAATAAGATGGCCGAAGTGTCATTCGAAATTCTTGAACAAACGATTGAGTTCATTCAACAAAAGATCAGCGGCTAAACGTCATGCGCCAATCGACCAACAACATCCTGATGATCCGTCCGGATGGATTCCGAAAGAACGAAGAGACTTTGGATAACACATTCCAACGAAATCTTTCCGTCGAAGATGCGAACGGGAAAGCTCTTTTTGAATTCGACCAACTCGTAGAAACCCTTCGTACCATGGGCGTACATGTGGCTGTTGTCGAGGCTGATGGTGAAAAAGACATCCCTGACGCGTTGTTCCCGAACAACTGGATTAGTTTCCACAACGACGGAGTGGTTGCCCTCTACCCTATGAAGGCTAAGAACCGACGTCGTGAACGTCGTGAGGATATAATTGATTACGTGGGGAATGAATTTGGTGTAGAAGCACGCGAAGTACTCGACTTTACTGAATTTGAAGAGCATCAGAAGTTTCTCGAAGGAACTGGAAGTCTTGTCCTTGACCGTCAGCATAACAAGGCATACGCTGCCATCAGTGAACGTACTGACCGACTAGCTGTAGAGCGATTCTGTGAAGCGTTAGGCTTCGAAGGAGTTGTCTTCCATGCCTCGGCACATGGAGCTCCGATCTATCATACCAACGTATTGATGTCTATCGGTTCGAGCTATGCTATTCTTTGTTCTAGTGTCATTGAGGATGCAGAAGAAAGAAGTATGGTGATTGACAGCCTGAAAGAGAATGGTCATGATGTCATTGACATCAGTCTTGACCAGATGAATTCATTTGCGGGCAATGCGCTCGAAGTCTTAAATGAAGACGGAAAGAAAATTTGTGTCATGAGTAGCCAAGCAAAAGCAAGCTTGAACCAAGAACAATCACAACGCATTGCAACCCATGCTGAGATCATTGACGCTCCGATTCCAACCATCGAAGCGCTCGGTGGTGGGAGCGTGAGATGTATGATGTGTGAAGTCTTCCTCCCAAAAATCTAAGCCATGAAATACCTAGACTCAATATTATCTACTGCTGTTGTAAGTGCAGCGAAAGATTTATTCGGCGCTGAGCCAGAAGCGCAACACATTCAGCTTCAAAAGACACGTAAAGACTTTGAAGGAGATGTGACCTTAGTCGTTTTCCCACTTGTGCGCTTGGCGAAGACAAGCCCTGAGAAGGCTGGGGCAATGATCGGTGATTGGTTGGTGGCCAACACACCTGAAGTTGAGGGCTTTAATGTGGTGAAGGGGTTCTTGAACCTCGTGGTAAGTGAGGCTTACTGGAAAGGATTTCTTCAAGATGCATTTGCTGAAGAGCACTTCGGCTACGCTCCAAAAAGCAGTCGTGGACAAGTCATGGTGGAATACTCATCACCGAACACCAATAAACCTCTTCACTTAGGACACCTTCGAAATAATTTCCTGGGTTATTCCGTAGCGAGGATTCTGGAAGCGAATGGTCACGACGTCGTAAAGGTTCAAATCATCAACGACCGTGGTATCCATATTTGCAAGTCGATGGTGGCTTGGGTAAAATTTGGTGAAGGGGAAACGCCAGAGTCATCAGGACTGAAGGGAGATAAGCTTGTTGGGAAGTACTATGTTATGTTCGACCATTATTACAAGCAGGAAATAAAGGAACTAATTGAACAGGGTAAGTCTGAAGAGGAAGCGAAAGCTGAAGCCCCTATCCTATTCGAGGCACAGGAAATGCTCCGTAAGTGGGAGCAGAAGGATCCTGAAGTAACTGCGCTTTGGGAAAAGATGAATAGCTGGGTATACAGCGGATTTGACGTCACATACCATGAAATGGGTGTTTCCTTTGATAAGCTGTACTACGAGTCAAACACTTACCTTACAGGTAAAGAGGAAGTCATGCGTGGCGTGGAAGAAGGGTTCTTCTACAAGCGTGAAGATGGTTCCGTTTGGGTTGACCTCACTGATGACGGCCTAGATGAAAAGCTCGTCTTGAGAAAAGACGGTACCGCGGTTTACATGACACAAGATATCGGTACGGCTATTCTTCGTTTCAATGAGTTCCCAGAACTAAAGTACCAGATCTACACTGTTGGAAATGAGCAAGAGTACCACTTCAAGGTGCTGTTCCTCATTCTAGGTAAGCTTGGCTTCGAAAATGCCAAAGACAACTTCCACTTGAGCTACGGAATGGTTGAGCTTCCGGAAGGTAAAATGAAGTCTCGTGAAGGAACGGTAGTTGATGCTGATGACCTTCTAGCTGAAATGGCTGCGACCGCTCAAGAAATTGCCGAAGAGCAAGGTAAACTGGACGGAATCTCTGAAGAAGAGCGCGCAGGATTATACAAGAAGATTGGTTACGGAGCGTTGAAATACTACTTATTAAAGGTAGATCCTAAGAAAAAGATGATGTTCGATCCGAAAGAGTCTATCGACTTCTTTGGTAATACCGGACCTTTCATCCAGTTCAACTATGTCCGTACGCTGGCTTTGCTTCGCAAGGCTGCCGAGGCAGGTGTTTCTGCTTCTATTGCTGATGACGTTGAAATCGCTAGCGCGGAACGGGCATTGATCCGTAAGATCTATGAATTCCCTAGCGTTCTAGAAGATGCCGCGAAGTCGTATGACCCATCTCAGATTGCGAACTACGTTTATGACCTCGTAAAGGAGTACAGTTCATTTTACCAAGCCTCTCCTATTCTCAAAGAAGAGAATGAAGGTTTGCGTTCTTTGCGTTTGGCCATTTCACAACAAACAGGAGAAGTAATTCGTGACTGTATGAATCTACTCGGAGTAGATATGCCTGAGCGTATGTAATTAGATCGAGAAAGGTCTTTCTTGGCGGTGATTTGATGTGGTAAGTATCAAGCTATACTTACCCTCTTCTAAATCGGCTATGTTCACGTCTACGTGATGTTCGCCTGCATCAACGGTGGCGTCTGAAGCAACTTTAACCTCTTCTCCAGCCGCATTAGTCACGATTACCTTAAGCGTATCTGTGGTTGGAACTTCAATCTGAAGACTGATCGTACTTCCGTCCCGCTTTTGAGAAACGATGTGGGCATAGGCGTCAGATGCTTCCTTTTCACCCATTTTCTTGACAAGGCGTTTGTACAGGATATACACCAGCATCACAATCAATGCGAGTAGTAGAGCGTTCCTTAGCGTTTCGAGACTTGTATCCATGAATTACAACGAAATGATGCCTTCAATACGAGAGGCCTTAGAATAAAGATCAAAGATCTGGTCTGCGTTCAACATCACGGAACGAATGGTAAAACTGGTGTAATTACCTTTCTTACTCAGTCTTGAACGAAATTCGGCTGATTCACCGAATATCTCATGCAGTTGCTTAATCTTCGTATCATCATTCGGAAGTACGAATTTGAACATATACATCGACGGCCACTGATGTTCCGCATCCAATTGCTTTCTTAGCGCATCTATGCGCGCTTTCTCTTCTTCAGACATAATGCAAAATTAGTCAAACCACGGGCGAAACGCCAGATGGAAGTTACTTATCACTAAATTGTTTGAACCTCTTTGAAAGTTAGGTGTACAGACACTTGAATATGCGAAACAAAAAGATCATCCTGACACTCGTTTTCCCTCTCCTGACGTTGGTTTGCGCAGGACAGATTTCCTTGCGTGTTACGCAGGTAGACTACCAGTCTATGAGCACGAGTCAGCTTCAGTCAGTGCTCGAAAGTCAACCGAAGAATGATCTGGCTTGGTATAGCCTCTACATGAATCTTCGAGAAGATGCGTGGAATGGACCTACGAAAGAAGTCTCTTCTGGAGAAGCAAAAGCACTGAATGAAGTGGCGACTGCAGCTTATACGAACGTGCCAAACAGCTACGCTGGAAATGTACTCTACTATTTGGAAAGTGACTATGACCCTGAGGCCTTACCTGCATTGAAAGAAGCTCAACGAATTTCCCCCTTGAGTACAGAAGTGCGAGAACTCATGGTTGCTCATTACTTGGCCAATTCCGACGATCAGGAACTAGGGACGCACTTGTCTATCCTCCATCAATCAGGGAAATATGGTTCTGATCTATTGACCTATGCGCGAGACGTACTTATGATGCTTCCTGAGAATGCAGCATTGGTAACCAATGGAAGCGATGACACCTATCCTATTCTGATTACTCAGTACTTATTTGGGCTACGAAAAGATGTTTTTGTCATTCCGCTTGATCTCTGCGTCAATGAAGACTTCAGAGCAAAGATCTCAGCGAACACTGGTGTTGATGTAGACAAGCTATCTGGTAAACGACGAGTATCTGCTGAACAGCTTATCAAGTCAACAAACAGAAGTGTTCACTTCGGACTAACACTTCCGAATGAATGGTTAACTATAGATCACGACTATCAATTAGCTGGATTCAGTATTACCAAAAATGACCCGATTGGCTATGACGGTTTGGCTCAGAAGTTTCTCTCAACCATTGATGTAGGGGCCATACCTGAGAAATCGAAGGTCAGCGTTAATTACCTCCCGTTCCTATTCTACATGCACGAGTACTGCGAACGTGTAGGGCCACTGGACAGGCAAGCAGACATTGAATCAAAGATTAGAGCCATTGCTGAGCATTTGCCAGCTAAAGAAGACGTTTTACAGCGCCTTGAGCCTTGATGAGATTATTCCGAACACCATACACGGAACTTACAGACGAACAGCTTATGGAAAAGGCTGCTCGCCATGATGAACGCGCCTTTAGCACGCTGTATGACCGGTATTCGGATCAACTTCTCCATTACTTCTGGAGAATGCTCTGGAAAGACCGTGAAATGGCTGAAGACTTCTTACAAGAACTCTTTATCAAAGTAGCCCACAACGCGGCCAACTTCGACGGGAAACGAGCGTTTAAGACTTGGTTGTTCAGCATAGCCAACAACATGTGCAAGAACGCCTACCGTCACGCCGAGGTAAAGTCAAAAGCGAAAGAAGTCTTAGAAAATGGAAAAGAGCACTTGGAGAAAAGTAGATCTGAGAAAGATCTTGATCATGCCACGTTCCATGACCAGTTAGAAAAAGCCCTTCAGAAACTGGACACAGATAAACAAAGCACCTTCAGGTTGCGCTATTTCGATGAGATGTCAATCAAAGAAATAAGCGAAGCACTGGAGTGCAGTGAGGGAACCGTGAAGTCCCGATTGTTTTACACCTTAAAACACTTGAATCAAGCGTTGAAAGGGTTTGAACACTTATTAAAAGAGTAGAGATGAATGATTCATACACATATGATCCTGAAGATATTGAGTCTTTGATGAAGCACAAAAGCTTCAGCGAGCTCTATGTCGATGAACGGGCATTCGTACTCAAACATATTGAGGACGAAGACGAATATGAGTCTATGCGCCACTTGCTATTGAGTATGTCGAAGGTCTCTTCGGATGATGGATTGCGCAGTAGGCCCGCAACAAAAGAAGCCGTCATGGCTGCGTTCCGCGAACAGCGGAAGCGCACAGCATGGTACACCTTAAATGGATTGATGAGCTTGCTCGTTATTCCAGAGCGCAAATGGTTCCTTCAACCAGGATTACAACTTGCGGCTTTAGTAGGAGTAATACTATCCGTGGCTATTCTTACTCCTTCTTCGAAAGAGTCGAAGCTAGTTGCTGAAGCTGATACAACTGAAACGCAGCTTGATCAACGAATAGCCACTGACACCGCTTCCTTCAGAGCTACTCCTATTGAAGACAACAGTGAAGTAGACAATGAACTTCAAGCGAATTCAGCATCACAAGAAACACTTGAACTAATTATAAAAGAAGCTGAGGAATCAGACGTTACTGAAGAGCAATTTCTTGCTGACGTGCAGCAAAAGAAAATTGAACCGAACGTTGATGATTTGAACGTTAACATAGAAGACACGTCATATAGAACGGTATTCAACAATGACACCACAGCTGAATCAGAGGCATTAGCTGACTTGGAGGTTGCTTTAGCTCCTGAGCCAACACCAACCTTTGGCGATGACAATAAAGTGCAGCCTAATATCAATCTTGATAGTAGTACAGTCCTTGCTGATGGATTGATTGCTGAGAGCAACGACATTTCAGCTGAATCTGAAGAACGAATAGATAGGGTTGACGATGAAGAGGGAGAATTAATTCAAAGCACAGACGCAAGTGACTATTTCCTCAGTAATGATGATGTTGCGATTACAGAAGACTTCAATGTCAATACGACAATGGGCAATTCCAGCCAGCCCTTGTCTGCAACGTACACCATAACAGATGAGTCATTGAGTAATTTAGAGTTGACTGCTGAAGCAGAAGAAGCTGCGGTTCCTTCCGGACGTGACTTTTCGCACATGTTGAAGGCTACAGAACAAAAGAGCTTGCTTTCAATGATGTACAGCGCTTATTGATTAGTTGTAGTCGAGCTCGATCCAGTCATCATAGAACAAAAGTTCATCGTGATCTAACTCCCATATCTCTAGCTGTCTTAAAGACTTGTTGAATCGAAAGTAGCCCACTGGCAGAGCGTCTTCTGAGCACTCCTCTTGCACAAAGCTTAGGCACATTGCGTTCTCTTGTATCAGCAGCTGATAAGTGTAACAGTCATACTCCGTTTCGCTATCAACGATATAAATGTCGCCATCTTCATCTTCTTCCGTTGTATTACCCCACCATTCAATGCTCGATTCAATCATTTCATGAAATATGAAACGCTCTTTTTGTCGATCAAATAAGGCCAATTCTGTATACGATTCATGCAGCCCTCCTGACCATCCGTTTCTACTGAAGTAGTACTTATGGGTAATGAATACCACATCTTTATCAAAGACTGTATTTCCAAAAAGATCAAGGTTGTATGGGTCGTCGAATAGATCGTCTGACATCACGCACCATCGCGTCCTCTCCTCGTCTGAATGTTCTAAAAACACATTGTCTTGGTCACCTTTCCAGACGTGAAGTATGTACCAGAGACCTAGCTGAACCACCGTGTCAATCCGATCGTAAGGGATTTCTCTCGAGTCATAGCAATCAACCAGAGGAAGGTCTTCAATAGCGTAATCGAATTCTTGAGCATGCGTTATCGCACTTGGTAGAAGCAAGAAGATGAACAGGAGTTTTCGCATGATGCAATAAACGCTGCTAAAACTACCTAGAAGGAAGAATCCTTTAATTGCGTCTTACGACTATGAATCCGTTTCGAATCGGAAATTATTTGATCACTACGGCTTTGCGATTCACAAAACTTAAGATGCCATCTCTTCCTAGTTCGCGGCCATATCCAGAAATCTTGACCCCGCCAAATGGAACACGAGGGTCTGACTTGACGAAGTCGTTGATAAATACCGCACCCTCAGCAAACGATGAGATGCGCTTACGGATAGACTCCTTGTCATTTGTGAACACGCTCACCCCAAGCCCGAACTTGCTGTTGTTCGACAAGGCGATGGCTTCATCCAGCGTATCAAAAACCGTCACCGCTGCTAAAGGACCAAAGGTTTCTTCTTTAAAGACATCCATTTCAGGCGTGACTTTCGCTAAGACCGTAGGTTCAAACAACGCTTTGTCGCGCGTTCCTCCAACCAAGAGTTCTGCGCCTTGAGCTATGGATGATGTCATTTGTTGTTCCAATTCAATCGCCAAGTCTTCACGGGCCATTGGGCCAATGTCGGTACCTAATTGGTTCGGGTCACCTACGGTTAATTGTTGTACACGAGCGACGAGCGCTTCCAGAAATGAATTATGAATCTCCGACTGCAACAAGAGTCGTTTAGCAGCGATACAGCTTTGTCCGTTATTCTGGAAACGGCCTGATATAAACGCTTCGAGCGATCGTTCAAGATTGGCGTCATTAAGTACAATGAATGCATTGCTTCCTCCTAGTTCTAAAAGGCTTGGCTTGATATGTTTTCCTGCAAGCATGGCTACATTGGCTCCCGCCTTCTCACTTCCAGTTAAGGTAATCGCGCTGATTCTAGGGTCACTGACAATGATTTCCATAGAAGCACCTGCGACTTTCAATGTTTGAAGCGCATAATCTGGAAATCCGGCGTCTTCCAATAGATTCATAATCGATTCCGCGCTAGCGAAAACATTAGATGCATGCTTTAAGATACATACATTACCCGCAGTTAACGCTGGAATGATGAAACGGAAGACTTGCCAGAGAGGGTAATTCCATGGCATCACGCCCAATACAACACCGAGCGGATCAAAGCGCACGTAGGTCTCTTGCCCTTCAATATCGATAGATTCATCTGCCAGCATGGTAGCTGCTTCTTCAGCATAATACCGACACAACCAAGCACATTTCTCAACTTCCGCAACTCCTTGTTGAAATGGTTTGCCCATTTCTTTGGTCATCATCGTCGCTAAGGAACTTTTCCTCTCAAGTAATAGACTTGACAACGAGCGTATAAGCGCTGTGCGTTGCTTTAATGGAGTTCGATGCCATGCAGCTGTTCCTTCGTCGGCTCGAGAAAGAATGCTATTAAGCTCTTCGCTACTGTGTGGTTCGTAGCTAGCCCACCTTTCATGCGTGTATGGATCGATTGAATAAAACATTAGTCCCAGATCACATCAAAAGACTTTTCCGTTCCTTCGCGCAAGACCTTAACAACTGTAGTATCTCCTTCTTCAAAAATACCGAGACCCTCCATGTATGTATTCATATCGGTCACTGCGTGGTCACCCATTTGGGTAACAACATCCCCTTTGATGATACCAGCGTTGAAAGCCGGACGATCTTCAGAAACACCATCGATACGCATTCCTTCGCCATCAAACATATAATCAGGAACAACGCCTAGCGTCACATTAAAGCGAGGAGAATCGTTTTTTGATTGGTCTTTGGTTTTCGTGAACTCTAGTTTTACTTCATCATCCAATTCCAACACAATTCTCTCTATGAAATCAGCGACCATTAGTATGCCTTCATAATTAATCTTTTCTGGATCATCCGTCGGCTTGTGGTAGTCTTCATGTTGGCCCGTGAAGAAATGAAGTACTGGCATGTCAGCAAGGTAAAAGCTCGTATGATCAGACGGCCCAACACCTGATTCATGGAAAACGAGGGCAAGACCATCAATATTCACTTGATTCACTAGATCATTCCAAACGGGTGATGTGCCTGTTCCGTATACCGCTAATGAACTGTCTTCTTTCATGCGTCCGACCATATCCATATTGATCATGTAGTTGACCGTATTCAGGTCTATGGTTGGGTTATCTACAAAATGATTTGATCCGTAAAGCCCTTTCTCCTCTCCACTGAACGACATGAACAGCACATTGTAATTCAATGGTTGTGCACTTAAACGTTGCGCTAGCAGGATCAAAGCGGAAACTCCTGAA
Organism: Flavobacteriales bacterium; assembly: GCA_022447625.1. Classification (GTDB taxonomy): domain Bacteria; phylum Bacteroidota; class Bacteroidia; order Flavobacteriales_D; family Sanyastnellaceae; genus Sanyastnella. Next base: position 82,997 of record JAKVAX010000005.1, on the reverse strand, counting down.
GCGTTGTCATCCGCCCCGTTGTGGATTTCTGAATCACCAATAAAAAGTGAGTTCTCATCTCCCAGACCGAGGTGATCATGGTGGGCACCAATGATGATTGTTTCTGACGCACCATTATCCAACATTCCAATCACGTTATTCCCTGTTAGATTCTGCACAAGTGCCATTCCGATACTTGTTGAATCACCTGATCCATGGCGTTGGATTGGTGGGTGCGGTCTAAATGAAAATGCTTGAAAGAAGCTGCTGCTATCACCGTATGGCTTTAGTCCCAACTCTTCGAATCGAGATGCAACATATGCCGCTGCCTTCGTTTCTCCTTCGGTTCCTGTGCCTCTTCCTTCTAGTGAATCACATGCCATGAACTCAATAACTGATTGTAGTTCGGCGATATCTCTTCCGTGTTCATCCCTGACTGGTGAGCATGAAGGAAACCATGATATGATCAAGGCTAGCGCCGAAAAGATGACAGCGGTACGCAAAGCCAAGGTCTCACTCAATTGAGGTATTCTAATCATTTTTGAAACTGTTGAGGAGGTCAATTGTTACCTTCGCACGAAACTAAGGAGGAAGCGCGATATGAAAAAGCTATTCGGCTTATTTGCACTGGTATTGTTCGTAACTGCCTGCAATAATGGAAACCCAACTTCGACAGAAGAAACTACAGCTCAAGTGGAAGAAGTCAACCCACATGAAACGCATCAAGGGGAGTACCATGGACATCATGGAATGGAGGCCGAGGAAGAAGAGCGAGTGCATTACGATGAAGAGGTTCATCTCAAGAATGTACGTCAGTTAACCTATGGTGGTGATAATGCGGAAGCATACTGGAGCTTTGATGATCAATCGTTGGTATTCCAGGCGAACACCCCAGCCTGGGGAACGAATTGTGATCAGATCTACGTGATGAATCTTGCAGATCGAACTCCTGATCGCATCCCTCCTGCGATGGTTTCGACTAGTCTTGGACGCACAACATGTGCCTACTTCATGCCTGGAGACACCACAATTATCTACGCTTCTACGCACTTGGGCGATGACGAATGTCCTCCAGTGCCAGAACGCAAAGAAGGACGTTACGTATGGCCTATCTACGATAGCTATGACATCTTTATTGCTGACCTTGAAGGAAACATCGTTAGCCAATACACTGACACCCCAGGTTACGATGCTGAGGCAACACTCTCTCCTATTGGAGATAAAATCGTGTTTACCAGTACACGTAGTGGTGACCTTGAGCTCTACGTGATGAACGTTGACGGAACTGAAGTAATGCAGGTCACAAATGAACTAGGCTACGATGGTGGAGCATTCTTTTCACCTGATGGAAGTAAGATCGTATGGCGCGCTAGTCGTCCGACGACAACTGAAGAAGTTAAAAAGTACAAAGGCCTACTATCAGAAGGATTGGTTGAGCCAACGAACATGGAGCTTTTTGTAGCCAATGCAGATGGAAGTGATGCCCGCCAGATCACTGAGTTAGGAAATGCGAATTGGGCGCCTTTCTTCCACCCGAGCGGTGAAAAGATCTTGTTCTCATCCAACCACATGAGCGAACGCGGCTTCCCATTCAACTTGTTCATGATCAATCTTGACGGAACAGGACTAGAGCAAGTGACATTCGATAGTGCGTTTGATAGTTTCCCGATGTTTTCGAATGACGGGAAGTACTTGGTTTTCGGAAGTAACAGAAACAACGGACGCACCCGTTCAACGAACCTTTTCTTAGCTGAATGGGTTGACTAAACCAGGCTTATGGCCTATGGCTTAAGTATGACTGAAGAGAATAACAAGAAGGGAATTATTGCTTGGATCAAGCGGATTGGAATCTGGGCCTTTCTGTTCTTTCTATTGAAAGGAATAGGCTGGTTGTTATTGATCTATTTTGGAATAGACCTTTTTGGATGTAATTAAAAAAGGCGCCCATAAGGCGCCTTTCTTTTTATCTAGAGATCTCAATTATGAGATAAAGCGAATAGTCAGCGGATATTTGTAATCCTTACCATTTGATGCTGCAACGGTTGCAAGAATCACGAAGACCAGCGCTACTACAATAAGTGCAAACCACAACAGAATACCAATGAAAATAAACCAAAGAACGAAGCACACCACAGAATAGATCACCATACTGATTTGAAAGTTCAATGACTCTTTCGCATGACGTGCGATAAAGTCGCTTTCATCTTTCTTTACTAGCCAGATAACTAGAGGTACAATCCATGTACCAAGGAGGGTTCCAATGTGTGCTAGAAGCGCCACCGTTTTCTCATCTTGACTTGGTGGTTCTACAATTTGATCTAATGATTCCATAGTGTTTTTTTGTTGGTAGAAAGATACACTCAAAACAGGCACTAAGTTGACCATTTAAAACGAAGTTCGGTACGCTCGCCACAATTTTTCAGTCTTTCGGGTGTTTTAAGAGGCTGAAATAGCGTTCCTTGATTAATTCTGGTGCCGCTCCCTCCTTCCACATTTTATAGGCTTGATAGTTCGCGCGCTGAACTTGTAGGTAGCTGTTTGCTTTGTATTTGCGCGGACTCACCTTGACGCTCCCAGGTAATCTGTGGTAGTGAATACCGATCGATTCCGCGCGAGCGAAAAGATCATACTCCTCCATAATGCAATGACTCTCTGAAAAACCTTGAAGACGATTAAAGGCATCACGAAGAATGAAGACCGTTTGGTCGCCACCTCTGCAAACCATGCTATTGAATCGTGTGAACATTGAATTCAACTTCAATAAAGGACGGGTAGATTGAAAGTCGAAAGCATATCCCCCTAGATGATGTCCGGATTTTACAGCCTTGTGAATATCATCAAAGAATGTGAGCGGAGGCAAGGTGTCAGCGTGCACAAACCAAAGGATGTTCGCTTGAGCAGCCTGAGCGCCCAAATTCATCTGAATTGCCCGAGATCGTTGTGCTTCATTTTCGATGGAGATCAATTTCACATTCACGAAAGAAGCTACAACCTGCGCAGTGCGATCTGACGACATGGCATCAACTACGATGACTTCACAGTTTGAAATAGCCGGAGACTGTTCTAAATGAGTCAGCAGCACACCGATGTACTTCTCTTCATTTAAGGTAGGTATGACGATACTAATCTTCGGTAGAGGCATCTGCCCAAACTTGCAATATGTCTGGGATGAATTTGTCACAAAGTCCTCGCATCTTTGGACAAATCATCCACATGCTTAGAATCTCTGCACTTCTATTCCTTGGTTACATTTTGCTTGGCTGCGGTGTAGGTCAAGTCCATTCAGACACTTCTCCCTTCCGTCATGACCGATGGAACAGCCTGGTAGAGAAGCATGTCTCTGAAGATGGATGGGTCAATTATGAGGGGTTCATTGCAGATAGCCTATTACTCAATTCCTACTTGGATCTAGTGGAAACCCATCACCCCAATCAGAAATGGAGTATCACAGAGCAAAAAGCTTATTGGATCAATGCTTATAACGCATTTACAGTCCGATTAATCATTCGCAAATATCCCACGGAGAGCATCAAAGATTTGGGTGGGTCATTATATAAAATCAATACCCCTTGGGATATCCGGTTTATTATGATCGAAGGACAGGACTACGATCTGAATAACATCGAACACGATATTCTGCGCAAACAATGGGACGACCCGCGTATTCATTTCGCGATCAACTGTGCTAGTGTGAGCTGTCCGAAACTATTGAATCATTCATTTAGTAGCGAGGTCTTGAACGTTCAGTTAGATCAAGCTGCGCGTGATTTCATCAATGACCCTTCTCGCAATACAATAACCACTGAGCGTGCTGAACTGAGCCGAATATTTAAGTGGTTCAAAGGCGACTTCACCAGGGAAATGGAGCTCTGGGAGTACATTAATCAGTTCAGCGTAGTTCAGATCACTGCTGATACAAAGATCTCATTCAAGGAGTACGACTGGAACTTGAATAGTCAATAATGGGCTTACCTTTGTTCTAGAAGACCTTACGACTTGCGCCGAATTCTACTTTTTCTTCTCCTGGCTCTGCCTTTGATTTCTTCTGGTCAGTCTGATCCAGAGGCGAGAAAGAACACATTCTTCCCTATCCCAGTGGCGTTTTGGACGCCTGAAACCAGGATTGGTGTGGGAGCCGCGCTCATTTACAACTTTTACCTCGACAAGTCAGACACCATCTCCCCTCCTAGCCAACTGCAAGGCGGTTTTGCCATTACTCAAGAACGACAGCAGTTGTATTATTTACCCTACAAACTCTGGTGGGGTGAACGACAGAATTACGCCTTTGGCGAAGTGGGTTATTACAAATACAACTACTTCTTCTACGGTGTAGGTAATGATGACGCTAACGCGGAAGAGCGATACGGAGTTGATTTCACAAGAATTCGAGTGAACTATTTAAGGCAAGTACTGAAAACGAATCGCGGAGGATGGAGCTTAGGTGCACGTGCCTGGATTGAAGACTGGACCTTCACTGAATTTGAAGACGAAGGAGCACTGGCTTCAGGGAGAATTAACGGAGCTGAAGGAGGTCTGACCCTTGACCCGGGCTTTATCATCTTCGGAGATTATCGTGACAACGTTTACAATCCTAGTCGTGGTAGTTACCTCGAGCTTGTCACCCAACATAGCACAGGAGACTTCCGATTTCATCGATACCGTGTAGATGCGCGTATCTATAACAAGGTTGCGAAACCGGTTCTCTGGGCGAATCAAATCTTTGTGGACGTAACCACCGGAGACACTCCCTTCTACATGATGACCATGCTTGGTGGTACAAAACGCATGCGAGGGTATTACGAAGGACGTTTTCGAGATAAATCAGGTGTACTCTATCAAACAGAGTTGAGAGCCAAGATTTGGCGTAGATGGGGAGCGGTAGCATTCTTCTCTGCCGGAATCGTTGATCGAAGCCCGAACTATTGGTCAATTGCCAACTTGAGAAATACTAGCGGAGCTGGTATTCGATTCCTACTTGACCCTGAAAAGAACATAAATGTGCGATTTGACGTGGCTGCAGGTCCTGGAAGCACACAGTTCTACTTCACTGTAGGTGAAGCGTTTTAAAAAAGAAAGGACCCGCAATCTGACGGGCCCTCTCCTCCTTACAATCCAAACAATCTTATTCCTTAACAAAGGAAATTGTCAGGGCTCTGTTAGAGGTGATCAAACGGATCACATAGTTTCCAGTCTCTAGTGGAGACAGGTCTAGCTCTAAATTATTCAAACCTTCAGCGAACTGAAGCGTTTGCATCGATTTCACTACGCGTCCAGTGACATCATATATCTCTAGCTGGGCGTTTGTCGTTGAGGCAGCATCCACTTGAAGCGTGACGTCACCTACCGTTGGATTCGGGTATACATTCATTTCAACTAGATCTGCTGGTCCATTTTGCAAGTCGTATTCCGCTATGATCTGCTCGATCACACGCGGATCAGTTGGAACTTCTCCACGGAAGAACTGCCATAGGAAATCGCAGATCCATTGATCAACCGCAATCAACAGTGCTCCATATACGTCTAGAGAACCGCAAACCTCTCCTCCATCTTGGGTAAGTAGGTCGTTAACATCAAAGCCAGTTGTTACTCCAAGCTCAACCACCCCAAGGTTCAGTGTTTCAGAATTGTACACTAAAGTGTGGATTCGGTAGAATCCGAATTGTGTCACCTCGAATGTTGGTTCTGAATTCACGTCGAGGATGGTCAAGTTGTATGCGTTTGTCAATACATAAAGCAGCTCATATCCTTCGGGAACAATCGCATTGCCATCAGCTACTGCTGTGAGTACAGTTGGTTCATCGCTCAAACAGTTCAAGAAGTTTTCTGGGTAAAGCGTTCCTGCACTTGGGTTTTCAATGACTATAGGTGCACCTGCTACGTCGAGCGAAGCGCAGATTTCTCCACCTCCTTGGATGAGCAGTCCGTTCACGTCAAAACCGGTGGTTACTCCCAGTTCAACGATGCCTAAATCAAGCGTTGTCGGATCAAATACCAATGAGTGAACAGTGTAAAGGCCACCACCTTCTACTTCGAACGATGGCTCAGCACCTGCGTTTACAATTACGAGTCCGTCGCCTTGAGTCAACACATACACTTGTGCGTATCCTTCTGGGATGAACGGCATCTGATTTATTGAAGCGCTAATTGTAGTTACTCCGCTAGATCATACAGTTGAAGCATCAGCGACCAAGCTTCCAGCATCTGCAACGCATGCACATTCTACAACTGAGAAAGGAGCACCCGGAACGTCAAGAGAAGCACAGATCGCTCCGCCACCTTGAACTAATAATCCATTTACATCGAATCCTGTGGTTACGCCTAACTCTACGATTCCGAGATCAAGAGTCTCAGGGTTGTAAACTAATGTGTGGATCGTGTAGTTTCCTGCTTCAGTCACGTCGAACGAAGGTTCCGCGCCAGCGTTAATGATCGTCAGACCATCACCTTGTGTCAGTACGTAGACTGTTGAGTAGCCTGAAGGCACATTCGCATCTCCGTTTGGAGTCGCCGTTAATGTAGCCGCTCCTCCGACTGCACAAGCTTCACCGCCACCAGACAATGTTCCGGCGTCAGGGTTCTGTACCATGATTGGCGCACCCGCTACGTCAAGATCAGCGCAGATAGATCCTCCTCCTGGAGCGATCAAACCAAACACATCGAATCCAGTGGTTATACCGAGTTGAATGATTCCTAGATCTAAGGTCTCAGTATCGTATACAAGTGTGTGGATCGTGTAAAGCCCTGGTTCAGACACTTCGAATGAAGGCTCTGCTCCAGCGTTTACGATGACCAGTCCCTCTCCTTGTGTTAAGACGAACACTGAAGAGTATCCTTCAGGAATTTCAATGTCGCCATTCGGAGTAGCTGAGATGGTATTCATGCCGTTTGAACACACCATAGATTCAACAGCCGTCAATGTTCCTGCGAATGTTTCACAACCTCCGTTGATGTTAACCGTGTAATCTTCAACTTCTCCGTAATCAAAGTGAGCACAAGGTCCTTGGAAGTGGTAGGTATCCATTGAGATGCGCAGACGCGTAGCCCCGCCTAATGCATCGTCAGGCACGTATACAGACGCATACTCATTTTCATAACCTGATTGGTGAACCACCAATTCATCATCGTCGAACGTACCATTCTGATCGTAATCGATCCAAGCTGTCCAACGGAAACGGATCCACCAAGGGCCCCCAGGGTTGAGTACAATGTCATTGTACGAATCTAATTCTAGATTCGTACTGAGGTCGGTGAAGTCACCGTAACCATCGTTGTCACCTGAATAGTTGTAAATATCACCAAATGTAATTGATTCGATGTTTGGGTAGCCGTCGCCTCCGTCTGATTCACAGTATTGTGCCGTAAGATTCGGAGTGAATGCTAAAAGTCCCATCAACGAAAGAAAAGCGATCATTGCGCTTTGCTTCCAACGAATAAGCGTAGTATTCATCTCCGCTTAATTTGAAGGTTTTATTTAAGGAGTTAATTGAAACGTTAAACACTATGAATACCTGAAAGTTTCGAGCAAAGGGATTTGCACCTTGTACCAAAAATTGAATGCGGAGCGAACAAATCGTAAAGCACTGAATATCAGCGTTTAAATACAGTTGTATTCAATGAGATATTGATTAAGTTCAGGACTTAAACCAAAACTCATATGAAAAAGCTGCCCTACCCTAATCGCTGTGCTTAGTGCGTTCTGTACTGAAGCTCAGTTAAACCAGGTGGTGATTGAAACACATGAGCCCACCTTCCTGTAATTACCAGACGGCACAAGCATCTACAGAGTATATGCTGAATTTAGTAGTCCTTCAGACATCGTCTCGGCCGTATTCGCAACTGAGGATTGTCACGGTTTGGATGTTTCAACCACAACAACTTTTTACAATGACGTACTCGGAGGTATTAACCCCGCCGGAATCAATCCAGTATTTTACCCCATATTCCCGACCTTGGAGCTCGATTCTTGGGTCACTATAGGTGTCTTAGATTCAATGCACCCTGGTGCCAATTATATTGGACAAGCTTCAACAATCCCTTCTGATCCTTGGACGGGCAGTGTTGGAAATACAGAAGGTCAGAGCTTAATCATTAATGACGGTGCGTGGTTTACTTTACCGACTTCGCCTTCTGCGTTGCCAACTGGACCGAACAACCGAGTTCTTCTCGGACAGTTCACTACCGACGGTACAATTTCAATCAACCTGAATATTCAGGTGTTTATCGGAGGAGATCTCGTAAATGGCCGGGTAGACTATGTTCACACACTCGCATGTGAAGGAGATGGCTTCCTGACTGGGTTTGAACAACCTATGGGTACCCTGTCACAAACGGTGTACATCGGTCAGGTTTCATGTGATGATGAAGAGGCATGTAATTACCTTCCGAATTCAGCTGACGATTCGTGGTGCTGCTATGATTGTACATGTACTGACCCTGAAGCTTCTAATTATGGCAGATCTGAGGGCTGTGACAACATATCGGTATGTACTTACGATGTGACTGTTACTCTTATCAACAATGCGAATGGACAGCCAATGGCAGACTTTTCATTTACGTTAGATCCGTTAGGAGAAACTACAAGCACTAATAGCGAAGGGGTATTTACTTTCGAAGACGTCCCTTATGGTCTGCACAACCTTGGCTTCGAAGATCCTGTCTTTTATTACTTCTTAGACTTAGGTAATTCGAGTGCCTTTCAATTCGTCGTTGGAGGTAACGATCTTTCTGAACTAACCTATTACGTAGATGCACCCTTAGGATGTATGGATGTAACCGCTTGTAATTACGACTCAGCTGCTGTTATTGACGACGGATCTTGTATTGCGGGTAGTTGTGGTTGCATGGATCCTGAAGCGTGCAATTTCCTTGAAGAACCAGATAACATTGTTGACTGTATCTACCCTACTTGTACTGACGAAAATACGTGTAACTACTATGCAATTTCTCCTTGCGAGGTTGAAGGAAATGAGCATTGTGAGTACAATGGCGAATTGACCATCTTAGTATATCAAGATTTTGATGGTGATGGCGATTTTGACGGTGGATTTGATGGCTGGGGTGGTTTTTGGGCTAATGAACCAACTATGATTAATACCCAGGTCATCATCAATGAGCTAGGGTGGATTGGGTTCACTAATGAAAATGGTTTTGTGACTTTTCAAGATCTACCCACGGAACCTACACTTTCTCCATTCAAAATTTGGATGAGGGGTGGTCAATTTCAACGGGTGAAGAAATCACCTTCAGCATCAACGACTGTGACGTTAATACTGGGTTCTTCGGCCTTGAATGGCTTGGGGAAGAAAGCTTCTGGTTTAATGGTCCTTGTTGTATTTGGCTTCAAGATATTCATTGCGATGATGGATTTGACCCTGGTGTTTGGGTGATGAATTCTGGGGGTGTCCCTTTGAACGGATTTGTTACAGTTTCATTTGACCCTGTGCTTCAAGCTGTTCCGATGGGTGGCAACACAGTTGACCCTACTACCATTAATCCTGGAGAAGTCATATGGGAGTTTAACAATCAAGAAGCAGGGCAAGACGAACTCTATCAATGTCATATCATTGGACCTGGGGTTGATTACATTGGAGTCACCTTCCCTATAGACCTGAACATCGTCTTATTTAATGACGAAGGCATCGAATACTACAACAACACCTGGACACTCTACCCAGAAGTTGTTTGTGCATATGACCCGAACGATAAGTACACTGAGTTTGAAGGGTACACCGAAGAACACCACTTCATTCTTCCAGAAAATGAAATGGAATACCGTATTCGTTTTCAGAATACCGGAAACTTCCCTGCAGGAGATGTGATCATTCGAGATACGCTTGATATTGAGCACCTTGACCTTGATACCTTCTACCCTGCTTTTGGATCGCACGACTTCACCACTTGTATAAAGCCTGATGGTGCCATCGAATTCAACTTTGCAGACATTCAGCTACCTGACAGCACTTGTTGTGAAGAAGAAAGTCATGGATACGTAGTATATCGTATCAAACCTCGTGAAGATGTTGAGCCGGGAGATGTAATCAATAATACGGCCTACATCTTCTTTGATGGCAACCCACCAATCGTGACCAACACCACTTGGCATACGATCTATGAATGTACCGACGAACTCGCTGCCTATGAACTGGCTTCTGATACCCAATGTGAAGATCAATTGATCCAGTTCAATAGCACCGGTCAATACATCGAAGATTATTATTGGTATCAAGACGGCCAGACCAACGGTGTGGAGTCGACATATTTCATCATGCCTGAAGAACCAGGAGACATCAACATCGGACTGATGGCCGTGAATCCGTTATGTGAGGCGGAGTATAGCTCTGTCATTACGATTCATCCTAGACCTGCTGTTGATGCTGGACTGGACCAAACTGTTTGTCCTGAAGAGCCTGTCACTTTCCTTGCCACAGGAGAAGGAGATCTTCAATGGGATGATCAAGACATGGGCGCTTTTCTAGATATTATCGCTAGCGCGGAATCGGAATACAGCGTCGCCGCCACGTCTGAATTTGGGTGTGTAGCTACAGATCAAGTGTCTTTATTCCTTCATCCAGAACCGGTGGCGTCATTCATGGCCAACGGCAACCTGTTGACCTATGATGGAGATGCGGGCATCAACTACCAATGGTACTTGAACAACGAAATGATTGATGGTGCTACTTCAGCCACCTACGAGGTGCTAGAAGACGGCAATTACGCTATTGAGGTCACCAATGAGTTCGGATGTATCGACATGTCAGATGAAGACTTCATTGTGTATTCAGGTATTGAGGAATCATACCTATGGAATATCCAGGTCTACCCTAATCCGAACGACGGACTGCTCCATATCTCCATGGAACAACAGGGTCGCTTCAACCTACAGATCATTGACAACTCTGGAAAGCTGGTACATCAAGAGGCTTTCCAAACAACCAAGCTTGACGTCAACACAAGCAAGCTTGCTCGTGGACTCTACACATTGCGCATATGCCATGAAGATGGTTCAGTGTGTTTGAATCGTCGAATCACGAAACGATAGTTCAAAACGCCCGGGTTACGCCGGGCGTTTTTTATTTAGCTTGCCCAACAAAATCATCACTGTGTATTCTTACTACAAACTTTACAAGCCGTTCAATATTCTGTCGCAGTTTTCTGATGAAGGCAACAAGAAAGGATTAGGAAGCTTCTTAAATCTCCCACAAGACGTTTACCCAATAGGCAGGCTTGATAGCGATTCAGAAGGCTTGTTGCTGTTGACAAACAACCGCAGCCTAACGAATCAGATTCTAGATCCTCGAAATCGTCATGTCAGGAGTTATTTGGTTCAAGTTGAAGGCGAAATTACCGATGATGCTATTGAACGGATACAGGTTCCCATGGCGTTGAAGCATAAGAAAACACGTTACGTCTCACTTCCGGCGTTAGCCGAAAAAATTCAAGAACCGAATCTCCCAGATCGGAACCCTCCTATTCGCTTTCGTGCCAACATTCCAACCTCTTGGATGCGACTTCAGCTCAAAGAAGGTAAGAACCGTCAAGTAAGAAAAATGACCGCTGCAGTGGGCTTCCCCACCCTTAGACTCGTTCGTGAATCTATGGAGGGTATTGGCGTAGAAGGTTTGGAGTCTGGTCAGCTTGTAGAACTTGATGAGCATGAATTTCTGCGATTACTTAATCTCTAAGGTCAAGGACCGAATTCGTTTACCTTTGCTACCATGCGCATTCTTGCCCTCATACTGATATACCCTTTCGTATTTCTCTGGACCTTCATCTCTGGATTAACTGGAATGATTCTCTCCATCATCTTCCGAGCCCGTGAATTGACACTGTCTTTTGTACCTGGAAAAATGTGGGCTCCTGTTATCTTTTGGTTGATGGGCATCAAGGTCAAGCGTGAGGGGCTTGAGAACATTGATCCAGATACACCTTCCATTTTTGTTTGCAACCACGGGAGCTTCCTAGATATTCCTGCTTGTGTTATGAAGATTCCCATGAATTTAAATTTCATCGCAAAGCAGGAACTGAAAAAAACACCGGTAGTTGGATGGTACATCACAGCTACCGACCAGATCTACATTGACCGTAAGAATAAAGATCGAGCTATGGAAAGCATGGCTCAAGCGGCTGAAAGGATCAAACAAGGCAAGCATGTCTTGACTTATCCCGAAGGAACACGTTCAAAAGATGGCAGCGTCAAGATGTTCCGTCGGGGGTCATTTATTATCGCAAAAGAAGGGAACATTCCTATTATACCTGTAGCCATCAGTGGTGCAAATGCTCTACTTCCTCCAGGTTCTTTTTTCGCTAAACGCGGAAACATCGAACTGTCTATTGGAGAAGCTTTCAGTCCTTCTGACTTCCCTGAGATGTCAGTTGAAGATTTGGCAAACGAGGCCCGACGTCGTGTCATTGCCATGTCACATGACCACCAAGAGGATTGATTCGTAGACCAGCTCTCGACCACTAAACTTAAAATACTGTCATTCTGGCCTTTGGCGCGAACAGTTCGAAATCATAGCTGTTTTGTCACGCTTGCCTCATCATCTTATTCATTCTGAATATTTTTGTTGCCGGATCTGCCGGGGTTTCTGCACTATCTTCGCCTAAATCAGCTGCACTTCGATTTTTCTCAAATGCCTATCCACCGAGTGAGTTGAGCCGCTTAGTTGGTGCATTATGGATTGCCATTGCCCTCGTATCTATCGCCGGTGCCATTCGTCCAGTGACTTTCTCTACGGTATTGGTGATTCAATTAATTTACAAGGGGCTGTGGCTCATACTTGTCGCACTACCCGCCTTCAATACGAAGTATCCTTACCCAAGGGCTCTGGCCATTTTCTTTGCGATTTGGGTATTCGTCTTACCCTTTATCATTCCTTGGAAAACTCTGTTTGCCTGAATATAGAATGGCTTACCTTTGGGCGCTATGAGCGACGAAAAAGTCAGGATCAATAAGTATTTAAGTGAGATCGGATATTGTTCTCGTCGAGCAGCCGACAAGCTAATAGACCAAGGACGTATTATGATCAATGGACGTATTCCTGAACTTGGTACCAAAGTGGGCGAAGACGATGAAATCACAGTAGATGGCGAGGTGATTCACCGACCGAAAACCAAAAAGAACGTTTACCTCGTATTCCACAAACCAGTAGGCATCGTATGTACTACTGATACACGTGTCGAAAAAGATAACATCATCGATTTCATCGGTTATCCGGAGCGTATATTCCCTATCGGACGTCTAGATAAACCGAGTGAAGGCTTGATTCTATTGACCAACGACGGTGATATCGTCAATAAGATTCTTCGTGCACGTAACAACCACGAGAAAGAATATGTCGTGACTGTGAATCGTCCGATCGACCGCAAGTTCGTTCAAGAAATGTCAAACGGTGTTCCGGTTCTCGGTCAAATCACACGACAGTGTCGGGTGGAACAATTAGGGAAAGATAAGTTCCGTATCATCCTTACTCAAGGATTGAACCGTCAGATTCGTCGTATGTGTGAATACCTCGGCTATCGTGTTCGTACACTGAAACGAGTACGAATCATGAACATCAAGTTGGATGTTCCCGTCGGGAAATATCGTCACATGAATCCTTCAGAATTCAAAGAGCTTCAACGTTTGTTGAAAGGAAGTGAGAAGACTTTTAATTGATCAGATCGCAATCGCCGCGAGCATCCCGTCTTTAATTGCACGCTTCGCATCGAGCTCTGCCGCTAGTTTTGCACCACCAATTACTTGCACATTCTTATCTGCAAGGGAATCAAGAATTCCTACGTTGCTGGTTTGTCCGGCACAAACGATGACTGAATCCACATCTAAAACCTGTGATTTTCCGTCAACGGTGATGTGCAGTCCTTGGTCGTCGACCTTGTCGTAAGAAACGCCGGCAATCATCTTTACCCCAGACTTCTTCAAGGATGCACGATGAATCCAGCCTGTAGTTTTTCCTAAGCCCTTACCGTGCTTCGTTGTTTTACGCTGGAGCAAGTAGATTTGGCGCTTTGGCTCATGGGATGCGGCCTTCTTCAATCCTCCACCCTCAGCGTAGTTCATATCAACTCCCCATTGCGCCATGAAGTCTTCAGTCGAAATGTAGCGATCGTGCAATAGGAATTCAGAAACGTCGAATCCGATACCACCTGCACCAATCACGGCTACTTTCTTCCCTGCTTCTTTAGAGCCATTCAATAGATCTGTGTAGCCAATAACCTTGTGATGATCAGCACCTTCAATCTTAAGCTTTCGAGGTGTCACTCCAGAAGCAAGAATGACCTCCTCAAAGGGAGCGAGCGATTCCGCGCTAGCGAATTCACCCAAACGAAGCTTAACCCGATGCTTCTTCAACATTTGATTAAAATAGCGAACCGTTTCGTCAAACTCCTCTTTGCCAGGAACACGACGGGCAAGATCAAACTGGCCGCCAATGTGTTCACGCGCTTCAAAAAGGGTGACTTTATGTCCTCTTTCAGCCGCAGTCACCGCAGCAGATAATCCAGCAGGCCCTGCTCCAACTACAGCCACTTTCTTCGGGTTTGAAGTTGGCTTGATGACAATCTCCGTCTCAAATGAAGCACGAGGATTCACCAAGCAACTAGCTACTTTCTGTTGGAATATGTGATCAAGACAGGCTTGATTGCAGGCTATGCAGGTGTTGATTTCATTCTCTCGCCCCTCTTGAGACTTGATCATCAGATCTGGGTCAGCCAAGAACGGACGGGCCATTGAAATCATATTCGCACAACCGTCTTTCAAGACATCCTCAGCTACTTGAGGCATGTTGATTCGGTTGGTGGTGATGAGAGGAATCTTCACCTCTCCCATCAAACGCTTTGTTACCCACGCAAATCCAGCACGGGGAACCATAGTTGCAATCGTTGGAACACGTGCTTCGTGCCAACCGATGCCTGTATTGATAATCGTCGCACCAGCCTTTTCTACCTCTTTTGCGAGTTGAACTACTTCATCCCAGCTAGAACCATCATCGACCAAATCAAGCATGGATAGGCGATAAATGATAATGAAGTTCTCACCCACCGCTTCGCGGGTCTTTCTGATGATCTCTAGAGGAAGACGAATTCGGTTTTCGAATGAACCTCCGTATTTGTCGGTACGTTTATTCGTCTTCGTCACAATAAATTGATTGATCAAATAGCCTTCTGAGCCCATGATCTCCACCCCGTCATAACCCGCTTTTTGGGCTAGTTTCGCGGAGCGGGCAAAGTCATTGATTGTCTTTCGAATTCCACGTTTAGACAGCGCTCTTGGCTTGAATCGATTAATCGGTGCTTGAATCGCAGAAGGAGCTACATTGAGAGGATGGTATCCATAACGGCCCGTGTGCAGGATCTGCATACAGATCTTCCCTCCTTCTTTATGCACTGCTTCGGTGATGACACGGTGTTTGCGCGCATGATTTCGATTGCTCATTCGAATACCGAATGGAGCCACCCACCCTGCTCTATTGGGCGCAACGCCACCCGTGACAATTAAAGCGGCACCACCAGCTGCGCGTTCTGCGTAAAAGGCAGCCATGCGCTCAAAGCCATTCTTCTCTTCTTCTAGTCCGGTGTGCATGGAACCCATGAGCACTCGGTTTTTCAACGTGGTAAACCCAAGGTCTAGGGGTTCAAAAGCAAGGGGTATTTCTCGTGCATCAATCGAATTCTCTGAATCTATCTACAAAGTCGTTACGTTTTTTCTTAGATGCAACTACCTGATAGACAAACTTGTTTCCTTCGTCGTCTTTGGTCTTGCGTTTATCGTCCTTCAACTCTGTAATTGTCTTGATGAACTCGGCATCTGTACTAGAGATATTCATAATCCCCAATTTGTAGTCGAAGTAGTACCAGTTTCCTGGGTCTAACTCAAGATAGATACGCATGATATCTGCGCTTCTCGCCTTGGCGATTTCAATCTTTCCTTTTACGTAACGGAAGATCTGCTTCTTACCCATACTTGCGATTCCCAGAGGACCAACAGACACATACGACTCTTCAACTGGATCCCATTCAAACTTCACATCAGCGAAGTAGAAAGTGCTTTGAAGCTCGTTTGGAATCTTCTTGAACTGACCATTCAATGAGAGTTCTGAGATGGCCTTATCTGCCGCTTCAAGTCCCATGATCTCCGAAATCGATTTCTCGTACTTCGTCTTCGTGATATCGACAGGTTGCAATCCAGGCCACTGTTCTAGGATTTCAATCACCCGTTTCATGGCTCCGTCATCGAAGAAAAAATCAATGGTAAACGCCGTATTCATGGTTGTTTCACCATTCATGCTGTTGTGCAATACATCACCAATCTGTTTGGTTTTCACGTGACCAAGATCTACTTGGAAATCTAGTTGTCCATCACCGGTGATCTCACACGATTCTGTTTTCAGCGCAATCAAGTTACCCGGCAACTTCGGCTGCTTGATCTTTTCTTTGGAACCAATGAGGTAGGACTTCTTGTTCTTGTCGTAATACAAGTATCCGGTTGCCGCAATCAATGGATTGTCTTGTCTGTCTTCTTTTCGAGATAAGAACGAACCATATAGTGAGAATGGTGAATCATCTGCAATCATTACCCCTGCTCCAAGCTTGGCCATGCCGATGTCACGCATATTAGTGTCAACAGGAATGTAGATATCGTTCGGGTTCACTTCAGATCGGAACTTAAACCAACCCCGTTCGAGTTCATCACAGGTATGAATGATGCGCGTACCTCCCTCGAAAGTCAAGTTCTCGTTGTTCGCATAGAGTTCGAAGTCTCCCTGGAAATCGAAGAACGGTGATAAGGCGAAAGCATCTTCCTCTTGAATCTTTCCAGCACCTATTGTCTGAAGAGTGCTATCCACTTTGAATTCATCAATGTGAATCACTTGTTCACGCTTATTCACGTCAACGTAGGTATAATCACCTTCTCCTTCGTATTCGAATCGACCATAAATCTGAAGATCGGCACCAAAGATTCGGTGATACTGAGTCACGTAGTTTGAAATGACTGTTGCACGGCTTAATGGGTCCATTTTTGCGCGCTTACGAATCATTACATTTCCACTATCTGGAAGTACTCGTGAATCAGCTACTGTGATGTACTGAATCTTCTGACAGGCGATCACGGCCTCTTTCACATCGTACACTGCCTTTGGAGAAAGGAAGTTCAAGCTGTCTTGCAGTTCATTCACCGAGAAGAAGTTACTGCGGGCAGCATCTTCGGATGTATCAATAACGAAGTCATCTGTCACCTTACGATTAGAGCTCAACTCCATTTCATCCTTATCCATGAACCACTTGAATTGATCCATGTAGCAGATGTATTGGTTGGTTGGGAATTCGATCTTTGTCTCACCTCCATTCGACTTGAATTCACCAATTCGCTTATCAAAGTCAACGGTTGAGTTTACATCGTCAGTCTTGAAAGCAAGATTGTCTAAGCCACTCTGATTAAGCTGGAAGTTCGCAGATTCGGAAAGTATTTTCCTGGCGGTATAATCGAATGCGGTGGACTCCAGCATGGCGCCTGCGAATTCCATTTCACCAAGACCAGTCATTCCATTTGGCTGAAGCTTTAGTGTCCCTGTTAACACTGCTTCATCATTGAAGAAGACAATCGGCTCATTCACACTAGAAGCTGTCAGGTAATCAGCGTTCGGATCAAACACGATATCTACCTCACCCGCTACAACCTTAGGCACTTCAATTCCGCCTCTCTTTTCATCATTGAGGAAGGCTGTAGTACGTCCAATCGTAGAATCTGGGAGGAAGATGAATTGCTCCGCTGAAGCCATAGCTGTCAAGTAGTCCAAATCTCCTTTCCCTTGCAGACCAGTGTAGTTCAGGGTGATATCTGAGGTGAACTGCCCTTTTCCTTCGTACAAAGGCAATCCACCTCCGCCGGTATTTACCTTGAACCCAAGGGAGTTATCATCCATCAATCCGAGCGGCTCCGCTATATCTGGGAATATTCCCCCGGAATTCAAGGTTCCATTGAACTTCAAGTCGTTTCTTGAGAAGTTATCAAGTGAATCAATGGTAAATGGTTCTACCTGGTAGTAGAATCGATCGCGGTTGTATACCCCTTCTTGGATGTTGCTATTATCGTAATAAACATAGGCGTTCTGCTCACTTGTCAAGATTGGATACTGCGGATAAACCTTGGACTGGGTCCCGGATTTATTTGTGGGGGAATCGATTTTGAGGGTTCCGGAGATTTCTTCGAGTACGTTTTTGATACGTGATTTACTGCGGTTACCATAAAGGTCAGCGGCGCTATTCTCGTCTTCAACATAGATTCTACAGCTGTCTACCGCGAGGAGATCAACCTTGAATTCATCGTAGTTGAAGTAGTAATCTTTTCCAATAAACTCGAAGTTACCGGCGCGTACTCTTCCTCCAAATTTGAAGTCACGGTTCTTCTTCAAAATTACCTCTTCATTCTTCGGGTAAATGGTCACGTTTTGTGAATCACTTAACTGAATCCACTTGACTCCTTTGAGCAGTAGATTATAGTTCAAGAGATTTAACTGCGCATTACGCGAACCGTCCGTCTCACTATTAAACTGAATCACATCATAGTCACGCTTTCCAGAACTATTCTCAATGTAGTGATACATCTTGTCGTTAACTGTAGCCCAACGACTATTAATGTCATAGGTCACAAATCCGGCGTTAGCCAGATTAATCAGAAGAACAATCGCCTGCTCTTCAGAAAGACGAAGGAAACCAGCTAAGTCAGATGCATAAAAGGAATCCGAATTCCTTCGTTGAATGAACTCTCGTAGTTCTATCAATGGATGCACAAGGTTCAATCCAATCATCGCATCATAGCGTTCTTCTTTGAAAAAGGTGTTCGATTCAAACTGTGCGAAGTGCTGGGTAGAACCGAAGATGGAACCCATCTCAATCAGCGGATCATCAATATTCCAATACAGCGCCTCGAAATACATATCTACGTTGTGAAAGCTGTTGTAGTAAGGCCCTTTTGAAAGTCCTTCATCACCACGAATCAACACGAGCTGACGCTCCTTACGATCAAACTTCATGGAGATGTCTGGGTGATAGATGGAGTCTTCTTCGATCTTGAACAAAACCGATGTATTTCTAGAGGTAAATCGTTCGGGACGAATAGTAAATTCAAGGGAATTTGCGACGAGAAATTCCTTCCCTTCTCTGAAGAAGGTCAACTGAGCAGGTTCTTCTGTCGTTCCCGTACCCGCGAGTTTCGAACCACGCATGGTGAACCCGCCGTCATAATCGACATTCTCGAAGATGTTCTTGATTTCAAGACGTTTATTGTACGATTCAAATCGAGGATAACTTGCGTTTTCACCTGTGCGATCAGCCAATACTTTCTCTGTCAATTGACCAATCAATGGTGTATCGAAGTAATCGTTGAAGAAGAGAACACTATCTACAATGAAGCTAGAACCTTTTATTCGGACTTCGTACTCTTCAAATTGAGCATAAGTGGTTTCTGGGTTAAACTCTGCTCTATCCCAGGTCACTTTACCTCCGTCACCTATCCAACGCTCGCGATCGAACACATAATAACCTTTGGTACCTAAAACGCGTGTACTGTCTCCTTTGGCATAACCGATCAAGTCTCCTCCAGGGAAAGAGATCAGTGGAATCGAATCAAACTTAAACTCATAGCTTTCATTAGAAAACGCCCATTCTACTGACCCTGAACTGTAGAACACGCGTTTTTCAAACAAGGTCTCCGAACTGGCCAGATACTCGTCAACTAGTTTCTTGGTCTTCTTGTTATCCATCATCTTGTAGAGTATCTCATGCCATTCGTAAAAGAAGGCCTCGTCCTTTGATGTGCCTGTGAAGTTCACCACTGATGATAAATACAACATATATTGTGGGTAGGCTCTAAACTTCCTCTCTTTGAATCGCTTACAGGTCTTAACGACTATCGACTGCATATCCGCTGACACTGCCCCTCCAAGGAAAACCGGTTCAAAGTTGTCTTCGACAAACTTCTTCCCCTCCTTTTTAGAGGCTCCCATAAATGAAGCCAACTCTTTGACGAAGGCTTCAGGTTCGTTTGGGAAGTCACCTTTCTTTTGGGCCTTCACAGAAAAGGCGAGCAGGCTAGCGAGAAATACAAGTAAAATCTTGCGCATATGCTTGAGTTGGGTGTATTGATTCAAAATTCAGCTTTCCAGAGCAGATATACAGGTGAAATTACAATTGTTGTGCCGCAGGTTATCCACAGTATATGACCATAACGGATGAAGCACCCACGAATGTTACGTGTATCGCGGAGAAGTTCATAACATTCACTTAACCAGCATTCATGACAAATCTCCTGAAAGCCCCATCCTTTGTAGGATGCGTATGGCAACCAGAAGGTTACTCAGCATTACATTTTCATAACCTCAGAGCAACGTTGACCATGCAGACTGACAATATGTTTACTGCACCAAAAGACTATACCATGAAGTTCCTAGCTCTGTCAGTTATTGCCTTGGCTATGACCTGCCTTTCAACGCTAAAGGCATCCTCTCAAAACTTTGGAGAAGAAGTTCTTCCGACCATCTCGTTTAGTGAAGATTTCAGAAATGTAAATGAAAACGCCGAAACAGTTTTGATTTCGGTTGACATCTTTGGAGCACTCGAAACAGATGCTCAATTCACGATTGAAGCCCTCAGCATTAGTTCAGCTGTAGAAGACGAAGACTATGATTTCGAAGGAACAACCTTCACTATTCCTCAAGGTCATATTGGCCCATTCTCCTTCCCTCTCAACATCTCTGAAAATGACGATACTGTAATCGAAGATTTTCTGACTTTGAGGATTACAGGAGCGCTGAGTGCATTTATTGGTGACAACAATACAATCACTTTGTTTATTCAGGAGTCAGAAGAGATTGTAGTTGAAAAAAACGGCGATATTCAACTGAATTACGTGAGTTCATTTCTCGTGGACGAATCAGGATCAGCAGAAATTGTTTCTCACGATGCCGGAATGCAGCGTTTGTATGTTCTGAATTCAGACGCACCCGCAGTTCATATTCTCGACTTCTCCAATCCTAATTCACTCAGCGAAATTGCTGTAATCGATATGAGTGGATTTGGTGAAGGTGCCACGAGCATCGAAGTAAACAATGGAGTTGTTGCTGCAACCATTGACGGATTGGAAGGTGAAAACGGAAAAGTTGTGTTCCTAGATCTTGACGGAAATATTGTCTCATCAGTTACTGTTGGTGCGCTTCCGGACATGCTGGTATTCACTCCGGACGGAAACTCAGTATTGGTTGCCAATGAGGGTGAGCCAAATGATGATTACACGATTGATCCAGAAGGAACGATCTCGCGTATTGATATTTCAGGAGGGGTTAAAAATCTAACAGATGACAACGTTGTCACGATTGATTTCAATGCATTCGACGATCAAATTGAAACCCTTCGCGCGGCAGGTGTTCGAATTTTCGGGTTCGAAACGTCTGTATCTCGTGACCTCGAACCAGAGTACATTACTGTCTCTGAAGATTCTCAAACGGGATGGGTTACACTACAGGAGAACAACGCGGTTGCCGTTATTGACCTGAACACAAATCAGATTTCAGACATTCTCCCATTAGGAAAGAAAGATCATAGTCTGGAACAGAACGCCTTAGATGCTTCTGACCGTAGCGATGAGATTTTCTTCCATAACTGGCCAGTTAAGGGAATGTTCCAGCCTGATGCGATTGCTTCATACCAGTTAGACGGGGTTACTTATCTAGTTACAGCTAATGAAGGTGATCAACGTGAGTTTGGTCCAATCGATGAAGATGTTGATATTAACACTGACGAATACGTTTTGGATCCAACCGTGTTCCCTCATGCTGATGTACTGAAGAACGACCCTGTACTCGGACGTCTTGCCTGCTCACCATACTCTGGAGATATAGAGGGCGATGGTGATTTCGATGAAATCCATGTTTTTGGAAGTCGTTCATTCTCTATTTGGAATGGAACAACAGGCGAACTCGTTTTTGATAGCGGATCAGACTTTGAGCGCATCACGGCGAACGATCCAGTTTATGGGGCTCTTTTCAATGCCAGCAACTCAAACAACAACTTCAAGAATCGATCTGACAATAAAGGTCCTGAACCTGAAGGTGTCACTGTAGCTGAGATCAATGGTCGCAATTACGCATTCATCACATTGGAACGCGTTGGGGGTGTCATGACTTATGATGTCACTGACCCAGCCAATGCCTTCTTTGTTGATTACGATAACAACCGCACACTAGGAGAAGATGACGGAGGAGACCTTGGCCCGGAAGGCATCATCTATATCTCCTCTGCCGACTCACCAAACGGACATGGCATGGTCATTATGGCCAACGAAGTCAGCGCAACGCTTTCTATCTACACTGTTGATCCTTCTGCTTGTTATCTCGCGGATCTTGATGTCGATGGAGTAGTTGACGCAGCAGACTTGCTAATCATGCTAGCCAACTTTGGATGCGAAGAAAACTGTCTTGTAGGCGACTTTAACAACGATGACGTTGTGTCTATTGCAGATCTACTCATCTTCCTCTCTGGATACGGAGAGACTTGTAACTAGCGTATTTGATTTTCTGCGAACGCTACGACATGAAGTCGTGGCGTCTTTGTTTGTATGAATTTGTAATTTGACGCTCTATGATTAGCGACACACAACATCAGATCTCTTCATTCGCGGAGTATCAAGAACGATATAAATCAAGTGTAGACTCACCAGATCAATTCTGGTCAGAAATAGCGAAGTCCTTTCAGTGGACTAAACCCTGGGACAAACCGTTAGAATGGGAGTTTGACTCTCCCAATGTCAAGTGGTTCTTAGGCGGTGAGACCAACATTGCCAGTAATTGTCTTGATAGACATCTTGCTGAGATCGGCGATCAAACTGCAATTATATGGGAGCCCAATTCTCCTGAAGACAAGGCTATCTATATTACTTACAGGGAATTGCATCAGCGAGTTTGCGCTTATGCGAATGTCTTGAAGCAACACGGAGTTATCAAAGGAGATCGAATCGCTATCTACATGCCGATGATCCCGGATCTTGCCGTGGCTGTCTTGGCATGTGCCCGAATTGGTGCTGTGCATAGCGTCGTGTTTGCTGGTTTTTCCGCAAGCGCCTTAGCTGACCGAATCATTGATGCTTCAGCTAAAATGGTCTTGACTTCTGATGGGATGTATCGAGGTGCCAAAAAAATGGCGGTAAAATCTATTGTGGACGAAGCCGTGAAAGATTGTCCATCGGTTCAAAGTGTGCTTGTTTCACAGCGAACCAACGACGAGGTTGAGATGGTCTCAGAAAGAGGCTACTTCATCACGGAAGAACTCTCAAAAGTTGAAACAGATTGCCCCGCTGAACCTATGGATAGTGAAGATCTGCTCTTCATTCTATACACAAGTGGATCCACAGGAAAACCGAAAGGTGTAGTGCACACTACCGGAGGCTATATGGTATACGCTGGATATAGTTTTGCAAATGTCTTCCAATACCAACGCGGCGACATCTACTGGTGTACCGCAGATATTGGTTGGATTACTGGGCATAGCTACATCATTTATGGTCCGTTACTTAATGGCGCTACCACCATGATGTTTGAAGGTGTACCAAGCTGGCCAGACAGCAGTCGATTCTGGCAAATCTGTGAAAAGCATAAGGTCAACCAATTCTACACCGCTCCAACAGCCATTCGCGCACTCATGGCTGCCGGAGATCAGTTTGTGAATGATTTCAACCTATCTGATTTAAAAGTCATTGGTACTGTTGGTGAGCCAATTAATGAAGAAGCTTGGCACTGGTACAAGGATAAAGTAGGAAAAGGGACTTGTCCGATTGTAGACACCTGGTGGCAGACAGAGACCGGAGGGATAATGATCTCAGGTCTAGGTGGGCACAGTCCGCAAAAGGCAAGCTATGCCGGTTATCCAATGCCAGGAATTCACCCCGTGTTATTGGATGCAGAAGGAAACGAGATTACTGAGAACGAAAAAGAGGGCTACCTCTGCGTTAAACACCCGTGGCCGGGAATGATTAGAACTACATATGGTGATCACGAACGCTGCCGCAACGTATACTTCTCCAACTTCAAAGGACATTACTTTACTGGCGATGGCGCTCGTCGTGATGAAAATGGTATGTACCGCATTATCGGACGCGTCGATGATGTAATCAATGTTTCAGGACATCGATTTGGGACGGCGGAAATTGAAAATGCCATCAATTCAAACGATAAGGTCGCTGAATCTGCGGTTGTTGGTTATCCTCATGACATCAAAGGTCAAGGCATTTATGCCTACGTTATTTGCAAAGAAGCAGACATCGATGATGATGCGTTAAGATCAGAGATCATGAGTAGCGTCATCCAAGAGATTGGAAAGATCGCACGTCCGGATAAGATTCAGATTGTACCCGGGCTTCCAAAAACTCGAAGCGGAAAGATCATGCGGCGCATACTTCGAAAAGTGGCAGAAGGTGATACCTCAAATCTAGGAGACACATCTACCCTGCTTGATCCGGGAGTTGTAGAGATGATCAAGGAGAACGCTTTGTAAGATCGAAATTGAACCACAATCAAAGGCTAGGTATTCCTGGCTTTTTTCTTTTAGAGAGAAAAACTCATTGTCAGCAAGACAAGCTGTGTCCATGGCCTTCGTTCACCAGCTAAATAAACATGTCCGTGCCTTTCATAAATAACTTCTTCATATCCGGACTCAAACATGCTTTCTGAGCGAATCCCAACGCCGAGGCCTGAATCCCATTCCTTCATCACACCGAATTGAGAAGAAAACGACGCATATACGGAGAGGTAATCTGATCCTGAGAACTGTTTTTCAAGATCATACCACAGGCCTACTCTCAGACCATAAACTATACTCAACCCTCGCAGTAAGGGAAGTTGAACCGACGGACCTACAGCAGCACCAACTAAGACGCGATTCTTTAGCCCACTTTGTCTCAATGATCCCTTCAGGCCTATAAAGTGAATTCGATCTTCGAATTTCCGCTGAAACTCAACCTCTAATGTGGATGAAGCGTAGTGAACCTCACTTGACTCTAGTCTTCTGAATGGAATGAGGACTCCTAAAGAACTTGCCTCTCCATCAGCACAGAAATGAGATGCCGAAGTACCAAAACCAACCGAAGGTACCATCATCCATTCAGACTGAGCACAGCAGGCATATGAATTCAATGCAAGCGAAAGTATAAGAGCGAGAGTGTATCTCATGATTTTAGTAAAGTACGAGCGGCTGCTTAAAGCACCCTGAAATAGCAGTATAGACATTGCTATAAATTCAGTCCAGCATTCTACTCATCACTCTTGAGAGCAGTGTCGATAAGCTTAAAGTTAGCTGGTTTTTCGAAGAAATCGCTAATCAACTTTGAGTCGAGAGCCTCTTTAATCTCTTTATTTAAAGAATGACCTGAGAGAATGAAATACCTCTTTCCTTTAAAGCGCTTTTGAGCGTCTTGTATAAACTCCAATCCTGACATCAGCGGCATATGAAGATCACTAATGATTAATTGGATCTCAGGATCAGAATCCAGACAATCTAATCCTTGTGGTCCGTCTTCTACTACGATTACGTCATATTCTTTTCCAAGAATACTGGAGATGATTTGCCTGTTGATAGGTTCGTCATCGACGTAAAGAACTTTCCTTTTCTCCCCCATAATTACAACTTCGGAACGCTCAGAATAACGGTTGTTCCTTTACCAATTTCTGATTCAAAATCGATGGTCCCCCCATGTTCATGAACGATTGAATTCACGATGGACAAGCCCAGTCCTGTACCTTCACCTGGGGCTTTGGTTGTGAAAAAAGGGTCCAAGATCTTTTCAAGGTCTTCCTTCGCAATTCCTGCCCCGGTATCGGCTATCCGAATTATCGCTTTATCGTTTTTAGTTTCAGTGCTGATCTTTACAACCCCGTCTTCCTCAATAGAATCAATGGCATTGCCAATGAGATTAAGGACGACTTGATGCAATTTGCCACTATTCCCCTTCACCACTCCCAAGTCACTCGAGAATTCCTTTTTGAGAGAAACCTGGTCTTTTGCTGTGTATTGCAGAATAGACAAACATCCATCTATGATCTCATGAAGATCACATTCTTCCGTAAAGTCGTCATTTGTTCTGCTGTAGATGTTTAGGCTCTTCACGATCTGACCAGCCTTTTCAACTCCTTCGTTGATCCATCGCAAGTACTCCCGTAACTCATCCCTGTTTATTTCGTCGTTTTCTAGTTCTGCATTGATCGCAGCCGACCCACCGTGAATGAAATTCAACGGATTGTTAATTTCATGTGCCACACCAGCTGTTAAGACACCTAGGGAAGCCATTTTTTCTGATTGTATCAGCTGAGTCTGCGTCTCCTTGAGATTCTCAAGCGTAGTTTTCAATTCATCGTTCGCTCCTTGTAGCTCCTCCGTTCGCGATTGTACTTTTTCTTCAAGGATGGTATTCTGTTCGCGAATAATCCGTTCGTTTTCCTGAGCCATTTCAAGAGCTTTCTCTTGAGACTCTTCCGTCTCCTTACGCAATGCATTAATTCGATCAGCTAATGCGATAGAGAGTAAGACAACCTCAATACTTGAGCCAAACAGTATTGCTCCTAAAAAGTATGGCTTGTAAGGAATGACACCTAGATTTGTCATGGCGAAAATAGCGACTGTTACGATCAGGATAGTCCATGCAATGAGTAGGAACTTCGCTGGTTTAAAGCCATTTCGAGACAATTTGAGTGCTGCAGCAATCACGATACAAACCCCATATAGCGAGGCCACATTAGCCGTATGATAAGCAGCGACATCTAAATCGAATATCAACAGGGCAATCGCAACGATATCTAATAGAATCGTACCATATAGTGGGATATAGAATTTTCGCGCCTTCTGTTTGAGCTGCAAGAAGTTCATCACAAAAATCACCGTGGCAATTCCAACAACGGCTCCGGTTAGAACGGTGAACTTCTGGTTTAAGGCAGGCCAATTAGCTAACATATATCGATCAGTGTAACCGAACAAAGCGTATTGCGCGGTTAAAATGCACACTAAAAAGATGATGTAAAAACCATAGCTATTGTCACGAGTAATGAAAGTCAATACCAGATTATACAGGAACATGACCATCATCGCTCCCCCATATATTCCGAAAAGAAAATCCTTGAAGGTTAACTCTTTCACAAGGGCTTCTTTTCCTAAAAGCTTGAATGGAAGTACCACGGGTTTGGTACTGAAGACCCTCAAATAATACTCTTCTGATGTCCCATCAAGGGGAAATACGAAGCTCGAATTCTCATAAGGACGTGTATCAAAGGGGAATGCTTGGCCGGTTTGATAGATTAGCTCAAGTTGCCCATTGGTATCTGCTTTCCACAGTTCTACGGTATCGAGCAAAGCATAGTCTAGGTGAATAGAGTTCTTAATACTGACTGCATTCTGAGGGACTCCTAATTTGATGGCTACGTGCGTCCCATTGTCAAGGGTGGCAACTTCATCTTGAAGGACGGTGTAATCTAATTGACTAAGCTCCTCGCCTTTAGTAGAGTCATCAATAATAGATATAGAGACTCTAAGTGCTTCACCTTCTGACTGAGAAAGAAGGAGTTGTGAGCAGAAAACAAAAAGACAAATGACCGTGAGGTTTCTCATGCAAACTAAAATAGTCTATTCCAGCCTCCACTAATCTTGTTTCAAGCCCTTTGTTTTCCAAAGAACGATGTCAATTCCACCTAGCGACTAGTCACGTATACCCAAATGACTGTAGGAATCGTCCTACTCCTAGAGTTCAGTCTTGAACTCGAACCATTTTAATGGTCATGAAACCTAGCTGTGTGTCGGGATCTTCGAGGTAATTGTGGAATACAATAAAGTAAATCACCTCTCCAGTAAAGGTCAAATGAGTTGGGTTCATTGTGTGCAGCGCGACATCTACGGAAGCAGACTCATCAAGCTCATTTCGTCGTCTGTGGCAGCATGCTTCGGTGTAATCCGCATCGCTGAATCGAATACAGTGTCCTGATAAGCGTTCGAAGGAACCAAAACACTGATTGACTTCGAAATTCGAATACCCGTACAGTCCACCTGAATGCATATTTAGATAAACAGGACGTTGGAGCCTCCCATTGTCGCCATCTTCAGATAACATACTGACCTAGCTCCATTTCGATTTTTCGACTTGATCAAGCGCATTCAGACCGCTAGAAAGACATGCTAGGATGAGTGCAAGAAACAATTGGTTCATGACATGTGCAGGTTTACATGACTGTATACGAAACTTGACTATTGGTTCAAGGCTATCTCATTTGACAAAACGCATGCTTCCCCAACCGTTACGATCCCATTCCCCTTGCCAGATAAGGCCGTTCTCTTCCGCGCTAGCGCGAATAATTGGGAAATCAGTTGGAAAGAAACCGCTGAACTGGATGGTAGCGCCTTCATTCATACAAGCAGAATACTCTGACATATCATTCGTTAGAACGTTTCGA
Organism: Flavobacteriales bacterium; assembly: GCA_022447625.1. Classification (GTDB taxonomy): domain Bacteria; phylum Bacteroidota; class Bacteroidia; order Flavobacteriales_D; family Sanyastnellaceae; genus Sanyastnella. The sequence goes on along the minus strand of JAKVAX010000005.1, from coordinate 54,543 downwards.
TTGATGTTAGCTAGAATCACGTCGTACTGTTTCCCATTCAACATCGTACTGTCTCCTTGATATGCACTGATCTTGGTGCATCCATTTAATTCGGCGTTTTCGTCGCAGTTTTCCTTGGCCCAGTCGTCAATGTCAATCGCATCAACTTTTGAAGCTCCCAGTTTTTCAGCTAAAATAGCAAGCACCCCAGTTCCACTGCCCATATCTAAGACCTGTTTGTCTTTGAGGTCTTGATCTAACATCAACTTCAACATAAGCCACGTAGTGTCATGGTGACCTGTACCGAAGCTCATTTTTGGCTGTATTACAATGTCGAATCGTGCCGAACTCTGATCATGAAAAGGAGCGCGGATGCACACATCGTCATTCACAAAGATCATCTCGAAATCTGATTCCCACTTCGCGTTCCAATTCTCTCGGGCCAGAGATTTACGTTGATAAACAACAGTTACCCCTTCTATTCTGAACGCACTTAACTCACTGATTTCAAGATCACTAGGCCCCTCTCCTTCAATGTATGCCTCAAGACCGTCTTCGCGTTCAACGAAGCTCTCGAAGCCGAGCTCTGCTAATTCAGCAATTAGGATCTCTCGTGCCGGCAATACCGGTTTTAATTGAAAACTTAGCTCACAGTAGTCCATTCGCTATTGGCTTCGATAATCGCCATAAAATCTTCAGCTTTGAGTGAAGCTCCACCAATTAAGCCGCCATCTACGTCTTCTCCCTGGAAGATCCCGGCGGCATTCCCTGGCTTGACACTTCCTCCATAGAGGATGCTGATATCGCTAGCAACCTCTCCGTAAGCTTCATTCAGCAAATGGCGAATATGTGCGTGCATTTCTTGTGCTTGCTCATCAGAGGCCGTTTTCCCCGTACCGATAGCCCAAACTGGCTCATATGCCACCACAACGTGATTTGCTTCTTCTTTCCCGATTTGAGCGGTAAATGCAGCCTCTATTTGAGACTTTACTACATCGAAATGACGTTCAGACTCACGTTCTTCAAGGCTTTCACCCACACAAAGAATCGAGTATAGACCAGCATCAAGAACCTGACGCACTTTCTGCGCTAAAACTTCATCGGTTTCGTTGTACATCGCACGACGTTCAGAATGTCCTACGATAACGTACTTCACTCCTACGCTAGCCAGCATTCCGGCTGTGTATTCTCCAGTGAAAGCACCAGTGTCATTTGCGCTGCAGTTCTGTGCTGCAAGGGCTATCATTGGCGGCAATCCGCTACGGATAGCCGCTAAATAAGGTGTGGGAGGTGCTATAACTACTCGTGTATTGATATCTTTTCCGGTAGTCATGCGGCTCAACTCTTCCACAAGTTGCTTAGCCTCTGTCCAAGTAGTGTTACTTTTCCAGTTACCGGCGATAATTCTTTTTTTCATAAGAATGGTTTCAGGCAATCTGCAAACTTTTAGCTCACATTTGCAAAATGAACAGGTTTAACACCCCAAAGGTAGGACACAAATTGGAACGTACTTATGTAATATTGTCTTTGATACACTTAGATGCAAGCTGAACCGCTGGAAATACTTGAACAGTATTGGGGATTCACCTCTTTCAGGCCCAAGCAATCTGACATCATTTACGCAGTGATGCTCGGGCAAGACACCTTGGCTCTTATGCCCACCGGAGGTGGTAAGTCACTATGCTTTCAAGTTCCGGCGTTAGCCAAAGAAGGCATCTGCGTGGTCATTTCTCCTTTGGTCGCCTTGATGAAAGATCAGGTAGACCGCTTAAAAAGCATGGATGTACGTGCTGCTTATATTACCGCAGCTCAAAGCAGGAAGGAGATTGATCACTTGCTTGACTCCGCTATTTATGGGAATATGAAGTTCCTGTATGTATCTCCAGAGCGCCTCAAGAGTGAGCTTTTCATCGAACGTTTTAAAAAGATGCCGGTGAACTTGATTGCGGTCGACGAAGCACATTGTATTTCGCAATGGGGACATGATTTTCGTCCGGCATACCGAGAAATCAGTGGTATTCGTGAACATCATCCGAACGTTCCGATCATTGCCGTTACGGCATCTGCCACGCCTGAAGTTGCAGATGATATTGTTGAGCAGCTTGAGCTAAATGCCCCTGCCCGTTTCGAATCTTCGATGGTTCGAAAGAACCTCAACTACGTAGTTCTTGACGAAGTAGAACCCCTTGGTCGATTGCTTCGTGCTTGTAAGCGGATTGGCGGTAGTGGTATTGTTTATGCCCCAACACGTAAGCAGGTTCGCGCTACCGCGGAATTCTTGAACTCACATGGTATTCAGGCTGGTTACTATCATGCGGGTATTGATGCTGCCACGAAGGAGAAACTCCAACAAGACTGGTTGAAGAATAAGTTCTCAGTGATGGTAGCGACCAATGCCTTCGGAATGGGAATCGATAAGCCCGATGTTCGTTTTGTCGTGCATATTCAACCGCCTCAAAACTTAGAAAACTACGTTCAAGAAGCAGGAAGAGCAGGACGAGATGGAGACGAAAGTTGGGCCATTCTTATGTGGAACACCAAGATGGTGGAACGTCTTACTTCGCAACTACATGATCGCTTTTCGCCGAAAGATCAAGTCAAAGACACCTATCATCAGTTGAACTCGTTCTTCCAAATTGCTTTTGCAGCAGGACTCAACGAGCAGTTCACTTTTGACCTGTCTGCTTTTAGCAAGCAATATGATCGGCATCCTAGAGATGTCTACTTCGATATTGAGACGCTTGAAATGTCTGGGTACCTATCGATGTCTGAAGGCGCCATGCTCCCTTCCAGAGTAATGTTTCAGATGCAAGCACAAGAACTGTACAACTTTCAAGTTCGGAACGAACAGCATGATGCCTTTATCCGTTTGTTGCTCAGAACTTATGGTGGCTTGTTTGAGACCTATTCCCGCATTGATGAGCACTTCCTAGCTAGGAAAACCGGATGGAGCACAGGACAGGTGCGTGAGACGCTTGCAAGACTAGACAACATGCAGGTGCTCTCTTATCGTCCACGTACCGAGCATCCAACTATCACTTTTTTAACTGGAAGGCAGCAAAAAGAAAACCTGATCATCCCACCTGAAGCCTACGAAGAGCGGATTGAAAGAAGTGTGTCTCGTTGGGAGGCGATGATGCGTTACTTGCATCACGACGGTTGTAGAAGCCATTTCGTTGCCACCTACTTTGGAGACGAAGAGTCTGCATTATGTGGAGTTTGTGATTGGTGCCGCAAAGAGAAGATTGTGGCCTATGACGTTCGAGAGCTTATCAAAGAAAGCCTCCTCTCCGCTCCTACTGACCTCAGCGGATTGATAGACCAACACAGTGAGGTTCCAAGAGAGGAAATCATCACGCAACTCAATCGATCAATGGACGATGGAGAGGTCTCGCGAGATGAAGAAGATCTATTGCATTGGACAGAAGAACGCAACTAGTACCTTTGCCATCCCATGGAAGTAACAGCCAACATTGCCCTTAAGCCTAAGAAAACGCGATCTATCCAACGATTCCACCGATGGATTTTCTCTGGAGCGATTGCATTTATTGATGGAGAACCTGAGAATGGAGATTTCGTCAAAGTCACGGACACGAAAGGCAAAGTCCTAGGACATGGCTTCTTCACCCCTGATGCTTCCATTGCGGTGCGCATGACTCATTTCGGAAAAGAAAAAGTCGTTGATCGCTGGTGGCATGAACGTTTGCAGCGTGCATATAATCTACGCAATGACCTTGGTTTTGTCGCTAACGCGGAAACTACGGCATACCGTCTCATTCATGGTGAAGGCGATGGGTTCCCAGGGCTGATTATTGACCATTACGATGGTGTTTTGGTCATGCAGGTTCATGCCCCTGGAATGTGGATGATCAAAGACGAGCTCGTAGCTAGCTTCGTCGAGATCTATGGAGACAACTTAAAAGCAGTCTACAATAAGAGTCGCGACACGCTGCCGAATGCAGAAGCAATGCAGGTCGAGAACTACTATGCACATGGTTCCGATTCCGCGCTAGCGAAAATGACCGCCAAAGAATACGGACTAGAATTCAACATCGACTGGGAAAAGGGGCAGAAGACGGGTTTCTTCATTGACCAACGCGAAAACAGGAAGCTCTTAGGCGATTTGTCAAAAGGAAAAAAGGTATTGAATACCTTCTCTTACACGGCAGGATTCTCAGTATTCGCGCTTCAAGCAGGCGCAACCCTGGTGCATAGCTTAGATAGTTCAGCACGAGCTTTAGAGGTTGGCGAGAACAACGTAGCTCTCAATTCTCTGGACGACGGACGACACAAAAGTATTCAAGCTGATGCAGTGCAATACCTCAAGCAGCTTGAAGAAGATTACGACATCATTGTACTAGATCCACCAGCCTTTGCAAAGCACCAACGCGCTAGACATCGCGCTGTTCAAGGATACAAGCGAATTAACATGCAGGCGATCAAGCACATCAAATCAGGCGGCTTGATTTTCACCTTTTCGTGTTCACAGGCTGTCGATAAAGAGCTCTTCAACAACACGGTGATTGCTTCAGCAATTGAAGCTGGTAGAAAAGTGCGCATCTTGCATCAATTACATCAACCTGCTGATCACCCAGTGAATGCCTTTCACCCTGAAGGTGAGTACCTTAAAGGGCTTGTTCTTCGCGTAGACTAGAATGACCGCGATCTTCATTCTTGCACATGGAATGAAAGCTTATTTTTACCTCAAATTCAGACCAAATGCGCTATTTGTTCCTGCTCTTACTATGCGCAGCTCTTTGGAGTTGTTCAACTAGTTCACCCCTAGAAAACAAGCCTTTATGCGAATGGGTTGACCCATTCATTGGCACTGGCGGACATGGCCACACCTACCCTGGTGCAACGCGTCCGTTTGGGATGGTACAGCTCAGTCCGGACACCCGACTCACCGGATGGGATGGTTGTGGTGGGTATCACTACACAGATAGTTTGATCTATGGGTTCTCACATACCCATTTACAAGGAACTGGAATTTCGGATTACGGAGATATCCTGATCATTCCAACTAATAATGAAGTTCACACCGGAAACAACTGGAGTGAGCGCTACCGCTCTTCTTTCAGAAAAGAAACTGAGCGTGCACATGCAGGATACTACTCTGTCCATTTGGATGATCACAATGTCACAGCAGAGTTGACAGCCACAGAGCGTGTGGGTATCCATCGCTATATCTATGATGAACCGGATAGCTCTGTGTTGTTCATTGACATGCAGCACCGCGACCAGTTGATTTCGTACCAATTCGAACCAATGGGTGATAGTATGATCGTGGGGCTTCGTCAATCCAAGGAATGGGCTCAAAATCAGCTAGTTTATTTCGCCATGAAGTTTGACAAGCCCTTCGAGTACTTAGACCAGACCTACGAACTCTACCAGGCCTATGACTCTACTTTGGGTGAGTATGTTGAGGTAACTGAATATGTCCCGGTATTCCCGTTGAAATTTGGCGTAATTGATACCTTGAATGTGAAGGTCGCACTCGCGGTGTCAGGAATTGACGCCGCTATTGAAAATCTTGATACCGAAGCTCCTCACTGGAATTTTGATGAATATCTCGCTAGCGCGGAATCGGCATGGAACAATGAACTTAAGGCGATAGAAATTGAAACTTCCAATGCAGAAGATAAGACCATATTCTATACCTCCCTATATCACAGCTTGACAGTTCCGAACGCATTTGATGATGTGAACGGAAACTTCAGAAGTACTGATGGAAGTGCCTATACCACGGATGGACACAGGCATTATACGGTATTCAGCTTGTGGGATACCTTCCGAGCAACGCATCCGTTGTACACCATCATTCAACGTGAGCGAACCAATGATTTCATTCACACCTTCCTTGACATGTACCAAAAAGGTGGTGAACTGCCGATGTGGGAATTGGGCGGAAACTACACTGGGTGCATGATTGGATATCACGCCATTCCAGTGATTACGGATGCGTACAAAAAAGGAATCACCGATTTTGATACTGAATTAGCACTTGAAGCCATGGTGGCCGAAGCTACGATGGATGAATTGGGTAAACGTGACTATGAATCGCAGGCCTTTCTTTCATCTGAAATTGAGCATGAAAGTGTTTCTAAGACGTTGGAATATGCGTACAACGACTGGTGTATCGCTGATTTCGCACGTTCATTGAACGGCAATGACGACCCGATCGTAAAGCGCTTTAGTCGACGTGCTTTGAATTACCGCAACCTCTATGACCCAGAGACTGGCTTTGTCCGTTCAAAACGAGGAGGAAGCTTTATCCCTGGATTTGACCCAAGGGAAGTCAACTTCAATTACACAGAAGCCAACGGCTGGCAATACAACTTCTTCACTCCTCAAGATGTGAATGGTCATATAGAGTTAATGGGCGGAGACGAAGCTTTTGGAAGTAAACTCGACTCACTTTTCTATTCGAACAGTCTTTTGCTAGGTAGAAATCAAGCTGATATTACAGGTTTGATCGGACAGTATGCTCATGGAAATGAGCCAAGTCACCATATGGCTTACCTGTATCCTTACATAGGAGAGGCCTGGAAAACCCAGACCTTGGTGGATAGCATCATGAGCCATCTTTATCATGCAAAACCCAATGGACTTTCAGGGAACGAAGATTGCGGGCAAATGTCGAGCTGGTACGTGCTTTCAGCCATGGGCTTCTATCCAGTGACTCCAGGAAGTGACATCTATGTTTTCGGAACTCCTCGATTTGACGAAGCGTCGATCAACCTAGAAAATGGCAACACCTTTAAGATTGTTGCGAACGGTGACGAAGAAGACATCTACATCCAATCTGTGACATTGAATGGAGTTGATCATACACGTGCCTACATTAAGCATGACGACATCATGAAAGGCGGCGTTCTTGAATTCAATATGGGTTCGACTCCGAACAAATCATTCGGACAAGGGCAATCTGACCGTCCATATCAGAAGGTACGTAACGACCGCTTCTTCCCTACACCGATCATTCGAGCACCTAGGACTTTCAAAGGAGAGACAGAAATCACCATTGATATTGCAGCAGAAGATGCCTTAATCTACTATCGCTTTTTAGCACCGGACACCACGGATTGGTTGGCGTACAAACATCCACTTGAAGTATCGGAAAGCTGCATGATTGAGACTTATTCTGAAAGCGGCCGAAGACACAGCAAGCCGGTAAAATCAGAGATCAAGAAAATCGATCATGACTATAAGGTCCTTGTCAAATCAGCATACGATAACCAGTATCATGCAGGCGGTGAACAAGCCTTGATGGATGGCATCACAGGTGGACCAAACTTCAAAACCGGTGAATGGCAAGGATACTACGGCACTGATGTAGAGGTCTGGATTGATTTGGGCGAACCACAATCGGTGTCAAAAGTTACGATCGGTGCCTTGCAGGATGTCAAACCATGGATTTGGCTTCCACCAGTTGTGAGATTCTATGCTGCTACAGATACAAATGACTTCGACATCTTCGATGAAGTAGATCATTCCATTGCCACGAATGATTATACCGTTCAAACGCATAGATTTGAATCTACCAAACCTGTGACTACACGATGGATTAAGGTGGTCGCAGAGAACTACGGAACAATTCCTCCGTGGCATCTTGGAAATGGAAATCCATCCTGGTTGTTTCTAGATGAGATTGAAATCGAATTAGCTGAATAATGCCCGAGAATCATTCCTTTTTCGATCAGCATTTAGCACAAACGACCCCGTTTCCGTTTGGTTTAGAAATCGAGCGGGCTGAAGGCGTCTGGCTCTATGAACCTTCCGGAAAACGTTACATGGATCTCATTTCTGGTGTTGGCGTCTCGGCCCTAGGACATGGTCATCCAAAAGTGATCAAGGCCATCAAAGACCAAGCAGAGAAACACTTACACGTGATGGTGTACGGGGAATTCATGCAGGCTCCTCAACGTGAACTAGCTCAGAAGCTCACTTCACTCCTTTCCTCGTCATTAGATACATGCTACTTCGTCAACAGCGGAGCTGAAGCGATTGAAGCTGCTTTAAAACTAGCCAAAAGAGTCACTGGTCGATCTAAGCTGGTTTCTTGTCGTGGAGCATACCACGGAAGCACACACGGGGCTATGAGCGTCAGCGGAAATGAAGTGAAAAAACAGGCATTCAGGCCGTTACTTCCAGATGTCTATTTCATGACCTTCAATGACTTCTCAAGTCTTGATCTGATTGATAACAATACGGCCGGAGTCGTCATCGAAACCGTCCAAGGAGACGCTGGAGTTCGAATTCCATCAAAGGAATGGATCCAAGCGTTGAGAAAGCGATGCACCGATCATGGTGTCCTTCTTATCCTCGATGAAATTCAAGCTGGCCTGGGCAGAACAGGGAAGCTCTTTGCATTCGAACACTTTGATATTGTTCCAGACATACTTGTTTTAGGCAAAGCATTGGGAGCCGGAATGCCCATCGGTGCTATTGTGGCCTCAAAGCATCATATGGCTCAATTTACGACAGACCCCATGCTCGGTCACATCACCACCTTCGGCGGACATCCTCTGATCTGCGCTGCAGCGAAAGCAGGATTAGATGTATTAACCGAGGATGTCGACTTGAATCTTATCAACCAACGCGGAAGGAAACTAGCGGATACTTTACGGAAGCATCCTAAAGTCAAAGAGGTCCGTCAAATCGGCTATTACTTCGCGATAGACATGGAAACACGTGCGGATGTAGAGTACGTGGTCAACTATGGCATGGCGCACGGCTACATCGGGTTCTGGTTCTTGAGTTGTCCGAACTCTTTCAGAATAGCCCCTCCTCTCGTTATATCAGATGAAGAACTGTCTTGGGCGGAAGATCAATTAATCAATGCGTTGAATGGCCTTCGATAGCAAATACACTAAACCGGTCGTGAACGACATCTTTGAATGGGATGTAGTCAACTGGAGTTCAGCTCTTCCCCTATGGACGGGAGCCTTGGAGTCTAAAGAGAAATCAGGCCAAGCGATTGAAATTGGCGGCCGTAGAGGCGGTTTGAGTCTATTCGCAGCACTTGAAGGATACAAGGTGCTATGCACCGACTTAGAGTCTTCAGAGGCATCTGCCAAGCCGCTTCATGAATCTCATGGTATTGCGACCAAGGTAGATTACAAGGCACTTAATGCCACCGACTGGAATGAGCTGGAGAAGTACGACGTCATCCTTTTCAAGAGTGTCTTAGGCGGAATTGGACGTGATGACAACAAAGCTGCACAACTTCAAGCCATTCAAAATATGAAGCAAGCCCTGAAGCCAGGTGGCTTGCTACTGTTCGCTGAGAATCTTGATGGTTCACAGGCGCATCAGTTCTTTCGAAGACGATTTACCAAATGGGGTGCTTACTGGCGATATATGTCTTATTCTGAGATTGAGGAATGCCTTGGAGACGGCGAACTTGAACTTCGTCGCTTTGGTTTCCTTGGTGCCTTTGGTAGGAATGAATGGCAGAGGAGATTGCTTGGTCAGCTGGATCGAATGTTGTTTTCGATGGTGGTTCCGAAGGGGTGGAAATATGGAGTTGCGGGAAGCTATCGAAAGCCAAAGAACAATAGTTAACTCTTCATCGAGAACGACGGGGGTCCCACCCCCACCACCGCCGCCATGAGAGAGGCTTCGAAGCGAAGTTCGTCGGAATTTCATAGCCCACCAAAGAAACACTCATTGACTTTGCAGGCGTTAGACTATCCTTTATTTTCGTCGCGTGAAACGTACCATCTTCATATACATCGGTGCTATTTTCCTAGGATTCGTCCTTGGAGCATCACTGGAGACAAGCTTCTTTCCAATCTCGGTCAAAGACGGTGCTTCATCTTCTGTGCCGGGGCATGTCTTTGAAGAAATTGCAGATACACGCTCACTAGCCATCATGCTCTGTTGCTCAGGCACCTTGTTTATTGCTTCTCTGATTGATCTCATTCAATCTGGATGGAAATCCGTTGCCGGGGCGGTGGTGAATTTTGTTTGTGCAGCTTTCTTTCTTTGGGCATACTTCAGAACAACATTTCAAAGTGCACAATTGACCTACATTGCAGAGCAACGCGTTTCTGAATTTGATACATATATGATCACTTCAGATTTCGTGGAATCGAGTTACCTCGTTCCTGTTTTCATTACTGTTGCATCCGTTGCTCTCCTTACCTTATTTCGCTACATGGGCAAAGTTCTCGCCGAAGAGCGTAAAGAACAACAAGCTTAACTCCCTTCAATTAATCCTAAAGCAAACTCGCGTTAAAGCTGAGTTATCAGTGCATCAGTTTCTTGCACTCGGATTAAGGAATGAACAATCGCAGTTCTCTTCTCTCAGTCTGGAGGTTCTCAGCATGGTGGAGCAAAGGCTTCATCGTTGATCTAACTTGACACAACTATTGCATTATCCCAAGGCATTAGGCCGTCGCTAACGAGTGATGGCCTTTTGTATTTATAGAGCGGAATAATTTTGCTTGCACCTTGTAAGTGTGCTTGAAATCCGACCTCATAAAAAAGAGCATTCGCTTCCTCTTGTGTGCACTGGTAGTCGCGTGTAGCACCTCAGATTCTAGGAAAGAGGAACTCGGTAACGAAGCTGTCACCTATGAAGAAAGAAGCGATGAAAGAGGTTGTTGACAAGCAACAAACCAAATATGGAGAAGATAAACCACACCTAACTTCCTTGATTGGAAGAATGTCAATCTAGCCTTGGACAGGAGTCCTTGTTAAAATAAACTCTGCTACCTTTTTAAGCGATCTTTTTGCTTCTGGAACGAAGTCTGGGAAGAGCTGCCAGCTGTGGAATAAATGGGGCTCTACCTGCATCTCCACATCTACCTTTGCCTTTACTAGAGCTTCGGAGAAACGAAGCGAATCAAAGTAGAGAAGCTCATTCTCCGCCACCTGAATCAAGGTTTCTGGAAATCCCTTTAGATCTGCATTGATGGGTGATATCGCTGACGAATTCGGATTCAAATCACCAATGTACATGCGGCTGTAATGAATGAGGTCATTTTTATCAAACAAGCTGTCTTCATCACGGTTCTTTTGGGCGCTCTCAGATTCTGGAGATAAGTCTAACCATGGCGACATCAAGATGAACTTATCTGGTGCCTTCTTTCCTTTTCTAATTATTTCAAGTACCGTTTCTGTTGCGAGGTTCCCTCCTGCTGAATCGCCCAGAAGAATGATCTTTCTTCCTGGATGTCGCTCTATCATTCCTTCGTAGGCAGCAACGCAATCCTCTTTTGGAATGGGGTAAGGATGCTCAGGGGTTAACCGGTACTCAGGTATGTAGCCTGTGAAACCGGTCATTTTGCATAAATGGGCTACCGCCGAACGGTGGGTATTCACGGAGCCAAAAGCAAAACCACCGCCATGAATAAACATGAGAACGCCTTCATCATTTGGAGTACGGAAAGAGATTTGTCCTGTTGGAACCCCCTCTAACTCTGTTCGCTCTAACTTCGTACCCATGGGCATTGGAGAAACCGAACCTACGCGGTCTGCCGCTAGACGCAGATGTCTTGGCGAAGGATCCACCCCCGCATTTCTGAGTTTGCGAATTAGCCAGTAGTAGGCCATCACAGCTTGATAATGTACCTTTCCCATGATCACAAAGTTAAACGTATGCCTGCAGCGAAACCATTAAAAATCTCAAAACTTGACGAATACATTGCTGTCATCTTTACAACGACAACAAGAGCAGATTGTGATTTAGATGAATATGGAAAGTGGGCGGAGCACATGGAGGAACTCGTTCAAAACCAACCGGGGTATCTAGGAATGGACCATGCTCGCTCAGAAGTAGGCATTACCATCTCCTACTGGAAGAATGAAGAATCAGTGAACAAGTGGCGACGACATCCAGAACATTCAGAGGCACAAAAGAACGGGATCAACAAGTTCTATGAGAGCTATGCCCTCCATGTTTGTAAGGTGTACCGGAACAACTACTTTGAAAGTTGACCTTCCCAACGATACACCGGGTAACGATTCACTGTTCCTTCGAAGTACGGTGAATTGATGTAAATCCAGTAGAGTTGTCTTGACGGACTAGAGGCCATCTCGGGATCTTCATTTTTCGCTGCTTCGAATCTTTCCTTAAGATCAAGGTCTGTCTTGAGTAGTTCCGCTGCCGTATCTTCAAAAACGTAGTCGCTATACCACTCTTTCTGTTGCATTGCACTGTCGAAGAAGTTCCAGACGAAGAAAGCGTCAGCTGAAAGTGGTTCGAGTGTTTCTACGATGTATCGATTAACTGTCTGGTCAACCTTGATCACCATGTCACCTTCGTAACATCTCACCTCTTCCGATACCTTATCGATCTTCTTAACTTCGTTCATATGATGCCCTTCGTATACACGAGAAGACGAACTATAATCGCGGATGTAATAGGCTTCTACCACCATGATGGTATCTCGTGGTAAGGGAGTCATTTCTACATGGTTCTCATGAAGTCGTTGAATCACACCACCCCAAGCCTGAGGTACGATGTAGCTCCTTGGAACCTCTACCACATTAGTAGCAGTGTAGGTGTCGTAATACGGGATTGAAATGGTTTGAGGTTTTGATCTATTGTAACGTAATCGCTCACCTCCTGTCACTTCACTTTCAATGTATTCCGCTTTAAATCCTTTAAAAGGGATCGTCCGGAATGAAGTCGTGTCCAATTCCCACGAAAGTTCAAATTCCGTTTGCGTCGTGACCGCTTGATCAGCTTGACTTTTTAAATCAATCAACACTTCATTGTGCGCGTACATGTATTCTGCGCAAGCAAGAATAAACTGATAAGTACTTTCAACTCGCTGAGCAAAAGGCTTCAGCATATGCGTCTCACTCGTGAAACCTATGGTGTTGAATAATGCGGCATACCCTGTGCTATATCGGGGAGTTTCAAGAAAGTCTTTAATCCCATCATCGGGAGTTTTACCCAACGAATAGACGTACGGAGTCATTCCAAATCCACGTTCCTCCATTGACTCAAACAAGGCAGGACTCATCTCATCCTTTATATAATTCCCCATCAACTCTCCAGCTTTATCTGACTGCGTATTGATCATAGTCATAACATACTGATAATCTGCACCATTAGACGTATGAGTGTCAATAAAAACATGAGGGCTTAACGCGTGGAAAATCGAATAGAATGTATGAGCATTTCGAGAATCAGACTTGATAAAATCTCGATTCAAATCAAGGTTGCGAGCATTCCCTCGGAAACCATATTCTTCGGGTCCGTTCTGGTTTGCGCGAACGCAGGAATTGCGCATCAAAGCACCACCTACGTTGTAAATCGGAATGATCCCTATGACCACTGAATCGAGTAATTCGCTATTTGAAGCTAGGAGCCGTTCGGCCAATTGAATGCTTGCGTCTACGCCGCAAGGCTCACCTGGATGGATGCCATTGTTAATGAGTAGGACAGAACGTTCAGAGGAGATCTCAAAGGGATCTTGCGCCCCCTTATTCAAAACAAATAAATGGATTGGTTTGCCTACATCGCTCTTCCCCATTTCCATTAAGAAAGCGCTAGATGAAGTGGCAGCTAGACTATCGTAAGAAGCAATAGCCTCTTCCCAAGTAACAGATTGATTGCTCTGGAAAGGCTGTATAGTTTGTGAAGTAAGAGCACATGACGACAAAAAAATCGCCGACAAAAACACCAATAGTCTCATTCCATCCGATTTCACTGCAAGATCGTACAATTTCAGGCTAATTGACAAGCAGTAAAATATCATTCCTAAAGACCTAAATGGCTGAAAACCGGAGCTAATTCACCTGATTCCTAAGCCGATAGCCCTAGAAAACGGCGCGATTCCGATTTATCAACGAAAATTGCACCTTTGTATAGAACGACTAACTAGATAATGCTGAAGTTCACTCCGAACGACAAAGAACAACCTCAGAAAGGAGATATTCTTCTTGCTGAACCATTCATGGAAGACCCGTACTTCCGACGTACGGTTATTCTTTTGTGCGAGCATAATGAAGAAGGTTCGTTTGGCTTTGTCCTTAATAACTACATTGACGCCAGCCTCGAAGACATCATGGATGATCTATCCATGTTCCAATCTCGAATTTCCGTTGGAGGTCCTGTCAAGCACAACAACCTCTACTACCTGCATACCTTAGGTGATACGCTCTCAGACAGCATTCACGTAACTGAAGGCATTTACATGGGTGGGAATTTCGAGGAACTAAAGGAACTCGCACTGGCAGGAAAAGTAACCGATGATCACGTGCGATTCTTTGTGGGTTATGCTGGTTGGTCACCTGATCAACTCATGAGTGAAGTCAAATCCAAAAGCTGGTTCATCAGTAGCTCTGATCAACGTACCTTGATGGATACGACCAACGAAACGCTCTGGAACAGCCTCATTAAAAAACTAGGAAAGGAGTACAGCCATTTGGCCGACCTCCCCCCTAACCCAAGTTTAAACTAGATCTAGACGATATCTAGTCGTTCGAATTTCTTGAACAACACCTCTTCCGACGGCGTCTGCAGCCAATCTTCCAATACATTCCGGTAAACACTTCGGAAATCAATGCTGTGCTTCAAATCGCCATCATCTAAGTCAGATAGCGATGGAATATCATTGTACACACCTTGGTTCTTGAGCTTTCCGCCTAACAACATCATCGTTCCTGCTGTTCCGTGATCCGTTCCTCTTCCAGCATTTTGTTTTACTCGTCGACCAAACTCACTGAATACCATCACGAGCGTGTCATCTAGGCGTCCTGATGCTTTCAGGTCCAGTACAAAAGCCTTCAAGGCATTACTTAAGTCTCCCAATAGTCGGGCGTGACCGCCTAACTGGTTCGCATGGGTGTCATAGCTTCCTTGACTCATGTAGTACACTTGCGTATCAGCATCAGCATTGATTAGGCCTGCGACGGTCTTTAGACGTTGCGCCAATGTAGTTGCCGGGTAAATCATTTGATTACTGGCGCTTCGTGCCTTGGCAGCAATGTAATCCACTGAGTTCACGGTCTCATCAAGTGTTTCATGTAAGAAATCTACCTGCGGATGATGATGGTGTCCGTGATCATGCTTTGCTACCTGACGGATGAAAGGGTGATTCACCACCTTTTTCAAACGAGCGGGATCAGCAGCTGCAAGCCCGCTATGCTCATTTCCTTGCATAACGAGGCTAAGCGCATCTTCCATTTCAATTGCTGAAAATGGGTGTACCAAAGTAGAAGGTTGCGCATCCAGAAACCTTCCTACCCAACCACTTTGCAGCGTTTGGTCGCTATCGCATGCTGTTTGCCAAATCTCCATTGAACGGAAGTGCGATCGATTGGGATCTGGATAACCTACGCCATTGATGAGTGTCAAATATCCTTGGTTATACAGCTCTTGAAGTCCTGTCATCGCTGGGTTCAAACCGACTTCACTCGTTAAACGAAGTACGTCTTTGGCAGCAATCGCAATCTTTGGTCGTTCTTTGTAGTAGGTGTCATTTCGGAATGGCACCAACATGTTTAGGCTGTCATTGCCACCCGAAAGCTGGATCACTACCAATCGCTTTCCTTTCGCACCAATCGCAGACAATACTGGATTCGATGCGCTCAAAAATTGCGGCATCAACGTAGCACCGGTGGCTACTGCTGAGAAACGTAAAAAATCTCTTCTTTTCATGTCTACTTATTTTAATTGGTACTCGGGCAAAGCCATTGTTCGTGTAACCGTCCATTTGATTTGGTCTTTTTTCGCTAGCGCGGAAACGATCTTCCGCATTTCAGCTTTAGGCACCTTATCGGTTGGAGCGATAAGCATGTGAGAAGTCACGGCCCCAACAATGTCATTACTCGGTAAAAACATCTCAGACATTGTGTTCCAGTTGGTGCTGACCTTCAGTTTCTTAAGTTGCCTTTCTTCCTGCTTCGACAAAAAACGATCGGAGTTGTTGTCGAGTGATGGAATGTCTTTTGGACTTCCGAATAATAGCATTGGAAGGCGCATACGCATGAGCAGACTACTTGAATTTATCCAGTGCCTTCCTCCTTTCCATCCCGCCACATTCGGCGGCATGAAGAGGATCTGACCCATGACCTTTTGCATTTTCAAAGTCACACGCGATTCCGCGGTAGCGAACTTTAAATGACGCTTGTAGCCCACCAGAAGATCCACGGGGCTCTTAATCAACACCCCTACGTTGCGTTGGTCATAAAACCAAGAACTCGTGAAGATGTCCATCATCAAGCTTTCAATATTGTAGTTGTTCTTGAAGAACCGTCTTGCCAACCCATTGACGATGGATTGATCTACGTCTTCATTCACGAAGTACTTGTAGACTTTTTCAGTGATGTACTTAGCCGTTTGCGGATTGTCAAGAAGCATGTCCAAGACATCCTCGCCTCCAAAGAATCCAGACTGACCGAAGATGGTCTTCTCTCCTACATCATGCGCGTTAGCGTTGAATTCAAACTCACCACGTTTACTGATGTGCCAACCGGTAAAGGCGCGTGCTGCTTCCTTGATATCATATTCGGTATATCCATTCCCTTCGCCTAAGGTGAAAAGCTCCATCACCTCACGAGCGAAATTCTCATTTGGAGCCTGCTTGCGGTTCTGTTGATTGTTGAGATATAGAATCATCGCAGGGTCTTTTGCGACCGCATGCAGCATATCTCGAAAACTACCCAAGGCATGGGTTCGAAGCATGTTGTTCTGCTCCTGCATCAAGATTCCAAAAGGTGCTGAACACGCGAAATGACCATGCCAGAAGACCGTCATCTGCTCACGAAAGACTGATTGAGTATCCCCCACCTTATCAATCCAAGCGTTGTTCAAGCGCACGAGGTCTTTCTTAGACTTCAAGACCATGAGGAGTTCCTTTAAATTCTTGACTTCCCCATGTTTCGGACGCGGATCAGGAAGTGTACTTAGAGGCTTGTACTTCCGTGTAGAACGAAAGATAGAAGCAATGTGCTCATCGAGTGTTTGAGAAGAAAGCTTGGCCTGTGTAGGCACCCATCCGAAGGAAGTTCGGTGGTACAGGTGTTTAATCTGTTGTTCAACATGAGGCTTCATATCAGTCGTTTTATATACGACTTCAATGAACGTGCCAAGGATTAATCAACGCCTAAAATTCAAGTGTCACTTCATAGCCAGCTTGACTGCGAATATTGATAACCCTTCCATTGTCGAATATCAAGTACTGCCCTTTGATTCCCATCAGCTCACCCTCAATGACGGGTAGTTTTTCAAACTTCATACTCACCACCTTAATAGGGTATTCAATCACCGGATATTCGATGTGCGTCACCTCGTCGTCGTCGCTGATGAAACCATGATACTCTTCATCCATCCAATCGATCACTTGATCTTTGAGATCTTCAAGATCGACCGAATCATCGTGTGCGTTTTTAAGCATGTTTCGCCAATTAGTCTTATCGGCCATGTAATCTTTCAACGAAACTTCGATCAGTCCAGCTAGCTGGCGGTAGGGCGTGTAGGCCAGTTTAATTGCTCGTACAGCCCCTTGGTCAATCCAGCGACTAGGAATATTCGTCTCGCGAGTCACTCCAACTTTCACATCGGACGTAAGCGAGAGGTAGACATAGTGAGGCTTGTTATGATGTTCTTCTTCCCACTTTTTGTCGCGAAGGGCAATACCTTCATGAATCCGACTCAATTCAGGACGAACGATGCTTTCTACTGACATGGGAGAAGTTCTCCAAGCGTCAAAGCTCATTCCTTCACCGTAGGTCTTCTTAATTGACTTTCCAGTAACAACACAGTGGATTTTATTGTCCCAGCTAAGTTTGATTTCTTGACCAACTAACTCGTTCATGTATACTTCCTCAGATGACTCCAGCACATCGAAGAATCGCATATGGTATTTTGCTTTTCCATCTTCAAGCGCTACGCGCATCTTACGAAGGTTCCCTTTCACTTGCATGTTCCAAAGCTAAATGGATTTTGGATAACAATGTGACCTTCTTGTGACATCAAGTATCAATCTTTGTACTGTTATGAAAAACACCATAGAATACATCAACCAAGGCCTGCCAGGGTCTATGAGCTACGACGAGTTCATGGCTCTAGTAGAACACTTAGTTGCTGAAGGAAAAACTTCCGGAGAAAAACAGTCGGAATTCTTGGTGAATATCACCAAGGTCAATGCACACCGCATGAAGCGACTGAATAAGACTACTCAGCTAGCACCAGAGCTCAAGGAGCTTTTGAAATCACTTGGCAAACAAACGTGGCTAGTGATAGACGAAGCATGGTGTGGTGATGGGGCGCAGAATATGCCCCTCATGAATACCATGGCGCAATTAAACCCAAACATTGATCTACGAATCATTCTTCGTGATCAACATCTAAATATCATGGACGAGCACTTAACCAATGGCGGACGCAGTGTTCCAAAGTTGGTGGCTTTGTCTGAAGAAAACAAACTCGTTTTCCAATGGGGACCTCGTCCTGCGCCAATACAAGCAATGGTGATGGATTACAAGACCAAACCAGAGCCGAAACAGGCGTATCCAGAATTCCAGATTGAAATTCAGAAGTGGTACAATGCAGACAAAACGCAAACCTTTCAGAACGAAATGATGGAAGTCTTGAAGAAAGCTTTACATGAGCAACACGCTTAGGGTTAATACATTATGTAAATCATTCCTTTTTTAAGAGCGCCAATGTGCGCTCTTTTTATTGGAATTGGTATCTTGGAGCGTTTCGAACCCTAAACCTTACATTATGAGAAAAGCTCTACTATTGGCAGGGGCATGTGCCTTTGCATTATCCATTAACGCGCAAACAGTCCTCTATTCTGATGATTTCGAAAGCTACACAGCTGGAAGTGGTATTGCAGAACAAGCTGACGACTGGTACGTATGGAACGAAGGCCTAGATGTAGATGGCGAAGTTTCAACTGACTATGCGGCAAGCGGAAGTAACTCTGTTCTTCTTGATCAAGGAAACGGTGATGATATCGTATACGATCTCGGTGGTTACACTAGCGGGAAATACGATGTTGAGTTTAAGATGTTGATTCCAACTGGTTCAGAAGGTTACTTCAACCTCATGCACAGCTGGGAGTACACATCTACCAACGCTTACGAATGGGCAGTTGACGTATACTTCAGCACTGGAGGTGACATGACATGGACAACTGGTAGCTTCGACGGAGGTGCACTTTCTTTCGCTCACGATGAGTGGAACGACATGAAAGTAGCAGTTGACCTTGATAACGATATGGGCTACCTCTACCTAAACGGTGAGCTAGCAACCAGCTTCCAATGGTCATTGAACAACGCTGATGGTTCAGCTGGTTTAAATCAACTACAAGTAGTCAACTTCTTTGCATTTGGGCCTGACCAGGCAAATGGTCTTTACTACCTAGATGATTTCACAGTTACAGAAACTACTGGGCTTTCTGTCAATGTGTCTGATACCCCTACCGTGGCTATCTACCCGAACCCGGCAACTGACATCGCTAAGATTGACATCACTGGAATGAGCAACGCTCAGGTTCGTGTAATCGCTCTTGACGGACGAATCGCTAAGTCTGCTTCATATAGCGCTTCAACAGGAATCGTTGATGTGAACGTTAGTGATCTTAACGACGGCATCTACTTCATTGAAGTAAATAACGGCTTGACAACCCTAACACAACGTTTGGTCGTAAGTCACTAAACTTCACCTAAAAATAATTCAGATTCCGGCCCTTTCACTTTGGTGAAGGGGTCGGTTTTTTTATGCCCTAATAATTCGAATGTGACTTTTTCTTTTTGTTGACGTCTGAATATCAGAATAAAAACTTTCGATATGAAAACCCCTATCCTACTATGTGCCTTGTTCCTCTCTCTCATGGCTGGAGCTCAAACACCCCCCTTGTCAACACAATCGCTCTCTGCCACAGAACGAGAAATGTTTGAAGAACGTGTTTCTGACATCCATAAGGAGAAGGACAAAATTGACCGCGCGATCATGCGTGAAGAGCGTACAATGAAATCGAAAGATCACACTTCAAAAGAAGCGGACCGTGAAATCTCCTACATTGAAAAGCAAGAAGAAGAAAATGTGAAGCAAACAGCGAAATTGAAAGCTGAGATCGCTGGACATGACCTAGAAACGCTAGAAGATAAGATCAAACGTGTTGAAAAAGAACAACATCAACTGGAGCGCCGCAACAAACGAGATGCCAACGCAATCATCAAGAAAAAGGCGCAAATTGAAAAACTACTTGGTGAGATTGACATGTTGGAACAGCGAATCATCGATGGAGAGCAAGGCATCGAACACAAAGAAGTTGAAATTGAAGCCACTCAAGAAAAAATCACTGCATTCGCCCTTGTAACGAAGAATGAGCAACTTGAAGAACTAGAAGATGATCGTGCGTCTTTAAAGGCGCAAAAGAATAGACACATGCGCCGCAGAGACAAAGCAAACGATGATATTGATGAGAGTGAGCGCAAAGTGCGTGCTCTAGAGGTACAACGCCAGAACTTGATGGATGAGCTGATCCAGAAAGAAACTGCGTTGAGAACAGGTACGGCGCTCGTCTACTAATGTTTAGCAATACTGATTAGCTTAGGAAGGTCGTCAACCCTCTTTTTTTATTCCTTCCTGTTAAGAATGATTAGGGCTGCAATAACACCAGGCACCCATCCACATAGGGTCAAAAGAAATACGATAATGATCGATCCACAGCCTCGATCAAATACAGCTAACGGAGGGAAAATGATGGATAGGATAACTCTTAGAATACTCATAGCGACAGAAAGCTAATGCTTCTAGCTACAACGTCATTCATAACAATTGGTAAATTTTCTTTTTCCCAAGGGTGAGACATCCCAAAAGTGTGACCTCCATCATCTTTCAGAATGATCTGTGAGGTCTTAATCCATTTGTGAATGCGCATTGCTGCACTCCCGTGAACAGCCAGGTCATCTAGGGCGTGCACAATCAACGATGGCTTTGTATATTTTCGGGCATGTCGTCGAATATAGAGACGCTCTTCGTTTTCTTTAAAGTCTTTATACCACTGGTATTTGTGAGGCATTTTCTGACCTGTTCTTCCATTTAGAACATGGTATATACCATCCCACCTCCACTGATGCAGATCTTCATAGATAGGGAAACGATCACCAAAATCAGAAACAGCAGCCCACGTGATCAATTTATCAATCCGTTCATCTTCCGTTGCTCCGAGAATGGCAAGCCCGCCACCTCTGCTGTGCCCAATTAATGAGGTTTGTTTTGATTTAGGTACCTCTTTACTTGACAAGGCCCAATCCGTAACAATACGGATTTCATCCAGCTCGATGGAATAGTTGTTATCACTGAACGCTTCTAGATCTACGAAGTCTTCGGGGTACTCAGGTGTAGTACCGTTGTGTGAGAAGTTAAACTTCAAGAAGGTGTAACCAGCTCGAGCGAATTTCTCAGACACTAGGTTCCATGCACCCCAATCTTTGAACCCTTTATACCCGTGCACGAAGATGACCAGACCCTTTTGAGTCTGTTCTTTGTCCCACTTTATGTCCAGTAGAATGGGGCGATTATTGCGCCCAGTAAGTACGTGAGTCAATGTGGAGAGCATAGACTGTGACTTTACAGTAGCTAAGTTAACCTGACCTATCGATTGCCGATAAATCATTAGACAATTTTTTCCACAAATGGGAATCCAGTTGAATTCCTAAAACGGGAAAAACCGTATTTTCCTAAGGTACGAACTGATATCCAATTGACATAACTCGGTCACTCCGAACTCGCTTCCATTCAGCGAGTTGGTTGTCTATTTTTAGCGTTGATACAAAAGGTTCAGAGTTATACCTACGAACGAACTCTTCCTTTGTCAATAACTCCGGATCAACCAAATTATAAACCCCTGACATTTGTCCTACATCACAAAGGAATCCTATCACCCCTAGAATATCACGTAACCATGTAACATTGACCGGACTCTTACTATTGATGATCATACCATCCCTATGATACATACGGCTTGGTTCACGACCTGACCCCGCCAATCCCCCCATTCTGAAAATGCAGATAGGCAGCTCTTTATATACCTTTTCTAACGCAAGAATTGAAACACCTGAATGTCTCGAAATAATATTTGCAGCATCGTCCTCAAAAACGTCTTTATTGAGGTTCGGATAAGCTCCAGTAGAACTAAGCAGCACAGTTTGCTCGACGCCATGCAAACTCAACTGACGAGCTATAGCTTCGTGACCTCGCTGAGCAGCGTTTTCTATTCGATCACTTTTCGGCGGCGTAAGTGTAATAATGACCAAATCAGTCTGAAAGACCTCAGAAAGCACCATTGTGGTTGCTTCGAGGAATTCATCGCTCAAGACATCAAGCACTTCTAAACGAATTCCTTCTTGGGCTAACGCCTCTCTCTGAGCTGATGATCTGGAAGTCACTACCACCTCTCTCCCTTCCTTTCTCAGCTTCCGCGCTAGCGCTATTCCGCTCCAGCCACTTCCTATGATCGATACCTTTGAAAAGTTCATTGTCGAAATCAATTTGGCAACACTAGTGGTGAATATTTGTTAATCCTACCTTTGAGGAACAACTTTTGCACTCAAAAGGTAGTCATCGAAACAAACCAACAACGATTATGATCAAATCTATCCTGAAATTTAGCTTGATCCTTGTCTTAGGCATGTTCACCATACATACCGATGCACAAGACAATAAAATCCGACTGAAGATCAGAGGGGTCGAGAATCAGGAAGTCTACCTGGCCAATTATTACGGAGAAAAGCTCTACTACAACGACACGACTATGGCTGATGCTAATGGATACTTCGAGTTCCAAGGAAAGCCATTTGAGGAATGTGGGAAGTACGCCGTTGTTGCGCCAGGACCGAAATTCTTTGACATCATCGTCAGTCAAGAAGATATCTACCTAGAGACAGATACGAACGACTTGATAAACAACCTGACAGTGCATAAGTCGGATGAGAACGAGCAGTTCTTCAACTACTTGCATTTCATCCAACGTAAACGAAATGCGCGTGCGCCTTTTGATGCTGTGTTGGCTGACACATTGAAGTCTGATCAACAAAAAGAGCAAGCACGTGCTGAGATCAAGCAATTGAACGACGATGTTCAGGAATACCAGAAAGATCTCATCGCCAAGCATCCTGAACTACTTTTCACCAAGCTTATGCAAATGACCTTGGATGTTGAGGTGCCTGAAGCCCCAGAAGGTGTGGAAGACGCTCAGACGTGGAAGTACTACTACTACCGCGATCATTACTGGGATCGCGTAGATTTCTCTGACCCACGCCTTGTGCGTGACCAGATGTTTCACCGCGTACTTGATAAGTACTGGACGAAGGTGCTACCTCAAATTCCTGACTCGTTATTGAAAGAAGCATTTGAATTGGTTGAACGTACTGACAACTACGATATGTTTAAGTACTTCACTCATCACATTACGTACGCAGCTGAATCATCGAACATCATGTGTATGGATAAGGTCTTCGTGGGAATGGTTGATCGATACTATCGAACAGGCAAAGCTGACTGGCTTGACGAGGAAGCAACAACGAAGATTCTTGACCGTGCGAAGGATTTGAGGTATACGGTTTGTGGAGAACCTATTCCAAATATTATTCTTCCAGACACTACGTTAACCAACTGGGTGAACCTATATGAGATTGAAGCCAAGTATACGGTTATCGCCATCTGGGAATCAACGTGTGGTCATTGTAAGAAAGAAATGCCGAAGCTTCAGGAGCTCTCAGAAGAGTGGAACGACAAGGGACTAAAGGTGTTTGCCATAGGAAACGACTTTGAAACAGAGCCGTGGATCAAGTTCATCCGAGAAAAAGAATTAGACGGTTGGTACCACGTTTCTGATAACCCTGCTATTAATGCCACTGATTCAGCAACCAAGCTAATCAGCACTGGTGTGACCAGCCTTCTCAGCTTGAATTTCCGTTCGACCTTTGATGTATTCTCAACTCCAAAAGTCTTCCTTCTTGACGAGGACAAGAGAGTAATCGCAAAGCAGTTGAGTGCAGAGCAAATCGGAGAATTGTTGAAGCGACTAGAAGCTGAAGACAATTCAACAGGGGACTTCCCTCCTGCTAAAACACCAAAGGAAGAAAAGGCGGTACGCGAAGAACGAGGATAGTGCGAGACATACTGACCACGGGGTTTGCCAAACAAAAAGCCCGAGAGCTGAGCCAACGTATTCGAGACGGTAGGGAAGACTTATATCAGCTTCTAGATATCATCACTGAAAATGAGTACCCAGCGTCTGCAAAGGCTGCCTATGTCCTTCGAACCATAGCCGATGACGATCACAAATCTGTGATCAATCATATCAGTTTCTTAACTGCGCAATTACGTGAAGTGACTATAACGGGTGCCAGAAGAGATTTGCTGAAATGCATCTATGATGTAGACAAAGAACAAGGCATTCCTGTAGACCATCAGGGTGAAGTTATGGATGTATGTTTTGAGCGCTTAATGGATCCTAAAAGCGCTACCGCGGAACGATATTACTCCATGTTTATCCTCGCCAGCTTGAGCAAGATCTATCCCGAGATTTCCAATGAATTAGTGGCGGCAATCGAAGTGAATCTTCCAAATGAAACTACCAACTTCGTTCAAAATGCACATAAGATCATCGCGTCGATCAATGCACGAAGCTAATCGCTATCTTTTCAACTATGTTTTGTGTTGTATATGAATTCCAGGTCATCCCTGGAAAAGAAGATTTGTTCTGCCAAGCTTGGCGTGAAATGACTGAGCTCATCTATGAATTCGAGGGTAGTCTTGGATCTAGACTCCATCAACAGAGCGACACCCACTACGTAGCTTATGCGCAGTGGCCTTCGAAAGAACGATGGGAAAACTCAGGCTCTCGGCTTCCCGCTATAGCGGAAAAAATTAGTCAAGACATGAAAGATTCTACCCTTAAGATTAAAACAGTGTACCAACTCGAGAGCACGGATGATCTCCTGGCCTCTACCCCCTTCCAATCCTGACTTCCCATCTACTGACATAGCTTCAGAACTCACATTCCTACTCTAATTTATTGAGCTTAATCATCCAAGCAACCTCTTAGATTGAGATATCAAGCTTCGTATTCAACTAGCCTTGTGAACCCTTGGGAACTATTCTAACTTCAAGTTAACAACAAACACTTAATTTATGAGAACACTCTACCTTCTCGTGCTTTCCATTTTGATAAGCATTCACTCAATTGCGCAGGATTGGGAGGAATACCCTGGCGATTCATTGTACAACTTAGAAGAACCATTTGATGCGATTGTCATTCCGGATGACTCTACAAATCTCTGGGTGCTTGGCACACCTGGAAAAAATAAGCTAGATACTGCCTTTACACCACAGTTAGCCATGATCACTGACAGCGTGTTGGATTACCCGATCAATAACCACTCTTGGTTCGACCTTATAATTACTGATGAGTTCAATACACCTGGCTTCTTCTTTCCAGATCATTTCTTTATTGAGTTCCAACACAAAATGTACTCAGATACGCTTCTGGATGGAGGCTACATTGAACTATCGTTTGACGGTGGACAGACTTTTACCAATATCATTGAACAGCCTGCAGGTGACATCTATTGGGCCATTTCTCCATGGACTGGGGCTGATTGGATGGAAACCAACTTAGGTCTCTACACAGAAACAGACACGCTACACAACGGCGAGCCAGGCTTCTCTGGTTGTTATGATTGGACTCAAACGAACTTTGGCTTTAGTGTTGGCTTACCTCTTTTTCCTTCGGACATAGCAGTAAGTCAAATCGACTCACTCATCCTGCGGTTTAACTTTATCTCTGATAGCATAGACACCCAGAAAGAAGGCTGGATGATTGATAACTTCCGCTTCTACGCAATTGACTTCGGAGGATTCGTCAGCTTTCCGACTTATCCCAACATCACTGTTGGACCTATCCCCGCTCAGCAACAGCTGACCGTGAACTTCCCTGCACCTCCCGGACAGCTGCGTTATGAGGTCTATGATCTACAAGGAA
Source organism: Flavobacteriales bacterium (assembly GCA_022447625.1). Classification (GTDB taxonomy): domain Bacteria; phylum Bacteroidota; class Bacteroidia; order Flavobacteriales_D; family Sanyastnellaceae; genus Sanyastnella. Next base: position 28,597 of record JAKVAX010000005.1, on the reverse strand, counting down.
AAGTGGTCAAGAAAATCAATCAAAGCGAAACACAAACTTCTGTCATCGCTATTGATGATTTACCTAACGGACTTTACATACTGGGCATTTGGGGAGATGGAATAAACCTAGGTTCCGCCCGATTTATCAAAGACTAGCCAAAATAGCTGGAAAGACAAAGCCCGTTCGATTGAACGGGCTTTTCTTTTTTTTGTAGCGAGAGAGAGACTTGAACTCTCGACCTCAGGATTATGAATCCTGCGCTCTAACCAGCTGAGCTACCTCGCCATTTCAGGGGTGCAAATATAGATATTTTTTAAAAGCCACACCACATTTTAGACTTATATAAACGGAGTGGTATCGTAAGGGAAAATGTCTATATTACCTGACTTCCTAACAAGGACTATGTATGGATAAGGAAAAGTTCCAACGAGAATACCTCATTAACGCCTCTAAAGGTATTCTATATAATTGTTTAAGCACTCCAAGCGGGCTTTCTGAATGGTTCGCTGATGATGTAAACATCCGCAAAGATGTCTACACATTCCTGTGGGATGGTGCCGGTGAAGACGCCCGTCTACTCACTAAAAAACGTGAAGAGTACGTTAAATTCAAGTGGCTCGAAACCGAAGAAGATGACGATGACAAATCGTTCTTTGAACTTCGAATTAAGATCGATGCACTCACCGGTGAAACAGCCTTAATTGTGACTGATTTCGCTGAAGAGGATGAACTAGAAGAATCGCAGCTGCTTTGGGATAGCCAAGTTGACAAGCTCAAGCGTATTCTAGGTTCATAGTCTCCTTCTAGAATATCAAAAGGAAGTCTTTCAAGAGCTCCTTATATTCATCTGAATACTCGCCAAAGGCATCTTCCACCGTGAGTTGGTTCGCCACCATCTCAACCTGTTTATGCCCTAACTTCACAATGATCCGCTTTGCCTCACGATCTGGCTTTGTGTGCAGATGAGTAATTACCTCAGGATAAAGCGCCACATCATGAGCTGTATTAAAGAGTTCTTCCTTTCGGTCGAATGGCCAAATAATGGTCATCTTCCCTCCTGGTTTTAGCAAACGTTTTCCGCCATCAAGCAAGTCGAATATGGACAAACCGTGATCCTGACGTGCTAAAGAACGCTGGTACCTCGGAGATCTCAGACTCTCTTGAAAAAACGGTGGATTAGAAACGATATGATCAAACTGACGGTCGCTCAAGAAAGACTGAAAGGGCGTGTTGATGACTTCAATACGATCACCGAAAGGAGATGCTTCCACGTTCTGTATTGCCTCTGAGGCAGCTGCTTCATCAATCTCTAGCGTGGTAATCTCAATACCAGGAAATCGCTGAGCAAGCATCATGCTCACCACTCCTGTCCCCGTCCCTACTTCCAAGACCTGTAAGGCTCCTTCACAAGGCGCCAGAGCACCAAGCACCAATCCATCGGTGCCGATTTTCATTGCGCTTCGGTCTTGTCGTACTTGGAATTGCTTAAAGCGAAAAGGTTTACTCACCCTTTTTCAGTTGTTCCCAGGTTTCGTAGAGCTTTTCTTGTAACGGTCGATCAGCTGGAATTTCACTCAGAGGCTCTACTTCACGCATGTGCTCCCGAATATCGCTTGGGAGTTGTTGGTACAGCGCTGTGCCTTTTGTCTTCCAGTTAAGCATGTCGTCACAGACCTCCTTGATGATCTTAGCTGGGTTGCCAACGACCAAACTTCTAGGAGGAATCACTGTCTTTGCTTTCACGAAACTCAAGGCGCCAATGATCGATCCGTCACCGATCTCTGCTTCATCCATAATCACGGCGTTCATTCCAACCAGCACATTCTTACCAATATTGGCTCCATGTACGATGGCTCCGTGCCCAATGTGCGCACCTTCATCAAGGGTTAAGGTCACGCCTGGGAACATGTGCACTGTACAATTCTCTTGCACATTACAACCGTCTTTGATCACAATACCTCCCCAATCACCACGAATCGCAGCTCCCGGTCCGATATAGCAGTCTTTTCCGATGATGACATTCCCAGTCACCGCCGCGAGCGGATGAACGTATGAAGATGGGTGGACAACCGGGATGAACCCTTTGAATTCGTAAAACATTACTTGTACTTATCGTTAAGTCCGCTTCCCTTTGTCAAAAGATTAACCACCTTTTTCATTCGGCGTTCCTTGGTCTCCTCACGTTTCGGTTCTGTAAAGAACTCTACATATTCTTTCTTATTCGAATAGCTCATACCGTCGAACGTATTCCAGACCTCGTTGCTTTGCAGCACTTTTTTGAAGGCTTCTGGTATCTTCAATGGTTTGCGCATTTTCGTGAGGTCGACCTTTTTACCCGCTGCATTGTTCGCTGCAGCTTCACGGACGTACGCTTTAAAGGTATCAAGGTCAAGGGAATCGTCTTTAGTGAATTTCCATGTGCGCATTGCTGCATTACCGCTTGGTCCAACACTCAAGACCTCCGCAGTATCGTTAATTAAAGCACCTTGGAAAAAATGAACCACCATATGATGCTTGTGAGCGCCGAAGCTGCACACCAAGCCGTGATGATTTAGACAAGGCCATTGCCATTTATAATCATCTTGAATCTCAGCAACAGCATCGTGTGCGGCCTCACGAATCGAAGTAATTATCGCACGCTCAGCATCATCACGTTTGTCCAAGTAGGCTTGGATCTTTTGCGCTGCATCTGGATTCACCTTACTCATACTCGCTCAATAATGGCCGCGTACCCTTGTCCTACTCCAACACACATCGTTACTAGGGCATAACGCTTGCCAGTTTTCTGAAGCTCAATAGCCGCTGAATTCAACATCCGCGCTCCGGTCATTCCGAGTGGGTGTCCAATCGCAATCGCACCGCCATTCGGATTGACACGCGGATCATCATCATCAAGACCAAGCTGACGCATACATGCTAAACTCTGAGCTGCGAAGGCTTCGTTCAATTCTATAATGTCTAGATCATTCAAGCTCAATCCAGCACGTTTCAACGCCTTGTTCGTCGCCTCTACAGGGCCAATTCCCATAATTCGTGGTTCAACACCAGCTACTCCAGAGCTTACAATGCGCGCCTTCGGAGTCAGTCCGTGTTGCTTCACTCCTTCTTCAGACGCCATCAACAAAGCAGCTGCACCATCATTCAAGCCACTGGCATTTCCAGCTGTCACCGTTCCACCTTCTTTGCGGAATACAGCTCTCAACTTCCCAAGCACCTCCATAGAGCTGTTCGGCTTGATAAACTCATCTTGATCAAATACCAACGGGTCTTGCTTTCTTCTCGGGATCTCCACAGCAACAATCTCTTCAGCCAAACGCCCATTACGCTGTGCTTCCGCTGCTTTCATTTGAGATCTGTAGGCGAAGGCATCTTGGTCTTCTCGACTGATCTTGTAAATATCAACCAAGTTCTCTGCGGTTTGTCCCATTGAATCGGTACCGTAGAGTTCCTTCATCTTCTTATTGACGAAGCGCCATCCAAAACTTGAATCGTGCATCTCTGCATCGCGTCCGAAAGGCTTGCTCACCTTTGAGATTACCCACGGACCTCGCGTCATGTGCTCTACACCACCGGCAATAAATACATCACCTTCGTTCAATTGAATAGCACGTGAGGCGTTGATCGCAGATGCCAGTCCGGAGCTACATAGTCGGTTCACCGTTTCACCAGGAACACTCCATGGAAGGCCTGCTAACAAACCAGCCATGCGAGCGACATTGCGATTGTCTTCTCCTGCTTGATTGGCGCAGCCTAAGATGACATCTTCAATGCCTGCCAAATCAAGATTTGGGTGTCTTTCAATCAATGCTTTGATCGCGTGAGCTGCCAAATCATCTGTTCTGACTGGTGCTAAGGTTCCTCCGAAATTTCCAATTGGAGTGCGGATTCCGTCTATAAGAAATGCGTCTTTCATATTCGATATTCTGAAGCAAAGATAGTGTTCATTTTGAGGCTTTTTGTCTGCTCTTTTCGCTAGCGCAGAATAGGAAATCCTTGGAATTTCCGACCTTCGGAATGTGAAGATCGTGATCGTTTCTGTCTTCCCTCCGTTCCGTGGAGGTATTGCTCAATTTAACGAGCACATGATGAGTGCGTTAGTGGACCAAGGACATGAGGTACACGCCATCAATTTCAGGCGTCAGTATCCTCAACTCATCTTTCCTGGGAAAACACAATACCTCAATGACCATCGCGAAATCGCTAATACCCCAGCACTTCTAGACTCCATCAATCCGCTCAGCTGGAAACGCACTGCGAGCCATGTAAACTCATTGAATGCCGACTTCGTTATCATTCCTTATTGGACCGGCTACCTGGCTCCTGCCCTTGCTTCAGTTGCGCGTCGTTGCATTGCTCCAGTTGTAGGATTGCTCCACAATGCGATTCCTCATGACGCGGGAAGCTTTCAGCAGAAACTCGGGAGGCGTTTTATTGACGCTTGTGATCGCTACATCACGCTTTCTGAAGCTGTCTCGAATGACCTCCTTCGATTACGTCCCAATGCTTCAGTAACTCAGGCTTTTCATCCAATTTATAATCATCTTGGTGAATCGCTAGCGCGGAACGCTGCTTCACAGCTTCTTGGTGTTTCTGAAGACAAGAAAACACTGCTCTTCTTTGGATTGATTAGGCCTTACAAAGGACTTGACATCTTATTGAAAGCCTTCAATAAACTTCCTTCAGAATACCAACTATTGGTCGCAGGAGAAGCCTACGAAGATCAAGGTAAATACAAGACGATGATTGATGAAGCCGCCAAGAACAGAGTGATCTTCTCCAATGGATTCATTCCAGACAATGAAGTCAATCGATGGTTTTCAGCATGTGACCTCGTGGTATTACCTTATAAGTCGGCAACTCAAAGTGGTGTGACAGCTACGGCTCTTCACTTCAACAAAGCGATCGTGGCATCGAACGTTGGTGGTCTATCTGAATACATTGACAACGAATCCACAGGGATGTTGGTTCCACCATTGGATGAGAATGCACTGAGCGAGGCAATTCTTCACTGGTTTAACGAGAGCGATTCCGCGCTAGCGAGAGAAGAAAGCATACAAAAGAAAAAGGATCAATTCAGCTGGAAGCGTTTCGCCCAGTTGATTACTTCGTGATCGAATACTTTCCTCCGCCCATCAAGAATGACGCTAGGTATCCTATAAGGTAGAGCGCTGCCAACTCCTTCTTTGCCCATGAATCTCCCCCATGAACAATGAACATGGCTACAATCATGGTCACCCCTAACAACGCGGCTGCGATACGGGTGTAGTAACCTAGAACCAAGGCGATGGCGCTAATGAGCTCAGTAAAGATGGCAAGAACCAAAGTGGCAGGTTCACCAATGCCTATTGGATCAGCAAATTTGATCTTATCAAAGCCTCCGAGTAATTTCTCTGCCTTTTGCACTCCGTGAACAAGCATGGCTCCACCAAATCCAAGTCGGAGGATTAAAGCTACGATATCTGGATAGCTCTTTTTCATGGTGCAATGGCCTGGTATCCAGCACCAGAATTAGGACTTGGTGCGAACGCCCCAATCGGACGAAGCAGGGCATTGAATACAAATGTCTGAATCAATGTTACCTCACTTCCTTTGACCACTCCGTACATCCGAGACTCATCCCATTCGGGGAGGTTTCCATTGGCATCAGGTACTTGAACAGTTCCAGTAATCGGCTGCTTGTAGTAGATGTCAATCTTCTTGCGATTCCCTGAATTCTCAAGTACACTCAAGGTAAAAGCCGGGTTGGTATTCAACAAGCTGTCTTCTTGAGACTCTGTCAAGTGAGACATGTAAGTCTCAACGTGCACTTTCTTGTAAAGTAAGAGGTAATTCTTAACTGCCAAGGTGTCGAACAGAGGAACATCTCGCTCCAGCAACTCGCTGTGGAGTTTCAAATCGTTTCCACCGCTATATTTGATGGTGAAAGACAACTCAGGAGATTCATGGTGTTGCACCGTCACCTCACTGATATCTAGTTCAGGATAATCGAACACTCCAGTGTATCGCCAATCATTCTCATCCGTGAAGAAGCGTGTGCTCAAGAATCCAGTGAACCCTTCCATATGCGTAATGAATGGTTCGGAAGAACGTCCTTCTTCAGGCGTCTCTAAGAGCATGTATGTACCTGTATGATCTTGGGTAGCATTCCCTACGATGTATGTCTTTGATAGCTGACCGTTCTCATAGATCTCCACCTTCTTACCTCCAGATGACAATAGACGGATAACGTTATCTCGTGCGGCTTCTGGTACTGTAGATTTCACTCCAATGCGAGTGAACGTCTTCAGTAGTAGGTCCACAGCATCCTTTCGAGCTTTGTACTTGCCATTTAGATCCCAGTAGCGACTATCTGCTGCACGCTCCAGTGTAATACTTCGTTCATGCACATCAGCGATAAAGATCTTATCCACTTGAGAGGTATCTGCGATAGCGAAATCCGTTAGCGCATTCTTTGACATTGAAGACTGCCCGTCATTCATGTACCACATCACTCCTGCTCCTAGCGTCAAGGCTACGAGTATCAATAAAAGACGAAGGTTCTTACGCATATTTCTCTGTATAACGACGCTTTCTCATCCACAACAGAACCATTCCCGCGATAGCGATAACTAACAGCGGGCCAGCAACATTCAATACTTGAATTAAGCCACGATGATCTTTCACGGATTCAGCGTCTAGCTTTCTCAGCTCAATCGTACGCGAACGGATGCTGATCATTTCAGGATCATCCAACAAGTAGTTGATTGCGTTGAGAAGGAAATCTTTATTGTCGTACACTACTTTGCGAGCGTAGCGATCATATCCTAGTGGTAGCGGTGCAAAGCCACCTTCCACTGGCATGAATTTGTTGCGACCGATATCACCATCGGCAACCACAATCATACGCGTCGGCAAACTTGTTTCACGGAAAGCAAAGTTTGGATCACGCACGAGCGTGTCAGCCAATCTCCCTTTAAAGTTACTTGTGAACTCCCCTTCTAGCAGGGCCGCTAGCGGGTAAGATCCATGAGGTCCGTTGCGGAAATAATCAATATCAAAGTCTACAATCGCTGGATTCACCCTTACTGGGGCCTTGCGCTCAAGCGAAAGTTCACTCGAAGCCAGCAATACCGTCTTCTCAACTTGAGGGTTATTCCCAACCAAGCTCAACGAAGAGGTGAAGTCAAAGTGAATCGGATCTAAGTTTGTACAAATCGGGTGTGCGTTAGCATCAGGAATCACTACGGGCGCGAAATACCAGTTCTGAAGCTGCATGTTACGCTGGTTCCCAAGCGGACCTCCATCCAAAAGGATTGGAGCACATTGGTAGTCAATGATCAAGTTACGGTTGATACGAACGCCATAATCGAAGAGCATGTCGTACAAGCCCATTTCATTGGTATTCGCTAGCGCTTGCTGATTTACTCGAAGGCTATCAAGATCAGTAATGATCGGATCAATCATCCAAAGCACCGCACCTCCGTTCATGATGAACTGATCAAGGATAATCTTATCACCTCTGGAAAATGCACTATCTGGCTTAGCTACGATAAGAAGATCATAACGATTGGTGCGTTCTGGAGCAGTTTCAACTTTGTCGCTCAACGCGTTCACTCTGCCACCAATTTCAACACGCTCAACGTCGTAATCATCTTTCAAGGTCTCAACAAGATCAGCCGTCTCGATTGGTAACAGCTCGTCATGTCCATCTAACACGCCAATGGCAGGACGATCGTCGCGCATCAGCTTTCGCAGCTTTGAAGCAAACTCATACTCGATGTTGTTAATCGAAGAATTCACCATTTCATCCGTTGGCTCAGGCGACTGGCTATTGAACAACTGAACGGTGATTTCCTTCCCTTTAAAGGTCATGATTGCACCTGGCCAGATGTTCTGGTAGTTGTTTACCCCATTCTCTTCGTAGGCAATACGGGTGAACTGGAGTCCTTGCTCATAGAGTGCTTCTTCATTCTCACCAATCGTCTGGTCATCTTCTGATGCGTAGATGTCAATGAATTCGTACTCGATGTTGCCGTTGGCGAAATCATCAAATTCGTCAAGGCGTTCACGAATCGCTTTCTGTAGACGCTTAAAACGCGCTGGGAAGTCGCCATCAAGGTAGCAACGGATGTAGACCGTTTCCTCGAGGGATCCGAGCATTTGCTCCGTTGATTCTGTGAGTGTGTGACGCTTCTCTTCGGTCAAGTCAATCTTAGCGAAAGCAAAGCTTGAAGCAAAACCAAACACTACTAGAATGGCAAGGCTCAACAGAAGCTGCACCAAGTCGTTGCGGCGGTATGTCTTCTTGTGTTCTACCATCTTCTGCTTTGTAAAACTGTTCGTGAAGCAAATAGAAAGAGTGCGGTTAGAATACCGAAGTAGACAACATCACGTGAATCCACCAAGCCTCGAGAAAGGCTTTTGTAGTGATCATTCATTCCCAGAGCAATCACTGCATCGTCTAGTGGGCCGAATAGATCAAAGCTCCCTAGAGATTCAAAACCGATAAACATGAAGAAGCAAATCAGCGCAGAAACCAAGAAGGATACAATCTGATTCGGTGTAATCGCAGAAGTGAAAATCCCAATACTCACATAGGCGCTACCGAGCAGCAACAGCCCGATGTATGAGCCCCATGTACCTCCGCTATCTACATTCCCCGCAGGATTCCCAATGAAATGCACGGTTAAGAAATACACTAAGGTTGGAAGCAGGCTGATCAAAACCAGCATTACTCCACCTAAGTACTTCGCAAGTACGATTTGCATATCGCTCAGCGGACGAGTTAAGAGCAACTCAATCGTTCCGGTTCTTTTTTCTTCTGAGAAACTGCGCATGGTGATGGCAGGAATCAAGAACATAAAGACCCATGGGGCGATGAAGAAAAGGGTGTCGAGGTTAGATAGACCTACATCCAGTGTGTTCCATTGTCCAGGAAAAATCCACATAAACAGAGACACCAAGAGCAAGAACACTGCGATTACAACGTAACCGATGAGTGAACTCAGGAAGGAACGGATCTCTTTCTTTAGTAGTGCAAGCATTGCAGGTGGTTCATGCAAAATTAAGGTAAACTCTGGGCTTACCCGGTTTCAAATTCTTCAGTTTTTCACAGTTCAACGGGTATTCTTGAGATTTATTCCCAAGGCCCTTTCCTGTGTTCAATTCACTTCATTCTTCCCGAGAACAACCATTTGTTCAGTTGTCCATGCCTCTGGCTTGGCATCGAAGTGTTTCTTCGTCAAAGGCCAGACCGTCTTAAAAGTCTCGGAATCGCGGTAGGCGTTGAGCTCTTTCTCAGATTCCCAGTAGCTGTAAGTGAAGAAGGTGTAACCGTCTTTCTGCTGCAGCAACTCAAGGTGCAGGCATCCCGGTTGATTTCGGATATCGCTCTTGAATTTCTCGAAGGTGGTTAGGAATTCTTCCACGCCCTCTGGGCGGAAGACCATTTTAACGATTCGAACGATCATGGAATACAACTAAGATTAGGTCTCCTTTTTTCAAGCCGAATAACTGCGCAGCGCCTCCTCCTGATTCTGGAGCACCGCCACCAATTCCAATCTCAAGAACACCTGCGCTATTGAACAGAGCTACCTTCTCACCATTTGGAACCTCGTTGTAATGACCAGAGATTTTTTCAATCTTGTGGCGCGCCGTGCGGTGGTGAATCGTGAAAGCACGACTCTTCCCTACCTCTCGGAACATGCTTGAGGAAATATCTGTCACTAAATTGTCAAAGCGGTCAACATAAACCACATGTCCGCGAATACTGTCACCATCGATGATTGGACGTAGTCTCGTGGCCTCAGTTACAGCCTCTGCTTGACGGGCAATAACCTCAGGAGTTCCTCCACGTAACAAGTGACAGGCTACTTTGACCAATCGGTGTAGCACCGGAAAGGTTAGAATATCACTGTCGTATGGCACGTTAATATCATATACGGCATCTGGCTGTTTATCAAAGATAAGGGAGAAAATCCCTCCGTCGGCAGCGATGAAATAGTGCCCGTCATACACCGCAATTCGGTGTGGAGTATCATCAGAATGATCGGCATTCACTCCGATCAAATGCACGGTTCCTCTAGTAAAGATGGAGTATGACTGGCGTAAATGAAATGCGGCTTCTGTAACGTTGAAAGGCGACACCTCGTGACTAATGTCAACGATCTTCGCTTCGGGCAGCTGTGAATACACAGCTCCCTTAACCATAGCCACGTATGGGTCAGCTGTTCCAAAATCAGATATAAATGTGAGGATCGCCATTTCTTTTCCGCCGCTGACAAAGGTGCAAATTCCATGGGCTTTTCCTTACTTTGCAGCCACCGAAAAACGAACAGTTCAGGGTCAAAAAAATTAATAACGATCTGTATTGGACCAAGAGAAAGAAATTTCAATCCCTTTAGTTGATCCTTTGGTGTTGTTTGGAGCAAACAATTCCAAGTTCAAACTGATTAAGTCATACTTCCCGAAACTCAAGATTGTAGCGCGAGGAAGCAAAGTCAAGGTGCTTGGCGCACCCGAAGAAGTTGATCGCTTTGAAAAGAAGCTCGAACTCGTCTTATGGCATATCGAAAAGTACCAGCGACTCACCGAAAGAAATATTGAACGCCTGATGCAGGCCGATAATGAAGAGGTGAAAAATCGCGCGAAAGACGAAGATGTGCTTGTTTACGGACCAGGAGGCATCAAGGTCACTGCGAGAACACCTAATCAACGTCGCCTCGTGAAGGCCGTCGAAGACAATGATATGGTCTTTGCGATCGGCCCTGCCGGCACCGGTAAAACCTATACCGCAGTTGCACTCGCCGTTCGTGCCTTGAAAGAGAAAGAAGTACGACGCATCATTCTCACGCGTCCTGCCGTTGAAGCCGGAGAGAACCTCGGTTTCCTTCCAGGTGATTTGAAAGAAAAGCTAGATCCGTACATGCAGCCATTGTATGACGGCCTTACAGATATGCTGCCTTATGAAAAGGTGGCTGATTACATCGAGAAAGGCGTTATTGAAGTGGCTCCCCTCGCCTTTATGCGTGGACGAACACTCGACAAAGCCTTCGTTATTCTCGATGAGGCGCAGAATGCTACGGTATCGCAGATGAAAATGTTCTTGACCCGCATGGGGCAAAGCGCCAAGTTCATTATCACTGGAGACGTATCCCAGGTTGACCTTCCTCGCAAGCAGCCTTCGGGTTTGTTGCGCGCCGTGAAGATTCTCGATAACAAAGAAGGTATCTCTATCATTCGTCTTGGTGGTGAAGATATCATCCGCCACAAGCTCGTCACGATGGTCATCAACGCTTTCGAACACGACGAAAAGGAACGAGAGACCTACCGCGAAGCAAAGAAGCAAGAGAAGAAAGAAGCGAACGACGAAAAGAAGAATTATGAAGCGTAAACTATTCTTTATCAGTATTTTCGTGTTATTGATTTCCGCCTGTGGCGGGAAAAAAGAGCTCATCATTGGAGAATGGCAGATGCAAAACTTCCAAGTGAATGATCCCAATGCTGGTAGCAAGGTGCAAGAGATCATGGTAGAGCTCTCAAAAAGTACGCGCTACTCCTTCCTTGAAGACCAGACTTACATTATCTACACACCGAACAATCCGGATGGAAAAGCAGGCAGTTGGACTGTCGCTGAAGACGGCCAAAGTGCCTACATCCTTCAAATGGGAAATGAGCCCAAACAAGTGCTCGCCGTTGAGGAAATCGAACCCGGTTTACTTCGCTGCAGCACGAAAACAACACGTATGGGCGACATTCGTTTCGAACTTAAACTTATTGATGAATGAACAGTATATACACTACTGATTATCAATTTGAAGGCCAAACTTCAGTTTATCACGGAAAAGTCCGTGACGTCTATTCAATTGGTGACGATCTACTCGTGATGGTGGCGTCAGATCGCATCTCTGCATTTGACGTTATTCTGAAGAGAGGCATCCCATTTAAAGGTCAAGTTTTGAATCAACTTGCCAGCTCCTTTCTAGACCAAACTTCTGACATTGTTCCCAACTGGAAGATTGCCAGTCCAGACCCAAATGTCACAATTGGTCACAAGTGCAATGCATTCCGCGTGGAAATGGTTATTCGTGGTTACTTGACAGGACATGCATGGAGAACTTATAAGTCGGGTGAACGCACACTTTGCGGTGTGACGATGCCAGAAGGCATGAAAGAGCACGATCGCTTCCCAGAACCCATCATCACTCCTGCTACCAAAGCAGAAGAAGGTCACGATGAAGACATCAGTCGTGAAGAGATCCTATCTCAAGGTATTGTGGCTGAAGAATACTACCTACAGCTGGAAGACTACACTCGCAAGCTCTTTGCACGCGGGACAGAAATCGCAGCGAAGAATGGACTGATCCTCGTAGACACGAAGTACGAGTTTGGAGTGAAGGATGGGAAGGTGTATTTGATTGATGAAATTCACACACCTGATTCATCTCGCTACTTCTATGCTGATGGTTACGAAGAGCGTCAAGCTAGTGGTGCCGCGCAAAAGCAATTGAGTAAAGAGTTTGTGCGCGAGTGGCTAATGGCCAATGATTTCATGGGGCAAGACGGACAAACGCAGCCCAGCATGGATGATGCCTTCGTGAACTCGGTATCCGACAGATACATAGAGCTTTTCGAAAAAGTGACAGGAAGCAGTTTTGAAAAGGCTGACCAGAGCCAGTTGCTAATAAGAGTCAAGAATAACGTAGATGCCTGGCTGGAAGCGAATAGCTAACTTTCAGCTATATAGACGCTACTATGAATATCGATCAACCAGCAACGTGGGAAAGCATGAGTTCGAGGCATTCGTCACGCTCATTCCAGCCCAAGCAGACCTTGAAGTTGAATAAGATGTTATAAGCCTTTGTGCTTATGGCTTAAGGCCTAAGCCATTTTAAAAGTTGTATACTACTTACAGCATAAGGTTTACAGCGACAGCTTACTTCCCGAATCTTACGCCTCTTGGCTGGTATTTGTCTCCATCTACAGGTTCACCGATGGTGATCATTTCCATGCCGGGTTTGATGAGTTCTTGTCTGATCTCGTGAGCTAAGCCATACTGTACTGATTGTTCTGGACTGAGAGTTGTTCGATTCACCATATCAGATTCTAGTGACTCAACTGATCTTCCTGTGGTGTCGCTCATGACGCGAGCGATGTTGTGTTGATCAATCTTCACACTCTTCAAGTACTCATCGATTTGCTTTTCATCTACCGATAAACCACCCTTGAGGTTGAGCTTAACACTGTGAATGAGAAACCGTGAGTGCGGAACTACATAGCGGTTTGAGCCGGCGCAATAGATCACCACTCCGATGGAGTCTACCGAACCGAAGTTATAGGTAGACACCGGGATAGGAATTCCTTTGAGGTAGTTGTGTAGTGATAGTCCGTGGAATACAGACCCTCCTGGTGTTGAGAGTAGTAGGTGAATGTGTGATGTTCCCTTGGTGATAAGTTCATCTACAGATTTGAAAAGGCGATCAGCAGTTTTGTTGTTTACTGGCGCCATAAAACGAATCGCTCGTTCCATAATTTACGTTGCTTCATGAGGTGGCGGAAGGTCTTTCCTCTCCGCTCTTGTCCTCAACAGCGCTAAGCATCCGATCATTGTCATCATCGGTAATAACCAGATGACCTTCCCTCCTAACCTTGGTATGGCATTCGCGAAAGTACCATTGACCCACGCGTTGATTAGCAAAAATAACAGCGTGAGTACCACGCTTCTTCTTACTGACGGACTAATCTTTCTCCACTGCAAAACAATCAAGATAAGCAGTGGAATACTCGATACCACAACAAGTGTATACAAGCTATTGAGTGCTTCCACCACACCAAATTCCTCTCCAACCAAGAGTTCTCTGTCAAATTGTCTGGACGACTCCATGCTTTCGATTTCACTCGAAAGGTGATCATTTAAGGCATTCCAGACCGTGCTTCCCTTTTCAAAACGACCATTTCCATCAGCAACACCAAAGGAAACCAACTGACGTCCTGTCGCTTTCAAGCTCGCTTCTACGTGCCACAGGAGGTACTTTGGCTTCGAAAAGGAAAGGTTGATGATCTCATTGAACTCTTCTCTGGTGCCCGGGAAATCCCCCATGGCATAGAACGGACTAGATTCATCCCAAATGAAACGCCAAGCTTCATCGGGAAGCTCATCGCGGTACTCGCAAATGGCAAATCCTTGGTCACATTCCTCGTCGAGCATTTTTTCTAAAACCCCATTCTCGAGCATAGCTCCCATAAAGAAGGCGTGTTTACTCTTTGCCAAAGCAGAACCCATGGTGAGTACAGAAAGCCCTGTAAGCACTATCAGCATCCCAAGGCGCCCATACATTGTACGTTTCGTAAACGGATACGCTGGAATCCAATTCCGCCATAAGGCGACCAAAACAAGCATCAAGAAGGCCAGGAATTGACTAAAATGCCCCATATGCGTGGCAATGGACACAAAGAACAAGAGATAGAATAACGCTTGCTTCCAACCTTCCTTCAAGCCGAAAAAGAGGTTCAACACCACTAAGAAGGATATCGAAGTAAATATATCGGCAATCAACTGTGAACTATACCAAGAAACCGTACTGAACAAGGAAAGTATGATCAGAATGACCATACCATAGATGGGCGCATTCTTAGAAGGAACCAACCAATTGACTAACCGAATCACCAACCCTGAAACCAGCAAGGATTGAGTGATCACTGCTCCCCAAATAGTTAAGCCGTTCAAGCTAAACAGTCGAAGAAGCACCCCGTAGGTAATCGGTCGATCAAAGGGTGTTTCCAGTCCGAAACCACTAGAAATATAGGTTCCTGTATCTGAATAGAGAATCGGAAAACCATTCCAGAAGGCTGCAGCGCACAAGGAAAGCGTGCTGACAACAATGGCAATAAGGCTCCGAGTAATTTGCATGATCGAAAGGAAGTAAAAATCTAGCGCCTATCGTAAGATAACCACACTTCCTTTACGAACGATGGTATTTCCTTTAAGACTGATGGCTTTGGCGATGTATGAGTACACACCATCCCTGACGTAATGACCTCCACCTTGGAATGATCCATTCCAGCATTGGCCAGTCTCATTGGTATACCAAACCTCTTCTCCCCATCGGTTGAATAGAATCAACTCGAATTCAACAATATTAAGCGTCTCCGGACACCAAACATCATTCAATCCGTCATTATCAGGAGTAAAGGTATTCGGAATGTAGAGCGCATAGTTACAGTCTTCAAATACTAAAGTCACCTCAGCGGAATCTGTTCCACATTGGTTTGATACAATTGCTTGGTAATAACCGCTTTCCCTGATCTCACGAATAAACTCAGTACTGCCATCATTCCACATGACCGAGTCATTCCATGGACCACTAGCGTCTAAATCAACAATATCTCGTATGCACAGTATCTGGTCATCACCCAGCACCGCTTCAGGATATTGAAGATTGAAAATGCTTGTTTCGCCGTTGACGTAACACTGTTGGTTATTGAGAATGATACTATAATCTCCTTCTGCAGAAACAGTGATCGAATCAGACATCTGTCCGTTTGACCACAAACCTGGTTGAGAAGCACCCAAAGTCACCGTCTCTCCCGGACATAAGAACACCTCTTCAGGTAAGTTAACTTGCGGGTAGGCAATGACATTTAAGAAAACAGAATCTCTTCGTGTACACCCTTGGTTCTCCACTTCCATCCAATACCATCCTTGTTGGTTCACCGTGATTGATGTACCAACTTCCCCTGTACTCCAGAGCCCTTCCGCGTTAGCGATAAACGTAAAATCACCATCAACACATATAGAAGTATCAGGACCAAGTGCAATGGTCGGTAGAAATGGCGTTGTTACAGCGATGTCATCACTAGCCTCACAACCGAGTGATGTTACGGTCACAGAAAAGCCACCAGGCTGATCAACGCTAATTTGATTGGTCGACTCTTGGGTACTCCATTCAACAGATTCCCAGCCTTGCCCAACGTCTAAGAGCGTGTTCTCCCCTTCACAAATCACAACATCCTCTCCTAAATCAGGTGTGGGAAGCGGATTCACTGTAACCGTGATTTGGTCTGATTGAACACATCCCAAACCAGCAGTATCTGCTACAAGGTCATAAGTGAAAGTCTCTGGTGTAGAGCCTACGTTGACCAATGTCACGGAAGGATTGGCGACTTCATCGTCATTCAATCCATCTCCTGTCCATTCATAACTAAAGTTGTCAATATCAGTCGATCCAAGCTGTACTGTTTCACCGCTACAAATAGTGATGTCGTTACCGGCGTCAATGATATTCTCTACCACATAGGGCATGCAGGTAGTGAAGGTGATATCATCGATTCCAAAATCATTCCCCCCTCCATCGGTTTGTTGATTCACCAAACAGATGTCAATCGACGTATTGGCCCCGCTGTACCAGTCTTCTGCAAATTCTTGCCAACCACCACTCACCGTTTGAGAAGCACCAAGAGGAACTCCGTTTATATTAAACTGTAGCTGGGCGTAAATCGTATTGTTTGGATTGGTATCGACATTCCTACCCCAGGCTGAGAAGCTATACCATGTATCGGGTTCAACGTCAATGGTCTGACACCAAACATTGGTATTTGGCAATGAAGCCCCGTTCACAATCATATAATTCCCGGTCGGCGGATTCGTATGATCAAAACCAGCAAAGAAATCATGGAAATTAGCGGCATTGGAACCAATGACATAGTTCCCTTCAAACGATAATAGCCCCCAAGGACCATTTACCGTAGCCAAATTGTAATCGGTTGAAAAACCTGTATTTCCTTGCTGAAAGTCGCCATTGGTGACCAAATTGCCACTCAAGAATTCACATGCCCCACATTGCGCATGAGCTTGTTCTACCGCTGCGAATAACATGAACGCTACCAGACAGGTTCTCCAGTGATTGATATGTTGAGTGAGAAAACTCAAAATTCTGTTTCTTGCAAGAAATCAAAAGTTGAGCCAAAGATACGGCTATGAAAAGGGAAGATTTAGTCCGACACTTGATGAATGATGAAAAGCTAACTGTTGAGATCGACGGCAAGCCCGCCACACTAGGATCAACGGAAGCCTTTTCAACCGCTGAACTGACCTCTGATCAATGTGAGGTATTACTTGCTGACCCAAATGCCCTTGAGCGCTACACCATCCCCCTCTCAGATGGTATGTGGGATCTGGTTGACCTCACTGATAACGAGATTTCTATTGGTCTCCCGTTGGCTTATAATCTCGCTGGCGCGGAAAAAGGCAGTTCCCTCTGGTTCCGCATCCCCAAAGATGATTCACTGCGTTCCATATGTCGCAAAATCAGAAGGCCTCTTGCTCTCCTTCGGAATTCGAAGGCACCTCTGGATTCTACCATAGGCTTCAGACAGGGAAAATTGGAGCAAATTGCTTTTGATGAAGTAGGACGGATTATAGCTGTTAAGGGGCGGAAGGGCTAAATGGCAAAATGTTTATTACTACTATTTCGCCAGGGAGTGTTTTAAGCTAACGATCATGGCTGAGATTCTGCGACACTTGATTCTTAGATCTTCTGCACGCTTGGCTTCTGCGAATCCTCGGTCTTAAAAAACGATCAGTTGTGTTCTGACTTCGGCGGAAGAACCGTTAGCGTAATCAAGAAATCTCCCGTATTCCTTCAATGAGGAACGCGAAGCAACTTCTGAGATGTTGGTCATGATACTGACGACAGCTCGTTTGATTTGATCTTGCAAACCAAAATTTCTAGAATTCGTTGGTAGCTCATCACATAGATCAAACACATCATTCATTAACTCTCTAGAGAGTTGCCAAACCACTAAATCTTCTACAGTTCTTGCCATTTTCCCACCAAAGGAATATCAAAATCCTACATCCCCAACAAGTACTTTATACACGTCGATCAAAAGTTCACTTATGAAGACTCCAGAGCACATTTCGCCATTTAGCCCTTTCGCCATTTAGCCTGTCAGGCATTCTGCCTTTTCTAGTAAATTAGCTCCTATGAACACCGCAATAACCCAAGGCATACAAGTGTCTGTTGTCACTCGCTTCGAACCTTCACACTCCAATCCCCAAGCGAAAATGTTCATCTTCTCTTACCGAATACGAATTGAAAACAAGGGCGAGAATACAGTGCAATTGCTTCGACGTCACTGGATCATCTACGACACAAATGGTGAAATACGTGAGGTAGAAGGCCCTGGTGTAGTGGGCGAAACGCCTACACTCAAGCCTGGTGAATCATATGAATACGCCTCTGCCTGTGACCTCAACTCAACCATGGGTAGCATGGAAGGAGAATACATGATGGAAAACAAAGACGACGAACAATTCTTCCAAGTTGTCGTCCCAAATTTTAGAATGGAAGTTCCATGGATCTTAAATTAAACAATCAACTCCTTGCGCTATTTGCGCTTCTCTTTTTCTCAGGCACTATTCATGCCCAAAGTCTCGAAGAAGACCTAGATGCCATCGCTGAAGACTATCAGTTGATGGGAATGTCAGTACTAGTTGTATGCGGACAAAACGTTCATGCACACTATCACTACGGCACCAAAGACTACACAAGAGATCTCGCCATTGATGATAGTACCATGTACCGCATTGCTTCCATATCGAAGGCCATCACTTCTACTGGTGCCATGAAGTTGGTAGATCAAGGCTTACTCGATTTGGATGCGCCGGTTAGTAACTATTTGGGATATGAATTTGCCAATCCCAATCACCCCAATACAGTTATTACTACTCGAATGGTAATGGGTCACACCTCTTCTTTGCAAGATGGCGATGGCTACAGTCCTTTCCTCTCTGATACCTACAACCTAGGTGTCGACTTGCCTTCGATGTTTGAACTCGTGCATCCTGATGGAGACTACTACACATCAAACATGTGGCGCACGGAGGAACCTGGAACCCATTTCGCCTATAGCAACATCAACATGGGGGTACTGGCGACAGTTATGGAATCAGTAAGCGGACAACGGTTCGATCTTCTAATGGAAGAACTCATCTTCGAGCCACTCGGCTTGGCATGTACCTACAACACTGCCAACATCGATAACATTGACAACCTCGCGGTCATCTACCGAAATCAAGGCGGGTGGAATCCACAAGTAGACAACTATCAAGGGGTAGCTCCGGCTCAACCAGATCTTGGTGATTACCAACCTGGAACCAACGGTTCACGTTTTGCACCCCAAGGAGGACTTCGAAGCAGTGTGTACGATCTATCTCAATTGATGATCATGCATATGAATAATGGCTTCCACCAGGCGAGTGGCCAGTTGATCGCTACCGATATGATGGAGCTCATGCACACACCGGTATGGACCTACGATGGAAGTAATGGCGACAACTACTACAACCTCTTCAACCAATGGGGACTCGGTATTCAGCAAACGACCAACACCTCGATGGGAGATATTGTCATCCCTGATATGACTTTCCTCGGTCATCCAGGTGAAGCCTACGGCCTCATCAGCGATTGGTACTTCAATAAAGACGAAGAGTTCGGAATCATCTTCATGACCAATGGATCATGGAATGGGTTCTCATTTGGGAACACCTCTGCATTCTACACTCTTGAAGAAGAAGTGTTCGATGCCGTAAGTGATGAACTGGAATGTGCAAATTCCGTGACTGATTTGAACCGATCACAATTTAGGGTCTACCCTAACCTCTCGAATGCCGGTGCCACGGTTCAAATAGATACAGATGTACGCATCGATACGCTTGCGTTAATTGATGCTAAAGGAAGTCGTATTCTCCTCGAATTCAGCAACAATTCATTCGAAATCCCTTTTATTGGAAGTGGTATATATACTCTCGTTGCTACGGCTGTTGGACAACAACTCACGCAACGATTGATTATCGAATAAGCGTGCGTTTACTAGGTCTAACTCTTCTTATTTGTTTCACCATAGCGTGTGGAGCACAACGTAGTTTTGAACAAGAACCCATGATCAATGGGGTGTCATTTGTGGGAGGACCGAACCCCGTCGATGCATCACATTTCAATTCAGTCAAGAGCATTCATGCGAATTACATCACCTTGATGCCTTTTGCTTATGGCGATCTAGGCAAACCGAATATTCGTCACTCAAATCTCAATTGGCAATGGTGGGGTGAATCTGCTGAAGGCACAGAAAAAAGCATCCTAGTAGCTCACGAACAAGGGCTTTCCGTGATGATCAAACCACAACTTTGGCTCGACTGGGGGAGCTTTACAGGAAATCAAGAGTTTGACAGCGAAGCAGATTGGGTTCAATTTGAAAACGACTACCGCGAGTTCATTATGATCTATGCGGAAATGAGCCAAAAACATAACCTCCCGATGTTCTGTATCGGAACTGAGCTATGCGCATTCGCGGAACAACGTCCTGAATATTGGAAAAATCTCATCTCAGATATCCGGAGAATTTACGACGGAAAACTAACCTATGCAGCCAATTGGGATAGTTACAAACGCATGCCCTTCTGGGACGACCTTGATTACATTGGTGTAGACGCATACTTTCCCCTTAATAATGATGTTTCTCCAACGCAAGAAGAATTCGAAGAAGGCTGGAGTAAGTGGGTCAACCAACTCGAACAATACTCTTCAGACTATGGGAAGAAGATACTGTTCACTGAGTGGGGTTACCGCTCCAACAACTACACCGGAGAGAAACCCTGGGAAACAGGAAAAGGACAATCTGTCAATCTAGAGAGTCAATCAAATGCCTACCGCGCCACATTTAACCAGTTCTGGAATAAACCCTGGTTTGCTGGAGGATTTGTTTGGAAATGGTTTCCTAATCATGACAAATCCGGGGGTGCAGCTGATAACAGATTTACCCCTCAAAACAAGCCAGCTGAAGAGGTTCTAAGACAAGAATTCGGTCAGTAAAAGTGATCGTCATTCAGCGCATTCACTCTAACAAAAGAAATCATACATAGGTCGCACGTCTAAAGCCATAAGCCTTAAATTCGCATCATGTCAAAACGAATCATTATTACCGGCGCTAGCAGTGGAATAGGATATGCCGCTGCTTCCCTCCTCGCCGAACAAGGAAATAAAATCTTAGTCAGTGCAAGACGACCTGACCGTCTTGAAGAACTCGCAACCAAATTCCCAGGGCAGATTGAAACCATTAAATGTGACGTCACGAAGGTAGACGAAGTGCGTGCGATGGTTCAGAAGTGTGTTGATGCCTTCGGAGGTGTTGATGTTCTAATCAACAACGCAGGTATGGGGCTGTTTGACCCGCTCATCGATGCTAAACTAGAAGATTGGCATTCGATGTTTGACGTAAACGTGAAAGGTCTCTTGACTTGTGTTCATGCCGGCATTCCTGAATTACGCAAAACACACGGACATATCATCAACCTCGGTTCGGTAGCCTCACACAATGTATTTCCCAATTCTGGTGTGTACTGCGCAACGAAGCATGCAGTACTCGCTATTTCAGAATCAATCAGAATTGAGCTTCGCAAAGAAGTGCGTGTAACAACCATTTCTCCTGGAGCGGTGAACACGGAGTTTATCGACCAAACGAAGAATGAAGAACTTTTGAAGAGCTACAAACCAAACTTCGAAGCTGGTATGACTGCGGAACTGATTGCCGAGCAAATTGCGCATGCTGTGAACATGCCTCAAAGTTCAAATGTGAGTGAAATCATTATTCGTCCGAACTCATGATGAAACGGCTCCCACTCTTCATCCTAGCTTCGCTTTTCTTGTTTGCTTGTTCAAACTGTGACACCGACCCGAAAGATCCTCAAGGAGATACACCAACTGAGGACTCTGCAGCAACCACCGGATTCTTGCGCACTGCAGAGAATTTCGATGGCGTGAACGAATTCTCTCAGGAAGTCTTAGACAGCTTGAAAATCACCTACCAGTTCCCTGCTGAAGATGGCCTTTACTTTGCGCCTAAGCACTCGCGAGTAACCGTTGATTTATTGCCACTTCAGATTTGGACGCGTATGGTAAATCGCCGTGAGGATTGGCGCAGTGATGAGTATCCAGAATACAACTGGATACAATTCCATCGCTTCGACCACACTGCCATTACTTGTGGCGGACGTCCTGCTGAGATCAACGAAATTGATGGCGGATTTGACCTTTTCATTCCGTTCGACGGAAATACATCCAATCGCGTCAAAGACTTGCTTGCAAAATATCCTGAAGGGTTATTCACCTTAATGATTGATGAAAAGGCAACCAGTATTCATCCATCAGGCTTCGACATCGGCAGCGACGGAATGCATGTAAAACATGGAAATCGTGTTGTACTCGACAGCATTCAGACACGTTTTAAGTAGTGGACAATAAACGGATCGCCTTTTATTGTAGCTCCATTAGTTGGGGCGGATTAGAGATGAATGTCTTGCGATTCGCTTTGCGCATGAAAAAGGCGCATCAAACCGTGACCTTAGTCTGTGTACAAGGCTCTCCCCTTGACAAAGCAGCTCAAAAAGAAGAGGTCTCAGTTATTCATATTGAACGGAATAAGAAATACTTCGATTTCTCTTCCGCCCGGAAGATTGGAAAGCTCTTCAATGAGCTGAATGTAGATGTAGTTTGGATCCGCGACACCAGAGATATTGATGTTTGCGGCTGGGCAAAACGCTTCTCGAAACGGAAGTTTAAACTCCTGTACCAACAGGCAATGCAGTTTGGCGTTTCGAAGAAAGACCCAGCACATACCTTTCGATTCCGACAAATTGATATTTGGGTGGCTCCCCTGCCCTTTCTCGCCGATCAAGTAAAAAAGATGACGCGATTCCCGAAGGATAGAATTCACACCATTCCTCTGGCGGTGAGTATGAATCGCTTCAAACATAAGTCAGATAAAAATAAGCTCCGTATTGAGCTAGGTTTGCCCACAGACGCGCTTCTTCTCGGGAACATCGGTCGAATCGATCCATTGAAGGGCCAGCAATTCCTCATTGAGTCGTTCATCATCTTGGCCCAAGAGCGAGCTGACTTGCACCTGCTCATTATGGGGGATCCAACGAAGAATGAAGGTGATGCTTTCATTCAGAAATTGAAGGCTATTGTCGCTAACGCGGAATTGGATAGTCGTGTACACTTCCTACCACATCGCGGCGACGTTGAAAAAGCATTTGGTGCACTTGACATCTTCGCGATGACAAGTGTGGGGGAAACATTCGGAATGGTCACCATCGAAGCCATGGCCAGTGGATTACCGATCATAGGCACCAACACATCAGGCACACCGGACTTATTAGGTCATGGCGAAATCGGAATGCTTTACGCACCTGGTAACATCGATGCGTTCAACTCTCATATACGCGCCTTATTTGATGAGGAACTTCGAACAACGCTATCTCGGAAATCGAAAGAAGGAAGTAGACGATTTGAGGAAAGTGTGGTTATGGAATCGTTGCTAGCCATACTCTGAATCGTCGTTTTCTAAAGTGTTCGCTAATCATTTGATATTTTCACGGCATGCATCTGAAGTACTTTTTTATTCTAACCACGTTCATCATGGTCTTTTCATCATGTGATCCTCATTCAGAATCCAGTGCCTTACTCCATGAAGCTCAAAATATTATAAAGGAATATCGGAATAGCAGCAACCAAGAAGCTTTACTCGATTCTGCGCATGCTATCCTCGATCACGCTATTGAGTTGAACTCAGAGAATATTGGTGCCTGGGAATTGAAATCATGGGTTTCCTTTCAGCAAAAGAGCTCTGCAGATTTCATTGCTTCCACAAACAAGGTACTGAGTTATTATCACGGTGATCCACAAGCTCATGCGAACGCAGCAAATGCATTTCTAATGCTGGGAGATGAGGCTACAGGATTATCACATCTCGACACGGCCCTCACTCTATTCGAGCAAAATACCCTTGAATACCCTAATGACCAACAACTCAAGGTAGGCTATTTCAACACACTTGTGTCCGCAGGTAAATTCACCCAGGCAGATGCATTTGTTAGAGCTCAACGATCAAAGCCTTCTCCCGGCCTTATCAATGTCATTGCCACTGGCGGTGCTGAACGACTCGTTCAATCTATTGTAAGCGGCAAAGCACATTGGCAAGGTGTCGAAGTTAATGAAACGCTGCCTCCAGTGATTCCACATTTCCCAGTGATCTTTTTAAAAGACGAGTCAAGTCCTTTCGAATCAGATGAACTTGTGCGCTACCTTCAATTCGGTGCATTGAGTGATCGTGGCCCATACATGCAGTACATCGAAGTCGAACAAGAAATCAGCGAAAAGACCCTTCAAATACTGTCCAATAAAGGGTTCAGCTCAATCTATTTCGTAGTCGATTCATTGACCTTCGCATATCCTGAACCAGCCCTTCTTTGCAAAAACAGTAAGGTATCAGAAGAATTATCCTTTCAAATCAGAGTTTCAGTTCAAGACATGGCGAAGTTGGAACAAGCCATCAGCATGGGCCAGCTGAGTTGGGATGAGTTGGTGTTGATGGTTGGGAATGATGGAGTTATTTCGATTTAGGGCGAAATGGCTTTTATTCGTTCCACATTCCACATTCCACATTCCACGTTCAACAGAACCTCTTCAACGATTGGACGGTGGACGGTGATTAATCACATATCTGTCCGAACGCGCCGAGGAAAATCAAGAGGTCAGCTGCATTTACGATACCATTATCATCAAGGTCTGCAACGCATTCTTCACCGTTGGGACCAATGCATGAGCCATCATCAATGGCGGCTGACGGGTTGTAATTATCTGAATTAGGGTTGGTACAACCTAAAATACCTGAAACGATACCCCAGTTAACTGTTGGTGTTGAAGCAGCACATCCATCGGCAAGTTCAACTACACAGTAGTATGCTCCTGCTTCAGTAGGTGAAAAGCTTGATCCGTTGGCTCCTGCAACGAGGTTCCCGTCTTGGTACCAGTAGTAATTGTCACCTCCTGAAGTAAAGAGTGATACGTCGTTTCCTGAGATCTGTGGATCCAAATCACCACATGGATCAACCAGCTTATAGATTGTTCCGTTAAGATTGGCAACATAGAGGTCTCCAGCCATGTCTTCTCCAAAAGCCACCCATCCAAATCCTTGTCCGAGTAGAACTTCGTCTTGATCAAAACCTCCACCGTTTGGTGTCAACGATAAGAAGTCACCAGCACAGTAATCAGTGAAGAAATACTTGCCATACATGTTCGGGAATTCACTCCCTCGGTAGACGTGACCTCCAGTAATTGAACACCAGTTGTACGGACCACCATGAGACACTTGTGCCACTGGATCAACGTAGGCTGCAGCACCTGCGCACCCAGAAGTGTTGTAAGGATCTGTTCCTTCATAACAGCGCCATCCGTAGTTCTCTCCTCCTACCGAAGCTGCGACCTGGAAATCTACTTCTTCCCAATCGTTCTGCCCAACATCTCCAATCCATAGGTCTCCAGTCAACCGATCAAAAGAGAACTTCCATGGGTTTCTGAAGCCGATAGACCAGATCTCATCTAATACCGTCGCGTCACCCACAAACGGGTTCGAAGCTGGAATCGAATAAGGCAAGCCATTATCAACATCCAGTCTTAAAATCTTACCCAGAAGGTTCTGAGGGTTCTGTGCGTAGTTGTTCGGATCTCCTTGTCCGCCGCCATCTCCAAGAGCAACGTATAGGAAACCGTCAGGACCAAACGCAATGTGCCCTCCGTTGTGGTTACCTGCAGGCTGATCCACATTGATAATCAGTTCAGCCGAACTAGCATCTGCCACATTGGGGTTGCCAGAAACGGTATAACGCGCCACTTGAGTATCACCTGAACCGTCTGTATAGTTTACAAAGAAGAACCCATTATTCGCATAATCTGGGTGGAAAGCCAATCCAAGCAGACCACGCTCTGAGCCATTGCTAATTAAGCCCCCGATGTCAAGGAAGGTCCCAAGATCATTCCCCATCGCATCATAAACTTCAATATGCCCGAGGTCTTGTTCGATGATGAATAAGCGATCATCTCCACAATGATAGATCCCAACAGGATCATTCATCCCAGTAATGAAAGGCTCTAATTCAATTTCTAAAGGTGACGGTAATTGAGCAAAAAGGCTCACACTAAGAAAGCATGCCGAAAGGCAAAGGCAAAAGCGATTAAGGTACATAGCTCTGGTTTTGATACGACAAGATACGGTTTTTCCAGCCTTCGGCGTCCCTATTCCGGCATCTGGCATCCGTTTCTTCTTACAGATCATTACCACCGCGCTCCACTTCCCGTGTTCCACGTTCAACGAAAACAATCTACCTTTGCCGCCATGTCATTGAACGAAGAGATCAATAAACGGAAAACCTTTGCGATCATCTCTCACCCAGATGCCGGAAAGACAACGCTGACAGAGAAATTCCTTCTTTTTGGAGGGGCCATCCAGACAGCGGGTGCAGTGAAGAATAATAAAATCACGAAGACAGCAGCGTCTGACTTCATGGATATCGAGCGTCAACGTGGAATCTCGGTGGCGACCTCGGTGATGGGCTTTGAGTATAAAGGACTCTTAATCAACCTCCTTGACACCCCAGGCCACAAAGACTTCGCAGAAGATACCTACCGAACTCTGACTGCTGTAGACAGGGTAATTCTTGTGGTCGACAGTGTGAAAGGTGTGGAGGAGCAGACGAAGCGTTTGATGGAAGTATGCCGCATGCGCGATACCCCGGTGATCATCTTCGTGAACAAAGTTGACCTCGAAGGACGTGACCCCTTCGATCTTCTTGATGAGCTAGAAAGCATGTTGAATATCAATGTGCGTCCATTGAGTTGGCCTATCAGTAAAGGGTACAGCTTCAAAGGAGTGTATGATCTCTACAACAGTTCATTGAAGTTGTTTGAAGCGAACAAGACAAAAGTGGTTCATGAGCAGGTGGAAATTAAAGACCTTGATGATCCTCAGCTTGATGAATTGGTAGGCGAACATGCCGATCAGTTGAGAGAAGATGTTGACTTGATCCAAGGAGTGTACGAAGAGTTTGAAGACGAAGAGTACCTGCAAGGGAAACTTGCTCCTGTATTCTTTGGTTCAGCTGTAAATAACTTCGGGGTTCAGGAAATGCTCGATACTTTCGTCCGCATCGCTCCTGTTCCACAGCCTCGTCCTACCAACGTGCGTGACATTGCTCCAGACGAAAATAAATTCACTGGCTTTGTCTTCAAGATTCACGCAAATATTGACCCGAAGCACCGTGATCGCATTGCCTTTTTACGTGTTTGCTCAGGTAAGTTCGAACGCAACAAGTTCTTCAACCATGTGAGACTGGAAAAAAAGCTGAAATTCGCCAATCCGGCGACCTTCATGGCACGCTCGAAGAATGTGGTAGATGAAGCCTTTCCTGGTGATGTAGTTGGACTATATGACACCGGTAACTTCAAGATTGGAGACACCTTAACCGAAGGTGAAGCGCTTCAATTCCAAGGGATTCCTAGTTTCTCTCCTGAGATCTTCAAAGAGTTGGTCAACCTTGATCCGATGAAGAGCAAGCAACTGGATAAAGGAATCAAACAGCTGACCGACGAAGGTGTGGCGCAGTTGTTTATCCGAGAAGCTGGTAGTCGTAAAATCGTAGGAACTGTTGGTGAACTTCAGTTTGAGGTAATTCAATACCGACTCGAACACGAATACGGAGCTAAGTGTGAATTCCGTCCGAAGAACTACTTCAAGGCATGCTGGCTCACTACAGATAATGAAGAGAAATAAGAGGTATTTAAACGTATCAAGGCACTCGAAATCGTTCAAGACAAGGACGGAAACGATGTTTACCTCGCCCCTTCTCAGTTCCTACTCGATATGGAGCGTCAGAATTTCCCAGAACTTCAGTTCCACTTTACAAGTGAATTTAAGACCGCAGGTGTGAATTGATTCAAACTGTAACAAAACACACCTAGGCTAACGTCTTAAGGAGGAGTGTTTTTAGCTATCTTTGATAAAATGCGGAATTTAATCCTTCTTGTCCTTTATATTACTGTCGTTCAATTGAACGCTCAAGACAGCACCAAAGCCGTGATCCAGTTCAGTGGTTTGGTTGTGACAGGAGACTCCTTGAATCCAGTTCCGTTCACTACCGTGTACCGTGAAAGAGATCAACGAGGAAGCATCACAGACAATGTAGGGTTCTTCAGCCTCCCAGCTTTCGCAGGAGATACTATCAAATTCTCCGGAATTGGATACATGCCTGAAGAGTACATCATCCCTGATACGCTTACAAATTTACGTTACAACATCGTTCAGCTTCTTAGCAGAGACACCATCCAGCTGAACACCACTTACGTCTACCCTTGGCCAACCAAGGAACGTTTCAAGCAAGACTTCCTCGCCCTAGACATACCTCGCACAGAAGAAGAACTCGCCGAGAAAAACCTCGAAGCAGCCATGATGTACGAGCGCATGCGAGAAATAGACCCAAGCGCCGCCGAAGCTTACCGGTATGCCATAACGCAAGAGTCAAATAAAATCAGCTATGCTGGCCAACTCCCTACCATCTCTCTGATGAACCCTATCGCCTGGGCACAGTTTATTCAGGCATGGAGGAATGGGGATTTTAAGAGGCAGTAATTTCCGGCGTCCAGATTCCGGCGTCCGTTCCACCATTCTGTCATTCCCTGAAATAGGTTGACCGCTTTTAAGCGGAAAATCACCATGATAAAAACAGGAAAACGTCTTCACAAAC
>JAKVAX010000049.1 GCA_022447625.1 Flavobacteriales bacterium | reverse complement strand
AGCAGGAAATAAGAACACTTGTAAACCTATAACAGTATTTTAGTACAAACACTGTCAACTTTTTTTAGGACGGGTCATTCGTTCATATAGAAAAACGGATGCCGGATGCCGGACGCCGGTGCGGCCTTTTTCCCGACCTTTACAGACTATCAAACCTACGCCTTAAGCCATATGCTATACGCCCTAAAAAACTCTTTCTTCGAAAACTTACCCGCATCCCTCTTCACCGCTCAACCCCCAATCCCAGTAGCGAAGCCTGAAATGGTGATTTTCAATGGTGAATTGGCGAAAGAGCTAGGCGTAGAAGAGACCTTCGCAGATGAATCGAAGGCGGCGGTTATTCTTGCGGGGAATGAGTTGATGGAAGGAAGTAGACCGATCTCACAAGCCTATGCAGGACATCAATTCGGTCACTTCAATCGCCTTGGTGATGGACGTGCGGTGCTGTTGGGAGAGATTCAAACTGATGAGGGGTTGTATGATCTTCAGCTGAAAGGTTCCGGACAAACACCGTATTCAAGAAGGGGAGATGGTAGGGCTACGCTCTATTCGATGTTGCGTGAGTACCTCATGAGTGAAGCGATGCATGCGCTTGGAATCTCCACGACGAGAAGCTTGTCGGTGGTGAAGACAGGGGAGGACGTTTACCGTGAGCACATTCACGATGGAGGAATCTTATCTCGTGTGGCTACCAGCCACATTCGAGTGGGGACCTTCGAGTTTGCGCGCTACCTAGGAGGTGAAAAGGACTCAGAACAGCTCTTAGAGTATACCATCAAGAGACATTATCCATCGTTGGTTAGTGAAGATAATTTAGCCTTGGCTCTTCTTCATAGGGTGATGCAGCAGCAAAGCGAATTGATCAACCATTGGCTTCGTGTGGGATTCATTCACGGGGTCATGAATACAGACAACGTCTCGATTGCTGGAGAGACCATTGACTATGGTCCGTGTGCGTTTATGAATGTATATCATCCGCAAACGGTGTTTAGTTCTATCGACCGTAATGGCCGATATGCCTTTGCGAACCAACCGAACATTGCGTTCTGGAACCTCAAAATCTTCGCGAATGCCTTGCTTCCATTAATCGGTGAAGACGAAAAACTGGCGGTGACCAAAGCCGAAGAGGTCTTAGGGAAGTTCCCGCAGCAGTTCTCGAAGTCATACCTCAAGATGATGACCGATAAGCTGGGTATTCAAAACCACATGCAAGAAGACGCCAGTCTGGTCGAAGACTGCCTTCGTCTCCTCCAAAAGCACACGATCGACTACACTAACTTCTTCACTGAGTTAAGAAAGAATGGTTCCCTCATTCAGGAGCTAAGAGAAGACGCAGACTTCAACGCATGGCACATCCAATGGGAAAAAGCGCGCGTCCGACTTTCAAACCTAGAAGAAAGTGAAGCGCTCATGATCGCCACCAACCCTGTGGTCATCCCTCGAAATCACTTGGTCGAAGAAGCCCTAGAAGCCGCTGTCAACGGCGACATGAATCCGTTTCACGATCTGCTAAAGACACTGGTTGATCCATACAATGAAACGCGAACACCGCAAGAGCTGCCCGTGGGGGTGGATGAGGGGTATCAAACCTTTTGCGGAACATAGGGGACGAGAGACGAGGGAGTCTAATCGATAATCGGAAAACTATAAACGATAACTAACGGATGCCGGACGCCGGATGAGTAGACGGTGGACAGTGGACGTTTGACGGATAAGTACAATTCAGATTCGAGCTGCAATGGCCGGATGCCGGACGCCGGACGCCGGAGTAAGACCACCCTTACCCTCGAAGCTTACCCCTCAAATATCTCCGCTCCACATCATTCGTCACCGCTTCAATCGCTTCCTTCAGCGAAGCATTTGCTTTCTGGTGGTCTCCTTTGGCTTTGTGGAGTTCGGCCCAGGTGCCGAAGAGGAGGTATTGACGATCAGCGAGGTTTTTGGGAGGGATTTGAAGCAGAAGGCGTTCCGCGTTAGCGAAGTTACCTTGTTGAATGTGGACGTAAGCGAGATTCAATCGATAGATATCGTGATCATGCCATTCAAGGAGGCAGGCGTACCAATGGGCGATTTGATCCCAATCAGTTTCTGCGAAGGTGCGGGCTTTGATGTGTTCGCCGGCAATAGCCGCTTCGAAGTAATAAGTGGAGAGTTCATCGCGTTCCATGGCCTTGTTCATGGCTTCGTTGCCCAGCTTGATCAGTGGCCAAAACCACTGGGTTCGATCTTGATGTTCGAGGTCGATGAGTTCTCCTTCCGGACTGATTTTCGTGTCTAAACGACTGGAGTGAAAGCACAGCAGAGCGAAGAGTGCGTAGAGTTTGCTACTGCGCATTTCGTCACGCTTGAGAAGCAGTTGACAGAGGCGTAAGGCCTCTCCACAAAGATCTTTCTTGATGATCTGCGCTTGGTGGGTTGATTGAAAGCCCTCGTTGAAGATGATGTAGATGACATCCATCACGCGATTGAAGCGGGGGAGGAGTTCAGCTCCTGAAGGCACGGCGAATTCAATGCCTTGGTCGACCACTTTTTTGCGGGCGCGTTGGAGGCGTTTCTTGACGGTTTCTTCCGGGAGAAGCAGTCCGACAGCAATTTCTTTGATGTTGAAACCGGCGATGCTACGGAGCGCAAAGGCGATCTGTTCTTCAGGCTTCAGAGCCGGGTGACAAGCAACGAAGATCATGCGCAGTTGCGCGTCTTCGATTTCATGGTCTAACAACAACTCATTCAAATGATGCGCGCCCGGACTGTAATAGAGCTGTTCAGTGTGCTTATTCTCAGCTTTGGTTTTGCGGAATAGATCAACCATGCGGTTCTTCGCCGCTTGCATCAACCAAGCCTCCGGGTCATCTGGCGCTTGAATACGCCATTTGGTCAGGGCATTGACAAAGGTGTCTTGCACCGCATCTTCAATCATCTCAAGGTTCGAGAGACCGAAGATGCGGGTCAAGACAGACACCATCTTACCGAACTGGTGCCTAAAAAGGTGTTCCACTAAGGGTTCGTCGCTCATTGATCAAAGACCATGATCTCACGAATTTCCACAGAGCTTCCGAGGTCATAATCAGGGAAGTCTTGGGCAATCTCTACCACATCTTCCACTGTTTCCGCTTTCACGATGTAGTAACCTCCCACAAGCTCTTTGCTCTCAACGAATGGTCCGTCACCAACCACACGGTCAGGTCCTGAAATTCGTTTCACGGCATCATGAAGGGCCTCACCACGGTGCGCAATCCCCTGCGATTCCATCTTATTACTCCAGGCAAACCACTTGCCCATACGTGCTTGCATTTGTTCTGGCGAAAGTCCGAGCTCCTCATAAGATGTCCCGACGAAGATCATCATGAATTCTTTCATTTCATTTTGGATTTGAGTGAATATAACTTGATTTCACCCTAATGACGAAGCCCAAATTCGTTTGGGGACAAAACCATGAAATTTTTTTGGGGAGAGCTGAATACTCATGTCGCGATCTACCCCATGAGCTATTGAAAGAATGACTAATAATTAATGAATCGTAAATAATGAACTAGAAGTTGAGCCTAGAATTTACCAACCATTATTCACGAATCATTATTTATTATTCAAACGGTCCACAGTCCACAGTCCACAGTCCACGGTCTACATCCCCGAGTATGAACTCTGCAAACGGTATCGAAATCTCAACGACCAACCCTTCATTCAAGTTCAAACGGGACTACCTTCTTTTCTTCCCCATTCACAACTAACGAAACATAATGCACTCCCGGATACATCTTTCTCGTCGAAATCGGTTTGAATGATTGCTTTCGTTCCATTTGAATTTGCTCACCTGGTTTGAGTTCACGTTCACTGATCTTGAACACCTTTTTGTTGTGACTTCCATTGGCTTTGAGGAAGTGGATCGCATATTCTAATCGCAGGAGGGAAGCTGATTTCGCTTTGTTTTCAATGTTGAATTCAAAAGAGAGGGGTGTCGAAGCATTAATGAGCGGTGAGGTAATTTTGATTTCGCTAGCGCGGAACGCCGATGGCTTCGCATAACCGAAGATCTCTAGCACATCCGGTCTGCCTTCCTTCAAGAGGGTACGGCATGCGTGCTTCACCAACCAATTCCGTTCTTCTGAAGCACCATACCAATTCTTGGCAATGGACAAGACCGTATTCGGATGGTCTTTGGCAATGTCGTTCAAGTTATTCGCAACACTTCGTCGAACCGTTTCAGACGGATCATCTTTGAGCATCTCGAGACCTTCAATCACATTCGTCGGGTCTTTCTTATAAATCCCAAGCGCCATCCCCCAAGGCAACCTTGGACGGTACCCTTCGGTAGCTAATCGTCTGACCATCGCGTGTTCATGCGTGGCCCATTCCTTCATTTGTCGATGCATCCGTTCCGGATCTTGAAGAATGTACGGACGAACCGCAAACTCGCAGCTAGTGAATTGCGTCACCTTTGTCATTCCCGCCACAGACCGTTCAAGGTCGTGTTTCCCGAAAGTCTCAATGAACTCAGGCAAGAACATGTATTCAAAGTTCATCTCACCACCCAGTTCCCGATCAAGGTCTAGCGCCATTTGTTCAACCACCGAAAGTTGATCATCGTATTCACCGGTAAGGTGACTATTCATCACCGCCGCAATGTGCTTCATCCGATCTTTCAGCTCCCGCGCCTCCCATTGCTTATCGAACACATCACGCTCAAAAGCCTTCAAGTCAACGCTCGCATCATAACGACAAATACGCTCACTCAACTGCGAAATAAACGCAGGGGAATACATGTTTTTTAGGGGTTCTGGCATGGGGGAGAATTTTGACCAAGATACGTTTCAAGGTGAATTGATAATTACCCGACCATATAAATTCAACGACCCCCCGAGAGGGACGGATCACATCCGTCCACAACATAACCGAACCCAAGGTAAAATCGCCATTCAGGTTGTCCCCGAGAGGGACGGATCACATCCGTCCGTAACGTGAATGCGAGCGAATACGAATTCCAGGTTCGCCCTTTTTCCAATGTCATGGAATATAGACGGATTTTATTGATTCATAACTTGAATCTGGGCGTAAACGGATTTTGGTTCATTCCTTTGAACGAAATTTTCGGTTCGGACGGATTTTATCTGTCTGGAACTAAACCGATAGCGAATACGATTTTCGGATTCCACCCTTTTTTAAAACCTTGGATTTTGGACGGATTTTATCTGTCTGCAACGTGACTGTTAGCGAATTCGACTGCCGGTTTCGCCCCTTTATTGAAACCTTGGAATATGGACGGATTTTATCCGTCCCTCTCGGGTGTCTTTATCGGGGAAACGGATAGACGGATGTTATCCGTCTATAACCTAAATAACGTTTTTGGGGTTGTTGTGAATGTAATTCGCTGCGCGTTGAATGGCACTTTCGGAACGTAAGATTTGATCATCGTAGCGTTCTTGCCACTTGAATCTTGGGTTGAAGGGTTTAACTCTTGATGTAACTGAAGCTTTGTAACCAGCGATGACTCTTCCTAGGGTCATGCTTTGCGGCCCGAATTTACCTGTTCCAGAATCTTTAGGATGCAGAACCCTTTCGAAATAAACAATTAAGTGAACATGGTCGGGCATGATGATAAACGCCCCGATAGCGACATTAGGGTAAATTGAAGGAGCCGCTTCCCATCGCTGTTTAGCAATGAGTCCAGCTTTGGAAAGTACAACCTCTCCATTTTCAATCCGACCAAAAAAGGGTTGTTTGTAATTTGTACATATGGTGATCATGTACGTGGCCGTCTGCCCATAATCCCAACCCTTCTTACGAAGTGAACGATACATAATGGTAGTTTTCGACAATATCATACCACGAAAGACAGTGGGCAATTTTATTTGAAATTCGTCGGTTAAAAGTTTACCACCGCATCAATTTCATTGCTTAGGAGAGGGACGGATCACATCCGTCCATAACACAACCGTTCAGAGAAGCGCAACAAGGATTAGCAAAGAGAGGGACGGATCACATCCGTCCATAACACAACCGCCCCAAAAACGTTAAACAGATCTATTCCAATTCTATGCAACCTTCGGTAAAGGACGGAAATGTTTTTTTTGCTTGACCGTGGAAGGTGGAATCCCCGGTTTCGGACGGATATGATATGTTCCCGTCGGGCTGTTATTTCGCGGGGAATTTGATGGACGGATTTTATCCGTCCGCAACGAATCAGTTGTAGAATACGATTTTCGGATTCCCCCCTTTTTTCCAAACCTTGGATTATGGACGGATTTTATCCGTCCCTCTCGGGGGCTTTTTGGGTAGTTGAATGAACGGATGTTATCCGTCCAAACCACTTTGGTTTCAATTAAACCTGCAACCCTAAACTAAAGCCTAACGCCTAACGCCTCGAAGCTTAAGCTTCAACAAAAGTAAACGCCTTCCCAACCTTCCCAGCTCTACCTGTACGACCAATACGGTGGATGTAGCTGTCCATAGTTAAAGGAAGTTGATAGTTGATGACGTGGCTCACACCATCGACGTCGATACCTCGGGCGGCAACGTCTGTGGCTACAAGAACACGCACCTTTCCTTGTTTGAAAGCTTTGAGTGCATTCTGACGAGCGTTCTGGCTCTTGTTTCCATGGATTTCGTCAGACTTGATGCCGGACTTGTTTAGTCTTGCGCACAGGCGCTTCACGCGGTGTTTGGTTTCTTCGAAGATCAATACCTTGTCGAAGCTTTCATCTTCAAGCATTTGCTTGAGAACAATGAACTTATCCTCATTTGGCTTCATGTAGATGACTTCTTGGTCGACGTTCTCGCTAGAGCTGGTGCCCGTAGCCACCTTCACCATTTCGTAGTCCAGACCTAGGTATTCGTCGATGAGGTCTCGCTGTCTATCATCAAGCGTTGCTGAGAACAGGAGCGTGTGTTCTCGGCGCTCCATCGCTTGAATAATGCGGTTAACATCGTGCACAAACCCCATGTCAAGCATGCGGTCAAATTCATCCAAGACAAGCGTGTTGAATCGGAACACCTTTAGCGCTCTTCGTTGAATTAAATCAAGCAGTCTTCCCGGAGTCGCAATGACGATGTGACTTTCACGTCGGCATTCATAGAGATCTCGGTTGATGTTTGTCCCGCCGATAAAGCAAGCGCTGTGCAGGTTTAACCCTTTACTCATGCTTTGGAACTCATCACGCACTTGGATTGCGAGTTCTCTTGTAGGGACCAAGATCAGCGCGTATGAACGCTGCTTTCGTTCCAGAATGTGTTCGATAATCGGAATCAAGAAAGCCCCTGTCTTACCAGTTCCTGTCTGAGCGATTCCCAGAAGGTTCTTTCGCTCGAGTAGAAACTCCAATGTCCGATCTTGAATTTCAGTAGGGACTTCAAACCCTTTTGTCGCTAGACTCGATTTCAGCACCTTGCTAATCGGCATTTCTGAAATCTTTCGTTCAGGAACATACTCCTTGATTTCAACAGGCTTTGCCTTCTTCACCAAGAGGCTAGGATCGATATCTGATTTTCTTCTCCCTCTCTTTTTCGGCTGTCCTTTCCCCCCTTGAGGTCGTCCACCTTGCGGTTTGCCGCCCTTGGCGTTGCCGCCTTGAGATCTCCCTTTTTTAGGTTTGCCCCCTTTTGAATTTCCCCCTTGAGGCTTACCTCCTCCCTGACCAGGACGAGGCTTTTTCTTCTTCTTCTTCTTTTTCTTCGGTCTGAACTGATCCATAAAGTGATTGGAGTTTGCGGAATGAGGCTCCTTTGAAGATGTTCCGCAAAAGAGAAAGGGCAAAGATACTGATTTGTGGACGGTGGACCGTAGACGGTGGACGGAGATTGGTTTGTGGTACGTGGTTCGTGGTGCGTGGTTCGTGGTGCGTGGTGCGTAGTTCGTAGCGATGATGACTTTTCATACAATCGCTAATTCCGAAATAACCTGAGGGACGGATAACATCCGTCCAATCAATATGGCATAGATCGAAAGGCTGCCATTCCAAAGCAACTGCCAATTAAATAGCAGGTTGAACGACTATTACCCCTTCGGTATGCTGATGCCTGGAAGGACATTCGCACAGGAGGACTATAGATATGGCTTCCAAGGACAGGAGACTGATGATGAGTTGAAAGGAGAAGGAAACTCGGTCAATTATAAGTATCGAATGCACGATGCGAGGATCGGAAGGTTCTTGAGTTTGGATCCGTTAGCACCAGATTATCCACATAATTCACCTTATGCCTTTAGCGAGAATAGGGTAGTAGATGGTGTCGAGCTAGAGGGGCTGGAGTTTGCAAATGCAGTTAGGGTGAGGAATGGTGAATATTTAGATGGTGAAGTTATAACTGCTCTCGAAACTGATGATGCTATAATTGTTCGTTCTTGGCATCCGTCAGGAGCTGGGACATCAGAGCGAATAGAAAAAAGTGGAATCCAAGATGATTCATGGAAACTTAGGAAAATGTTCTACTATAGTGATGCTAGATACGATATGGGGAATTTGCACAAAACTTTGAATGAAGATGATGGCACAAGTACCATGAGTATTTATATGAGACTGTCCACCATTTTCATTGAAGCTCATTCTCTAGAAAAGCCAGGAGAATCTCCTGCCTGGGATAACTCAGGTTATAGAGATGCACATAGACATTTATTTGGGGGAGTCCTATACAGCATTTTATGGTCTGTTGAAGAAACAAAGTTCATGCAGGATATGCATGAGAGAGCATGGATAAATAAAGACCCATTTGCATCTGGGAAGACAGATTGGAATTCGAACGGGGTGGTAGATATGGTCAATAATGCTTATTCAAGGCTGCTTGCGAAGAGAATTGAAGATCAGTTCAAAGACATTGACCAATGGACAGACGAGGATAGTGCAAGACTCCTTAATATTTTGGCTAGATATATGGAAGAGTCAGAAGATGGATTGGAAAATGGTGCGGCTGTCTATGATTCAAGTATGGAAGCAGTCCAAGAACTTACTAAGGCAATAAATGGAAGATAAAAGACTAAGTACTATTTCATTGGTAACTATAATTCTAATGTTCTTACATTCTTGTAAATATGATGTGAGGTCAATTGAAACAAAACTCTTTAGTTTGGAAATTGAATTAGGCCAATCAATAGAACAACTGGATGACCAGGTTTCAATCATTGAAATAGATGAATACGACCTCCGAGGACCGCAAATCTTCAGTGATAAATCCAATAGAATTTCTGAGTTTGACCTTGTTCCGGCTGATCAGTCGATAGGAAACATTCCAATCAGACTATTGGTTTTGGATGATGAAATAGTAGAAATTCAATATTGTTATGAGGGGACCTTCGGTAAACTGGCTGAAAATGTTTCAATTGAGAACGATTTACTACGAGTACATTTTAGTGATGTCGAAATAGCAAATTATCCTTTTGAAGCAACGAAGAATCTCAAAGAGGGGCAGTGTAAAATTTCTTTGGTGACCGATGGAGTAGATTACACTTCTTTTTTATATATCGGTTTCATCAATTAGGCTAGTGAGTCAGACTGTCACGTGAGCTAGGGAATTCTCTTTATCTAATTGATATTCAGAACGAATCCTCTTCGTTCATGAGGTTAGAGTGGTGGTGCTATGTTCAATCGATGTATATTTATTCGTTCTATGCCCCTGAAATTGAAGGTTGATTAGTTTAGGTGTGTCAAACAGTCACCTGAAAGCTATGAACTGCAATTATTGTAGCGGCCCTTGCAAAAAGAAGGGGATTCGAAATGTGGAGGTGCACAGCCTCACATGATAACCTTACAACAACCAAAGGCGTTCTAATCGGACGCCTTTCATTTTACACTGCTTCCCATGAGAATCGATTCTGACGCTGATCTGCGGATGAGACTCACGTTAAAGGAGAAAGTGGAAAATTGA
>JAKVAX010000048.1 GCA_022447625.1 Flavobacteriales bacterium | reverse complement strand
TTCTCTGCTTCTGATTTTTCTTTCATCTTCGTCAAGATATTTCATTTTTAACTTGACACACTTTTCTGAACAGTCTCGTTATAGATTATGGATTATCGTTTCTAGATTTCTCTAGTCTCTAGTCTCTCGATCATTGCCCGGACCACCCCTGAATCCACCGAAGTATATCCTGGTGCGAAGAATCCTTTTGAGTATACTCCTTCTTCTGCAGTGCCTGCTGCTGTGTGGATTTCGTCTACACCTACTTCTAATAAATCATGAATTTGTTCCAAGCGAATGCTGCCACCAGCAAGAATCATGGGGCGTTCTTTGAGCGCTACTAGCTCTCGTAAGGTGTCCAAACCTTCTGCAGCGCGTGGTGCTTGTCCTGCGGTGAGGATACGGCCGTAGCCGAGGTCATAAAGGTCTTTCGCTGCTTGTTTGAAGTCGTTGCACACATCAAAGGCCCGGTGAAAAGTGATCGAAAGATCTCCCGCTGCCTTTTTTGCCGCTTCCGCGAAAGCGAGGTCAAGATCAAGGGTAGTGGTAAGACTACCTACAACCACGCCGTGAACGCCAAGGTCGGCCATGGCGGCGATGTCATATAACATAGCCTTCTTTTCATTTTCTGAATACACGAAGTCGCCTTCACGCGCGCGTAGAAGAGGGAAGACCGGTACCTCTGAAATTTCCAATGCGAGTTTAGTTAACCCAGGAGAAGGAGTTATACCTCCACAAGAAAGGTCAGAACAGAGTTCAATACGTTGTGCTCCTCCTTGAAGGGCGTTTTCAAGAGCGGGTACTCCAGGACAAACAACTTCTAAAAGCATGACAGAATTTTTGCGGAAGATAGGCAAAGAAAAGCCCCGCTGTGAGCGAGGCTTTTTCTTAGGGTGGTTGATTATTTGGTAATCACCGAACGGTAACTGTTTCCAGGGACGTCCAGGATTAGATAATACATTCCTGATGGAAGCAATGCGAGCTTCGTGTTGATGATGTATTTACCATTCAACAGCACGAGGTCTTCCTTATTCCAGATGTATACGAGGCGTGCATTGGCATCATACAAACGAACTTGTGGTTCATTGCTCCATACTGCACTTGCTTCGATAATGATCTCTTCACTGAAAGGTACAGGGTAAACACTGATCCCTGCACTGGTCATTTCTTCGATTCCTGTGATCGTGACATCTACTTCATTCGATAGCATTGAAGTACAGAAATCATAAGCCAAAGTCACAGTATATACTCCGCTTTCAACAGGGATAAAGGCATTTCCTTCCTGTGTAATCGGCGTGCCATTGAGGTACCACTGGATTTCATAGTTGTTCGGATTGAACACGCTGATGGTCGTTCCATCGAAAGTGATTTCAGGTGTTTCTGGGGCCGCTTCAATGTTCAAGCCATCAATTGCGAAACCTTCACATCCGGCTCCATTCTCCACGTAGTATGCCACTTCGTGGTATCCTGGTTCGTAATCTGAGACGTCAAGTGTACTTACCAATACGCCATCAATGGTGTATTGCCCCCCTTCTGGTGTACCAAAGTCAAGAGGAATGATTCCTTCGCTTTGACATACTGAAGTTGGCATCATAAGCTCCACCATCGGAGTCTCGACAACCTCGATGGTTGAAGTAACCATTCCGATACAGCCGTGAACGTTTACCGCCATGTACGTGACGTCATAAGTTCCAGGGTCTACCATCGTTGGAACGAAGTAGCTTCCATCAGTTCCTTCTCCTTCGAAGATTCCTCCAACTGGATTCGGGTCCATATGATGAGCTTCCGCGTTAGCGCAAATCTGTAGTGGAAGATCCATAAATGGTTCAGGAGTGGGGTTGACATCCAAAGAGGTGACCGCTGTATTCACACATCCTGATTCTGCAGTGTATGAATAGTTGATCGTGTAACTGCCTGTTGGCGCTTGATCGGCATCAAACTGATCTCCTGTCACGAATTCACCCCAGAAGGTACCTCCAGCAGGAGACACTTCAGGTAGATTCACCAGACCTTGTCCTTGACAGGCTGGTTCAGCTGGGTACATCGTAATCTCAGGAAGGTCATATACGTTCACCGTTAGTTCTCCTTCGGCCATACAACCAGCTGCATTGCTGTATTCATAATGAAGCGTATGCGTTCCGGCGTTAGCCAATTCAGGATAGAACATTCCACCATCCACTCCCGGACCGCTCCAAACACCGCCCATAGGCGTAGCACTTAGATTAACAGCAACAGAGTTGGTACACATGTCACCCACTTCAACAAGAGCAACCGAAGGAGCATCGTTCACTTCTACCATCGTGGTTGTTTGGAATAAACAGCCCTCTGGAGAGTAGTGGTTGTAAGTGATTTCATGCATCCCCAATCCAGCTTGTGAAGGGGAGAAGATGTTGTTCGTTACAAAATCACCCTCGTAGAATCCTCCGCTTGGTTCACCTTGTGGAAGTTCGAACTGACCTTCTTGAGAGCACAACACAGGAAGTTCAGGAATGGAAACTGCCTGAGCAGGGAAAATAGTCAACGGGTCACCGCTGGTCGGACCAACAGACGCTGGGTTCGTGGCTTCCAAACGGATTCGGTAGTTGAAACCAAGAGGGATGTTTAACGGCACTGTCATCCATTCGCTTCCATTGCCTGTATTGGCTTGGAATTCTCCCAGAATGGAAGGGAAGGAGAAGCCTCCATCAGCATCTGAAAGCTGAACAACAAAGGTGTTCGCAGGACCAAAGCCTTCTGAAGTCACGTTCCATAGAATTTCAAAATCAGAGCCAGGACATAGTTCAGTAGAGGTAGTCATGACTTCCGCAACAGGACCATCTCCGCCACCTCCGTTGTTGTCATCAGTTACGGTGAGATAAACTTCAATGAGGAAGATCTCAGCATTCACGGCATTTGAAGACACCATGACTTCTGAATAGTAATCTCCCGGATCTAATTCGTTTGTGTCAATTTCGACTGTGCTCGTGGCAATGTTTCCTGGCGCAAGAACTCCATTTTGAGGCATGCCGTTGGAAATCCATGTATCAGGGATAAATGTTGAAAGCATCCACTGCAGGTCTTCATCACCGTTGTTGATGATATCGAAATCGTAGCTGCCCAACTCTCCCGGTGCCAATTCAATTTCCATAAGGTTCGGGATCACCGCGATCGCTGGACCAGAGTTTCCACCACCGCCGTTGCCGCCGCCGTCTCCATTCACAGTAAGTGTGACTGGAATAACGAGTTCAGACGCGTTCGATGCATTGGAAGTGATTGTGATGCTGGAATTGTAAGTTCCTGGACTGAGTCCATTGGTATTCGCTGCTGCAAACGTGTTGTGTTCACCGTTTGGTGGAATACTACCCGAAGGAGGGTTGTTCACGTTCAACCAAGTGTCTTGAGCCGGAGTAGAAATATTCCACTGAAGGTTCGGACTTCCATCATTGGAAATGGTGAAAGGTTGGGTTGCATTCGAATTGGCATCAGCGAAGAAGTTGATGGCTTCTGGGGTCACGTTAATAATCGGTGTATCACCTCCATTACCGCCGCCACCATTGCCACCGTTTCCACCACCGCCGTTTCCGCCGCCACCATTATCTCCACCGGCATCACCATCAACAGTCAAAGAAACTGGAATGATAAGTTCAGGTGAATTGGTTGCGTTCGAAGTAATGGTGATAGACGAGGTGTAGCTTCCTTCAGAAAGACCGTTTGTATTCACGGCAGCAAAGGTGTTGTGCTGACCGTTAGGCGGGATACTACCCGAAGGAGGGTTGTTCACGCTTAACCAAGAATCTCCAACCGGAGTGGATACATTCCACTGCAAATTTGGACTACCATCATTTGAAATCGTAAATGGAATAGTCGCGTTAGAATTAGCTTCAACAAAGAAGTTCAAGTTCATCGGATTAACAGCGATGATTGGGTTTCCACCGCCACCGCCACCGCCGCCGTTTCCGCCGCCGTTGTCGCCTCCACTGCCGTCACCTTCAGTGACGTTCAAGTTAAATTCAACTACAAGTGTTGGGTTTAACGAGGCATTGCTATTGAAGATCACGACACCAACGTAGTTACCGGCACTTACGCCGTTGGTGTTGATGTGTACATCCAATTCTGTTGAGCCGCCATCGGCATCTAGAGTGCCTCCAGAAGGAAGGACTTGCGTTAACCAATTGGCCGTAACATCGGTGCTTCCACTCCATGTAACGTTCTCAGTTCCGTTATTGGTAATAGTCAGTCCGTAAGTAGTTTGCTGTCCAGTAGCAATGGAGAGGAATACGACCTCTTCAGATACTTCGAACATACCAGTGTAATTCACTTCTACCAGTACAGGAATTTCCACTTCTGGAGTGTCAGGATCGTTGGAAGTGATGTAGATATTACCCCCGTGGATTTCATCTCCAGGTAAGTTCGCTGCGTCGAATGTAATGTACTGAGCAGATGATTCACCTGGGTTCAATGTACCTGAAGTCTCGGTAGGGATGATCCAATCTTGATCAGTGCTGACCTCATAAGTTAACGGCACCACACCTGTATTCTCGATAAAGAGCTGTTCGCTATCAGAGTTTCCTGCAATAATCGTTTTTGAGATGGCCGTTGGAGACCAGACTATATTCGGTTCTGGCGAAACCGGAGCCACACACGGACCAAACTCAGACGAGCTGTTTGTTGCAACGTTGGTCATCAAAGCAGAGAAAACAGCATGTTCGGCTTCGGGGGTATGTGTATAGTCGACAGAAGCTTGTCCGCTACCATCAGTGGTCATTTCAATGCTTGTGATGTAGTATCGTCCTTCTCCGTATTCAGAGTCATCGCATTCCGCGTTAGCGTATAGATCTACCACATAAGTAGTAGAAGGAGCTGCGTCAACGAGAATGGAGATAATGTAATCATCTCCGCTTTCAGCTACCTGTTCGATGACTGGGTGATTGATACCGTCATTTGGACCTGCATCAGCGTCACCAGCATCGTTTTCGTTCGGCCACCAATCAAATCCGCGGTCAATACCTAAACCGCCATTTCCAAAGATGGTGTTACCTCGGAATGAATTACCATTACCCGCAGTACTCAACAGGACTAGTCCGTGTAGGCCAACGCCGGAAATCGTATTGCCTTCGCCGGCTAGCGTACCACCAATTTGATTGTCGCTACAGCCTACTCCGATGAACACACCAGCGAATGCTGTTCCATCGTTGCTTGTCATGGGATTGCCATCAGTGTCGGTGTTAATGAAGTTTCCGTTGATAATGTTGTTGTTTGCGGCTTGATCAAGAACCAAGTGCGCAACTCCAACAGTTTGCGGACACATTACGTTATTCGTGATAATGTTGTTAGACGTTCTGCTGGTTGCCTAATTGGCTGTATTGTTTCCTCCTTCTTGAGTGGTGAGATCTTGGCTAGCGCCGAAGATGTTTTCGTCAATGAGATTGTTGTCAGAATTTTCGAGGGAAATAGCTCGGTTGTAGCCTCCGAGTGCTACGTTATTGATCATCGAATTTCCATCTCCCGAGTTGAAGGTGATGGCCGAAGCCCCTTCGTTCACGAGCATCGTGTTACCTTCTCGGTTGGTGTCGAACTTGTTGTTCTGAATGATCGAATTGGATCCGTCTCCCCAGATGCTGCGAAGGATAATATTCGCTTGCTCGGGGTTTTCACCTCCGATTCGAGTTCCGTCGACATCATAGAGCACCACACCGTAAGAACCATTGATTCCTAAGTCCTGCGCGCCATCCGTTTGGATGAAACATCCTTCAATAAAACAGCTATCTGCTCGAACAGCAATGTTGGTGTTTCGAAATTGAATGCCTTTCAGACCACAGTGGTTTACGTTGAATTCAAAGGCTTCGTTGTTGTTGAAGTCAATGATTACTGAGTGTTGGGCGTTGTTTGTCTCGTTCCATGCGGCCGTATTGGGAACGTAGCCATCTTGAGTCGACCCATCAAAAACAACAGGACGATTGACACCACCTGCTGGCCCATCAAGGCTAATCACGCCTCCACTTGGAATATCGAATCCGATGACGATCAATGAATCTGCGTGTGAAGCAGGTCTCATGTTTGACTCCTGTAAGGCAGCAAGCACCGTACATCCACCTGCTTCAGATTCACAGATACCGTCACCAGGACGAGCATCATATGAAGAAGCAGTGGAGTTTACGGTCCATCCATCAGTCTCAAATTTGTTCAATTGGAAAGGCACACGAACTAGATCTCTGTCATAAGTTGACCCAGGATGCCAGCGTGTATAGTACAGCCAGTTATCTCGACCTGTTTGTGTGAAGTTTCGGGTAGTGTCGTCGTGATCAATGACGCTTCCATAAAGCGTTCTGTCAACGTTGGTTGGAGCATTAACATTGGTCCAAACGTTCGATTCCAAGATGAGTTTTGGGGCAGACCAACTGATGAGATCATCTGAAATTCGGTAGTAGAATCCCCAAGTATCGTCA
This sequence comes from Flavobacteriales bacterium, assembly GCA_022447625.1. Lineage (GTDB taxonomy): Bacteria > Bacteroidota > Bacteroidia > Flavobacteriales_D > Sanyastnellaceae > Sanyastnella. The sequence goes on along the minus strand of JAKVAX010000048.1, from coordinate 3,578 downwards.
GCCACGCCGGGTCCAACAACCATCCATTTTTCAAAGTAGGTATTCCAAGAAAGTGAACCTTGCATGAAGATGTCAAGCGGTTCAATGGCGTGCATTGCAGGGGTGTCTACGTCGTCATTGTAGATATCTACGAAATCAACCGTGAATGCGGTGCCATCCCATCCCAACCAACTCGTAGGATCTTCAGGAGTTAGCGTACGAACGATTCCGGTTCCTCTATCTTGACCTCCAATTGTTTCGATTTGAAACAACATGTAATAGTACCCATCACGAGGATTGAGGACGATATCACTAGGCTTGAAGTATCCACCTGGTCCGCTTCCCTCATCAAATTCATAAGGGGGAGCCAATGCCAGATGGTCAGGGCCTGGATCATGTGTATAGGTTTTACCAGAATCGGTTGAAGTTGCGAAGGTGATTGAGTTGTACCAGCACTCAAGGTATCCACCCGGACAGCCGTAGTTGTGACCATGCCATTCGTTGTGAATATATGCGTAGATCGTTGCCCCATCATAAGTGAACAACGAATGAATCCAGCCGTGATCGTCATGATCTCCAATACTTGAATTCAAGTTGGATTCGTACACTGGGCCATTCGCACAATCACGAACCAAGTTGTTAAAATCTGGTCCGATCATTCGGAAAGCGTCGTAGTGTCCTGCGATCATTTGAATATTCCCATCGGCATCGCGGAAGAAGCGTGCTTCGTTATCAGGAATATCCTCTGTCTCACAGTTGTCTATAGTCCAATCAAATACGACTTCTTCTGCGCCGGTAATGGTACAATCATCAGGATATACCATCTGTGCTGAGAGGGATACACAGAAGAGAGAGAAAATGAGAATAGCTATTGCTTTCATTGGGTCACAATTTCGAACGCAAGCTATCTTACTGGTATTCAGTATGCTGTAGGGGAGAGGTTTAAGGGGGTGTCAGATTTTAGGAAGTGGAGGGTAAGAGGGAGAGGAAGGGAAAGAGGAAGAATTAAAGGAAGAGTTAGAATTAGAATGAGAATTAGAGTTTGAGAGGGACGCAAAAATTGCGTCCATACAATTGTTTGTGGAACGTGGAATGAAGTTCGTGGTTCGTAGTTCGTGGTTCGTATTTCGTGGTTCGTAGTTCGTGGTAAATTGTCCCAACGGACGCCGGAAATAAAAAAGCCCCACCATCCGGCAGGGCTTTCTTCAACAGTGTTGAAAATCTTATTTAAAGGTCTTCTTCTCCTTGATACGTGCTGCCTTACCAGTAAGACCGCGTAGGTAGAAGATACGAGCACGACGCACACGTCCGCGCTTGTTCACCTTAATTTCTTCAATGAATGGAGATGCAAGAGGGAAGATACGCTCAACTCCAACTCCGTTAGTGATCTTACGGATAGTGAATGTTTCAGTCGTACCAGATCCACGACGCTGGATAACAACTCCTTGGAACTGCTGAACACGCTCTTTGTTCCCTTCCTTGATCTTGTAGCTAACAGTTAGAGTATCACCTGCGTTGAATTCAGGCCATTCCTTCATCTCAACAAGTTTGTTAGCGATTTCCTTAATCTTATCCATGACAGTGTCTGTGGTTACTTTGCAAAATGGGGTGCAATATTACGAATTCTCATTGAAATAGCTGTAGTTTCTGTGTGATTTTTTCGCCATGTACATAGATTTCTTTTTGATCACTACTTCAGCTGTTGCAGTCGTTTGAATAACAGTGATTTATCTATTCGTCCTCCAGTAGGTCTGGACGACGTTCCATTGTACGTTTTACAGCTTGATCATGACGCCAATCATCAATGGCTTTCAGATTGCCGCTTCTCAGGATCTCGGGAACAGTCCAGCCTTTGTATTCTGCTGGTCTTGTGTACACCGGTGGTGCCAGCAAATTATCTTGGAAAGAGTCGCTCAAGGCACTTGTTTCGTCGTTCAGAACGCCAGGTAGCAAACGTATAATACTGTCTGCTAGCACTGCGGCTCCCAATTCACCTCCACTAAGCACATAATCGCCAATGGAAATTTCGCGCGTCACCAGGTTGTCACGTACACGTTGGTCTACACCTTTGTAATGACCACAAAGAATCATGATGTTCTTTTTCATCGACAGTTCATTGGCGATCTGTTGATTCAGTGTTTCACCATCAGGCGTCATGTAGATGACTTCGTCGTATTCGCGCTCTTCCTTCAGCTCCTCCATGCAGTCATCAATCGGCTGAATGGTCATCACCATGCCCGCGCCGCCACCAAAGGCGTAATCATCTACTTTTTGGTGCTTGTCTTTCGACCACTTTCGGATGTCATGAATACCCACTTCTACCAGGCCTTTTTCGATGGCTCGTTTGAGAATGCTGTCTGCAAAAGGGCTTTCCAGTAGCCGAGGAAGAAGTGTCAAAATATCAATGCGCATTAGTACTGCGGATGCTTTGGTTTGTTGTCGAGAATTCCTTCGATCATCTCTATGATCTCATCGGTCAGCAAAGGTACAACGTCAAATGCTTTCAGGTTCTCTACCAACTGGTACTCCTTCGAGGCTCCAAGAATGGCTGTTGAGACATTTGGGTTCTTCAATACCCATGCAATCGCTAACAATGGGAGAGAGGTTCCAAGCTCGTTTGCAAGGTCACCTAAACGAGATACCTTATTGAGGTTCTCTTCCGTGATCATGGCTTCTGCCAACCAATCAAGTTCCTTTCGCTTCAGGCGAACGTCAGCCTCTGGTCCTGCATTATACTTTCCAGTCAGAATACCACTGCACAAAGGACTCCAGATCGTTGTTCCTAGTCCTACAGTTTTGTAGATCTGATCGAACTCGACTTCCACTTTACGACGGACAAGCATGTTGTATTGCGGCTGCTCCATTGTTGGGCCAATCAAGTTGTATTGGCGCGCGACCATATGTGCTTCCATGATCTCTTGAGCAGACCATTCTGAAGTTCCCCAGTAGAGGATTTTTCCTTGTTGAATCAAGTTGTGCATCGTCCAAACGGTCTCCTCAATTGGAGTCTGCTTATCAGGACGGTGACAGAAGTACAAGTCAAGGTAGTCAGTACGCAAACGCTTCAATGCTTGTTCACAAGCCTCAACCACGTGTTTTCGGTTCAATCCACGTTGCGTTGGAAGCTTTCCACCAGCTCCAAAAAACACCTTTGACGAAATACAGTAAGAATCGCGTGACCAGTTTTTCTTCGAAAGAATATCACCCATCACTTCTTCACTCTTCCCAGCCGCATAAACCTCTGCGTTATCAAAGAAATTCACACCAGCATCGTAAGCAATATCCATCAAGCGATCAGAGATCCCATCTTCAATCTGGTTACCGAACGTAATCCAACTTCCAAAGCTCAATGCAGACACTTGAAGTCCACTTTTCCCTAGGCTTCTGTATTCCATGCCGCAAATCTAAGAGAAAAGCACGCTTTATTTTTAGGCTTTAGGCCATAGGCGTTAGGCTTTAGTTGTTGGTTGTTGACCCGTGACCCGTCCTAAAAAAAGTTGACAGTGTTTGTACTAAAATACTGTTATAGGTTTACAAGTGTTCTTGTTTCCTGCTTTAGGTTGTCTTTTTCAAAGTGAACTTGGTTAGGGGTAGCTAGC
>JAKVAX010000047.1 GCA_022447625.1 Flavobacteriales bacterium | reverse complement strand
TTACAATAGGCTTGTCTGATTTTTTCTTTTTCATTCCATATCTAAGTTAAGTAGACACAGTTGAATGAACAGTCTCCGGATCGCAGTGAACTACGACTTCCGTTCCACATTCAACATTCAACGTTCCACGCACCACGTACTACAAACCACGCACCATCCGTTAGGCCTATGTACAAAAACACCAAACCATGAAAATTCTTTCTCTCTTCACCGCACTTCTAACCGTGCTTACCATCACCACTTTTGCTCAAGACGCTCCACAACCCGACATCTACAAACAAGCCCACGTCGAAGTGACCGGAACAGCTGAGCGTTATGTCGTGCCGGATGAAATCGTGATTGAGGTCATCATCAAAGAACGAAAAGACGGTAAAGACGAATACAGCATCGAATACCAAGAAGGTGAGTTGCGCAAAGCCATTGCCGAACGTTTACCCAACATCGACTTCTTAGAAATCAACGATCAACAAGCCCGATCAGAACGCATTCGCATCACCAAAAAGGGGGTACGTCAAGACGCTGTCTATACTATTGAGGTGAAAAATGCGGAAGAAGCAAGCATCCTCTTCTCTATCGTAGAAGATCTCAATCTGCACAGCGCTGAACTTAAAAGCTACGACTACTCAAAACGCGAAGAAGTATTGGACGAGCTCCACCTCGAAGCCGCAGTTGACGCGAAAGAATCAGCTCAAGGTTACTGTGACGTTCTAGGGGTCAAACTTGGCAAAGCAATTATCATCAAGGAGTCTAATAGAATACCTCCACGACTCCCTGAGTTTTCTGGGGTCGTTCAAGTTGCAAGTTACTACCCAGGCGAACAGTCGTCGACGAAAGCCAAAACCTCAATCAAGAAGATTCGATTGTCAGCAAGTGTGGAAGCGAGATTTCTTTTGGAATAAGCGTTTTTAAGCCGCCGAAGGCGGCCTAATCATGCTAAAAACTAATCACACTATGAACTAATCATGCTACCGCCGAAGGCGGCCTAACCATGCCATCCGCCTTTGGCGGACTAATCATCCTAAACCCTACCTTTACTCCATGACCTCATACACTCCCGTTGCCACCTTCGCCTACCCCCAAGGCGCCCACTTCCGGGGTGCGTTGTCGACTGTGGGTGGAATGGTTGCGGCTTTTCTGTATTTCATGACCTTCTTCATTCGCTATGAAGATGCGTTGTTGTGGCACAATGTGGTAGGCTACATTATCGGGGTGCCCTTGTTTGTAGTGTCATTCAGTATGTTTTTGGCTGTGGAAGGGATTGAGGTTGACCAGAAAGCACGAATGATCCGTAAGTACTCGAAATTTCTTTGGTTCAAGTACGGTGAGTGGGTACCTGTCTCCAACTTCGACAAGGTCATATTAAAACACTACAAGTCAGGACATGCGGGGCACTCTTACCATATGTACGCCGTCATCTTAAAAGGAGAAAGAAGGAGTTTTATTCTTGATGAGTACAAGACCCATACCCATGCCCGTAGTCGCATGAACTATTTCGCTGAGGAAATTGGTCTCCCCTGGCATGATGAATTGGTGGAGCGTATTCAGAAAGCGAGATCGAAGCCGAGGAGGAGGTAGACGAGAATTAGATTAAAGGAGATTTTTGTAGAACTCGACTAAGCGTTTTCCTTCGGATTCCCAATTCAAAACACCATTTCTGGTGACTTCGGTGCCATTTTCGATGAATTCTTGCACTTTTTGCGGGTTTTTAAATATCTCTTCAATTGTAGTCGCGCAATTTTTTGGGTTTTCCGCTTCGAATACAAATCCACACTGATTCGATTCGACAATTCTCTTTAGTGGTGCAGACGAACTGACCAGTAAAGAACTCGAAGATTGCATGATTTGGAACAGCTTGTGAGGGATGGTATTGTCGCAATGACCATTCGACTTGTGCGGGATAATATTGACATCCGAGTGATCCATAATCGGCTGTACAAGCTTGAATGGAACTTTACCGACGAAATGTACTCGTTCCTCTACTCCACATTCGCTAGCTATTGTTCGAAGATGATTGATGTTATCCGTATTCCCTGATCCTACGATGTAAAAATGAATCTCAGAATCATGAATGTATTGAGCTGACTTAATCATATCGTCGAGCCCTCGATGTGGACCAATACCGCCCACGTAGGTCACACTTTTACTTCCGAACTGCAGAATATTCTCAACCGCCTCTCTGTCCTCATTTGGCACTTCTGAAGTATGATATATGGGTTCGTAATTACTAATGGTTGTAATCTTATTGGGATCGAGTTGATGATCATTGATCAACTTCGTCTTCATTTCCTCTACCACTGTGATTACATGGTCAGCACCCTGGCAAGATTTACGCTCCACCTTTTTGAAATGAGAAGGTGGATATATCAGTCGATTCTTTAATCGAATTAGTAAAGAGCTTCTCCAACTAAACCATGTTGTCAGAGCCTCTGGATAGTTCTCGTGCATATCAATAACAACTTTGGCCTTACTTCGAAATCTTAAAGCCGTTGCTGCCTGAGGAAGGTCATGGATATGAATCACATCAGGATTACAATCAGAAATAGCTCGTCTGATAGCTTTCGTCATACTTCGATCATATCCGAGAAAACGAATCGAGAGGTCTCTAAGTGTTTTTGAAATCTTAGATGAACTTGGTCCGTAAGCAAGCTTAGTCACGCGAGAGTCATTTGCAGCCGAGCTATCCCCGGAGCAAAGAAGCGCCACATGAAAACTTTGATGAAGAGCTTCAATCTCTTTACGAACTCGTATATCTTCTGGATACTTAGCGTCCAATACCATCAATATCGTCCTCATCAGCTTTTCTCCATTAAGTCAGCGGTTAAACTTCGCCTATCAAATGAACTCGGATCCCCTACTTTGCTGAGGCTAATACCATCTCTCAAACCTTCTTCATCATTGTATTCGATCACCTTTCCAGCATCAGCCTTTCCTAATATCTCGGCGAGATCCCCGTCCTCAGGTCCAATGGCTAGAATAGGTCGTCCGGAGGCGAGGTACTCAAATACCTTTCCGGTCACGATGCCTCGAGCATTTTTGGTCTGATTAACCACCAAAAGTAAAAGGTGGCTTTTGCGCTGTTCGGTAATGACCTCGCTGTGTGGGAGGTAGGGAATGTGGATGAGGTGATCTTTTAAACCATGTTCCTCAATACTTTTTCTCACGCTCACATCAATATTGCCCACCACTTTGATACGCATTCGCCGGTTGAATTCTTCGTCTTCTTGGCAACGGTCAGCGAGTACCTTCCATAGCATGGGTACATTTCTGGCCGGACTAAAAGAGCCGATATGAGCGATGGTGAAATGTTCATCCAACGCAACAGGTTCTTGAGTCTCGGTATCTGAAGGATCGTAACCATTCGGTATGACGCGAATCTTTTCCGCTGAGATAATTTCAGCGAACTCTTCCTTCATTGTTCGTCCGATGACCAAGACTTCATCAGCGGCCTCTAACACTTTCTTTTCAAGACGATGGTGTTTTCGATCTGCTGCCTTGGTGAGCATGAGGTCTTCGTAGAAGTCAATGTTCGTCCAAGGATCGCGAAAATCAGCGATCCACTTCGTTTTCACATAGCGTTGCAAGCCCAAGGCAATCATATGCATGCTATGCGGAGGTCCGGTACTGATGATTAAGTCAACTGGGTTCTCTTGGAGGTATTGCTTCAGGTAGTTCACTGAAGGCTTGATCCAAAACTTTCGAGCATCAGGAATAAAGAAGTTACCCCGCACCCATCGTGAAAGACGTTCCATCACACCGGGCTTCTCCTTATCACTGAGAAACCCTGTATTGATTCGGTCATCCTTCTTCATGCCCACCAATCGCTTGTAGATGGAGTAAGGCTCAGTGATTTTCGTCTTGATGATTTCAGCCTCTTCAGGAATGTCTTTCAACAGCGATTCATCTACACTGGGCATTTCAGGGTTCTCCGGTGTATAGATCACCGGTTGCCACCCATGTTCAGGAAGGTACTTGGAGAACTTCAACCAACGCTGTACACCTGAGCCACCTGACGGGGGCCAGTAGTAGGTGATGATGAGTACGCGTTTGAGTGGTTTCATGAGGTAGGAACAAAGAACGGGAAGGAAGAGTGGAGATGCAAAGAAGAATTATAGAACCCCTCTGGGGTACTGGGTTTTCTCCTTGATCTTTGGGCAACAAGGTAGAATCCCTACGGGATATGGAGGGTGCAGCTCATGTATACGTGGGTTGCTTAAAAAAAATGGTAAGAGAGGTGAACGGTGAAATCATTAAACTGCCACAAACAACGATGTAACACACAAGATTATCAATAACACGTTGTGCTTTTGAAAGTCCGGCAGAATTAGCATCAAATTGGACGATTTAGGAGAAGGAAATGCTAAGGATTCATGTAATATTGTAAGAGACACGAAAAAAGTTGATCAGGCAATTGAACATTCGGTTTATGTCTCAGGATGGAGATTTACCCTACCAAACAAATATCGTGGTCAGAAAAAAAATAGTACGAGGAATTTCAGGAGCCCAGATGATGCCGCAGGCGGCGATTAGAAAGAGAAAATTGACATTGATTATGTACTACCTAAGTCATGAAATGGTATTTTAGAACAATAATGTTGTTGATTTTAATTTCTTGTTCTGAAAATGAGGAAGTAGAATTCATGACGAGTCCATCTTCGAAGCCAAGAAGTGAGGTTTCGAATCGATATCACTGCATTGAGTTGCGTCTATCTTTGAGTAGTGCCTTTGAAGCAAAGAATTATCAGGATGTTGTAAGCTTAAATCAAGAATTGAATTTAAACTGTAACCCAGATACATTGGCATTCTTAACAACTCAGTTAGAAATATCGAAAGTTTATTATGACGATGCTGATAGTGTTCTTTACTATCTCAGACGAATTTGGAATAGACCTGATAGGAATGAAGTCTGGAGTGATTCAGAACTATTGTTGTCATTCGCGATTACCTTCGATGTTATTGCCCAGCGTGACTCCGCTTGCATTTATTTTGAACTTCTTCGAGAGGAAGGAGACTTGGAACAATACAATAGGTACTTTCCACAAAGGCTAGATTATTGTGATTGAATAACACCCTCCCAAATCAGAGCAGAGTAGTGACCCATCATTCAACCCCACACCTGCACCTTTGGTTAAATCAATTCCTCAATCAAAAGAACCTCTTTATAAACCATTGGACAAATTCACTTCTTGATTTAGGAGTTTCGATTGTGAACGATGGAGAAGGTATAGCAGATATGATTAGAAACTTTACTAATGAAGAATGAAAAAGTGGTTTGATTATATTTTTATCAGATCTGCGGAATATTTCAGTAGGCGAGATGGAATTGATACAGATAGGGCATTATGGTTTATAACGGCATATCAACTATTTGCATTTATTAATCTCATTCTATTTTTCGCTGGGGCTCGTGGCTCATATGTTCAATTAGACCGACCATTAATAAAGGTGATGTTGGCAATTCCTCTGATTCTGATTTACCTCTTAAATAGAAAACGATATAAAGGAGTCTTTGGTGGTAAAATCAATCGATACGACGAATCGAGTAGACTGAGAATGAGAAATGGGGCTATTATTATCTTTTCGTTTATTGGGTTGGTATTTCTTCCTTGGCTCCAGGTCAAATTGTTCAAATTTCTAGGATTGGTTTAACCTATGTTCTTAATGTTTCAAGCCAGATGGTAGCGAGTCAAATTTCCTTCGGGCCAGGGAGATCTTATTATCTGATTGATATTCAGCTCGAATCCATCTCGATTATGAGGTTAAGTGGCGGAACTATGTTCAATCGATGTATATTTATTCGTTCTATGCCCCTGAAATTGAAGGTTGATTGGTTTAGGTGAATCAAACTGTCACCTGAAGGCTCTGAACTACAATTATGGAAGAGGGTCTAAAAAAGAAGGGTATCCGAAATAGAAAACTAAAACATCAATGGTTCTCACGTTTGTGAACCTCAAAAAGCCGACGAATTCATGTGGTGTGAGATTGAATACGTGGCGCCGCTAGGCGCCTCCTCTTCCCTAAAAATGCCGTGGTAGGGACGGATGAAATCCGTCCATTTCTATTGAACCCCTCTGGGGTACTGGGTTTCTCCTTGATCTTTGGGCAACAAGGTAGAATCCCTGCGGGATATGGAGGGTTCTGTCTAGGTGATGTAAGGTTGGGTTTGTGGCGCCTTACGGCGCCTCTTTTTTCCCTAGAAATGCAGAGATAGGGACGGATGAAATCCGTCCGCATAATGCACATTCAATTTTTTACTAAATTCAACATGGTTTAAAACAGCCGGTCGCCAGTCAAAAGAGAATGCCCTTTTTTAATAATCGAACAATGCGTTTTAGAGCTTTACTTACCTTTTTTTTGACTGTAGTTCTCGTTTTGCTTTGGCTGGTTTATGACAATTTTAACTATCTGAAGAGTGATGGGAATTTGTTTATTGAGTCAGCAGTATTCAATTTTTTTAGTTTTTATAGTTCTGTCTATTTCTACTTTCATATTTCAAAATTCCACAAGAGTATTCACTCTCAATCAGTTAAAGTAGGTGTCGCCCAACTCGTGCTCTGTTTATTCCCGCTTTTCATAGAATATGAGATTGCGAGTCAAATGATTTTGGGAACCTTGATGCCACTCATAGGCTTTATATGGTTATTCTTCCTTATTGTCTTTTCGCGCGAAGTGGCAAGACTGAATGATAAGTTTGGAACTGGATATGCATGGCGAATTGGGTTTTGTATTCTATTCTTTTATCCAATCGGAATATGGTTCTTGCCTTGGGAGAAAGAAAGGAAGGGATAAATCAAAGAGGTTAAATAAGCCAGTTAATACACTGAATCCCCTGGCTTGAAAAGGATAATGGATACTGAATGACAATCTGAAGTGTATGCTCTCAGATTTGTTCATTCCGACGAACCAATTACCGTTTTGGCTATGAGCAGTGCGGCTATGAAAGTAGTTCAATTTCCGTTTAGTACTAAAATTAGCCAAAGCGAAGGTTTATTATTTAAGTTAATATCTCTTTAAATACTAAAGCAAGCCTTTGGTAGAATAAGAGTAGAGAAATACGTTTTTACCACTTCAGCCCGCATTGCTTATAGGTTGGGTTGTAGCCAGTTTATTTTATTTCTATCAAATCAGTATCTGCATCATACCATTCTTTCCTTTCCTTATCAAAATCATACTTACTAATTAACTTCACTTCAAAATCAGAATTTCCGTCTCCATCAACCCAAGTGTCGGAATGAATTATACACTCTCCATTATCCAATTCAAAGTAAAGTGCAAAGTCATCTGTCTTAACTGCTTTTATTCTTTTGTCAATCACTGGTAAGTCAATGGCAAATTCGTCAGATCTCCTTTCGGTGGTTGAATTTAGTCCTCCAAGTCTCAGTTCAAAAGTAGCTTTGTCAGTCTCAAGAAGTGCCCAATTATCTTCTGTCGAACTTCTATAAAGTCCTTTTATTATCTGCCCTTTTATATTTAAGTCATTCAACTTGATTCAGTTATTTTTCTTTTTTGTTCACATGAATAATTTTTGGATTCTGTCCATCCTGATTTCGCTTAGACCGTCCATGAATTCCAATTTCAACGTCTGTTGGTGATTTACTTTCAATCTCTGTCGGATTAACGTATGTGTACATTCCATAACCGTGTCCTGAAACCACCCAACCATCTGTTTGATTTAAATGAGTTACTGAAAAATCACCAGCTGTTCCACCAGTGTTTACAGGTCCAAATTCTTTCATCTGTCGTATAGCTTCGTTTTCGATGTTCGAAATTGTGTCAATATTGTCAAAAATGATGTACGTTCCATTTTCAAAAAGTACCCAGTCTTGAAATATTGGATTTATTGCCAGTCGTACATGTTCTAATAAGCTCTTTTCGGTCATGGGTTGATGATCTTTTAATTTATTCTCGCTTTGTTTCTCTGTTGATTGAGAGCAACCAAAGTATAATGAAGTTAATCCTATTATTAATAGTCTTACGATTTTCATGTTTTTAATTGGCTACAACTGTTTATAAACGTCAAAGAGCAGACGAATTCATGTTCACAATCGTGTTTTCAGATTCCGTGTTCACAATGGCATTCGCGCAGTGCATGTTCACAATCGCATTCTAAGATTCCATGTTCACAATGACATTCGAGAAATGCGTGTTCACAATGGTTTTTTTGAGTTCTCTGTTCACAATTGTATTTCGGAATCGCCGTTTCACAATGCATTCTCGAAGAATTCGTGAATCAAGAATGTGACTGAAATGATCGTGGACCAAAAAAGGGCTACCGATACCGGCAGCCCTTCCACTTAACACCTTGATTTATTCATGAGGTGAAACATTTGATTGATTATGCAGCGTTAGCCAAGATCGAATCGATCTCTACGATCTTTGCTTCGAGGTAGCCGATCTCCATTTCTACTGCGGCGATGGCGCGTAGCTGCTGCTGAGCTTCACGGGGAGTAATACCAGTTGGTGCCAGGCGCTCCTCCTCTACCTCTTGTTCCAGTTCAGCCACTTCAGCTGTCTTTCGATCTATGATTCCAGATGACAGTCCGGCATCAATCATCTCCTGAAGGTCGGTCTGAGCCTGTTCCAGTTGAAGTTCGAGTTCTGACAATTCATCGGTATCATTTTCAGTCGAGGCGATTCTTCGATCAAGACGCTTAGTGTCTTTGGCGACTTGCGTTCGTAGATCCTCGATATCTCCGGTCCAGCGTATTTTCAAGTACCCTAGATCGTCTGCATTAAAATTTGATAACTCTTTCATTTTTCCTTCTGTTTTTATGTTATCCCCTGAGAGACAAGCATGCATAAGGTCTCTATCACGCCACTCGTCAGTGAGGTGATTCCGATTCCGGGGTTTTCGGATTTTCTTTCGGCGTCGGTCGTTCGACGTCCGAAATGTTCTATTGTCTGTTTTGAATCTTTTCCTTCTCAAGGCAAGGCACTATGATCCATTCACTGTTCATTCGGGTAATCGATCAGCTCCACAGTCAAGCCTTCCACTCCGTCAAAGGCGCACTTCGCGGCATAGCGCAAATCACAAATCAGTTGACCGGTGAATTCTTGAAGTTTAAGGATGGTGATACCTCCTGGTCGTCGTTTTCCTTTTTCAATCATGCTCAACATTCCGACAGAAATGCCGGTGGCCATCGAAAATTGGCGGAGGTTCATCTGGTATTGCTCTCGCACCCATTTGAAGGTACGCGCAGAATGGTCTGAGATTTTTCGTCTCATAGTACAATGTGTTAATGGTGAGTCTTTCGACTCGAGTTCAAGTGTGTTAAGTGTATCTCCTTTCAGAAGACACTAGCAAGGTATGCAAGACTATTAGTTATGCATAATTGTTCACTCAGTATTAGACGAAACAGGGTTATAGCCCGACTAACTCACTGAGGGTTTGGAATTTGCCTATATATAAACTGAGTGGTGAACGGGAGAGGGAGAGAGAGAGGAAGAATGAGAATTAGAAGGAGAAGGAGAAGGAGAAGGAGAAGGAGAAGGAGAATGAAAGAAAAAGGATAATCCACGAACCACGAACCACGAACTCCCTTTGTTCACAATAGAATTTTCGAATTAGTGTTCACAATGGTGTTTTTGACTTTCGTGTTCACAATGATGTTTTTGGGTTCTGTGTTCACAATTGCATTTGAGGAATGTGGTTTCACAATGATGTTTGGGAATTCTGATTTCACAATTGTGTTTCAGGAATGTCGTTTCATAACTGTTTAGGGGGCCAGGTGTCATTCAGATATGCTATGATTTCTTTGTCTTCCCAAACGATATGGTCAGTTACATGGAACACTTCATTGATCCATGGGTGTTTTAGGGCCTCTTCACGAATTGGCATTTGATCGAGACGATTAAGGGAGGACCAGTTTAGCAGATATATACCTCGGGCTTTTCGAATTCTGATTTGAAACAATGCATCCGTTCCACCATATTTATAGTTATTAGTCAAGAAGAATTCAGTTTGTTGTAAACAATTGAAAACTGATATGAATATTCCTCTGAACGTAGAAAAATCGAATGTGAAGAAATTTGTACAAATTTTCCTTCTTCTTACAATCTCCGGATGTGCATCTCTAGACTCAAGTCCTAGAAAACCTCAGGAGAAGAGCCAGCTAGATTTGACTTTAAGCGTCCTAGATTTTATTGGGCATGTGGAATCCGATTTTTCAGAAACGCACATTCGGATTGTTGCTAATAGCTCGGAATCCATAGAGTTCAAAGGAGTATTTAATTCTGGTCATCGATTGGACTCCGTAGTCGTAGTGTGCGGTTTCACAATTGAAGAGGAATCAGTTGTATTAAACGGGCCCTTCACAAAAAAGAACTACCATTTTAATTCCCCTTCTTCTAAACTAACGGTCTATCAAGGAACAATAGTAAGTGACACCATTCATGGCCAAGAGATTGCATGGGTCGACGGAAAACTTGGATTATTGAGAAGTTATAAAATGGGACAGAAGCATGGGGCGCAAGTTGCTTATAGCAATGGGGGAGAAATTATTCGGAGTATTAAATACTACGATAACGATTTGCTCCATGGAAATGAATTCGTCTTTCATGAAAATGGGGAGCTTATGAAGAAAATAAATTGGATAGAAGGTATACCCTGTGGGGACTATGAACACTATGATTTCTTTGGTAACCTAATAGAACTTGGTAAGTATTCCTGCGAGCGAATTGACGTCGAAATCGTAAACTACGATTCCATTCTGTGTTTTTTGGGGAGTGAGCAAATAAATTGGAGAAAAGATTTAAGCATCCATAATAGAGTTGATCTTTGGGACCAAGTGGCAGAAACCAGTTCAAGGCTTTCGTTTTATCCAAAAATTGGAGTTGTAAAGAAATTCAATAGTTCTGGAAAACTCACTGAAGAATTGGATTATAACGAATACTAATACATTGTGTCTAAGGCGGTGGGTTAAACTATCACGCGTGGCGAGACAACCTATTTATCTAATTGACATCCCTTGTAGATCCTAATCATTCACAAGGCTTACCGATTTCATGAGACTAAAACCACCTGATCGTTCATCGTTTGAACACAAACAGAGTGATGAACGGGTTCCTGTGAGGAATTTTCTCCAGGCATTTCCCAGACGAGAGGCCCATAGCTCGTTGACCCATTCTCACTCAATTCCGAGACTTAAATAAAAACCATCTACATGTGAAACTCTTGAACCCCTCTGGGGTACTGGGTTTCTCTTTGATTTTTAGGCAACAAGGTAGAATCCCTACGGGATATGGTGGGTTCTGTCTAGATGATGTAAAGTTGGGTTTGTGGCGCCGTTAGGCGCCTCATCTCTCCCTAAAAACACCGTGGTAGGGACGGATGAAATCCGTCCATCTCTTTAGAACCCCTCTGGGGTACTGGGTTCTCTCCTTAATCTTCAAGCAACAAGGTAGAATCCCTGCGGGATATGGACGGTTCTGTCTAGGTGATGTGAAGTTGGGTTTGAGGCGCCGTTAGGCGCCTCATCTCTCCCTAAAAACACCGTGGTAGGGACGGATGAAATCCGTCCGGATCTATTGAACCCCTCTGGGGTACTGGGTTCTCTCCTTAATCTTCAAGCAACAAGGTATAAGCCCTGCGGGATATGGACGGTTCTGTCTAGGTGATGTGAAGTTGGGTTTGAGGCGCCGTTAGGCGCCTCATCTCTCCC
>JAKVAX010000046.1 GCA_022447625.1 Flavobacteriales bacterium | reverse complement strand
AACGCGTTGTGCTATTGAAATTGTGAATTAAAAAAGCAAAAAGGGGTCGTGCACTTGATTGATGGTCAGTATCTTAAAGGTGCTTAAATCAAAAAGTAACAGACCCATGCACGACCTGAGAGCAATGTACGAAAAGACCCTTGAGATCGCAGAAGAAGTTTTCCATGAAGATGTAAATGAGCGAGGTGATTTCAACTTCAAGCCCAGACCTTCGAAGATGACAGACCTGCAAGTGATTGCATTAGCTGTATCGTCAGAGTCTGCTTGTATTGACAGCGAGAACCTGTTGTTCAGCAAGTTACGGACTGATTTCAAAAGTCGATTTCCAGAGCTCATAGACCGAAGCAGGTTCAATAGAAGGAGAAGGTTGTTACAACCATTCATTGTGGAGTTAACTAAGCGGATCTCAATGACGATGGACGTTTCATCCGATATTATTATCGTGGACTCTATGCCTTGTCCAATTGTAAAGAACAGTCGTGAGCGTAGCTTTAAGATTTGCAAAGAAGATCCGCTCAGCGCTCCGAGAAAGGGATATTCTGCCGTAGATCGGCGCTATTATATCGGTTACAAACTCCATCTACTAACCAACGAATACGGAGTGTTTCAGGATATGCAAATTACTCCCGCCAATGTACACGATATCAACTTTCTAAAAGATCTAGAGCCAGAAGAGTATTGTCGATATAAGACCATTCTTGGAGACCGTGGATATATATCCAAGCAAGTACAGACCGACTTATTTACCCATTATGACATCAATCTGGAAGTGCCTTACAAATCGAATCAAAAAGAGAAAGAAGCTCCCCATCCTGAAAATGGAAAAAAGCGAAGACGAATTGAAGTTCAGTTCGCTCAACTTTGTGATCAATTTAGGATCAAGCTTAACTACGCCAAGACCTTTGGAGGATTTTTGGTTCGAATGGCTTCAAAACTCGCCGCAATCGCTGTTCTTCAGAAAGTTAACCTTGAAAAAGGAAGGCCGTTAAACCACATTAAGCATGCCTGGAGTTAATAGCACAACGCGTTATTAGATATTCAACTTCTGACTTTGAGCCAGTCTCTCTATATAATCATAAGACGTATAAGTCCGTCGAAACGTGAGTCAAGCAAAAAAATAGTCTTCAAAGTTTTTAAGTTTGGTAGTGCTCTTTACAAATTAGGAACGATTCTAACTAGAAGACTCCATTCAATGCGTTGTGCTATTGAAATTGTGAATTAAAAAAGGCAACAAAGGGCCGATCAATTAACTGTTATTCAGTACCTTAAAGGAGGCAGAACCAATAAAACAAGACCCATGCACGACCTGAAAGTAATGTACAAAAAGCCCCTTGAGATAGCACAAGGTATATCCTTACCTACTACGTAACCTTGAAATCAATCACCCAAATCAAGTGTGCGCTACTGACATCACTTATATCCCGATCACAACCGGTTATATGTATTTGGTTGCTATCATTGATCTACACAGCAGAAATGTCCTCAACTGGAGTGTCTCAGACAGCATGGACGCTGCCTGGTGCAAAGAAGCTTTGGAAGAAGCAATCAATGTGCATGGGAAACCCTAAATCATCAATACAGACCAAGGAAGTCAGTTCACAGCAGAAGAATTTGCTGGTATGTCTTGGGTCAAGATATCAGACGAAGTATGGACGGAAAAGGAAGAGCAACAGATAACGCTTTTATCGAAAGACTTTGCAGAAGTGTGAAATATGAAAAGCCATATCTCAACCCTCCCTCAGATGGAATGAATTTGTATCTGAAGCTCGCGGAATACTTCAATTATTACAACAATGAAAGAAGACATGATTCTTTGGACGACAAAACTCCTGGATCTATACACCAAAGACAAGAACAAATCTTAACCTAGGTATCAATCAATGCTGCCTTTAATACTAGGGTGTCTGCAATCACTGGTCATTTGCACCAAGGTCAATCATTCTCTCAATGCACATATTCACTGTTCGTGAAAAGTTTACCTGCCAGGACAACCCTCCTATATCCAAGAATTTCATTATCTTAAGTTGTGCAAGGCTGTGCCAGACATTTCTCAATGAAGTATTTAGTGCAGACTCTTAGGGACACGATCCTTTTACCGACCACTGGCCGAAGCTAAACCAAAGAAAACGCTTAACTGCTGCATTTAGACCATGAAAAAGTCAATAAAACTAAATTTAGTTGTATCCCTTCTGTTTTGTTTCACATCATCAGGTTACGCACAAATTAATCCAGAATTCAGCCCTATTCCTGCAAACTATAATGTTAATAGTCCCAATCCAGTCTATGCGCTAGATATCAGTTATGACAGTCTAGACTTAGAAAAGCAAGTAATTCACCTATTTCTTCCAGATACCACAGGTACTTTCCCTTTGGTGATTTTCATTCATGGTGGAGGCTACATTGCCAATACGCCGGATATTGTACTTGCCAGTGTCGAACGAATACTGGACATCAAATATTTTCTTGAAAACGGAATCGCTTTTGCCAGTGTTGGATATCGTCTAATTAACAATACTGGACCAGATGATGAGGGTGTGATTAAATGTTTGAATGATGCAAAGCGAGCACTACAATTCATACGTTATCATTCCGATGAATTGAAGATTGATCCTACTGCAATCGCTTTGCAAGGGCGGTCAGCTGGAGCAAGTACGAGCTACTGGTTAGGAACGCGTTCTGATATGGCAGATCCAAATGCAATGGATCCTGTTTTACAAGAATCAACAAGAGTTTGCGCAGTAGACTTATATGGTTCACAAGCCACACTCGATATGTATAAGTGGGAAACACAAGTATTCCACAACTTTGATGGTAACGGTACTAACTACACCCTCGATGATATGGAGAACCTAATGGGATTTGAAAGAGGTTCTAACTTTTATGGAGGTTATGATTCTATCCCTCAGATTTTAGTTGATCCTGACTTGATTCAGTATCGACAGGATGTAGACCAACTTTTCCACCTATCTGGTGATGACCCTCCGATATACATCAGCAGCCAATCCGGTGCTGTTCATCCAAGCGAGGACCTATTCCACCATTCATTTCACGGTAGAGAAATTTACAATGCTGCTTTAGCGGCTGGTATTTCAGAAGTTAAAGCAGACATCCCAGCAGTTTCCATAAATACCACCTCCGGAGAGACTGGGGTCGAATTTTTAGCTCGGTACTTGACTAATGGAAATTGTGGCGTCACAGATATTGCAGGTTGCACAGATCCAACCGCGTGCAACTAAAATGCCAGTGCAAGTGTTGACGATGGAACATGTGAGTACGATTCATGTGGCTATTGTGTCGGTGATCTTAACGGTGATGAATGCAGAGATGTTGCCGATTTACTTGCGCTTCTTCAACAGCACGGCTGTGAACAAGACTGCGATGCAGATTTGACTGGAGATGATGCCGTAAACACAGCCGATATGCTCATTTTCCTTGGATTCTTCGGAGCTCCATGTGACGAATAACGTTATTGTCTGCAGAGGTTCATTTACGAATGATTGTAATTAATCGTGTTTGTAATGACCTTACAGGAAAAATGTTGCACC
Organism: Flavobacteriales bacterium; assembly: GCA_022447625.1. Lineage (GTDB taxonomy): Bacteria > Bacteroidota > Bacteroidia > Flavobacteriales_D > Sanyastnellaceae > Sanyastnella. Next base: position 8,383 of record JAKVAX010000046.1, on the reverse strand, counting down.
TATTCGTACGGTGTTTATCTCATTCGTAAAATTGGGAAAGTAACCTATGTTAGCCTTTAACTTATTCGGCACAATCATATGGTTAAGATTGAATTCTCCAGACCAGATATCGCTCCAGTTGCCTTCTGTATTCAATACGGTTACAGTGGGGTTTACAAATAGAAACCAACTATCATTAAAACTGATGCTTGCGTTGGCTTGTGCGACCAAACCAGTACTAGAAAATTTTATACTTTCCGGGATTAAATCTGTAATGGGCTTTGTGATATGCACAACGCTTAACCCAGGAAATAGCAGCACCTTCTCTGAAAGTGCAAACCCATAAATAGCGCCGGCAGAAAGTACAAAACTACTTCGTCCCAAACCATCTTCAAAACTACCCGTAGGTAAAGTGACATCTACAAATGGCGCAATAACACTGAACTTTTCAGGTGTCATTACTCTGTGTACTACTGAAAAATAACGCACACGAACGTCGCTCAATCCAAAAGATGACATTGCATCATGGTATAAAACAGGAAGTTCTGCCAGAACAAGATTATTGGGATTAAACGTATATTGAATATTTCCCCTGAAACCGTACAGATTACACCCATCTTCATTTGACGTGTACTCTAACTGAGTGTTGATCTGGGTATAAAGGTTTGTCGGGTTTGACGCGTCAACTCCCTGACTACTATCTTGAGCTTGAACTTTTAATGCTACTGTAATAAGTAAAGCAAAGAGCGTAATTATTTTGTTCATTCTTTTGCTTTTTAGTGTTTAATAGTAATATGCTATTTATAAATATAGGAATACATATACCACTAGTAATTAATACAAGACAACCGATCTGCGCTTTGTTCTATTGAAACAATGTATGAAATAGGTAATAAAGGGGCTGTATGATTCATTTGTGGTCAGTATCAATAACGTGCTCATTTCAACTAAAACGCGCCCCATTCACATACTAACAGCAACTTACGAAAAGCCTCTTGAGATCGAAAAAGAAGTTTTTCATGAAGATATAAATGAACGAAGTGATTTCAACTTTAAGCCCATAACTTAGATAATGACCGACTTACAAGTGATGGTATTGGCCGTGTCGTCAGAGTCTGCTTGTATCGATAGCGAAAATTTGTTATTCAGTAAGTTACAGACTGATTTTAAAACCAAGCCCTCAGTGCTAATTGGGCTGATTTTGCCTGAAGAAAGCAACTTATCGAGGTTAACGCTCTATACATCAAGAACGATGTCCCCAACTCCATAAAAAAGGGTCAAATCGAAATGTCTTACGAAGGGATAACCAGAGGAATTCTCTGCACTCAGGTAACAATTCCCTAGATCCACTGTTCCATCGTCACAACAACCCAAGGAGAATGAGGAGATCAAAAACACGAACAATACCATCCTCGTTCAAGTCTGTTTCACATTCTGAGCCCTGACATCCGAGATTCGCCAAAATCTCCATTAGATCATGTATGTCTACCACACCGTTGCCATAAAATCTCCTTCTACTGCCGAGCAAGGAACTACAGAAACATCATCAATGAAGTAGTAAGCACCTGCAAAAGGTAATGGCCCGTCTAGAGCGATCGAAACACTGGTTTCTTCGTCAGAATGAAAGTTACCGATAGTTAAATGCGTATAGGCGGAATCTGCTTCATAGGTGAAGGTTTGTTGCGCCCATTCATTGCTGAAGAACTCCACTTCAATCTCCACTTGAGGTTCACGGTCGATGTAGGAAGTGCCTTCTTGTTGTAGTGCCTGACCTGACAACACCACTCCAATTCCATCGCACTGATAGAAATGGCCAATCGATGATTCTCCATTGGCAATCCAAAATGAGATTTCGAATTCGGTTCCAACATTCATGGGTTCACTAAATTCCACGCTGAGATATTCGCGAATATCTGTTGCGCCTACTGCAGGATCGTGATAGCCGAGAAATGACATTATAGCATCACCCGTATGAGAATTAACAAAAGCGGGGAGTGTATTCGTAAACTGCGCTGGAAAACCACCCTCTACATGCAAGTAATCTGGGTCTCCAAAAAAACCGTTGACAGAAGTGACGCCAGTGTTGGTTCACTCTGTACAGCGATCCCACTGCCCTTGCGCATCAGGTAAAGAGCTATATTCTTCGAAGCTATTATTCGGAACGAGTTGTTGCGCATTGATTGCAATGGTGAGCATGCAGCTACATGCAACAAGGGAGAGTTTGAGGTCCATAAAGTTTGATTCTTGGTTGGTTGTTTGGTCGTTGTTAATTAGACAATTAACTCATCAGACACTCTAAAGAAAATCTAAAACGCCTCTCCAATAAACAAATAATACCCCACGCCCTCATTCGTGGCTGCTACGTCAAAACGGGTGTAAATATCCTTGCCTGGGAAGAGGAGGAAGCGGAGGCCGAGGCCACCGGAGGCGCGGAATTTATCGAGGTTGAGGTTGTCAACGTTCGGACTGATAGCTCCTACCCCTCCGAAGATGGTTCCGCCGAAGCGTCTGCTGAAGGGGAAGGGTAAGAAGCGGTATTCTAATTGAGAGGCGATGAGCATGCGGTCTCTGTACCTTCCAAGGTAGTAACCACGCATGAGGTTTTCTCCTCCCATTAACGAGAGTTGATTGAATGGCACCTCACTACCGCTGGATGCGTCTGCAGCGTTGATCAGTAGTTGTCCGGCGAGGACTTGGTTTTTCAATGTTGGGTGGTAGTAGCGGACATCCAAAAAGTAGTTCGTGAAGTTGTAATCGCTCACCAAATCTTGGCTGTAGTGCAGAAATCCGCCTTCCGCAAAAAGACCTTCACGTGGGTTGAGAACGTTGTAACGTTCATCGTAGACCAGGCCGAGACCTATTCCGAAATTGGTGAATCCAGAAAGCCCAGCAGGGTCTATGAAATCCAACGAGGGTTCAAAAACCTCAGCCGAGGAAAAGTGGTTTAAGTCCAGCTCCACGCCGGCATAGAAGTTCTCCTTGATCTTCCTCAACACCCGTTCTCGTAACGTGATCGAAAATCCATCAATCCGAGCAATCGGATCTTCGGGTGTATCGATACCGACACCATGGTACAACAAAGGAAACTGACTGACCCTGAATTTCCCAAGTAGAAAGTAGTCGTTTTGATCGGTGTAGATCGCGTGATCTAGGTACAGGCCGTATTGGTTCTTCAAGGTCACAAAGCTGAAAATCGAGATCTCACTCAATCGGTTCTCCAGGTTCCTCTTCGGATTGTAGACATACAATGCACTCGCCCCAAACTCCCAACTCGTCTCTGGCGTGAAAGCCACCACCGGGTAGGCGATAAACTTCGGCTTTGCCGTATGCGTGGTATCGTTAAACACTCGATTCCATAGACGGATGATGCCGTTTTCTTCCTGGCTGTTCGCAGCCAAAGGACGGAGGAGGACTAGAAGGAGGAAGAAACGGGTTTGAAGCATTTGTATTTGAGTATGGGGGCCTTCTTGAAGGGAAATGCAAAGGAAGGGAATTGTGGGGTTTATCAGCCCTTTCTGAGACTGTTCATTCAACTTTGTCAACTTAATTTAGATATTGGATGAGAAAGAAAAAGACAGCGAATCCGAGCTTAATCACAACAGATTCAGTGCTTTATCAAAGAATGAAAGACCATATATATAAAAAGCGACGTCTTTTCGAAGAAGATAATCCACTCAGTGAGCTTCTTCAAGGTATGATTGACACGATGTTAGAAGGCGAGATGGACTCCTTTATGGATGAGGAGCAAGTAAGTTCCAGCCGTAACAAGCGAAATGGAAAGACTCAGAAGAAAGTACTGACCGAATTAGACGCACTAGAGGTCACTACACCCAGAGATCGAAACGGAGATTTCAAACCCGAGATAATTGGAAAGCGTTAACGAGAGCTCACTAGTGATTTAGATGATCAGATTTTAGCCTTATGCGTCCAAGGTAATTCGGCAGAAGATGTTCGTCGTGCTATCTAATATCTATGGAATAAGTATCTTGAGTGGGAAGATTTCGCAGATAACAAATCATGTATTACTGGAGATTCAAGAATGGAGAGATCGCCCACTAAAAACTCTGTACCCTATCGCACACATGGATGATGTTTATGCTAAAGTTCGTTGTAGCCAATCTAAAACCTGATATGAAACATCCAATTTTAAGCTTAACACTGTTATTCCTAACTAACATACTGCTCGGACAAGAATTACCAAAAAAAATAAGCGAGAACGAATTTTCCATTGGAAAAACAATTTTTATTAATTCAAAAGTCTTAGAAGAGACAAGAGAATTAAATATTTATTTGCCTTTAAATTATTCGGCAGATAGTTCAAAAACGTATCCTGTGATTTATCTATTGGACGGATCTAGGGACGAAGATTTTATCCATATATCTGGAATTGTTCAATTTGGTTCTTTTCCTTGGATAAATATGATTCCTGAATCAATTGTTGTCGGAATTGGGAATGTTGATAGAAGAAGAGATTTCACTCATCCTTCTAAGAATAAGATTGACCAGGAAGAATTTCCGACCTCTGGACAATCAGAAGAATTTATATCATTCTTAGAAAAAGAGCTTCAACCATTTATTAATGCAACATTCAGAACGACCGAAATAAGAACGATTATTGGACAATCATTAGGTGGACTATTAACAACAGAAATTCTATTCAAAAAACCCCACCTGTTCGACAATTACATCATTGTAAGCCCTAGTTTGTGGTGGGATGATGAAAGACTATTAGACTTTCAATCGACATCCTATATCTCAACCAAATCAGTTTACATCGCTGGTGGAAAAGAAGGGGAAGTAATGGAACGCACTGCAAAGGAATTGTATGATAAGCTCAAAAAGGAGCAAAAACCGAATACAAAAATATTTTATAATCTATTAGAGGATAAGACACACGGAGACGTCCTACATATTGCAGTTTATGACGCATTTGAAAAAATATTTCAAGCTAATAAGGAATGAAAACTGGATACAACAATGGATATAAAGCGTCGGGGAATTGATAACATTTTGGTCATCTGCATCGATGACTTGAAGGGGTCTTGTGAAGCCAACGCTGAGGTGTTTTCTCGAAGAATCCCCTATTAATCCGTCCAGGCAAATATGGGCAGCGTTACTTGACGAATTCGGTTGTTTAGATGCTGACTGCTGGACGAACGTTTCAGAATTTGACCTACATCAGACACAAGCTCTGCAGGTTTACCCCAACCCAACCACCTCAGAGGTAAACATATCAATTGAACTCACGCAACATACGAGTGGTCAATTCCGCTTGATTTCTACCTTGGGTGAATTGTTCTGGACAAGCGATCAGCTTCTACTTTCATCTGGAATCAATCGACGATCTTTCAACCTTCCACAACACCTAAAAGGAACATTCATCCTATCATGGGTAGATGAAACTGGACAAATGGAATCGGCTCCTGTGAATATTCGCTGCGCTTGATTAACATGCGTGCCCCTAACCACGCAAACCATCCTAAACATCCTAAACATCCTAACCACGCTAACCATCCTAACCACGCTAACCATCCTAACCATCCTAACCATCCTAACCATCCTAAACATGTTCAAAAAATGTGTGATTTACGTTACACTTCATCACTAAAACAACAATTTTGTAACTTATTCATTACATTTATAGTAAAACACAATGTGTAACCGTATAGTTACATAAATCGTTTTTTAACTACTTTAGTAACCAAATCGTTACACCATGCAGTTTCTAAATAAACTCGATGGCGAGATCATGATTGAGCTCGGAGTGAAGTTGAAACTCCTTCGAAAAAGCAAAGGCCTCAGCCAGCAACACTTGGCGGATCGGGTTGGCGTGAGTAGGAAACTCATTATTGATATTGAAGCTGGAAGAGGTACGTCGTTGCTAGTGTTTGTGAAAATTCTGAAAACCTTCAAGAAGACCGATAAACTCTTGGAGATCCTCAACACCTCTTCGATTTCGCCGAAGGAAATGTATAAGAAGGAGAATAAATGAGTGCGGCTAAAATTACGCTCTGGGATACCGTCATTGGCTACCTCTATTGGGACGCCCAGAATAACACTGCCCTGTTTGAAGCAGATGAGGAATACCTGAAATCTCCGATCAACATCGCTCCCATTATTCATCCGGAGAAAGATGAAATGCTTTACGGGAATAATTATCATGACTTCTTCCTTGGCCTCATCCCTACCTTCAACGACTCCTTGCCTGATGCCTTCGGAAACGTAGTATTCAAAGAATGGCTTGAACAACTCAACATAGATCAATCTGAAATGAATCCGATTGAACGACTGCTTTATGTTGGGAGCAGAGGAATCGGAGCCTTGGAATACCACCAAGGAAAAGACATCCCAACGCTCACGGGCAACATCGACCTGGAAGAACTCGCCGTCATTTCTGATAAAATCATCAAGAGGAAATACGAGCACAAAGATTACCTCCATAACCCGGAAGCCCTCAAGAACATTCTCACCATCGGTTCATCTGTTGGGGGGGCACAAGCGAAAATCCTCGCGGCCATTACGCCTGACGAACAACTCTTCGCCGGAGACATTATCCATAACCAAGAGGTGGATTATTACGTCGTGAAGCTAGAACACGACCAACACAACATTTGGAACCGAGAGAAGAACTATGTCGAATACGTGTACAACCAAATCGCCGCTGATATTGGAATTAACGTCGCCCCATCTCGGTTAATCCATGAAGGTGGACGTGCCCATTTCGCGAGCAAGCGATTTGACCGGGTGAATCATCAACGAGTGCATCAACAAACAGTGAATGCCTTGACTGGGTTCTACGGAAGAAACACCGAATTCTCCTACGAAAACATGTTTGAGATCATTGAATTCCTTGACCTCCCCTATGAAAACTCGGAGCAACTCTTCATGCAAATGACCTTCAACATCCTGGTATCGAACCGAGATGATCACACCAAGAATTTCTCCTTCCTAATGGACCAATCCGGCGAGTGGTCATTGTCGCCAGCGTACGATTTGACGTTTCCGTTTGACCCGTATCAAAGCTTCGTTGTTCCACACAAAATTTCAATCAATCAGAAAACGACGAACATCACCCGAAAAGATATCGAAGCGGTCGCGAAAAAAGTCGGTATTCGGAACTATAAAAAGCACATCGAAAAGGTCATTGAGTTCACTTCTTCCTTCGAACTCCGCATTAAACAATATGACTTGAACTCGAATACGACGCAGTTGATTGTGAAGGATTTGGAGAACAATCGGGTGGGGATGTAAATCCGGCATCTGGCATCCGTGATTCGGATTGTGGGTTGTGGGTTGTGTTAAGCACAAGTGAACTCGAAATAGAAGACAAAATCGCTTTCTATGTTTATCCAAACCCATCGAGTGGTATCTTCCATTGAAGCTTTGGGGTGGCAGCAAAATATGAGCTTCGAATTATGAACCTCACAGGTATAGTCGTCGAAACAAAAACATTCAATAGTTCAGCAGCTTCAATCAACTTGAACGCCTCAAACCCAGGTCTGTACATCTATTCTGTACTGAAAGACGGGCAGCCCATAGGAATGGGAAAAATTCAAGTGCACTGAGATTCGTTCCTCGCTTCGGGGCACAACAGATCAAGGTCTGTTTGTGAGCTTACCCATCACTCCTTCCCAACAACAGGAACCCACAAATCGACCCTTACATTCTCACCCACAGAAACCATGGCCCCAAGTGTTGTGCCTACAATGCCAAAATCCTTTCGATTCACAAAGAAGTATCCAGAGAACTCAGCGCCCTTTTCGTTCTCTTTGAACTTGAATGGGATGGTTGTCGGACGTTCCACCCCGCAGAGGTTCACCTTACCGTAAACTTCAAAACCTGCTTCGGTTTGGGCGATAGAATCGGAAATGAAGGTGATTTCTGGAAAGTATGAGGAGTTCAACCACTTCTTTCCGCGCGCTTGATCATCTCTTTTCGATATCCCCGTATCAATGCTTCGAGAGTACAAAGTCATGTCAAACTTCGAGGCATCTAATTGAGCCGGCGAAAACACAATGTCACCATCCAATTCTGTGAAGGTTCCCTCCACTCCTTGAGTCGTGAAACGTACTTGATACCCTCGAGCGATTTCCCATTCCTTCTGAGCAAAAGAATCCGTCGAGAGGAAAAGGAAGAATAAGAATGAGAGTGAGAGTGAGAGTGAGAGTGAGAATGTGAGTTTGCGCATGGTTCTACTGTTTGGGTCAAAAATAATTGTTAGGTAAGGAAGTTGGGTCAGGGTTTTCACTGAATTAGTGGTTAGGCCGCTTACGCGGATAGTCCGCCTCAGGCGGATGGCATGTTCAGTCTGACACATACCCAGAGAAGAGACTGTTCATTCAACTGTGTCTACTTAACTTAGATATGGAATGAAAAAGAAAAAATCAGACAAGCCTATTGTAAT
>JAKVAX010000045.1 GCA_022447625.1 Flavobacteriales bacterium | reverse complement strand
CTTAGAGACGTTCCAATGTCTCTTGAAATAATAGCAGAAAGTTGAACAAAACGGTCAACGCTATTTAGGGAAGGTCACAGAACCGCATTCCACATTCCACATTCCGCATTCCGCATTCCGCGTTCCGCGCTCCTCCTGCAGCCTTCCAAGATTCTCATTTCAATTTCAGCCATATAGAAGTACGAAACTTCTGACAAGGTCGTTCTTACCCCGAACCGCTAATTTCGTACTTTCGTCGCCCGTGAGACTGTTAACCTTTTTTGTACTTGTTTTTGCCGGTATTTCGGCCTTCGGACAGAAAGCCACTGTAAGTGGAACCGTGACCGATGAAAAAGGAAAATCCCTTCCTCGTGCTACGGTATTCAATAAAAATGACCGTAGGGAAGCGATTTCATGTGATGATGAAGGTCGTTACTCCCTCGAAGTCACAGCTGGAACGGTCAACATTGTTTACAGCTTCACTGGTTCTAAACCGGTAGAGATCACCTTTGACGCTGCTCCGGGAGAACAAATCTTCAAGGATGCGAAGATCAAGCTAGGTACAGACATTGGTCAAGCAGACATCATAACGGAAGGAGATCGAACGAAGCCACTCACAAGACTTGAGCCTAAAGTATATTCCCGGATTCCTTCAACCCGAGGAACGATTGAAGATCTGCTTCTTCAGGCCCCGGTGAACTTCACCAGTGAGTTGAGCTCTTCTTACAATGTACGTGGAGGGAACTTCGATGAAAATTTGGTTTACGTAAATGGTATTCAGGTTTATCGTCCGTTCTTGGTGCGTGCTGGACAGCAAGAGGGTCTTTCCTTCCCGAATCCAGACATGGTAAACAACATCTACTTCTCCGCAGGTGGATTTGAAGCGAAGTACGGTGATCGAATGTCTTCTGTTCTTGACATTCAATACCGCACACCTACTGAATATGCTGGATCTGTGACCGCTTCTATGCTGGGAACATCCTTGCAGTTTGAAGGCATCAATAAGAAGGGAAATTTCACACATAACAGTGGCTTCCGTTACCGAAACAACAGTTATGTCATAGGGTCGCTCGACGAACAGGGAGACTACAATCCAAACTACCTCGACTTCCAGACCTTCATGACTTGGAAGAAGAGTGCCTACTCGCAATGGAGCTACAACTTCCTCGGAAACGTCTCTAGGAATCGATACAACTTCATCCCTCAGACGCGTGAAACAGACGTGGGTAATATCAATGAAGCACTTCGTTTGACTGTCTTCTTTAATGGGCAAGAACGAACGGGGTTTGATACCTACTTCGGTGCTTTCAGCGCGGCAAGAGCTACTGAGAATTCACGCATGCAGTTCATCGCATCGGCCTTCCAGACTTTTGAATTCGAGACTTTCGATATCCTTGGAGCGTACAGCCTTGATGAACTCGAGCGTGATTTAGGTTCAGATGAATTCGGTGAGGTACTAACCAACCGTGGTGTGGGTGCTTTCCTTGATCATGCACGTAATGAGCTTGAGGCAACGGTACTCAACTTTACACATACTGGGTTCTCCATTCTTCCAAACGACAACGTATTGGAATGGGGTGTGAAGTATCAATACGAGAATATCTACGATAAGCTTAGCGAATGGAACTACGTTGATTCTGCTGGTTTCTCTTCTCCTCACCCGCAAGATTCTATCGGATACCAGGTTCCTAGTCTTCAACCTGATCAACAGATCATTCTGCGTGACGTAATCAAAGGAGAAAACGACGTGGTTTCTTCTCGTGTAACGGCATACGTTCAGAATACATGGAGTGCAGAAACTGAAGAAGGACATGAATGGAACTTCAACGTCGGACTTCGTGGAAACTACTGGAGCTTCAACAATGAGTTTGTTGGTGGTCCACGTGCTCACATGTCTTATAAGCCTCGTTGGATAAAGTATGAGTCTGCTGACGGCGATACGCTCATTCGCAGAGACATCATCTTCAACCTTGCTGGAGGACTTTACTACCAACCAGCATTCTACCGTGAAATGCGTGGAATCACTGGTGAGGTCAACCCAGACATCCAAGCACAGCGTTCAATTCACGTAGTGGCAGGGATTGATTACCTCTTTGAAGCCTTTAATCGTCCGTTCAAGCTAGTAACGGAGGTTTACTACAAAGACTACTCGAACCTCATTCCTTACGAGGTAGAGAATGTCCGTTTGAGGTACTACGGCGAGAACCTTGCGAATGGTTATGCTACTGGAGCTGACGTCATGCTCAATGGCGAGTTCATCAAAGGCATCCAGAGTTGGCTTCGTGTATCGTTTTTGAAAACGGAAGAAGATTTGACCAATGACTTCTACTATGAACGTTTCAACGATGAAGGGAACCTTATCATTCCTGGATTCACCCTAAACGATGATGCTGTTGACAGTAACCTCGTTGAGCCAGGCTTCATTCCTCGTCCTACTGACCAGCGTTTAAGCTTCTCAATGCTCTTCCAAGATGAGATGAAGCGTTGGCCAGAGTATAAGGTGCTTGTGAGCATTTTCTACGGTACTGGTCTGCCCTACGGCCCCCCTAGTTTCGAACGTTACTTGGATGTGTTACGTACGAGCGCTTACCGTCGTGTAGACATTGGGTTCTCACGTGAATTGGTTGTTAAGCCAGCGGAGGAACGAAACAAATTCAAGTGGATGAAGGAAGGTTATGTGGCCCTTGAAGTATTCAATATCCTAGGGGTAAACAACACCATTAGCCAAACATGGATTGAAGACGTGAACGGACGTCAGTACGCGATTCCTAACTTCTTGACTGGACGTCGTCTTAATTTGAAAGTGGCCTTTAAGTTTTAGCGAACGATTACTTGAGTTGCTAGTCGAACTCCATCATTTTTTTCTATCAACACCACGTAACTCCCCTCTTGAGGAATACGCCATTCCGCGTTAGCGAGATCAGCGATAACCAAACGACCTTGAAGGTCAAACACCTGAGCCGAATGAATCTGGTGAGCTGGAATATCGATCTTGACTTGATCTGAGGTCGTCAATGGGTTTGGGTAGAGGTTCAATTCCGCGTTAGCCAGATCATCAATGTTCAACAAACAACCATCCCAGATATCTAAAACCTGAGAAACGCTGGACTCTGCAGACTCAAGCAAAGCGCCCCAAAGCTGCATTGATTCATAGTAGTAAGCGATGACAACATTCGCTGGAGAAGGCTGACCATCAGCGGTCTCCACTTGAACAGTGTAACAACCGCGAGGGAAGCACATGGCTTCAGAATACTCAAACTCAAGCGAGCTTAGTTCAAATTCGAAATCAAGGAAATTCTGATTGAAGTTGTTCGTCACATCGATATGATAGGTCATACCCATGGCGCCGAAATACTGCACCGAAAGAAAGCCCTCAAAGCAATCAGCCGGATCATATGGCGTGCCCGTATAGCTGAAATCACATACTTGATCAGAGTAGAAACCCGTCCATAGTTCAAGGTCAATATCATACTCTTGCCCTTCAACAAAAAGCACATCGAGATTGACCAAGTGAATGCTGCTTTGCCCAATACCAAAGAAGAGCACTTCTTCTTGTCCGTGTAGTACGTCACCCACATACACTTTGAAACCAGGGTAACTGAAAATCTCTTCCCCTGAGTTCTCCACTTCGATCAAGAGAATCGACGGGTCAACGGGATGAATGAATACATCCACAATATTCAGAGCATCACACTCGTTTTGACTATATGCGACCGTGCTGACGAGAGCAAACGTGACCAACAACAACTTCTTCATGTTTCTCATATTCCTTTTGACGAGAAGATAGATCGCAAGTTACACTACTCCCCTTTTTCTGTCTGTGCATGTTGTAGCACAATGCGCTGCAACCCTCTGAAACACGATCCTTAACAAGTGCTGAACTCCAGTTAACATTTCTTGGCAAGGTTCTTGGGCTAGGATACACCAAACCACAATATCATGCACATGAAATTTCTCCTTTCTTTGCTGATCTCTACTGCGGTGGTTGCCGTTACCGCACAAAATTCTCAATCACACTATGTACTATTTGACTCAGACAGTCATGAAATTTCTGCTTCGGCTGAGGCAGCATTGCTTGATGCGTTAAGTCAATTCGCTTACATCCGGAGTCTCCGTATTGAGGCTCATACTGATGCCGATGGAAGCGACGCCTACAATGAAGCGCTTGCTCAGCGCCGCTTGAATTCTGTGGAATCATTGCTCGCTGACAAGGGCTATACCGTGACGCAAAAAGGCGCACACGGTGAAGACTCCCCAATTGCCGATAATGAAACCGCAGATGGTAAACAGCAAAACCGACGGGTCTTGGTTCGTTTTGAAGGCGACCGAGAGCTATTGACAATGGAAGACATCTATGAAGAGATGATGCCTAACATGCAATCCCATTGCATCGACAATACCAAAGACACCATGCTTGTCGCTAAATCGGGAACAGTAATGTTCATCCCAGCCTACAGCTTCAAAGTTGACAATCTCGATGATTGTATCGAACTACGACTGCGAGAAGCGCTTGATCTAACCGACATGACGACCATGAACATGCACACTGGTTCGGACGGAACTATGCTCGAATCAGGTGGGACCATCTATCTCGAAGCTTATTTAAATGGAAATAGAATTCCCGATGAATTGGAGAAAGAAGTGACCATATACTTCCCAACTAATCGGACCGAAAACGACATGCTCGCCTTCGCCTCGGAAGAAGATGGTGAAGAGATGAATTGGGTTCCAACTGGAGAGAAATTCGAATTAATACCCTTGAAGTATGTGAATGACTCTTTTACGGTTGATTTTAAAAAATCGAAACGTAGACATTGTCGTTTGTTCTTCTGTAAGATTCGACGTGCGCTCAGATTCAAAGAACGTGCAAACCGCGGTGATTATACTGAATCACGCCCCTATGGAAATGGCATGGTCTTAGACAGCGCTTTTTACGGCTATGATCAACAGAAGATCGATGCTGCGTTTGCCTTAGCTGGAGAAATAGAAAAAATGAACTACGAAGTGAATGCCATGTATGCTGGGAATGTTCGAAATATGAGATACATTAACTGTGACCGTTTTCCAGAAACTCCTGTTAGTTCCGTAGAGGTCATTTGCGCTGCAGATGCTCCGGCGAATGTACGTGCCATAGTTCCCAGCGTTAGCGGGATGATGCAAGGGAATAACGTCTATGGAAACCCTACCTTTCTATTGCCTTCAGACCGAAGAATCGTCTACGTGTCAATCATTATTCAAGACAATGAGAGCTACTTGGCCATACAAGAAGCGAAGGAAGAAAGAGAAATCAATCTCAACTACGAAAAGCTTACCCCCACTCAAATTAAATACAAGCTCAAAGGCTTAAAACTGTGAAACTTGCCCTCCATCATCCAGCGAGCTGGATAACCGACGAATCATTCGTCATCTCTCTCTCAACGACGTTAAAGAACGTCACTCTCTCGACGATACCTCCGGGTATCAAGATGAGGCCGACTGTATAGTCGGCCTTTTCATTTCAAATTTTCATTCCAATTCTAACTTTTATTCTAATTCTAATTCTCATTCTTACTTTTACCTCGTGTCATGGATCCGAAATCTATACCAACGCTTTTATGCGTGGGGCCCTTCATTCCTAGGTCTCCTCTGTGTAGGAATTGCGATGCTCTTCAAGGCCGTTCCGTCTGTCGCTGAAAGCCTCTACCGCAACACCATATTTGCCGGATTTCGTTGGGTTCGAGACGCACTCTTCAACTGGATCCCGATCCCATTGATGTTGATCATTCTGATCCTCTTATTCCTTTGGCTCGCGGTGGGATGGTACCGAAAACGATTGTTCGGTTTTCGTCCGTGGTACCGAGGTATTCTAAACGCTCTTGGAATACTCATTACCTGGTTCTACGTGAGCTGGGGATGGAATTACAGTGCTCCAGGGGTAGTTGATAAACTGAGCCTGAATCTCGATGACTTTGATCGTGATGCTCGTCAAGAATTGATTCTCGCTAGCGCGGAACAGTGCCTTGATCTTGGTAGCTCATTGGATTCTTCGCTTGTGTTAAAAGAAGACGTCACCCCTGAAGAAGTCAACACCATTCACGCCGCAGTTAGGAATACACTGCGCGACATGGGTGTGCGCACCCCTGGAAATGTCAAAATGAACCTCATCAGTGAAAGCGGTTGGATGCGAAAATGGGGAGTTGCAGGCATCTACATGCCTTTCTCCGGAGAAGCACACGCCGATGCCTCCTACCTAGCTCTTCAAGAATGGTTCATCGTAGCACACGAATTTACCCACGGCTATGGCATCACCGATGAAGGCGAATGTAATTTTATCGCTTTCGAAACATTGCGAAACTCAGGAAATCCGCAACTAGAATACGCTGCTTGGTTCAATCTTTACGATGAACTAGTGCCCACCTACGACAGTACTTTTATAGAGCTTTACCCCGCTCTTCACCAACACCAACTAGCACTTAGACAAAATGCGCGATCGCACCGACAATATGCACCTAAAGTGGCTCAAGTATCGAATGATATTTATCTGAAGTCGCAAGGGGTAAAAAAAGGCGTTAGGAGTTATCGGGGGTGGATGGCAATGGTATACTCACGGCTAGAGGACTAAATGGCTAAAAGACTAATCACGGTACCCGCACTAGCGGACTAATCATACTAAATAACCAAACATGCAGAGATCAACTCTTGGAATACTAGTGCTCGTGAGCATTGTGGTAGCCTGGTCATTTGCTGATCAGAATACGGGATGGGAACGGCCGGAGATTCCGGAGATCAAAGGAAATCCGTTGACCGATGAGAGCATTCAGTTAGGTGGGGCATTGTTCGGTGAACTGCTGTTTTCTCAAGATACTTCGATCAGTTGCCAGTCATGCCATATCAATGTGGATGCCTTTGCAGACCATCTTCCTGTGGGCGAGGGAATCAAAGGTCGGACAGTGACTCGAAACACACCTACCCTGTTCAACGTGGGCTTTCATCCTTCCTTTATGATTGATGGGAAATTCGCTTCCCTTGAGGATCAAGTGATGGGACCAATTATGGACCACCGTGAATTCAACATGGATCCTGAAGAGTTAATGAAGCGGTTGAAAACGGTTCCGTTCTACGATGAGCTCAGTGAGAAAGCGTACGGACAGCCATTAACGCTGGAAATAGTGCAAAAAGCAATTGCCAACTTTGAGCGTGTGTTAATCTCTGACGATTCAAGGTTTGATCGGTTCATGAAAGGCGAAGCCGAATTGAGTGCCGAAGAAATGCGAGGCTATGCGCTTTTTTCAAGCGATGAACTGCAGTGTTCTGGATGTCACGGTGGGTACTTCTTCTCCTCTTTTGAATTTGAGAACAATGGACTCTACGAACAATATGGAGACTCAGGGAGAGCGCTCATTACTGGCCTAGATCGCGATATCGCGAAATTCAAGGTGCCAACCCTGAGAAACATCGCACTCACTTATCCATACATGCACAACGGGTCAATGGAGACGCTTGATGAAGTGATCGATCATTACGCTTCGGGAGGAGCTGATCATATCCACAAGTCAGAACGCATCCATGGATTCGACATCTCAGAGGATGACAAAGATGCGCTGATCGCCTTCCTGAACGCCTTGACTGAAGTCCGATTGGAAGAAATGAACTAATCGCTACCTTCCAGCAGCAATCTGTGTTATGAAGTACTTCCTATTTCTACTTAAAACGCTTTCGATACTCTCATGTGGCGATAGTGAACCTGAACCATTTCCTATCTTTCATCAGCCCGAGCAGCCACCATTCTATTCGAAAGAAGACGTCCGTTTCGAGATGAAACGCCCATGTAATCGATACAAAGAAAATGCTTGAGATTATGACGTCTTAAAACCGCTCATAGCACAAGGCTGCAATGTACATTTTCTACATTTCATTAGTCAAGCCATCATAGAAGGCGACAGCTATATGAATATATCTATTCGGACGATTTCTCTTATCTTCCCTACTGAGTGATTAAGAACCTGTCTATACTGGTTATTGCAGCCACACTTGGAGCCTGCCATGATGCTCCCCTACTCGATGCCAATGCACCGCAGATGGAGTACTTACCTTCAGCGCACACGGGAGTCACGTTCACGAACAAGGTTATTGAATCACATGATCGTTGCCTGAATCAATACGACTACTTCTACAATGGTGGTGGCGTAGGCATTGGTGATTTCAACCAGGACGGAAAACCGGATATCTTCTTCACTGGAAATGATGTTCCCAACAGGCTGTACATCAACCAAGGGAACCTTCAATTCCAAGATCAAACGGAATCAGCTGGGTTAATCGCAAACAAATGGTCAACTGGTGTCACAGTGTTGGACGTGAACTCTGACGGCTGGGATGATATCTATGTCTGTAATTCTGGCCCCGACTGGATGAATGAAGTTCCGATAAATCAACTCTTCGTTAATCAAGGTAACGGCACCTTTACAGAAGAAGCCCGAAAGTATGGCATCGATGATCCCGGACTCTCTACACATGCTGTACACTTCGACTATGATGGCGATGGATTGAATGACCTCCTTGTCTTGAATCACGGGGTCCGAAACATCAAAAACGAACCGTTGGAGTGGCTGGAAGAGATGAACAATCTTCCTCAAGAAATGAAGCGATTATTTTCGAATCAACTCTATCGATTTAATGGACAAGACTTCGAAAACGTGACAGTACAATCTGGAATTGAAGGAGTCGGATTCGCTCTGGGAGCCGCTGTTACTGACTTTGACCACGATGGACATCTAGACGTATTCGTAGCCAACGACTATTTCGTTCCTGACAAGTTGTACTTAAATGATGGAGCAGGTGGATTTACAGATGCTATCAAGAAAAAAATGAGCCATACCTCCTTCTTCTCCATGGGATGTTCAGCTGCAGATTTCAACAATGATGGCTGGGAAGACCTCATGGTGCTGGATATGACTCCAAGCGACCATTACCGAAGTAAGACCAATATGGCCTCGATGAACGTTGATCAATTCAAGCTCTACACTGACCACTTAGACTACCTCCCCCAATACATGGTCAATTCGCTATTCATGAACAATGGCTATGGGGCCATGAGCGAAGTATCCCAAATTTCTGGCGTATCGCTGACTGATTGGAGCTGGGCTCCTCTGTGGGGTGACTTCGACAACGATGGGTTGATTGACCTCTACATCACCAATGGGATCTACCGAGATGTGAAAAACAACGATTGGCGTCGAACCCTCCGTCAAAAAGAAAAAGACTCCACTTGGAATATCCTTGACGGTTTCAACTATCTCATGACGGCAGAACAGACACCTCTGATTAATCCCTTGTTCCGAAACCAACAAGCCTTAGATTTTCAATCAGCCGAACAAGAATGGGGATTACAGGCTCCGTCATTCTCTAATGGTGCCGCTAGTGCAGATCTTGACGGAGATGGAGATCTAGACATCATCGTCAATAATCTAGATGAGGAAGCATTTCTGATTCGAAACAACACCGTAGAAAAAGGCGAAGGAAGCTTTGTAAATATTCCTCTCTCCGCTAAGATAGGAGGTCCCGGAACTCGAGTTGAAGTTATTACTGACGAAGGCCATTATACCTCGGTATTTTCTCCTGGGGGTTACCAATCTTGCTCACAAAAAGTCATTCATGTAGGCCTTGGTTCATCAAGTGAAATACATGAGATATTATTTCAACGCCCTTCTTCAGCAACTTTGATTCTTGAACATCCAGAAATCAATGCCACCTTAGTCATGGAAGACGCGCACGAAGACACCACATCCATCTCCTCTTCACACCCCGTATTCGTCAACACCACGCAGTACTTGGGAGTGCAGGTATACCACGAAGAAGATGAATATGATGACTTTGAGATAGACGTGTTGCTTCCTCATCGTCAATCGCGATTAGGGCCAGGGTTAGCCGTCGGAGATATTAATGGCGACGGATTGGATGATTTCTTTTTCGGAGGTGCTAGAGGACAAGCCTCTTGCCTTTTCAAACAATTGGAACGCGGTGGGTTCCTTGAAACACAAGGGCACTTGGAATTATCAGCTACAGAAAGAGAAGTACTCGGAGCTCGTTTTATCGACGTGGACGAGGATGGAGATCTTGATCTCTATGTTGCTTATTCTGGACTGACCGATGAAGGAAGTGATCAATTCTTTCTCAATGACGGTTCCGGAAATTTCACACACTTTGAACTAGAAGACATTGTAGGTTCAACAGAAACGATCCTTCCTATTGAGGGGAAGATTTTTGTTGGAGGAGGTGCCTCAGCTGGTAACTACCCAAACTCCTCTCCCTCCTACCTTGTGACGTTAACATCAGCGGAATCGTCAGCAATTAAGACTGAAAGTGTAGCTCTATCGCTTGGTATGGTTACCGATGCATGCATTCTCGAAGACAAAAGTGAATCAGCTCAGTTACTGGTCGTCGGAGAATGGATGGAGCCGACCTTCATAGAAGGTGATTCCATGCAGACTATACCAGTCTGTCCAGACATCATACTTCGCGGTTGGTGGCAACACTGTACTTCTGCCGATTTCGACAATGACGGAGACGATGATATCCTCCTTGGAAATGTCGGGCTCAACAACAAGTTTCACCCAACCGCAGACCACCCCCTACATTGTTTCGCAGGAGATTTAGACGGAAATGGCACGCATGATATCGTCCTTTCAAAAGATAAAAGTGGAGCTCTAATTCCCGTTCGAGGCAAAGATTGCACCACTGAACAGCTACCGTTTGTCGCCGACTCCTTCCCTACTTATCACTCCTTCGCTTCATCAGAATTGGATGACATCTATGGGACAGAACAATTGAATAATGCTGACCATTTCGAGGCGAATACCTTTGCATCCATGGTGCTTAGAAATGATAAGGGCCGTTTCGTGCCTGTTGCTCTCCCTCGAATGGCTCAAGTGAGCGCCATACGCTCCAGTGTCATCCGTGACTTTAATGGAGACGGAAACCTGGATCTGCTAGTAGCAGGGAACAATAGCCAAACGGAAGTAGAAACAGTTCCTTATGATGCCGGAAAAGGCTTGATCCTCTGGGGCAACGGAGATTGTACGTTCGCTGCTGATTACCTCATCGAAAACACGGGTGTTTTCATCCCTGGAGATGTTGTTGAAATGCAAGAGATTTACATCAGTAGAGATTCAATCCTAGGTGTACTGGTAGCCAAGAATAATAGTCGCCTCAATCTTCTTCTTCACCCAAGTCTAGAATGACCCTCTGACATTTTCATTCTTTTCCTCATCTTCGTCATATGGATATTAGCACACTAGCGACAGCGACCAAAACCGGTGTAGACATTCTTGATTCAGCCATCGATAAGTTCGATAAGTACAAGCAAATCAAGCAAGACACAACCACTTACTTGCGTCTCTTATACCTAGAGGTGATTAATAACCTGGAGGTATTCTCGACCATCGATCTAGACCAGTTCACTTCGGCGCAAGCCAATGCACCTGAAGTTCAAACCCTGATGAAACTCGTGCAAACAGAAATTGCCGAGGGGGTATTCTACAAAGGCGGCGAGAACGCCAACCAACAACTTTATGAGCGTCTAAAGAAAAGAGGTCAAATCAAAAACCGAGACAAGCAATTGGTGACCAACAACAAACAAGGCGATGAAGTTAAGGTCAACAAGAGCTATACCTACGAAAACATTCTTCAGGCTATCTCTTTCGTGGTCACCAAGATTGAAGTCATGCGCAAGTACGCAGAGCTCTCTGACGACGAATTGAAAGACATGAAAACCATCAGGCTTCGCTCGAGACTCATCAACATTCACCAACGACTCCGAATGATCAAGAATAGCTTGGATCAGATGGATGAAGTGAAGGAAATGGCGCGATGAATTAAAGGCGAAAGGGCAAAAGGGCTGAGTGGGCTAAAGGTAAATTCTCCCCCTTTCCGTAAGCCTAACGCCTGCTAACAACCCTGGTATACTTCCATTCGGCCACTACCAGGTAATTAGCAATCGATTCACGGGGATATAGCTCAGTTGGCTAGAGCGTTTGACTGGCAGTCAAAAGGTCCGGGGTTCGACTCCCCGTATCTCCACTATTGAGGAGAACTCTAAATTTTTTGAGAGTTATTCTTTTTTCAATCCGTACAGAACGCCTATCAACACTCAGAAGCAGCTGGAAAAATGAGTTCAATCGCGGGGTTCGACATGCTGTGTAGCAATTGGATATTCCTTTTCAGTTTTGGAGTCAAGTCTTCTTCTATATTCTAAAGTTCAGACGTTTTGCCTTTTGAATCCCTGATTGATGGTTCGCATCTGATCATTATGTCCGAATTGGCATGACTTTCAATAGCTGCAACCATCCAAAGTTGTTGCAGTTTGATCGCCCTTGATTACTGCTTTGCGAGCTCTTTCTTGAGGTGGTTCATCACTTTCAGATGCTTTTCTTGATCTAACTGCATCCTGCCTTTCAACTGCCCCATCCTTATCGGTGAAATTTGCCCATCGTTTTTACGACATGAAAAAAGGGCAACGGATATCGCGTTGCCCTCTGCTATATGGGTATGTTTACTCAGTTCTTATTCACGAGGAACTCATCCAATTCGCGTTGTGCACTGCTAAATCGCAAATCATCTCTGAATTCATAGAATCGATTTTGCTCATTAGAGTGATCATACATGTATTTGATCATTTCAAGCTTGTCATCATCCATGCTAAAAATAGCAATGATGGCTTTCATCTGTTCTATGGATAAACAATTCTTCTGAATGTGCTTTCGAGCCATTTCCATTTGTTCATCCGAAAACATTTGACCTTCGATGCTTCTTTTGATGTTTCCAAAATCTTCCTCACTGGTGAAACATACTGAATTATCATCAATTAACTCCTGACTTAAGCGCCGAGCTTCCTCCACCCTAGCGTAGGGCAATTGCTCGTTTGGGAATAACGCACTGGCCTGCTCGAATATGGATATCGCTTCATTATAGTTGCCTGCTGAAATCAGAATGTCACCCTTTTGAATGAGAAAATCATATTGCGATCGTTTTTCCTGTTCTTCTAGAATCACATCTGACAACTCCTGCTTCCAATTGTTTGCTTCTTTGATTCGAAGATAGGCCGTATCATCCCCTGGCATCAATTCCATTGCTTGTTCATACATTGAAATGGCCTCTTCTACTTTATTCGCTGAAAGAAGCTCATCACCAGAAAGTATGAGGTTGTTGAACTTTAATTTCATCTTTGACTCAGCCTCCAAGATGGCAGCAAGTTCCTGTTTAGTGGTGGCAACCTCGCTGATTTTATTCATCGTTTGTTCATCCGATGGTTTGATTTCCAACGCCTGTTGATAAATGAGTAAGGCTTCATCAAATTGGTTGTTTGATAAAAGTAAATCTCCTTTCTCTATAAGTAAACGATGTACATCGTCCAAATCCTTGACTACATTCAGTTGATAATCCGTCTCAAATGCAGTGAACTGTTGCTTTTCTTGTGTATTATGATACAGCTTAATAGCCCATGACATTCTCGAGAAAGAATCATAGATGACATAAAAATGATCTTTATCAATTATATTGGGATAAGCCGCAACTCCCAGCGCATACTTCTTTTCGTCTGTAGATAGATAGTGGTAAACGTCTTGTAACTGGACCGTAGTTGCGCGTTCCGTTAAGAAATAATTCATTGCATAATTAAAGCGTATCAACTCATCATTGGTTGACTGCATCGATCTTACACAGTTTCTGAATTTATCTGTTGCGGACCAATGACTCGACTGTCCGGTTGCGTTTGTTGCTATGGTCATGACCATCAGCAAGGAGAGTATTATGGTAAAATTTTTAGACATAACATTGATATTATCTACTACTATTCTTGGTTTAGTAGTATGTATTTATTCATCGCAGGACTAGTTATGAAGTTTCCAAGAGGCAAGTTCACTGCGAACATAAAGAAGTCTATTAAAAGTTGTTCGCTTTTACTGTTTCGTTAATGTAATTTCTGCAACTAGCTGATAAGCCTCCTGTGTTTCCAAGTCGAATTGTTGCTCAGTTAAAATCCAGACCTGACGTTTTCTTTTATTCTCTTCAATCACCATAACTCTCTGATTTGAGCCGGTTGCATCAATGGTCAAGTCATAGGTCATTTCTAGCTGAGAAGCGTCAGAAGACACATTCCATGAAAAACTTACATTCTCCTCGGTTTCGCCATCAATGGTCATTGTTGAGCTTCCTGTTGTCTCATCAAATTTGAAGGTTCCTGCGTTATTTTCAGTTCCTGCTGCATAGCTAAAGCCACTGAAGTCAGACTCTGTTTTCACCCATTCAATACTGTCTATATTCCATGTATTGCCGTTCAATCGATTATCTAAAACTTTTTCTTTTGAGCAAGCTACAGCACAAGTGACGAGCGCAGCGAATAGTATTGCTTGTACTTTTTTCATCCTTATAATTTTTAATTATTGATTAGTTGTTTTCCTTTTTTATCATTGGGAATGATGGAAATAACCTCATTACCTAATTTCGACCTGAGCCTTGCATAACCGTATGTTGATTCGATAACATTACCATCATCATTATGCAAACTTCTCCTTTCAAAATGATCTGTTAGTTCTTGAGCAATCTCACCGTCTTATAACCTGCGATTGTTCTGATCGTTATGAGATAAACTCCAGTACTTGTAGGCATACTTATTGCCGATCTCAAAAGCGAAGGAAAATGCTGTTCATATACAATCTTACCACTCACATCATTAATCACTATCTGAACGTCTTTCGTCAATTTATCAAGTTCAATGTATATGTCATTCTGAGTTGGATTCGGATAAATACTCACATTTATACCTTGCATTAATTCGGATACATTGACGATACTAACTTCAATACATTCTGTTATTGTACTACATCCATTTTCGGTCAGTTCAACTGCATAACTACCACTGCTGATAACGGTAAGTGTCTGGTTCGTTTCACCTGGGATGGGTTCAAATTCATTACCGCAATCAAGCCATTGAGAGGAGGCATTTTGGTTTAAAGCAGTTATCGTGCCATTGTTTGATATTATACTCAAATCACTCACTGTATTTATCGTTAGATTGAGCGTCACCAGAGAGTCACATCCTTCTTGGGTAGTAAGCAAGTAGGTTGCTGAATTATTGGATTCCGTGTAAGTGTTTCCATCAATCCAGGTAAACGAATCACAAGCGGTTTGAATGTCCAATCCGGAAGTTGGATGGTTGATTGTTAAATCCAGTGTAATGACAGAATCACAACCGAATGCATTTGGTACTATCCACGTTGGCTCATTCGTACTGGATGTATATGTATTACCATCAATCCAAGTAAACGAATCACATGCCACTTGAAAATCGGTACCTACAGATACGTCATTGAGGATAATATTGTAGACACCCCATTATTTAGGACAGATATTGATGTAATATACGTTAGTTTATGCAGCACATTGATATCTAGATATGGGCGTTTGATCTTCTAGCGATTGATGTCTTCGT
>JAKVAX010000044.1 GCA_022447625.1 Flavobacteriales bacterium | reverse complement strand
TTCTCTGCTTCTGATTTTTCTTTCATCTTCGTCAAGATATTTCATTTTTAACTTGACACACTTTTCTGAACAGTCTCAGAATGTGCGCTACACACACCATTAGCCACTTCGCCTTTTCGCCCTTTTTAACCCTCTAAACTAAACGGATCCCAAAACAACTCCTGAAACCCAACAACCGCATCATCCTCCACTTGAATCCCCTCTGCTTCGAGGAGTTCTTGCATCTTGAACGGGTGTTCAAAGTGCTTTCGCCCCGAGAGTTGACCGTTTCGATTGACTACGCGGTGAGCTGGAACAGGTGGCATTTCATTGAAGCTTGCATTCATGGCATAACCGACCATGCGCGAAGATCGGGCAGCACCGAGGTAATTTGCAATTGCCCCGTAAGATGTCACTCTTCCTTCGGGGATTAGACGAACAACTTGATACACCGAATCGAAGAAGTCGTTTTGCTTGGCCATTATACTTTGATTCGGATGAAGTGAATCTTCTTCCCTTGCTCCAACCACATGCTTTCGTAGTAGGTACGAATCTTCAGAAGCTCCGCAAGCTCCTCGTCGATTTCATTGATGAATGAGCCGTATACATCAGCAGAATTCAATAGGATGTCATATCCCTTCTCTTGGTACTGCTCTAATGTCCATTCATAGAGCAAAACGCTATCTGTCTTGACATTGATGAAACTACCGGGCTTCAGGAACTTCTTGTAACGTTCAACGAACAATGGTCCAGTGATACGCTTAGTTCCCTTTTCGTCTTTAGGCTGTGGGTCAGAGAAGGTGAGCCAAACTCCATCAATTTCATTCTCGTCAAAGAAGCAGTTGATGAATTCGAGCCTCGTACGCAAGAAGGCCACGTTATTCATGCCTTCCTGGTCTGAAATCTTTGCTCCACGCCAGAAACGGTGTCCTTTGATGTCTACACCGATGAAATTCTGCTCGGGGTATTTGCGCGCCTGACCAACAGTATACTCACCTTTTCCGCATCCGAGTTCGAGGTGAATAGGACGGTCATTCTGAAATACCTTATCGCGCCACTCTCCTTTCATGAAGGGTGTGCCATCGATCGCATCTTGCAACGGAGGTTCGAATACATGATCAAACTTCTCGTTCTCTTTCCATTTCTTAAGCTTTCCTTTACCCATTGGAACAAAATTGAGCCGGTAAATTTAGTGTAATTTGAGTCCATGTATCGGAAACGAGTGATGTATGCGGTGCTTGATTGGGGATTAGGACATGCCACACGCAGTGTTCCGTTGATCGAACGACTGATTGAGCATGATGTTCAGGTATTCCTCGCCGGCAACGGTAGCAGCCTTGAATGGCTCGCTAAACGCTTTCCTGACCTTGAATTTCTGGAGAAGCCTGGCAAGGCCATCCGCTACTCGAAGTTTTTTAATACCCTGAAGATTGCGCAGCAGGCTCCTTCCTTTTTGGCCAGTGCCCTTGCCGAAAAAGAATGGACCCAAGAAATGGTTCGAGACCTGGCACTACGCGGAATCATCTCAGACAATTGTTACGGAATCGTCTCTGAAAAATGTCCTTCGGTACTGATTTCGCATCAGCTGAATCTTCCAGTTCCATCTATCATGCGTTCGCCGGCGCAACGCATCATCAAACGCCTCACTGCCAATTTCAACGAGGTGTGGATCCCAGATCTGGATTCCTCTTCCGCGCTAGCGGGAAAATTATCTCACCCAGACTCCACAGGAAAGGGCAGATACATCGGACTACTTTCGCAATTCGAACCGTTTACAGAACCCTCACCAACAGAGCTGCTAGGAATGGTCTCAGGCCCCGAACCACACCGTACGTTGATGCAAGAAGCCATGGTGAGATTATTTGAAGCAGACACCCGTGAAGCTGTCATCGTCACCGGCAAACCAGGTGGAGGTACCGAGGTGAAAGACAACGTCACTATTATCCATGACCCGGAGCCACAGCAACTCGCAGAACTGCTCTCCGGAGCCCAAACCATCATCTGCAGAAGCGGCTACTCCAGCCTCATGGACCTCGCTACTTTGGGAAAACGAGCCGTCATCATTCCAACTCCAGGACAACCAGAACAAGAATTTCTTGCAGACCACTGGGCAGAGCAATTCGGCTTCACGGTCATGGAACAAAAACAACTTGAGAAAGCAGAACAGGTACCTACTGTAACCGGAACTCCACCTGTAGCTACAGCGAATACGGTGGCGACGGCGGTCCTAGATCACTTTATCGAAAGGCTATAGGCGTTAGGCTTTAGATAGGGTCACCCTAGCCTCTCGCCGCCAGACCCTCGTCTCAAGATTCATTTTATTGAAAGGCCTTAGGCGATAGATAAGGTTCAACTAAAACTCTCAACTCTAGTCTCTAGACTCTAGACCAGAGAATTGAATTACCTTTGGATCATGCTAACTCCCCCGAACGACGAACAATTCATGCGTATGGCCATCCGCGAAGCGGAGAAGGCTTTGGACCAGGATGAAATCCCGGTGGGGGCAATCATTGTGGCGAAAGGTCAAGTGATCGCACGTGGTCATAACCTGACAGAACGTTTACATGACTTCACGGCACATGCCGAAATGCAAGCGTTCACCGCAGCTTCAGAATTCCTTGGAGGAAAGTTTCTTGATCAATGCACCTTGTATGTGACGCTTGAGCCTTGCCCGATGTGCGCAGGGGCTGCTTTTTGGACGCGAATTGGACGTGTCGTTTTTGGTGCTTACGACGAAAAACGAGGTTTCCAGCGTTTCCAGAGCAAAATGCCAGGTGAACACGTGCTTCATCCTCGCACAGCAGTGAAAGGTGGGGTATTAGAAGAAGAGTGTGCTGAGCTTCTCAAGGAGTTCTTCCAAAAGAAGCGCCAGCAGCGATTGAATTGATCACCACTCGAATGCAACGATTGGCAGCGCCAAAAAGATCATTGCAAGTAAGATCAATACTACCATCAATTTCCAAATCCATTTTAGCCACTGACCGAAGGGAATCTTCGCGATACTCAGAATTCCCATGGTTACGCCACTGGTCGGAATAATCAAGTTAAAGAGTCCATCTCCAAATTGATAAGCGAGGACTGAGGTTTGACGACTGATCCCTATCAGATCGCCGAGTGGAGCCATAATCGGAATGGTGATTGCTGCTTGACCCGAACCGCTCGGGATAAAGAAGTTGATGAATCCCTGAACCAAGAACATCAATTGCACAGCCACCACCTTTGGAAGTCCATCTACTGCACCTGACATCGCATGAAGGATCGTGTCAATGATTTTACCGTCCTGTGCAATGAGTAGAATACTTTTCGAAAGGGCAATCACAAGTGCTGCCGGCAACATCTCTTTCGCCCCTTTATAGAATGCATTCACGGTACCTTGCATACCGAGCTTACCTACGATAGCGGAAAGAAGTCCAAGCACTACAAATAGCCCTGAGATTTCTGCGATGTACCACCCTTGCCAAATAGCTCCGACAATGACTGCTACTAATGAAAGGAAGAACAGTAAAAGGATCAGTTTTCTTCGTCCGTTAAATTCACCCGCTTCCGGCACCTTTTCATCTAAGTCGAGTTCTGGCAAGAAACGCATCTCCGGATTGGCAATGAGTTTCCGCGCATAGCGCATCACATAAATAGAAGCTGCAATGACGAACGCCGCGCAAACTAAGGTTCGATATCCCGCTCCACTGAAGAGTTGAACATCTGCAATTCCATGGGCGATTCCAACAGTAAACGGATTGAAGGCAGCTCCAGCAAATCCAACACCGGCACCAATGAAAGGTATGGCTACCCCGACAAAAGCGTCGAATCCCAAATTCCGCGCTAGCGGGAGAGTAATCAAAACGAAAACCAAGGTCTCTTCACTCATTCCGAAAGAATATCCAGCAAGCGCGAATACTGCCATCAACACTGGAATCAGCATTACAGAATTTCCAGGCTTTTCTTTGGCGCGCTTTAAAACCCCTTGCAGTGCTGAGTCAATGGCTCCTGTTGCCATCAAGATCGAGAAGGCACCACCTACCAAAATAACAAAGGCAATGATATCTGCAGCAGCCTCGAACCCTTCGAGAGGCGCCGTGAAAGAGCGAAAGAATGATTGCGGAGCCTGATCAACATCATGATAAGTTCCAGCCTGAACTAGGGTCTTTTCTTTTCCGTTAACCATTTCAACGGCACGGTCAAATTCACCTGCTGGAATGATCCAAGTCAATCCAATCGCCATGACCATGATCATGGCCACGATTACAAGAGCATCGAGAGTTCGCTTCATGGGCACAAAATAGTGATCGAATCAGACAAAGTCTCGAAACCACCATGACTCTTTATCGTACATTTGGCTGTCGAATAGGAGCTATGCTTGAAATTACGAAGGAGTTTATTCAGGACCTGCAGGCCGACATCCATGCAGGTAAGGACGCAGAGATCAGCGCGAAAGTAGCTGACCTCCACCCTGCCGACCTTGCTGAAATCTTCGATGAAGTCAAGCATGACGAAGCGGTTTATATCTACAAATTGCTTCACAAAGACCTCGCCGCTGACATGCTCGTTGAGCTTGAAGAAGATGTGCGAGAAAAGCTTCTGAGCTCCCTTACTAGTCGTGAAATTGCCCAAGAAATCATAGATCGTATTGATTCCGATGAAGCGGCAGACATGATCTCTGAACTTCCAGAAGAGAAGATTGAAGAGATCATCTCTCACATTGACGATGAGGAACAGGCGAGTGACTTGATTGACCTTCTGAATTACGAAGAAGGTACGGCTGGAGCCTTGATGGCGAAAGAGCTTGTCAAAGTCAATCAGAACTGGAATGTAGCGCAGTGTATTCGCGAAATGCGTTTACAGGCTGAAGACATTGAAAACGTCTACACGATCTACGTGGTTGATGATCAAGACACCCTGTTGGGTAAACTTTCGTTGAAAAAACTGTTGTTCAGCTCTACTTCTACCCGATCATTGATTCGAGACATCTACAACCCGAAAGAGTTGAAAACAGTAGGTGTAGAAGACGATGCCGATACGGTAGTAACCACCATGGAGAAATATGACTTGGCAGCCGTACCGGTTGTCAATGACGCCAACCAGTTGCTCGGTCGAATCACCTTCGATGATGCCATGGACGTTCTTCGTGAAGAGAGTGATCGCGATTACCAGCTCGCTTCCGGTATCTCGGAAGACGTTGAATCAGATGATAGCATTTGGGAACTCACTCGTGCACGTCTGCCGTGGCTGTTGATCGGTATGGCTGGTGGTATTTCCGGTGCTTATGTCATCGGCGCATTTGATATCGAAAAGAATCCGGGCATGGCCTTGTTCATCCCACTGATTGCGGCAATGGGAGGAAATGTTGGTGTACAATCTGCGGCCATCGTTGTGCAAGGTTTGGCGAATAAGAGCATCAAGACTAATGAGATTGCAAAGCGACTAGGAAAAGAACTGGGCGTTGGTGTGTTGAACGGACTGATTTGTGCAGTCATTATTCTGTTGGCTAGCTATATTCTGAATTTCGGATTGGCGTTGAGTCTTACCGTGAGTATCGCTTTGTTGGCAGTCATCATCTTCGCGGCCTTGTTTGGCACATTCATTCCGCTCGTCCTTGACCGCTACAAGATTGACCCTGCTTTGGCCACCGGCCCCTTTATCACCACGGCCAACGATATTATCGGTTTGATCATCTACTTCCTTGTCGGAAACATCATCAGCGGTATTTTCTAAATGAGAGTTCTATTTATTGACCAGGTCCATGAAATCCTTGAGCAGCGTCTGACCGCACATGGATGTAGCTGTGAGCACGATCATTTTAGTTCCTACGATGAAATTCTCGAGAAGCTACCTGCCTATCAAGGGGTAGTTATTCGCAGTCGTATTCCCGTTGACCAAGGCTTCTTCGATGCTGCTTCACAGTTGAAATTCATTGCTCGTAGTGGTGCTGGTTTAGAAAACATTGATCTCGCTATCGCGGAATCGCGAGGTGTTCAAGTGTTCAATTCTCCTGAAGGAAATAGAGACGCGGTGGGTGAGCAAGCCATCGGTATGCTCCTCATGCTTGCCAATCATTTAAAGCGAGCAGACAACGAAGTGCGTCAAGGCATCTGGAGGAGAGAAGAAAATCGCGGCTGGGAACTTGCGGAGAAAACGGTGGGTATTATCGGTTTCGGGAAAATGGGTTCCGCGCTAGCGGAGAAACTACAAGGATTCCGATGCCGTGTCATTGCCTATGATAAGTATAAAACAGTCGAATTTCCAGGTGTTGAAGATGTCTCGTTGGATTATCTCCAAGCTGAATCAGACATCATCAGCCTCCATCTCCCACAAAGTGAAGAAACGCATCATTATATAGATGCAGCCTTCATTGAAGCGTGTGCTCATCCATTTGTATTGATCAATACTGCCCGCGGTAAAAACGTTGATACAGAAGCACTTGTTGAAGGCCTTCGCAATCAAACGATCGCCGGAGCATGTTTGGATGTATTAGAATACGAGAGGCGCTCCTTTGAGAGCCTTTCGGCAGAAGCGCTTCCCGAGGCCTTCCGTTATCTTATTCAGGCCGAAAATGTGGTGCTATCTCCTCATGTAGCCGGATGGACACATGAGAGCTATGTCAAGCTCAGTACCTTTCTTGCAGACAAGATCATCAAGGCGTTCCCTCAGCCATAGTCTGCGCCTCTGAAATGATGTAAGGGTACACTTCGCGAATGGCAATAACTTGTCTACCCAGCGCTTCATTCTCTGGCTGACGTTTCCATTCCGCTTCTATTTCTGTATAGGTCATTTCAAAACGCTCACTGGCAATGCGGTCACGTTGTTCCCGAATCGCGGCCTCCAATTCATTCTGGATGGCGATGTACAAATCATAAGACGTGGCGCGATCACAATCCACGCTAATGACGGCGCTACCGGGCAGTGCTGAGAATCTTCCCAACTCTTCGACTGCAGCCTCCCAACGGTCAAGCTTTTCCATCGCACCATTGAAGGTAGCTTGAGAGATATCCCCTTGATTCAATCGGAGCTGGTAGTTTGTCCGCTTTTCTCCGATAACCTGATGATTGACCATTTCCCGAACAGGAACTCCCTCAATGGGAGCCAATACTGGAGAAGTAACTCCATCACCATTCGCAACAATAAACTCAACACAGCGGGTTCTTAATTCGCTCACATCGAGTTCTTCTCCATCGACCAAAAGTTGGTCAAATGCATTGCTTAGCACCACCAATGCATTGCGATCATTGGTTGGGTCTGCTTGACTTGGTGAATCTGAAAAGGGCGGTAGAAATCGTTTGATTCCCTGATCTCCATTGAGCGTGCTCGAGAGTAACCAAAAGATGAGTAGCAGGAAGGCAATGTCAGCCATGGAGGAGGCTGCAATCTGTGGAACAGTACGTTTCATAGGACAATTATCATTTCCTATTCAACGCCTTCAAACACACCCTTATTCAATTGCTAATCAACACTTTGAGAGAATAATCACACATCAAAAAAGGGAATCCAGTAGATTCCCTTTTTACTATTTCTTGAAATGAGATTACTCGTTTCCTGTACGGTCACGACGACCAGCAGAGTAGAGTACTTTCAGTGCGGATGCTTTGCGGAGCTCTTGCTTCACATCTGTCACGATTCCCATCTTCGTTTCTTTGTCCACTTTCAGTGAAACCCACATCTTACTCTGCTCAGCTTCGTTGAGCTTTGTACGCTCTTTTTCAACCCATTCATAGATTTCAGCTGGAGAAGCAAAGGCATCGTTCAACTGCATCACAGGATCTGTTCCGTAGCGGGTATCCTGTGGTACACCGATGTTGACGTAGCGAATCAAGTGTTTCTTCTCAATGCGGTAGAGCTCAGAGGCGTCAGGTCGGATCACACGAACCTTTTCTTCTTCGGTACGCAATACAGTTGCCACCATGAAGAAGAAAAGAAGCATGAACACGATGTCAGGAAGTGAAGCGGTAGATACCTCTCCAACGACCCTCTTCTTCTTTTTTCCAAATTGTGCCATGTGTGCTTCTGAGTTTAGTTATACACTGCTCCTGCATCCTGTGGCTCAGCCTCAGAGATACGTTGTGGATATACAGCTCGTACAGCAAAAATTTTCTGGCGAGTTACCTCGTCAGGGCTCGTCTCGTACTTATCTTCCAAGGCTGAATAAGGCATACCAAATTTCGCCTGCGAAAGCTCGTCACGGAGCTCATTGATGGCTGCTTCCAGCTCGTTATTCACCTGGATGTAAGTATCGTAGCTAGTGTTACGGTCATTTCGCATAGAAATGATTGCTGATCCAGGGAGCTGGCGGTAATCTCCTCCAAGTAGATCGATGGCCGCGAGTTTATCTCGCCAGCTTTCGAGTACTTTTTGGAATGCCTTCTTCGCATCCGGATCAGATGCACCGCGCACAGCTGCTTCATATTCGGCAACCTTCTGTGCTACGAATGCTTTTCGTACCCATTCTCTCACTGGAAGATCAGGATCTTCTGGAGTCTCTGGGTAGAGTATTCCGTCTCCTGTAGCTGTGAGGAAGTCTTTCGCACGATCTTTCAATCGGTCGATTTTCAATTCTTCACCTTCCACGAGGAGGTCGTTGTTCGCGTTCACAAGTACCACGAATACGTTACGTTCTCGCACTGGAGGAACGTTGACGTCTGGCGGCACCGGTGGTGGTAACTGACGTTTCACCCCTTCGTCCGAGTCGATGGTCGTAGTCACCAGCCAGAAAATCAATAGAAGGAAGGCGATGTCAGCCATCGATCCTGCATTGATTTCTTGTAGTGGTCTTCTTGCCATTCGATTCGGGGTTATTTGAAGAATCGGCTCGCCTCAGCCCAAATGATGCTGAGAAGTGCAATTCCTCCTAGGATGTATACAAAGATTACTCCGCCACCTGCAAAAGATGACTCACCTTCAGTTACTTCGATACTTGAACTTTCATAAGCTGAAAGTACTGTACCGTCTGCTAGAGCGTAGAAACTGATCAATCCGATCACAGCGAATACCGCGAATCCTATAAGAGAACCCATGCGGTTTTTGATGTTACCGAAGAAGTAGACCAGTCCGAAGATGATTGCTGCTGCTGCACAAAGTACGAGCGCACCAACCATCAAGTTGTAAACCCCGTCGAGTAGACCGCCGTAGTTGGCCATACCCTCGACATACGTTTCTTCAGTAACGCTTGCTCCTGCAATCATGATCAATAGAATTGACCCGATAGCGATGATCAGCGTACGAAGAACCGCTAGTCCGATTTTTAATCCTTGACTTTTCATGCTAAGCCTCCTTATTACTTAGATCGACGCATCTTGTAGAGCATATCTACTAGTTCCATCGAAGATTCTTCCATATCAAGCACTAGGCTATCGATCTTAGAAAGAATGTAGTTGTAGAAAATCTGAAGAATGATGGCTACAATAAGACCCGATACCGTAGTAATCAAGGCTACCTTAATACCACCCGCTACAATAGATGCGTTAATTGTGTTGGCCTCAGCAATCTTATCGAAGGCCGAGATCATACCGATTACTGTTCCCATGAAACCAAGCATCGGTGCTAGTGCAATAAAGAGTGAGATCCAAGAAAGACCGCTCTCTAGCTTGCTCATTTCAACTGAACCGTTGTCTTCAATTGCCTTCACCATTTCTTGGAAATCACCGTCGTAACGGTCAAGACCTTGGTAGAAGATTGATGCAACAGGACCACGTGTGTTACGGCAAACTTCTTTTGCCGCTTCAGCACCACCTGCTTTCAGCGCGTCTTCAACTTTCGCTAGAAGCTTGTCAGTGTTTGTGGTTGCCATGTTCAAGTAAATGATACGCTCGATCGCAAGTGCCAATCCGAAGATTAGACAGATCAATACAAAAGCCATGAACGTTGCCCCCCCTTCGATGAAGTAACGCTTCACCGTTTGGTGGAAGCTCAATACTTCACGCTTTTCAGCAGGAGCATCAGCAGCGTCCGCCTCGGGAGCTTCTTTGGCTGCTTGAGCACGGTTTTGAAGGTTCGCAGCAGCTTCGTCAGCAGCAGCGGCAACAGAATCAGCGCCTGCTTCCATCGCATCGCCAGCTTCGCCTACCATTTCTTCGGCAGCATCGGCTGCATCTTCTACCATTTCTCCGGCAGCATCTGTTACTTCTTCTGTAATTGTTTCTCCTCCATCTTGAGCAGAAAGATTGTTCGCCAATCCGAATGTAAGAGCTCCGAAGATGGCAATGAACGCAAGCAGTTTTTTCATGGTTCTTTAATTGATTTAACTTCTTGTCTGAATGGGTTAACCTTTAATTCAGTTATTTCCTTTGTTTGGTTTGTTGACTTAGCGGAGAGACAGGGATTCGAACCCTGGATCCCTTGCGGGAAACACGCTTTCCAGGCGTGCGCCTTAAGCCACTCGGCCACCTCTCCGTGATTTCCACTAACAGGTGACTCGGCATTACTCAAGTTCTAACGCCACTTTCCCTCCTTTAAGTGGGCGGCAAATTACGAAAAAATCAATGAGAACAACAATTCCAAAGCCCTTCAAACACAAGCGATTTCTATACAAGTGAAGAGTAGGATGTTAACTCTCCTCGCATTGGCGTAAGCATCTGATTTCCAAATACTTCAATATCACCACATTGGGGTATTAAATACATCATTTTTGTCAGTGCTGCCTCAAAGGTCATATCGGCCGCAGGTATCACTCCTAACTCCATCATGGAGGTACTCGTGGCGTACCTACCCTGCTCTACAAAGCCTTCACTGCATTGCGTCACATTCACCATGAACACGCCCTTTTCGCGTAATTTCGCTAGTTCTTCAATGAAACATGGAAAATCTGGAGAATTACCTGATCCGAAGGTCTCTATTATCAAACCTTTAAGATTTGGTGTGCTGCAAATCCCCTGCACCACTTCTTTGCGAATACCTGGGAATAATTTCAGTACAGCCACCCTAGAATCCATCTCATATTGAACAGAAAAAGGTGTCTCTTCAGATACTACAGGGAATAAATTGGTTCGAAACTGCACATGTATGCCTGCTTCGGCTAGCGCCGGAAGGTTCGGACTGTGAATAGCATCAAACGCTTCCGTGCTGTATTTGTGTGTGCGGTTTCCTCGATAGAGAGCAGAGCCAAAATAGATAGCAACTTCTCGAATTACCGGAGTATTGTTCGAAGCCATCCCAGCCAGTTGAATGGAAGTAATCAGATTCTCTTTTCCATCCGTACGCAACACTCCGATAGGAAGTTGACTTCCTGTGAATATCACTGGTTTCTGCAATCCGCGAAGCATGAAACTCAACGCAGAGGCTGAGTAGGCCATGGTATCTGTGCCATGAAGCACCACAAACCCATCATATTGCTCGTAGTTGCTTTCAATCTGGCGAGCCATCTGCTGCCAGTGCTCTACTTGGATATTTGAGGAGTCTAAGATCGGATCAAAAGAAACCGCGTCAATAACCAGATCAAACCGTGTCAGCTCAGGAACCTGATGAGACAGCTGTTCAAAATCAAAAGGAATCAACGAACGCGATTCCGGATCTTCCATCATACCAATGGTACCTCCTGTATATATGATTAAGACCGATCTAGCCATGCCGCAATATGCGAATTAGATGTTGAACAAGCGTTGTGCGTTCGCTGTCGTCAGCTCAGCAAGCTCATCAATAGACATTTCAAGAACATCTGCAGAACGCTGGGCTACTAATTGAGTATAAGCCGATTCATTGCGTTTACCACGGTGTGGTTTAGGAGCAAGATAAGGGCTATCCGTTTCCAAGATGATCTTCGAGCGATCAATAGAAGGCAACACTTTGTCAACCCCTCCATTCTTGAAAGTCACCACTCCTCCAATTCCAAAATAGAATCCACCGTAAGCATCAATGTGCTTGGCCTGCTCTTCTGTCCCGGTGAAACAATGAAACACACCCGTAAGGCGGCCGTCATTCAATTCATCGAGTAACGAAAGTGTCTCGTCAAAAGCATCTCTCACGTGCAAAACTACTGGAAGGCCTTTCTCTTTCGCCCATTCAATCTGAATACGGAATGCTTCTTTCTGCTCCTCGAGAAATGTTTTGTCCCAGTAGAGATCCATGCCCATCTCCCCTACAGCAATGTACTCTCCGTTATCAAATTCTGCCTTTAGTGTGGCGAGTACTTCTTGAAAGTCAGCTTTCACAGAACAAGGATGAAGCCCCATCATAGGGTACATCGCATCAGGATGCGCCGCAACTAGGTCTTTCATCCCGTGAATCGACTCCAAGTCAATATTCGGCAATAGCATTTGCTTCACACCAGCGTCAAAAGCACGCTGAACCATTTCCTCACGGTCTTCATCAAATTGCGACGAATAGAGATGTGTATGCGTATCGATTAAAAACATGGTGCAAAAGTACAATTCAGTTCCGCGAGGCACTGCGCATGAAATGTATATTTTTGGCCCGCATGAGCAGACCTGCGAAATTTCTAGTCATTCGTTTTTCTTCCATCGGCGACATCGTGTTGACCACACCTGTGCTTCGAGCTATTCAGGAACAAATGGAAGGAGATTCAGAAATTCACTTCCTGACAAAGAAGGCTTATGCTCCACTTGTAGAATCAAATCCACGTGTCTCCAAGGTCTATTCTATTGAAAAGGCTACCGCCGAAGTTATGGATGAGCTGAATGAAGAGCAATACGATTACGTCATTGATCTTCATCGCAACATTCGTTCACGCATGGTCAAGCGATCATTGAAGATGATCGATTTCACCTTCAAGAAGTACAACAAGGAAAAGTGGCTCTTGGTAAACTTCGGAGTGAATAAAATGCCCGACAAGCACATTGTAGATCGCTACCTCGACACCTTGAATGCATTCAAGGTGAAAGCGGATGATAAAGGGCTAGAATTCTACATACCTCCAGGAGAAGAAATCAATATTCAAGAAGTCTTCCCAGATCTCCAAGGTGCTTTCCACGCAATCGCCATTGGTGCGGCGCACATCGGAAAACGAATGGAAGAAGACTTCATCGCGCAGCTTTGCGAAGGAAGTGAACTCCCTGTCATCATCATTGGCGGACCTTCTGATGTGGAAATAGGTCAATCGCTGGAAGGCCAATTTCCAGGCAAAGTATTCAATGCCGCGGGCAAACTCTCCGTCAATGGAAGCGCCAGCGTCATCGCTCAAGCCACTAAGGTCGTTGCTGGAGATACAGGCATGATGCACATTGCTGCAGCCATGAACCGTCCGATTATTTCCGTTTGGGGTTGTACTACTCCTGACTTTGGGATGTATCCGTACAAACCAGCAGCAGGAAGCGTTATCATTGAACCCGAAGGACTCAACAAACGTCCATGCTCGAAGCTAGGAGATCGATGCAAATACGGTAAAGAAGAGCGCTGTATTACTCGGATTGATCCAGCTAGGATCATTTCACACCTTACTCGCCAGTAAACAGGATACGAAGCTCAGTGGCATCCGTCGGTTTCATTTTCCCTGCAAGGATCAATGAAAGCTGACGACGACGCAACGCGCTATCGTAACGTTTAATTTCAGACTCCGTCTCAGGGATCAATTCTGGCACCTGAATTGGCGCTCCAAGTTGATCAACTGCAACGAAGGTGTAAATCGCTTCGTTACACTTGCTGCGTTCACCAGTAGTGTGATTCTCAACGTAAACATCTAAGTAGACCTCCATTGAAGAATTGAAAGCGCGTGACACTTTGGATTCAATAGAAACAACGTCGGCTAGATTGATCGCTGAATCAAAGGATACGTTGTTGACAGCAGCGGTAACCACCACACGTCGACAATGGCGATGAGCCGAGATGGCAGCGTTGATATCCATCCAGTTCAATAGCTGCCCTCCCATGAGGTTTCCGAGGGTATTCGTATCGTTAGGAAGAACGATTCGACTACTACTTGCGAATGTTTCTGATGCTTTTCTTGGCTTCATCTTGAAAATTTCACGCAAAGATACTTCAATTGAAACCGGCGCATGCAAAAGACTGTTGTTAATTTTGCCTTATGGAGTTCTATGACACGTACAAAGCCCTGCACATCATTTTCATGGTGACGTGGTTCGCCGGACTATTCTATATCGTGCGGCTATTCATCTATCACCGCGAAGCCAACGATAAGGATGAACCAGAACGCACCATACTCATTGGGCAATTTAAGATCATGGAACGTCGACTCTGGTATGCGATCACCTGGCCAAGCGCCATCATCTGCACCCTCTGCGGAATCACGATGCTCTACTTTCGTCCGTTTCTATTGGAACAGGGCTTCATGCAAGTCAAGCTGGGCTTCGTGGCTTTCCTATGGCTCTACCAGCTATACACGCATCGCGTATTTAAGCGGCTTCAGACCCGCTCTGATGTACTCAATAGTATCAAGCTTCGCTTTCTCAATGAGCTACCAACCTTAATTCTTATTTCGGTAGTCTTTCTCATCATCCAACGTAACGCAGTTGATTGGATCAAAGGTGTGGTTAGTATTATCGGAATTGCCTTGTTATTCACCTTCGTGATTAAGAGGTATCAGAGGATGAGGAAATAACGACATAGGCTTATGTCCTGGGCTTAAGGCATAAGTTAAGGAGGTTGCACTATGACCCGTCTTCCTTCCATCATCAACTGACCACGGTCAACCGTCTACCGTCAGCTGTCTACCATGAATAAGGTTTTGGACAGATTTTATCCCTCCCTCTCGGTACGTCGTCCTCTGCCCGTTTCATCCAAAGCGCATTCATCGTTCAGCGTTCCACATTCCACGACCGCGTTCCGCAATCCAATTCCCTAAAAAAAAGAAAGCCCCGCGAATGCGGGGCTTTCAACTATATGAGCTTCGTTAATTACTTAGCAACAACCAGCTTCTTGTTGCTAGCGTGGTTGAGTGAGTAGAGGCGGATCTGGTATAGACCATTCTCTAGTTCTGTAGTGTTAATGTTCGTGCGGTAAGTTTCACCTGCAATCACATTTCCATCGTAAAGAACCTCGACTAGACGTCCGCTTAGATCTGTTACCTCAAGACGAACTGAATTGTTCGTGTATGAGCGGTACTCGATCATAGAAACATCTTTCGATGGGTTAGGCGAGATACGTACGATCTCGAAGTCACCCTTATCAGCAGCTGCTTCATCGAAGTCTAGATCAACAACTGGGTTCTCGTCGCTTAGGTCTGCGAATGAGATCGTCTGCGTGAAGCAAGTCACGTTACCAGAACAATCTTCTGCACACCATGTGCGCTCTACAGAGTACTGTGGACAACAATCGTGATCGAATGCGAAGTCACCTGATCCGTTCACTTCAACACCGTTGAAGAGACCGTCGTAAGTGAACCATCCACCTGAACCGTAGTTCAAGTTCACGTTGTTCGCAGCAACACCTACCTGGTATCCGAAGTAGAAGTTACTTGGTGCGTGAGATAGGTTCAATGTAGAACCTTCGTAGTCACCCCATCCAGTTAGAGTCGCTCCAGCTGACATAATGTAGTACATCCAATCGAAGTGGTTGTCATCAGAGATGTCGCAATCATCCTTGAAGCTAGTAGGGAATCCTTGAGTTGACCACTCTTCCCATGGCAGACCGTTCTCGAATGCTACGTTGATTTCCCAACCTGCATCCGGGTTAGCGTTACAGAATACAGTACCTGTTAGAGTAGCTGTTCCGTCAGGGTATTCAACCCAGTTCGCGTCGATCGTGCTGTAGTAAGATGCTTCTTCATCGTTGAAGTCGAATAGTACTACACTCCAAGTTTCAGTTCCTGCACAAGTCTCTCCGTCTTCGTAAGCTTCAGGAGTCATTGCAACACAGTCAGCTGAACTGCCTTCTGCAGGTAGCTCTCCGATTAGTTCTTCGCTGTATTCCACAGATACGAACTCATCACAGTTATCAAGAGCAGTTACGTCTGCTAGTGCAGGAAGATCATCTTCACAGTCAAGAACTAGGTTCGCTTCTGGAAGACCTTCTAGTGTTGGAGCAGTTACATCGTTGATAGTGATCAAGTAACTAACCTCAGTGCTGTTTCCACAAGCGTCAGTCGCTACACAAGTGCGAATAACAACTCCGTTTCCACATTCGTCAAGGTCAGATACCTCTGAACAATCAACTGTTACTGTACCACAGTTATCAGTTGCTTCTAGATCCATCATATCAGGAACGTCGCTTAGACACTCAACAGTCATGTCTGAAGGAACGCTTGTGAATTCAGGAGCTGTTGTATCAACTACAGTGATCGTTTGAGTTGCAGTAGTTGAGTTACCACACTCATCCATCGCAGTGTACGTGCGAATCATTGTGTACTCGTTATCACACTCACCATCGATCATCTCTGTAGATACATCGATCGTTACTTCACCACAGTTATCTTCTGCTTCAGCTGAAGGAGCTGGTAGCTCTTCGTCACACTCGATTGTTACGTCAGCCGCAACAGAAGTGAATACTGGAGCAGTTGTGTCAACTACAGAAATTGTCTGCGTGTCAGACGTTGTGTTACCACAGTTATCTGTCGCAGTGTATGTGCGGATTATTGTGTAATCCTGTGGACAGTCTCCGTCGATTGTTTCAGAAGTGATCTCTACAACAACTGCTGAATCACAGTTATCAGATACTTCGAATGATGGAGCTGGAACTTCCATAGAACACTCGATCGTTACGTCGTCAGCAACGCTCAATTCAGGAGCAGTTGTGTCAGTGATAGTGATTGTCTGTGAAACTGTTGTTTCGTTATCACAATCATCTGTCGCAGTCCAAGTGCGGATAATCTGGAAGTAGCAATCTAGAGGTTCAGTAACCTCTGTGTATACAACGTCTAGTTCATCATCACAGTTGTCAGCGAATGAAGGCTCAGTAAGAACGTAGTCTTCATCACACTCGTAAGTAACATCAGCAGGAACGTTTTCAGCTACTGGAGCAACTTCATCAACAAGGCTGATGATCTGCTGAGCAGTTGTTTCATTTCCACACTCGTCTACAGCTACGTAATCACGGATGATTGTTCCTGCACATCCACCTGATACTGGAGTATCAACGAATGTTACAGTTACTTCACCACAGTTATCAGCTGCAGTAAGAACCGCTACGTCTGGGTTGTCACATGGAGCTTCAACTTCTACCGAGTAATCTTCGAATACTGGTGCTGTTGTATCAACTACTGTGATCGTCTGAGAAGCTGTGCTTGTGTTTCCACACTCATCTTCTGCAGTGAACGTACGTGTGATTGTGTACTCCTGTGGACAGTTACCATCAGCAACGTCGTCAGTGTATGTTACAGTTACTTCACCACAGTTATCAGAAGCTTCTGCCATCATCTCAAGTACTTCTTCGTCACACTCGTATGTAACGTCAGCAGGTACCATTGTGAATTCAGGAGCTGTGGTATCAACTACTGTGATTGTCTGTGTCTCTGTGCTTGAGTTTCCA
>JAKVAX010000043.1 GCA_022447625.1 Flavobacteriales bacterium | reverse complement strand
TGCGACTGACGAATGTGGTAACAGCACAACTGCTACGCAGACGTTGACAATCGTAGATACTACTGCTCCTGAGTTCACTTTCGTACCGGAAGATGCAACTTACGAGTGTGACGAAGAAGTACCAGCTATCAACGCTGAAGCATCTGATAACTGCGGTGACGTTGAAGTGTCTTACACTGACGACGTAGCGGAAGGTGAATGTGCAAATGAGTACAGCATCGTACGTCTATTCACGGCGGTTGACGCTTGTGGTAACTCTTCTACAGCAGTACAGAACATCACTGTAGTTGACACTACTGCTCCTGTATTCGATGCATTCGAAATCGAAGTAGAGACAGCATGTGATAACGTTGACGTACCATTCTTGACAGCTACAGATAACTGTGGTGACGTTGAGATCACTTTCGAAGATACTTACGTATCAGGTGGATGTGCAGGTACGATCGTACGTGACTACGTTGCAGTTGACGAATGTGGAAACGAAGCTTACGCTCAGCAGATTCTATCTCTTGTTGATGAAGTAGCTCCTGTATTCACTATGTCTCCTGCTGACATGGATGCTGATTGTGATGATATCCCAGCTGTATCTGACGCACTTGCTGCTGAAGACAACTGTGATGAAGAAGTAGAGATCTCTTACCTAGGTGAAGAAATCATCGAAGGTGACTGTCCTCAGTCATACACTATCGTTCGTACTTGGGTTGCTATTGACGACTGTGACAACGAAACACTTGTTTCACAGAACATCAACGTTAGCGATAACGAAGCTCCTGAATTCGAATTCGTTGCTGAAGACCTAACGCTAGAGTGTGACGAAGAACTTCCTGCACCATTTGCAGTAGCATTCGATAACTGTGGTGAGGTTATGATCGACGTAACGGCTGAGATCATCGACGGTGAGTGTGCAAATGAGTACACAATGATCCGTACGTACGTTGCAATTGACGAGTGTGGAAACAGCACATCTGCTACGCAGACGTTGACTGTAGTTGATACAACTGCTCCTGTATTCACTTTCGTACCAGCTGACGTTACTTACGAGTGTGACGAAGAGATCGTTGACATGAACGCTGAAGCATCTGACAACTGTGGTGAAGTATCAGTTACTTACACTGACGATGTAGCGGATAGCGATTGTGATAGCGAATACAGCATTGTACGTGTGTTCACTGCAACCGACGCTTGTGGAAACACTGCAACTGCATCACAGAACATCACTGTAGTGGATACTACTGCTCCTGTTCTTGATGGTACTCCTGACGCTGAATTAGCTCTTGACTGTGAAGATGAGGTTCCTGCAGCAGCAGATGTAACTGCATTCGACACATGTGAAGGAGACGTTGAAGTAAGCTATACTGAAGAGTTGATTGGTGACCTACCAGCTGAAGGTTCTTCTGCTGACTGTGTTGCAATGACTCCAGAGGCATACGAAGACGGAGAGACTTGTGCAGGTACTGAACTATGGAGCGTTGTGCTATTCAACTTCGACGGTCAGTCGGCTTCATACTACAGCACTATTGATGCAAACTGGGTAGAGTACCCTGATGGAACTGCTACTTTGACTGGTACTGTTTACAACAACGAAAACGCGAACGCTGGATGGGTGATCGACGTTGAGTTCGAAAACGGTCTACCATGGGAAGAGTGGTCAACTCAAGGATTCCCAACTAGCTTCAAAGATGACTGTGGAATCTCAGGTGACAACCACCTAGATTGGATGTACTACATCATGTCTGAAGGAGCTACTTTGACAGGATGGGGTGATTACGATGGGTCTTCATTGAACCTATCTCACGCACCAGCTAACTACTACTACGGTTACCAGGTTGGTATCGCTGCAAACAACGTAAACGAGAACTACGGTTCTGGTGGTTGGTTCACTTA
Organism: Flavobacteriales bacterium; assembly: GCA_022447625.1. Classification (GTDB taxonomy): domain Bacteria; phylum Bacteroidota; class Bacteroidia; order Flavobacteriales_D; family Sanyastnellaceae; genus Sanyastnella. Next base: position 15,686 of record JAKVAX010000043.1, on the reverse strand, counting down.
CAGCGGATCATTCCTTGGAGCGGACGTAAACGGATCAGGTGACTTCGCCTTCGATCACGATTGTTGTCCACAGTACAGCATCGAGCGCACATGGTGTGCAGTTGACTGTGCAGGTAACGAAACTTGCTTCACTCAAGTGATCTACTTCGAAGATCAGAGTGATTCAAACCCAGTTATCGGTGTTGACGCAGACGAGTACGTTCCTGTAGCGTTCAAAGGTGGAGAAGAGACACGTGTGAATGTGTACCCTAACCCAGCTATCGATCGCGCAACTGTAGAGTTCAACGTAGAATACGACGGAATGACTGTAGTTGAGATCATCAGCTTGAACGGTCAGAAAGTTGCTGAAGTTTACAACGCTAACGCGGAAGCAGGTACGAACTACCGTATCGATCTAGACGCGCGTAATCTTCCAACTGGAGTTTACCTCTACCGTCTAACAACAGAGAACGATGTAATCACTGGACGACTAGTGGTTAACAAATAAGCAATAGCTCGCTTAACTGAATAAAAAGAGCCGTCTCGCTTGCGAGGCGGCTTTTTTATTTCCGACGTCCGGCGTCCGACAAGCGAACGCGGTATGCGGTATCAAATTTAATTCCGGTGTTTCATATTTTCAGTGACACGGAAAAGTTATTAGTTCTTGGTTCTTGGTTATAGATTATCATTTATCGATGATCGTTTCTAGACCCTTGACTCTCGTCCCTCGTCTATATATTGCATTATGCTTGTATTCATCCTGACTCTATCCCTATTCTCGTTTCAGTCAGAACGACCGAGTTTCGAAGTCATTCAGCATAACGATGAAGGCTTCGATTATTTCAACCGCAAAATCGTGGTCTTTGGCATTGATATCTACGCTGCGCCTGGGGTTGAAGAGGAAAGGCTACTTCACGCAGCGAACGTGATGGCTCAATACCTCGACAACGATGAAGATGGAATGCCTGACAACCAGCTAGTACTTGACAGCATGCGTGCCTCCAAGGCGTTTATGATCATGTGGGAAAAACCCAAAGATCTTCGACGCGAATCATCACCAAGAGATCGTGAAGGCCAAGACCTTGGAAACGATGAAACGCAACCTGAATTTGTAGCGAGTGGAATGACCGGTCGATTCGACGCTAGTCTGGAAGAGGTCTTGCACATTATTACTCATGCCGGCTACGCAAAAGCCTACCCTGAAATTTTCGGGGAAGAAAAAGGCACTTCCATAGCCAACGCCATGGATCAAGCGCGAGGTGGTCACCACAAGAAAACCCCAAGAGAGTATCCCGAATCTTCTTGGTACAGCTATAACGACAGAACCTGCGACTACGCTTGCCAAATCACCGAGTACCATTATTGGTCTCTCACTTCCATCTTGGGCGCCCAAATCAATCGTAGTGAGGAAATCAACGATGAATGGCGATTAAACACCCCAGAACTCCTCTCTGAATGCGACACAGCGATTTATGAGCAACTTACTGACCCGAAGTATGCGTTCCCGAAGGTGTTACCTGATGGGCGGTATGGGTTATAAGGCGTTAGGCGTTGGGCTATAGGCTTTAGTTTTTGGTGTTGGTCATTAGTTATAGATTATCGTCTATCGATTATCGTTTCTAGTCTCTCGTCTCTTGACTAAATTTCTTCTACATAGTCCCATCCTGAAATAGGTTGACATCAAAACCAAACACAATGTCACAAACCTATTCAGTCCGCCAGCGCTTCAGTATAGCGCTAAAACATGAGATCTGCGACCTAGTGAGCAGTGGTGAAATGAGCATGACAGAAGCAAAGTCGACCTTTAAAGACTTCTTTGAGCAAGCGAATTTGAATTCAAATGCTTCGTTGATCAAAGGTGTGATTTGCGGCTATCGATTAGAATAAATTGAAAATAAGTTGACGCAACATTGCCCTTACGTTGATAAGGTGATTGATGAACTTGCGCGTGGCAAAAAAAATGACGGGCATTCTTCGTACCCATCAAGCCATTCGATGAACCCTCTCTTGTGGAAAGGGATACTGCTGTTCATTATCTTTTTTACCATCATTATTTCTACAGGAGTTTCCAGCAAAAAGCCTCATAGAAGTGGAACCAAATGAAGCCGACTTAAATCTACAAAAGGCATGATTGTTGGATTCTTCTTGTTGGCAGCACTGATCTGGATCCTGGCAGGAAAGCTCCGAAAAGCGATGGATATTTAACCTCATTGCAAAACCAATGATCACTTATCTGTGATATCCTTGTCCATTACTCGTTTCATCTTTGAAAACAGATTGTGAGAACAATGAAATCCCTCAAACGTTCTGGAATTTTGGCAATTGCTGCCTTTCTCTTTTATTCTCTTATATCAGTTGACTCCAACGCTCAGGGACCATGGGCCCAGGGAAAAGGAAAGGGATATTCGCAGGTAGTATTCAACTCGATTTCGAATTACTCGAGTCTATACGATGAACGCACAGGAACCGGTGATACTCGTCGGACCGAGAGAATTCTGTCTGAGGTTGTTCTAGCTGCATATGGCGAATTCGGGATCAATGACAAGCTTACCATTGGTGCTAACATCCCATTCGGAATGGTCAAAAGCGGTTCTGCGCGGGTTGACAGTATTCCTCCTCAATTCGCTGAAGGAAGATTGATCGCATTTGGCAACGTCAGCGCTATTGCGAAGTATACTTTCATCGATAAGAAGTGGAAAGCGGCTTTCTTGACTCAGGTTGGTTTGGCTACCGCCGAACGCGATACTTCTACCGGGTTAGCCACAGGGGTTGACACCTATTCACTTCAGCCTACACTGTCTTTCGGAAGCAGCAGTGAGGATTGGTACTACTTTGGATACTTCGGTTACGGATACCGAACCAATGACTACCACGATTACTTGACGATGGGTGCCGAAGTTGGTAAGCGGCTGTCAAATGACAAGATTCTCATAATCATGAATATCCATCGACTTCACAACCTCGGAAATGGCAGTGCTCTAGTAGACGCCCCAGCTATTGTTGAAACAGGGCTTCACACAAGCTTTCAGGAGTATTCAGCCTTTCTAGCGAAGATATTTGTTGAAGACTTGTACAAAGGTGTAGGCGCCTTTGGATCGATTGGAGGGGCTTTCCCCGGAGAAAAGGTCTCTGTTGCCGCTGCCCCAGCGATGAGCTTAGGGCTTTTCTATAAGTGGTAAAGAAAGAATCCCCAGCCGAGGCCAGGGATTCACTATTTCAATTTCAAAAAGGAAAAACCTTTAGAGATTCTCAATAACAATTGCAGAGGCTCCACCTCCACCGTTACAGATTCCTGCTGCACCGTACTTACCGTCGTTCTGCTTCAGTACGTTCATCAATGTCACTACGATACGGCTTCCAGAAGACCCCAGTGGGTGTCCGAGTGCTACGGCACCACCGTTAACGTCCACTTTCGATGCATCAAGTCCGAGTTCTGCAATGTTTGCTAGACCCACTACAGAGAATGCTTCATTCAATTCCCAGTAATCGATATCATCATTTGAAAGACCTGCTTTTCCTAGCGCAATTGGAAGTGCTTTTGAAGGAGCTGTAGTGAACCATTCTGGTTCTTGTGCTGCATCAGCAGTAGCAACAACACGTGCAAGTGGCTTCAAACCAAGTTCAGCTGCTTTTTCAGCACTCATCAACACAACGGCAGAAGCTCCATCGTTCAATGTTGAAGCGTTTGCTGCGGTAACTGTTCCTTCCTTATCAAACGCCGGACGTAGATTCGGGATCTTGTCCATGCGTACGTTCTTGTACTCTTCGTCTTCACTCACGACGATGGCATCGCCACGACGTTGTGGTACTTCAACAGGAACTACCTCATCGTTGAATTTACCTTCGCTCCAAGCTTTCGCAGAGCGGTTGTAAGATTCAACCGCGAAAGCATCTTGTTCTTCACGAGAGATGTTTTTCTCTTTTGCGCAAAGCTCAGCGCAATTCCCCATGTGTACCTTGTTATAAACGTCAGTCAAGCCGTCTTTCAACATACCATCTTGCATCTTCACATCACCGAATTTGCTTCCGTTACGGGCGCTGAAGTAGTGAGGTACAGAGCTCATGTTTTCCATACCACCGGCAATTACGATGTCATTGTCGCCTGCTTTGATGGTTTGAACAGCCATGCTGATTGACTTCATCCCTGAAGCACATACTTTGTTTACCGTAGTACATGGTACGTTATTTCCAATGCCTGCTCCCATGGCCGCCTGACGAGCAGGTGCTTGACCGAGACCAGCTTGGAGAACATTCCCCATAAATACTTCTTGAACAAGTGCGGGATCAACTCCTGCTTTATCGAGGGCTCCTTTGATCGCAACCGATCCGAGCTTAGTAGCTGGAACACTGCTCAACGCTCCAAGGAATCTCCCCATTGGCGTACGTGCCGCTCCAACAATTACTACTTCTTTCATGAGATGCGTGTTTTCATTTAACGCCGCAAAGATAGCAAAGCAGATCGGGTAATCTATCTCAGAAGTGTCTCGGGCAAACCCAGCAACAACGCAGATTTTAACGCTTGTTTAGAAATTCAGATCAATTTTGGCACGGCACTTGCAATACTCCAAGCAACATTACTTCTCCAGTAAGTTTTGGTTAATAGTTATTTTGGTTAAGGTTGGTAAGGTCCGAAAACGTTCGGGCCTTATCCTTTTTATAAGCTTTCTTCTCCAGAACGTATGCTTAGCAGAGAATCAAGTATCTTGGGGGCATGAAGCGCAACGCTTTTGGACAACCACTGTGGGTAAAGAGAAGCTTGATCCGAATCTTCGGAGCGGCGAGTTGGCCTCGATTCAACTGGAAGTATGAGGCTGAAATTGAAGGTGCTGAAGTCTTTCAAGAGGTACGCGATAAGAACGTACTCATTGTAAGCAATCACCAGACCTACTTCGCTGATGTTACTTTCATGTTTCACGTAATTCAATCCGCTATCGCTGGAAAACCGAACAACATTCATTTTCCGGGTTTCTTGTTAGCCAAGAAAACGAACATCTATTTCGTCGCTGCCGAAGAAACCATGTCGAAAGGATTCCTTCCTAAACTGATGAGAGCTGGTGGTGCCATAACTGTGAAACGAACTTGGCGCAAAGACGGCGAGAATACTAAGCGAGAGGTTGATCCAAAAGATCCCGAAAAAGTAGTCACAGCCTTAAATGATGGATGGGTGATCTCTTTCCCTCAAGGTACCACTACACCATTCGTTCAAGGACGAAAAGGAACAGCTCACCTGATCAAACAAACCGAGGCTGTAGTTGTACCGGTTGTCATTGATGGATTCCGAAGAGCTTTTGATAAAAAAGGACTGGTAAAGAAGAAGAAAGGCACCACCTTGAGGATGCAGGTAAAGGAGCCTTTGAAGATCAATTTCGACGCCCCTGTTGACGACATACTACATCAAATCATGGATGCCATTGAGCAGACTGAAGATTTTTTGATGGTGAAGTGAAACCCTTACTCCCCTAGTGGCGTATATAATCTTGGTTTCGGAACAATCTACTATCTAAGCTTACAAGCACTAACCAATAACTTAATTTTTCTGACGCTATATGTTGGAGTACTATAAGACTGTTCTGGGCAAAGTGAGTTTTGACCCGATCCTATTTAGAAAAGAATTGAGAAAAGCCTTCCGGCATCTCGGAGGTGATGAAAGACTAGCATTAAGAGATTGGCTGAAAGATAGCAGCTACATTTAACCCAATTACTACAAGATCCCGCACCTGCGGGATTTTTTTTTCAAATAATTCCGATCTCCTAACGGATTCTAGGAATGCCCTATCAGCGGCGTATCACTGGCTTAACTTCACCGTTAACAAAGAAAAAGACCATGAAGAAGTTCGCCTACATACTTATTCTTTCCTTCGGAATTATGGCCTGCAATGATGACCAGGTTGCCGTTGAAGAACTCCAAGCAGAAAACGCCGTGATGGCAGAAGAAGTAGATATACTTCGTTCCGCGCTAAGCGAAAAGAAAAACTACGTAGCTCAAGTGCATCGCGAACTCAATGCCTTGCTACCCTCTGTTCTCAACAGCGAAGAAGAGATCACACAAGAAGTTTCAACGAAAATTGCACAACTCGCGACAATTCTCGAACGCTACGAGACAGACATTGATAATCTAGAGCTCAAACTCTGGGATTACAAAACTGAAAATCAGTCGATTCGAATGAACCTTGGTCAGTTAATGGCACAGACCGAGCAACAAGAGTCAGAAATTTCTAGCCTCCTCAATGATGTGGAGCAAGCTACTTTTGACATTGTTTTCCTTGAGCAAGAACTCGCTAGCGCGGAATCGGAAATCTGCAATTTGGAAGACCGCGTGAGTATGGTGAATGAAGCGTATAACCGACGTTTAGTAGCTATTGGTGGCGTTGAAGAACTTGAAGCGGCTGGTTTTATCGAACGGAAAGGGCTCCCTCTATTTAAGAAGACTATGGTCAGTACTGAACAACCAACGACAGCACGTTGGGAAAGCATTGACGCCTCTACCACTCGCTCTCTTGCACTGTTGAGCAAGAAGGCTGAGATCCATACTGAGCATCCGAAATCAAGCTACGAAATGAGCGCAGATGAGAACGGATCCCTCACCTTGTTGATCAAAGATCCCGCAGCATTTTGGTTGTACTCCCGATGCCTGGTGATCACGACGAAGTGACACAGGTAAAGTTTTGACTAACAGCGATAAAACGCTTGTTGGAGCTGTGGTTTAATTCTTCAACTTGGTCATCGAGAGAGCAGTGGGCGCTTTGGAAGGAGTCTTCGGATTTCCGGAAAAAGCGCCCTTGTTTTTTAGCCTGCGCTCGAGTAAAAAACACCCTGCACCCAAAGCATAAGCCAAGCCATCCCACGGATCACCTGTTGCGATGGAGTAGTACTTCGGCGCTAGCCATTCCATGACAATAAAAAGATAAATCGTAGTGAAGATCACTTGTAGCGCAGGAATGCAAATGGCACGGCGATACAGGAGGCTCAATAGTTCTTCCATGATTGGCAGCAGAACGATGAGGGTAAGTACATCGGCGAAATAGGAACTCATCCATTGTGGTACCCCTCCGGCTCCCCATTGCCAGGAGCGAAAAATCAAATAAGCGGCCCAACTGAGATTGAAGAGCACACCATTGGTAGCTACTAACCCGGTGACGCTGCGATGGCCCATAGAATGAATGAGAGAATAACCCAATAAACAAACCAGAGTGCCGAGAGCACGAGGTAAATGAGTTTCAAAAATGGATTCTTGGTGGTTTTGAAATGGTTCACCACCTTATCTAAGCGTGACTTCGGACCATTTGCTCTGGCCAACTCACGCTTTTCGCTTTCAACAACTAGTTTCTTTTGAGGATCGATGAGCGCACCGCAAGATTCACAGTGTTCGTGATGACCAACATTCCAATGGCCGCATTCACTGCATTTGCGTTCGATCTGTTGGCTCATTGCTCCTTTTTTGCCCGTTCTAAGAAGATCCATCTAACGATGAGAATCAATCCCAAGATGATGATGGCTCCAATGATAATCGCCAGCACATTGATTTGATCAGTGATCTGTTTGTGCCCTTGAGCAACATTAGTGCTATCTGCGATATTCAACAACAACGACGTCATGCGTGGTTGAATTTAACAAGATTGAGGAACTCTTTCGGCATCTTGGTACGAACCATCTCGTCTCCTTTTGCCGTAGGAATTTCAATGCTAAAGAAGTGCAGACCAAGTCGGCCAAGCGGATTATCTGCCTTGCCTCGACGCGCATAACCTGGTACTGGTGTACCTCCTGAATCAAGCATAGAGAAAAGCTCCGAGAACGACTCCTTTTTCATCTCCACGCGAAGAATGGCGTAACGATCACCTTGCATCATCGTCCGGAAAGGAAACACGAAAGTCTCTTCGTCTTTTTTATAGTTCGAACGGTATCCAATTTCGCCGTCTTCTTCGAAACCTCCGCGAGCTAGCACATAGAAACGCTTGTTCAAGCGGTTCCACTCTCCTTGCAAACGAACACGAGTAACAGCGTCTTTGGCCACAACAACAATCCCACTGGCATCCTTTGGAAGCTTGTTCACGAAGAATACCTCATCCAACTCCGGATCTTTGTCGAGCAACCACTTTTTCACCACCGAGAAAGCTGTCCGCTTTTTACGATCAGGTGAAGCCGTAATCCAACCTGCAGGCTTCTCAAAAGCAAGCACGCTCTCGTCTTCATGAAGGATAACGAAAGGAAGATTCTTCGTTGGTTTCGCCTCACGCTCCACCTTCGGTTCATCGAGCACTTTGATGTGCGCTCCCTTCTCCACCTTACGTGAAGGATAGTTGTCAATGTTGCCATTGACCATGACCTGCTTCGCCTTGATGAGCTTGCGGCCTTTGTTCTTGGAAGCGTAGCCGAATTCCTCGATGATCAAGTCAAGAAGTGTGGCGTCTTCTGCTGCTTTAAATTCTCGCATTTGATGCAAAAGTACTGCTCCGAAATGAATCACTATTCCTTACCTTTGGAAAAAGTTTTCTTTTTGAACATTCCGGACGCCAACGTACCCCGGATCGTCATCATCGGCGGGGGATTTGCCGGACTAGAATTAGCCCGGTCGCTTAAAAACAAAGCGGTACAAATCGTATTGCTTGATAAGCACAACTACCACACTTTCCAACCACTTCTTTATCAGGTCGCAACTGCAGGACTGGAGCCCGATTCCATCGGTCACCCCCTGCGTAAAATCTTCAAAGGACAGAAGAATCTCTTCTTCCGACTCACTGAAGTATCCCACATTGATCCCGAGAAGAAAGTAGTGTACAGCTCCATCGGTGAGCTGGCCTATGACAAGGTCGTTATCGCTACAGGAAGTGACACGAATTTCTTCGGCAACAGTGAGCTTCAACATCACGGAATGTCGATGAAGTCTATTCCTGAAGCACTGGATATTCGAAGCTTGATTCTCCAAAACTTCGAAGAAGCCTTACTTACTTCTGATCTGAATGAACGTGAAGCGCTGATGAATGTGATCATCGTTGGTGCTGGTCCAACTGGTGTAGAACTCGCCGGTGCCATTTCAGAATTGAGAAAACATATCCTTCCACGAGATTATCCAGATCTCGATGTACGACGTATGTCTATTCGTCTCATAGAAGCCTCTCCTCGTGTTTTAAGTGCCATGAGCGAGAAATCATCTGCAGATGCCCTGCAGGCACTGGAATCGCTTGATGTGGAGGTATGGCTAGACACTCTGGTTGAATCTTACGATGGTCGTATTGTCAAAACAAAGAATGGTAGAACATTCGTAGCGAAGACGCTCATTTGGTCTGCAGGTGTGAAGGGGGCTCCAGTGAAAGGAATTGACGCGGAGGTGCTTACACGAAATGACCGTATCGAAGTGGATGAATTCAACCGAATAAAAGGCATCGGAGGCGCTTACGCAGTTGGAGACGTCTCGGCGATGATTGACAAAGAGAACCCTCGAGGCCATGCCATGGTGGCTCAAGTGGCTATTCAACAGGCTGCGAACCTCGCCAAAAACATTCTAGCTGAAAGTAAAGGCAAAGAACCAACCCCATTCAAATACAAAGACCTTGGATCCATGGCTACCATTGGCCGTAATAGAGCGGTCGTTGACCTCCCTAAAGGTCATTTCCGCGGATTCTTTGCTTGGGTTATTTGGATGCTCGTACACGTGGTTCAGCTGATTGGGTTCAGAAATAAAGTCCTCGTATTGGTCAACTGGACATGGAACTATGTTCAATATGCGAGGGATGCACGGTTGATTATTCGTCCTTTTAAAAGGAACGCGGAGCGCAGATCACGGTGATAGGAGCGCAGAACGCGGAACACGGATCGTTGATTGCATTCCACGCCCCAAAATATTCGTGTACCTTCACCTAATCTTCTCACTTTCCAAGTCATGTTGAAACGCATCATCAAACGTGTCTTCGCCTTCCTCGGTATTGTTATTTCATTGATCACAATTGTCGGCGTGGCCTTTGTGAATTTAAGTCCGCAATTTGGTGGGCATGCTTCTGATGAGCAAAAGGAGGCTTACACTGCTACCGGACATTATGAAGATGGAGTCTTTACCAATAAGGAGATGATTATCATGGAAATGAACTGTCACAGCATTTCAGCAATGATCAAGGAGACTATAAATCCCGATCCGAATGTGGCACCGCCAGATAACATTGAGGTGGAGAAATTCGACCCGAAAGAACTGTTGAATATTGATGTAGAATCATCACGTGTTACTTGGCTTGGGCATTCATCCTTTCTTCTCGAAACCGCTGGGAAAGTGATTCTTTTGGACCCCGTGTTTGGACAATATGCCGCACCTCACCCCTTATTAGGTAGAGCTCGCTTCAATAAAGAAATGCCTATCACCATTGCAGACATTCCTCACGTGAATGCGGTCATTATTTCTCATGGCCACTACGATCACCTCGATTACGAATCGATTATAGAATTGCGCGATAAGGTGGAACATTTCTTTGTCCCACTAGGGGTAGGCAACCACTTGAGACGTTGGGAAGTAGCCGAAGACAAGATTTCTGAAATGGATTGGTGGCAGGAAGTTCAATTAGATCAAATGAGCATCGTATTTACACCTTCCAGACACATTTCAGGAAGAGGTCTAACCGATCAATCGGCCACCCTCTGGGGATCGTGGGTGATCCAACACCAGTACTTGAGTCTGTATTTTAGTGGTGACGGCGGTTACGGAGAGCACTTCAAAGAAATTGGAGAGCAGTACGGACGTTTCGACATTGCTTTAATGGAATGTGGCCAGTACAACGACCTCTGGGCTGACGTACACATGTCTCCAGAACAGACTGTGCAAGCATCGCTTGACGTAAAAACCGATCTTATGGTACCGATCCATTGGGGCTCTTTTCAGCTAGCCACCCATAGCTGGACCGATCCTGTGGAGCGCGCAACGGTTGAAGCCTCGAACAAAAATGTACCCATTGCCACACCCAACATTGGGGAATCCATTACTTCTCCCGGACATTTAAATTTGAGTTTTGATCCTTGGTGGGAAGAGGAGAAGAGAAAGAATTAGAATGAGCATGAGAAGATGAAATCTGAGATTGTTGCACGAATTGTTAAATGCGAACCGAAGAAGCTGGTTGGTTTAAGTGTCACTATGAGTCTGGTAAACAACCTAACGGGTCAACTTTGGGGTCGAATGGGGCCTGAAATAAAGACCATTGTTGACCGGGCATCAGACGATAAGATTTCACTTCAGGTCTACCCTTCCGACTACTATTTGGCGTTCAATCCTGCCCGGGAATTTGAGAAATGGGCCTTGGTTGAGGTCACAAGTTCTGACCAGGTCTCTGAATATCTAAAGACATTTGAACTGGAAGGCGGGCTTTATGCAGTCTTCGACTATAAGGGATCAAGCAATGATCCTTCTATTTTGCAGTACATCTTTTCGCAATGGATTCCTCAGTCAGAATATGCTGTGGATGACCGTCCGCATTTTGAAGTGCTTGGGGCCAATTACCGCAATAACGACCCCAAAAGTGAAGAGGAGATTTGGATTCCAATTAAAGCAAGATCTTGACTAAGTATAGTTCTATGAATAAGCAACAGCTCAAGCCATATCAGGCCCTGCTAGACTTACTGATATTTCTCGCTGTGATGTTCGGTACCAGAGAGATTTATATTGAGGCGTTTGGCTTTTGGGGTAATGCGTTTTTCCGTTCGATCTTGACTGTTGGAACGGCCACTATTCTTCTCAGGTCACGCAAGCAGTCATGGAAGACATTGGGATTGACAAAGCCCCATTCCGTCATACGAGTTTTCATAATCACAGGATTGGTGCTCGTAGGAACTGTTGCTTCGATCATGGTTTTTGAGCTCTTTGGTCGAGATTTGTTCACGGAAGCTGCAGAAGAAAGCTCTCCCATTCATACCATCAAAGATTCTTCATCCATGATCCTCATGACACTCACTTTTGTTTGGATTGAGTCTTTCTTGGAGGAGCTTCAAGACCGTGGTTTTTCACTCAATCGCTTCGAAGCACTTTTCGGTAAAATTCCAGTAAGTACCCTTCTAGCAGTGTTCGTTCAAGCCCTAATCTTTGGCTTTCGACATTCCTATGATTTTTCTCCAAGGTCGGTCACAACAGGATTGATTGGTCTAATATTCGGGGCGGCATATGTTTTAAGTGGACGAAATTTATGGCCTTTGATTTCTGCTCATGTCGTCTTGAATACCATTTCCATCATCGATTAACACCCTAGACTTCCATCTGAATTCATTTCAAATCAAGGAACCAATATCCCGTATATTCATCGACTCCACCTCCTGGTTTCGGGTACTTCCTCAGTACGCAATCACCTTGCTCGAAAGAAACTGGATGAGAGAAAATTGGTCCGTCATAACAAAAGGTGTGGAACTCTCCATTTTCGCCACATGGATCCACTGATTCGGGTAAGTCGTTCAGGAAGTCTTTATCTAATGATCTCCCCACAAAAGATTCGTCTAAGAGCTCCCCATTCAAACAAATAACAACCGCTTTAAAGCCACTATCAATAAACTCATGCAGGAGTTCTGTAGTATCCTTTTTCCACAAGGGAAAATGGCACTGAATTCCTTGGAGCTGGCTCTCTCTGTAGTTTCTTAAATCTTCGAGGAAGATGTCGCCAAAGCCACAGTCTGTATATCCTGCTGACATTAAACCTTCCACTGTTTTGGTCATGAGCGCATCGTAATCTTCCATCGAAGGAGACTCGGGTAATTCAATGGTTTCAAGCGGTAGTCCGATGGCCTCTACTTGCCGTAACATCAACTCTCTTCGTAATCCGTGCATTGTAACGCGGTCATGTACAGAGTTAATAGTTGTTATTAAGCGATCCACCTTCAAATCCTCTCTTTCTCGAAGGTATTTTAACGCTAACGCGGAATCTTTACCGGTGCTCCAATTGAAATAGGTTTTACGCATAGATTCGACCAGTCTGGAACATAAAAGGACCATGACAAAGGTAGCGATCGACTTCGAAGTCCTTTCTGAATAATTGATTTGCCATGATTTCAACATGTAAATCATGCGATGTACCTTTTTCTCCTCGAATCTCAACCATGATCCAACCAAATCTCTCGGCTAAGTATATCATTGAACCCTACATCTCTCGGAATGAGGAGTTCAAGTGGGTAGGCATGCCGAAACAAGCAATCGTTTTCAGGGAGTGATACATTCATGATTCCCTTCGATTTGTTTTGGCTAATCTTCTCCTTGACATGGTTTTCCGTGGCGCTAGACACCTTCATCTTCACCTCCATTTTGAGTCTTCCGTTTGTCCTTATCGGCCTCTTCCTCACTTTCGGACGCATGATTGTAGACATGATACGCCGGAAACGAACTATCTATGGAGTCACCGACAAGCGAAACATTATCCTACGCGGTGCATCGGAACAAATATTGATTACACTGGACATGAAAGCCATTAGGTCGGTTACCTTCGGTGAACGAAAAGATGGTTACGGTTTTGTTTTCTTCAACGAGCCTGGACGAACCAATAATCTGGGGGTCGCTGCTGCACCTTCCTCCAATGCGTCCGATATCACCTACCATTGAAGTGATTCATGACCCGAAAAATGTACATGACATGATCACTAAACAACAAGAGTAAGGATAGATCGAACCCAGCGTTCTACAAACGTTTGTTTTTTCTATTTGGCTTGCTCCCTCTTGTTTGTAGGTTGTGATCCTCGCTTATAGTACTTTACCGCCATGGAAAACGAATCAGACAGTGATCTTTAGGTCGTTTTACGAACTACGTTTGTTCCTCTCCCAGACACTATCTTCTTAGCCGCAGAAGAACGAACAGTGCTAACTTACCTCGACCAAACCGGAACATTAAGTGAGTTTGAAGGTCGTGGAAGTTTTCGTCAACCTGAACAATTCCAACAACTGGGTTTACACAGTAGATACGAAGAACATCATCGGCGCTGGTCAATGCAGCTGTGAGCTAGATCTACTCGAGGTTCACGTAGACCAAAAAAGGCGCCCAAAGGCACCTTCTCTAATTCTACTTCTCATTTTCATTCTCACTCTAACTCTCACTCTTCTCCTTCCTCTTCTCATTCGCCATTCTAAATGCATTATAAGCATTCACAACTCCTCCGGTTCGACTGAGCTTTGAGAATTTCACTTCTTTACCTGATTTGCCTGGGTGATCAACTTTGATCTTACCGTACCATTTGTATGAATTCACCACAATATCTTTGACATCTTTGGCTTTCAATTCTGGGTAATACGACCAGATAAGTGCAGCCAAACCACTTACGACTGGAGCCGCCATACTTGTTCCTGAGTTCTCTTCGTACTTGCTATCTGGAACCGTACTGTTGATGTCTACTCCCGGTGCAAAAACGTCCACTGCTTTCTTGCCATAATTAGTAAAGCTTGAGGCGAGCGTTTCAATTTCTGGACCAGACGCTCCTACCTCAATCCATAAAGGTGAAATCTCGCGTGGGTCTTCCATTACGGGGTTTGGAAAATTGTTGGTCTTCTCATTGTTCTTACTTGAGTTTCCAGCGGCATGAATCATTAGCACTCCTTTGCCCTCTGCATATTTCACGGCTTCATCCACGTAGGATTTGTCTGGTGAGTAACTCTTTCCGAAGCTCATATTAATGATTTTCGCACCGTTATCTGCGGCATAGCGAATGGCGTTGGCTACGTCTTTATCACGTTCGTCTCCGTCAGGAACGACGCGAAGCACCATGATTCGTGCTTTGTCGGCCACCCCATCAATTCCTATCCCATTCCCGCGTTCAGCGGCGATAATACCAGCCACGTGCGTACCGTGATCAGCTCGAGGTCCTTCGACACGATTTGTACCATAAAAGCGATCAGAAAGGTCATTCGGATCGTCACCTACCTTATCTCTAGAATGGAATTCAAGGTTATAGCTGTAGGTCAAGGTATTTTGAAAATGCTCTAACCCCTCATCAATAGCGCCTTCTAAATCGTTCTCTAATGCTTGAACCATGAAATCACGAAGGGCGTTCGAAGCTTCATCCCCTCCTTCCAATGACTTTACATCTTCAAGCGTGTAATCCTCATGACCGAAGACTTTTTCCATTTGAATCTTCGCATAGTTGTAGATATCTACCACCTGCTTGAATTCTTCGTATTCACCTTTAGCCTTGGCTACGCGCTTTCCGAATTGATCTTCGAAGTACAAGAAACGTTTGTAATCGTCTTTATCCTCTTTCGCGATATCACCTTTGGCTTTTCCTTCGAATCTGCCTTTTAATTCCTTGTATACACGCGTAAACTCTAAATTATCGTAGTGGACATCACCTCCGGGGCCGCTGATAAAGCTCCATCCATGTATGTCGTCGATATAACCGTTACCGTCATCATCGATACCGTTATCAGGGATTTCGTCTTCGTTCACCCAGATCACGTTCACGAGGTCTTCGTGTTCAATGTCTACTCCTGAATCAATAACGGCTACTACCACTTCTTCTCCTTGGCGTCCGTCGATGAGGGTAGCGTATGTTTTGTCTACTGAAATTCCTGCGACTTGATCGTCAAGCAGGTCTGAGTTGAACCAATCGTTTGTTTTTTCTTGTGCGTTGATCGCTAGCGCGGAAATAAGCGCTGTTATTAAGAAGGCTGTTCTTGTGTATTGTAGCATGTAATCCGGTTATGTTCAGTTAAGTGTGTCATTGGATTCGAAGTCTATCCTTGTGAGTAATCATTAAAGTACTCAGGACTCTAT
>JAKVAX010000042.1 GCA_022447625.1 Flavobacteriales bacterium | reverse complement strand
GAAATTTCTGATTTGCGCTTTTTCTTAGCGGCTGCCGAAGAAATAAACGTAACTGAACTAGGGGTCGATGACCTTGAGAATCCCTTAGTAGACGCGGATTTACACCCTCAAATGAATTATCAAGCCAGCTTCTACGTCAGCTCTATACTCGGAGTAGATAGCGTAGTGGTTGAATTTGGAAGTACTCCAACGGGAAGTGAAATTACTTCTGTGACTTTGGCTTTCGACGAAGTAGCACCTGCACCTTTTGATTTTAGTCGAGATGACGACAAGGTGACGGTCGACGCTGGAGTCTATCCTTTTGTAGAAGAGATTTTTTGCCGGGTACATCTTATTTATGAAGATGGTACTACTACTACACCAGTACTTTTTCCTGAGATTAATTAAGTCGTAAAGACATGAATATCAAAGCATTTTGCATGCTGGCTTTGCTGGTATGTTCAGGCGAAGCCTTTGCCGAACTTTCCTATTACCCTACGTGGATTGACGATTCTGGCATTCATTATACTCCTGGTAACGAGGTGGTTATGAAGGATGAAGCGGCGGCCGGTTGGAATTCTGGGGCACGATCCTCAGAGGTGCTTCTCGCTGCTGATGATGGCTGGATTCGCTATGAGGTTGAATCCTACCAAAGTGCTACACGCGCTTTTGGTTTTGCTATTACCGATCCCAATTACCACTACACATCAATGGCGTATTCTTTTCGCCTTGCGAACAGTACGTGCTACTTTCAAAAGGGAAGTGTAATCGTGGGAGCGATGGCCGTGACCCAAGGAGATGTCTTGGAGATTGTTAAGAATGGCACGGACATAGAATACAAAGTCAATGGTGTTACCAGGGTCACAACAACTCCGGCCCAATTTAGCGATATGTTTCTCGATTTAGCATTCCATACCAGATGGGGATACATTGGGAAACTAGAGGTCAGTTTTGGTAACGATTATGATTCGGAATGGGAAGAGGTTATCGGAATTTCCAAAACAGCCGCGACTTTAACGAAAACGGCAGCTGATGGCTGGGGAAATGCTGGAGCTTCGAGTGATAATGTCCTAAAGCCAAATGAAGCAGGATGGATTTCATACACTCCTCCGAATACCACAGGGCATTTAGCCTTCGGCTTTAGTGACTTAGACAAAGATCAACACTACTCCAGCATTGATTATTGCATGTTGGTAGATGCTTCGGGAATGCTCAAAGGGTATTCAAATGGATCTTTGTTGTTCGCTGGCAGTTACGCTGCTGGCGATGTGCTTACAATCACACGTCAAGACAACGAGTACATCTTTACTCAGAACACAACAGTTCTTCATACAGCAAATGACTATAGCAGAGTACCGATGATTGGCGATCTCGCGATCTATCGAAACAACACTGTGTTGAATCAGAGTGACTTTCGGCTAAGTTTTGATCAGGAGGTGTATAGTTATGTGGAGGTGACGCCGTTGGATTATGGCCTAGAAGGTCAATTATCAATCAAATCTTATGGAACTGACGCAGTAGGCAAGTATTTCTGGAGCCAAGGAGATGTTTCTGAAACATCTTGGTTAGGAACGAAATTGGAGATGGATTCTCTGTCTCTTGGAGTAATAGATTCTATAAACTATTACAATCTCTTCTATTCCGATGCAACTTCAAGGAGTTTCTCAGAGGGCGGTTCAATAGAACTGAATACCAGAAATTCAAATGGTGAAATCCATCGAGAAACAATAGACTTAGGATATGCATTCTATACGGATACCATTTATGGAATGATCTATGACTCCGGTATCCTCCAAAAAACTGCTGGTTACAGTAGTTCAGCGAACGCCAATTGGAGGTTGGAAAATGGAATTGAAAGTGGTGTCAGCGTCGGAACAATACAGATCCAGCCAGTTCAAGGGTTTGGAAACAACTTTCGAGTTGGTTTAGCAGCTGAAGGCAGTAGCCCCGCATCTCTGGGCGCTCATATTCTATTTGGTTTCAGCGTTTCCAATGGTTCACTTAAGACCATTTACAATGGTAATCTAGGGTCTTACCTTGGAAAGGTATTTGGGAATGAGACATTGTCAACGGTCGTCGAGCTCGATTCAATCTTCTACTATAAAGACGGAGACTTACTCCGTTCAGAGCCGTTGCCCAATGGAAATGTCTACCAAGCTGACGCGTTCATTACGAATCAGAATGAAGCGGTTCAGATTAAGAAGCTAGTCTTTGATAACATTAAGAAACCAATCCGTCGTGGAGAGTTGAGAACTATTGATTGGAGCTGCGATCGGTCTCAGGTCGGTGAAGCATACATAGTTCTTCCACTCCAGAATAATTTTTGCCTATTCACTTTTGAGCTATACGATGATCTTGATCAACTTGTCTCTTCAAATCCTCTAGGGGTATTCACCAATCTTATTCCTGGTAGTTATACGATTAAAGCAGTGCCTAGCGGAGACTGTGATCTTTCTGAATGGACTTACAATTTTGATATTGGATACGAAGTTGAATGGACTGCCAATCAAGGATGGGCTGTCGATGAAAATACTCAGGAGTACAATTCTTCTCTTTACAACGGATCTGGTCTGTATTTTCAAGGGTCGAACGCGGTTTCATTAAATCAGCTGAACTACGGGATCGAAGGATGGATCGAAGTTGAAATTCCTACTACTGGTTTGTTCCAATTGGTAGACCAATTAGGTGATGTTTATCTATCTGTTGCATACTTTGACCAGTATGGAGTAGCAGTTTATTGGATAACTGACGGAGATGGTAATGTTCAATCAAGTTTTGATACAAACGCTGACGGTAAGATTAGATTTACTAGAGAAGGAGGAGAGTATTTTGTTAAGCTATCTACGACAAATACCCTGTCAATTGAGAACGAACTCTATCCACGTGTTTACGGAAAAGGACATGTTGACTACGGTAATTCTCGCTTGATAAACTGTCGTGCATCCTTTAGCTGCCCGAACCCGTTAATCCAATATTCACCTTTACAAAGAGAGATTAGTAGCAACGTTTATCTCGCGGTAAACGATGTGATCTATTTCTCATATGACAATGACTATTTCAATCCTGACGGAGATTTCACATTGAAAGTGTTTGACGCTGCAAATAATGACTTGCAGGTGTCAACGACAATAGCCAATGTGGATCCTTCAAACCCAATTCTCTCAACGACGATAGGGTATAACAAGTATGCCCTGGATCTAAACCTCGCGGGGATATCAGCCCCAGGAGATTACATAATTCAAGTTACCAACGACAAAGGAGAGAACTATTTCCTCCGTTTTGCCAAATAATATAGCCATGAAAAGAGTGTCTTTATCAGTTCGAATAAAAGCTTGGGCTTTCCTTTTCTTGTTCATTGCAGAGATTACCGTGCCTGGAATGATCTCTACGGCAAAAGCAAATGGCAACCCGAGTTATGACAGCTTCATGCAAGCTGACAACTCACAATGGGTAGATCCATTTACAGGAGATTTTTCATACAACATTCCTCTCATGTCAGTCCCTGGATCAAAAGGCGGCTTTCCATTGAATCTCCATTATCGAGCAGGAGTAGGGATGGATCAGGAAGCATCATGGGTAGGATTAGGTTGGCATTTGAACCCAGGAGCGATTACACGGCAATTGAATGGAATTCCTGATGATTTTTCTGGGGATGAGATAATTACACAAACGAGATATACCAAGCCCGAAAAATCGATATCACTTCAGTTCGATGCAGTAGGAGAAGTGTTGAAAGAGTCTCAGGCTTGGACAGAAGCGATGTTTGAGGAGATGGAATATGCTTGGAGTCCCGAATCTTACGAAGGAGTCATAGGGGAAGATTCTCCAACGTTTGATATTTCATCAAATTTTCAGGTTTTCCTTAATCTTAACAATTACTACGGAATGGACCTGAACGTCACAAGAAACCGGAACCAATTGGTTGCGGATAAAGAAATGTGTTACAGTCAGGAATTGTCAGGGCTCTCTGTTGGTTCAAATGGTGTTCTTCGTCGTAACGGCTCTATGTTACGTGGAAAGCTGTCAGATTTTAAAGGAGATTTTTCAAGATGGCTAGTAAAACCAATCGGAAGTGAAGGAAAGACATCGTTACATCAATTGACAAAGTGGATTCCAGGAGCGTCATCCTTGCTTCGATATCCAAGCTCTACACCTCAAGTCAACCTTCAATTCGTTTCGCACACATATGGTTTTGAACTGACGAATTGGAAAGAGAACCTGCCTACGAACTGGATAACAAGCAACTCAGGCGGCGGTGTTGTAAATGTGAAGGTTCTTACTGAGGAGAATCAGACTATGAATTTTCCCGCTTATGGAAGTATCTATCCAAATCGCAGTCAAAATCTCGAGGTTCTTGAAGATTGTAATTTGGAATCTCACACCACCCCAACCATAAGAACTCCAAATCTAAGTGCCCCGGTGAAGCAGAATGATTTCTGGATGGTTTCTGGACCTGCTGTACAAGGCTCATTCAGATCTTTTTCAAATGAATTCGGTGTCTATTCTAATCCACCTAGAATAAGTAAAGTTAATGGGGGAGATGGAGGGTTGGAATTTGGTACCGAGGAAAATGGAGACAGCAAATTCGGGCTTGATGCCTCATACTACGACGGCAAAACTTATTCAGGTCCATGGTCCTCAGATATGGGAGGAATTGAAAATAACCTAGATCATAACTCGGCTTATTCCCAAGGGGAAGAACCATTTTATTTTCAAATGATGGATGAAGTGGTTTCTCATGTGAGTAATCCAATGAATCAACTTGGAGGTGATGAGCCCCATGCATTCAAATTAGTTTGGGGAGACACAGATTTTGGATCTGGAGGATGGCTTCCTTCAAAAAAGGCAAAGGCTCTGACCATTTCCTCTCTACAACATCGATTAAGCGATGCTTTCAAGAATAGGACAACCCGCAGAACACTCATTGAATACACTACGTTCAAGCATAAATCCATCGATCCCGAAGCTGGAGATTATCAAAGGACTTTGGATTTAGTCTACGGTGGATCTACAAATCCGCATGTATCCGGTTTCGAAAACCAAATTGCAGAATACTCTCTCGTGAATTCTCAAGGATTCAAGCAAGTATATGGAATACCAGTGTATAATCTTGAACGAACGGACGTAAGCTGGAGAACAGATGAGCTGTGGAGTACTACTAGTCACCCTGTTCAACCTTATTCCTCGACAGTTGACAAGCATATGAAGCAGGGCTTCGATCATTTCTTTTCACGTGACGATATCCCAGAATACTCAGAGGCGCATCTATTGACAGAGCTCTATTCCAATAATTACATCGACTTTAAGGGCGATGGGCCAACGGCAGATGACGCAGGTTTCTGGGTTAAGCTGGATTACCAAAAAGGTTCAAATTTTAAATATAGATCTCCGTATTTGGATGCCTATGCGGATCCAGGAGATTACAGTAATCCCGGTGATGATATGTTCTCGTATTCCTACGGAGTGAAGGAACAGATCTACGTCAAGCGAATTGAGACGGATACCCACTATGCCGAGTTCTTGATCTCTCCAAGGGAAGATAATAGGCCGGTGAAGACGGAGGACAACTCATCTTTAGCAGCAAATTTGAGTTGGGGCACTGACGAGTGTTCATACAAGTTGGATCAGATAAAATTGTTCAAGAAAGATGAAGGAGGACAAGACGATCTGCTTCAAACGGTACATTTTTTATATGATTACCTCTTGTGCGAAGGAACTCCTTCCAGTGCTGCTACAAACGCGGCTAAGTTGACATTGACAAGTGTTTATACTACCTATCAGGATTCTCCTCGAGAAGAAAACGTTCACGTATTCAATTACGACGAGAGTGATGGCTATCGTAATCCTGATTACTCTTTTGTAAATAGTGATCGGTGGGGTTCATACACAAATGTATATGATGGTAACCCTGAGAATCGATATACTAATCAATATGAAGACGCTCAAGTACAAGATGATCATGCTTCGGCTTGGTCATTGAGAAGCATTCTCCTTCCTGGAGGGTCGGAAATGAAGATTGAGTATGAGGCTGATCGATACTGCAAGGTGCAAGACAAAGGTGCTATGTCCATGTACAAAATTGCATTCACCGGCAAGGAAAACGTCCTCTTAGAGAATCAATTTAATCCTTCCTATGGGACAATCACTAAACAATACAATAGGATATATTTTGAGTTGCCAGATAATTCCAATAGCTCCTCAACGGCATTTCAATCAGTTGTTGGAGACAAGGTTTTTATAAAACTCTACACACGACTCAAGGGTTTAATTGACAATCCTGGGACCACCGCAACTGATTATGTGGAGAGCTGGGTAGATGTGAAAGCCTCTGGAGTTGATATCTACCAAGGGAACTATTATGGTTATGTGGATTTAGAGCTTGCAGATCTAACTTCTGTTGGCATAGGGAGCGTAAATCCGTTGAGGCTGGCAGCGTGGGAGGATATTCGAACCCATAGAATAGACCTGACAACAGAAATAGTGGATGACGATTTTCAACTTGAGGATATCTCTGGTTGGCTGGTGTCAGCAATCAATTCATGGGTCTCAAATATTCAACAGATTACATCCTTTTATCCTTCAGCCCATATTTTGGGATGGGCGAATCGAGCAGATTTAACCGCGACCAATGCACCTTCTTTTATTCGGATGCCCTCAAGAAATTTCAAAGTTGGCGGAGGTCATCGAGTGAAAGAAATCAAAGTGATTGATACCTGGAGTGAAATCAATGATTACAATGGGAATCAAGAAAATATCGCATACAACGTCAAGTACTTTTATGAAGATTCGAATGGCTTGTGCACTGGAGTAGCCTCGAATGAACCAATCAATGCAAACGAGGAGAATGGATTGATTACAGCAAGAGCCTTCAATGAGTCGAACTATCCAGTTTCATTAAGAGCCGGTACTTCTTTTTCTGAGCTTCCAGTTGGGATGGCGTATTATCCCACTCCCACGGTTGGGTATCATCTCGTTAGAATGGAAGTTGGGGGTTCAAATCAATTGCTTTTGGATCAACAGGCTATGACTTCAGGTGTAGTGCAATCTGAGTTTTATACAGCAGCGGATTTCCCAACAATTAATAGGGTCACCAATCTTTCGGAAGGGAATGGTACATTGTTGAAACGAGCGTTACCCGTGGCGATTCCTGTACCGTACACGGGATGGCAGGTCTTTGTAAATCAAGGGTTTTCTCAAGGCGTGAGTATAGAGAATAATGACATGCATGGGAAGCTGAAAACTCGCAAGACGTTTTCTGCTAAAGGCTATCAAGACAATACTCCAACCGCTACAACAAGTTATGTATATCATACAGAATCAGATGGAAGTCTACAAAGTGAAATTGATGTTCTCTCAGAATTAGGTTATGTAGATAAGAGATTAACTGGGGTAACATATGACTTTGTCATTTTCGCGAATGAAAACAATCATTGGAACGTGGATGCTGGTATTTTAGGAGGGACTCAATTGGAATCTGGTTATCCTTTGCCGCACGTTCAACCAGATGCTGAGTACTTCCATTCTAATTCGAGATTAATTTCGACAACCAAAGTCATCAATCGAAAGGGACTTTTAAAGGAAGTTATTACCGAAACAGACGGCTCATCAGTGAAGTCGGCCAATCTGGTTTACTGTTCACAAGGCACTGGTCCGTTGCTTACTCAAGTCCAAAATGAATGGAGGGATAATACCTATTCCTACAGCCAACCAGCCTATGCATTTTATCCAAATACGAAGAGTTCTTTCACTCACCACAACGAAAGTATTCTAATAAGTACTGATCCTCTAGGGCACATTACAACGGGCTTGATAGAGAATTTTGAAACGATCATTGGAGATGGTGACGAATTGGTTTGTCTAATTAATGATCAATGGGTTCATGCCTGGGTTAATTACGACAATGATTGGGAATTAGTAGATGAACAAGGAGCCGCTTTGGCAGATCTTTCAGCTGTGACTGCAAGCGTTTATAGGCCGCATAGAAGAAACCTTCAATCAACCCGAGTTGGTTCAGTTGTATCCATGAATAATCCTTTGGACTATTTATATGTAGATGATTTCCTTTCACAATGGAATGCGATGATGGATCAATCAGGATCGGCCCTTGACCCGGCTCTGAGTGACCCTCAGGCCGATATGAGATTTGACCATGAATGCCTGGATGAATCTAACTTGCTAGGGTTCAGCACTGATTGGAAAGAAGTTGTTTATAATGATTCCGATTTTGGTGAACTGACCATCAGTCCTGAAGATAATGGGGTTTCGGGTGAATGCGGAAATTTGGCGCTTCAATTTGAATTGCCAGAAGAAGTTGATGAGTCCGATGGTGGATTTACATTGCGGGTTGAAGCGGATCAGTTTGAATTGTTCAATTCTCAGGGCCTCATGGTTGCTACAACGCCTGTTCTTGATGCGCACGTGGATTGGTTCAGGTGTGTAGGTCAAAGGTGTATCAAGGTGTTGCACGCGGATGCGATCAATCTGAAGGATGATTGGGACGAAACATACCTTTCTGAACGGGCGCTATTAACAACAGACGAAGCGGGTTATGTTTTAGCGGTTTCGCAAAACGAACAGCGATATGGTAAGAAAGGCATCGAACGGCCTGAGTATTCATTTCTTTATTTGACCGACAGAGAGCAGTCAGATGATCCAACGACAAAGATTGATCGGGATGGTCAATACCCAAGCTTTAAGTGGTTTGACTGGAGGAGTGATAATCCTATAGTTGATAATCCTGATTGGATGTGGAAGAGCAAAGTTGATAGATATACCATCGATGGTATAGCTGTACAGTCATCAAATGATCTTCCGGTCTCTTCTGCTTCACTCGTAAGTATAGACGGAAGCCAAGTTATCGCCGAATCAATGAATGCGGAGGTCAGCGAAGTGCTTTCCGAATCATTTGAGATAGGAGCAGGCGTTTATGACGAGGCTGTAAGGGGGAACGGAAACCTGTTCTTGCCATTGTCTACAGAGATTGTTTCAACACACAATCACACGGGAGACTATAGCTTGAAAGTGCCCTCCGGATCGAGCATTCCGATAAACATAGATCCTGGAGAGAATTCCTTTGACCGATATAACCCGACATTTATCAATGGAGAGTCAAGTGCTCACATTTCGGTCTGGGCATATACGGGTGGAGGAGCTGTTCCTCAAATTGCCATGACTTCAAGTGGAGGACAAAGTCCCGTGACTTTAGTAGCAGATGTTACAGAAGCTATTGATGACTGGGTTAAGTTGGAAATTGATTACACCTTCACTTCAGACCAGGTGACCTATGATCTGTATTTGATTTCTTCGAATGCCGCAGATACATACTTTGATGATTTAAGAATTTGTCCCATGGATGGTTCGATGGTCACCTATGTCTATTCCAGTGATAATAGGCGTTTGCTAGCGACCTTGGACGACAACAACTACGCTACGGTCTATATCTATGACAGGCGAGGGCAACTTGTTCAAACTAAGATTGAGACAATCAACGGTATTCAAACAATTTCAACGGGAAGAACTCTTTTGAGAAACCCACAGTTGCCACAATAACAAAAATCAGCATGAAAGTCCTTCGATTTCTTCTCTCGATAGCAGCATTCGCTCTGATTTCCACGATGGCGATTGCTCAAGACATGAATGTTCACAATTCAGAGCCGGTTCCAGTTCTGAACTCAAATACGGTGATCACCTCTCAAGATCAGTATTTCGAGGAGATTCTGTCCCAGACGTACACGAACTTTTCAATTCAAAATCAGGAAGCATATGTGCTTCTTCGGTACGATCAAAGTTTAAAAACGCTGTACTCTGATGATTGGATTGTTGAAGTGACATATGATGTTACTTTGGTCATGGAAGATGGCAGTTACCAACAAATACAAGGGGAAAGTCTTTTTGTGGATTTCTATCTAGACGCTCCGTACAGAGAAAAAGATCTTAAGGTATATCCTGGAGCTATCTTCGCTGAGGTCACCAATTTTTGTGTGAATTGTTCAGGAATCCAATCACCCGAATATCAACTGCCTCAAGACTGTATTGCGGAGGTCGGAATTAATTCCTCGAAAAGATTTAAACTCCAAGAAGGAGTGTCGCCTTCGATTAATCAATTTGTGTTGAACACCGACCTGAATCAATTTGAGTTGTCTTGGACGAAACCTTCAGGGGCTATCGAATATGAATTAGAATGGCTT
Source organism: Flavobacteriales bacterium (assembly GCA_022447625.1). Classification (GTDB taxonomy): domain Bacteria; phylum Bacteroidota; class Bacteroidia; order Flavobacteriales_D; family Sanyastnellaceae; genus Sanyastnella. Next base: position 8,744 of record JAKVAX010000042.1, on the reverse strand, counting down.
TTTTACGAGTTGGGACAAAATGAAACTCCTGCTGTAATTGCTGGAACAATTCCGAGATGGAAAGATGCTGTTCGAGTTCAATTAATGAAGAACAACTATAGTTTTCCAAATACTTATCCTAAAGGTGTAATTGCGGTTAGGGTCAGAGCGATAGGGGAGAATATTGACTCGGGAGTACGTAAGACCACACCATGGTCAGAATCATCCAATGAGACTTATGGAAGTGTGCTCTATTTGAATCTCCAAGACTCCTTCAGTGACTTGAATTGGAGCTCATCATTGACATTTGGCGAAAATGGTAGACAAGCTTCTTCCATAGTTTTTGCAGACGAACTAATGCGGCCAAGACAGTCTATTTCATTTCAGAATACGGATACGTTGGCGATTGTTCATTCGAACGTTTATGACGCTAATGGCCGAGCTACCGTATCGATCCTTCCAGCTCCTCAGAAGAGTGAAGGTTACAAGTTTTATGGCGATCAATTGTGGGATGCTACATCAAACAAACATTTTGACTACACCTACTTCGATGTCTGGTACGATGATTTGATTGACGATAACAATGACTACAATCATGTACTATACAATCAACCTTTGAATAGTGGAGGAGTAGGTAGTGATGGCCCTGGTACGTATTATAGTTCCGATGCAATTGACCCTAACAACTCTGAATGGATGGGACTACATCGAGAGTATACTCCAGATGCCCAGGGATTTCCTTATTCAAGAACCATTTTATCTGATGATGGTAGTGGAAGAGTGTTGAGATCTGGTGGGGTAGGTCTTAATCACTCAATCGATGGAACGAATGGACATGTTACGAGCTTCTATTATGGAAACCCCAATCAAGAAGAACTTGATAGCTTGTTTGGTAATGAGGTTGGGTATGCTTCTCAATATTTAAAGACTGTATCGGTAGATCCAGATGGTCAAGCTCATGTAGCTATTACCGATTTAAAGGGACGAGTTGTTGCTGAGTATTTAACCGGACAACGTCCGAATAGTCTATGGCTTTGGATCATTTGACAACAGTCAATGGAGATATAGTTGGTGACGAAACTTACGTAGATTTAGGTGTCTTCAATCAGTATGATCCGTATGCAGATGCAATGAATGCAGAACATACCTTTATTGTCACAGAGCCTTCAGTACACACTTTTTACTATGATTTAGAGGAGAATCCTTTCACAGTTGGTTGCATGGGAACGGCTATCTATCCAACATATAACGTCTATTTGGATCTTTATCAAACCGTTGATGCTGCTGATATTACAGCGGAAGAGGTTTTACTCATCACGGTGGCATTTGAAGAACAGTCTTCAATTGATGGAGACAATCAAGGTTATACCGCAACTACGCCACAATTAAACCCAGGGACCTACAGAGTTGTAAAACGTCTAGAGTTGGATCAGGCAGGACTCGAATCAAGCATATCCCAATTTCTTTCCTTGCCTGCATGTTATGAAGCGCCTATTCAGCCTTCGATCAGTTGTAATGATTGTTGGCAGCATTGTTTTAATGCGATTTATCATATTGACGGGACATATGTCTATTTGATCGATGAAAATGGCGAGACCACACTTGCTGCAGTGGGTTTTTCTCCAAGTGAGGAAACACTCTCGGCATATCTACTTGCGGTTTCGAATGCTTCCATTGTGTCTGGTTTTGAAAGTGATATTGCTATTACGAATGCTTTGATATCGAATTGTGAAGCTGAGTGTGAGACTCCTGCTTATCACGATTTGGATTGGTGCAGTTTCTATTGGCAACAAATGGTAGACGATTTGTCTCCAGGCGGTCAGTACTTCGATAATTTCCCAGGTTCAATGAACGAGTTTGGAGAAGCCATTTTAGGCTACAACAAAGATTTGTGGCTCACTGAAAATATTGCAACTGATCCCTTAAATATATTGTCGAGTAATTGTGGTTCTTTTGGCGCCTTTGACTTTGTATCGTCAGGAATTTCAACTTGGGATGATCTTCGAGTTAATTGGGTTTCATTTAATGAGGCTAATCCAACGTTCATAGATAATTGGGTGACTTATCATCCAGAGTATTGTCAGCATGAAAGCAGATGTGGTGTCGAATTGGTTAGCACTCAATGTTCAGCAGTTGGTTCTGTCATGGGAACCTTTGATTACTGGACATACATCGATAATGTCGATAGCTATTTGAATGCAGGTAATATACCTTCTGAGTTGATTCCGATATTGTACAATCCATTGGCGCTTCAAGGCTTTTCCGATGGGGACTCTTATAGAAGCACACCGGATGGTGTTGGAGGTCAGGAGAATGATTACACTGGAGATGTGCAATCATATGACTGTAACCCACTAAATGCATACGCTATAGATGATCATGATTGGTTTGTGGCAGGAGAGGTTGATGACCCTTCAGATGAAAGAGAAGGAATCAAGTTAATGATTGAACAAAATCTCCGGAATTTCATTCATGTCGGCAATGGCAATTACATGTCCTTATGGTATGTAATTGACAACCCAGACGTCATTGGTCCTCTGGATGCGCTGCCACAAAATGTCCTTGATTTATTCGATGCTTTGCATGGTCCAAATGGTGTGTTTACTCAAAACCCGACTGAAGAATTCAAGCTTCGCTTTTTCCATAGCGTCTATAGGTTTTACAGAGATATCGCATTCTTAGAATATCATGAGAACGTCGATGCGCCTGAGACCTGTGTTACTGGTACTTGTTCCCCTATCGCCGGTGGCCCAAGTGATAACGGATTGGATTTGCTTGGTGGTGGTGTGTTTGGAAATACAAGTGATGACTTTGTTTTATTATTTCCTCAAAATGCCCTCTATAATGAACTCACAGATGGAATGTGGAGGCCGAACTCATGGAGCGATTACATTACCAATTTCCAGACTAATGGTGCAGACTACATTTTAGACTACACAACTCTTGATACCTTCTTGGATCCCATTAATGGCGAAGGAGATGTCGGAAATGATCTTATTTGTGGCATTGAGTGTTCTTTGGTAATTGAAGACGCTATGGAATACATTGGATCTACCTATTTGTCTTTGTCTTCAGCTGAGCTTTCTGAGATTCAATCCATACTCGAGCAACTCTGTGCAAATGGGTGCGATGTAACTATGAGTGCAGGGTTAGACTTTATTGGTGTGGCTAATGTTACTCCAGTTTCATTTGGAGGGCAATCTTATCTAGATATAAATGAGGTGCTGAATGATTACGTGGTTGGATATAACGATGATTTAGAATTCCCTGTTGTTTTGAATCTCACTGAAACAGAGCGAAAGATTGCTTGTAATTGTAACAATCTCGAGGACATCATCTTTGGATATAACAACTTGAATGGGAGCTCTTTGGATGTGAATGGAATTGCTGGCGATGCAAACTTCCTGGTATATCTAACAGAGAATTTCTACGATCCTATGGATGTTTTACCTACTTCAATTGATTTAAGTGATTGGACATCAGAGTGCTTAGGGTCTTATTCAAATCCGTTGAATGCTTTTCCGCCGAATTATAACTGTGAATCGTTGTTTAATTTCAGCGCAGACCCACCAGCATGTGAAATTACCTTGGAGGAGTTTGAGCTTGAACAATTCCAAGAAGACAGTCAGGAGTATCTCGAGCAGCAAACAAACAATTTTGTTCAGCAATACGTGAACGCTTGGTATGAGAATTTGGAGGAGAGAGAGAGCTTCCGAATGAAATACACAAAGATGGATTACCAAGCCACTTTGTATTACTATGACCAAGCTGGAAACCTAGTGAAAACTGTACCTCCTGCTGGTGTTCGACCTCTCTCAGGTAGTGATATAGATTTAGTTCAAAGTCATCGTGATGACCAATCAGGGGCATTTATGAACCCAGCCCATGTCATGACTACTGTTTATTCTTATAACAGTATTCAACAAATGATTAAGTCAAAGACTCCAGATGGAGGAGATGTGTTCTATTGGTACGATGACTTAGACAGAATTATTGCTAGTCAAAACGATAAGCAGCTTGCGGAAGGTTGTTTCAGTTATACACTCTACGACGAAATAGGAAGACCATACGAATCTGGTCAAGCATGCGGAGTATCAATAGCACATGGAGTTGATTATGATCATGCGACTTTCCAGTTATTGGTGTCATCATCTACCTCTAAAGAAGATGTTAATTACACTTGGTTCGATCAACAAGTCGCGAGTCAAGAAGTAATCAGCGAATTGACGAACGGAACACAAGACAATCTAAGAAATCGTGTAAGCATGGTCGCTCATATTAGGGAGATGACTCCTCAAGAGCAACCTGAAGATAAGTACGTTTCTGCAACAGTTTTTTCATACGACATCCACGGAAATGCAAAAGAGGCCATTCAAGAATTTCCAGATTTACATGTGATTGGCGAAGGGACAAAAAGAATCGAATATGATTATGATGTGTTTAGTGGGAATGTTCATGAAGTGAAATATCAGTGGGGGGAGTGGGACCAATTTGCGCATCGCTATGAGTACGATGCGGACAATCGGTTACACGCGGTTTATACATCCTCAAATGGACGATTCTGGGAGAACGATGCAAAATATTTCTATTATGCTCATGGTCCATTAGCTCGTACTGAGATAGCAGATAATCAAGTTGCCGCTCAAGATTATGCATATACTATCCAAGGTTGGGTAAAAGGAGTCAATAGCGCTACGTTAAGACGAAATCGAGATCTTGGTAAAGACGGTCTAGACGACCCGAACTCGAATAAGGTGAATTCTCATTTTGCGGAGGATAGCTATGGGTTTGTATTGGATTATTTTCAAGGTGACTTCGTAGCTGTGACTGATAATCTGATTGCTACAGTAGATAATTTTCAGTTAGAATCCCTTCAAGGATTTAGCGGCGATTTGTTTGACCTTTATGGGGGGAATATCTCATCTATTTCTCATGGATTTAGTCAAGAAGCTTCTATCCCTCAATTGGGCACTATGAAGCATCATACCGCTATCTATCGGTACGATCAATTGCACAGGATTAAGAAGTCTAACTATGTGATTACTGAAATGGATAACCCAACCCTGGTTAATAATAATGTGCATCCTCTGGGTTCGATCTTGTCAGATCAATTCGCGACCACCTATTCGTTTGATCCAAATGGGAATATCGAAACCTTGACGAGAAATGGACACACAATGTTGGACCCGGCAGATCTGCCAATGGATAATTTCGAGTATCACTACACCTATGAAGAAGCTTACCAACTTGGACAAGAAGGTGAGTATGAAAAAAACCGTCTCAAGTTTGTCTCTGAACCACAGAATTACGGTTCAACTCAATGGACAACCGATCTAGATGCTTTGACGGAATCAGACTATCAACAGCAAGGAGATAATTATGAATATGATGAGATAGGGCAAATAGTAAAAGATGCCAATGACGGAATTGGTTGGATAATTTGGAATGCCCAAAACAAGGTAGAGCGCGTGATTAGACCGGATCTGGTTGATGGTGCTTATCTGGAGGATCTTGAGTTCATATATGATCAAGGAGGGAACAGAATAGCGAAGATTCGAAAACCGCGAGATTCGAATGGTAATATGTTGGATCAAACCCAATGGATATGGGATTATTATGCTCGGGATCCAATGGGAACCGAATTGGCTATATACAGTTTGTCAATGATGGATTCTGGAATTGCTGGACAATATGACATTTCATTCAAACTGAAGGGGGAGCACATTAATGGATCTTCAAGGCTTGGTGTATTGTCTGATGGCAAAGAGGTTGTAGGTACACTTAGTAATGTTGCCTTATCCACGAAGACGATTCACTATGATGGAGGTACTTCTTCATTGATTGATCACATAGTTTCTTCAGGAATCTATCAAATGCAAGTAGCTAGTTCGAGCAACGTAAGTTTCTCGAATTATTCGGGAAATAGACAGTTCGAATTAAGTAATCACCTTGGAAATGTCACAGCTGTTCTGAGTGATACGAAGACTCTTGAATATGATGGTGTCAGCCAGACCTACGTATTCAAGCCACGAATTCAATCTTTGAATGACTATTACCCCTTCGGTATGCTGATGCCAGGAAGGACCTTCGCGCAGGAAGACTATAGATATGGCTTCCAAGGGCAGGAGACCGACGATGAATTGAAGGGTAAAGGAAACTCAGTCAATTACAAGTTCAGAATGCATGATGCGAGGATTGGTAGGTTTTTGAGTTTGGATCCGTTAGCACCCAAATATCCTTCTAACAGCCCATATGCTTTTGCTCAAAATATGGTGATTAGATTCGTTGAATTAGAGGGGCTCGAAGCTGCAGATGGAACGGAATTAATTGCGTTCTCCTACGAACCAATTCTTACGAACATTACATTAAATTTCAGTGTAACCTTGCCCCCATTAACGCTTGCTGGTTCATCGCTCGCTCCTACCATGGGGCAACCTCAAGTAATGCCAATGGGAGCTCACATGCCACAATTATGGACAGATGATAGAGGAATCAAAACGTATGGTTATAGATTAGCTGATGGGAGCGTAGAGACGCTTTATGCACAATCGATTGACGCAGATGGCTACTTAGTTAACGGTCCTGACTACAACGGTGATGGTGCGCCCGATTTAACTTGGAGAGGAGATGACAGAATCTCGTATGCTTTTGACTTGCCTCTTTCTCAGAGGTTGCCTGAGGAAATGGACGATGATGAATTGTTAGCAGCGATGAGCAGAATAGCTCACGGGAAAGGCTCTGTAAATGACTATAATGCTCAAGACGAGTATAACCGAAGATTTGGCACGGATTACAAACTTCGTAAACCAGGCATCGGGTTCATTGATAATGGGTGTGAGGAATGTGCTAGATTTAATGTACAAACCTTTGGTGGTGCTTATCTTGTGATTACCAGAAAATATTTAGCTACCGCAAATATGGGGCTGGTGATGATTGACGGTCAGTGGGTGCAAAAGGATTGGCTGTTTCATGTGGCAAGAATTGATAATGGGATCGTGTTTGATGCGCTAACTGGTGAAGAGGGAATGCCTCTTCAAGAATACATGGAACTTTGGGAAGCTCAAGACGATTTAAACTTTGATGAAACATTAGAATTTAATGAACCACGATATTGATTTTTTAAGATTCCTTAAGGAAAAACCATCCTTGTTAGGAATAGATTCATTTCATGATTTACATAAATTTCTTTCTGGATTCCAGATTGCAATATTGATAATGAATGACGTGCACGTCCAAGAGGTGATTCGCGACGAAGTATGCATAAAAAGAGGGCTTCATATTTCAAATCGGCCATGGTATTTTGCTGTATATGAGAACAATGGAGAGGATCTGCAACGGACACTCTTAGATGTATCAGATATCCTAAGGGAGTTTTTTCGGCTAATTAATGAAAGGTAGTTTTTGGCAATATATCACAAGAGTTGTCGGAGAGCTCTCCACTTCGGTAGTGGAAGCTGTTCAAATGACTTACCGATTCCGCAAATTTGAAATCACGTCATCCGTTCATCGTTTGCGTGCGTTCAGATGGATTAAACGCGCTCCATAGACGAGATTGACATGAAAACGTTCCAAATTTGGATTTAGTCAACCTTGATTAATTCAACAACCAAAGGCGTTCTCATCGGACGCCTTTTCTTTTTACACTGCTTCCCATGAGAATCGATTCTGACGCTGATCTGCGAATGAGACTCAATTGGAAGGAGAAAGTGGAAAATTGATGTGTGTATGAAGGTGAGAAGAGCGGACTAATTTGAGTTTCGTCTGTTGAAACATTCTCTCACATTCCTCAGCTAAGAAAGACTGAAAATCTGGGAAATCTGGAAAAGCCGGAAAATCTGGCTTCAGCCTTTTGAATCGAGCTTCTTTAACTCTGACCTCACTTCTAAAGGTCAACAATGCATTTATCGCGCTTTTCTTATCTTTGCTGTGTTCAGTTCTCTACTGAATAGACCGTAACGAAGCGTTCGCTTCAAAGATTGTAACCATAAGATTGTAGAATTTGTCATTGGATCGTTCCTCTGACAGAAAGAATGGTATAGCCTCAAAACTGTAATAATGGCTACCGTAAATTCTATACTGAAGAAATCGGATAACGGAAGATTTCTTTTTCATGCCTTCTTAGGCGAACAATTTAATGTCGACGATCCCAAAAAGTGTCGATGCCTAAACCGCTTTTACTCAGACACCAAAGCTGATGTGATTTTCTTTGAAGGGAAAGGTGGAAGATGGCGATTCCATGATCATGGAGACTCCTCATTTAGTGGAGATGTCTTTGAATACGCTAAATGGCATTTCGATTTGCATGATGACTCAGACTTCCCTGAACTCCTAAAGCAATGTGATGCACTGTTGAAAAAGTATCTGAACGGTGAAGGATCGAAGTTCAAAGACTTCAAACCAATCAGAACTAAAGCAAAAGCTGTTGAGCGAAAGAAGAGAGAGTTTTCAATTGAAAAGATTGCTTTCACCAATGAAGGATTGGCTTTTTGGGAGCAATCGGGAGTGACTAAGGATGTTCTCACGGAGCACCGAGTCTGTCAGATCAATGGTTTTAGCGAAACGGATGAATATGGCGAAGTCAAAGTTGTAGACCTCAAAGATTCTGATGTCTGTTTTGCTTATCAATTCCCTGGGTTCGTAAAGCTGTACTTTCCAATGAGGAAGGAATACAGATATCAGTTCTTAGGGTGCATATTTCGCACAAAGTGACCCACCTCTTTCGCTCCAAAGTGACCAGTCTATTTCAGTTGCCATTTGAGGTATGA
>JAKVAX010000041.1 GCA_022447625.1 Flavobacteriales bacterium | reverse complement strand
CTTCTCTTGAATTACCCAGAACGGATAAAACCTTGGATTGAGAATTAATAAACAGACACAGTTATTTGAACATACCCAGAGAATTTCGAATGACGAAAAGACAAATTCAAAATTCACTAATCACGATTCATGATTTATTGCTCTATCCAGTCCACAGTCCACAGTCCACGGTCCACTATCATTCCTTCACCCCAATCACATCCACCTCCTGCTCACGAATCATCGCGTTGTAAGCCTTCAATGACTCATCACGAAGCGCGTACCACTTCTCTAGCTGCTCATTGATTTGAGCGGTGATGTCTTCTTTTACGCCTATCATTTGTGCTGTTGGAGCGTAGATTCCCATGCTGGCAAGGGATGCGACGTGCGCTAGCTTATTGTTTAGCTTGATTGGATAGTTGAGCATGTCTTGGTTACTCTTTAGCTTCGTTTGGTACAAGACGCTGATGATGCTCGTCATTACTGAATCAAGATGCTTTCCTTCGTCGATGAGGGCGGTGTTTTCGTCGCTGTTTAGTCGTCCGTTGAGGGCTTTGATTTGTCCTTGGAGGGTGCGCATGTGTCGGATGGCGTCATGGGTTTCGTCAAGCTTGTTTCTGATCTCCAGAAGGAATTCAAACTGTGCTTGACGGTCAGCTACCGTTCCTTCCATGCGCGGGTCTGGGAGGATTTCGAAATCGGTCATCATCTTCTCTTCGTTTATAGATATATGAACCGCGTAGCTTCCAGGAGGTGCTTTTGGTCCGTCGAGGGTTCCCCACCACATTAACATGCCGTCGAAGTCGTCAGCTCTTTCATAACGTGTATCCCAATCAAAACGATTAAGGCCCTCCTCCACCTTCAACATGTTAACTTTGTCAGTCGCGTTGGTACTAAAGGTTCGGATGGTATCTCCTTGGCTATTGGTGAATGACATAGATACCTCAGCTTTCTCATCCGGAAGGAAAAAGAATACAGGTACACCGCCGGGATTATTTGTTCCGCGGGTGTTTGAGGTCTTTCCATTTCTACCAAACCCAACGGTTGGATGAATATTGAATAATCTTGGCTGAGCTGCTGAAGTAGCATCGGCTATTTCATCCCAAATTACATTCAAATCATCTAGAATCCAGAAGCTTCGTCCTTGGGTAGCTACAATCAAATCATTGTCTTTCAATGCCAGGTCAGTGATTGGAACCTCTGGAAGATTCAACTGCATTGGCTGCCATGAGGCACCATTGTTCGTACTGACATACAGTCCGAATTCTGTTCCGCAATACAAGAGTCCTTTAGCATTCGCATCGGCTCTGATCACGCGTGTAAAGTGCTCATCGGCAATGCCTTCCGTAATCAACTTCCAAGTCTGACCGTAGTCTGTGGTATGATAGAGGTATGGCGCATAATCGCCCATCTTGTAGCGGGTAGCAGCAACGAATAGTCCTCCCGTATTGAATGGATCAAACTCAATGCTATTGATCATCGTCCAATCCGGAAGTTTCTTTGGTGTCACGTTTTTCCAGTTGGCACCACCGTCTTGTGAAACGTGAATCAATCCGTCGTCTGAACCACACCAAAGCAGGTCTTTCTGGTATGGCGATTCACCCGCAGCAAAGATCGTGGCGTAGTACTCCACCCCTGTGTTGTCTTTTGTGATCGGCCCACCAGAAGAGATCAGTTTGATGGAATCATTCCGACTTAAGTCTGGTGAAATAATCTCCCAGCTTCCTCCTCCATCTCTTGAGACATGTAAGAATTGAGAACAGGTGTACAACTTATCGGCATCATGCGGCGAAAAGAAGATCGGGAAGTTCCATTGGAAACGATACTTCATACCCTCCGCACCATATCCGATAGGGTTATCTGGCCAAACATTGATGGCGCGGTTCATATCTGTGTGGTGGTTATAGCGTGTCAAGAAACCGCCATAGCTTCCTCCGTACACAATGTCATTATCAGTAGGGTCCGGCGCCAAATGAGCACTCTCTCCTCCTGCAGTCGACTCCCAATTCCGATCTGAAATGAATCCTCGTCCTGAACGGGAATCAATGCGAATCGTTGAGTTATCCTGTTGTGCACCGTAAATACGATAAGGGAAATGATCATCCGTTGTCACGCGATAGAACTGCGCCGTTGGTTGGTGCTGATAGGTTGACCAAGGGGTACCCGCATCATAACTCACCTGAGCTCCTCCATCGTCTGCAATGATAAGACGACTAGGATCTTCCGGAGCGATCCATAAATCGTGGTGATCTCCGTGAGGTGCGTAGGCCGACTTAAAACTATTCCCACCATCAGTGGAAACATGATATGCCACATTCATCACATACACCTTATTCACGTCTTTGGTGTCAGCATAAATACGCGAGTAATACCATGCACGCTGACGCAAACTGCGATCACTGTTGACCTTCGTCCATTCTTTTCCGCCGTCTTCTGAACGGAACACGCCACCATTGTCATTTTCTATGATCGCCCAAACTCTATCTGGGTCCACAGGGGAAACGGTCACTCCAATAATCCCAACAGTCCCTTCCGGCATGCCTTCATTCTCCATCAGAGATTCCCAGTTCTTGCCTCCATCTGTGGACTTCCATAGTGCAGAACCTTCACCTCCTGAAGAGAAATCATAAGGGGTACGACGTACATTCCACGTACTCGCATAGAGGATATCTGGGTCTAATGGATCAAGAATCAAGTCTACCGCCCCCGCGCGCTCATTGGCATATAGGATCTTCGTCCAAGTGTCACCTCCATCGGTCGACTTGTAGACTCCTCGTTCCTCTGAATCCTTGAAAAGGTCTCCAAGCACCGCAGCGTAAACGATGTTCGGATCGGTCGGGTGAATGCGCACACGAGGGATATGTCGTGAATTCGGTAACCCTATGCTCTTCCATGTTCTTCCACCATCATTTGAACGGTACATCCCCGTTCCGGGCGATACATTTCCGCGAACAGTGACTTCTCCACCGCCCACATAGATCACATTCGGATGCGAAGGCGAAACCGCCACCGCTCCAATCGAACCACCAAAATATCCATCGGAAATGTTGTCCCAAGTCGTTCCTCCGTTGGTAGTTTTCCAAACTCCGCCACCGGTCGTCCCCATGTAAAAGAGCATCGGCTCCCCTTCCACACCAACAACCGCAGCAGAACGCCCCCCACGGAACGGACCAATACAACGGAAATCAAGTCCTTCATTGATCGCCGGAAACGCATCCTTCGAACGATCATCTTGAGAAAAGGAAATAGTAGAAACAGTAAGACACAACAGTGTCACTAGAATACAGCGATAGCTCATGAAATCGGTTTTAGGGATTAGAAATATAGGGGAAAAGTCAGGAGTTTACTGGACGTGGTTCGTGGGATTAACTGGATTTCTAGATTTCTTCCGATAAAGCAATAGCACAAAAATCAAATGGACGAGATTTAATCCGAAAGAAAAACATGAAAGAGGTATTTTGACTTTCCAACAAATACATATTCGACAGTCCATTTAATTATAGGATTTCGAAATTTTGTCTTTTCTTAAAGTGAAACCAATACAAACCTGCATCATGAAAGTTATCGCATTCCTCTTTTGGGCATTGTTCCCTTATCTCTGCATTTCGCAAGAATCTTGTTTTTCAGACGACTTCGTTCTCTACGATCAAGCAGATGCCACCAATTTTGCGGAGAACTTTCCAACCTGTACCATTATAGAAGGTGACCTAGTTATTCAAGGCAATGTCAATTTTATCGGCATGGAACAAATTGTCGAAATTCAGGGATATATTCGATGTGGTGGCGGAGAGTGTAATGCCTATCCCCATGAAAATTTCCTAGGCCTTGAAAATTTAACTTCTGTCGGAGGTATCTCCTTAGATGAACATAGTTTTTCTTTCGATGGTTTATCCTCATTGGAAAACATTACGGAGCATCTTCATCTTAGCGAATGTGGGTTAACCAATAACTTTGGAGACCTATCAAACCTTACTACTATTGGAGGCAGCTTCATGATGAGTGAAACGAACTTTGAATCTTTTCAAGGACTGGAGAATCTAAATACCGTCTACGGTAATTTTCATGTTTCAGAAAATGACATGATGCTATCTTCAGACTTCATCGGGAGTCTATCTACCATCGGCGGTGGATTTGAAATGGATGATTGTTCATTATTAGAAAATTTCAACGACTTCAGTGCCCTGACAGCAGTCGGAGGAAATTTCGAGATTTCAGGATGCCCTCAAGCCAATAGCTTAAATGGATTTGACAACCTTGAATATATCATGGGGGCACTCAAATTAACCCAGTGCACTTCACTTTCAGATATTAGTGGACTTGCGAATATAGTACCGCAATCCATTACTCACGTTGAATTCAGGAATAATCCAGTGCTATCATATTGCTCTGTCAATAGTATTTGTGGTCATCTCCTCGAGAACGGCGATCATGACATTGAAATGAATATGGATGGCTGCAATACGGCTGAAGAAATTTTAAATCAATGTGTCGTAAATATCAGCGAGAATGAACCAATCCAGTTTTCAATCCTGAGTAGCGTCATTGGGGAGACCATTCAGGTTTCTAACCCCAACAACATTCGTTTCACGATTTATAATTCGTCAGGACAGCAGGTATTCCAAAGCAACCAGGCTGGCACCATCTCTATTTCTCATTTAGCTTCTGGTGTTTACACAATTCTATCAACTGAATACGGAATAACGCACCGCTTTGTGAAGCGTTAGGAATCAGCACATAGCTATGGCTGTGATTAGCGTAAAACGGTGATATGACCACTTAACACCTCAGAGACTACACCTTCTAAGGTGTTCGTGGTGTACTCGATGCGATAAACATATACGCCATCTGCAACGAAGTAATCTCCACCTTGATGTGATCCATCCCAAAGAGAATCTGGTTGGTAAGATCGATACACTTCTTGACCAAAGCGGTTGAAAATAATGATCTTGTAAGTATCAAAGTCACATTTGGCAGAGACGGAGAAAACATCATTTAATCCATCTTGGTCAGGAGTAAATGCATTAGGGACGTAAAGTAAACATCCGCATTGTTCGAAATATACAGCGATAGCATCCGAGACTACATCGCATTCACTTTCCATAGTGACTGAATATTCACCAGTATTCATTGCGGTAAATGTAGAATCGGTGCTTCCGTCGGACCAAACATATGAAACTGGATGGTCAAATCCGTTTGTAGAGGCATTGAGGACGAGCGTATCGCCTTTACACGCGATGCGGTCTTCTCCAAAATCGAAAGACAGTTGTTGAATCACTTCAATCTCTATGGTATCCGAAAAATCACAGCCATTTGCCGTTGCTGTTGCTTCATAAACTCCTGATGATTGAGGCTCTAAAATTGGATTGGTCAACCCCGTATTCCATAGAATATTCGCATCGGGCACTTCCGTTATGACCTCCAATTGAAAGCCACTAGAATGACATATGGTTTGTTGTTCGCCTAATTCAAAAATGGGAATAGGGAAGTATGTTATTTCAATCTCATCTGTTCCGGTGCAATTCTCTGAGGTCACAGTGACGCTGTAGGAACCGGTCTGGCTCACTTCAAAAATGGGATCTACTGATCCATCGTGCCATTCATACACCCCAGCAACATCCGAGACGTCCAAAGAAACACTTTCACCATTGCGTTGTGCTATTAAAATCGTGAGCTAAAAAGGCAAAAATGGGAGTGTAACCTTATGTTTATCTGTATTTTAAATGTGCTTAAAACAATAAAGCCAGACCCATGCAAGACCTGAGAGCAATGTCCGAAATGACCCTTGAGATTGCAGAAGAAGTTTTCCATGAAGATGTAAATGAATGAGGTGATTTTAACTTTAAGCCCAGACCTTCGAAAATGACAGATTTGCAAGTGATTGCATTGGCTGTATCATCAAAGTCTGCTTGTATCGACAGCGAAAATCTGTTGTTCAGTAAGTTGCGAACAGATTTTAGAAGCCGATTTCCAGAGCTCATAGACCGAAGTAGGTTCAATAGAAGAAGAAGATTGTTACAACCATTCATTATCGAGTTAACTAAGCGGATCTCAATGACGATGGGCGTTTCATCTGATATTAGTATCGTGGACTCTATGCCTTGTCCAATTGTAAAGAATAGCCGTGAACCAAGCTTGGATCTGCAAAGAAGACCCAACCAATGCCCCTAGGAAGGGGTTTTATGCCGTTGATCGACGCTATTACATAGGTTACAAACTCCACTTGTCAACCAACGAGCACGGGGTGTTCCAACATATGCAGATTACCCCTGCTAATGTACATGACATCAACTTTTTAAAAGATATAGCACCGGAAGAATATTGTCGATACAAAACCATTCTTGGAGACCGTGGATATATCTCGAAGCAAGTTCAGACCGATTTATTGACCCAATACGAGATCAAGCTGGAAGTACCTTTCAAATCGAATCCAAGGGAGAAAGTTCCCATAAATCCTCAGAATGGTAAAAAACGAAGTCGGATAGAAGTACAGTTCGCTCAACTCTGTGATCAATTTAGAATCAAGCTCAACTACGCCAAGACCTTTGAAGGGTTTTTGGTTCGAATGGCATCAAAACTAGCGTCAATTGCTGTGCTTCAGAAAGTCAACTTCGAAAAAGGAAGACCACAAAACGATATCAAGCACGCCTGGAGTTGATAGCACAACGCGTTTTCATAATGAATTCTTCTAATCGATGTGTATTTGGTTTAATTTCAAGATGACATGTATTCAAACACTGTGCCACGACAATCATTTGCATCTAGTTCCATGCTTGTAAATCCCTACCCATCAACTCGAACTTAATGATGATAGAGTACAGATATAACAAGCACGAATCTCGTTGCTGCAGAAAAATTAACCGAAAAGGCGCTGCTGCATAGCTTCGCTAATAAGTGACTTTCGCTATTGCTCGACTTCCGCTTACACACCCATGACATCAGGTTTAAGCCATAGCGAAGAAATCATCAGTCTTCGGCCGTCTGAAGGGAAAAGAAATTCCATTTCTCACGAGAACTCTAGACCTTTTAGTTTTCATACTTTCCACTCATTGATTCATTACAAGTGGTGAAGAAAGAGTTCTTCGTTGTGCCACGAAGAACATGTGAGGTCTTCATTGTACTCTACTCATCTAATGCTCTTCAATGAATATACGACCAAGACTTTCGTGCATTTCCTGCACTCGATAAGATTATTGATTACAGGTGCTACCGTATGCAGCAAAAAATAGAAGCAGGTCTTGCATATTCACGATTTCATCTTGGTTTATGTCTGCCGGACAAGAACAAGATTCCATTGGAGAGCATGAGCCATCATCAATATTTGCGGCTGGATTATACTCTGGCGCTAGTAAATAGGTACAACCTGCACAACTTGAATACTCACAACTACCATCGTCAATACTAGCTAGCGGGTTATAATTACATGCCATCTGCCCAGTGCATACTTGACAAGTTGAGAATTCACAACTCCCGTCATCGGAGGTGGCCTGTGACACAAAATTACAAGCAGCAGGATTCGTGCAGCCACAGCTCTCATCGATTTGACCGTCTTGATCATTGTCTATCCCATCACAGACCTCTTCTAACTGACAATCTGTAGTTTCCAATTCATTGATATTCGGCAACAAACCTATGTAGCTGCCATTGCAACCGAATATAGCACCGAAATTATAAATTGTCCCTGCATTCACAAACGATCCATAATTGTAGATAGCACTCCCCGTTTCGATGATCATTACTCCTGAATTATTGATGGTCCCGTGATTCTCAATAGCCCCTGTTATATTGATTGGTGTGGCATTCGTGAAGCTCAAACCTGAAGGGATGAATCCGTTATTGTCAAGTGCGGGCAGACCGTTACTCCAGTTGCCTGCGTCTGACCAATTGGTGCCGTTCGCGCCGGTGAATATTGTCTGGGAAAAACAAGCGGTGGCTAACAGGCATAGCATCCCCGTCAGCAGCAGATTAGTTAGGTTTTTCATGGTTAAGGTTACACTAGTTAGTGGTTTTAAGGTACGAAATAACCCTCTAATCACGTTCATTACTCCGATTTCATACACGCATCTATAATTGCTGTCAAACCAATGAGATTTCTGGGAAGTAAGCTTAGTTCAACCATTTCTTTCTACGTGTTTGGTCATCCCTCTTCGACACCCTCGTATCAATGCTTCGAAAACACAACCTCATATTAAACTTCGATGCCTCTAATTAAGTTGGTGAAAACACAATATCACCATCCAATTCCGAGAAGGTGCGCTACACTCCTTGGGTAGTGAAACGTACCTCATGTCCTCGAGCGATTTCCCATTCCGTCTTAGTAATAAAAGAAGCCGTGGAAAGAATGAATGAGAGTGAGGGTGATTGATCCTCCTTAGGCAGAAACAATTACGAATCACCTCAAAAAGACAAATTCAAAAACTCATTAATCAAAGCCATTCGGTCCACCAACTACGAACCACGAACCACGTACCATAATTGGTATCTTGCATCAGATAGGAAAAGAAATTGATCGAACCGCAACCTTCAATTGAATTCTTTGGGCTTTTGATTCACGAGCCTGTCACAGCGTTGACTGATGTCTTGGTGGCTGTCATTAATCTAATTGCTTACTTCAAACTGAAGTCGATTCCCAACCGAGGGAATGTACATACCCTGTTCATCTATTACTTTCTGACCATGGCCGTAGCTACCTTCCTTGGAGGGGTTGTCGGACATGCATTGCTTCATTACGTCCCCTTCTACATGAAAGTGCCAGGATGGATTACGAGTATGCTGTCTGTTGCTCTGTTAGAACGGGCCATCATTCAATACTCAAGAAAACTCATTGACGTGAAAATTGGAGCCTTCTTTTCGAAGTTGAACATCATCGAGTTATTGACCTTCTTGCTCCTTTCCTTGATCACCTTGAATTTTCAGTTCGTCCTCATTCACGCAGCGTACGGAATGGCGATCGTAGTCGCGGGCTTCGCAGGGTTTGTCTACTACAAGGAACGCAGTGTTGGTAGCAAACGCATCTTACAAGCAGTTCTTATCAGTGCCATCGGCGCCTTCTTCTTCGTCTTTCAAATCGGATTCAACAAATGGTTCAACCATGTTGACATCAGTCATGTGTTTATGATGGTAGCGTCGGTGGTGTACTACCTCGGGTCGAGGAGACTTATTGAGGAGAATCGGAGTCAGTAGACGTTGGGCAAAAGAATAATGAACGTGATTAATGAATTGCGATGCAGCCATTCAGATTGCCCAAGGGGCTATTTCTAAAAGGTTTTAAGAGCAATAAGCGTTGTGCAAGGCACAACCAAAAAATCGGTCCACGGTCCAAGGTCCACCAAAAAAGGCATAAGCCTAAATATGGATTTCCATCCGAATATTACACCGTTCATAAGGCGAGCCTCCCTCAATCTCAATCTCTTTAAAACCGACCTTGTGATAAAGTGTGATGGCAGGAGTTAATTTTCGATTCGAATCAAGAAAGACGCGGTGCCAGTTTTGTTCTCCGGCGAAGGCGATGCTGTGGTACATGAGTTTTTGTCCGATGCGCTTGCCTTGGTACTTTTCGTTGACTCCCATCTTTGAGAGTTCGAAGTCGCCTTCATCTCGTTTGATGAGTGCTACTGTACCGGCTGGGTGACCATCAACGAGGGCCATGAAGATATAGCCACCTGGGTCGAGGATATATTTTTCGGGATTGGTGAGGACTTCACGATCGTAGTCTTCGATGTAGAAAAACTTTTCTAGCCATTCAAAATTCAAGTTCCCGAAGGCTTCTCTGAATTCAGGACGGTAGGGTACGATTTCTACAACTGCACTCATGGATTGATTTTGGTCTAAAATTACACCAAAGTATCATTTCGTCGATGCCAACATAGTCCCAAACGGTTTAGACATTTAGCTCTTGCTTTGATTTTGAACTTGTTAGCGATTCTAGCTTATCCGTCAATGAGCCTCCACTCACAGCTGGCGCAAACTGAACTATCGATGAAGTGGTTATTCAGCTTGGAAGCAGTGGCTAAGTGGATCTGGATTGAGATCCATTTCATGCATGTCTCTCCGATAATCTCGCTTGGTCCTGAACTCGCTGAAATATTTCGCTGGTTAAGTAATGGAATAAAGTATGTGTTGATCATGTTTATGTTCTGCTTCTTCACAAAGGAATCAGAGAAATTCGTTGCGGATCTGCTAACACAAGCAAAACAACCCAAATAGTCAAATGATAAACTAGATGATGCCCTCGACAAAGCCCATGCCGCGGCCAAAACAAAGTCTATGTTCCTTGCGAACATGAGCCACGAGATTCGCACGCCTTTGAACGAAATCATTGTGGCTTCTGAACTGCTTCGAGCAAGCTAGCTCAACAGCAACCAACGCGAGTTGTCTGAAATTGTGTACATCTCAAGCCAATCACTTACGAAAATCGTGAATGACGTTCTAGACTTCTCACAGGAAGAAGCCAACAAAAGCAAACTCAGTGAAACCATGCTCTCTCTGAATGACTTAGTCGATGAAACCGTAGCTGCTTTGAGCCATATCATGAACGACAAAGGATTGGAACTCCATGTAGATGCCACTAAAAAGGTGCGAGGAGAATACATCGGCCATCGCCAGAAGCTGAAGTAAATCATCACCAACCTCATCGGGAATAACTTGAAATCATGTGGGACAGGGTATGTTAAGATTCACATTGAACAACTCATGTGCTTAACCAATAGCGAAACCACACTTCAGTTTCGAGTGAAAGTCTCGGGTATTGGGATTCCTCCAAACAAAATCAGCTCCATCTTCCATAGCTTCACGCAAGAAGATGGATCGACTTCAAGAGCCTATGGAGGTATTGGGTTAGGCACAACTATCAGTAAAATATTCGTTGAACTGATGGGAGGTGAAATTCATGCTCAAAGTCCTAATCCATGAAACCAAGGCAACAATTCTCCAGGTAGTATATTCACCTTCACGATGAAGCTGAGACAGACAGAAAACGAAGCACCGTTTCTTGTCCAACACGGCCTCAAAGGACAACGCTGTATTCTCGCAGTGAAAAGCAACGTAACTACGCGTTAATTGCGCGATCTTCTCCTTCATTGGAATGTGAATATCTATTCATGCGAGTCAAGCGCAGAGGTCACTTCTACATTGGAAAATGGACCTTAGGAAACACCTTCACATTCTGAATCGACTCGCTCATCCCTTTCTTTAGCTCTTCTGCTGAAATACATCAAAGGACTACCTTTACCCTACCACAGCCAGACGCCTAAAGCCTCAAAAACATGATCCCACCCTGCCCCAAATGCAACTCTAACTTCACCTACAACAACGGCAGCATCTTCGTTTGCCCGGAGTGTTTTCATGAGTTTAGTGCAGAGGATGTCGAAGCTGCCGCGAATGAAGGAAAAGTATTCGACTCCAACGGGAATGAATTGCAGAATGGCGATAACATTATTGTGATCAAAGACCTCCCGGTGAAAGGTGCTCCAAAACCAGTGAAAGCTGGGACGAAAGTCAAGAACATTCGCCTTGTGGAAGGTGATCACGACATTGCCTGTAAGATCGATGGCTTCGGAGCGATGGGATTGAAGTCTGAGTTTGTGAGGAAGGCATAGCCAGTGGACAGTGGACAGTGGACGGTGGACAGATCTTTTGCAGCGCTGTGCGCTGCTCCTTTCTAACTATCATGACCTTGTAGAGATTGCCTCGTAGGCAATCTGAGTTACGGTAGACCGTGGAACGTGGAACGTGGAACGAAAGAGTTATAAATAACCCAAAACCCCGTCTACCGTCAACTGTCCTCCGTCTACTTCTCCCGAAAAACAGGATCCTCCAACACCCCCACATCCGTCAATGCCTCCAAGAAACTAATCAGATCCTGTTTCTCCTGTTCGGTTAAATCAAAGGCCTGAATTCTGCTGTCTTTGTTGGTGTGAGAGGCTCCGCCGGAGGAGTAATGGTTGATGACTTCTTCGAGTGTTGCGAGGCTACCGTCATGCATGTACGGTGCGGTGAAGGCGACATTTCGCAGGCCCGCTACTTTGAATTTCCCTTCGTCTGAAGGGTCATTGGTCAATCGTTGTAGACCAGGGTCTGTGTAGTTCTCATACAGCCCATTATTGACGATCTGATTCGAGGTGAGGTTGATGCCGTGATGGCAGCTTCCGCATTGTGTGCGCTCTGAAAAGAAGAGGGCTTGGCCTCGTTCCGCGCTAGCGTTTAAGTCAATTACCCCACGCAACGCTTGGTCGTAGGGAGAATTGAACGAATTCAAATGACGTTGGTAATTCGCCAATCCGCGGGTGATGGTGTAGGGCGTTACTTCCTCTCCGTAGGCTTCCATGCTCATGGCTTTGAGTTCAGGATCTGCGTTCAACTCCTCGGCGATTTCGAGCATGTTTGAGTTGAACTCATTGTGCTCTTGAACAGGTACAGAGACCTGCATTTCTAATGAAGGAACCCCTCCTTCTCGGGTAAAATACGGACTATACCCTATGTTGATCAGCGAGGGCACGTTACGGGTTCCCGGGACTTGATTGGCGCCTGGTGTGGTGGCTTCATTGTTCGCAAAGAAAAGCGATGGTTGGTGGCAACTAGCGCAACTCACTTCGTTATCTGATGACAATCGTTCGTCAAAAAACAGGGCCTTACCGAATTCAAAGCGTTCAGTTGTGAGCGCATTATCTGCTGGGATATACATCGCTGGTAACGCACTCTCTGCAGGCGATTCTAGGGTGTGATCCTTAGCGCATCCAATGAAAAAGAATGCGAGAGCTATGTATAGCCCACGGCGCATTATTGAATAACGAGTTTCTGCGTTTGGCTTTGTCCATTCTCGCTAACGCGGAAAAAGTACACTCCTGCATTAAAGCTTTCCGTATCAATTCTGAGTGGTGCTCCTGTTGAACTCACCTCAAAAACAGTTCTTCCGCTGAGGTCAAGCAATGAAACCAAAGTTCCAGGGGTGAGTCCTGAAACTTGTACTTGCGCATTCGCCGGATTCGGGTAGAACTTCCAGGTAGCGGCAGTCAGATTTTCTACCGAAACAACGGCCGGACTGAACACAAAGTCACGCATGTTTTCGAGGAGATCAGTCGCTTCGTCTACTTCGGAATGCTCGATCAAGCCTTCAGAAATATTCAACTGAATGAATAGCTGAGCATAGTTCGCACTGAGCGCTAATTCCAATAATCCGTCTTCCGCGCTAGCGTTCATTGTATGCGACTGATGGAAGAAATTAGCATCACCTAAGGCATGAATTTGCCAAAGCGATTCATCATCTCCTGCGAATCCTTCACCCGCCGTGAAGAAATAACCGGCAGTCCAGCCCCAATGCATCGAAGGCGCTTGGTAAGCCAATGGATGACCGTTTTCATAGGTCGCAGGATCTAGGTGATTAAAATCGGGATCAATTCCCACTGCGAATTCAATGGCTTCTACTTGATTGATATTCCATGATCCCAAGTCGTAAATAGCATCATCATCCGCATTCACAAGAATGTGCGTCTCCGTCAAGAAGGTTTCTTGTCCGCCGTCATGGGTAATCGTAAAATCGCACAAGTAATACTGAAGACGAGTGAACTGCGCTTCATACCCACCAGGGAGAATAAAATCTTGATTGAGTGCAAACGCTTGATCACCAGCAATATGATCGATTTCCAAGGTGATATTATTCTGCCCTAGAGAAGGGAGCACCATCACCAAGGAAAATAATGAGAGTAGAGTTGAACGCATATGACGTAGATTACATCCTAAAGGTACAATAGCTGGGGCTGTCATAATTCACAAAAGTTGCACAGAATTGCGCTTCTATTGGTTTTCTTTTTGTTGCCTCTCTGATTGTAACTTGCACTAATCAATACTGTATGAGATCATTTCTGTTGCTATTCATTCTGTTATCAAGTGGTCAGCCGTTCGCTCAAACAGCTCCTTCCTGCTCTTTTCCAGATCGTGATGATCTTGAACTGCGTCAAAGTAAAGAGCTCCGCACATGGAAGGACCGAGGCTTAGATTTCTTATTGATTCACAACGAAGGCTATTCAGAGCTTCTTGAATTTAAAGGGAATCAATTCCAGACCTATACCATTTGGCTTGAGGATGAACTAGCAGCAGGCAAGTTCCTTCTATCAATTGATTCCGCTTGGGTGGTCGGAAAAGATTCCATCATCATTGAAAGTGATTGCGGGTTAATTAAGGGAAGGGCTTTTCAAAGAGACCGATGGGAAGCCATGCGTTATCGATTTGATATGAGCGAATTGGTGATTAACCACACCATGCTACTCACCTACCTCGAAAGTGGAGATGAAAAGAAAGAAGAGAATGTCTTCATGATTGTTGAGAACGGTCCAGCTCTTCCACCCTGTCTTGAATACCAGGGAAAACAAAGATCGCAATGCACTACAGAAGAATTGACCAGCTGTTTAGCCAAACGTTCTCGCTATCCGAAACAAGCCATTGCTGAAGACGCCGCGGGGACGGTGTATGTTTCTATCGAGATCAATAGATACGGATTCGTTCAAAACGCCAAGGTGTTGAGAGGTGTGCATCCGTTGTTAGATATGGCAGCCCTTGATGCTGTCTACAATTTACCCCCGATGACTCCGGGCGCACAACAAGGAGTGCCGGTGACTGTGCAGTATACCTTACCCTTGAGATTTCAAATTCGATAAGTGATGAAATACCTCATTGACTCAAAGCGGATGAATCTCAGACCACATTTCTGCAGATTAAGATTTCACCCTGAACATGAACATTTGCGCTGTGTTAAGCCTGCTTTAAGTAAATTTGGTCTCCCATTTTCACGGTATTTGTGGATTTGACGTGAATAAAAGGGAACCTGCAATGTTAATAGTAACCAATCCTCCTGTATCTTTCGCGACTTATGAGTAAAACGTCACTTCCTACATATGAGACGCAGATTAAGTTTACCAACCGTGAACAACTGCAATTCTTTGCGGAGCTGCGCAAGCGTATTAACGCTTACTTCAAAGAGAACAACATTAGCCAGAAGGCAAATGGAGCTATGGTTTTCAAAACTGTAGTGATGCTCAGTCTTTATATTCTTCCCTTCATTGCCATGGTGGTTTTTGCACCGCCATTTTGGCTATCACTCGTCCTTTGGAGCGTGATGGGCTTCGCCTTAGCTGGAAACGGAATGAGCGTTATGCACGATGCGAACCATGGAGCTTACTCGAAAAATCACAAAGTAAACAAGTGGGTTGGCCACACGCTCAACCTGATTGGTGGATCCGTATTCAACTGGAAAATGCAGCACAATGTGTTGCACCATACCTACACGAACATCGCTGGTAAAGACGACGATATTGACGGTTCTCTGACAATGCGTTTTGATCCGCACCATGATGTAGCGAAGCACCACAAACACCAGTGGTACTATAGCTTCCTTTTCTACGGAATTTTGACGCTGTACTGGGGAACATTTAAAGACTTCCTCCAGTTCCGTAAATACCAGAAAGAAGGTTATAACAAGCAATCTAAGAAAGAGAACGCCCTGATGTGGTTGAAGATTTCTCTCTTGAAAGTTGGGTACTTTGGGGTGTTGTTTGGTCTTCCCATCTTCGTCGCTGGATATGCGTTCTGGCAAGTGTTTCTAGGATTCTTGATTATGAACGTCCTTTCAGGAGTGATCCTCTCAGTGGTATTCCAATTGGCACACGTAGTAGAAGAGACTTCTTTCCCACTTCCAAATGAAGCTGGAGAAATGGAAGATTCTTGGGCCGTTCACCAACTGAAGACAACGAGCAATTTCGCTCGCCACAACAAGTTCTTGAACTGGTACGTAGGTGGACTAAACTTCCAAGTGGAGCACCACCTCTTCCCGAACATTTGCCACATTCACTACCCGAAATTGGCACCGATAGTAAAGAAAACAGCCGAAGAATTAGGTCACCCATACCTCGAGCATAAGTCGTTCGGAAGCGCATTAAGATCTCACGTGAAGATGTTGCGCAAGTTTGGAACGCCGCCGTTGGATGAGATTATGGCTTAATTAGGCTTAGGGCGTAAGACTTATGTTTTAGATGAAATTTGAAGGCGGAGCAGGTGCTCCGCCTTTTTTTATGCTCATTCATTTGCTTCCCAAAAAGCAAGGTCTCTCTCCAAGTCTCGGCAGGGATAACAGCAATTATCTACCTCACTGAAACAGAAGATTGATCTCCAAACGGCGCGTTCTTGTTCTTGCTTTGCTAGTCGTTTAGCACGGCGTTCGTCGCGGTCTTTTTGGAAGAGACGATAGTTGAAGGCTGTTTGTAGATCTTTGGCGGTATCTGTGGAGGCGAGGCGACGAATTAACGCATCTACATCACCTTTGGGTCGGAGTGATGGGTAGGCAGTTACGGAACCTAGTTCAATTCCTTCTTCGCTGAAGACGAATTGCTCTTCTCCTTTATAGCCAATCACCAAGAGGTTGTAATCGATCAGCTCATTGAGCTTTTCATTGTATGTTCCGTCATCATGCTTCATCATCTTTCGGAAGCTGGCCTGTGGGTCACCTAACAAGTAGCACACGACCTCATCATATTGATCAACCTGATCTACTGCCACATTGAAGGCTTCATATTTGATTTCAGCTTTGTCGCCATTCGGAGCCTCATACTTCATTGTGGTGCGCGTGAGTGTTGATTCCACTACATACTGGTCAACATTCTTCCATCCTGTATTGGTGATTGGGAAAGTCAACCCCGGATTTGGATTGATATCTCTTCTTGATGGTGTTTTACCCAACTGTCGGTAAGCTTCATCAAGATTCAACTTCAACTCTTGCTCGTAAAGCTCTGCTCTGCGTTCACGTTCATGATCCCAGAATTTGCGGTCCGTCAGTTGATCTTCTCGAATTTCTGCTTGGCGTGCTTCAATAACTTTCTTTCGTGCTTCTTCTGCGCTAGCGCGGAATAGCTCACGTTTCTCTTCAAAGATTTGCTGTAACTTCTCGAAGCTCTCATGATCGAAAGCCACATTGCCGTCGCGTCGTAGGTAAAGCTCGTAGAACTCTCCAACCAGCGAGAACTCCTTACCGAATACCATCAAAGAATCGGTATACCATAGCGGCTTATCGAGGTTTTCAATGTAGAGACCGAGGTATTTCTCTTTTCGTAGCCACCATAGATATCTCAAGCGTTCTTCAAACTCTTTGGTGGCTACATAAGTTGATTGAAATTCTTCTTCCTTGATGGCTCGAATTGACGAAGGTTTGATGTAACTGCAGAAATCAAGGGAAGCAGCGGAATCCCATTCCCGTTCGGCTTCTTCAGTCGCATATGTGTCTTCAAAACGATCAGCCCAAACGACTGAGTCCGCCTTATATATTTGAATTTCCATCACCTCACTTCGTGACTCACTAGGTCTTTCATAACTACAAGTAGTTGAATAAAAGATGCTGTCTACCCCGTCCTGATCATCGATATCAAAGCCAAGTTCGGCGAGCGTAGGTATGAATGCAGGCGCGTAGAAATCCAACTCTTCTAACGGCACGGTTTGAAGTACTTTTTCAATTGGCTCCGGATCAACCCAATTGATGGAACCGTCTTCTTTGAATTCACCGTCAAATAATTGCATACCGCGATCATCGAAGGGCGTGAGCATATCTACCATCAGATCTTTGCCTTCGGCTACTTGCAACTCACTTTTTCCCTGAAAGGCTCCCACATAGAACATCCCTGCGGTTACCAGCTCCTCTCCGTTGGAGGTCGTACTCAAGCCTGCGCGAACAATAGAGGTCGGTTCTACTGCTTCTTGAAGGACCAACTGCACTTCACCCTCCACTGTTTCATCATGCTCATCCACAAAGGCATCCGAAGGAATGGCGATGACTGTTCCGTCCGCACCCTCAACAACACCGCCTTCTTCAGCATCAATCACAAAGACCTGCTTCTCAAGGAAATCATTGAATTCATTGTGATCAACTGCAATCTCAATGCTCAATTCCGAGCCATCTTCTTCAGATGGTGGTAAATCAGGTTGGAGGAAATTCCAAGTAAAGAGCGCCACGGCAGCAAGACCAATAAGAATGCCTGCGCCACCTAGTCCTTTCATCCACTTCCCTTTCGCGTGCATCTTGGCCGCTTGTTGAACAGACCGACGAATCATCACGCCTTCCAGGGCTTCCATTGTGGTGCGTTGCAACTCCACTTCTTCCCGTAGCTTTTGATTCACGTTCAAACGCAATTCAAAGGCTTTCAACTCTTCTCCAGTAAGCTCACCATTCAAGTACGACTCAATGAGCTTCGTTAATTCTAGTTCTTTTCTCATGGCATCAGGTTTTGAGGTTCAACCTGTGCCGCACGTACCATTTTCTTCGCACGTTCAATGCACTTGTACTTCTGCGTCTTCGCCACATTCTCCGAAGAAAACGACATCTTCGAGGCAATGCTTTTCATCGATTGTCCGTGGAAGTAGAACAGTTGCAACAACTGAAGACAACGTTCTCCAAGATCGCCCAGCACTTCCTCCAATCTCTGAAACTTTGATTCACGTTCTAGCGCGGCTTCGAGATCTTTCTCGTGTTCCACATCAAAGGCAGCTTCACCACCAGAAACGGTTTCAATCCCCAGCTTCTTCGATTGGTTCTTCCACAAAAACCGACATACACTGTAGAGGTAGGTATCCAACGCCGCCGTCAATTCAAACTCTTCCGTCCGAACCTTACGGCACAATACAATCAGTGCTTCTTGTAAAACATCTTGGGCATCCTGCTTGCTGCCTCCTTTAGAGGTAATGAGTCGCTCAATCTTCGGTAAACTCCGATACAATTGCGAGAGCCCCTTCTCAGGTCTCCCACTCCGTATCAATTCAATGATCTTGGCATCTTTCATTCGTGCTTTTTACCTCTTCATGTCGAAAAGTACGAAAGGTAACCTCAAGGCGTAAGGCTTATGTAGTCCCATCCTGAAATAGGTTGACATCAAAACCAAACACAATGTCACAAACCTATTCAGTCCGCCAGCGCTTCAGT
>JAKVAX010000040.1 GCA_022447625.1 Flavobacteriales bacterium | reverse complement strand
ATTACAATAGGCTTGTCTGATTTTTTCTTTTTCATTCCATATCTAAGTTAAGTAGACACAGTTGAATGAACAGTCTCCTGCAGGACCGATAGAAACTGATTCATCGCCCATCAAATTCATTATTCATTAATCACGATTCATTATTTATGATTCAATCCAACGAACCCCGAACAAACAACCACCTAAGCCTCACGCCTTAAGCCATAAGCCATAAGCCCTATAAACAACATTCCTACCTACCACCCCGTTAACCCCATATACCTGCAAACAAAAATCCATGAAGCCACAGAGAAAAGTGATCCTTTTTTCTGCCTCCATGTTACTCGTTACCAACCTGATTTCACAACAGCGGATTGATCTACTAGAAGCCATAGATCAAGGACTTGTCACCGCTGAATTCCTGAGTACAGGAAGTTCCTCTCAAGATTGTGTTGATGTGACTGTCAACAATGTATCCAAACGCGATCTCGTACTGACTGTGAATACTGGATTTCAACTCGCCACTCTGGAACAAGGCGACCAAGATATCCTGATCACGAAAGAAGAAGAGATCATTGCTGATGCCGGCGAATCAACCTCAGAACGATTGTATGGTTTCTGCGCCCAAGCCTTAAATGCCGTCCCGACTTCGGGCTCGGGGTTTGTTCCTAACGGCTATGCGCAAAACGATATGGCGAAGTTGGCTGTGTACTTAAATGACCACAAGCTGGAACCTGAGCTGGAGCAAGAAGCCGTCTGGACGATGGTGGAAGGACTCCCCATCGCTGGGATTTATTCCGATGCCTCACAAGAAGACAAGGATCTACGTGCCTTTTGCGCCGACTTACGCGGTGAAGAGGCCCCTACATATAACATAGACTATGGTGATGTTCTCGACACTCAGTTCTCAAATGAAGTGGTAGAGCTCAACGGAGAAATGAACTACCGTATCACCGAAAACTCAACCGCTTCCCTCCGCCTCGTCGCCCCAGACGGATCGGAAATGGTCTCTTACTTCGAAGACCGTCCGCTGTCACCAGCCAACTACACCCAACGCTTCACCTTCAGCGGACACGGACTTCAAAAAGGCGAATACAAATTCGTATTGCTGATTGATGGGGAAGAGTTTAGGGAGATGACCATTGAGGTTTAGACTAATAATTAGTTAATCGTGAATAATGAATTGTGAATTGGAGGTCCAGATCCATAAACTCTGATCTTGACTCTTATTCTAATTATCATTCTCATTCTTCCTCTTTAGTTCTCGACCTGTGATTATTGGCTAATGTTGGGAGATGGTTAATGAATATTAAGTGCACTCTACACTCTAATTCTCATTCTACTTCTCACTCTAATTCTCATTCTTCCTCTTCCTCTAAAGTCAGTCTATCGGACTGACTTTTTTCTGGCACGTTTTTGGTGACGGTATGAATCTAATACATTTGGTTTTATGTCTGGATTCAAGTCGTTTCTTCTTTCTCTTACGTTGTTATCTTCTATTGTTAGTCTAGCGCAAGAGCGAATCATCACCGTTGCTCCAAATATGTCTTTTGATAATTACGAGCACTTCAAGCGGTTGGTATTGGACTCACCTGATTCGGAAGTCGAGTTTCTAGAGGGGTTTGAATATGAATGGGGCTACACATATAAGATTCGAGTCAACGAACAGAAACTCCCTTACCCCCTTTCTGACGGTACTCGATTTGAATACGAATTCATCGAAGTTGTTTCTAAAACCAAAGAACTCGAAGATATCCGCTTCAAGCTGTTCATTGATCCAGACCGGTATTACGAAGAAGAAGCTGATGAAGAGATGAACCAGACCCTAGTGCTTGTAAACGATAGCACTTATCGCTATTTCGACATGGTCAATATCCTCGTATCACCGGAGTTGAAAGCGAAATTTGACCTCATTTATATTCAAGGAAAACAACGCCTTGGGTATTTCGAATATAACACGGGCGATACGATTCGTTTACTTCATTTCAAATAAAATCTGTGTGAAAGGCGATGATTCATGCAACAATGTCGAACCGAGGTTCTATGTCTCTCTGACATAATATTCAGAAGGAGTACTCATGTATTGTGACTTCTTATCTCGTCTGCATCAAAATGTGAGGTTCAATACCATCAATCGAAGACACTCAACACGCCGTCGATTTATCTTGATGAGGGATTATCCTTTCTCAAGGGAATCCCTAGCCAAGTTTCATCGTATTTCATGTGATTCATCTTTATCAATTAGCGTCATTTGAGAAGTGCTTCTGCAACTACCTATCGCTAATAAACTTTAAGTGTAAACACCACCGCATGTTATACCTTACACACATCATCTCTTAGTAAAATGAAAGTAAGCCATGTACTCTATAAGGTCTACAATCTGCATGAGGCAGTGATCAACTTTGAAAAATTGGGCTTCAAGGTTGAATATGGTTCTAAACACAACCCTCACAACGCGCTCATATATTTCTCGGAAGGGCCATACATCGAACTATTAAGTCAGGCTCCAGTTCCTTCTTACGTTCATTTCCTATTAAATATCCTTGGAAAAAGGCCAGTGGCCAGAAGGTTTCAACGATGGAAGAATACTCCAGAAGGTTTCTTTGGTTTGTGTTTGGAAAACTATGAGAAGGATTTTACCAAAGAAGAAGAAATCCTATCATTTTACAAGCAAAAATATTTCATCACTAAAAGTACAAGAACCGATCCTTCCAACAGAAACCTCAAGTGGAAGCTTCTTTTCCCCTATAATCTTCAGCTCCCATTTTTGATGACTTACTTTAATATAGACCCGAAACCGAAGGATTTTGTACACCCAAACGGAGTAAAAGAAATCAGTAGTATTTCCTTTGGCACCGATGCTAGTCTTATTCCAATTATAAATGAACTCTGTGATGATGACGTACTCGAGTTGCATGTAGGAGATGGCGTAAAGAGCTTGACATACGGAGAACATTCCCACTGACAACCATGTGTCATATCAAAGAGTTCACAGAATAACCTCAAGGTATTTCGTGCTTCATATGACGTTTACAATCTTCAATGTTCTGTTATATCATTAGATGTCCATGTTGAATTAGAACCCATAGTTTGGGTCATGACTCTCCGTTACACCTTGAGCAATGTCATGTAGATCCGTATTAAATCCTGTTTGATAATCATGGCTGGTTAAATCAACTTTGTATAAACTACTCAACCATACTAAGCTTCCAGCCTCCTCAATTATATCCCCCTGGTGCCCCTTATCATCTGTAAAAAGTGACGTAGCCTTTGGACCGAAATAAGTGATACTATCCAATAATTCATTATCCTCTTTCATCTGCGCAAGCTCAAAAGACGTCCAACCTGTTGGGATAGTAAATATTTTCGTCGAAGGAAATTCAGATCGTAGTGGGTCAACGAGAGAATCGTGAATAATATGACTGATAGCGTATTCATAATAATCATCAATGGCATTAAACCCATTAGCTTCAGCCAATGAGTCCCACTTTGCTGGAAAGTCAATTTGAGGTATGGCAATGAAAATATTAATCTCAGGATTTCTCTCAATGGCGTACTCAATCCATGATCGATGTCCGGATATACGATTATCCGGATCATGCCCGGCAGTCATACCAAAAACATCTATATCTCCTTGATCAAGCGCTGCTTTTATATCCGCATGCTCTTGTGTCAAAGAGTCATTCCAAAAATTTATTGGGCGACCATTATCGCCACCTCGTGTAATTCTTATACTCTCATGCCGAATAAAACCAGCACCGACGGCCAATCCATCCAATTTTTCTGCATACGGTCTAAAAAAGCTATTCCCTATCAATAACATTTTATATCCCTGAGTCTTATTGTTATTGAGAATAGGGTTATCGTACTTATTACACGACAGACATACCGCTACCAATGCAACTATCCAGAAACTTCTTTTATTCATGATCAGTGCTTTGTGGTATTTGACCTCTGTTCGACTGCAAGGTTTAATTTTCAGCTCTATTGTCTAATGCTCAATAATTTGGAATTCCAACTACTCCCCCTTCGAGCAGCAAGAGTGCTGATTAATGCTATGACGTTAACTGGCACATGGGCTTCACTCAATGATGCAATTGACTGCAACGAGAAACTATAGTCGTAACCTCCAAACGGCCTGCAGACGCTTCCCTCCCAAACAGGCTACACTCAAGCAGAAAACTGTCGAAGACAATCATGGTCTATTCACCCTGAACACAAGTTCAATGTGCACATCACGAACAAGTTATCTTCACTACTTGTCTACATCATTTCAAATGTGGGTAGGATCGGAACGACTACTAGTCACAACGCTAAGACAGTACATTGACGGATTCATGCTTCACATTGCAGTGAGATCAATTGTTTCTAACGCAACCCAATCTTTTCGTAAATTGTTACAAGATTCATCTTAGAAACTTGCATTCAAGCTCCTCCAGATCCGAAAAACGAATGGGAAAAATAACCGCAGTATTACCTCATTCACGGGCATTTGCAGGGCGAAAAAAAAATGTAATATGCGCAAACATCTCCTATCAATACTCGTAACTGCAGTAGCTATATCTTCTGGCTATACTCAAGATTACATTAGCCAGACCCTGCAATTTGAAGAGTTAACTAGAGAATACAGTATTTATATTCCACCGAGTTACGATGGTACTACAGATTTCCCCTTGCTTTTCAATTTTCACGGTGGAGATGACATCGTTTCTAATTGGCAGATAACGGCTGATATGAGGTCTATCGCAGATACTGCTGACTTCATTCTTGTATATCCCCAAGCACGCCCTGATCCAAGTGATGGTAATTCCTTGAATTGGCTTCCAAAAGTAGCAGGTACATTTGATGATGTCCCCTTTATTGATCTATTGATAGATACCATTGTTAGCGATTACCAGATTGACCAGAATAAAATATATGCTTGCGGGTATTCCCTTGGGGGAGAATTCTCCTACGAGTTAGCATGTAAGTTAAATAACAGAATAGCAGCCATTAGTGCGGTAGCCCGGACAATGCAAGAGAACCCGACTGATTATTGCACGCCAATACACCCCACAGGTGTATTGACTATCCTAGGCACGGATGACTTCATCTCACTTTATGAGGGCTTTCCAGGTTATTACTTATCCGCTGAAGAAACGCATAGCTACTGGGCCAATTACAACAATTGCAACCCTATGGCTAACATGAACAATGTGAGCCCTAGTGTGGAAAGGTATTCCTGGTCTACTCCCAGTGGATGTACCTACGTCGAAGAATTGAAGGTAATCGGAGGAGGTCATGATTGGCCTGGGAGCTTCGGGAATTCAACCATCGATGCCAATACAGAAATCTGGAAATTTCTGTCACGCTATGACTTAAATGGAACAAATGACTGCTCAACAACATCAGTAGATGAAAACAGTTTTTCCCAAGAAAGTTATAAGGTACATCCCAACCCCTTCAACGATCAATTAATCATTCAATCTAATTTTCCTGAAAATACTGAGTTTCAAATATATTCTAAGGTTGGCACACTCTTAATGACGGGAAGATTATCCAATGGATTGAATACAATTGACCTCTCAGCATTGCCTCCAAACATCTATCTGCTACACACAAAAAATCGATCTCAAAAGGTGATTAAAGCACAATAGGCTCATTTGTGACATATATATAAAACTCAATTGATTGCACCCCGTAACTAATAGGAACCAGTGCGGTGTGACATAGGACTTAAAACACTCTAGAAACTACAAATGAATGTGATCATATTGGGTGAATTTCATCACCAAACGAACATAAATGAGCACTATGAATTCAGTTCCTTCAAAACTTGGCTAAAAAATCCACTCCCACTTAAGTTTCACAAAGACTAGATGCCTAAAAATGGTACTCAAGTTGACTTGTAATGCATACAATACGAATAACATGCACACCGTCTCCATATCCAATTAGTCAATGTTCGTGGAATTCTTCTTAGGTGATTCCGTATTTCTTAATTGATACATATCAATTGAATTCTGAATAATCCAAACAGAGAAAACCATAGATAATCGTAAAAGTTACCCTTTACGATATAGTGATATTTACTATAAGTGCTAAGTGAAAAGGTCTGTATCCAATAGAGCTGACAAATATTGATATCTCTTCCATTGCAGATGACAATCGCAATAGCCTGAGGGATAGAGTTACTCGGGGGATCACCGAGTACTCTCTTTCGGTGACGTTGAATACAATCACTGAGTAGGCATCCTTATGTGCCCTAACCTCAGTAGCTGAAAGAGTCAAATCTAGAGATTAATTTTCCATCCACTTGTTAGGCGGCACTATGAAAATCCCAAATCTAAAGAACGGCGCGCCACCAATCGCGTTCGAAATGGCCAGGTTGGCTGAGTTACCGAGGTTGAAGGCACGATCAAAGAAGGTGTCAGAATCAGAGACATCGAAGTTGATGTTCCAGCGGTAGCCTCCGGAGGCTGAAATCCAAAAGAAATCATAGACTTCGCGTTCGTAGGTGAACATGGCTTTCACATCGGCTTTCTCAAGGTAAAGTGGGATCTCTGAAAAACCATCGAGATTGATGTTGTAGTTGTCACCTTCTAGCTTTGTTTCGACGTAGAGGTTGTTCTTTTCATTTGGTCGATACAGCAATCGTGCTGAAAGTGGTAGTAGTAGTTCTACAGCCCACTTCGGACGATAACGGTGCTTCAAAAAGAAAACGGGATATACGCTCGACCTTCCGAAGCTGTTACTGTAGCTCACTCCAAAGCCCCAGGTCTTGTAGCGATGCTGTTTGATTCCGTACAACCCCGTGAATGATGTCTTTTGATGAGATCGAATCGTTCCTGTTTCAAAGTCACCATTTAAGCGAAGCGTTCCGCGAAAAGCGAGATACTTATTGCCAATAAAGGAATGCACGCTGTATAACGATAAACCCATACTGCGCAACGGCTTATCTTCAATGCTACTATGGAAGGGATTCCCCTCTAGCACCGGCTGTTCGAAGGCGAACTCTTGTTGGTAATACTTGAAACCGACGATGAATTTGAAGTCGTCTTTATTGACCACCGGAATTCTTAAGCGAGCGCTCCAACTCTTGGTACGACGAATCGCGTTGTTGAAGGAGGAGTCAGTCTCGGTGAACTGACTATTCAAATCGTAATTCGGAATGCGCTCTTGGAAAACCTCCAAACCTTTTGATCTTGGAAGTCCTAAGATCGATGGGATGGTAAAACCATGAGGTGTACACACACCAAGCTGAGCCAACGAATCAATGTCATGTTGGGCCCGGAGCTCGGAATAAATGCTCAATGATAGGAACAGTAGCAGTATGCAATGTCTCATGCGCACGCCGCGTTGCAGCAATCGGTGTTTACAGCCTTTTTATGTTGTTGGAACTCCGCCTTTAGGAATACTTAAAAGGAAGAGCACGATCGATACGATCAGTCCGATCACAAACGTATAATAGCTGTACCTCAACAGCACATATTTTCTGTTTAAGACTTTCCCCAGGAAATATAAATCGCGTGTCAAACTCTTGTAAAGGTATTCCTTGTCACGCATCAACTCTCCGATACCCCACTCGTAGTCATCTAACGACATGCTATGGAAATTCCCGAAAAAGATCAGGTTTCCTTCACGGTTGATGACTTGCTCTCGGGTTAGCTTCCCATGTGTCGTCTTCGGAATTGTAGAAAGAATTGAAATGATAATCGTGACGATACTGAAGATAATCAACGACAACCCTGGGTAGATAATGTACGGGTTTGTATCCATCTTCGGGAACATCGTTGATAACACGATAGAGATGATAATAGCATTGACACTGATGAGTGTATTGGCCTTATTATCTGCAATGCGACTCAAGTTGACGTGGTTTCTCAAGGTCACACGAAACATCGTCTCAATCCCCTTCTCAGGAATATTCGAGTCTACTTTATTCTTCTTCTTATTCTTCTTCTTATTCTTCTTCTTATTCTTATTCTCACTCTTTTGCTCCACAATCTTGTCAAGCTCATCGGTCTCAAGCATAGCCTTCAAGGTTTCGATATTTCGATCCTTCTGAGCAGTGAAATTTTCTTGAGCGTATTTCGTCTTGAACTGGTGATCACGCATGAATTTGAGACTCATGCTTTTCCAATCATGTTCCTTCAGATCCATACCGCCGCATGAGTTCATTTCATGAAGTAGATTCTTAAACGTGGTTTCGAAGTATTTCTCACTACCTAGGTGAGCGAGGTCAGCATCTTGAATAATCTGCTCAAGTTTATCTGCTGCCTCCGTTCCCATGCGGGTTGCTTTAATCACACGTTCGATAACGGCAATTTGTGCTGGATCTACTTCTTCCTTCGTCAGGAACGCATTCGCTTCTTTTGCTCCTTGTCCTTCGTGATCTACCTTGCCTTTATAGTATGCTACGTCATGGAACAAGGCCGCAATACGCAGGCATTCTAACTCTTCCTGAGAAACACTTTCGGCTTCACCGATCTCCTTCGCAGCATCGTGCACCATCATGGTATGCTCCCAGTTATGATAGGTGAGATCAGCTGTAGCGTGCTCATCAAAGACCGACTTTACATACTCGGCGCACTTGCTGATCAATTCATTTTTATCACTCATTTCTTGCCTTGTTTAAAAGTAGAATCGTGTTCCAATCAACAGAATCTCATCTACATCAGAGATTGAATACGTTCCTACCAAGGTGAATACGTCGATGAAGTTCAAGAAGATACCTCCTCCATAACTTGCATGCCAACGATCGGAATTCTCATTGTCTTCCCACACCCTCGCTAGGTCTGAATGTCCGACTAAACCCAACTTAAAAGGTACAATGTAGTTCTTGACATTGAACAAGTTAACACGAAGGTCCAGGTTATTGTATGAACTTGTTCTTCCTGAGAAGCGATTACGTTGCACTCCACGGAAATTTTGGAATCCGTTGAGGAACGCTGCTTGGAAGAACGCGTAATCTCCGAAATTATGTTCTCCACCCACTCGGAAATTTAAAGATGCTTTGTTTCTCAAGAAGGAAATCGGGATGTAAAAGCGTGCTTCAGACGAAACCTTCACATAAGAAGCATTCCCATGCGTCATGCTATTGTTGGCGAACGCCCCCGCCATGAAATACATGCCGCGCTTAGAGAAATTGATCACTTCCGTATTCTCATAAACGTACTCAAAGCCTCCTCCTACGAAGTCTTGTCCTTGGTATTCCAATGGATTCACTTCGTCTAATGGTCCATCGAGTACATCGGTATATTGATATCCTAAGCTGAACTGAAGGTATTGAGAACGACTCTTCGAAGTAAATCGCAAGCTCGCTTGCCCTTGGAAATCGTTCATTCGAACTTGATTATTCTCTACCTCTTGATTCTCAACTTGGGTCTCATTCCCAGCTCCAAAATATTGGAAGACTAGCGGCTGCGTCAATTCCAATTTGCCCGCGATATCTGCTTTCCCAAAGATATCCACGTACTGGAATTTGTAGTCGATATTATATCCTTCTGATCCGAAGGCGTAGTGTGCCGTTAGCTTGTGCTCATGTGCAAATGGCGACTTCTTAAAGCCTTGTTTCACGAGTCTAAATCCAGGACCAATGTAGAAGCCATCATTCGGATTGAACCCTAGAGAAACAGAAGGTGCAAGCACATTGGCCTTGTAGTCTTTGCGATCATAATCCATCGGATCGACCTCCTTGGCTATGACCATCTTCGTTTCTTTACCGAATTCGATTTCGTTGTTCCCCTCTACTTCATAGATACGGGTCATTTTCTTCAAGCCGCGCACCTTCGATTTATCTTCAATATGATCACTCTGGTCTCCGGCAATAATTCGAATCAGAATACTCTCATTCACCTTCCCTCTGATCTTGTACTCATCGTTTCCTTCGATACCATAAAGTCTGATCTCCTTGGTCTCGTCTGGGTAGAAAATGCGGTGGTAGTATTGCTTCTTTTCTTTCTTCTTTCCTTTCTTTCTTGGGTAGATATTCACCTCAACTGATCCATCGTCATGACGCTTCACATCGAAGTAGTCGTCTTTCAAGGTTCCTGCGACACTTACGTCTTTGGCCAGGATCTCGTAGTACTCCTCGGCAAATTCTACCAAATTGGCTCTTCGCGCTTTTAATACTTCGATGATTTCCTCTCCATTTACTTCAAACCCTTCGGGTGGAAGATCTGCAAAGGCGGCAGTAATGATCTCATCAGTGACATTCTCTTGCAAATACTTTGCGGCAGCAATGAAATCTTCTCGAGAAACTTCTACCAAGAACGAGCGATCGAAGTAACGTGCGTTGAAGTTCTGCCCAATCATATCGCGAATCTCTTCTCGAAATGGCTGGAATTTTCTGATGGTCCACTTACGGTTCGCTAGGTTCAAGAATAGGCCATCAAACTGGAAGAAGGCTTGGTCACGGTCTCTAGGGATGGCGCGGTAGTAGGTATATTTTCCCTCCTTGAATACTCCCCATCTCCACTGGTCATCATGACGGTCCCAGTCTCCGATCAAGACATCGAATAGGCGTGCTTTGACCATATATTCTTTGTCTACCACGTGCGTATAGTGATCATGCATTTCTTCGATGGCTTCGTGGTAGTTAATCACTTCTTTGGAGTTCCCGAAAGAATCAGCGTCGCTCATGTCGTCATTCGGACGTTCTTCAAACAAGCAGAACATTCCACCAAACTCCTCTTGGTAGTCGCCTAGAATCGGATCATCAGGGAGGTATACAAGTGTTGGGTTACTGTGGTACACTCCCGCTGCCGACGACAATTTTGGGATCACTACGGAAGCATATGGGTGCGAACCAGCCATTCCGTCATAGATGATGTCTTGGGCCAAGGTTCCTCTCAAGTTCTTCGCCGTCAAGAAGGTTGAATTCTTCTTAATTCCACGCAAGACATATTGCTTGCCATCACCTCCTTGCATTCGCAACGATAGCGTTTGCATCCCCCCTCCTTTCTTGATTGGAGTCAGTCCACCATGCACATAATGGATATCGAGGTAAGGAACCTTTACTGGCGTGCACCATAGGTCTCGGTTCAAATCACCAAAGAAGACACGTTTGAGGCCGCTTGCGTCGAAGCTACTATCTGGTACTACTGTGGCGAACTGCTCTTCATAAGATACCTTCTCCACTTCGGCGATAGCCTTAACCCCCAACAAATCACGCTGAAACAACATCTTACGGAAGGCAAGCATCTCCTGGCGCGTTTCCACGTTAGTGGTATAAAACTCAACCCAAACTTCACCGTTATCGTAGACATTGATCTTTGAATAACCACGTTCTTCAGCACCAAACTGTATCTGGTTGTCATATTTGAGGTGCGTCACTTTGCTACCCGCACCACTCACGATGTGATGAATATTGTCTTTTGAAACGTACTGCAGGTTGTGCTCGTGTCCGGCTACATAAGTCACATTCTCGTACTCTTCCATTGCCGACAACAGCTGATCACGCATCTCCCAATACACCGGGTGAGCGATGTCTTGTGGATGACCGAAAAACTTACGGTACAGCGGATAAATACTACCGATAACTGGCAACGGAATGTAGGCCTTATCTGCCACAGCCGTCAATGGGAACAAGTGATCTTTTAGTTGGAAATGTCCACCGTGATGTCCGTTGCTGTACAAAGGATGGTGCCCTGCTACGATTACATGCTGATTGCGGTATTTCTTCAACAGATCTTTGAACTGAACCATGAGCTCAGAAGCATTACGCACATCACAACCATCTTTCTCCCCGCTCGGACGTTCAAATTGATGGAGCCACCATTGGGTATCAATGATGATAAGAACCACTCCTGGAGCCAACTTGATATCTTCTGGCCCTGGACAACCGTGACTTGGGAGGAATACGTTGCCTTTATCGAGGTACTCTTGAACGTACTTCTCTTGGCGTTTCACATGCTTCCAACCTCCTGAACCTTGACGGTCCCAGTCGTGATTTCCTGGAATGACGAAGATGTCGCCTTCGAAGTCTTTCACCGCTTCTAGCTGCACATTCAATCGTTCCTCATCGAGCGGCCGCTTTTTACTCTTTTTCTTATGCATGCCTTCAGGGTAGATGTTGTCTCCCAAAAGAATGACACCAGAACGTTTAGCTGGAGCTACATCAAGTTGATCTTGAAGACGATCCATCACGGGTGCTGAATAAGCCGTATCTCCTCCTGCGTCTCCCACGAGGTAGAAGGAATAAACCAACTCTGACGTTGGTAGTGGAGTATCTTCCCATTCACGCTCAGCACGTTGGTAAAACATGTCTTGCTTGGCACATGAGGCAAGTAAGATGACCGAAAGAATGAGCAGAATTCTATTCATGTGTGGTCTTCATTTCAAGGTGGACAATGGTTGGAGTATCATCCCCTTGCTCGTTGGCTATATACATTTTCCCGTCCGGGGCGAAGGTGATTCCTTCAGGTTGCGGATAGATATATGGATCCAGCGGTGAAATCTGCTTAAAGATGCCTTTTTCAGAGATGACAAGAATCGATTTCGAAACCGAACTTAAGATGTAAATCTCTCCGGTCAAGGGATGGATGGCGATTCCTGAGGCTTTGAACTCTGGATCAAATCGAGTTTTATCAAGTTTCATCAATGGTTTCTCTTCGAAGGCATTCTTCTCGATTGAAAAAGCATAGATGTATTGATGATTGCGTTTCTTCTTATTTCCGTGCTGCTTGCAGGCGACTAATAGTCGTTGATTCTTTACATCAGAACACAAACCTTCGAACTCGGAGGTCTTGTTACCTTCAAACTCGAAGTGCTCTGCTTTCTCTCCATCGACGGAAAGAAAGATATCACCATCACTACGAAGAATGTAGCTTTTGTTACCTATGCGAGCGATTCCTTCGAAGTCATCGTTATGTCCGAAATCGAACTTGTCTTCAATGACTCCCGAATACGGATTAATCGTATAGATATTGGCCTTTTCGTCTTGAATGCAAATGAGCTTATCCTCCCCAATCCACTGCAGACCCGACACCTCTTGGAGTGTATGTCCGAGCGTTACTACTTCTGAAGGCCGGTTATAATCGTACGGACCTTGCGTTGCAGGAGGTGTGCAGCTAGTGAGCGCCCAAAGGCAGCCGGTGATAACGTTAGGCAACCACATCGAATTCATTCTTCACCTTAAAGATTTCAACTTTCTTCTTCTTTCCTTTCAGCTCAATGTGTCCGCCGGTGACGAACTCATAAGGAGATTCTTCATGCATCACTCGATGCAGATCAGAACTCACGAGGAGGTGCGACTCGAACACATTGCATTGATCTTGGATGCGTGAGGTGGTATTGAGTGTATCTCCATGATATGTGATCTCACGCTTGATTGTACCTACCTCAGAAATAATAGCTGGCCCTACGTGTGCTCCTGCTTTGAATTCTGGAACCAATCCGTAGTTCTTGATATAGTAATCCTTGCGCGAGTTAATTCTACGCTGGAACTCGAGGAAAGCGGGAATGATACGTCCAAAATTCTTTTTCTTTTTGGCTGACCAACTCAATACTACCTCATCACCAACGTATTGGTACACGGCAGCGTGGTACTGGTCAACCACTGCTAAATCTTGGAAGCTATCTCGTAGCAACTTGCTGTACTGGAAATGTCCGAGTTTCTCCGCAATTGTCGTGGAACCTTTGAGGTCAATAAACATGAAAATGCGATCCTCCTCACGTGGATTGTAGAATCGTCCGAGGATGAATTTCCAGAGATTTCCAGGACCGAGTTTTCGATCAATTTCAATAAGAATTCGAGAAATGATCATCGCAGAGAAGAGCTGTATCATACTAATGGCGAGCTCGGCTCGATTCACTCGAATGGTGTCTCCTCCATTAAGGTGTTCGAAATATCGATGAATCACATTGTCGAAGACATACACAAAGGCTAGCATCAACCCGAAGTTCACCAAGAAAGTAGATAGCAAGGTCAGGAGGAATGATCTGGCATGCATGATTCTCGGAATGACATAAAGGTCAGTCAAAGACAGTAGCGCTGAAATCCCGGCAGAAGCAACAATCATTGCTGTAGCATAGAAGGGAAAACGTTGCCCGATCTCCAGATAAGAGAACTCAAGTGGCTCTATCCCATAGGCTCTCAAGACACCGTTTCTGGTGATGAAGAACACCGTATTGGAAAGTACCAATACAATGAAGTAGATGACGAAGTTTCGTTTGAACTGCCGTCTATTAACCCCGCTCATAAGCTTTAATTACATCAAACATTTGGCGCTGAGATGAGTGCTTTTTTCTTCCTTTCAAATAGGTATTGGTCATGACGTCTCGTCCTTTGACATTGTCACTCAACTGGAGCTCCATTTCTTTCAGAAGCAATTGCTTCATTGCCTCATTGGTGATTGGGAAAGCGACCTCTACTCGGTGTGAAAGATTCCGTGTCATCCAATCTGCAGATGCCAAGTAGATCTCAAGTTTACCGTTATTATGGAAGTGGAAGATGCGTGTATGTTCCAAGAAACCATCGACTACACTCACCACCTTGATGTTCTTCTTTTGAGCATCATTGAGCGGTGTGTAGCAGCAAATTCCTCTTACGATTATATTGATTTTCACTCCTGCGTCGGCCGCAGTTCGGATAGCATTGATCATTTCCGGGTCTTCCAAGCTATTGACCTTGATTTGAATCGAGGCTTCTTTCCCTTTGCTCGCTAGATCAATCTCTCGTTGAATCTTTTCTAGCAATTGCGAGCGCAAGTTAAATGGTGAGCATAGCAATGCTGCCGGTTTAACTTTCTTTTTGTCTCCCTTCAAGAAATCGAAGAGTTGGTCAAGATCATCCGTCAATCTGTTGTCTGTCGTGAACAGCCCATGGTCACCATAGATCTTGGCAGTCTTTTCGTTAAAGTTTCCTGTTCCTAAATAGGCGTAGCAAACTTCTTTATCTCCTTCTTTCCGCTTCGCGGTGAATACCTTGGCATGCACCTTCAGATCTGGAACACCGTAGCGAACCGTTGCGCCTGCTTGTTCCAGTCGCTCACCCCAATAGATGTTTGACTCTTCATCAAAACGAGCTTGTACCTCGTCAAGAACGAATACTTTCTTACCCATCATGGCCGCCTTTTCTAAGCTCTGACAAATGGCTGATTCACGGGCAACACGATACAGGGTGATGTTGATTGCAGTGACATCAGGATCAGTACACAGTTGATCAAGGTACTGCGTCACGTAATCGTATGGCTGGTAGGGAAAGCTCAAGAATACATCTTGCTTCTTCAGCAATTTCATCCAGTTCTTCTTTGACTCGAGCTTCGAACTCAAGATCAATTCAGGGTCATTACTCACTTCATCAGAAGGCTTCGGAAAGCCCATAAAGTCATAGAAGTTGTGGTAACGTCCACCTGGAATCAATCCGCTCGTTTCGATTTGAACCTTCTTTCGAAGGATATTCAAGTGGCGGTATGGGATCTCTTGATCAAAAAGCAAGCGTGCTGGAAGTCCAGTTTCACGTTTCCCGACACTCTTCTTGATCTTCTTGACAATGTCTAGCTCTTGTTCTTCTTCGATGTAGAGCTCGGCATCACGAGATACCTTGATGGCATAGACTTCGGCGTCTATACCAAGGAGTTCTTTAATGTTGTATTTGACGATATCGTCGAGCTGGGCAATCTTTCTTCTTGAACCATTGTTGTGCAATTCTATGAAGCGTCCGTGACGTTCGTAGTCCAGATCAATAATCCATTGCTGGTCTTCTGTTACCGCATAGAGATAAACATGTTGGTTCCGTAGCTCAATTCGATCGTCCTTGGTGATGTCTTTGAATACCACATCCTTTTTCAGCTTTTCTTCGAAGATCGAACGCATGTTTCGTTTATCGGTGCGTGTGTAATCGTCATTTCCAGCCAGCAGGATTCCGCGTTCAGCGTACATCGGAAGAATCTCGTCAACAAAGACTTTCCCAAGCCGTTCTTGTTGGCGGTCAACGATTTCACTCACTTCATTCAAGACGAAGGAAGGTTTGAAACCGAATTTATTCTTCTTGTCTCCTTTGAACTTCTGAGCGAAGCGGTGGCTCGCTACTCGTACTTTATAGAATTCCTCAAGGTTAGAAGAGTAGATCGCCAAGAATTTCATGCGATCTGTCAAGGCGTTGTTTTTGTCTTCAGCCTCTTGAATAATACGTTCATTGAATGCTAGCCAACTGAGGTCTCTATCCTGGTACATGGTTGTCCGATTGGTATAGTAAAGCGAAAGGTATTCTAGATCAAAGTAACGAATTCGCTTTCAAGTCGGATAACACAAATTGCGGAACTCAAGTTGTTCAGCGAAGAATTCATTCAGCTGTTAATTGATCAGAAAAAAAAATTCACTTTATTCGAACAAGATTCTTTCCAATGAATCAGAATTTCTTAATTCTACCAATTATTCCAGCTATGATAAGAGTAATCATCTGTCTTATACCATTTTTACTGTGTAAAGCACATACGTATTCTCAATCAAAGCCACCAAAAAAAGCATCATATTGGGTTACTTCTGACAGTTCTCTTGCGGCTCAAGTAGTAAGCTCGAATATTATAATTGATCTAACCAAAATCTCTCCTAGAAAAGAAAAAAAGACTAGAAAAAAAGGCACTTATGAAGGGTTGTTATCTTACGTTCAGAAATTGAATACAACTAGAGTTGCCGCATTCAAAGCCGCTTGGAACATTCCTTTCGAACAAGAAGTTAAAAAAATCACACCTTCCGAATTGAAGACAATCCCGAAAGAGGAACTAAAAAATGCCGTTATTCTTAGAGTTAGATGGGAGGTATATTCCGCGGTCGAGAAGGACTATTCAAGGTCAAGAGGAGACCGAGATGTTGATATTCGTCGAAGCTACTATTTTTATGAATTACTCGATGGAGCTACAGGAAAGTCAATTGCAGTAATATCGACGTTAAACAGAGCCGAATCAGAGAATGAAGTTATCATTAAACTCTCGGTGTTAAAGGGATTGGTTCAACAATCCCAGAATGGTCTAGTTAACAAAGACTACTTCAAACGGAATAACGAAAAATCGGGGCAACTTAAGAACAAAACGCTACTAATCCCTGCCGGGGCTACTAGCCTTAATTTTGATGAGATTCAATCTATTTATGGATATAAATTCAGCATCGCATCTCCTCGAGATATAGTGGAAAAGATTCTAGAACGCGACGAAAGATATGCATTCCTCTTGTTGACCCCTTCACCAACTAGTGTCGGAGATGTCGCCTTAGTTACCATTTTTTCTTGCGAAAGTTCAGATCCAATAATTACAGGGTTTGGTGTAAGAACTGAGTCCGATTTTTTTCCGAACGATC
This sequence comes from Flavobacteriales bacterium, assembly GCA_022447625.1. Classification (GTDB taxonomy): domain Bacteria; phylum Bacteroidota; class Bacteroidia; order Flavobacteriales_D; family Sanyastnellaceae; genus Sanyastnella. Next base: position 2,366 of record JAKVAX010000040.1, on the reverse strand, counting down.
CGCGAATTCTCGGCACCACTCCTGTCATTGGAGGTCATCTTCTTAGCGAACATTTCGAACTCCTAATGGAAATAATCTCTTCCGAGTCTCTTGACTAACCGTACCACTTTTTTGGTAGACGGTGGATCGTGGATAGTTTTCTTTTTTTGGGTCGTTAGTTCTTCTTACGTCTGACTTGTTTGAGGTAAGTTCTCCAAAGAAAGGCTGTGAGGTATGTCAAGGATGCCGAAAAAATGAACAAATCCCCACGCCCCCAAAGGAAAACGCTGACTACGGCACTGCTCACTGCATTCAAAAGGCAAAAGATCATAGCAAATGAATTGATGTCATTGGATGAATCATCCATCCCCCACCACATGATGCCGAAAAAACCAACCGTGAAGACCTTTATGAATGCAATTGGAACCAGAATAGAGTGTAAAAGGTCTGTGTGCTTTTTAACTCCTATATCGTAGACCATAGTGAACTCCACCGCACCAGACTCCAGAAGTAAAAAAGAGTAACCCCAATCGATAGTAACCCAGACAATTATGTGTAAAAACAAGAACCAGGCTGGGATACTTTCCTTTCTTCGTCGGTCTTGTTTTCTTCGCTTTTTACTCAAACGAGTCCTCTGTTTGTTTTCTCGTTCTAGTATTGCTTTCCCATTGATTTGAGTGGACAAACCTTCGGAAAACAACTCTTAAATTCAAAGGAGTTCTCAGCTTAGATTAAGGTATACACTCAGTGTTAAGCTTAATCCAGTAATTGTAATCCTACTTAGCCTTGATAGCGACACATTAAAGAAAGTCGAACTCCTTGCTTCGAATTTAGTCTAAAACAACCTTTGGACCAATGGTTTATTGAATGTTGAAGCAATGGATGTTGATCCTTAGTCTTTAGCATCAATCTAAAAACCACGAACCACATACCGCGAACCGTTCCTACCCTACCGGTTGCACCCGATGTACGGGCCACTCATCATCGTATCCCGCTTGCCAGTCAGAGAATGAGAGTTCTTGTGGGGTACTTAGACAGTTGTCTAGCTGTTGTCTGATCAAGTCTTCATCCATGTCTTGGCCAATGAAGACAATTTCGTTTTTGCGGTCACCGAAGGTGTTGTCCCAATTGGCTTCAATGGCCTCTTGGTTTTCGATGAACGATAAGTATTTAACACGTGACGTAAACGGCATGCTGCTCCACCATACGCCGGCGCTGTCAGCGCGGAGTGAACCGCCTGCTTGTCCCCAAATGAGGGCTTGGTTTGGACGAGAGGTCAACCAGAATAGCCCTTTGCTTCGAATGACTGTAGTTGGGAACTCTTGCTGGACGTACTTCCAGAATCGGATCGGGTCGAACGGACGCGTTGCTCGGTATACGAATGAGCTGATGCCGTATTCTTCTGTTTCTGGTGTGTGTTCATCCTTCTTCAGTTCTTCTTGCCAACCTGCGCTTTGTTCCGCTTCTTCGTAGTTGAACATTCCCGTATTCAAAATGGCGCTTGGCTCGACTTGTCCGAAGGTTGAGCGAATGATCTTTGCCCCTGGATTCAGCTTGTTGATCGCCGCATGAAGCACTCCCAGATCTTCTTCCGTTACAAGATCGGTCTTGTTCAGGATGATTACGTTCGCGAATTCAATCTGGTCAGTCAAGAGGTTGACAATCGTACGGTAGTCTTCCTCGATATCCGTCATGTCGCGATCCATAAGGGTCTCAGAGCTTCCAAAATCTTTGAAGAAGTTGAAGGCGTCTACGACGGTAACCATGGTATCCACATAGCTGAAACGAGAAAGGTCGATATCGTTGTCATCGTCAACGAACGAGAAGGTCTGTGCCACAGGCACAGGTTCAGAGATCCCGGTACTTTCAATGAGCAGGTAATCGAAGCGCTCTTCTTTTGCCAGGCGCTCTACCTCTACCATGAGGTCTTCACGAAGCGTACAGCAAATACACCCATTGCTCATCTCCACAAGCTTCTCTTCTGTACGTGAAAGGGTGTTTTCACTCTCCACGAGATTGGCATCAACATTCACTTCACTCATGTCATTCACGATCACCGCTACTTTCAAGCCTTCTTTATTGTGAAGGACATGATTCAACAATGTTGTTTTACCAGCTCCAAGGAAGCCACTGAGTACTGTTACAGGGAGTTTTTTCATGGGATGTATCTCTAACGGAGCTGCATTCGGGAACAACTTCGGAGCAAAGATAGAAAGATGAGGGCTTAAAGCAACTTAGTTGCAATTGACATTTCGGTGGACTGTGGACCGTGGGCGGTAGACCGGGGGATTGCGGATTGCGGAATGCGGGGGGTATGTTCAAATAACTGTGTCTGTTTATTAATTCTCAATCCAAGGTTTTATCCGTTCTGGGTAATTCAAGAGAAG